>NZ_JBFTNG010000001.1:0-1516312 GCF_056397365.1 Stenotrophomonas sp. 05N37 | reverse complement strand
CGCCGGAACGAAGAGCATCCACACGTGGCGTGGATCATGATCGGATCCGTGTGCATACCGCCCGAACAATGACCCGCGACGTAAAAAATCCCGTAGATCCACGCCATGCGTGGATACCGCGCGCAGCGCGGCAATGCCCGCCGAAGCCGGGGCGACCACGGCGCAACCGCACCGCCCGACGTTCAATCCCGGCCGAAGAAGGACGTTCAATCCCGGCCGAAGAAGACCGTCCGGAGGCTCATGACGCCGGAACGAAGAGCATCCACGCATGGCGTGGATCTACTTCAGGTTGGCGAGCATCCAGTCGACGGTGGCGTGGATCTGCGCCTCGGTGAGCGCGGGGTTGCCGCCCTTGGGCGGCATGATCCCGCCGTCCGGCCCGGTGTAGCCCTCCACGGCATGCTTGTAGAGGGTGTCCTTGCCTTGGGCGATGCGCGCGTCCCAATGGCCGTGGTCCAACGTCGGCGCATTGCCCACGCCGTTGGTGTGGCAGGCGGTGCAGAGGTTGTCGAAGATGACCTTGCCGTCGGTGGTGCCGCCATAGGCCACCTGCGAGGCGGCCTTGGCCAGCGCGGCGGCCTTGGCAGCCGCCTGGGCGGCGGCACCGGTGCCACCGGCATACACCGCGCCCGCCGGGGCGATGCGCTGTTCAGTGCGCTTGGCGGCCAACGGGGAGACTTCCGGGGGAATGCTGGTGTGCAGGTAGGCAGCGAACAGGATCAGGCCGAGCGTGATGGCCATCAGCAGCGCGATGACCATGGAGAAGCGTTTCAGGAACTCGAGGTCGTAATTCCGCACTCTCTATACCCCTGGCTGGTAGTCGTTGGACCACGGCTTGTCGCCCGAGTATGACCAGCGTCAGCGGGGCTCTGCAAGCCGCCACGTTCTATCGCATTGCAGCATGACCGGCGCTCAGGCGCCGGCGGCCCGCAGGCAGAAAACGCAGATCGACTCCACCAGCTGGTCTTCGTCGCCGTGCGCGTCGCGGCTGGGGGCGGTCGGGCCGACCAGCGCCTCGGTGAAGGCACCGACGATGCAGGCCGCCGCCACGTGGGTGTCCTGCGGCGGGAAGGTGCCGGCCTCGATGCCGTCGGCGACGATCCGCCGGAACACCTCGCCGAACAGCCGGCGGCAGCGGATGCGCTCGGCTTCCACTTCCGGGTCGACCGGCTCGGCGATGAAGGCGTAGGCCAGGCCGGGGCCGGCCAGCGCGCGCCGGACGAATGCGGTGATCGCCCGGCGCAGGCGCTCGGGCGCCGGCAGCGGCTCGGCCGCGATCGCCTCGAAGATGCGCAGTTCGTGCTCCACCGCGGCGGTGAGCACCTCCACGAACAACTCGGCCTTGGACGGGAAGTGGCGGTAGATCAGCCCGGTGGAGACCCCCGCCTCGGCCGCCACGGCGGTCACCGGGGCGTTGCGGTAGCCGCCGGCGGCCACCAGCGCGCGGGTCGCCAGCAGGATCCGTTCGCGGGCGCCGGCGAGGCGTTCTTCCATCAGTGCGGAGCGTTTGTAGGCCATTTGTTGATTCTATGTTCAATTTTTGAATTTGTGTTCACTTCTTCTGCGAACCCCGCTACGCTGGGCCAAATCGCCCGTGGGACGGCCCTGACCGTCCACCCCAACCGGCGCGTCCCTTCCAGCTGTCGCGGAGCCGCCCCATGCACGTCCCCACCATGAACTTCCACCTCGGCGAGGAAATCGACCTGCTCCGCGAGAGCGTGGCCCATTTTGCCTCCGCGCAGATCGCCCCGCTGGCCGCCCAGGCCGATGAGGAGAACCTGTTCCCGAATGCACTGTGGCGCAAGCTCGGCGAGCAGGGCCTGCTCGGCCTGACCGTGGAGGAAGCGTACGGCGGCAGCGGCATGGGCTACCTGGCCCACGTGGTGGCGATGGAAGAGATTTCGCGCGCCTCCGGCGGCATCGGCCTGTCCTACGGCGCGCACTCCAACCTGTGCGTGAACCAGCTGCGCAAGAACGGCACCGAAGACCAGAAGCAGCGCTTCCTGCCCGGCCTGTGCAGCGGCGAGAAGGTCGGCGCGCTGGCGATGAGCGAACCCGGCGCCGGCTCGGACGTGGTCTCGATGAAGCTGCGGGCGGACAAGCGCGGCGACCGCTACGTGCTCAACGGCAACAAGATGTGGATCACCAACGGCCCCGACGCGGACGTGCTGGTGGTCTACGCCAAGACCGACCTGGACGCGGGCGCCAAGGGCATCACCGCGTTCCTGGTCGAGAAGGGCATGAAGGGCTTCTCCACCGCGCAGAAGCTGGACAAGCTGGGCATGCGCGGCTCCAACACCTGCGAGCTGGTGTTCGAGGACTGCGAGGTGCCCGAAGAGAACGTGCTGGGCGCGGTCGGCGGTGGCGTCAACGTGCTGATGTCCGGGCTGGATTTCGAACGCGTGGTGCTGTCCGGCGGTCCGCTGGGGCTGATGGCCGCGGCCATGGACGTGGTGATGCCCTACGTGCACGAGCGCAAGCAGTTCGGCCAGGCCATCGGCACCTTCCAGCTGATGCAGGCCAAGCTGGCCGACATGTACGTGGGCCTCAACGCGTGCCGCGCGTATGTGTATGCGGTGGCGCGCGCCTGCGACCATGGCCGCACCACCCGCCAGGATGCCGCCGGTGCGATCCTGTACTCGGCCGAGAAGGCCACCTGGCTGACCGGCCAGGCGATCCAGGTGCTGGGCGGCAACGGCTACATCAACGACTACCCCACCGGGCGTCTGTGGCGCGATGCCAAGCTGTACGAGATCGGCGCGGGCACCTCGGAGATCCGCCGCATGCTGATCGGCCGCGAACTGTTCCAGCGCACCAAGTAAGGGACGGCCATGAGCGTATTGAGCACCCAGCTGCAACCGGGCAGCGATCTTTTCGAAGCCAACCGCGCTGCGCTGCAGGCGGTGGTCGATGACCTGCGCAGCACCTTGGCGCAGACCGCGCTGGGTGGCAGCGAGGCGGCCCGCGCCAAGCACACCGCACGCGGCAAGCTGCTGGTGCGCGACCGCATCGATGCCCTGCTCGACCCGGGCAGCGCCTTCCTGGAGATCGCGCCGCTGGCCGCGCACGGCATGTATGGCGATCCCATCCCCAGTGCCGGCGTGGTGGCCGGCATCGGCCGGGTCTCCGGCGTTGAATGCGTGATCGTGGCCAACGATGCCACCGTCAAGGGCGGTACCTACTACCCGATGACGGTGAAGAAGCACCTGCGTGCGCAGGAAGTGGCCGAGCAGAACCGCCTGCCGTGCATCTACCTGGTCGACTCGGGCGGCGCGTTCCTGCCGCTGCAGGACGAAGTCTTCCCGGACCGCGATCATTTCGGCCGGATCTTCTACAACCAGGCCAACCTGTCCGCGCAGGGCATCCCGCAGATCGCCTGCGTGATGGGCAGCTGCACCGCCGGCGGCGCCTACGTGCCGGCGATGAGCGATGAAACGGTGATCGTGCGCGAGCAGGGCACCATCTTCCTCGGCGGCCCGCCGCTGGTGAAGGCGGCCACCGGTGAAGTGGTCAGCGCCGAAGAACTCGGTGGTGCCGACGTGCACACGCGCATTTCCGGCGTGGCCGACCACATGGCCGACAACGACCTGCAGGCGCTGGCGCGGGTCCGCGCGATCATCGCCCAGCTCAACTGGCGCAAGCCCGAGCCCGCGCTGGCCGTGCAGGCGCCGGTCGAGCCGCGCTACCCGGCCAGTGAGCTGTATGGCGTGATCCCCGCCGACACCCGCAAGCCCTACGACGTACGCGAAGTAATCATGCGCATCGTCGACGACTCGCGTTTCGACGAGTTCAAGCCGCGCTATGGCGCCACCCTGGTCACCGGCTTCGCCCACCTGCACGGTTATCCGGTGGGCATCATCGCCAACAACGGCATCCTGTTCTCCGAGTCCGCGCTCAAGGGCGCGCACTTCATCGAACTGTGCACCCAGCGCGGCATCCCGCTGGTGTTCCTGCAGAACATCACCGGCTTCATGGTCGGCCGCAAGTACGAACACGGCGGCATCGCCAAGGACGGCGCGAAGCTGGTGATGGCCGTGGCCTGCGCCAAGGTGCCCAAGTTCACCGTGGTGATCGGCGGCTCCTTCGGCGCCGGCAATTACGGCATGTGCGGCCGCGCCTATTCGCCCAACTTCCTGTGGATGTGGCCGAACGCGCGTATCGGCGTGATGGGCGGCGAACAGGCCGCCAGCGTGCTGGCCACGGTCAAGCGCGACGGCATCGAGGCCAAGGGCGGGCAGTGGTCGGCGGAGGAAGAGGACGGCTTCAAGTCGCCGATCCGCGACCAGTTCGAAACCCAGGGCCATCCCTACTACGCCAGCGCGCGCCTGTGGGATGACGGGGTGATCGACCCGGCCGACACGCGCCGCGTGCTGGCCCTGGCCTTGTCGGCCAGCCTCAACGCGCCGGCGAAGAAGACCGGGTTCGGTGTGTTCCGCATGTAAGGCACGCGCGGCACCGCGAGGTGCCGCCCCCTGCTCCGCCATTGGCCCGCGCCACGAGACCTCCATGTTCACCAAGATCCTGATTGCCAACCGCGGCGAAATCGCCTGCCGTGTCATCGCCACCTGCCAGCGCCTGGGCATCGCCACCGTGGCGGTGTATTCCGACGCCGACCGCAACGCGCGTCACGTGCGCCTGGCCGACGAGGCCATCGCGATCGGCCCGGCGCCGGCACGCGAGAGCTACCTGCGCGGCGACGCCATCCTGGACGCGGCCCGCCGCACCGGCGCGCAGGCGATCCACCCCGGCTACGGCTTCCTGTCCGAGAACGCCGGCTTCGCCCAGGCCTGCGCCGAGGCCGGCATCGTGTTCATCGGCCCCTCCGCCGCGGCGATCCGCGCGATGGGCGACAAGAGCGCGGCCAAGGCACTGATGCAGCAGGCCGGCGTGCCGCTCACGCCCGGCTACCACGGCGACGAGCAGGCGCCGGAGTTCCTGCGCGCCCAGGCCGATGCGATCGGCTACCCGGTCCTGATCAAGGCCAGCGCCGGTGGCGGTGGCAAGGGCATGCGCTGCGTGGACGCCAGTGCCGACTTCATCGACGCGCTGGCCAGTTGCCAGCGCGAAGCGCAGTCGGCCTTCGCCAATGCCCACGTGCTGGTGGAAAAGTACGTCGAGCGCCCGCGCCACATCGAGATCCAGGTGTTCGGCGACAGCCACGGCAACGTGGTGTACCTGTTCGAGCGCGACTGCTCGGTGCAGCGCCGCCACCAGAAAGTGCTGGAAGAAGCCCCGGCGCCAGGCATGACCGCCGAGCGCCGCGCCGCGATGGGCAAGGCTGCCGTGGATGCGGCGCGCGCGGTCGATTACGTTGGTGCGGGCACGGTGGAGTTCATCGCCGCGCCGAACGGCGATTTCTTCTTCATGGAAATGAACACCCGCCTGCAGGTCGAACACCCGGTCACCGAGTGCATCACCGGTACCGACCTGGTCGAATGGCAGCTGCGCGTGGCCAGCGGTGAACCGCTGCCGCTGCAGCAGGACCAGTTGCAGATCCGCGGCCATGCGCTGGAAGCGCGCCTGTACGCCGAAGACGCCGACCGCGGCTTCCTGCCGTCCACCGGCACGCTGCAGCACCTGCGCCTGCCGTCGGGCAGCGCGCATGTGCGCGTGGACGCCGGCGTGGAGCAGGGCGATGCGATCACCCCGTTCTACGACCCGATGATCGCCAAGCTGATCGTCTGGGACGTGGACCGCGATGCCGCGCTGCGCCGCATGCAGCAGGCCCTGGCCGAGTGCGAAGTGGTCGGCGTGACCACCAATGCCGCGTTCCTGCGCCGACTGGTGATGACCGAGTCGTTCGCCACCGCCAACCTGGATACCGCGCTGATCGAGCGCGAGCAGGCCGCGCTCGCGCCGAACGCGGACGACAGCGATCCTGCCCTGTGGGCGATGGCCGCCATGGCCGCCATCGGCAGCCAGGATGCAGCCCGCA
Organism: Stenotrophomonas sp. 05N37; assembly: GCF_056397365.1. NCBI lineage: Bacteria > Pseudomonadati > Pseudomonadota > Gammaproteobacteria > Lysobacterales > Lysobacteraceae > Stenotrophomonas > Stenotrophomonas sp. 05N37. The sequence continues at coordinate 1,510,377 of NZ_JBFTNG010000001.1, read as the reverse complement.
TCGACGCACGCGACCCGCACTCGCCCTGGCAGCAGCAGGACGGCTGGCGGCTGGGCGCGCGCGCACCGCGCACGCTGACGCTGGAGCACCGCGGCACCCAGCAGCCGGTGACGGTGCAGCAGCAGGACGGGGCATGGTCGGTGACTGTCGGCGATGCCCGCGTGGTCGCCCACGGCGGCCTCGACGGCGATGCGCTGCGCATGCAGAGCGGCGATGCGCTGCACCGCGCCCGCGTGGTGCGTGAGGGCGATGCGCTGTATCTGTTCGGCAGCGAAGGCGCGCAACGTTTCACGCTGCACGATCCGGTCAGCGAAGCGGACCAGGGCGTGGCCGACGCCGGCAGCCTGCTCGCGCCGATGCCCGGCCGCATCGTCGCCACCTCGGTGGCGCCGGGCACCGCCGTCAAGCGCGGCGCGCCGCTGCTGGTGCTGGAAGCGATGAAGATGGAGCACACCCTGCAGGCCCCGGCCGATGGCGTGGTGCAGGGGTACCGGGTCAAGGCCGGCGACCAGGTGGGCGATGGCGCCGTGCTGGTGGACTTCGAGGCGGACGGGGCCTGAGCCCCGCCCCCATCGCAACGCCGGTTACACCGCCGCCGGGTGCCAGATCATCCCGGCGGGATCCAGTTCGGTCGTGGTCATCTGCGCAGCGCGCCAGCCAAAGCCGCAGACCGCCAGCACCCCCTCGGCGATGGTGTCGAGCTGCAACGCGCGCTCGATGTGCTTTTCATTGATGGCACCGGTGATGAACGCGCCCAGCCCGGCATCGGTGGCGGCCAGGTAGAGCGTCTGCGACAGGTGCCCCGCCTCCATCGCCACCACGCGATAGCTCTTGGCATGCTGTCGGTACTTCCAGAACGTGCGCTCGAACCGCGGGGCCAGCACGACCAGGACGTGGGCATCGGCGAACCAGTGCTGCTGGCCCACCATCTCCATGACGAACGCGCGATCCACCGTGACCTCGGTGGCCACGCGCTCCAGCTCATGGGAGTCGCCGCGATAGTGGTATAGCCCCGGCGCGAGCCCGGCCACGTTCTGGACCACCAGGTAGGCCTCGATCGGATGCAGGCCACCGCCGGAGGGCACGCTTTTCTTGAGGAACACCAGGTCCTGCCCGACCTGGAAACGGCAGCGGCTGCCGAAGGTGCGTTGCAGCAGCTGGGCGAACACCGCCAGCGGCAAGGGCCGGTCGGGATCGAAGTTGCGGCAGGTGACGCGGCGCGCGAGCAGCTGGTCGAACGCGTTGCCGTCCACGTCCGGCAGCGCCAGGCGGGGGCCGGCGCCGGCCAGCTGCGGTGCTTCGCGCGGCGGCTCGCCCAGGGTCTGGCGCATCTGCTCGGCGGTCTCGGTCTCCGAGGCCTGCATGTTGTACACGGCATCCACGCCGTCCCAGCGCGAGAACGCATGCATCACGGCAGCCAGCGGATGCCAGTGCACCCCGCGCAGGCGCGCATCGCGCGCGGCCGCTACGCCGTCCCCGTCCTCGGCGATCAACAGGCCGGCCGCCAGCAGCGCCTGCGCCATCGGCATCTCGGCGGCGTCGGCGGCCAGCTCGGTCCAGGCGCTCGGGCTGAGCGTGCCGAGCCAGGCCTGCGCCTGCGCGGACAGCGCCACGGGCTGCTCCAGGTGCGGGGCCAGCGCCACCCAGCCGAGCGACCGCACGCGGCCGTCGCCGCCGTCCAGCAGCGCTTCGAACTGGAATGCCACCGTTTCCCGCGGCTCAAGCAGCAACATTGCACATCGCCTCAGGCGCACAACCCCTCCACCGCGTCTATGAGCACAAGAAAGGATATCGTTCCGGATGCCGACAACTTGACCCTGTTATGGCCCGGACCCTCAAGAACCCTGCGCCCGGGCCGACACCAGCTCATTGCGTCCATCCACAGAGAGCCCCGCCATGCCCACCCTGAAGCTTGAAGCTGCCTCCGCCAAACGCCTTGTCGAGCTGCTGTCCACCGACGATGCCTTCCGCGAGCGGTTCGTCACCGACACCGCGCAGGCCATCCTGGATACCGGCCACGTGCCGGAAAGCGACGCGGCCCTGCACGACTTCGTCAAGCAGTGCTGCAGCAACATCAGGCTGGCCGACAAGGACAGCATCGCCAAGGCGCAGAAGGAAATCTTCGCCATGCTCACCTCCGGTACCGGCTACAACGTGCCGATGCTGGAGCACGGCAAGGGCGCGCCGCGCACGCTGCGCTGAGGGCAGGCGCTACGGGGCCGACACCCGCGTCGGCCCCGCACCCGTGGGGCGCTGGCCGGTGACCGCGCGCACATCCAGGATGTTGAGCGCCTGCAGGCAGAAGCTGCACTCGATTTCCGCGTAGGCCATGCCGGCGCGCTGCTGCAGCCAGCCGGCATGCTGGGCCGCGATCTTCTCCATGCCGGCATCCCGCGCGGCATGCATGGCCGCCACGCGCGTCTGCACGCGCGATTCGGGACTGATGAACGGCGCCAGCGTCTGCAGCGCTTCGCGCGGCTTGCCCTGGACGCGCTGCTGCTCGGCCTGCAACACCGCGCTGAACTCGTCCACCACCCGGCTCTTGGGCAGGTTCTTCAGTGCGGCGATCCGCTCCGGCAGTGTCTTGGCCAGGCTGCCATCGCCCAGCCGCCTGGCCACGATGCCGGCAGCCAGCGCCGACACCACCCGATCGATCGCATCCACGCTCGGCGCGCTGTCGATGCCGGCGAAGGCACGCGTGACCGCGTCATGGGTGAGCGCCAGCGCGCGTTGGCGCTGGCCGGACTGCATGTAGGCCACGGCCAGCGGTACGTGGTAGTTGAGCTGGTCGGCACCGGGCTTGTCGCGACTGCCGGCCAGGCCACGCTCGGCATGCCGGAGCGCGCCGGCCACGTCGCCACGGTCCAGGGCGACGGTGGTCTTGACCAGGTCTCCGTGGTAGTTGGCCGCATCCAGCGCGTCGAGCAATGTGCCGGCGCGGCTGAAATCGCGGCGGGCGGCGGCCACGCTGGCCTGCCGCATCAGCGCCCCGTTCCAGCCGATCGACACCGCTTTGCCCAGGGCCGCGTCGGCGTCGTCGTAACGGCCCAGCGCGAGCAGGATGCGTCCGTACTGGTCCAGGCCGATGCTGTGCAGGTCCACGGTGCTTTCGGCCACGCGCTTGGCCAGTGGCAGCGCGTCGAGGAAGCGGTTTTCGTTGTACAGGTTCATCGCCGCGTTGTTCGCGGCCGGCACGTAGTCCGGATACAACTCGGACATGCGCAGCCAGCCGTCGCCGGCACGGTCCGGGTCGAACACCTGCAGGGTCCAGTTCTTGACGTACATCGCTTCGCGCGTGGGCAGGTGCGCGGTGAGTGCCTGGGCGCGCCGCAGCGCGTCGGCCGCCGAGCCGAAGTCGACCTGCGCGAAATGGCAGCGCGCCTGCCCCAGCCACGCCAGCGCGAAGTCGCCGTCGATCTCCGTGGCCTGCTGGTAGAAGCCCAGCGCGGCGCGGTAGTCGCCCTTGAGGTAGCGCTTCTGGCCCAGCGCGAAGGCGCGCAGTGCATCCATGTTGGCGGTGGTGACCTCCGGCAGCGGCATGGCATCGCGCTGGATCATGGCGGCCTCTTCGCCCAGCTCGTCGCGCAGCTCCAGCGAGACCTTGTCCACCGCCGCCAGTACGGCGCCCCGGTCGGCGAAGGAGGTACTCACCGCCAGCGTGTGCTGGGTGCGCGGGTCCATCACCTCCACCGAGAACCGCACCCGTCCACCCACATCGGTCACCGCCGGCATCAGCACCAGGTTGGCGCCGGTGCGAAGCGCGACCACGGCGGCATTGCTGCGGTCCAGCGCGCCACCGCCCACGTCCTTGCGCATCATCTTCAGGGTGCGTTCGATGCGGTCCTGGCTGACCACGTTGACGTGCCGGGACTGTTCCAGGCTGATCCGGAAGGCCTGGTCCAGCGTGTCGTCCAGGATGGGGTTGTCGGTGAGGTTGCGCAGGTCGCCGATGACCACCCAGTCGCGCTCGGCGAAGGCGATCGCCGGCGCCGGCCGCAACAGCATCCAGCCGCCGGCCATCAGCATCGCCATCACCGCCAGCTCCGCGACCAGGGCCGCCGGTTGCCGCCACAGCGGGATATCGCGCCGGGCCTTGGCGTTGCCGCTCGGCATGCGCAGTGGGGCGAAGCCGATCTCGCCCACCTCGAACACTTCCTGGCGGGTGGGCACGCCCTTGAAGCGCCAACGGCCATGCGATTTCCACAGCAGGCGCGTGGCGCGGTCGCCGAGCTCGCCGCTGGCGCGATGGGTCAGCGATTCGGCCACCGCCGACATCAGGATCTGGCCCGGCCGGGCCAGGGCCATCAGCCGGGCGGCCATCGGCTTGGCCAGGCCCTCGACCTCCAGCGACTTGGCACCCACCCTGATCGCTTCGGGGCTGTTCTCCCAGGTCAGCACTTCACCCACGTGCAGGCCGGCGCGGGCGCGCAGCACGATGCCGCGCTCCTCGCCCAGCCGCTTCAGCCCGCGCTGGTAATCCAGTGCGAAACCCAGCGCGTCGATCGCGCGTTCGAACAGCAGGAACAGGCCATCGGAGCGGTCGATCTGGTGCCCGTTCCATTGCTGCTGCAGCGTCAACACCAGTCGATCGTGCTGCTGGAACAGCTCGGCCGCAGCCGTATCACCGATGCGTTCGACCAGGATCAACGAATCGCACAGATCGGTGAACAACAACGCCCGCATCTGTGGGGCCTGGGTCGACGTTCCGATGTCGCCGTACATGCCGATCTTCCCCCGCTCAGGGTGTGGCGGTCGCGGCACGCGACCAGTGCAGCCGGTTGCCGCCCAGGCGCTTGGCCTGGTACAGCGCGTTGTCGGCGCGAGCGTACCACTCGCTCCAGTCGGTGTGGGGCTCGAGCAGGCGCACGCCGATGCTGACCGGGCAGACGTGGGGCACGCCGTGGGCGCGGTCCATCAGGCCGTGCACGGCGCTGAGGATGAATTCGGCGGCATGCTGCAGGCTGTCGGCGGTAGCCGTGCGCAGCAGGAGGCAGAACTCGTCACCGCCGAGCCGGCAGGCCAGGTCGGTCTCGGTCGCGACCGAGCGCAGGATGTTGGCCATGCTCTGCAGCACGCGGTCGCCGGCCTGGTGGCCGTGCTCGTCGTTGACCTTCTTGAAGTGGTCGCAGTCGATCAGCAGCAGGCCCTGCGGCGGGCCTTCGGGCTGGGTGCGGCAGTCCTGCAGGTACAGGGCCAGGCCGCGCCGGTTGTGCAGGCCGGTCAGCTCGTCGGTCCGCACCAGCTCGCGGGTGTGGGTGAGCTGGTGGGTGGTGATGTACAGGTTGTCGAGCGCGGTCTCCAGGTCGTGGTTGCGCCGGCGCAGCTGGCGGATCAGGACCTGTTCGTTGCTCACCACGCGCATGATCGTGCGGCGCAGGAAATAGGCGATCAGCCCCGGATCGTGGTCGACCAGGCGCTGGAAGTCGGCGTTGCCCAGTTCCAGCACGACGCTGTCGGTGATCGCGCGCGCCTCCGCGCTGCGCGGATGGTCGCCGATCAGCAGGCCGAGCTCGCCGAAGAATTCATTGGGCCCCAGCGACTTGACCAGCAGGTCTTCGCCAAAATCCAGCTCGATGCCGCCGCTGACGACCACGTACATCGTGTCGCCGGCTTGACCGCGGTGGAACAGCTGGTCACCCTTGGCCAGGTGCTGCTGCCGGCCGAACTGGGCGAACAGCGCGAACTCGCTGCTGCTCAATACGGCATGCACGATCTCAGCCATCGCAGTCTGGGCGATGCCTGGTTCCTGTTCGCACACAATCGCCGCAACCTTGCCGGTCATCCCGTGCACCCGCTTCCCAGCGTTCCCCCGGTGAGCCGAGGAGAATAGCACCCCTAAAAAGTGTGCGCCTCATCCCATTTCAGCGCCCGGGCGCCCCATTTTCGGGCGGCCGCGGCACATCCCCCTTTCATACGCAGCCCGGGTCCGCCAGCGGCCACCCGGCCGACGGGACGGACCGGCCGCCGAGCGGCCCCATGCAGCGACGGGCGGTCCCCCGACCGCCCGTCGCCCCGGCCTTCCCTGGCCGCCCTTGGGGATCGGTCAGGCCGCGCGTTCGGCGTTGAACTGCTCCTCCTCGGTCGACCCGCTCAGGGCCGTGGTCGAGGACTGGCCCTGCTGGATGGCCTGGGTGACCGCGTCGAAGTAGCCGGTGCCGACCTCGCGCTGGTGCTTGACCGCGGTGAAGCCCCGGTCGGCCGCGGCGAACTCGGCCTCCTGCAGCTCCACGAAGGCGCTCATCTGGCGGCGCGCGTAGCCGTGGGCCAGGTTGAACATGGAGTAGTTCAGGGCGTGGAAGCCGGCCAGGGTGATGAACTGGAACTTGTACCCGTATTTGGCGATTTCCTTCTGGAAGCTGGCGATGGTGGCGTCGTCCAGGTTCTTCTTCCAGTTGAAGCTGGGCGAGCAGTTGTAGGCCAGCAGCTTGCCCGGGAACCTGGCGTGGATCGCCTCGGCGAACTTGCGGGCGAACTCCAGGTCCGGCTTGCCGGTCTCGCACCAGATCAGGTCGGCATAGGGCGCATAGGCCAGGCCGCGGCTGATCGCCTGGTCGAGGCCGTTGCGGGTCTTGTAGAAGCCTTCCACGGTGCGCTCGCCGGTGGTGAACGGCTGGTCGTTGCCATCCACGTCGCTGGTCAGCAGGTCGGCGGCCTCGGCATCGGTGCGCGCCACCAGCAGGGTCGGCACGCCCATCACATCGGCCGCCAGGCGCGCGGCGTTGAGCTTTTCGATGGCCTCGCGGGTGGGCACCAGCACCTTGCCGCCCATGTGCCCGCACTTCTTCACCGAGGCCAGCTGGTCCTCGAAGTGCACGCCGGCGGCGCCGGCCTCGATCATCGCCTTCATCAGCTCGAAGGCGTTGAGCACGCCCCCGAACCCGGCCTCGGCATCGGCCACGATCGGCTGCAGGAAGTCGATCTCATCCTTGCCTTCGGCATGGTGCAGCTGGTCGGCGCGCAGCAGGGTGTTGTTGATCCGCTTGACCACCGCCGGCACCGAGTCGGCCGGATACAGCGACTGGTCCGGATACATCTGGCCGGCCAGGTTGGCGTCGGCGGCCACCTGCCAGCCGGACAGGTAGATGGCGTTCAAGCCCGCCTTCACCTGCTGCATGGCCTGGTTGCCGGTCAGCGCGCCGAGCGCGTTGACGAAGTCCTTTTCCTGCAGGTAGGTCCACAGCTTCTGCGCACCCAGCCGGGCCAGCGAATGCTCCACGTGCACGGTGCCGCGCAGGCGCACCACGTCGGCGGCAGTGTAGTTGCGCTGGATGCCCGCCCAACGCGGGTCGGTGTTCCATTCGTGCTGGATCTGTTCGGCGGTCGGCAGCGTGCTCATGGTGTTTCTCCAGGGGGGAAGACGGTGAATGGATGAAGCGGTGCGGAAGGCGGGCGGTACAGGTCAGTCGAGGCGGTCGTAAGCGGGCAGGGTCAGGAAGTCGGTGAGTGCGTCGCGGCGGCTCAGCTCGCCCAGCAGCGCGATGGCCTCGTCGATGCGGGCGCCGCCGGGCAGCGCGGCGCGGTCGCCCAGGCGCGCCGGCAGCTGCGCCAGGGTGGCGTCGAGCAGGGCCAGGTCGATGGCGGTGCCGTCGTCCAGGTACTGGCCAGGGGTGTGCAGCCACTGCCACAGCTGGCTGCGGCTGATCTCGGCGGTGGCCGCGTCCTCCATCAGGTGGTGGATGGGCACGCAGCCGTTGCCGTCCAGCCAGGCGGCCAGGTAGCGCACGCAGACCTCGACATTGCCCTCGAAACCGCCGCGGGTGATGGTGCCGGTGGGTGCGGCGATCAGATCGTCGCGGCCCACCTGCACGTCGTTGCGCAGCACGCCGTGCTGGTTTGGCCCGGGCATGTGCGCGTCGAAGATCGCCTGCGCCACCGGGATCAACGCCGGATGCGCCACCCAGGTGCCGTCATGGCCGGCGGTCACTTCGCGCAGCTTGTCCGCGCGCACCCGCGCCATCGCCTGCTCGTTGGCGGCGGCATCGTGGTTGATCGGGATCTGCGCGGCCATGCCCCCCATCGCGTGCGCACCGCGGCGATGGCAGGTGCGGATCAGCAGTTCCGAATAGGCCTTCAGGAACGGCTGGGTCATGGTCACCTGGCCACGCTCGGGCAGCACCTTGTCGGCGTGGCGGCGGAAGGTCTTGATGTAGGAAAAAATGTAATCCCACCGCCCGCAGTTCAGGCCGACGATGCGGTCGCGCAGCGCATGCAGGATCTCGTCCATCTCGAACACCGCCGGCAGCGTTTCGATCAGCACCGTGACCTTGATCTGCCCATGCGGCAGGCCAAGCATGCCCTCGATGTGCGACAGCGCGGTCTCCCACAGCGCCGCCTCTTCCATGCTCTGCAGCTTGGGCAGGTAGAAGTACGGGCCACGCTGCTTGCACATCAGGGTGCGCGCGTTGTGGAAGGCGAACACCGCCGCGTCGAACAGGCCGCCGGCGATCGGCTGGCCATCGATGCGCACGTGCTTTTCATCCAGGTGCCAGCCGCGCGGGCGCACGATCAGCACCGCCTGTTCGTTGAACGGGCGCAGGGTGTATTGCTTGCCCGGCTTCCCATCGACGGATGGCCCGGTGTGGGTCAGATCGCCACGCACCGCGCCGATCAGCGCCTGCTGGCCGGCCAGCAGGTTGCGCCAGGCCGGGGCGGTGGAATCCTCGAAGTCGGCCATGAACACCTTGGCCCCGGAGTTCAGCGCGTTGATGACCATCTTCGGGTCGGTCGGGCCGGTGATCTCCACGCGGCGATCCTGCAGTGCGTCCGGCAGCGGGGCCACGCGCCAGTCGCCGTCCCGGATCTCGGCGGTGTCCGCGCGGAAGTCCGGCAGGCCGCCGCCGTCGAAGAACGCCTGGCGCGCCACCCGGGCCTGCAGCCGGCGCTGGCGCTCGGGCTCCACCGCACGGTGCAGCGACACCAGCAGCGCCAATACCCCCGCCGGCAGCAGCGCGGACTGGCCGGCGAACTGGGTGGTGAGGGCGATGCCGGGCGTGGCCGGGGCATCGGCGGGGGTGGGCTGGGCAGTGGCGAAAGCGGCGACGGCGGACATGGCGGGCTCCTGCAGTGCGGTAGGGCCCCACCGTGCGCTGCCGTACCGTATTTGACAAAACAGTTATCGCAATGCTCACCATAAGGTGTGCTTATACTCGTAACGCCATGCCCACACCGCGCCCGCCAAGCCCCCGTTTTTCCTACAAATCCGACCGGCTCAAGCCGCTTCGGGCGTTCTGTCAGACGGTCCGCCTGGGCTCAGTCTCACGGGCAGCTGAGGCGCTTTTCGTCAGCCAGCCGGCCATCAGCCAGCAGTTGCAGGCGCTGGAACGCGAGCTGGGGGTGAGCCTGTTCGAGCGCAGCGGGCGCCGGCTGGTGCCCAGCCGCGAGGGCCAGCTGCTGTTCGAGATGGCCCAGCCGCTGGTGGAGAACCTGGACGGGCTGGAAGCCAGCTTCCGCGACAAGGTGAAGGGGCTGGACGCCGGCGAGCTCAACATCGCCGCCAACAGCTCGACCATCCTGTACCTGCTGCCGCGCATCGTGGAGCGCTTCCGCCAGCGCCACCCGGACGTGCGCCTGACCCTGCACAACGCGATCAGCGCCGATGGCACCGACCTGCTGCGCAGCGACGCGGCCGACCTGGCCGTGGGCTCGATGACCGACGTACCGGCCGACCTCAGCTACGCGCCCGCCTATCGCTTCGAGCAGGTCCTGATCGCGCCGCCGGGGCATCCGCTGGCGCGCGGCGAGCTCAGCCTGGAGGCGATCTCGCAGCATCCGCTGGTGCTGCCACCCAAGCGCCAGATCACCTACCGGCTGGTCGACCAGGTGTTCCAGCGGCACCGCTTGCCCTACACCGTGGCGCTGGAAGTGGGCGGCTGGGAGGTGATCAAGCAGTACGTGGCCATGGGCATGGGCATCTCGATCGTGCCGGCGCTGTGCCTCAACGATGGCGACCGCGAGAAGCTGGTGACGCGCTCGATGAGCGCATGGTTCCCCGAGCGCAGCTACGGGGTGATCGTGCGCCGCGGCCGGTTCCTGTCGCCGCAGGCGCGCGCCTTCATCGAGCTGATCCAGCCGGACCTGTTCAGTCCGCGCAGCTATGATGAAAGCGGGCATTCCGAGCGCTGACCCGGGCATCTTCCATGTCGATCGAACTACGCCACCTGCGTTACTTCCTGGCCGTCGCCGATACCCTGCACTTCGGCCGCGCCGCCGAACGCATGGGCATGTCCCAGCCCCCGCTCAGCCAACAGATCCGCCAGCTGGAAACCCTGCTCGGCGCGCGCCTGTTCGTGCGCGCCAACCGCCGGGTGGAACTCACCGATGCCGGGCGCGTGCTGCAGGAGCAGGCGCGCGAGGTGCTGGCGCGGGTGGATACCGCAGTCGACCTGACCCAGCGCGCGCAGCGCGGCGAAACCGGCGAACTGCGCATCGGGCTGACCCGGGCCACGCCGCTGTCCACGCAGATTCCACGCGCGATCTTTGCCTACCGGCAGCAGTTCCCGCACGTGCAGTTGAAGCTGCGCGAGATGAACACCCTGCAGCAGATCGATGCGCTGATGGCCGGCGAGCTGGACGTCGGCCTGATCCGCAAACGTGCGCTCCCGGCGCCGCTGGTGTCACGCAAATTGTTCAGTGATCCGCTGGCGCTGGTGGTGCACGACCAGCACCCCCTGGTGCGGGGCCTGCCCGCCGATGCGCCGCTGGCGCTGCGGCAGTTCGCGCATGAGCCGTTCGTGGGCTTCCTGCGCGAGGTGGGCGCAGGCATCCACGATCATTTCATCGCGCTGTGCCGCAGCGCGGGCTTCACCCCGCGCATCGTGCAGGAGGCGGGCGAAGCCTCGACGCTGATCAGCCTCGCCGCCTCGGGCCTGGGCGTCACCGTGCTGCCGGCTTCGTGCAGCCATATCCAGGTCGATGGGGCGCGCTTCGTCGCACTCAGCGACCGCGCCGCCAGTTCGGAAGTGCACGTGGCCTGCCGGCGCGGCGCGGCGTCGCCCCTGATCGGGCACTTCACCCGGCTGCTGCAGGGCGTCAGCGGCTGAGCGCGAGCGCCGCGGCGGCGGCCGGTTGCACGCGTCGCCGCAGCCGCCAGGCAATGCCGGCGCCGGCCACGGTCAGCACGCCGACGAAGCCGCACACGCCCAGCCAGTCCCAGTGCGTGTAGAACACCCCACCGATCACTCCGGCCACGCTGGAGCCCAGGTAGTAGGCGAACAGGTACAGGGCCGACGCTTCGGCGCGCATGCTGCCGGCGCGGCTGCCGACCCAGCTGCTGGCCACCGAATGGCCGCCGAAGAAACCAAAGGTGACCAGCGCGATGCCCGCCGCCATGCAGCCCAGCCACGGTAGCGCCAGCAGCACGATGCCCAGCGCGATCAGCCCGTAGCAGATCGCCAGCACGCGGCTGCGGCCGTGGCGGTTGGCCTGCTGCCCCATCCACGCCGAACTGAAGGTGCCGACCAGGTAGACGCTGAAGATCAACCCGACCACGGTCTGGCTCAGGCCATAGGGCGGGGCCAGCAGGTGGTAGCCGAGGTAGTTGTACAGCGTGACGAACACGCCCATCAGCACGAAGGCGGTGGCAAACAACCAGGGCAGGCCGGGGTCGGCGAACAGGCTGCGCCAACGTGCGGGCAGTTCTCGCAGGCCGCCGCGGCGGCTCTGGAAGTGGCGTGAGGGCGGCAGCTGGAACCACAGCAGCACGGTGCTCAGCAGCGCGATCACCGAGACCACGCCAATACCCCAGCGCCAGCCCCAGTGGTCGGCCACGATGCCGGCGATGAGGCGGCCACTCATGCCCCCGATCGCGTTGCCGCCGATGTACAGGCCCATCGCCAGGCCCAGCGCGCGGCTGTCCATCTCTTCGGCCAGGTAGGTCATGCCCACCGCCGGCACCCCGCTCAGCGCGATGCCCAGCAGCGTGCGCAGCACCAGCAGGGTGGACCAGTCGTCGACCAGCGCGGTGGCCACCGACAAGACGCTGGAGGCCAGCAGCGCAGCGACCATCACCCCGCGCCGGCCGATGCGGTCGGAGATCAGCCCGGCGATCAGCATCGAGACCGCCAGCAGGCCGGTGCTCAGCGACAGGGTCAGCGCGCTGTTGGCGGCCGATACGCCGAAGTGGCGGCTGAACTCGGGCAGCAGCGGCTGCACCGTGTAGAGCAGGCCGAAGGTGGAGAAGCCGGCCAGGAACAGCGCCGCCGCCGTGCGCCGGAATGCCGGGGTGCCCTGCTGGATGTGGTCTGTGGCCCCCGCAGCCGTGGGGGGTGCGGAGCTGCGGGCCGGGCCCGCTGCGGTGTCGCCATTCATGCCGGTAGGGCCCGCGTGGACGGGCCGGAGCGAAGAGTCAGCGCTCAGGATAGGCAGCGCCGACAAGTCGATCCATAACCTCCAATGTCTGAATCGAGACGCCGTGGATATCGATTCAGATCGGGCCCGGGGTTACAGCGCCTGCCAGGTCAGGCCCTCGCCGCGCCGGTAGTAGACGTGCGACGCCTTGCCGTACAGCGAACTGGCCTGGACCAGGCCGAAGAAACGCCCATCGGCGCTGTTGCCGCGATGATCGCCGAGCATCAGCACTTCGCCCGCCGGCACGGTGAGGCCGCTGATGTCCGGGCCGCCGCCCTGGCCGAGGTCGAGCCGGGCCAGGTGCTGGCCAAAGTCCTCGATCTCGCCCGCGCCGGCTTCTGCCAGGGGCTGGCCGTTGATGCTCAGGTGGCCCTGGTGCAGCTCCACCCGGTCACCGCCCACGGCGGCGATGCGCTTGATCAGGCGGATGCCGTCCACCGGTGAATCGAACACCGCCACGTCGCCGCGCTGCGGCTGGCCGGTGTGCAGTAGTTGCACCGAGGTGAACGGCAGGCGCAGGCCATAGGCGCGCATGTCCACCACCACCCGGTCGCCCGGCATCAGGGTGTGCTGCATCGAACCGCTGGGCACCTGGTAGTGGTTGGCCAGCGAATCACGCGCGGCCAGCAGCAGGCCCAGCATCACCGCCACCGGGAGGGCTTCCTTCTTCAGCCAGTGCAGCATCCGGTTGGGGGCGGCGGTGGCGGCGGGACGGTCCATGGCGGGGCTCTCTCAAGGGGTGACGGTGTGACCCGGCGGCGCAGGCCGAGTTCCCGGCGGCGCAGACAGAAGCTACGCGATGTTTACGCGCCACGGCAGGCGCCGGCATGGCGGTTTTACGGGCCGCGGTCGCATCGTGGCGTCACCGCGCCGCAGGGCGCTTGTTCGAGGTGTTCCATGACCATCCTGATGATCCGGCACACGCCGCCTGGCGCGGCGCCGGATGCCGCCCCGCTGCCGGCCCGGGTTGCCGGGCACCGCCTGGCCTGTCGCGACTGCGACTCGCTGCCGGCCCTGCTGCGCTGCCTGCAGCGCGCCCAGCGCAGCCGGCCGGCGCTGGTGCTGATCGCCACCGCCGCGGTCGACGCACCGCAGTGGGCGCGTTACGGCCAGGCACTGCGCAGCGCGCTGGAGGCGCTGCCGGCGCCGTACATCGAGATGGCCAGCAACGATGACGACGCGCTGGACGCGCACCTGCACCCGCAGCACGGGCCGACGGCGCGGGTGGTGTGCAGCAGCGGCCGCGCCGATGCCTGCCGGCTGTCGCTGGCGATCGCCGCGCGTCGCCTGCAGGCCGTGCCGGAGGGGGCCTGAGCCATGTCGATCTTCATCATCCGCGGGCCGGAAGCCAGCGGCGCGCTGATCCGTACCGCCGCGCCGCTGCCGCCTCTCCTGCTGAAGGCGCTGGTGCATCGCGCGATCGACGCCGGCACCACGCTGGCGATCCGCGCCTGCGGCTCGGAACAGGAACTGCTGGATGCGCTGCGCGTGGCCGACCACAGTCGCGGCGAGGTAACGTTGCTGGACCCGGGCGCCTGCGTGGACAGCGTGCGCCTGCAGCGGTTGCTGCCGCATCTGCACAATGTCTACGTGGAGGTGCACGACGACGATACCCGTGCCCCGGAGGCATGCCTGCCGGCGGATGTGGGCCAGCGTATCGGGGTCGCGCATGGCTACTGCGCGCAGAGTTACATGCATGCACTGGAGATCGCGCTGGACCATCTTGGGTGCAGCGAGATCGTGGAAGGCGTGCACGTGGGGACGTGAGGGACGCTGCCGCCGCGGAGCGTGTCTGCGCGCGGCGGGCGGTGGGTTTGGCGCTGGGCCCACTACCCTTTCCGGCGATGCCTCCGGTGTCCGCCTGCGGCCGCTCCCCTCTTCTATTTCGCCTCAAGCGGGAGTCGGTGGGTTCGGCGCTGGGCCCCCATGCCCTTTCCGGCGAATGTCCTCCGGCCGCGGAGCGGCCTCCCCCTTTATTTCGCCTCCAAGGGCATGGGGGCCCAGCGCCCAACCCACCGACCCGCCTGGCTTTTACCTGCTTACCGCAGCCGAGCCCCGTAGCGGCCGGTAGGCTCCTGGGCAAAATAAAGGAGGAGGCCGCCCCGCGGCCGGGGGACATTTGCACCAGGGGCCTACCGACCGCTACGGGGCCCTCGCGCTCGCGCAAGGCCCCAGCGGAACCGCCACCACCCTAAAGAAAACGGCAGGGTTTCCCCTCCTGTTTTCGTTCTCAGCCTGCCGCCGCCCCCTCCCCCTTTATTTCGCCTCCAAGGGCATGAGGGCCCAGCGCCAAACCCACCGACCCGCCTGGCTTTTACCTGCTTACCGCAGCCGAGCCCCGTAGCGGCCGGTAGGCTCCTGGGCAAAATAAAGGAGGAGGCCGCCCCGCGGCCGGGGGACATTTGCACCAGGGGCCTACCGGCCGCTACGGGGCCCTCGAGCTCGCGCAAGGCCCCAGCGGAACCGCCACCCCAAAGAAAACGGCAGGATTTCCCCTCCTGTTTTCGTTCTCAGCCTGCCGCCGCCCCCTTCCCCTTTATTTCGCCTCCAAGGCGATGAGTGCCCCAGCGCCCGACCCACCGACCAGCGCCAGGAGCCTGGCTTCCACCTTCCCGCAAGCCGAGCCCCGTAGCGGCCGGTAGGCTCCTGGGCAAAATAAAGGAGGAGGCCGCTCTGCGGCCGGGGGACATTTGCACCAGGGGCCTACCGGCCGCTACGGGGCCCTCGAGCTCGCAGAAGACCCCGGCGAAGCCGCCACCCCCCAAAAAAACGGCAGGGTTTCCCCTGCCGTTTTCGTTTTCGGCGTGCACCGGTGGAGGCTCCGACTCACGGTCGGCCCCCCAAGGTTCGCGCGGTTACTTCAGCCCGCGATTGACCAGCAGCGGTTCCACCGACGGATCCTTGCCGCGGAACTCGCGGTACAGATCCGCCAGCTCCACGCTGTTGCCGCGCGAGAGGATCTTGTCGCGGAACACCTGACCGTTCTCCGGCGTCAGGCCGCCATGTTCCTTGAACCACTCGAAGGCATCATGGTCGAGCACTTCGGCCCAGAAGTAGGCGTAGTAACCGGCCGAATAGCCGCCGCCCCAGATGTGGTCGAAGTACGTGGTGCGGTAACGCGGCGGCACCTGCGCCAGGTCCACCTTGAACTTCTTCAACGCAGCCGCCTCAAACGGTGCCACGTCCTGCAGCGGCGCATCGGCCGGCTGGGTGTGCCAGGCCAGGTCCAGCAGCGCCGCCGACAGGTACTCGGTGGTCGCATACCCCTGGTTGAAAGTGCGTGCCTTGAGGATCTTGTCGACCAGTGCCTGCGGCATCGGTTCGCCGGTCTTGTAGTTCTTGGCGTAGTTGGCGAAGACCTTCGGGTCCAGCGCCCAATGTTCGTTGAACTGCGACGGGAACTCCACGAAATCGCGCGAGGTGCTCGTGCCCGCGATCGACGGGTACTTCACCTTCGAGAACATGCCGTGCAGCGCGTGGCCGAACTCATGGAACATCGTGGTCACGTCATCGAAGCTGAGCAGCGCGGGCTGGCCGGCGGCGGGCTTGGTGAAGTTGCACACGTTGTAGACCACCGGCTTGGCACCGGTCAGGCCGTCCTGCTCGACGAACACGTCCATCCAGGCGCCACCGGACTTGCTGTCACGCTTGAAGTAGTCGGTGTAGAACAGCGCCAGCGAGGTGCCGTCCTTGTCGAACACTTCGTAGACCTTCATGTCCGGGTGGTAGGTCGGGATGTCGGTGCGCGGCTTGAACGTGATCCCGTACAGCTGGGTGGCGGCGTAGAAGACGCCGTTCTGCAGCACGTTGTCCATCTCGAAGTACGGCTTGATCTGCGACTCGTCCAGGTCGTACTGCGCCTTGCGCACCTGCTCGGCGTAGAAGTCCCAGTCGGACGCGGCGAGCTTGAAACCGCCCTTCTGTGCGTCGATCACCTTCTGCATTTCGCCGATCTCGCCACGCGCCTTCGCGGTGGCCGCCGGCACGGTGTCGGTCAGCAGCTTGAGCGCGGCGGCCGGGGTCTTGGCCATCTGGTCGGCCAGGCTGTAGGCGGCGTAGTTGTCGAAGCCAAGCAGCTTGGCCTTCTGCGCACGCAGCTGGGCCAGGCGCTGCACGGTCTGCCGGGTGTCGTTGGCATCGCCCTTCTCGGCGCGGGTTTCCGACGCCTTGAGCACCGCGGCGCGCTGGTCGCGGTCGCTCAGCGAAGCCAGCACCGG
This sequence comes from Stenotrophomonas sp. 05N37, assembly GCF_056397365.1. Classification (NCBI taxonomy): domain Bacteria; kingdom Pseudomonadati; phylum Pseudomonadota; class Gammaproteobacteria; order Lysobacterales; family Lysobacteraceae; genus Stenotrophomonas; species Stenotrophomonas sp. 05N37. Next base: position 1,493,815 of record NZ_JBFTNG010000001.1, on the reverse strand, counting down.
CTGCTGGGTGGTGTTCTGCAGCGGCAGCACGTACTTGCCGTCCAGCTTGCGGTCCTTGGCGTCGGCGGCGGCGGTGTTGATCGCATCCTCGTCCAGGCCGGCCAGCTTGGCCTTGTCGTCGACCACCACCGCACCGGCGGCCGTGGCGGCGACCAGTCGGGTGTGGAACTGGGTGGCCAGCGTGGTTTCTTCCACGTTGAGCTTGCGCAGCGCGGCCTTGTCGGCATCGTTGAGCTGCGCGCCGGCGCGCACGAATTCCTGGTAGTCACGCTCGACCAGGCGCAGCTGCACCGGGTCCAGGCCCAGCGACTGGCGCTGGTCGTACACACTCTTGATGCGGGCAAACAGCTTCGGGTCGAGGTTGATCTCGTCCTGGTGGTCGGCCAGCTTCGGCGCGACCTCTTCCTGGATCTTCTGGCGCGCATCGTTGGTATCGGCCTGGACCAGGCCGAAGAAGATGCGCGACACGCGGGTCAGGGTCTCGCCGCTGCGCTCGAGCGCTTCAATGGTGTTGTCGAAGGTGGCCGGCTCGGGGTTGTCGGCGATCTTGCGGACTTCGGCCAGGTGCTGCTTCATGCCTTCATTGAAGGCCGGCAGGTAGTCACTGTCCTTGATCTTGTCGAACGGCGGCGCCTGGAACGGCAGCGTGCTGGCGCTCAACAGGGGGTTGGTGGAGGCATCGGCCGGCTGCTGCGCGGCGGGGGTCTGGGTGTCGGACACGGGGGTGGACTCCTTGCCGGAACAGGCCGCCAGCGCCAGGCTGATGGCAGCGGCCAAAACTACGGTACGCGACATGAAACAGGCTCCTTGGAATGGGATGCGGCTGCGGAAAACCGCAGCCGATCACCCTACTCCGATTGCCCGCAGGCGGCATGTGCCGGACGTGGCGCATGGCTGTGCGGGCCCCGGCGCCAGCGCGGGCGGGGCCTGGCCCGGCTCACACGGTGCCGCGGTTCTTGCCCTGCCAAGGCCGGTAGTAGGCGCGGATGGCGGCCATGTCGGCGGCATCATCGCCACTGGAGTGGAACAGCGGGCCGATCCCGATGGTCTTCTCCGGGTAGTGGAAGTACGCCGCCAGCACCGGCACGTCGGCCATCCGCGCGATCTTCAGGAAGCCGGCCTTCCAGTGGGTGACCGCCTTGCGGGTGCCCTCGGGGGTGATGGCGTACCACATGCGCTCGGAATTGCGGATCAGGCTGACCGCCTGTTCCACGGTGCCCTGCGGCGAACTGCGGTCCAGCGGGATCACCCCCAGCGCGCGCAGCAACGGCGACAGCGGCCACCAGAACAGCGAGGCCTTGCCCAGCACCTTGACCTGCATGCCCAGCGCGATCTTGGCCGCCATGCCCCAGAACCCGTCCCAGTTGGACGAATGCGGGGCAACGATGAACACCAGCTTGGGCACGTCCGGGAAGGTGCCCACCACCTTCCAGCCGCCCAGGCGCAGGGTGCAGCGGGCCAGCCAGCGCAGGAAACGGTTGGGTTTGACCTGCGGCATGTTGGGCGGCACGGCCGGCAGCAGCGGACTTCGGTTGTTCAAGCAATCACTCCCAATTGCGTGTGGTGCGTCCGCGCTTGATCTGCGCGCGGCCCTTTTTCTCGTCCAGGCGGCGCAGCTTGGCCCCGTACGAGGGCTTGGTGGCCACGCGTGGCTTGGGCACGCTCAGGCTCTCCTGGATGAACGCGGCCAGGCGCTCGCGGGCGTCGTCGCGGTTGCGGTCCTGGGTGCGGAACCGCTGGGCGTCGATGACCAGCACGCCGTCGCCGGTCATGCGCCGGTCGCGCCGGGCCAGCAGGCGCGAGCGCAGCGGCTCGGGCAGCGACGGCGAGCCGGCCACGTCGAACCGCAGCTCCACGGCGGTGGACACCTTGTTCACGTTCTGGCCACCGGCACCGCTGGCGCGCACGAAGCGTTCGACCAGTTCCGCATCGGGAATGGACAGGTGTGCGCTGATGGTGACGGGTCCGAGAGCCATGGGCGGCATTGTAAAGGCAGGACCGCTGTCGAGGGTGAGCGCAAGATCCCCGATGACGCCGATAACGTCCGTCATATGCGGTCCGATGACGTCTTCGCGGGTATCCTCGTGCTTCCATGCAACGCAGGATGCCCCGCACATGCTTTCGATTCGTCCCCTGGCCCGGCTCGGCCTGATCCTCGCCCTCGGCCTGGCCGCCGCCGCGCCCGCACTGGCCACGCCGCCCTCCGATGCCGACGTCAACCGGTTGCTGGCCGCCTCGCGTGCGCAGAGCCTGCTGGACGGCATGCTGCCGCAGCTGGAAGCGATGCAGCGCCAGCAGTTCGAACAGATTGCCCAGCGCCGACCGCTGGATGCCGGCCAGATCGAGCAGCTCAAGCGGATGGAGCAACGCACCAACGCCACCATCCGCAAGGCGCTGTCGTGGCAGGAGCTGCGGCCGATGTATGTGGACCTCTACAAGAAGAGCTTCAGCAAGGAAGACGTGCTGGCGATGGCCGAGTTCTACGAGAGTGCGGCCGGGCAGAGCCTGCTCGACAAGACCCCGGTGCTGATGCAGAACGTCATGGTGGCCATCCGCCAACGGATGGACCCGCTGTTGGCTGATCTGGAAAAGGACATGCAGGCGATCGTGAATGAACGGTCGCTCCCGGCCAACAACGGGAACCCGCCGGTGGTCGACGTGCCCGAACCGCGCAGGTAAGGCCACTCTCGGCGGGCCGCGCAGCTTTTCAGCCGACCAACGGTCGGCTCTACGGGGTCGGCGCGGTCACACCACGTCCCAGCCGAACAGATCCATCGCCTTGCGGAACTCGCCGTCCACCGGCGCGCTGACGTCCATCGCGGTGCCGTCCGGGTGCGGAAAGCGCAGCCGCTCGGCGTGCAGCAGCATGCGGTGGATGCCCTGCATGCGGAAACTGCGGTTGTGGCGGCCATCGCCGTGGCTGGTGTCGCCGATGAGGTGGTGGGACAGGTGCTTGAGGTGGCGGCGGATCTGGCGGAAGCGGCCGGTCTGCGGCTGGCAGCGCAGCAGCGCGTAGCGCGAGGTTTCGAACTCGCCCACCGGGACGGCGATCTCGCCCACCGCCACGCGCTGGAAATGGGTGATGGCCTGCTTCTTCACCGGCTTGCCGGGGCCGCCATCGAGGTCATGGTCGACGGTGAAGATTTCTTCGGCGGGCCAGCCACGGCAGATCGCCAGGTAGTCCTTGGTCACGTCGCCGCCCATCAGCGCCTTGCCCAGCACGCTGGCGCTGTCGCGATCGAAGGCCAGCAGCAGGCAGCCGCTGGTGGCGCGGTCGAGCCGGTGTACCAGGAAGATCGGCTTGCCGAGCTGGTCGCGCAGGCGATCGGCGAGGAAGTCGTCTTCGCCACGCGCCAGCTTGCTGTCATGGACCATCAGCCCGGCGGGCTTGTTGACCACGGCCAGGCGGTCGTCCAGGTGCAGCAACTGCAGGGGGGCCACGGCGGGCGCGGGAAGGGTTGCGGTGTCGGTATCGATGTCGTTCACCGACCGATTATCCCCGCCCGCCGCAGGCAGCGCCATCAAGCGCGATTCAGGCGACGTCGCGCACCGCGATCAGTTCGCCGTTGCCGATCGGCACCCGCACGCAATGGAATTGCGGATCGCCGCGCACCTGCGCCTCGAAGGCAGCCATCTGGTCGGCATGCGAGACAGCGTTGTCGACCACCAGCAGGCCACCGGGACGCAGCACGCGACGCAGGTCCGGCCACCAGCCCAGGTACTGGCTGCGTTCGGAATCCAGGAACAGCAGGTCGATACTGGCCTCGGCCGCTGCGCGCAGCCACGCGCCGGCATCGATGTGGACCAGCTCGATCTGCGCAGCCAGGCCGCTGCGCGCGAAGGTGTCCCTCGCCAGGGCGATCTTGTCGGCGGCGTACTCCAGCGTGGTGACCTGCCCGCCGATGGCAGCGCATGCTTCGGCCAGCCACAGCGTGGAATAGCCGTTGGAGGTGCCGATCTCCAGCACCCGCCGCGCGTCGGTGGCTCGCACCAGCACACCCAGCAACTCGCCGGTGTCCGGGGTGATGTTGAGCATGCGCTGGGCGCGCTCGGGATGGGTGGCGTCGTTGTCGGCGCCGAAGCGGGCCAGTTCGTCCTTGAGCGCCTGCAGCGTCATCTCAGCGGCGCCACCAGGCGCTGGCCAGCGAGAACAGGCCGGCCACGCCGCTCACCCAGCTCCACACCGGCGCATCACCGAAATACCAGCCGCCCGGCTGCATGCCGTACAGCACCGCCGCGACAATCAGCAGGCCGACGCCGGCGATCGCCGCCACCGCGCGCTTCTGCAGTTTCTGCAGGTTGGTATTGAGCGCGACCAGGTCCTGCGAGCGCATCGACAGCTCGTGCCCGCCATCCACCTGCTGCTTCAGCCAGGCGTGCACCAGGCGCGGCATGTCCGGGGTGTGGGTCATGATTTCCGGCAGCCGCTTGCGCAGCTCCTTCAGCACCCGGCGCGGGCTGTAGCGCTCGCGCAGGATGCGCTCGAGGACCGGCCGCGCCACCGCCCAGATGTCCAGTTCCGGATCGAGCTGGCGGCCCACGCCTTCGATGTTGAGCAGGGTCTTCTGCAGCAGGATCAGCTGCGGCTGCAGGGTCAGCTCGTAGCGCTGGGCCACGCGGAACAGCTTGATCAGCACTTCGGCCAGCGAAATCTGCGACAGCGGCCGGGTGAAGTAGGGCTCGCACACCGAACGCGCCGCCGCTTCCAGCTCGTCGATGCGCACGTTGTTGGGCATCCAGCCGGCCTCGACATGGAGCTCGGCCATGCGCCGGTAGTCCTTGTTGAAGATGGCCATGAAATTCTCGGCCAGGTAGTACTGATCTTCCTGCGAGAGCTGGCCCATGATGCCGAAGTCCAGCGCGATGAAGCGCGGGTTGTCGCGGCGCGCCGGATCGATATCGACCCAGATGTTGCCGGCGTGCGCATCGGCGTGGAAGAAGTTGTCGCGGAACACCTGGGTGTAGAACACCCGCACGCCCTTGGCGGCCAGCGCCTTGCGATCGATGCCGGCCTTGTCCAGCGCAGCGATGTCGTCGGACGGAATGCCCCACACCCGCTCCAGGGTCAGCGCGCGTTCGGCGGTGTGGCTCCAGATCACTTCCGGCACGTACAGATCGTCAGAATCGACCCAGTTGCGGCGCAGTACGCTGGCATTGGCGCCTTCGCGCTGCAGGTCCAGCTCGGCGGCGAGGGTGTTCTCGACCTCGGCCACCACTTCGCGCGGGCGGATCTTGTCGGCGCGCGGATGGGCGCGCTCGACCAGCGCGGCGGCCGAGGTGAGCAGCGCGATGTCGGCGTCGATCTGCCGTTCGATGTCCGGGCGCAGCACCTTGACCACCACCTGGCGGCCGTCGGCCAGCGTGGCCGCATGCACCTGGGCGATCGAGGCCGAGGCCAGCGGCTGCAGGTCGAAGCTGGCGAACGCCTCGCTGACCGGGCGGCCGAGCGCCTGCTCGACGATGCGCTGGGCGGTCGCGCCGTCGAACGGCTTGACCCGGTCCTGCAGCAGGGTGAGTTCATTGGCCACGTCGGCCGGGATCAGGTCGCGGCGGGTGGACAGGATCTGCCCGAACTTGACGAAGATCGGGCCGAGGTCCTGCAGCGCCAGACGCAGCCGGGCGCCGCGCGACTGCGCGGCGATATCGGCCGAGGCGCGTGGCACGAACGGCTTGGCCAGGCGCAGCCAGCGCTCGAGCGGGGTGCCCTGCAGCAGGTCGTCCAGGCGGTAGCGCAGGATCACGCGGCCGATGCGGGTGGCGCGGAACATCGCCTTCATGCGCGCACCTGGCGCAGGCGCTGCACGCGCGCGGCGATGCGTTCCACATCGTCGCGCATCACGTCCACGTCGTCGTGGAAGGCTTCCAGTTCTGCTCGCGGTACCACGTCGCGCGACTCCTCGGTGACATATTCGGCGGCGCTGTGCGCCAGGTCGGACGCGCCGCGGCGCGCATGCTGCAGGGCCGAGCGCAGGCTGTTGGCGACCTGCACCCCCAGCACCTCGCCGAACACGCGCACGAACGGCTGCTGCCAGTCCGGATCGAACCGGGTGGCCAACTGCTGCAGGCGCCGGGCCAGCTCGGCATCGCCGGAGACCTTGACCCGCCCGGCCGGCGCATCGCCGCCGCGGCGGGCGTTGGCCAGGAACGGCAACTGCGCCAGTACCCCGCCCAGCGTGCTGCGTACGGCCAGGTCCGGCTCCTGCTGCGGGTCGACCGGGCCCACGGTCAGCCGCTCGCCGTCCACCCCGATCCGCATCGCCAGCGCTGGCGATTCCAGGGTCAGGGCGATGTGGCGGCCATCCAGCGCGCCCAGCGCGGCACGGGTGTCCGGGTCCAGTGCCAGCGCGCGGTTGAGCGCCAGTTGCAGCGCATTGCCGGCCAGCGGCTTGAGGGAACTGAGGAGGGAACGGGCCATCGCTGCATTCTACTCGGCCCATGGCAGCGGCGGACCCCGCGCGCGCGTCGAGGCTGACGCGATCATGAAGGCCGGTTGCGCCGCCGGCCGCTGACCGGTTCATGCTATGCGGCCCACATCAGGCACAGGAGCGGCAACAGCATGGGCAAGACCCGGGTAGGCATCATCTTCGGTGGCCGTTCGGCCGAGCATGAGGTTTCGCTGCAGTCGGCGAAGAACATCGTGGACGCCTTGGACACGACACGCTTCGACGTGACCCTGATCGGCATCGACAAGCAGGGCCAATGGCATGTCAGCGACCCGCAGGCGTTCCTGCTGCACGCCGAGGATCCGGCCCGGATCGCGCTGAACCCATCGGGCAACGCCTTGGCTGTGCGCCCCGGGCTGGAGCACCAGCAACTGGTGCCCACCGACCCGGCCACGGCACTGGAACAGATCGACGTGGTGTTCCCGATCGTGCACGGCACGCTGGGCGAGGACGGTTCCCTGCAGGGCCTGCTGCGCATGGCCAACCTGCCCTTCGTCGGCTCCGGCGTGCTCGGCTCGGCGGTGGCGATGGACAAGGACGTGGCCAAGCGCCTGCTGCGCGACGCCGGCCTGGCCGTGGCGCCGTTCGCCTGCTTCAACCGGGCCAGCGCGGCCGACGCCGACTACGCCGCGCTGGTGGCGCAACTGGGCTCGCCGCTGTTCGTCAAACCGGCCAACCAGGGCTCATCGGTGGGCGTGAGCAAGGTGCACGACGCGCGGGAATTCCACGAGGCCCTCGCGCTGGCACTGTCCTACGACCACAAGGCGCTGGTGGAAACGGCGATCGAGGGACGCGAGATCGAATGCGCCGTCCTCGGCAACGAGCACCCCGAAGCCAGCGTGTGCGGCGAGGTGGTGGTGCACGACGCGTTCTATTCCTACGCCACCAAGTACATCAGCGAGACCGGCGCCGACGTGGTGGTGCCGGCGGCCATCAGCGACGCCGACCAGCAGCGCATCCGCGACATCGCCGTGCGGGCCTACCAGGCGCTGGACTGCGCCGGGCTGGCGCGGGTGGATGTGTTCCTCGGCCGCGACGGTGAGGTGGTGATCAACGAGATCAACACCCTGCCCGGCTTCACCCGGATCAGCATGTACCCCAAGTTGTGGGCCGCCAGCGGCCTGGGCTACACCGCGCTGATCACCCGGCTGCTGGAACTGGCCCTGCAGCGGCATGCGCGCGAACGCGCATTGCGCAGCTCGATCATGGCCTGATACGACGACGGCCCGACGCGCTTTCGCACGCCAGGCCGTCGCAAGGCACTGCCTGGGCAACCCGCGCTGGAGAGAGGTAGCGCGGGTTGCCCGGCAGACTAACCTCGCTTGCGGAACATCGACACCACCGCCAGGATCAGGAAGACCACGAACAGGATCCAGGCGATGTTGCTGGCGGCACCGGCGATGCCGGAGAAACCAAGCACCGCCGCGATGATGGCGATGACGAAAAAGATAACGGCGTAATGCAGCATGTCGATCCTCGCGTAATGCGTGCCGGATTGGCGTGCTGCCATGGTGGCCAGAAGCCGGTGTTCAGGAAGTGACGGCATCCTGTGCATGCGATGAAGACTTCAGCCTCGTGAGGCCTTCGTCAATGCTGACCTGCGGCACGTAGCCGAAGTCCCGACGCGCCGGCTCCATGCTGTACCAGTGCGGGGTGCACAGCTGTTCGGCGAGGAAGCGGGTCATCGGCGGCTCGCCACGCAGGCGCAGCAGCGGCCATAGGCGCTCGGCCACCGCACCGATGCGGTAGGCGGTCTTGAAGCTGATCGACCGGTGCACCGCCGGTGCGCCCACCGCGGCCAGCAGCTTGTTGAGCAGCTCGCGCATCGGCAGCGGTTCGCCGTTGGAGATGAAGTACGCCTTGCCCGCGCATGCCGCGCCCGGGGCGAGGTGCTCGAAGGCCAGGAAATGCGCCAGCGCGGCGTTGTCGATGTAGGTGGTGTCGACCAGGTTGCTGCCGTCGCCGACGAAGCGCAGCCGGCCGGCACGCGCGCGCTCGGCCAGGCGCGGGACCAGTTGCTGGTCGCCCGGCCCCCAGATCAACCGCGGGCGCAGCGCCACGGTGGCGAGGCGGGCGTCGTTGGCGGCCAGCACGCGCTGCTCTGCGATGGTCTTGGTGGCCGCATACGGGGCCTGGAAGTTTTCGCCATACGGAACCTCGTCCGCGCCGAGGCCTTCCACCGGATGGGTGGCGCGATGGGTCACGCTGGGCGTGGAGGTATAGACCAGCCTGCCCACGCCATGCGCGCGGCAGGCGGCGATGACGTTGTCGGTGCCGACCACGTTGGCCTGGTGATAGCTCTCGTAGCTGCCCCACGCACCGGCCTTGGCCCCGTTGTGGAACACCGCATCGACGCCGGCCACCGCGTGGCGCACGGCATCGGCGTCGGCCAGGTCGCCACGGATCTGGCCCACGCCGAGCGTGGCCAGCGGCGGGTAGTCGCCGCGGTTGAAGCTGAGCACCTGGTGGCCACGCTGCACCAGCCCACGGCACAGCGCCTGCCCGAGGAAGCCACCACCGCCAGTCACCAGGATCTTCATGCGCGCGTGTCCACTTGGGTTGCGGCCCAGACGGTCAGCTTTTCGCGGCCGATCTTGGCGTTGTGGCGGATATCCACCGGGAAGGAGGGATGCCTCAGGAACTGCGTGATGCGGGAGGTGTGCGGGTGGGTGTCGGCTTCGCGGCGCAGGCGTTCGCGCAGTGCCGGGGTATCGCTGCAGCCGGGCTGCAGCTCCACGCACAGCACCGGTCGCTGCTGGCCGGCCGCGCCGACGCCCACCAGCGCGGTGCGGGCGATGCCGTCGAGCGCATTGAACACCGGCTCCACCTGCTCGGTGTACATCGGCCCATGCGCCGTTTGCAGGCGCTGGGTCTTGCGCCCGCAGAACCACAACCGGCCCTGCGCGTCGAAGTAGCCCACATCGCCCATGCGGTGCACCACGCGCGTGCTGCCGTCGGCCAGCACCTCGTGGACCTTGGCCGCGGCGGTGGCCTGTGGGCGGTTGAAGTAGCTGTCGGTGGCGGTCGGCCCGGCCACGGTGATTTCCCCGACCTCGCCGGTGGCCAGTTCGCGCACCTGCGACCAGTCGGCCAGCGGCGCGTCATCGATGGCGATGATGCGCACCTGGTTGGGCGCGACCACGCGGCCCACGCAGGTCCCGGCGCCGGCCTCGGTGGCCTGGCGGGTGCTCTCCAGCTCGCGGCCCTCGATCACCGCCACCGGCAGGCACTCGGTGGCCCCGTAGGGCGTCCAGAACTCGGCATCGGCCGGCAACAGGCGGCGGATCCGGGCGACCACGTCCGGCGGCACCGGCGCACCGGCCGAGGTCACCCGGCGCACGCCGGCCAGCGGCTGGCCATGGTCGGCCAGCACCCGCATCAGCGCCGGCGAGCCGAACAGCTGGGTGACGCCGAAGCGGGCGATCGCATCGTGCAGCTTGCGCGGATCGGCCTTGGCCGGGCGCGTGGGGTCCATGTCCGGGATCACCGAGGTCAGCCCCAGCGCCGGGTCGAACAGCGCGAACGGCGGGAAGGTGGGCAGATCCACGCCACCGGGTTCCATGCCGAAGGCCGCACGCAGCAGCTCGACCTGGCCCACGAAGTGGCGGTGGCGGTAGACCACGCCCTTGGGCACGCCGGTGGAGCCGCTGGTGAACAGGATCGCGGCGACGTCCTCGCCATCGGTGGCGGCCATCGGCTGCGGCGCGCGCGCGCCCTCGGCCTCGACCCGGGCCAGCGTGGTGCCGCCCCAACCCCAGCGCCGGCCCACCGTGACCAGGGTCTTCACCCCCGGGCACCAGCGCAGCACCAGCCGCGCCACGTGGGCCAGGCCGATGCCGATGAAGGCCTGCGGCTGCGCCTCGTCCAAGCACTGTTTGAGCGCGCGCTTGTCGATGCCGGGGTCGACAAGCACCGGCACCGCGCCGTTCTTGAACAGCGCGAACATCAGCAGAAAGAACTCCGGCGAGGGCCGCACCATCACCACCGCGCGCACGCCGCGGCCGATGCCGTGGGTGGCCAGGCCGGCGGCCATGGCGTCGCTGCGCGCGTTGAGGGTGCGGTAGTCCAGGGTGACGTCATAGGCGGCCATCCCGCCCGCACCGGGCTTTCCGGGGCAGCGGATGGCGATCTGGTCGGGGCGTTCACGGGCCAGCTCGGGCAGGCGCGCGGCAATGTTGGTGGCGGCGTTCATCCGTTCATTGTCGCCGCTGCAGAAAAATCTTGCGCGGGCGGCCACGGCATGGAAAATTCGCGGCCTTCCCTCCTGCTCGATTGCCGCCCAAGGCCGGTCCCCCATGTCCCATCCCTGCCTCACCTGCGGCGCCTGCTGCACCCAGTACCGTGTGGCGTTCCACTGGATGGAATCGGACGAGGTCACCCCCGGCGGCGTGCCGCACGAACTGACCCAGGTGCTGGACCCGCACCGCCTGTGCATGCGCGGCACCCTGTCCAAGCCGGTCTACTGCGTGGCGCTGGATGCCGAGATCGGAGTGTATTCGCGCTGCAGCATCCATCCCAACCGGCCGAGCGTGTGCCGCGAGGTCGATGCCTCGTGGGAATACGGCAAGGCCAGCCCGCAGTGCGACAAGGCGCGCGTGGCGCACGGCATGCCGGCGCTGACCCTGGCCGATTGGGGCTGGCGGGACGAGGCGGGCAATGACGACGACCATCCCGATGACAACGGCAATTCGCCAGCCCCGCAGGCGCCGATCGCGGCGTGAAGGTGCGGGTCCGGGGGTTGATGGCCCGGCGCGAAGAGCAGCCGACCAACGGTCGGCTCTACGGGTGGGGGTCCCGACCCGATCAAATGTCAGTGCCCTGTGACCGGTTTCGATCCGACCCAACGTCCTACCCACCGGTTGCCGGGTAGGTGACGACCGTTGGTCGGCACCCCGGTCAAATCGGGTTTGCGTCCAAAAACGCGCGGATCTTCGGCACCAGCACCTCGTGCTTGTCTTCCAGCACGTAGTGCCCGGCATCCTCGAAGGCATGCACCTCGGCCTGCGGCAGCGCGGCCTGGAAGCCGGCCAGGAAGTGATGGTCGAACACGAAGTCGCGCAGGCCCCAGCCAATGAAGGCCGGGCGGTCGGCGTAGGTGGGCAGCGTCTGGCCCGAACGCTCCAGCAGCGACCACGCCTTGTCGGCCGGCGACAGCGGGATGTCCTGCATGAAGCGGATGGTGCTGATGCGGTTGGCGTAGCTGTTGTACGGCGACACGTAGGCGCGGCGTACATCCGCCGGCATCTTCCGTTCCACGCCCAGCCACGAGGCACCGGCGGAGAAGGCGTTGAAGGTGCGGATGATCCACTCGCCGATCTTCCAGTGACGGCCCAGCGCGATCTGCCACGGCATTTTCTTCGCGGCCGGCATCGGGAATGCCGCCGTATTGAGCACCACCAGGCGCTTGACCTGCGCGTGGTGCGACAGCGCCCAGCCAAAGCCGATCATGCCGCCCCAGTCGTGCACGGCCAGGGTCACCGGGCCGGTGATGCCCAGGTGCGCGAGCAGCGCGTCCAGGTCGTCCACGCGCGACTGCAGCGTGTAGTCGTAGTGCGCGTCATCGGGCTTGTCCGACAGGCCCATGCCGATGTGGTCGGGCACGATGCAGCGGTATTTGTCCGACAGCCCGGCCACCAGCGTGCGCCAGTAATAGCTCCACGACGGGTTGCCGTGGACCATCACCACCACCTCGCCCTCGCGCGGGCCTTCGTCGAGATAGTTCATCGACAGGCCGGGGCGCACCTCGAAGCGGTGCGGATGAGCGGGGTAACCGGGAAGCTGGGGCATGCAATCGCACCTGTAAAAAGGGCCGGTAGTACCGGCCCTTGGATTCAACGTACTGGTCTGCTTACCAGACCACTTCAGCCATCGAGCAGTTCAGGCCCGAGCCGATGCCGAGCAGCGCGATGCGATCGCCCTTCTTCAGGCGGCCCAGCTCCTTGAGCTTGCTCAGCACGATCGGCACCGAGGCCGGGCCGATGTTGCCGTGCTCGCCGAAGATGGTCATGACCTTCTTCGGGTCGATGCCGAAGTTCTTGATGAACGCGGCGGTGTGCGGCTGGCTGACCTGGTGGATGACGAACTGGTCCAGCTCGTCCACCGCCCAGCCCAGCGCTTCGCGCGCGGCGACGAAGGTCTTCTGGGCCAGCTTGATGCCTTCGATCAGCAGCATGCGGGTATCGGTGACCATGCGGTCCAGGTTGCCCCGGCACAGCTGGTTCCACTCGGTGGCCGAACGGGTCACGCCACCGCGGTAACGCGGCGCGTCGGGCACCAGTTCGGTCCGCGCCATGACCATGGCGGCGGCACCGCAGCCCAGGGTCAGCGCGGCCATCTCGTTGCGGAAGTCATCGGCGGTCACGCCCGGCAGGGCCATGCGCTCGAGGGTCTTCTCGTAGACCAGGTTGGCGGTTTCGCCATCGACGATCAGCGCGTAGTCGATCTCACCGCGCTCGAGCATGCGCGCGGCGATGTCCATGCCGTTGATGAAGGCCAGGCAGGCATTGGCGACGTCGAAGGTCATGCACTCATCGCCCACGCCCAGGTTGCCCGAGACGATACTGGCGGTGGACGGTTCCAGGTAGTCGCGGCTGACCGAGGTATTGACCAGCAGGCCGATCTTGTCGGCGCCGATGCCGGCGTCTTCCAGTGCCTTGCGCCCGGCCAGGGTGGCGGCGTCGGAGGCCAGCATGTCCGCATCCCACAGGCGGCGGGCATGGATGCCGGCGATATCGCCGAGCACGTCGGTACGGATGCCCAGACGATCCAGCGTCGGCTGCAGACGTTCGTTGATTTCCTTGGACGTCAGCGTGTGCGGCGCGTCGATGTGCGCCAGGCCGGCGATAGAGACATTCTTGAAGAGCATCAGTTAGCGCCAAGGCTCAGGCAAAGGGGGCGCTATTGTAAGCCGGCGCTGCCTTCACCGCACCTTTACGAATTCACGCCCGGGCGTATGGTCGGTCCGGGCGCCTGAAGGGTTCAGCGCGGCGGGCACTGGAAGGCCAGGAAACGCTGGCTGCCATCGGCCGGCTGGCCTGCGGCCTGGACCGCATTGGCCCCGGCGCTGGGCGCTTCGTTGCGCGCCAGGGTTTCCAGCTCTTCCTGCACGCGCAGGGGGTTGCGGTTGTAGAAGGCGACCTTGCTCTTGACCGTCACCACCACCTCGCCCTTGGTCTGGCAGCCGCTCGGCACCTGGCCGGCGGGCAACACGCGTACGGTCTTGCCGGTCGGTTCGATCGGCACCCAGGTGCAGGCAGTGGCGCTGAGGGTAAGCAGGGAAAGCAGGAGAAGGCGCATGCGTTGGACCTGGCTGGGTAACAGAGGGGGAGTGTGCGGACAACAGCTGAATCGCGGGTGATGGGTGCCGGGCAGTGTGCCCGGCACCGTTCCATCGACGGCTCGGCGCCGATGCGGGGCTGCGGCCGGCACCCTCCCGGGATCGGGTGGCGCCGGCCAGCAGCGGGCCTTACCGGGCGGCGGGGGACGGCGCCACCGGCTTGCCATCGGCATCGATCACGTGGACCTCGCCCAGGTTCAGCGCGCGGACTTCCTTCTCGGTCTGCTTCAGGTCACCCACCACCACCCAGGTAAGGGTCTTCGGGTCCAGCGTGGCCGCGGCCTGCTGCACCTGCTCCGGGGTCATCGCCTCGATCTCGGCCTTGCGCTTGAACACGTAGTCGTCCGGGCGCTGGTAACGCACGATGCCGCTGATGGTGCCCAGCACGGCGCTGGCGGTTTCATAGGCGCCGGGCAGGCTCAGCGTCTGGATGTTGCGGATGCGCGCCACTTCGGCCGCGGTCGCCGGCTTGACCCCGCTGGCGAACTCGCTGATCTCCTTCTGCATTTCCTGCATCGACTCGGCGGTCTTGTCGATCTGCACCGGCGCGCGGGCGCCCCACGGGCGCTGGCCCAGGGTGTTGCTGGCACTGCTGCCGGCACCGTAGGACCAGTGCTTCTGCTCACGCAGGTTCATGTTCAGGCGCGAGGTGAAGTCGCCGCCGAGCACGCCGTTGGCGATATCGAAGCGGGTGCTGCCCGGGTCCATCGCCGAGGGCACCACCTGGCTGGCGAACAGGTTGGCCTGCACCGCACCCGGCTGGTCGATCAGGTACACGCGGGTGTGGGTCGGGCGGGCCACGTCGACCGGGGCCTTGACCTGCGGTGCGGTGCCCTGGCCATTCCAGTCACCGAACTGGCGCTCCAGCAGCGGCACGATGTCCTTCAGGGTGGTGTCGCCGACCACGATCAGGGTGCCCTGTTCGGGGCGCAGCGCATCGCGGTGGAAGGCCACCAGGTCCTCGCGGGTGAGCGACTGGATATCCGCTTCGTTGCCGCTGCCGGTGAACGGAATGGCATACGGATGGCCGGCGCCGTACAGCAGGGTCGGCATGACCCGCATCGCCGCGGCGCTGGGGTTGACCTTTTCCTGCTGGATGCCGGCGATCCAGGTCGCCTTGACCCGGTCGATCTCGGCCTGGTCGAAGCGCGGCTGGCGCAGCATGTCGGCATACAGGGCCAGCGACGGGGCCAGGTTTTCCTTCAGGGCGGACAGGTAGACGCTGGCGCTGTCCAGCGAGGCCGAGGCGCCCAGGGTGGCGCCGAGCGCGTCGGCGGCATTGGCGAACGGCAGCGCGCCGAGCTTGCCGGCGCCCTCGCCCATCAGGTCCATGGTGAAGTTGGCGGTGCCCTGCTTGCGGCCCTGGTCGGCGGTGAAGCCGCCCGGGAACTCATAGCTGAACTGCACCACCGGGATGTCGTGGCGCTCGGCCAGGATCACCTTGGTGCCGTTCTTCAGCGTGGCGCGGTGCAGCTGCGGGAACTTCAGTTCGGGGAAGCTCTTGGTCTGCGGCACCCCGGTGCTGCGATCCACCTGGCTGGGCAGGGTGGTGTACCTGGCATCCACGGCCGGCACGGTGAACGGCTTGGGCGAGGCCGACGGCAGCTCGGGCAGCGCCACGCGGGCGCCCGGCTCGACCACGATGGTGTGGTCGCCCACGCCCAGCCACTTGGCCCCCACCGCACGCACGTCGGCGGCGCTGGCCGCATCGATGGTGGCCAGCGATTTGCGGAAGCAGCCCGGGTCGCCTTCGAAGACGGTGCACTCGGCCAGCGCGTCGGCCTTGCCGCCGAAGCCGCCGATGCGCTCGATGCCGCGGATGAAGCCGGCGCGGAAGGCGGTCTTGCCACGGCTCAGTTCGTCGGCGGTCGGGCCGTCCTTGGCCAGGCGCTTGATCTCTTCATCGATGATCGCCTCGACCTTGGCCGGGTCCACGCCCTGCTTCACCGTGGCCATCACCACGAAGTTGGAGCCCAGCTGCGAGCTGTAGGCGCCGGCGCTGATGTTGTCCACCAGCTTGTCCTGGTGCAGCAGGCGCTGGTCCAGGCGCGAGGACTTGGCGCCGCCGAGGACCTGGGCGAACAGCTGCAGCTGGTCGATGTCGGTGGTGCCGACCTCGGCCACGTTCCAGGCGCGGTAGATGCGCGCCTGCGGCACCTTGTCGGTCATCACTTCACGCGTGCTCTTCTCACGCTTGGCCACGTCCACCTTGGGCTGGGCCATGCTCGGGCCGGCCGGGATATCGCCGAAGTAGCGGGCGACCTTCTCCTTGGCCGTGGCCACGTCGATGTCGCCGGCCAGCACCAGCACCGCGTTGTTGGGGCCGTACCAGGTGCGGAACCAGGTCTTGACGTCCTCCAGCGAGGCGGCGTTGAGATCGTTCATCGAGCCGATCACGCCGTGGTGGTACGGGTGGCCTTCCGGGTACATCGCGCGGGTCAGCTTGTCCCACACCTGGCCATAGGGCTGGTTCTCGCCCTGGCGCTTTTCGTTCTGGACCACGCCGCGCTGCTCGTCGAGTGCGGCCTGGTCGATCGCGCCGACCAGGTGGCCCATGCGGTCGGACTCCATCCACAGCGCCATGTCCAGCGCGGTGGTGGGCACGTTCTCGAAGTAGTTGGTGCGGTCGGTATTGGTGGTGCCGTTCTGGCCGGTCACGCCGACCTGCTTGAAGGGCTCGAAATACTCGCCGTTGTGGTTTTCGCTGCCCTGGAACATCAGGTGTTCGAACAGGTGCGCGAACCCGGTGCGGCCAGCGGGCTCGTCCTTGCTGCCGACGTGGTACCAGACGTTGACCGCCACGATCGGCGCCTTGCGATCGGTATGCACGACCACGCGCAGCCCGTTGGGAAGGGTGAACTGCTCGAACGGAATGTCGACCTTGGCCGGCGTGGCGGGCTTGGCCAGCACCGGGGACGGCACCACGCTGCCCAGGGCGGCGGAAAGCGCTACAGCCAGCAGCGCGGCACGCGGTCGAAGATGAACGGTCATTCCGGTTCCTTGGTCATGAAAGTGAAGGCCGATGCTATCGCGTGGCGAGGGCCTGCGGCATCCGCCAACAGTCACTGCCTGGATCGGGGAACTTCCAGCGTCCGGCCCTTTGTGATGGGCCCCCCCAGGCCCGCCAGAAGACCAGCACCCGGACACCCTGACGGTCTGCGCGGACACGTGTCCGGACAGCGGACACCGCCCTATCCATTGAAAACCCTTTCAAATCAACGCATTAAAGTTGGCACGGCACCTGCTTGGTACTGGCCGGGGCACGTTCGCAAACAGAATGAAACTGACTGGACGCTGAACAAAAGCAAGAAAAGGCAAATTGTTCTTGCAAGCCCCGAATCGGTGTACTACCTTACTACCACACCACTGCCCACCAACACTAAACAGGCCCCGTCATGAACACCAAGACCCTCGCCATTGCCATTGCCCTCGCCGCCGGCACCGCGTTTGCTTCGAACGTGCAGGCCGCCTCCATCGTCACCCTGGACACCGTGCAGGTTCGCCCCTCGGCCGACCAGATCGCCCAGGCCGAGGTCGAGCGCAGCAGCGCCATCCCGACCCTGGCCCTGGTCGAAGTCCGGCCGACTGCCGGCCTGATCGCCGACTACCGCGCCGAACTGGCCGGCAGCCGCCGCGTCACCACGCTGGCCGCCGTCGAAGTGCGCCCGACCGCCGAGCAGTACCAGGCCCTGGCCGCCGAGCAGGTGACCCACCGCGATTACGTGGCCACCCTGACCGCCGCCGCCACCGCCGTCGCCCGCGACGTGATCGTCAACCTGCCGGCCCTGCAGGTGCGTCCGTCGGCTGCCGACCTGCAGGCCCTGGCGCTCGACACCGCTGCCCAGGTGCTGGTCCGCCCGTAACCGGTTGCTGCGGTAACGCGCAGCAGCCGCGTAAACTGCGGCGATGACCGCGCCCACGTTCCACGTCATCCTGTTCCAACCCGAGATCCCGCCGAACACCGGCAATGTGATCCGCCTCTGCGCCAACACCGGCGCGCGGCTGCATTTGATCGAGCCGCTCGGTTTCGACCTGAGCGACAAGCAGCTCAAGCGCGCCGGCCTGGACTATCACGAATACGCTCGACTGCAGGTGCATCCTGACCTGGATACTGCCCTGCAGGCCATCGCACCCAAGCGTCTGTTCGCCCTCAGTACCCGCGGTAGCGTGCGTTACGACACCCAGCAGTTCGACGACGGCGATGCCTTCCTGTTCGGCCCGGAAACCCGCGGCCTGCCCCAGGACCTGCTCGACGCCTTGCCCGACGGCCGACGCCTGCGCCTGCCGATGCAGCCGGACAACCGCAGCCTCAACCTGTCCAACACGGTGGCCGTGGTGATGTACGAGGCATGGCGCCAGAACGGTTTCGCCGGCGGGGCCTGAGCACGCGTACCGACCCGCGGTCGGTACCTGCCGGAGTGCGTAGCCCCTGGCCGTTGCTCAGGAGGCCTTCAAAACGCGTTGATCCCGGTCAGCTCGCGCCCGATCACCAACTGGTGCACGGTCTCGGTGCCTTCATAGGTGATCACCGATTCCAGGTTCAGGGCGTGCCGGATCGCCATGTGCTCGGTGGTGATGCCGGCGCCACCGAGCAGGTCGCGGCATTCGCGCGCGATGTCGATGGCCATGCGGCAGTTGTTCCACTTGGCCAGACTGACCTGCTGCGGCTGCAACTGCCCGGCGTCCTTCAACCGGCCCAGCTGCAGCGCCAGCAACTGCGCGGTGGTGATCCGCCGCGCCATGTCGGCCAGCTTGATCTGCGCGCTCTGCGTGGCCGCCACCGGGCGACCGAACAGCACCCGTTCCTTGGTGTAGTTCAACGCTTCGTCCAGGCAGGCCACCGCCGCACCGATCGGGCCCCAGCTGATGCCATAGCGGGCCTGGTTCAAGCAGCCCAGCGGCCCCTTCAGGCCCTGCACGTTGGGCAGGCGGTTGCGCTCGGGCACGCGCACGTTGTCGAAGAACAGCGCGCCGGTCAGCGACGCGCGCAGGCTCATCTTGTGCTTGATTTCCTGGGTGGTGAAGCCGGGCATGCCTTTTTCCAGCACGAACCCCTGGATGCCGTCCTCGGTGTGCGCCCAGACGATGGCGATGTCGGCCACCGGGCCGCTGGTGATCCACATCTTGCTGCCGTTGACCACCCAGTCGCCGCCGTCGCGCACCGCGCGGGTCTTCATCGCCGCGGGGTCCGAGCCACCATGCGCTTCGGTCAGGCCGAAGCAGCCGATCACCTTGCCGGCGGCCATGTCCGGCAGCCAGCGCGTGCGCTGCTCCTCGCTGCCGTAGGCGAAGATCGGGTACATGCACAGCGAGCTCTGCACCGACACGAAACTGCGCAGGCCTGAATCGCCGCGTTCCAGCTCCTGGCAGATCAGGCCGTAGCTGACCGCGTTGAGCCCGCCACCGCCGTACTGCTCGGGCAGGCTGGAGCCGAGCAGACCGAGGGCGGCGATTTCCGGGATCAACTCGTCGGGAAAGCGGCCCTGGTCGAACGCATCGCCGATGATCGGCAGCACGCGTGCGTCGGTGAAGCGCGCCACCGTGTCCTGCACGGCACGCTCCTCATCGGTGAGCAGGGAGCGGACATCAAACAGGTCGTACGGATTCAGTGACATGGCTACCCGGGCGTGAAGGCGATCAAACAGGCCGCCATTGTGGGCGCTGCACCGTGTCCGGCCAAGGCACGCCGCAGCACGGTCGAGGTGGCGACGCGACCGCAGATGCCACCGGCCCGCACAGGTAGCGCCACGCCATGCGTGGCTGGCGGACACCAGCAACGCCAGACGCCGCAGCAGCCACGCATGGCGTGGCGCTACCCGCGCTCGGGTCACGGGCGCATTGGATTGCTGCGTCGCACCATCGCCGCGCGTGAAGCATGCACTCACGTGACGTCAACGTCGGCGATCTAGGCGGAAACGCCGCGTCCGGCTACCCTGCATACCTGATCCAGTAGTTGCGCCGTCTGCCGCGCGCGCGATTCCCAGGCAACCGCCATCGGCTTGACCGACGGCACTACCCAAGAGTTACGCATCCCCATGAGCGAAGAGACCCCCGCCCTGCCCCCGCGTGAAGCCATGGAGTTCGACGTGGTGATCGTCGGTGCCGGCCCCGCCGGCCTGGCAACCGCCATCCGTCTGCGCCAGCGCGCGATCGAGGCCGGCCGCGAGCTGTCCGTGTGCATCCTGGAGAAGGGCTCCGAACCCGGCGCGCACATCCTGTCCGGCGCGATCATGGACCCGCGCGCGCTGACCGAGCTGTTCCCGGACTGGGCCGAACGCGGCGCACCGCTGAAGCAGAAGGTCACCCGCGACGAGTTCCTGTTCCTCAGCGAGACCGGCGCGCGCGGCACCCCGCATGCGCTGCTGCCGGAGTGCTTCCACAACGACGGCAACTACATCGTTAGCCTCGGCGAGGTCACCCGCTGGCTGGCCCAGCAGGCCGAGGCGCTGGAAGTCTCGATCTTCCCCGGCTTCCCCGCCGCCGAAGTCCTGTACAGCGCCGACGGCGCGGTGATGGGCGTGGCTACCGGCGACATGGGCATCGAGAAGAATGGCCAGCCCGGCCCGAATTTCGAACGCGGCATGGAACTGCATGCCAAGTACACGATCTTCGCCGAAGGCTCGCGCGGCCACCTCGGCCGCCAGTTGATCGCGCGCTACCAGCTCGATGCCGGCAAGGACCCGCAGGCCTACGGCATCGGCATCAAGGAGCTGTGGCAGATCGACCCGGCCAAGCACGAGCCCGGCCTGGTGGTGCATGCCGCCGGCTGGCCGCTGGACAACGCCACCTACGGCGGCGCGTTCCTGTACCACGCCGACGGCGGCAAGGTGTCGATCGGCTATGTGGTCGGCCTGGATTACAAGAACCCGTGGCTGAGCCCGTTCGAGGAGTTCCAGCGCTTCAAGACCCATCCGTCCATCCGCAAGCACCTGGAAGGCGGCAAGCGCATCGGCTACGGCGCCCGCGCGATCACCGCCGGCGGCCTGATGTCGCTGCCCAAGACCGTGTTCCCCGGTGGCGCGCTGGTCGGCTGCGAAGCCGGCTTCCTCAACGTCAGCCGCATCAAGGGCAGCCACGCGGCGATCAAGACCGGCATGCTGGCCGCCGATGCCGCGTTCGATGCGCTCGCCGCCGATCGTCAGCACGACGAGCTGAGCGCCTACCCGGCCGCGTTCGAGGCGAGCTGGCTGCATGACGAACTCAAGCAGTCCCGGAATTTCAAGCAGTGGTTCAAGAAGGGCCAGACCGTGGCCACGCTGATGACCGGCATCGAGCAGTGGCTGCTGCCCAAGCTGGGCATCCGCAACCCGCCGTGGACCCTGCGCCACAGCACGCCGGACCATGCCTGCCTGGAGCCGGCGGACAAGCACGCCAGGATCGTCTATCCCAAGCCCGATGGCGTGCTCACCTTCGACCGGCTCAGCTCGGTGTTCCTGAGCAGCACCAACCACGCCGAGGACCAGCCCAGCCACCTCACGCTCAAGGATGCCAGCGTGCCGGTGCGGATCAACCTGGCCGAATACGCCGGCCCGGAAGCGCGCTACTGCCCGGCCGGGGTCTACGAATTCGTCGGTGCCCAGGGCAGCGAGCAGCTGCAGATCAACGCGCAGAACTGCGTGCACTGCAAGACCTGCGACATCAAGGATCCCACCCAGAACATCGTCTGGGTAACCCCGCAGGGCGGTGGCGGCCCCAACTACACGGGCATGTGAAACACGCGCCTGCGGCCGATGGTCGCAGGCCGATCCCGGCGGCAGTCGGCGCGGCTGGCTATCATCTGCGCCTGTACCGCCGCTACCGGAATGCCCATGTCGTTGCGCCTGATTTGCCTGGTGTCGGCCTGCCTCTGGCTGGCGGCGTGCGCACGTACGCCGCAGACGCCGGCGCAACGGCACGAGCAGCAACTGCAGCGCGCGTTCGCGATCTGTGCCGGTTGCCACACACGCCACGCCGGTGGCGTGCACCGCTTCGGCCCGAACCTGCACGGCGTGATCGGGCGCCGCGCCGGCAGCCTCGCCGACTACCCGTATTCGCCGGCGATGCGCCAGGCGCAGATCACCTGGGATGCACAGACGCTGGACGCCTTCCTGCGCTCGCCCGACAGCGTGGTGCCCGGCTCGCGCATGCGCAATGCCACGGCCGATCCGGAACGGCGGCGGCAGGTGATCGAGTACCTGCAGCAGTCGCGCTGAGCCGCGGCCCGCCTGCTCAGCCGGCCTGCAACGATGCCAGGTAGGCGCGCAGCGCCTGCTCGAAGCCCTCGATGGCGTCGCGGCACGCAGGCACGCCCTCGCGTTCGACCTGCTCCATCAACGTGCGTGCCTGCACGGCCAGCGTGCCGGCCCCGAGCGCGCCCAGCCCCCCTGCCATGCGGTGCAGCGCCTCCGCCGCGGCATGGCTGTCGTCGGCGTCCAGGGCGCTCCGGCTGTGGCGCAGGTCGTCCTCGGTGGCACTGCGCATGCTGTCGATCATGACGTTGGCGACATGCTCGGACCCGAAGCGTTGCACGATCGCGCTGCGGCTTGGCGCCCCGGCCGCAGGCGTGGCGACGGCGGCATCGGCCGCGTGGCGCGGGTCGTGCGCTGCCGCGTCGGCATCCAACCAGCGCAGCAGCGCCTGGCGCAACGTGGCCAGCGCCACCGGTTTGGCCAGCAGGTCATCCATGCCGGCCTCGCGGCAGCGCTGCAGGTCTTCGGCCAGCGCACTGGCCGACAGCGCGATCACCGGCATGCGCGGCCGCCCCTGCGCGCGCTCGTCCTCGCGCATGCGCTTGGTCATCGCGTAGCCATCGAGCACCGGCATGCGGCAATCGGTGATGACCAGGTCGTACGTTCCCTGCTTGAGTAGTTCCAACGCCTCCTGGCCATCGGCGGCCAGCGCGTAGGACAGTCCCAACTGCTGCAGCCGCCAGCGCATCAGCGCCTGGTTGGTGGGATGGTCTTCCACCACCAGCACGCGACGTCGCTGCAGTGCCTCCGGCAACGTCGGCACGCCATCGCCGCCGGTCAGCGCCGCCTCCCCGGGCTCCATCGCCGGCACCACCGGCAACACCAGCCGCACCACCACCTCGGTGCCTTCGCCGGGGACGCTGTGCAGGTCCAGGGCACCGCCCATCAGCGCCACCAGGCGCTGGCAGATGCTCAAGCCCAGGCCGGTGCCGCCGTACTGGCGCGAGGTGGCCACATCGGCCTGGGCGAACGGCATGAACAGGCGCTCGCGTTGTTCCGGGGAAATGCCGATGCCGGTGTCGGCCACGCTCAGGCGCAGCCGTTGCGCGCCCTCGTCGTCCTGTTCCAGCGCCAGCGCGATGGAGACCCTGCCGTGCGCGGTGAACTTGATTGCATTGCTGAGCAGGTTGAACACGATCTGGCGCAGGCGCAGGCCGTCACCCAGGTGCCACGGCGCCACGTCCGCGTCGACCTGCAACTGCAGCTGCAGGCCCTTGGCGGCCGCCTGCGGCGCCAGCAGCTGCTGTACGTTGTCGAGCAGGCTGCGCAGCGCCAGTGGCTGCAGTTCCAGCTGCAGCGCGCCGGCGTCGATGCGCGAGTAGTCCAGGATGTCATCGAGGATGTGCCGCAGCATCTGCGCGGAATCTTCGATCACCGCGATGATGCGCCGCTGCTCGTCGTCCAGCGGCGTATGCGCCAGCACCTCGACCATGCCCAGCACGCCACTCATGGGCGTGCGGATCTCATGGCTCATCGTGGCCAGGAACGCGGACTTGGCCTGCGCGGCCTGCTCGGCGGCGGCCTTGGCCGCGACCAGGGCGTCCGCCTGGGCACGCGCTTCGGTGACATCCACCCAGTAGCCGCTCCACAGCATCTGGCCCTCCTCGGCCGCATAGGGCGTGGCGCGCGACCGCACCCAGCGCGTGCTGCCGTGCGGACGGGTGCGGAACTCCATGTCGAGCACGTCGAAGTCGCGTGCGGCCTGGTCCAGTGCCGCGCGCACGCGCGCGCGGTCCTGGGCCTCGACCCGCTCCATGACCTGCCCCCCATCGGCCATCGCCTCGGCCGCGCTGAGGCCGAACAGCGCCTCCATGTCGCCGGCGATGTAGGGGAAGGAGAACTGCCCGCTGGCATCGCGGCGCGCCTGGTAGACCGTGGCCGGCAGGTTGTCGGTGACCTCGGCGAGGCGCTGCTCCAACCGTCGTCGCATCGACACTTCATTGCGCAGCCGCCAATAGCCCCAGCCGTGCACCAGGAAGGCGGTCAGCAGCACCAGCGCCAGCGGCACGGCCCACCGCGCGATCGAGCGCCAGTCCAGCCCGCTGCGGTATTCGGCGGAGAGCCAGTCGCCGCGGATGGCTTCGTGCTCGCGCGTGCCGAGATTGACCAGCACGCGGTCGAAGGTGGTCGCCAGCGGGGCGTACTCGCGCTTGACGGCCAGCGACAGCCGATCGTTGAGGCCGGCGGGCGCGGTCACGTGCAACTGCGTGGGGTAGGACTCGCGCACGATGCGATCGGCCGTGGCCAGGTTGCCGACGTAGGCGTCGGCATCGCCGCGCGCGAGCCGTGCCAGCGCCTGCTCGCCGCTGCGCGCCGGCACGATGCGTGCGTTGGGCGCGTGCTGCAGGATGAAACCGCGCAGGCGATCGGGATCGGAGACCAGGATGCTGTGCCCGTTGAGGTCGGCCAGGCTCAGTACCGGCGGGCTCTGGCTGCCGACCACGATCACGTTGGGAACGGTGATGAAGGGTTGGCTGAACACCCAGCCCGGCCCCAGGTACGTGGAGTCGTTGGGGATGCCCATGATCGCGTCGACCTCGCCCTTGCGCAGCTGCTCGCGCACCTCGAACCAGTCGTGTGCGGGCACCCGTGTCAGGTGCGCCCCAGCCAGGCTCAACTGGCGCAGGTAGTCGCCGGCCACGCCGCTGGGCTGGCCATCGGCGTCGATGAACGCCAGCGGGGCGGCCTGCGGCGCGAAGCCGAGGCGAAGCGGTTGCGCGAGCACGCGCTTTTCCGCGTTGCCCAGGATCAGCTGCGACCTGCGCGACCACTGCAACGGCTGCAGCCAGCGATCGGCGATCGCCTCACGCTCGGCGCTGGTGAGCCGGGCCAGTGCGCCGTCCAGGGCCTCGGCCAGCGGCTGGCTCGCGTTGGTCACGCCGAAGTGCAGGCGCTCCTGCGGCAGGTCGCTGGGCCGCAGCAGGGAGACCCGCTGCAGCGCCTTGGCGCCGATCAACGTACTGGCCACGTAGGCATTGCCGATATACACATCGGCCTCGTCGCGGCCGACCATGCCCAGCGCTGCCAGGGTATCGGCGGCGTTGATCCGCACCGCCCGCGGAAACCGCGCGCGCACCTGGTCGCTGGTGACGAACTCCCCCTCGGTCACCACGCGCAGGCCCTGCAGGTCCGGGTCGGTCGAGGTGCGGGTGTCGTCCGGGCGCCCGACCACCGCCAACGGTGCCTCGATGTAGGGCTGGGTGTAGACCATGCAGCGGGTACGGTCGGCGGTCAGGGTGACGTTCATCACCACGTCCACCTCGCCCCGGCAGGCCGCGTCGAGCACGGCGGTCCAGCTGGGGTAGGTGCGGACCTCCACGCGCAGCCCCAACCGCGTCGCCAGCAGGCTCAGGTAGTCGTAGCCCAGGCCTTGGGGACGGCCGTTCTGGATGGATTCAAAGGGCGGCCAACCGCTGTCGTAAATGCCCAGGATGATGGTAGGGTGCCGTCCAAGCCATTCACTTTGGCGGGGCGAAAGCGACGCGGTGGTCGCGGGCACATCGGCGCCCATCGCCCACATCGGCATGAATGCAAGGATCAGCAGAACCAGCCAGCGGACAACCGGGGTACGCATGCGGTCTGATCTCCGTAGAATGATGTTTCCACCACGGCACGACCCATGCGGCGTCCGCCTCGGCGACCATACTAATCCATGACCTTGCGCATCATCATCGCCGACGATCATCCGGTGGTCCGTATCGGCACCAAGGCCGTGATCGAATCCAGCGGGGTCGGCACGGTGGTGGCCGAAGCCAGCAGCGCCGACGAACTGTTCGCCGCGCTCGCCCAGCACCCGTGCGACGTACTGGTGACCGACTACTCGATGCCCGGCAGCCAGCAGGCCGACGGGTTCACCATGATCGGCATGATCCGGCGGCGTTTCCCGGACCTGCCGGTCCTGATGCTGAGCGTCTCCAACAACCTGGCGATCCTGCGCATGGTGGTCTCCACCGGCGTGCTGGGCCTGGTCGACAAGACCTCCTCGATGGAAGAGCTGCCCCTGGCCATCCAGACCGTGCAGCACGGCGTGCCGTATATGAGCCGCACCCTGAAGGAACGCATCAATGCCATTGGCACCCACAACGTGGGTGACGTGGGCACCAAGCCGCTGTCACCGCGCGAAGTGGAAGTGCTGCGCCTGCTCGGCAGTGGGCAGACGGTGAAGGAGATCGCCCTGCAGCTGCACAAGAGCGTGAGCACGATCAGCCGCCAGAAGGGCGATGCGATGCTGAAGCTTGGGCTGAAGGGCGATGCCGAGTTGTTCGACTACCTGCGCGACGGCGAAATCTGACGCCCGTCAGCGCATGTACCGGCGCCGGATTCATGCGCAGGTCAGGCTTTTTTCAGCGCCGCTTCATGCGTCCTGCCGCTAGATGAATACGCACGCTGAGCGGTCCACCGGGGTAATGTTCCGGCAATGTCCGGCCCCCAGCGTGGTAGCCAAGGCCGGTGGGCAGGCAGTCGCCACACCTCCCGACCGTGGCAAGCACCTGACAGGAGAACCGAACATGCTCAACATTTCCGCACTCAGCCTTCGTGGACTGGCCATGGCCCTGGCCCTGACCGCCGGCCTGGCCACCATCAGCGACGCCAGCGCCATGTCCCGCAAGGACAAGCGCACCGTGGTGGGCGCGGTGGTGGGCGGCGTGGCCGGCCACCTGATTTCCAACGGCGACCCGACCGCCACCGTGGGCGGTGCCGTCGCCGGCGGCGCGATCGGCAACCTGACCACCCGCGATCGCCATGACAACCGGTATGACCGTCGCTACGACAACCGTCGTTACGATGACCGCCGCCATGACCGTCGCTATGGCTACGACCGCGACCGTCGCCATGACCGCGGCCACCGCGACTGGGATCGCCGACACGGCCGCGGCTGGTAATACCGCCAGCGGTGCCGATGCAGCCGTAGCAGCAGCGGGCGGGTCGATGATCCGCCCGTTCTGCGTTCCGGGCCCCGGCGGTATCGCGCTACCCTAGGCGCCCGGCAGCAGCACCGCCCCCGTCGCACGTCCCGATGAACAACGCTCCCCACCTCGTCCAGGGCCTCAACAACGATGCCGTGGACGCCGACTGGCCGGCGCTCGACGAGGCCGAGATCGGTTGGCTGGCCGGGCAGTACCCGCAGTGGCACGGCCAGGCGCGCCTGCGCTGGCACAGCCCGCGACCGCTGTCGGCGGCCGCCCTGGTGGACACCGGCGCGGGGCAGGTGTTCGTCAAGCGCCACCACGGCAGCGTGCGCAGCGCGGCGACGCTGGCCGAGGAACACCGCTTCATCGCCCACCTCGGTGCAGCGGGCCTGCCGGTGGTGCAGGTGCTGCGCGCGGCCGACGGCAGCACCGCGCTGGCGCACGACGGCTGGACCTACGAAGTGCATACCCTGGGCCGGGGCGAGGACGTGTACCGCGATGCGCCGTCGTGGACGCCGTTGACCGCGATCGCCCAGGCCCACGAGGCCGGCCGCATGCTCGCACGCCTGCACCAGGCGGCCGCCGATTATCACGCGCCCCAACGCGACACCCACCTTCTCGTCGCGCGCGACGACCTGATACGTGCCCGCGACCCGCTGGCCATGATCGCCCACGACCTCGACCAGCGTCCCGGCCTGGCAGCGTATCTCGGCCGGCGCGATTGGCGCGCGGACCTGCAGCGCGCGGTGCTGCCCTGGCATGCCGGCCTGGCCGGCCACCTGCAGGCCGAACCGCGCCTGTGGGCGCACAACGACTGGCACGTCTCCAACCTGCTGTGGCGCGCCGACGGCGAGACGATGGCCGTGGCGAGCGTGCTCGACTTCGGGCTGGCCTCGCCCACCAGTGCCCTGTTCGACCTGGCCACCGCGATCGAGCGCAATGCCATTGCCTGGCTGGAGATCGACCGGCCGGCCCCGGCCGCGCGGCCGGGGATCGCGCTGGCCCTGCTGGCCGGCTATCGCGAGGTGCTGCCCCTGTCGGCCGCGCGCGTGCACCTGCTGGCCGACCTGCTGCCGATCGTGCACCTGGATTTTGCCCTGTCCGAAGTGGAGTACTTCGAGGGCGTCACCGGGTCGCCGGCCAACGCGGACGTGGCCTACCACACCTTCCTGCTCGGCCATGCGGCCTGGTTCCAGGGCCACGACGGGCAGGCCCTTCTCGCGGCGCTGCACGCGGCCGCCTGAACGCCGGCGGGCAGCGCCGCGGCGTTTGTGGTGAAATAGCCCTTGAAGCGGGGGTGCCTGGCGAAGCCAGGCTGAGAGAGTCCCTTGGAACCTGATCCGGTTGATACCGGCGTAGGGAGCTTTGTGCAGTGGGCGCAACGACCGGATGGGTCGGTGCGTGCGCGCCGTCGCTTCGTCTCTTCTGGCTGATGACGAATCGAATGAACCGCTGCTACCGCCCTGCCCTGCTGACCGTCGCCCTGTGTGCCGCCCTGCCGCTGCACGCCCGCGATGCCGCCCCCGACGCCGCCGAACGCTCCCCGACCGACCTTGCCGCCGTGCGCGTGCAGGCCCGGCAACCGGTGGCCGATACCGTCCAGACCAGCAGCTTCGGCAGCGGCGACTGGAAGGACACGCCGGCGTCGCTGACGGTGCTGGACCGCATGCTGCTGGACAGCCGCCAGGTGCGCACGCTGTCCGAACTGGCCAGCAACGATGCTTCGCTGGGCGACAGCTACGCGCCGGTGGGCTACTACCAGAACATCGCGATCCGCGGCTTCCCGCTGGATACCGGCACCGGCTACCGCTTCAACGGCCTGAGCACCACCGGCGAGCAGCGCCTGGCGTTGGAGAACATCCAGCAGGTGGAGATTCTCAAGGGCGAGGCCGGCCTTGCCGCCGGCGTGATGGCGCCCGGCGGCATCATCAACTACGTGGGCAAGCGTCCGGCCGAGGTGCGCACGGTCACCCTGGGCACCGACTCGGAAGGCTCGCGCTATGCGGCGCTGGATGCCGGGCATTGGCTGACCCCGCGCGTCGGCGTGCGCGTGAATGCGGCCTGGGATGGCAGCGAATCGTATATCGAGCACGCCGAGGGCCGTCGCAATTTCTACTCGCTGGCCACCGACTGGCTGATCAGCGACCGCAGCAAGCTCGAGGTGGATGCCAACTACCAGACCAGCGCGCAGCGCTCGGCCTCCGGCTACCAGCTGCTCGGCGCCCGCACCTTGCCGCGCGGCGTGGACCGCGAGCACATGCTGGGCTACCAGCCCTGGCAGCGGCCGGTAGGCATCGACAGCACCAACATCACCGCACTGCATACCTACCAGTTCAATGCGCAGTGGCAGTCGCGGGTGTCGGCCGGCTACAGCCGGTCGGTGATCGATGACAGCGTGGCCTTCGCCTATGGCTGCTACTACGCCGCGCAGTGCGCCGATGGCAGCGTGCCGGGCAACTACTTCGCGCCCGATGGCGACTACGACGTCTACGACTACCGCAGCCCCGACGACACCCGTCGCAACCTGGAAGCACGCGCCGAACTGCGCGGGCGCATCGACACCGGGCGCGTGGGCCACGACCTCAGCATCGGCGCCGATCGTTTCGAGCGCACCATCGACAAGCGCCGCAACGTCAACGAGTACGTCGGCACCGCCAACATCGGCGATGCGCAGATGCCGGTGTTCGCGCCGTCGCCGCTGCAGCCGGGCCCGTCGGTGCGGCGCCTGGACAGCGCACAGACCGCGCTGTTCGCCATGGACCGCATGCAGTTCGGCGAGGACTGGCAATGGCTGGCCGGTGGCCGCTTCGTGCGCCTGGACGAGCGCGCCTTCGACAAGCGCGGCGCGCCGGAACGCCGCAGCCGGCTGTCGCGCTTCCTGCCGCAGACCGCGCTGATCTGGAACGCCACCGACGAAGTGAATGTGTACGCCAGCTACGTGCGCGGCATTTCGCTCGGCCAGGAAGCCCCGTTCTGGACCTCCAACGACGGCGCGTTCCTGGCCCCGGTGCTGTCGCGCCAGACCGAAGTGGGCGTCAAGTACGCCGCGGCCGACGCACTCACCCTGGGCGCGGCCGTGTTCCGCACCTCGCAGCCGTTCCAGTACGCCAGGCCCGACGCCAGCGACGCCGGCTATACCTTCGTCGCCGAAGGCCAGCAGACCCACACCGGCCTGGAGCTGACCGCCAATGGCCGGCTCGCCGAGGGCCTGGTGCTCACTGCCAGCGTCAGCGCGCTGCAGGCGCGCGCGCGCAGCACCGGCACCGCGCTGTATGAGGGCCACCAGCTGGTCAACGTACCCAAGCTGCGCGCCAGCGTGCATGCCGACTACGCGCTGCCCTTCGCCTCCGGTCTGGCGATCACCGGCGGCTGGCGCTACGCGTCTGCGAACGCGGCCACGGTGGACGGCAGCGTGCGCGCGCCGGCCTACCACGTGGTCGACCTCGGCCTGCGCTTCAAGCACGCGCTGGGCGAGCATCCGGTCACCTGGAACCTGTCGGTGGACAACGTGTTCGACCGCTTCTACTGGCGGGATACCGGCAGCAGCGCCGGTGACTATTACCTGTTCGCCGGTGCGCCGCGCCAGGCACGGCTGTCGGTCACGTTCGGGCTATGAACGCCGCGGCGATCCTGGAATGGTCGGCGGTCGTGGCCAGCCTGCTGGGCGTGTGGCTGATGGCACGCCGGCGCATGCTGGCGTGGCCGGTCGGGCTGGTGGCGGTGGCCCTGTACGGGGGCGTGTTCGCCGAGGCCCGGTTGTACTCGGACACCCTGCTGCAGGTCGTGTTCGGCGGCTTCCTGGTGTACGGCTGGCTCAGCTGGCACCGGCACGCGCAGGAGGACGGTGCGATCGTGATCGCACCACTGGCACGGCGCACGCTGCTGCGTGACCTGGCCATCGGCATCGCGTTCGGGCTCGTGCTCGGCGCGGCGATGCATAGCTGGACCGACGCCGCGCTCCCGTGGCTGGATGCGATGCTGGCCGCGCTGAGCCTGGTGGCGCAGTGGTGGCAGGCACGCCGGCACATCGCCACGTGGTGGTTGTGGATCATCGTCGACGTGATCTACGTGGGCATGTACCTGGTCAAGTCGCTGGACGTCACCGCCGGGCTGTACCTGGTGTTCGTCGGGCTGGCGGTGATGGGGCTGCGGGCGTGGACGGCGGCAGGCGCGGGCCAGGCGATGCCCGCCGGTAGCCACCACGGCTGAGGCCGGCCTTTCGGGCGCGCCTGCCCCGCGTTGCTCAGTCGGCCAGCCAGCGCATCGGCTCGGCGCCCATCGCCGGGTCGGTGCTGCCCGGCTGGCCATCTTCCACCCGCCCGGCCAGACGCTGGGACGCACCCGGCTGCTCGACGTGCAGGTCGTACCAGCCGCCGCTGGGCGTGGCATCCCAGGCGATGTCGACGGTGGCGCCCGGGTCGATCCGCAGCTGCCGGTGCGGGGCGGCCTCGACGTAGGCACCGGCGCGCACGGCGACCGCCAGCGGCATCGCGCCGGGGTTGTGCAGCCACAGGCGCAGGCGGCCAGCGTCGCGGTCGATGCGGGACTGCAGCGGTGCCTGGGTGCCTGGCTGGCCGCGATAGTGCCGATGGAAACCGTTCGGGCCGAGCAGCCACAGGTCGTAGCCGCGTGCGTCATCGATGGCCCAGCGCGCCTGCTGCGGCAGGCCCGGGGCAAGCGTGTAGCGGCGCGGGATCGCGCCCAGATGCAGACGGTCGTAGACATGCAGCACCGCCGCCGCGCCATCGCAGGCCAGGTCCAGCCGCACGTGGTCGTCAGCCAGCACGATGCTCGCCTGCGGCCGATACGGCAGCGCGCGCGCCGGGCGCACCCCGGGCGCCTGCCGCGCCGGCGCGAGGCCCTCGGGCACGACCGGCACGGTACGGCCCGGCAACGCGGCCGCACGCGCGGCGGTGGCGGCGGTGGCTGGCAGCGACGCGACGAAGGGCCGCGCGTCGCCACGCGAAAAGTCGAATGCGCCGGTCAGGTCGCCGCAGACCGCGCGACGCCATGGCGACAGCGCCGGTGCAGCCACGCCGAAGCGGCGCTCGATCAGCCGGATCACCGAGGTATGGTCGTAGACCTGCGAATCGACCCAGCCACCGCGGCTCCACGGCGAGATGACATACAGCGGCACGCGCGGGCCGAGGCCATAGGGGCGGCCACGCAGGTCGAGAGGATCGGCCTTCTCGTTGCCCGGTGACGGATGCCGGTGATACTCGCCCTCGGTCGAGACCGACGACGCGCCTGCCCAGCCGCCGGCCACGCTGGGGTCGGGCGACGGCGGTGCGGGCGGCGGCATGTGGTCGAAGAAACCATCGTTCTCATCGAACATCAGCAGCAGCGCGGTACGGGCCCACACCTGGGGATCGGCGGTGAGCGCATCCAGCACGCGCGCGGTGTACGCCGCGCCCTGGGCGGGGCTGGAGGGGCCGGGATGTTCGCTGCCGGCGGCATCGGCGATGATGAAACTGACCTGCGGCAGCTGCCCCTTCAGCACGTCTTCGCGCAGCTGGGCCAACCCGCGCGTGCTGACCCCGCGTTCGCGCAGGGCCGCATCGTGGCCGGGCGCGCCGCGCCAGGCCTGGCGGAACGTCTCGAAGCCGGCCAGCGGGTTGTCGGTGAAGTTGTCGGCCATGTCCTGGTAGATGCGCCAGTCCACGCCTGCGTTCTGCAGGTGCTCCACGTAGGTGGTCCACGTGTAGGCCTGCGGGTTGCCGCCCAGCTCGGGGAAGTTGTCGTGCGAGTTGGCCACGGCCGGGCCACCGCCGCGTGCATGCGGATCGTTGTGGCCGGTCCACAGGAACAGGCGATTCGGATTGGTGCCGGCCTGCATTGCGCAGTGGTAGGCATCGCACACGGTGAACGCCTCGGCCAGCGCGAACTGGAACGGCATGTCGGCGCGCTGGAAGTAGCTCATCGCATGGTCCTGCTTGGCCGCCGGCCACTGCGCCATGCGCCCGTGGTCCCATGCACGCTGTGCGTCGGGCCAGGTATGCGGGGTACCTTCCACGCGCATCACCCCGAACTGCGCGGCGGTATCCAGCGGAAACGGTGCGATGGCCCGCGTACCGGCCGCATTGGGCTGCAGCCATACAGTGCGCGGCGGCTGGCCCGCGGCCAGCGGCGCGGCCGGGATGACAAAACGATCGCCGAACCCGCGCACCCCCGGAAGGGTGCCGAAGTAATGGTCGAACGAACGGTTCTCCTGCATGAACACCACGATGTGCTGCACATCCTCCAGGCTGCCGCTGCGCGCATGCGGGGCGATCGCCGCCGCACGGGCGATGCTGGGCAACAGGGCCGCCAGCCCGGCGCCGACGCCGCCCTGCAGCAGGCGGCGGCGACCGATGTCCGGCGCGGGGGTGTCGCGTCGGGTCACAGGTCGACCCGGACCGAGACGCCGACCGTGCGCGGGGCACCGATGAAGGCGGAATCGCTGCCATCCACGCCGGCCAGGTAGCGGCGGTCGGTGAGGTTGCTCACCACCAGGCTGGCACCCACGCCCTTCAGCTTCGGCGACAGGCCCTGCAGGTCGAACCCGATGTTGGCGTTGAACACGGTGGCCGACGGCAGCTTGTTGATGTTGGAGGCATCCAGGTAACGCTCGCCGAGGTAGCGACCGGAGATGCCGGCATTCCAGCGCTCGCCCTGCCAGTCGGCCGAGACCACCAGCACGTGCTTGGGCTGGCCGATCACCTGCGCACCATCGACGATGCCCAGTTCGGTGTCGCGCGCCAGGTTGCCGCTGCCCAGGTATTTGGACCGGTTATAGGTGTAGGCCCCGTTGACCCGCCAGCCACTGTCCCAGCCGTAGCCGAGCGCGGCTTCCAGACCGGTGCTTTCCACGCCACCAAAGTTCTCGTAGACGCCATCGGTCTCGTCCAGGTAGTCGATGCCATCGGCCAACCGCGCCGGCAGGTAGACGATGCGGTTGTCGAACCTGATGGTGTACAGGGTCAGCGAACCGGTCAAGGGCCAACGGCTCACGCGCAGGCCAAGCTCGATGTTGTCGGCGGTTTCCGGCTCGACCCGGGCGAAGCGCTGCGCATCGGTTTCGCCGAGCACGCCGGAGGGGATCGCCGCGAAGTTCTGCGAGTAGCCACCGAACAGCTCCAGCCCTTCCACGGGCAGGGTCCAGGTGCCACCGGCGGAGAGCAGCGGATCGGACCTGGAGTCCGACCGCACGTTCTCGGCGTTGCCGATCACCCGGTTGCGCTTCTGGTCGACGAAGAACTGCTTGACGCCCACGCGCGCACTGAACGGGCCGACGCGGGCCACGTCTTCCACGTAGTACATATGCTCGCTGGTTTTGTAGCGGTCTTCGAACTGCACCCAGTACGGCTGGTGATCAAAACCGATGTCGGTGCCGACGTTGAGCAGGCGGTGCCAGTCGCGGCGCACGCTGCGATCGTACTGCTCCACCCACACACCGCCACGCACGGTGTTGTCCACGCTGCCCAGGGTCTGCTTCCACTCCACGTCGGCGGTGGCACCGGCGCGGTCGTTGTCGTAGTGCGAGTGGCGGTAGGACTGCACGCCCTGCACGCCAGCGGCGTAACAGTTGGGGTCGTATTCCGCGCTGAAACCGGCGCGCGGTACGCAGCCGGCGCGCATCTGCGCGGCGCTTCCATCCGGGTTGACGAAGTAGAACTGGCCCAGCGCGCTGCCGCCATACACCGTGCCGCCACCGAGGTATTCCGATTCCGGCTGGCCGACGCCATCGTTGCGCGCCTGCACCAGGTACGGCGGCAACCAGTCCCCGCGGCCCTCCATCCTGTGCGCGTAGCCGGTCAACGTGGCCTTGACGCCATTGCCGCCGTCGAACGCACCGCGCAGGTAGCCGAAGGTGTTCTCGCGCAGCGCGCGCGATCCTGACCGGTAGTTCTGGTCCAGGTAGGGAATACCGGTGAGTGTGCCGGTCAGGCCATCGCGGTCCGGGTGGGTGGCGAACGCGGCCGGGCTCACGCTGGTGTATTCGGGCTCGTCGGCATCGTTGTAGGAGGCGTAGCCGCTGAGGGTCCAGCGCTCCAGCTCGGTGACGAACCGGGCCGCGATGTGGTCGTTGCTGACATGGCCGCTGCCGTCGATCCAGTCGTTGACGCGCGAAGACGACGCACTGACCCAGGCGCGGGTGTGACCTCCGAGCAGGCCGGTGTCGTAGCGCACGTAGTACTTGCGTGCATCGTTGTCGCCGCCGCCCACCACCATGCGCAGGCGCTGCTCGGCCAGCGGATCGCTGGTGAGGAAGTTGAGCGTGCCGCCCAGGGCCTCGTTGGAGCGCGAGGAGATGTCGGCGGTGCCCTGGCTGACTTCGATGGTCTCCAGGTCGAGCGTGTCGATGTAGCGGTTGGCCAGCGAGCCGCCGCCATAGCCCGAGCCACCGTTGGGCAGGCCATCGATGGTGGTACCGATCTGCTGCGTGTCGCGGTTGGTGACGAAGCCGCGCATGCTGATCTGCGTGCCCCACACCGACGAGCCGGTGGCATCGGCTTCGCTGACCACCACGCCCGGCAGCTCGTTGAGCGCAGTGTTGACGCTGCTCAGGATCTGCTGGCGGTTGAGGGTTTCCTGGCTGACGGTGGTCTTGGCGTAGCTGGTGGCCTGGCCGATGACCTGCACCTGGTCGAGCGTGCGGGCCTCATCGGCGGGCGCGGGCTCGGCCGCCATGGTCTGCACGGCGGAAGAAAGCAACAGGGCGAGCAGCGAGATTCGAGGGCAGTGGCCAGAGGCGCGCATCGGGTCGGTGGGGGTAGTGGGCGACCGGCGGAGTATTGGCAGCGCCGGTGACTTCCCCATGACATTGCGCTTGCATTACGCGCACGTGGTGCTGCGTTTGACGTGGCTGGCCAGCTGCGCGACCGCCACCGCATCCCCAGCCAGCGGCGCGACGCCGAGCAGTGTTTCCTCTGCTGCCGATGCGCTGGAACACGCGGTCGACAGGGCATACCGGCACATCAGGACGACGCTACGGTCGAGCATGGCGGCGCTTCGCGGGACGAGTGCCGAGTGTATCGGGGTGGTCGTGGCAGGCGCCCTGTGCCTGCCACGGGATTTCATGCCTGGCCCAGGACTGCCTTGTCGCTGGCGTGCGCGCCTACTCCGCGCCTCCAGCCACCGGGTGCGACGGGCGCCGATGGAACTTGCGCGACAGCCAGTTGCCCAGGTCATCCATCACGGTGAACGCCGCCGGGATCACGATCAGGCTCAGCAGCGTGGAGGTGATCAG
Source organism: Stenotrophomonas sp. 05N37 (assembly GCF_056397365.1). Taxonomy (NCBI): domain Bacteria; kingdom Pseudomonadati; phylum Pseudomonadota; class Gammaproteobacteria; order Lysobacterales; family Lysobacteraceae; genus Stenotrophomonas; species Stenotrophomonas sp. 05N37. The sequence goes on along the minus strand of NZ_JBFTNG010000001.1, from coordinate 1,457,669 downwards.
GCCACCGATCACCGCGATCGCCATCGGTGCGCGGAAGCTGGAATCGCCGGCGAAGCCCAGCGCGATCGGCATCATGCCCGCGCCCATCGCCAGGGTGGTCATGATGATCGGCTGGGCGCGCTTGCGGCACGCATCGATCAGCGCGTCGTGCTGGCTCATGCCGTGCTCGTCCTCGGCCATCACCGCGTAATCCACCAACAGAATGGAGTTCTTGGTGGCGATGCCGATCAGCATCAACAGGCCGATCAGCGCCGGCAGCGAGAGCATGTTCTGGGTGATCAGCAGCGCACCGAATGCACCGCCGGCACACAACGGCACCGCCGCGAGGATGGTCACCGGCATCAGCGCGTGGTTGAACAGCAGCAACAGCACCATGTAGATGCAGATCAGGCCGGCGGCCATCGCCAACAGGAAGCCGATGAACAGCTCGACGAACACTTCGGCATCACCGGTGTTGAGGAAGGTCACCCCGGGTGGCAGCTGTTTGACGCTGGGCAATGCCTGCACTTCGGTCATCACATCGCCGAGCGGGCGGCCGTTGAGCTCGGCGGTGAGCGTGACGTTGCGCTGGCGCTGGTAGCGCGAGATCTGCGAGGGCCCGCTGCCCTGCTGGATATCGGCCACCGCGGCCAGCGGCACCGGACCGTTGCGGCCGGGCACGCGCAACTGGCCGATCAGGGCCGGGTTGGCCAGCGTAGCCTCGGCGAAGCCAACCCGGATCGGCACCTGGCGATCGGGCAGGTTGAGCTTGGCGAGGCGCTGCTCGTAGTCGCCGGCGGTGGCGATGCGCGCCGCCTCGGCGATGTCCGCGGTGGCCACGCCCATGTCGGCCGCGCGTGCGGCGTTGGGCACGATCTGCACTTCCGGGCGCAGCAGCGAGGCGGTCGACGTCACGCTGCCCAGGCCCTGGATGCCGCGCAGGTCGCGCTCCAGCGCCGTGGAGGCGTCCTGCAGGCGTTGCGGATCGTCGCCGGACAGCACCAGCTGCAGCAGGTTGCCGGGCTCGGAGCTGACATAGCTCACGCGCACGCCGGGCAGGTTGGCCAGCTTCTGCCGGGCCTCGCGTTCCAGCGCGCGCTGGTCGCGGTCACGCGTGTTGGCGGTGCCCCAGTCCAGTACCAGCGTGGCTTTGCGTGCCTCGCCCACACCGGTGGCACTGGGGTCGCCCAGGTCCAGCACGCTGCCCACGGCGGTGTACACCTGCTTCAGTTCGGGCATGTCCTTGAGCAGCGCGCGCGCCTGCTCGGCCACGCCCACCGTCTCCTGCAGCCGGGTGCCTGGCGGCAGTTCCAGGCTGAGGTTGCTGCGGCCCAGGTCGGATTGCGGGATGAAGGTGGCCGGGATGAACGGCACCAGCGCCAGCGAGGCCACGAACAACCCGGTGGCCAGCCACAGCGTGCGCCCGCGGTGGCGCAGCGCGGCGTCCACCCAGCCCAGGTACCAGACCATCAGCCTCGAATCGGGCTTCTCCTCGCCATGCGGCTTGAGCAGGTAGGCGGCCATCATCGGCGTGAGCAGGCGTGCCACCAGCAGCGAGAACAGCACCGCGGTGGCCGCGGTCCAGCCGAACTCGCGGAAGAACTTGCCGGCGATGCCGGGCATGAAGGCGACCGGCACGAACACCGCCGCCAGGGTCAGCGAGGTGGCGATCACCGCGTTGCCGATCTCGCCGGCCGCCTCGCGCGCGGCCTCCAGCGGCGGCTTGCCCATGCGCAGGTGGCGCACGATGTTCTCGATCTCCACGATCGCATCGTCGACCAGGATGCCGACCACCACCGACAGCGCCAGCAGGGTGATCATGTTCAGCGTGAAGCCGAAGAAGTACATCACCGCGAAGGTGGGGATGATCGACAACGGCAGGGCCAGCGCCGCCACCCAGGTCGCGCGCCAGTCGCGCAGGAACAGCCACACCACCAGCAACGCCAGCAGCGCGCCCTCGTACAGCATCGTCATCGACGAGTCGTAGGAGCGGTGGGTTTCGTCGATGGCGGTGGTGACCAGGCGGAAATCGATGCCCGGATGTTCGGCCTTGATCGTGTCCAGCGCGGCGTGCACGCCGGCTTCCACCTTGACCTCGCTGGAACCACGCGTGCGCGACATCGAGAACGCCACCACGTCGCCGCCGTCCAGCAACGCCGCTTCGGTCGGGTCGGCGGCGGCATCGGTGACCGTGGCCAGGGTGGACAACCGCACCGCGCGCCCGTCCGGCAGGGCGATGGAGTAGTCGCGCAACGATTGGGCATCGCCCACCGTGCCCAGCGTGCGGATGGTCTGCTGCGCGCCCTCGATCTCGGCCTTGCCACCGGCACGCTCGACCTGGATCCGCGCCAGCTGCTGGGACACGTCCCCGGCGGTGATGCCCATGGCGATCAGCGCGTTGGGGTCCAGGTCCACGCGGACCTGGCGTTGCACGCCCCCCACCCGGGTGACCCGGGCCACGCCGGGCACGCCGTACATGGCGCGCGCGATGTCGCGGTCGACGAACCAGCTGGCTTCGTCGGGCGTCATGTGCGGGGCGACCAACGCGTAGGTCATCAGCGAGCCGCCGATATCCACCTTGGAGATCACCGGCTCCTGGATGTCCTGCGGCAGGTCGGTGCGGATGCGGGTGACCGCATCGCGGGTGTCGTCCAGCGCGGTGGCCAGGTCGGCCTCCAGCTGGAACTCGATGGTGGTGGTGCTCACGCCTTCGCTGACCGAGGAGATCACGCGCTTGACGTTGTTGACCGTGGCCACCGAGTCCTCGACCTTGCGGGTGACCTCGGCTTCGAGCTGGCTCGGCGACGCGCCGGGCTGGGTCACCGTGACCGTGGTCATCGGGAAGGCAATGTCCGGGAAGCGCGCCACCGGCAGCTGATGGAAGCCCCACAGACCGGCCACGCACAGCACGAAGAAGATCAGCAGCGCAGGCAGCGGGCGTTTGATCGCCCAGGCGGAGATGTTCATCGCGCGGCAGCCCTGGTCGCGGCCACCACGCGCACGCGGTCGCCCTCACCGAGGAAGCCGGCGCCGTCCACCACCACCTTGTCGCCGGCCTTGAGTCCTTCCAGGATCGCGGTCTGGCCGTTGACGGCCTGGCCGGTACGCACGCGGTGGCGGGCGGCCTGCTGCTTGTCGTTGACGCTGAACACATAGCTGTGGCCATCGCGCTGCACGATCGCCGCCGTGGGGATGGTCAGCGCCTGGCCGTCGCCGGTGACGATGCGGCCTTCCACGTACATGCCCGGCTTGAGCGGGTCGGGCGTGGGCAGGTCGGCGTAGATCGTGCCGGTCCGGGTCTGCGCATCCACCCCGGGGGTGACCGCACGGATACGTCCGCTGACCACCTGGCCGGCGTAGGGCAGTTCGACGGGGTTGCCCACGGCCACGTCGGCCAACTGGTTCTCCGGCAACTCCGCGCGCCATTCCAGGCGGCCGTCGCGGATCAGGCGCAGCAGCTCGGTGCCGGCCGACACCACCTGGCCCGGCTGCACCAGCCGCTTGGAGATCAAGCCATCGGCCGGCGCGCGCAGGTCGGCAAAATCACGGCGCAGCTTGGCCGCGTCACGTGCCGCACGGGCGGTGGAGGTCTGCGCTTCCGCATTGATGCGCGCTGCGCGCAGTTCGTCCAGGCTGCTGGCGCTGATCAGTTGCTGGGCCTCCAGCTTGGCGCTGCGTTCGTAGTTCATCCGCGCCAGCTCCTGCGAGGCCTGCGCCTGGCGCAGCGACGCGTCGGCCTGGGCCAGCTCGCTGTCCAGGGTGCGGTGGTCCAACTGCAGCAGCACCTGGCCCTGCTTCACCCACTGGCCCACGTCCACCGGCAACGCGGTCACGCGCTGGCCGGTGATCTCCACGCCGAGCTGCATTTCCTCATAGGCGGTGACCGGCCCGGACACCAGCACCGTGCGCGCCATCGGCTGCAACTGCGCGGTGGCCAGCGAGACCGGCAACGCCGCGCTTGCGCTGGCGGCCTCGGCCGAGGCCGCCTCGTCTTTGCCGCCACAGGCCGACAACAGCGCGGCGATCAGGATCAGGGAAGAACAGCGGAGGAGTCGGTCACGCATCGGTGGGGCTTCCGTGTCGGAGCAGCGGTAACGGGAGGGGAACATCAGGGGGTGGCGGCCAGACGCCGTTCGATGCCATCGAGCATCAGGCCCAGCCCCTGCTCGAAGCGCGTGTCGAAGTCGACCTCGCTCCAGACATCACGGGCCTGCCAGCAGTGCGGGAAACGCTCCTCGGCCAGGGCCATGAACGTTTCACCGAGCGCCTCCATGCTGCCGTCGCCCGGCCACGATTGTTCTTCGATCACAAAGCCCATCGTGTAGTACACCAGGTCCATCGAGGCGGTCGCGGCGAAGCGGATCGGGGCGCCGGCGCCGGCCAGCGCGGCCATGCTCGCCTCGCCTACCCGCAACACGTTCTCGGTGGCCAGGAACGTACCGGCGTAGACGCGCGCACCGTCACGCCGGGCCTTGAACGCCAGCCGGAATTCACGGGCGATCTGCAGCAGCGTCTGCCGCCACGGCTGGCCGGCCGGGATCGCGCGGGCGACGTCGCAGATCATCGCGTCGGCCATGGCGTCGATCAGCGCCTGCTTGCTCTTGAAATGCCAGTACAGCGAGGGCGCACGGATGCCCAGCGAACAGGCCACCTTGCGCAGGGTCACCCCTTCCAGCCCCGCCTCATCCAGGATCCGGAAGGCCGCCTCGACGATGTTTTCCCGCCCGATCGGCTGACGCACCTGCTGGCCCTTGCCTAACGATGTTAGGGGCGCGAATCTAACAGCGTTAGGCAGGTGCGCGCAAGGAGGCGACCGCGGCCAGCGCTGGCGACCGGGTGGACGGGGCAATACCATGCCGGTCAGGGCCTGGCGCCCAAGGGAGAGAGCAGGATGCGCTGGAAGAACGGGACGATCGCGCTGGCAGTGTGGTTCGCCAGCGTGGGCGCAGGTGCGCACGCCGGACCCATGGACGGCGAGGGCGCCGCGATTCCCTACGCGTCCCCGGACGCCGCGCTCGTCGCGCTGCGCGCGTCCCCCCACGTCAGCGAGCGACTGGAGAACGACTGGTTCGCGCTCCAGGATCACCAAGGGCACGTGCTGTGGTCGATTACCGCACCGGGCAACGCAATGCACCCCTCGATGGTCAAGCGCACCCTGGTCCAGCGCGATGGCGGGGTCGAGATCGGGATGTCGATCAAGTGCGGCGCATCCAGACAGGCCTGTGACACGCTGGTGCAGACATTCCAGGCCAGCAACGATCGCCTTCGCCAACGCCTGCGTGACACGACCACCGCGGCGCCGCCGTCCGCGACGGCTCAGCCCACGCCGACCGGTGCAGCCGACCCGCAACGCTAGCCGAGGCCGCCATGTTCCCGAGAAAACCCCTTGCCTGGGTGTGCGCCACCCTGCTGCTGATGCCTTCCATCGGCCACGCCCTGCAGCTGTCGCTCTACGACATCCGTGGGTACGCCGTTGCCTACCTGGACACCGACCAGCAGATGACCGTCTACCTGTGGGATGGGCAGCCGGTGGCCTACGTGGATGGGCAGTCCCTCTATGGCTTCAACGGCAGGCACCTGGGGTGGCTCAAGAACCGCGTCGTCGTGGACCATGACGGTTACGCGGTTGGATTCACTGAAAGCGTGATCAGGCGGCGCACGCGCGTGGAGCGCATCAAGGGCCTTCAACAGCTCACCCCGCTGAAAGCACTGCCGCAGCTGGAACCGATGGAACCACTGCAGGCCGGCGGTTGGTCGGATGTCCCGCTGGATGTGTTCCTGTCGATGGGACGGAACTAGACCGCATCGCGTGGCGGAGGGTGTGCCAGGCATCCACGTCCACGTGGATCAACACGCTTCGTCAGGGTCACGTGCCGCGCTCCGCGCGGGAGCATGTGGCGGCTGAGCGCCTGGCGCGCCTTCCACCGCCGCGAGCATGGCGTACCCATTCGGAACAGGCCCCCACGGTGGCAACCAGCATCGTCGACCTCTCACTTACCGGTTTGCCCCCTTATTGCGCACCGCGTCCCCGGCGAAGTCGTCAGGACTGACCACCACGGAGCCATCAGCTTCCAACCAGACGTCCTTGTAAACATCGGGAGGTGGAATAGTGTTGATGTCCGCCCCCAGGGGGAGAAGTTGCCAGCCAACCACATCACCACAGACCGTCCTGCCAATGAGCCTGCGACTATCCAATCCGCGCGCGCGCAGCCCATCCACCACTACCGCGGGAGGATGGCGATCAAACCCCTTGTAGAAAGGGCATTGCGCTCCATTCCTGCCCAACGGATAGCTCACGCCGACAGGATCTTCGCTGCACCCCGGCAGCAGGGCCAGGAGCACACTGCTCACCAGAACACGCGACAGTCCCATTGATGACGCTCCTCTGCTTGCGTTGGTATTCCCGCGCCCAAGGGCGAGGTTGCATGCGCCGTGTGGAAGACCTTGCCGCACCCATGCGTTGCAGCCATCCAAACGGCGAGGACGGGCGACCTCAGTGGCATGCCTGACCAGTTGTTTGGGCATTTCGGGCCCTCGCACACTGCTGGCGAGGCCGTTCTGAATGTAGCGCTCTTGCGGTTCGGAGGTGCGTGAAGAATCCCTGGCGTTACAGCTGGCGGTAACGTGCAAACGTGGTCGGCAACGTCCTGCAGCTCTGTGCGCGGCGACTGGTTCTATACCCCAGAACTCCGCTGGATCACCTCCATAGCGTCGCGATGTTCTTGTGCCACCGAACAGTGGCTTGGGATGGTCAAATCAACGAACCTTGAGAACCGCTCCATTTCGGCCTTGGCATCTTCATAGTTCCGCAATCGCATAAGCGCCCAAACGAGACCAGACGAAGCAAGAGCGTCACTTGGACGCAGACCTGCCAGGGCGCGGAAGGCTTTAGCGCCCAGCTCAGCGTCATCCGTGCGCGTAGATATACCCGATAGAAGCAGCCAGCCAGCTTCGCTGGCCGGCTCATTCGATAGAAGCTCAAGCAAACAGGCACGCGCAGAGGCGATATCCCCTGCGGTAAGTAGCTCTGTGATCGCGTCAATGTCCATTCATATCCTTCGGCCCTACATTGTCCATACAACGCCAAGAGACACAGCCAAGCAGGCACTGCGCGTAATCCATAGCGCACCTTTACTCGCGTTCTACCACCTGACTGAATCAATTGTCGGAGAACCATCTGTGGAGGTCGGACGCACAATGATGCTCCGACCATCCTCCAAGGTACCGACCCTGACTCCGCCGCCCTTATCCGAAACATTTCCCGGCCAAAGAGCATCAAAGTCGCCATTAGCGACATCGAACCCACCAACCTTATTCTCTATTCGAGTATTTCCCTTCGTTTTTCTATCCGGTGTTGTTCAGGATATTGGACAGCTATCTTTTCCATTAGAGAATTGCCCGATAATTCCGCTCCACCCGTCCGGCGATGCAACCAAGCTCATCATGCCCGCCATTGCCACAGTTGTCAGTATGCCTGGGCCCGGGACAAACGAAGGTCTACTCCAGGGAGAAAACCCAGGATAGTGGGTTGCGTATCTACCTTCGTGGATTTGAAATCCGTCGGCGGCATTAGTCGGGGCAACATTCGCAAACGATCTAGCTGCTTGCGTCGCAGCCCGCTGCTGCATGCCTTCCGGATCAAGGCTAGAGAGGGGATCTCCGCTGACATATCCGAAGGCGCTAATGCCACCCAGCAACCCAATCGGATCACTCTGCGAATACCTGCCCACCGCCGGATCGTAATCCCGCTGGTAGTTGTAAAACATCCCACTAGCGTACGTCGCCTGCTGGCCCGGGAAGCGCAACACCAACTCGAAGCCAACACCGTCCCCATCTGCATCCGCGTTCGGCACCTGGTTACCAAACACCTCGCTCTTGCTGCTCCACTCCCAGATCGCCACATCACGGACGGGATCGATCACCACCCGCGGGGTGCCCAGGTGGTCCGGCTGCACGTAGGCCACTTCCGGCACGCCAGCCCTCGGTGCATTGATCAACGCAACCGGATAGTTGTCGAGCCAGATGGCCTGCTGCAGCGGCTGACCCGCCGCACCATAGTTGCCGATCCATTGCCCCGCCTCGTCATACACCGTGACCTGTGCGTCAGCCGAGACAGGCGCGCGCAACACACGCTCACCCCGATGGTTGTAGGTGTAGCTCTCGACGACGACTGAGGCGGGTTTGGGGATGAAACTGGCCGCACCAAGCTACGTTGGGCGCCAGGTGCGGTAGCGGGGCGAAGCGGGGCGCAAATATAACCCGGCGAGCACCAAAGCCTGATGGCGACCTCGACGGATTTTATTTTACAGCCCCCATAGGCTGCGCCGGAGTTGAATGTCTGCGCTAACGCGGCATGGAGATAGAAACCAGTCGACCTGACTCGTCAAAGCCAAACCTCGCCACCAATTCCTTCTGACCTGTATTGGGACCAGTACGGACTCTAATTGACAAAACGTCGTCATCTTCGTAGACGCCCACAGAATTTACCATCGTCTGCATCCACTTGACATCCTCCGCTACCGGTCGCCGCCCGGAGATCCCTGAATACCCCATGATCTCGACACCTAAAATCTCATCATCACTCAGGTCAACGACTACCGCGCCATCCACCATCGTCGCACAGACGGAGGAGCTATCACTGAAGCTCAGTACTTTCATCATTCCACCCTATATGCGGTAACAACCCCATTGACTCCCATCACAACCTTCACCTTATTTACCGGATCATAGTAAACCGCGGTGCCAGCCCTAGACGGCCTTCCAGGAAGAGTGTTGATAATCGAATCTATCAGCGAGACCGGAATATTCCTATCCACTCTTTCGGTTGAATAATGACGAGATAACGGAATACCACCCGGGGTACGGCCATAATTTATATTGGCCGGACAACTTTGCCATCTGCGCGCCTCATGCTGCCTTACTATCCCGTTTAGAAATTCAACGTCCTGTCGATTATACCTGTACCCGGAAGGACCTACGGTCTGGTATTGGAAAGATGGCTCGTAGCGCTGAATCTCCCTGATCAGCTGTGGAACCTGGGATCTCGCCAGGACTTCTGAGATTGTTGGGGGTGCACTGAGAGTACCTCGACGTCGCTGCAGACCCTCTGCATCGGACGAGGCAGCTGGATCACTCTCGACGTAGGAATACGTACTAATGCCAGCAGTTAGACCAATAGGATCACTTTGAGAATAGCGCCCCGTCACGGAATCGTAGTCTCGATTATAGTTATAGAACATTCCGCTCGCATCCGTTGCCTGCTGCCCGGGGAAGCGCAGCGCCAACTCGAAGCCAACACCGTCCCCGTCTGCATCGACGTTCGGCACCTGATTACCAAATACCTCGCCCTTGTTGCTCCACTCCCAGATGGCCACATCGCGCACAGGGTCAATTACTACCCGCGGTGTGCCCAAGTGGTCCGGCTGAATGTAGGCAACTTCTGGCACGCCAGCACTCGGTGCGCTGATGAGAGCAACCGGATAGTTGTCCAACCAGATGGCCTGCTGCTGCGGCTGCCCTGTCGCACCGTAGTTGCCGATCCATTGCCCCGCTTCGTCATACACCGTGACCTGTGCGTCAGCCGAGACAGGCGCGCGCAACACACGCTCACCCCGATGGTTGTAGGTGTAGCTCTCGACGACAGCCCCTGCCTGCTTCACCGCGCTCATGCGGTTGGCATCGCTGTAGCTGAACGCCTTGCCGCCAATGCTGATGGTGTTGCCTGCCGCGTCGTGATCGCGCGCCTCGCCATCGACGGCGAGCAGGCGGTGGCTGTCCATCGGATAGGTGTAGCTGGCGGTGCCTGCCGCCGTGGTCAGCGCGGTGCGATTGCCGGTGGCGTCGTAGGCATACGCCTCGATCGCCACGTCGGTGGCGCCGTCCTTGGTCTGGGTCAGTCGACCCAGTGTGTCGTAGCCGTACTTGGCCAGGACACTGGTGCCTGCGCCGCTCCTCAGTTCGGTGATCGCACCGACCGGGTCGTAGCCGTAGCTCAGCGAAAGTCCGCCTGACGCCGGGTCATGCACGGCCTGCGGTCGATAGTCGAGATCGAGTGGGCGCTGCAGCTGGCGACCGTTACCGTAGGTCCAGCCGGTGGGCGGCCCGAACGCAGCATGGGTCACCTGGCTGATCACCACCTCACGCTCCAGCCCGGAACGAGTGAGGCCGATCTGGCTGGTGCGGCCTTGGCCGTCACGCACGTAGTCGGCGACGCTGCCATCCGGGTAGGTCAGCGACGCCAGTCGCCCCGCCTTGGTGTAAGAATAACGCAGCGTCGTGGTCACACCGTTGACGGTCTGCACCTTGCGGGTGAGCTGGCCAAAGCGGTCGTGGCAGTAGGCGGTGCTACCGCCTGCGTGAAGGACGGTGCCGATACGCCCCTTTGCAAAGCGCTCGTCGGCGGCACAGACACTCGGCGCGATGTCGTAGCTGTAGCCAACGTCCAGGTTGGGGTCGGGATAGGCAACGCCAGTGAGACGATTGAGCGCATCGTAGTGATAGGTGGCAGTCACGCCACGCGCATCCGTGCGCGTCTTGCGGTTACCGGCAGCGTCCACGGTAAAGACGGTGGTCCCGGTATCCGGACTCACCAGCGTGGTCTGATCACCAAAGCCGTTATAGGCGTAGGTGGTGTGCAGCCCCTTGGGATCGGTGACCTGGGTGACCTGGTCGAACGCGTTGTAGCGGGTGCGTATCTCGGCCTCGATACCGCCGACATCCTGCAGGGTGCGCGCCAGGCGATTGAGCGGGTCGTGCTCCCGGGCCGTCACCCGCTGCAGCGCGTCATCATTGAGCGACGCGTTTGAGTCGTGACATCGAGCTCCAGCTTGGAACTCCACGCCGCGCTGAAGCGAGCGCACCTCGGAAGCATAGTGATTGCTGAAATGATTGATAAAGCGAGCATGCTTCGGGCGTTAACACAGAAGGATCGTTTCTCGTCTTGTGGAGTTCCGGACAGACCGGCGCTATAGATAGAGGCGCCGTGAAGCAACCGGACTACGCATCATGCACACCTGCCGGTGGCTCATTTGATCCGCCATCTACGTGAAAAGGCATCATCGCCTCCCAGCCAAACTCCCTCTCCATCGCCTGCCTTACCAAGCCGACGATTGCATACCATGATGTATTGGAATGCGCATCGATACCTCTACGGTCGAATTGACTCAATAAATGTAACGTCTCGACACGCGACATTTTCGTTCGCTCCTCGTCAAGAATGGATCGCCTGTGTTTCTTCAGCAGACGCCTGAATCGCTTGACCGTTGTTATTCCGAACGCCTCGAGCTCTGGCATCAGTTCACCGAGGTCGAAATTGCCGTAATCATGCTTTCGCCGAAACAGAGACAGCACCAACCTCCTGATTCTCTCAGGATTAATCTTCTCATTGTCCAGCCTCGCCCGCGCGCGCTGCGGCCTCATGTCAAGTTACCTCGCAATACTGTTGATTATAAATAACCAAGGAAATTTATATTTCTTGCCAAGATCCAATGACGCACACAAAACACAAGACGCATCAGAAGCACACTGAAAATTCATTTCAAAATACCCGAGTACCGGCCATTTGGGCCGGGCACGCAGCAAAGTTTGGATCTGTTAACGCATCATCTTGACACACCCCGGGGAACAGCGAGCACAGCTCCCTGCAAGAATTCGCATCTCCATTCTCGCAGGCGATTTGGAGCGCGACGCGAAGGGCCAGTAGCGGGCCAATCGCCCTTGGCGGGCTCAAGCTTGGCGGCCTTTTTTTGTACGTGGATTTTCCTGTATTTGAATCCTTTTCCCAGCCCCAACCAAAGCGCTTTGGATCATCTTTCCATTTCTTACCTGGGTTGTTGGTTCCGGCCGCTGAGCGCGCCTGATTTCGCTCACCCCTGCGCCCTGACATCAGGCCGAACTGATCAACCTCGGATAGCGGATCACTCTCCACATAGGAATAGGTCGTGATCCCACCCTCTAACCCGACCGGGTCACTTTGAGTGTATCTACCTACGGTGGGCTCGTACTCTCGCTGATGGTTGTAGAACATCTCGCTCGCATCCGTTGCCTGCTGCCCGGGGAAGCGGAGTGCAAGATCGAACGTCACGCCATCGCCATCCGGATCGCTGGCCGGTGCTTGATACCCGAACGTCTCACCCTTGTTGCTCCACTCCCAGATGGCCACATCGCGCACAGGGTCAATTACTACCCGCGGTGTGCCCAGGTGGTCCGGCTGAATGTAGGCAACTTCTGGCACGCCAGCACTCGGTGCGCTGATTAGAGCAATCGGATAGTCATCCAGCCAGATAGCCTGCTGTTGCCGCAGTCCTGCAGCGCTGTAGTTGCCGATCCACTGCCCGGCTTCATCGTAAATCGTTAGCTGTGCCTCGCCTGATACCGGCGCGCGTCGGACGCGCTCACCTAGATGGTTGTAACTGTAGCGTTCCACCACTGCACCCACCTGCTTCACCGCGCTCATGCGGTTCGCATCGCTATAGGCAAAGTCCTTGTCCGCGACGCTGACCGTGTTGCCCGCCGCATCGTAGCTTCGCGCTTGGCCGTCAACTGCAGCGAGGTGGTGGCTATCCATCGGATAGGTGTAAATGGAAGTGCCGGCCGCGGTCGTCAGCCCGGTGCGATTGCCGGTGGCGTCGTAGGCATAAGTCTCGATTGGCGTTCCGGTGAGGCCATCCTGGGTCTGGGTCAAACGGCCGAGCGGGTCATAGGCGTACTTGGCCAGGACTGAAGTACCTGCGCCGTTCTCGAGCTCGGTGATTGACCCCGCAGGGTCGTAGCCGTAGCTCAGCGAGAGACCGCCCACTGCCGGGTCATGCACGGCCTGCGGACGATAGTCGAGGTCGAGTGGGCGCTGCAGCTGGCGACCGTTACCGTAGGTCCAGCCGGTGGGCGGCCCGAACGCAGCATGGGTCACCTGGCTGATCACCACCTCACGCTCCAGCCCGGAACGAGTGAGGCCGATCTGGCTGATGCGGCCTTGGCTGTCGCGAACGTAGTCGGCGACGCTGCCATCCGGGTAGGTCAGCGACGCCAGTCGCCCCGCCTTGGTGTACGCATAGCGCAGCGTGCTGGCCACTCCGTTGACGGTCTGAACCTTGCGGGTGACCTGGCCAAAGCGGTCGTGGCAGTAGGCGGTGCTGCCTCCTGCGTGTGCGACCGTGCCGATGCGCCCCTTTGCGAAGCGCTCGTCGGCTGCACAGACACTCGGCGCGATGTCGTAGCTGTAGCCAACGTCCAGGTTGGGGTCGGGATAGGCGATGCCAGTGAGACGATTGAGCGCATCGTAGTGATAGTTAGCAGTCACGCCGCGCGCGTCTGTGCGGGTCGTGCGGTTACCGGCAGCGTCCACGGTAAAGACGGTGGTCCCGGTATCCGGGCTCACCAGCGTGGTCAGATCACCAAAACCGTTATATGCGTAGGTAGTGTGCAGCCCTTTGGGATCGGTAACCTCAGTGACCTGATCCAGCGCGTTGTAGCGGGTGCGGATCTCGGCTTCGATACCGCCGACATCCTGCAGGGTGCGCGCCAGGCGATTGAGCGGGTCGTGCTCCCGGGCCGTCACCCGCTGCAGCGCGTCGGTGATCGATTGTGCATTGCCATTGACGTCGTAGACGAAGCCGGTGGCGTGGTTGCCCGCATCCTTGAGCGTGATCAACTGGCCCAGCGTGTTGTACACCCTGGCGAGCGTGCGGCGCAGCGTACCGCCTGCGTCCACGGTGTGTTCCTTGAGGCGATTACCCGCGTTGTCGAGCGTGTAATGGATGGTATTGCCCGCATCATCGGCGATGTCGGTCAGGCGCTGGGCGGCGTCATAGACATAGCTCACGCTGCTGCCGTCCGGTGCGGTGACCTGCTGGACCAGGCCGGTGGGCCAGTAGCTCATCTGGGTGCTGCGGTCATCGGCTGCGGTCGCACCACGCACGGTAGCCGTCGCCAGCCAGCCGCGTGGGTGATAGGTGTAGTCGGTGACCACGCCGTTGGCGTCCTTGACCGAAACCGGGCGACCTGCGCTGTCGTAGGCCAGCGTCTCGACGCTGTGTCCCAGGGCATTGGTGATGCTGCGCAGATCTCCCTTGCGGTAAGCACATGTCGCGGGCGAAGCCGCGCATGCGGCGTCATCCACCGCAAAGTAGGTGTAGGTGGTTACATCGGCGGCGTCCAGGCGCGGCCCGTCGACGGCCTTCGGTAGTCCTTCGATGGGACACGCGCCACCCGACAGCGCGGCGTCTGCCGCCTCGCAGTAGGTGAAGGTGGTGGTGCGTGTGTCGCCGGCGGCCAGGTCCTTGATGACCATGCTCGCCGGCTGCAGCCGCGTGTTGTACGCGTAGCGCGTCTCACGGTTGCCCACGGTAGTGGCCAGCAGCACGTTGGTCGCCTGATCGCGTACTGTCTGCGTGATGCGCTGCTCCGGCAGACCCACCGCCTCTGTCACCGTGTGACGGCTGGCCGGCTGGCCCGTCACCACATCGGTGATGTCCGCGTACGCGTGGCTGGTCTGGACGTCGTCACGGTCGGTCAGCGTGGCAAGGCGCTGACGGAAATCCGCGGCGACCGCGTAATAGGTGCGCGCAACCACGCCACGGGTATCGGCCAGCGCGGTCACCTTGCGCGGCGGCGCCGTTTGCCCACCGGGAGTAAGGGCGTAGTTGGTCTGATGGCCCAATGCATCGGTAACCAGGGCGCCACCGCTGCTGCTGCTGTAATCGAGGGTCACACCATCGGCACCGCCCGCATGCTGGCTGGAAATGACCCGTCCGAGCGCGTCATAGGTGAAGATGCTGTAGCGCCGGCCGTCTTCGGCCGTGATGCCGGTGAGGTGATGTGGGAAACGCGCATCCTCGTAGTGGTAGGTCCGGATACTGCCATCAGCATAGGTGACGTTGGCTACCTGCCCTGCGGCGGTATAGGCGTAGGTTGCCATGGGCACACCCTCCACCTGCACCGACGCGATATGGGCCTCGTAGGCATCGCTGGCATAGGTGAACTCCAGCACCCTGCCACTGCTGTGCCCCACTGCAACCAGTCGATCCCTGTCGTCATACAAATAGGTAAGCGAAGTGCCGTCCAGGCTGCGGATGGCGAGGACGCGACCAGCCGCGTCGAAGGTTGTGGTCTGGTGCCCGGTGTAGAGCGTCCAGTTGCCGTTTTGGACCAGTCGATCGCCGCTGCCGTCGGTGGCCTCGAAGGCGGTGCCGACCTTCTTGAACGGTCGCTGGTAACCCTTTCCCTCGATGAGGCCCGCGCTTTCTGCACCATCAGTTACCAGCCGGATGCCGAGCGAGTGTGTCCAACCATGCCCGAACCCACCCAGCGTGGTGGACACGCCGGAATGGTAGAAGCGCGTCAGCGCGATCCAGCCGAGGTCGAAGTCTGGCGCGATCTCGTACTTCTCGCCGGTCTTGACGTTGCACGGGTTGCCGACGTTGCCATCACACGCGCCGTCGATTTTTTGCGCGGGTGAAGACGCGAAGCAGCTTCCCGCGCCACCGTTGCCCTCGCACACGTCGGAGGTGGATGTGATGGTGGCGAGGAAGTCTTCGTTTACACAGGCCTCTTCTTTGTTCGACCACTGTGCGTAGCGGACGGGACAATCGAGCCTGCGCGTGCGCGTGAATGTGTATTCGATCGTGAAGTACTCGCACGGATAGTCGATGGAATTGTCACCCTCGGCGACAACCCTCTCGTAAGTGCGATTCTCAAAACCTTCAAAGCCGGGGAATGCCGGGGTCCATGCGCCGGATGGTGCGACTGTTTCACCCGCGCAGAACGGATTCGGCTGCCAGGTGGCGTTGTATGCCGTAACCATCTGGTCTTCCGAGGCGTACTTCTGGGTCCCGTAGCTGACCATGTAGCCCCACTCGGGATCCGACGGCTGCGCTTTGCCCATCCAATACGTAATGTCGGTCTTGCCATCGAAGGTGATGCGCTGGCTCTTGATCTTGTCCACGGCGTTCCAGCCATCCCGCGCCTCAGGCGGAACACCAGGAGGTGCCGGCAGGCCCTTGATAGCGGCGACCGCCTCCTGCTGCGTGCTGTAGGCCGTGGACTGCCCACCAGGACTGGAGATTCGCCACTCTTTGCGGCTTTCCTGGGCCGATGCCGGCGCGATGACGCAGCAACCGATAACCAACGTGCAGACCAGGGAGCACGGGGCACGCATACCAGCATGTCCATTTGCCATGGATAAGTTCATCCTGAACCTCTTAGTGAATTTTGGTCGGCAAGGCCGAAAATTCCCCGTGTTGCCACGTGTGGAATCACAGCATCGCAGAAGACGTTGCGTGGCAATTTTTTGCTTGAATCAAGTACGCGTCAATTGACTGCGATCACATTCACGCCATAGGAATATCGTCAAGCCCTCCCGACAGCGGGCGGTCTTATAGGCCCCCCACCGGGGGCGTCCTCAGGTGAAGCCACGTCAAAGCGCATTCAAAGCGCCTCCGCTAGACTCCGGCTTTCCATCCATGAAGGTGCGTTCATGCCAAGCCGCATTCGTCTTTCCCTTCTTTCCGTGGCCACTGCGCTGGTCCTTGCCGGCTGCGGCGCAGGCACTGAGTCGGCACCGGCCGCCGCCACGCCGGCAGCGCCTGCACCCGCCGCGGCAGCAGCCCCCACCGCTGCCACGGAGCAGCCCGCAGCGCAGCCCACTACCGCACCGGCCCCCAGCGCTGAAAGCGTGTTGACCGCGATCAGCGATATCGACGGCGGTGGCGCATTGAGTTACGACGTGGAAAACGGAAGCAAGATCCATTATTGGCATGGCCTGGAATTCCAGGCCGATGGCAAGCGCTACTACACCGGCTTTGCCTGGTTCACCCCCACTCGGTACGGCGCCGACCGCCAGAGTGGCCGCGTCGATCCCGCCGCCAAGGTGACCCTCGCCCATGCCACCTTCGTGGCCGATGGCAACAACGCCTGGACGCTGCAGGGCAGCGAGCCGTACATCGGCGAGTTCGGCCAGGCCGAGCAGGGCAACGCGATCGACACGGCACGCAAGCCGCAGACCTTCACCACAGCCTCCGGGCGCGTGTTGCTGGCACTGCCCACCCGTGCAGGCGCAGGCGATGCCGCCGGCCCCGCGTTCGAGATGCTGGTGTTCAAGCCGCACGAACTGCAGGGCACCAAGGAGCGCAAGTGGACCTACCTCGGCACCGTCCCGGCCGCCGCGGCAGCGCCGTTGGAGCTGGTGCCGGTCGACGGCTCGGACCTGCCGGCCCTGCGCGTGAAGACGGCGGGGGGTGACAACGCGACCGAGTACCGTTACGATCCCGGCCATAACACCTACCGGCCGATCTCCCGGTAGCGGACCCAAGGATGTGGTCCGGATCGGCCAATACGTGGCAGCGCTTGCGCTGCCGCGTGGCACGCATGGAGATCGCGATGCATACGGACACTACCCGGGTCGGTCCGCGGAAGACATTTCTTCACTCCGCACTCACCCTTTTCGATCGTCTGGCCGTCCCCGGCCAGCACCGCCCAGCGAACGTCAGTCATGACGGCGCCGTTTTGTCGTTTCCGTTGTCCTGCGCGCCCATCGTGCGCGGACCGGACGTGGCAGGCAGGCACGGCGCCGGGCGCTTCTTTTCCTCATCGGCCGCGGCCGATTTTCCCTGAGACGACACCATGCATACCGCCCTTGAACAGCAGGCTGTGATTTCCGTTGCGCGTTCCACCCGCGCCCTTCCCGCGCGCCACGCCCTGTGGCTGGGCGTTTGCCTGGTGGCCGGCCTGACCGCCTGCAAGGCGCAGGCGCCTGCAGGCGAACCGTCGACCGCGCCCGCGGCGGCGGCGGCCACCGCACCGGCTACTGCCGCCGCGGCCACGCCCACCGCCGCCGCACCGGTCGCGCTCAGCGCCGAGCAGCTGCAGGCCGTGGTCGATGGGATGCTGCGCAAGGCGTACGGCGAAAAGGCCTTCAACGCCGCCACCGGCTGCTGGTCGCACAGCTTCGAAGGCGCCAACGACACGCTGGACTACTGCATGAAGCCGGACACGCCCAAGGTCGTGGCCGCCGCCTCCGGTACCCAGGTGTACTTCCAGACCTACAGCGATCCCAACGCGGACACCTACTCGCTGGTGGATCCGGGGCTGCGCGGCGCGTTCGCCGCCACCGTCACCGCCGATGGCAAGTGGACGCCGCTGGCCGCCACCGCGGCCATCGACCAGGGCCAGGCCGGCGACTGTGGCTGCCGCGACGCGCAGCTGGTGCAGGTCGGCCCGGATCGGCATGGCTGGCTGGGCACCGCCGGCGGTACCTGGCAGGGCGTGACCGTCACCCAGTACACGTTGCTGGTGCCGGTCGCCGGTGTGTTCCGCGATGTCTCGCGCATCGCGCAGAGCAGCGAAGACTCGCCGAGCGAAGTCGTGCAGATCCAGATCGACCCGACCGGCACGCCGGTCGATGGTTTCTATCCCATCAAGGCGACCCGCCAGGGGGATGGTGCAGCGGCGGCGACGTCGGTGATTGCCTTCGACCCCAAGCAGCAGGTCTACCCCGGGGCGCCGTAACGCCTCATTTCGATGTTCAGCTGAATCACTAAAAGGAACCTTACTATGTCAAATCGGGACGAACGCTGGGCAGCGCACCGGCAGGAACTGGAAGCGGCGGCCAAGACGGCCGGGATCGACGTGGACGTGATGGTGAAGATCGCCGGCTTCGAGTCGGGCTTCAATCCGAATGCGCGGCCGATCTCCACCTCCAAGCCGGAGCTCAACACGGTCACGCAGTACGACGGCACCAAGGCCATTTCCTCGGCGCATGGCTACGGCCAGTTCCTCAATGGCACCTGGCACGACATGGTGCAGAAGTACGGCGAGAAGTACGGCGTGGCCAATGCCGCCGACATGACCAAGGAGCAGACCAACTCGCCCAAGCTGCGCGAGAACACCAAGCTGCAGGCGGGCATGCTGGCCGAGTTCACCCGCGAGAACATCGAGCGCGCCTCGCAGTACGGCGGCAAGGACGTGGACGCCAATGTCTACGCCATGCACAACCTGGGCTCGACCGATGCGGTCAGCTTCCTGTCCAAGCTGCGCGACAACCCCAATGCGCGCGTGGACAGCGTGCTGAGCAGCAAAGTGATCTCCGGCAACCCGGCGCTGTACGGCGATGGCAGCATCTCGCTGCAGAGCGCCTACGCCAAGATGGGCGACCACATGGATCGCTACCAGGGGTATGCCGACGAGGCCACGCGCGGCCTGCCGAGCGGCACGCTCAGCCACACCGCCGCTGCGCCGTCGCGCGCCGCGCGTGATCCGATGGCCGACGGCATGCTCTCGCCGAACGAACGCGGTGCACCGGTCGAGCAGCTGCAGCAGCAGCTCAACGCGCTCGGCTACACCGACCGCAACGGCAAGGCGCTGGGCACCGACGGGTCCTACGGCGACAACACCCGCCACGCAGTGGAGAACTTCCAGCGCGACCACGGTCTGACCGTGGACGGCGTGGCCGGTCGTGACACCCTGCAGGCGCTGCGTTCGCAGGCGCCCGGCCATGCGCAGGCCGCTCCGGCGCAGGCACCGGCGGCAGCCGCCGTGGCTGCAGGCGCTGCTGCCGTGGCGGGCACCGCCGCTGTTGCGGCCACCGCTGCACCGGCCAAGGCTGCGGCCGAGCCCGTCGCGCCCGCGCAGCCGGCCGCACCGGCCACCGGTGGTGAAGGCATCGAGCTCAACCGTGCCTACGAACTGACCAAGCAGTTCGACCACGTCAAGTACGGTTTCGGCGACAAGAAGCCCGAGTCCGGTGCAGTGGACTGCTCCGGCTGGGTGGTGCGCCTGGCCAACCAGAGCATGGCCGAGATCAACGAAAAGGCCGGTCGCGATGTGTTCACCAAGGCCGACCAGTTCAGCCCGGGCTTCGACCATGCGGCCGGGATCATCCAGAAGGCCTCCGAGCGTTCGGGCACCCTGATGTCCGGCAAGGAGATCACCGCCAACTCGCTGCGCGAGGGCATGATCATCGGCGAGGACAACGGCGCCAAGGGCTGGGATCGGGGCCGCTTCAACGGCATCGACCACATCACCATGGTCGTGCGTGATCCCACCGACGGCCAGCTCAAGGTGAGCCAGTCGCGCAGTGGCGAAGGCGTGGAGATGATCCCGCTGCAGGGCTACCTGGACCGCAAGCACGCGCGCGGCGTGGAGCTGTTCGCCACCGATCCGCTGGCCAATGGCCGCGACCTGATCAAGGACGGCGGCGGCCGCGCCACTGCGGGCGAACGCGCGCCTGCGGCGAACGCTGCACCGGGCAAGGCCGAGTCGACCGCGCAGTCGCACCCGACCCTGCGCGAAGACAGCCGCGGCAGCAGCGTGCATGCCCTGCAGGAATCGCTCAACAAGCTCGGCTACACCGACCGCAACGGCAAGCCGCTGGACGTGGACAGCAAGTTCGGCGCGCACACCGAAGAAGCGGTCAAGGCGTTCCAGCGCGACAAGGGCCTGAGCGCCGATGGCGTGGTGGGTCCCAAGACCCATGCCGCGCTGGACCAGGCACGTGAGCAGACCAAGGCGCCGCAGGCCGAGAAGGAAGGCAACAGCGTGCTCTCTTCGCTGTTCAATGCCGCGCGCGAAGGCAACGCCGACGGCATGCGCAACGCGCTGGCCGGGCTGGCCGAGACCCCGGCGGGTCGCGCCTTCACTGAAATGCGCGACAACCTGCAGCAGCAGTTGAACGCACGCCAGGCCGAACCGGCGGCGCAGGCACCGGCTGCACAGAGCCAGCCGCCCGCCGAGCGCTGAGGCCGCCGCAACACGCGTAGGGGCGCCATCGCCGAGGACCAGGATGTCCTCGGCGGTGGCTTTTTTGCATTCAGGGGCGCGCGCGCCGCATCGATCGCGCCGCTGCTGGCAAGGGGCTCACCTGTGCACCGCTCTGCGTCATGACGCCGCGTTCGGTGCCATGCCCGCGCACTGGCGCACCTGCGCTTCTTCCTCGCTGCCCTGGAAGCTGTCCGGGTAACGAATCTTGCTGCCGCCATTGCCGTCATTGAAGATGTACCAGCCCATGTCACCACCCCCCGGGGTCTGCGGTCGGAAGATCTGGTACAGCCAAGGCGCAGTGCGGCGCATGCGGTAGTCGCCGCCCAGGGCGTTCAACGCACACGCCGACACCCGGTCGGCGTGCACGCCGCTGTCGAACCCCACGCGCGTGATCGGCGGTGGCGGGGGTGTGCGGGGGCTCGTGGCGCAGCCGGCCACCATCAGGATGGCCAGGGCCGCAATCCGTACTCGCATGCTCGCGTCCTTTTGAGATGCCGTGTTGGCGGATGAAGTTTACCCACGTCCAATCGCGGTCGCCGAGGCTGCCCGCGGAGATCCGCTAGGGGGCGGCGTCCGCCCCAAGCTTGGTGGACGGCGACAGTGTCGGCGCCACGATGGCGAAGTCGTAGCCGCGGATGAGCTCGCGCCATTCGGGGGTGAGGGCGTCCATATCCTTGCTGCGCAAACGGCGCAGATCCACCAGGATCCAGTCGCCCGGTGCCGTGTCCGCGGGACGCGCCGACATCACATCCTTGCGCCAGTCGCTGCCCTTGCCCGTGGTCGCGTCGAAGTCGTACACCTTCATCGGGCGACTGACCCCGTTGTACCCGGCCTCCACGCCTTTCGCGCCGACCACGATCATGTTCACGGCCTGCACGCCCTCGCCGTCGGCATGTTCAGCGACAAAGTTACCCACGTCGCGCTGGCCGAGGGGGTTGTAGCCCTTGTAGAGGTGATAGGCACCGAACTTCATCAGCACGCGCGCCTGCGGCGCCTCGGCGAGATGGGCCGCCAGCGTTCGCTTCATCAGCCGCGCCCGGCGTCCGTTCGGATCGCCACGGCCAGATTGCGAGGCCTGGTAGATGGCGCGTGTTTCGCGCAAGGCTGCAAACAGCGCTTTTGCCCGCTCGCCACCGTCCTTGTCGATGGCCGTCCCCGCCGCGTCCAGCGTCGCATCGGTGGCCGTCAACAGGAACAGGTCCATGGGCGAACCGGAGGCGAGCGCGGCCTGCACGGCCGTCCTTTCCTGTCTGGCCAACGCCTCGATCTGGGCGCGGGCGTGCGGCCCTGGATTGGCGGCCAGCATCTGTTCGAACAGATAGCCACTGACGCCCAGGAACTCCTGATCCAGTCCCCACAGCCTGAAGTCCTGCCCGGCGACGGCGGCGCAATCGGCCGCCGTCTGGCCTTCGGCGCGGCTGTTGAGAAACGCCATGACGTCCGGATGGGCGGTGAGGAAGTCCGCAATCTGCTGTTCCCGGTCCGGCGCTCTCAGCCGTGCATTGACCGCTACCGCGGCCTCCGGCCCGGTCTCGACGGCCATGGCGGTCAGGCCGCCGGGCGCCATCAACCGACAGACGTTGGTGGTGAAGGCCGGGATCTCCCGCGAGAAATGGCTCTCGCCGATGAGCACGTACCGGCTGGCGTTGACCGCGTCCGCCAGGATCGCAGCGCCCGGACCCGAGAAGCCCTCCGGCCGGACGGTCAGCGACGACCGCGCTTGCGCCAGGCGATCCGCGAAGGCGAGCGGCGCAGCGTTTTCTGCATGGGCGGACACCGCGCACATGGTGGTGAGCGACAGTGCCGCCGCAATCGACTTCAGACTCATATCGCTTATCCCCGTTGGATGAATCGGCTTTGCGGATATCGCTGGAAAACGCGGGTAGATCGCGGTCACGGTCGCCTTCGCTGCCGCGCCCCCATTCAATGGGGCAAGGACGCGAGGAGGACGGACGGCGGGCCAGTGTAGAGCAGGCGCTCGCGGCTTTTCCACAGGCGTTGATGCATTCCCGGCGAGGTCGAACGACGCTGGACGGTCCGGCGTCTGGGCATGGGCTTACGCGCTTCTGTCCCTCATCCGGCAGGGCGAATCATGCAGCCGCGGTCCAGTGCATGGACGGGCGTGATACAGGTACGGGTCTGGATCGGCGCTCCTGCGCCAATGATGTTGCGCTCGCCTTTCCAGCGTGATGCCTGCTTCCGACCAGGAACGGACAGTGGCGATGCCTTGAGCGGCGCCAGCTTGTATTGCCCACTGCATGCGCGGGATCAGGACGGTACCGCGTCGAGGTGTAGGGCAGGACTTCCCTCATGAGCGCTTCAAGAAAACACGTGTTTTCCAGTGCCAAAAATACGCTGCTTGTTCTTCTCACTCCCTCGTCGAAATCCTTTCGAACCTCGCTCAAAAACGAGTGGAGGAATCAGACTCCGACCGCAATCGGCACCGTCGTTCGACATGCGTCGGCAACCCTGGTACGAGGGCACGGACTAAACAGCCAGCGCCGGCTGGAGGCAGGTCAGTCCTCGAATGTTTCCTGTAGATCGTCAGCTTCAGACTGGCGCAGGAAGCGTGAGATGACGCGACTGACATGTACGGTTTGCGGGGGCCCAACGCCGACGCAAGACCACGTCGAAACCCGGCGTCGCGCTCAAGATCCGTGTTCGGAAGTCGCCTCGTCGGTGCAGGAGTCGGTACGCGCATGGGCGCGGCTATATCTCACCCCGTAGTTCCCTGAACCCGCGCTTCATTCATGTACCGGTCAGTTCAATATTCAGGAGCGATTGGGACGGCAAATGAATAATTAACACCTGTCGACCGCCCCTCTCTCCCCTCCCCCGGGGGGCGGCCGACGAAACCAAAATAATTAAAGGTGTGTCCCGATATGAAGACTTCTTTGCTTGCCCTGGGTCTGCTCGCTGCACTGCCGTTCGCTGCTTCGGCAACCGACGGTCTGTCGTACAACTATGTTGAAGGCGGCTACGTGAACACCGATGCCAAGGGTGGCGACGCGGATGGTTGGGCCGTGAAGGGCTCGGTCGCGGTGGCGCCGAACTTCCATGTCTTCGGTGACTACAACGCGCAGGAAACCAAGCGCGGCAGCAATGATGTGGACCAGTGGAAGGTGGGTGTCGGCTACAACTACGGCATCGCCCCGACCACCGACCTGGTCGCCCGCGTGGCTTACCAGAAGTTCGATCCGAAGCGCGGCCTGGACTTCAACGGCTACTCAACCGAAGTCGGCGTGCGCAGCGCGTTCACCCCGAACTTCGAAGGCTACGTGATGGCCGGTTACGAGGACTACAGCAAGAAGCACGGCATCAACCCGGACGGCGAGTTCTACGGCCGCGTCGGCGCCCAGGCCAAGCTCAACCAGAACTGGGGTCTGGCCGGCGAAGTGAAGCTGGCCAAGGGTGGCGACAAGGAATACTTCGTCGGCCCGCGCTTCACCTGGTAAGACCGCCACACCGCAGTACGTTGTTGGATGGCGCGTGACCTCTCTCCCGCGCGTCATGAAGCCCGGCCTGGCCGGGCTTCACTTATGCAAGGCCGGCGCGTCTTCCACGCGCATGGCCGCCGACCACCGGTCGGCACCCCTGGTTGCTACCTCGTCGGTAAGCCACGAACACACCCGGCCTCGTGCCGGGTGTGTTCGTTTCCGGGGCCGTGTTTTGGGCAGTGTTTGCGGCTACAAAAAAACCCCGGCGATGGCCGGGGTTTTTCGTGGATCACTTGAACAGCGTGTCCGGGTATTCCGGTTTCTGTTCGCGTGCCAACAACGCACGCAGGCCTTCTTCCGGCGTCTGCTCGCCGTGCAGCACGGCGCGGACCCGATCGGAGATGGGCAGGTCGATGCCGTGGCGACGCGCCTGGCGCATGACTTCGTCGGCGGTCTGCACCGACTCCACCACCTGGCCGATTTCACGCACCGCGTCCTGCAGGGTCTGGCCACGCCCCAGCGCCAGGCCGAGGCGACGGTTGCGCGACAGGTCGCCGGTGCAGGTGAGCACCAGGTCGCCAAGCCCGGCCAGGCCCATGAGGGTTTCCGG
Source organism: Stenotrophomonas sp. 05N37 (assembly GCF_056397365.1). Classification (NCBI taxonomy): domain Bacteria; kingdom Pseudomonadati; phylum Pseudomonadota; class Gammaproteobacteria; order Lysobacterales; family Lysobacteraceae; genus Stenotrophomonas; species Stenotrophomonas sp. 05N37. The sequence goes on along the minus strand of NZ_JBFTNG010000001.1, from coordinate 1,432,892 downwards.
CTTGGCCCCGATCGCCGCGGCCAGCCGCAGCATCTCGTTGAGGCCACGGGTGATCAGGCCGGCACGCGCGTTGAGGCCGAGCTGCATGCCATCGGCAACGCCGGTGGCCACGGCCAGCACGTTCTTCATCGCACCGCCGAGTTCGGCGCCGACCATGTCATCGCCGGTGTAGGCGCGGAAGGCCGGGCCATGCATCGCATCGGCCACCTGCTGGGCGAACTCCGGCGCATCACCGTGGACGGTGATGGCGGTGGGCAGGCCCTGGGTGACTTCCTTGGCGAACGACGGACCGGTCACCACCGCCAGCGGTACGTCCGGTCCGAGGACCTCGCGCGCCACTTCGTGCAGGAACCGCCCCGAACCGGGCTCGAAGCCCTTGGTCGCCCAGGCCACGCCGGCATCGGCCGGACGCAGCGGCGCCAGCGCGCGCACGGTTTCACCGAAGGCGTGCGACGGCACCACCACCAGGATCCAGGTGGCGTCGCGGACCGCGGCGGCCAGGTCGGTGGTGGCGCGCAGCGTGTCCGGCAAGGGAATGCCGGGCAGGTAACGGGTGTTCTCGTGGCGCTGGTCGATGGCCTCGACCATGGCCGCGTCACGCCCCCACAGCACGGTCGAATGACCGTGCCGGGCAAGCAGACTGGCCAGCGCCGTGCCCCAGGAACCGGCGCCGAGGACCGCGATCTTTTCTGCGTGGGTGCTCATCGAAACGAACGCAGCGCCGATCAGGCGTTGCCGGCCGGCTCGGAGTCGGCCAGCGAGGTTTCACCCTGCTCCTGGCGCTGACGCAGGGTTTCGGCGTACAGGCCTTCGAAGTTGATCGGCTGCAGGAAGAACGGCGGGAAGCCGCCGGCCTGAATCAGCTCGCTGACCAGCGAACGCACGTACGGGAACAGGATGTTCGGGCACTGGGTGCCGAGCAGCACGTCGATCGACTGCGGGTCCAGGCCGACCAGGCCGAACACGCCGGCCTGCTGCACTTCGGCAACGTAGGCGGTCTTCTCGCCGGCCTTGCAGGTCAGGGTGACGGCCAGCACGACTTCAAAGGCGTTCTCGCCCAGGCGCTGCACGCGCTGGTTGAGGTTGAGCTGCAGTTCCGGCTGGACGGCGTCGTTGAACACGGCCGGCGCGTTGGGCGACTCGAAGGAAACGTCCTTGACGTAGATCTTCTCGACGGTGAACGCGGGGCCGGTGACGGCGTCGGCCGGCGCGACGGCGCCGTTGGTGTTCTCTTCGGACATTTCCTGTAGCTCCAGAAATTAAGTGCAATAAGGCGGATTGTTACATGCCCTGCGATGGGGGCGTGTGGCGCCGCGCACAAGGCGTGCGGCGCGATCCAGGTCAAATCAGTTGCGGCCCTTGACCAGCGGCAGCTCGGCCTGCTGCCAGGCGGGAATGCCGCCGTCGAGCACGTGGACCTGCTCGAAACCGGCCTTCTTCAACGCCTTGGCGGCGGTTTCGGACGCATTGCCGGTACGGCATACCAGCACCACCGGGCTCTGCTTGGCGTTGGCCACCAGCTTGTGCTCCGGGCCGAACGCGGTCGGCTGCACGTTGCGACTGCCGGCGATATGGCCCTTTTCGAAATCGCTGCTGGAGGACAGGTCCACCACGATCGCGCCACCGGCATTCATGAGGTGGGTCAGTTCGGCCGGCTTGAGCGACTTGAAGCCGCGGAACAGACGGCGGACTTCGGTGACGATGATGGCCACGGTCAGGCCGACCAGGGCCATCGACAACATCGGGTTTCGGCCGGCAAAGGCCAGCAACTCTTCGTAATTCACTCAGATCACGGGTCGATAAGCGGGGGCCGATTGTCGCACATGCGGGCGAATCGGCGTCCAGCCCCGGCCGGCGCCCGGATTCAGGATTCCGGCCACAGGTCCGGCAGGCCGCTGGCCTGCCACCAGCGCTTGCCCTCGGCGTCCCAGCGCCACACTTCCCGCACCAGCACCAGGCGCTCGGCCTGGGTGTTGACGTTGATCACCCCGATCTCGACTCGGCGCTCCACGCTGCCGTCGGGCATGGCACCGGTGCTGCGCTCGCGGTAGGAGGAAACCCGGATCTGGCTGTAACGGCGCAGCTCCAGCTCGGTCAGCGGGTGCGCCTTGCGGTAGTCCGGGTCCAGGTAGCCGATGGCATCCTCGGCACTGCCCCAGCGGATGGTGGCGCCGTAGGCGTTCTGGGCTTCCTCGAGCAGGTTGCGCTGCTTGCGGCTCAGCCCGGCGGCAAGCGCCGCCACGCTGGCCAGCATCAAGGTGGTCAGCAGCAGGATCTGAAGCGTACGGCGCATGCGAATTCCCCCATCGGCAAGGCGCCCATCCTACCGCCTTGGGAAGGCAACGAAACGGCCGGTCAGTTCCGCGGCGGGCTTGCCGTCGGTGCCCGGCTGGCGGGCGAGCACGCCGATGCGGGCCTTGCCGCGCTGGGCGAACGTGGCCAGGAAGCCTTCCCAGTCGGCCTCGTCGGCGGCCTGTGCCTGGGCGTGCAGGTCCGCGTAGACCGGGGCGAGGTAGCGCACGTGGCTGTCGGCCACGTAGACATCGGCATCGAATCCGGCCAGGCGCAGGCGCAAGGTCACCAGCGCCCAGCCGGACAGGGTCAGGGCCGAGGCCAGGCTGCCGCCGAACGCATTGCCCTTGTCGTTGACATTGGCCGCCAGCGGCGCGCGCAGGTCCAGCATGCCATCGGCATAGGAGACGACCTGGATCTGCATCGCCGCCACCGGCGGCATCCGGTCCAGGACGTGCTGCAGTTCGGCCAGTTGGGCGGGCAGGGAAAGAGGAGTGGACATCGACACGACAACACAACGGCAAAGGGCTCGCATAATGCCCGCAATGAACAGTGATGCACATGTGCCGGAGTGGACCCTGATTTCACTGCGCCCGCGCGGCCAGCACGCGCCGTTGCGGCGCGCCGCGCAGGCCGCCGGTGCGCGCGTGCTGGCGCTGTCGCCGTGGGCACTGCAGGTGCGCGCCGATGCGGCCACCCGCGCGCAGCTGAGCCGTGCGCTGGCCGCGCAGCGGGTGGTGTTCAGCAGCCCGGCGGCGGTCCACGCGGCCGCGCGCCTGCAGCCGCTGGCGGGCGCCCACCCGGGCACCTGGCTGGCGGTGGGCGCCGGTACCGCCGCAGCGCTGCGCATGCACGGGGCCGAGGAGGTACAGGCCCCCGCACGGATGGACAGCGAAGGCCTGCTGGCCCTGCCGGCACTGGCCGACCTGCGCGGCCTGGAGGCCGGGCTGGTCACTGCCCCGGGCGGGCGCGGGATCATCGCAACCACGCTGGTCGAGCGCGGCGCGCACCTGCATCGCGCCGACGTATACCAGCGCGTGCCGCTGGCACTGCCGGCGCGCACCCTGCAACGGCTGCGGCACAGCGCGCCGCCCTGGGTGCTGGCCCTGAGCAGTGGCGAGGCGTTGGCGCTGCTGCTGGCCGCGTTGCCGCAGGACCTGCAGGCGCCGCTGCGGGAGGCGGTGGTGGTGGCCGCCAGCGCACGCCTGGCCGAGCAGGCCCGGGCCGCCGGCTTCGCACGGGTACGGCTGGCCGAGGGGCCCCTACCACGCCAGCTGGCGCAGGCCGCACACGCTGCGATCATCACTACCGCAACTTCCTGAACAGGCGACGCAGTCGGCCTTGCAGGCCGCGCGGGCGGCGGGCGATGCTGTGCACCACATCGCTCGCCAGCTTGTGGATGCCCCGGCGCGATCGATAAGGATGCCGCCCGCATGAACGACCCCGTTTTGCCCCCGTCCCCCTCCCCCTCCGTGCGCTGGATCGCCCCGCTTGCGGTGCTGCTGGTGATCGGCGCGGGCGCGGGCGTGGCCTGGGGCTGGACCCGCTGGCAGGCCGAGCAGGCCCGCGAGTTGCAGCGCCAGGCCGATACCGGGCTGCAGCTGCAGGGGTTGGTGGACAGCGTGGAGGCGCTGCGCCGCGACCAGCGCTCGACCTCGCAGCGCGTGCAGGATGCCGCCGCCACCAACCGCGTGCTGCGCGATGAAATGCTGGGCCTGAGCCAGCGCAGCGCGCTGCTGGAAGACAACCTGGCCAAGCTCGCCGACAGCACCCGGCATGGCGCGCAGGCATTGCAGCTGGAAGAGACCGAACTGCTGCTGGGCCAGGCCGCCCAGCGCCTGGCATATGCGGATGACGTGGAGGGCGCCAAGCGCCTGTATGCACTGGCCGCCAGCACCCTGGCCGACGTCCCGGGCAACGACTACCTCAATGTGCGCCAGGCGTTGATGCAGGAGCGCAACGCGGTGGATGCACTCGGCCCCGGCGTGCGGGTCAGCACCGCCGCGCAGCTGGCCGCGTTCTCCAAGGCGCTGGAGCGGCTGCCGCAGCAGGTGGATGCGGTGCCCGGCGCGGAGGCGGCCACGCCGTGGTGGCACCAGGTGCTGGCGCCGTTCGTGACCATTACCCCCACCCACACGCAGGGCCCGCTGACCGACGCCGAACGGGTGACCGGCTGGGACGCACTGCAGCTGGAACTGACCCTGGCACGCGCGGCGGTGGAACGCGGCGACCAGCCGGGGTTCACCCATGCGGTGGACCGCGTTGCCCTGTGGCTGCCGCGGCTGTGGCCGGATTCACCCGCCCTGCGCGAGCGTCGTGCTGAACTGCAGCAACTGCGCATGCGCGTGCTGCAGCCCGCGCTGCCCGAACTGGGCAGCACCCTGCAGCAACTGCGCTCGATGCGCGATGGAGATGATCGATGAAGCCCTTCCAATCCCTAGTAGTGCTGTTGCTGGCCGTGGCCCTGGGCGTGATCGCCTCGCAATTCCTGGGCACCGAGCAACTGCGCCAGTTTGGCGAAGTGATCTACCGCTACGGCGGCAACGACTACCGTTCCACCGTGCCGCAGGTGGCATTGATGGTGCTGGTGGGCCTGCTGGTGCTGTGGCTGCTGTGGAGCCTGCTGGCCTCGCCGTTCCGGGCCTGGGGCCGCTACCGCCGCAAGCAGGGCCGCGCCCGCCTGATCGAAGGCATCCAGGCGCACGAACAGGGCCAGTGGCAGCGCGCCGAGAAGCTGCTGGCGACCGCCGCCGAAGACAAGGAAGTGAGCGCGGTGGCGATGGTGACCGCCGTGCGCAGCGCCGAAGCGCGCGATGACCAGGCTGCGGTCAACCAGTACCTGCAGCGCCTGGCGGGCGAGGACGCCACCCTGCACGCGCTGCTGCAGGCCGAGCGCCTGCTGCAGCAGGAGCGCCCGGTGGACGCGATCAACCTGCTGGATACCGCGACCATCCAGCCGCTGCCACCGCGCGGCCTGTGGCTGCGCACCGAAGCACTGGCACGTGCCGAACGCGCGCACGAGGCCTACGGCCAGCTGGGCGCGCTGCGCAAGCAGAAGGTGCTGCCGGACGAGGCCGTGGCCGAACTGGAAACCCGCCTGGCCGCGCAGTCGCTGCTGGAAGCGGGCGACGTGAACGCGCTGGCCGCGCAATGGGAAGCCACGCCGAAGGCACTGCGCAGCGATCCGGACGTGGTCTCGGCCTACGCGCTGCGTGCGGTGGCGCTGGAGTGGGACGAGCCGGCGCTGCTCAACCTGGAACAGGCGCTGGACACGCGCTGGGACGAATCGCTGGTGACGTTGTACGGGCAGATGCCGGTGGACAAGCTGGCCACCCGCCAGGCCAACCTGCAGCGCTGGCTGGGCAACCAGCCGGCCAGCCCGGCGCTGCTGCTGGCCCTGGGCCGCGTCGCTGCGCGCCAGCGCCAGCACACCCAGGCCGAGGACTACCTGCACCGCGCGATAGCCGCAGGCGCCGGGCCGGCCGCGTGGGAAGCGCTGGGGCAGGTGTTCCTTGATCGTGGTGAGCCGGCGCTGGCCTCGCAGTGCTTCGCCAACGCGCTGCGCCAGCAGCGTGGCGATGACAGCATCGCGCTGGCGCGCGCGAGTGCGCCGCTGGCGGCACCGCTGGATGCGGTGATTCCCGAACGCGCCACGGTGGAGGAACAGTCGTTGATGAGTGAACCGGCGCCGCTGGTGGTGCACGACCGCGTGGGCGACGAGCGCGACGCATTCGGCAACCCGCGCCTGCCGTAAGGCGCGCCGACACGGGGGCGCCGCCGTGCGCCCCTCGTGGTGGATCACATCCGTTGCGTTGCTACGCCGCTTTCGGCGGTCGCGCCTCCGAGGCGCGGTTGCCCTGCGCGGCCAGGCCAGCGAAAACGTCCATGGACCGATTCCGGCGCGCTCAGCCGGGCCCGCTTCGGACCAAGATCAAGGCCGCCAGAGGCGGCCTTTTCCGTGTGCGCGGCGCCGTCGCGCCGCCGGCTCAGCGGTCCTTGTCGGGAAGGCGCGCAGGGCGGCGGTTGCCCGCCTCGATCAGGCGCAGCTGCTCGGCGACCACGTCCAAGCGCATCTGCTGCTCATCGGCCTCGTCCAGCGGCTGGGCGCGCAATTGCGGCCCCAGGCGCTGGAAACGCACACGCGCGGCGTCCATGCGCCCCAGGCGTCGTTCCAGTTCGCCGCGGATCATCTGACAGAACTGCCATGGGCCAGGGCCGGGCGCGGCATCCGGGCAGGTCTGCTCGTACAACGCCAGCGCGCGGCCGGCATAGCGCGGATACTGGGCCGGGGATGCCTCCCAGCTGGCCTGCAGCATCACCCAGGCCTGGTTGGCCACCGGTGCATCAAGGAACTGCATCATCTGCGCGACCAGGAAGTAAGGCGTCTCGGTGGTGCGCCACTGCTGGTACTGCTTGCCGAGCACGAACGGGGTGAGCTTGCGCACGCTGGCCGCATCCAGGTCCGGATCGTAGATGATCATCCCATTGCCGGGGCATTGCGGCAGCCGCCACGGCGAGGAGATCGGTCCGAAGGGGCGGGCATCGAACTCACTGCCGAACGAGGTGCCCGAGCTCGGCGTGGTCTGCTCGAAGCGCTCGCCGCCGATCGGGCACTCGAAGGCCTGTTTCATGAAGGTCAACGCGCTGGCCGGTGCGGCCAGCGACAGTGCGGCCAGGACAATCAGGCCGCGGTATGGCATGTGGCGTGTGTGCATTCCCTGCTCCTTGGCGCCTTTCCATGGGGAGGCGCGCATTGCGCGCCGGGTGTTCAACGTTCGACGATCGCCACCACGCCCATGCCGCCGGCGGTGCAGATGGACACCAGCGCGCGGCCACCGCCACGTTCGGCCAGCTGCTTGGCGGCCGTGGCGATCACCCGCGCGCCGGTGGCGGCAAACGGATGACCGGTGGCCAGCGAGGAGCCCAGCGGGTTGATCTTGGCCGGATCGATGCGGCCCAGCGGGGCGTCGAGGCCAAGACGGTTGCGGCAGTAATCTTCGCTTTCCCACGCGCGCAGGGTGCACAGCACCTGGGCGGCGAAGGCTTCGTGTATCTCGTAGATGTCGAAGTCCTGGAGGGTCAGGCCGTTGCGCTTGAGCATCTCCGGCACGGCGATGGTGGGGGCCATCAGCAGGCCCTCGCCATGCACGAAATCGACCGCGGCCACCTGCGAATCGCGGAGGTAGGCCAGCGGCTCGTGGCCGTGCGCACGCGCCCATTCCTCGCTGGCCAGCAGCACCGCCGAGGCGCCATCGGTGAGCGGGGTGGAGTTGGCGGCGGTCAGCGTGCCGCGGCCGGAGACCTTGTCGAAGGCCGGCTTGAGCGTGGCCAGCTTCTCCAGCGAGGTGTCCGCGCGCAGGATGTTGTCGCGCTCCACCCCACGGAACGGGGCGATCAGGTCGTTGAAGAAACCGCGCTCATAGGCGGCGGCCAGCTTCTTGTGCGAAGACACCGCCCACTCGTCCTGCGAGTCGCGCGAGATGTTCCATTCCTTGGCCATGTCCTCGCAGTGGTCGCCCATGCTCTTGCCGGTGCGCGGCTCGGCCACGCCGGGGAACTCGGGCTTGAGCTCGCTGAGCTTGAAACCGCGGGTGAGCGCCTTGAGCTTGTCGCCGGTGGACTTGGCGCGATTGGCCGCCAGCAGGCGCGCGCGCAGCTTCTTGCCGTACACGATCGGCACGTCGGAGGTGGTGTCCGAACCGCCACCGATGCCCGATTCGATCTGCCCCAGCGCGATCTTGTTGGCCACCGCGATGATCGTGTCCAGCGAGGTGCCGCAGGCACGCTGCATGGTGATGCCCGGGGTGAGCGGGGACAGGCCCGAGGACAGCGTGGCTTCGCGGCCGAGGTTCCAGTCGCTGGAATGCTTGATCACCGCGCCCATCGCCACTTCGCCGAGCTGCTGGCCGTGCAGGCCGAAGCGCTCGACCAGCGCACCCAGCGTGCGTACCGACATGCCGAGGTTGCCGACATCCGAATAGGCCGTGTTCTGGCGGCAGAACGGGATGCGGACGCCACCGAGGATGGCGACGGGACGGGCGTTGGGCATGGAGATACCTGGCATGGGAGGGGTGTCTGCAACATGGCCTGCACGAAGGAGCAGGCATAATGGGGGCAAGTGTAGCTGCCGCCCTGTGATGGGCCAACCGTGAAACCATGAGCAAACCCGACCCCGGCATGAATGCCCTAGGCGTACTGGCATTGGAACTGGCCGGCGGCGACGCGCCGCGCCATGCCGCGCTGTCCTCCGAACAGGCTGGCGAACTGGCCGAACGCGTGGGCCGCGACCTGGCCAAACTGGTCCCCGGCGTGAGCGGGCTGGACTTCGTGTTCGCCGGCGCGCATTTCGATCCTGCTGAAGTGCTGCGGCCCGGCTGGCCGGTGCACCGCCGCCTGGAAGAACTGCAGATGCGCGCCCCGGGCCGCAACCAGGGCCCACGCATGCTGGCCTTTGGCGCGGGTGCCGACGGCGACGTGCCGTTGCCGTTCCAGGCCGATGCCGCCCTCACCGGCGGTGGCCTGCGCGTGGTGCCGTTCCTGTTGACCGGCACCGAGGTGGCCCAGACCCAGGCCGTGGCCGAGGCGCTGGAAGACGTGCTGCTGGCCCAGGGCATGGCCCAGCCCGACACCGCGCTGCAGGCGCAGACCGCCTTCGGCGCGCAGATCGAGCATGCGCGCTACTTCACGGTGAACGACCTCGCCGCGATGATGTCCATGCAGTACGACAACCAGGGCCTGGCCGCGCTGTGGCCGTTGATCGAGACGGCGCTGATGGCGCCGCAGGATGCGCAGTGGCTGGACAGCATGCCGGAGCCGCTGCTTCGATACGCCGATGGCGAAGTGCGGATGGCGCTGTTCGATCCGGCCGGCTGGTGTGCGTTCTACAACCACGGCACCGGCGATTGCGATCGCCTGCAGGGCATCTACGAGCAGTACCTGATGCGTCAGCGGCAGATGGCCGCGGTGCTGGAAGCGCACGGGTTGCCGGTGCTGTTCGTGCATTGCGAAGCCGGGCAGGATGCGCGCGCGTTGTTGACGAAGTGACGTGCTGCCGGCAGTTGGCCGGCGCCCCGCGGAGGGGATGGGCGGCCGTCGCAGCCACGCATGGCGCGGCTCCACCCGCACAAAAAAAACGCCGGCTTGCGCCGGCGTTTTTCTTCATGCGCTGCGTCGGTTTACGGCGCGGCGTTGATGACCGCGCAGGCCAGGCGGGCGCCAGCGTTGCCGGTCGGCTGGGTCTTGTAGTCGTCCGCGTCGGCGTGGACGATCAGGCCGCGACCGATGATGTCGAAATCGTCGCCCTTGCCGATGTTGACGTTGCTGGACACGTCGGCATCGACCACGGCATTGCCCTGGGCGTCGGCCTTGATGTTGGGGATGTCACCGCCATGGTGCGGGGTGGCGCTGACATTGCCGTGGTCTTCCTTGGACGGGTTGAAGTGGCCGCCGGCGCTGGCGCCGTCCGGCGCGCTGCAGTCGCCCTTCTCGTGGATGTGGAAGCCATGCTCGGAGTTCGGCTTCAGGCCGCTGACCTGGCCCTTCACGTGGACCTTGCCGTCGACCACGCTGAAGGTCACGTTGCCCTTGGCGGTGCTGTCCTTGGTCGGGGCCAGTTCGGCGACGGCGCCGTGGTTGGCGTGCGCTTCGCTGGTCATGGCCGGCGGGGCGTCGGTGGTGGCTTCGGCGGTCGGCTGCGCGGCAGTGGCTTCGGCGGCCGGGGTGGCCTCCGGGGTGGTGTCGGCCGGCTTGTTGCAGGCGGTCAGGCCGAGCGCGGCGATGGCGACGAACAGCGAGGTGTGGATAAGACGCATGTGGATCTCCTTGCGGGTAGCGATGGAAGAAGCGACGTCGGTGGGGTGCGCGTTCAGCGCATGACCCGGATGACGCCGCAGGCGATTCGGGCGCCGGCATTGCCGGCCGGCTGGCTGCGGTAATCGTCGGCATTGGCGTGCACGACCAGTGCACGTCCTGCGATGTCGGTGGCTGCGCCGCCGCCCAGGGTAACCGCTGGCAGGCGCACATCCACGTTGACCCGGCCCTGCGCATCGGCGCGCAGGTTGTCCATGTCGCCGGCGTGGTGGATGCCGCCGTTGTTGCGACCATGCGGCTGCAGGGTCGGATTGAAATGCGCGCCCGCGCTGCTGGCATCCACGGCGCTGCAGTCACCGCGCTCGTGCACGTGGAAGGCGGCCACCTGCAGTGGCTGCAGGCCACCGATCATGCCGGTGATGTGCACGCCCTGCGCATCGGGCACCAGCGCCAACCGGCCGCTGACCAGGCTGGCCGACGCTGGCGCCAGGTTGGCTTCGGCCATGCGCGCGGTGCTCACCAGCGGCACTGCCGGCGGAGCGGTCGGACGCGTCGGCGGCGTGCTGCCACAGGCGGCGAGACCGAGCGTGGCCAGGGCAACGAGGGCGATACGGGAACTGCGCATGGAAAACTCCTTGGTTGCAAACTAGCGGCGTGCGCGTCCACGCACCATGAAAGCAGCGCGGACACCGCGCACACGCGGTGTGGACAGGGGGTTCATCCGCCGCGACGGCGACCGGCGCCGAGCTTGCGGGTCAGTGTGTTGCGGCCCATGCCCAGGCGGGCGGCCGCCTCGGCACGACGCCCGTGGGTGATCTGCAGGGCCGCTTCGAGCAGGGCCTGGTCGACCCGTTCGCGCACCTGCGCATGCAGGCCTTCGGCGCCCTCGGCCAGGCGCTGCCGCGCCCAGGTGGAAAGCAGGGTTTCCCACTGGCCCGGGTCGCCGCCAGCGCGCGTGCTGCGCGCACCACCGCCGCGGTGCAGCGCGCTGTCCACGTCGGCCACGCCGATGGTGTCCGAGGCGGCCAGCGCGGCCATTCGCCAGCACACGTTTTCCAGCTCGCGCACGTTGCCGGGCCAGTCGTGTTCGCGCATGGCCTGCAGGGCGGCGGCAGTGAGCCGCTTGGGGGAGGTGTCGAGCTTGCGCGCGGCGGCCGCCAGAAAGGTATCGGCGAGCTGGGCGATGTCGTCGCGGCGCTCGCGCAATGGCGGCAGGCGCAGCCGCACCACGTCCAGGCGGTGCAGCAGGTCGGCGCGGAAGCGGCCCTGCGCGACCAGCGACTCCAGGTCCTGGTGGGTGGCGGCAATCACCCGCACGTCGACGCGGATCAGTTCGCGCCCGCCGACGCGGAAGAACTCGCCTTCGGCCAGCACGCGCAGCAGGCGCGTCTGCAAGGGCAGCGGCATGTCGCCGATTTCATCGAGGAACAGCGTGCCGCCGTTGGCCTGCTCGAAGCGGCCGACATGGCGACGCTGCGCGCCGGTGAACGCACCGGCCTCGTGCCCGAACAGTTCGCTTTCCAGCAGCTCGGCGGGAATGGCGGCGGTGTTGAGCGCCACGAACGGCCCCTGCACGCGCGGCGACTCATGGTGCAGCGCGTGCGCGACCAGTTCCTTGCCGGTGCCGGTTTCGCCGTTGATCAGCACCGACAGCGGCGCCTGCGCCAGGCGACCGATGGCGCGGAACAGCGCGCGCATGGCCGGGGTATCGCCGACCAGCTGCGGGCGCTGGTCGGCGCCGGGTTCGGCAGCGGTGGGCAGGGGCGCGGACGCCAGGGCATCCGGCTCGGGCAGCACGCGCTGCGCCAGCGCGACCGCGTCATCGAGGTCGAACGGCTTGGACAGGAATTCCTGCGCACCGCCGCGGAACGCGCCCGCAGTGCTAGCCACGTCGGTGTAGGCCGACATCACGATCACCGGCAGGTGCGGGTGCGCGGCCTTGAGCTTGTCCAGCAACACCAGGCCATCGTCGCCGGGCATGCGCACGTCGGTGAACAGCAGGTCCGGCGGCGGCTGGGTATCGAGCATGGCCAGCGCCGAGGCGGCGCCGTCGAAGCCCTCGACCCGGTAGCCGGCATCGCGCAGGGCGGTGCACAGCACGAAGCGCACGGCGCGGTCGTCGTCCACCACCCAGACGCGCTGGGCGGCGCGGTCGGTGTCATCCGCCATGGGCGGCCTCCTCGGTGGGCGTGCCGTGCCCGATCGGCACCAGCACGGTGAATACGGTATGCCCCGGACGCGAGCGGTAGGTGAGCGTGCCACGGTGTTCGCGCGCGACCTGCTGGGCCAGTGCCAGGCCCAGCCCAGTGCCTTCGGCACGGCCGCTGACCAGCGGCAGGAAAAGGTGCTCGGCCAACTGCTCGGGCACGCCGCGGCCGTCGTCGGCAATCTCCAGGCGCAGCGCCAACGGGTGCAGCTGGTCGCCGATGCGCACGCCGTGCTCGACGCGGGTCCGCAGCGTCACGCTGCCCGCGCCCGCCTGGATCGCATTGCGCACCAGGTTCCACACCGCCTGGGTGAGGCGGTCGGCGTCGCCGTGGAACTCGGGGATGCTGGGGTCGTAGTCGCGCTGCAGGCGCACCGCCCAGCCACCTTCGCTCTCGGCCAGGCGCAGCACGCGCTCCAGCGAGGCGTGGATGTTGAGCGGCGCATGCGGCGCGGCCGGTGCCGGCGACAGCAGTTGTTCGAGCAGGCCGTTGAGGCGCTCGATTTCCGAGCCGATCAGCTCGATCAGCTCGCGCTCGGCGGGGTCGCGCTCATCGGCGGCGCGCTGCGCGTTGCGCCTGGCCAGCAACTGGGCCGCGCCCTTCAACCCGGCCAGCGGGTTGCGCAGCTCGTGGGCCAGGCCCTTGAGCGCGGCGCTCAGTGCGCTGGGCAGGGCCTGGGTCGGGTCGAGCCCGGGGAATTCATCGACCGGGTGCGCTTCCAGCAACCAGCCGCCCGCGTCCCAGCGGCTCAGCCAGCCTTCGGCAAAGCGCGGGGCGTCGCCCGGCAGGGCCAGTGCGAGACGGTGCAGGCGCAGGGTGTCGCGCTCGTCGCGGGCCAGGAAGTGCGCCAGCGCCTCGCCCTGCACTTCCAGCGACGCGAGCGGCTGGCCAAGCAGACGGCGCACGCTGACGCCCAGCCAACGGGCAAAAGCGGGGTTGCAGCCGACCACGCGCCCGGCGGCGTCGGCCCAGGCGACCGGAGTGCCGAGGACGTCGAGGGCGGGAGGCGGGAGCGTCGGGGTCATTGCACCAATGTAGTGCAAAACGGCCCGGCCTGGGCCCGATCAGAATGACGTGGACGGGTTGATTCTGCCTCCACCCGACCTGGATCCGCGCACCGCCAGCGACATTGCGCGCGAGCGGGCCAATCCACGTCGCCCATGGCAATCAACGCGTTCCGGACGATTTCCTCGCCGAGTTCCATGCGTCCTCGAACTCGCCTGCGCTGATCTCATCGACGGCGTCCAGCTCGAGGACTGAAATCGGTTGGTCGGCCAGCATGAATCGGTCATCGCTCTGGCCGCTCTCGTCGCACCAGATTCGGTGCGGGCCATAGATTTCGACCTGGCGGACAACCCATTCCCCTTTCAACTCCATCAGCGCCACGCCCTCGCCAAGGACCGATTCTGCCCAGTGCCTGAAATATCGCGGAGCGGGGGTAATGGCGATGCGGATGCTCTCCTGCATGTGCTGGTGGTGCCACGTACCGGGGCCGCGCAGGTGGGCCGTGGCCAGTATGGCCGTCCTTGCCGGATCCGCCCAAGTCAGCACGGTCTCGAGTTCGACCGGCTCACCACCGATCACCAGGGATCGCGTGGTGTGTGGCTGGTCCACGCGCGCGAGGAGGTCTGCGACCGAGGCCGAGCGCAGCGCCTCCAGGGCGTTGACAAGTTCTACGTACGCATCTGTCGGTTGCATGGAAGAATTCCGGTTGAAGGCGGATCGGACGTCTGCACATGCGTCCGTCCCCAGCATGCTTATCAAGCAAGCCGCTGGCTTTTTCAACCCGTCCCCGGCCGATGGATCGTCCTCGACGCGGCCCGCAGCGCGCCGCTTGACTACAAATGTAGTCAAGGTTACAACAGCATCCGACTCCGCTTCGTAGCCCGACGTATGCGCCTTGTTGCATGTGTGTGCGGTGTTGCAGTGCTGCTGTGCAGTTTCCTGGCCGGGGCCAAGGCCCCCGACACCGCCGGGCAGCTGCGCGACCTGGTCGACAGCTATGCCGACCGCCGCGGCTTCAACGGCACCGTGCTGGTCGCCCGGGAGGGCAAGGTGCCGTTGCTGGCCGCGCATGGCAGCCTCGGCGAGGCCTACCGCGCCTCCGGGCGACGCGCGGATGCCCGCCAGCACTACCAGACCGCGTTGCGGCTGGATCCGACGAGCAGGAGCGCCAGCGAAGCCCTGGCCGCCCTGCAGGTCGACCTGCCACCGCACTGAGCATGTCATCGGCGCAGATGCATGCCGATCCATCCTTCGCAACATGACCCAAGGAGCGTCACCTTGTCAGCACAGCAATGCCTGCGTGCCCTGTTCACTGCCATAGTGCTGTCGACGCCACTGCTTTGCACCGCAGCCAGCACGTGGGAGACATCCAACGCGATGGCCCGGCAATCGATACAGCGGACGATGAAGGAGGCGCGCATGCCCGGCCTGCAGATCGCCGTCGTCAAGGACGGCCACGTCGTGCTGTTGGAGCACTATGGCCTGGCCAACGTGGAGAACCGCATTCCGGTGACCGCGGCCACGCTGTTCCCGATCAATTCCGCCACCAAATCGTTCACCGGCGTCGCGCTGATGCAGCTCGCCGAGGCCGGACAGGTGGCGCTGGATGCGCCCATCTCCCGCTACCTCGACGGCCTTCCCGACACGTGGCGTGGCATCCGCGTGCGTCAGCTGCTGGCCCATACCTCGGGGCTTCCCAACATCGTCGACCGGCAGGGCCTGATCGGCGGTGGAACCGAGCAGCAGGCGTGGGCCGCGGTAGCGGCGCTGCCGATGGATGCGCCCACCGGCGACACGTTCGCCTACAACCAGACCAACTACGCGCTGTTGGCCAGGCTCATCACCCGACAGGCCAGCATGCCTTACCCGCAGTACGTCGCCGAACACCAGTTCAAGGTGGCCGGCATGCGCACATCGGTGTTCGGCGACAGCTACGACCTGGTTCCCAACGCGGCGACCATCTACAGCTACTCACGACGCCGGCCACTGGTGGAGGGGGACGATGATCGCCTGGCCCATTGGATCGACGATCTGCCCCCGGGGCTGCGTACAGGTGGAGGGATCCAGACCACGGCAGGACAACTGGCGGACTGGATCATCGCACTCACCGATGGCCGCCTGATCACTCCCGCCAGTGTCCAGGCCATGTGGACACCGGAGAAGCTCAACAGCGGGGCCGACGGGCGCTGGGCGGCCGGGTGGCCCGTGCTCGGCGCGTCGCCGGAAGACCCGCAGGTGGGTGGCATCGGTGGGGGGCGCGCTGCGTTCATCGTCTACCCGAAGGAGCGCCTGGCGGTGATTGTGCTGACCAACCTGGTGGGTGCCAGCCCGGAAGGTTTCATTCCCGACATCGCGGCGCTCTACAGGTCCGCACCGGTGGTGAAGGAATAACGCGGGCGGCGCAGACCCGCGCCAGCCGCCGTGGGGCGACGCTACTCGCTCAGTCCAGCAGGCCCACCAGCGAATGATGCACGGCCACGCCGGCCAGCGCGCCCTCGCCGACCGACAGCGCGATGTTGCCGGCCATGCGGGCCGCATCGCCGCAGGCGAACACGCCCTCCACGGTGGTCTGCTTGGCCGAATCGGCGGTGATGCAGCCGGCGTCCTGCAGCCCGCAGCCCAGTTGCTCGGCCAGGTCGCAGGACAGGCGCGAGACGGGGGCGACGAACAACGCATCGGTGACGATACGGCGACCATCGGCAAGCACGGCGGTGGCGGTGTCGTCCACGCGCAGCAACGGCGTTGTTTCGATGACCACCCCGCAGGCGTCCAGCCGCGCCTTCTGTGCCGGATCGATCCGCGCCGCATCGCGGCAGAACAGGGTGACATTGCCCCAGTCGCATAGCAGCAACGCTTGCCCCGCACCGCCATCGTCGGAGCAGCCGACCACGCCGATGCGGCCTTCCTGAAGTTCATAGCCATGGCAGTACGGGCAGTGCAGCACGCTCCTGCCCCAGCGCTCGGCGAGGCCGTCGATGGCGGGCAGTGCGTCGGTGACGCCGTAGGCCAGGATGAGCCGGCGCGCCGAAAAGCCCTGGCCCGCCTCGCACTGGATCTGGAAGCGCTTGCCGCCGTCCACGCGCTCTGCACGGACCGCGCGACCGGTGAGCCAGGCCAGGGTGGGATAGCGCATCAGTTCGGCACGCGACTGCGCGGCGATATCCGACGGCGCCATGCCTTCGCGCCCGAGGAAGCCGTGGGCGGCCAATGCGTTGCGATTGCGCGGCGTGCCGGCGTCGATGACCAGGACGCTGCGGCGCGCGCGGAGCAGTTGCAGCGCGGCCGACATGCCGGCGTAGCTGCCGCCCACGATGATGACGTCGAAAAGCTCGGGGTGTGCGCTCATGGGACCGGGTTACCTTGCCAAGGGCATCCGGAAGGAATGCCAGCGGCGAGCATAGGGCCGCAGCGTGAAGCGGGCCTCACGCCGCAGCGTGGCCACGCCGGCATGGCCACGCTGCGGCGCACGCGCCCACCGCACGAGGGCGGATAGCGCTTACGGTGCCTTCGGCAACGCCGCGCCCTTCGGCCACAGCATCCAGATGCTGCCCTTCTGCTTCATGTCGCCGGCCAGCTTGCCGGCGGCGTCGCCGGTGCCCCAGAACAGGTCGGCGCGCACTTCGCCGGCGATCGCGCCGCCGGTGTCCTGCGCGGCCACCGGGCGTACCACCGGGGTGCCGTCCGGGCGGGTGGTGGACAGCCACAGCAGGCTGCCTAGCGGCACCACGGTGCGGTCCACCGCGACGCTGTAGCCGGCGGTGAGCGGCACGTTCAAGGAGCCGCGCGGGCCGTCGTCGCCGTCCGGGCCCTTGGTAAAGAACACGTAGCTGGGGTTGCTGGCGAGCAGCTCGGGCACGCGTGCCGGATGGGCAACCGCCCAGGCGCGGATCGCGTCCATGGTGACGTCCTCCTTCTTCAGCTCGCCCTGCTCCACCAGCCAGCGCCCGATCGGCCGGTAGGGGTGGCCATTCTGGTCGGCGTAGGCGATGCGCAGGTGGCGGCCATCCGGCAGGACGATACGGCCCGAACCCTGGATCTGCAGGAACTGCAGGTCCATCGGGTGGGTGAGCCAGGCCAGCACCGGCGCCTTGGCGCCATGGGTGGCAATCGTGGCGGCATCGTCGTAGGGCGTAAGTACGCGCCCCTCGACGCGACCACGCAGGCGCTTGCCCTTGAGCTCGGGGTAGAGGCTGTCGAGCTGCACGCTGACCATGTCCGTGGGCACGCCGTACACCGGCACCGTCGCCTTGGCGGTACGAACGAGGCTGCCGGGATAGATGGGCTCGTAGTAGCCGGTGATCAGGCCGTCGGCGCGGTTGCCGGCCGCGCGCAGGGCGTAGACGTCCAGGCGTTCCTGCAGGAACTGGCGGATGGCCGCGGGCGTGCCGTCGAGGTGGGTGGCCGCAGCACAGGTGGACGCCCAGGCGGCATCGGTCTTCAGGCGCGGGCAACTGCTGCGCCACGCCGCGAAACCCGCCTGCAGGTCGGCATCGGAGACGGCCGGCAGGGCCTTCCAGTCGGCCTTGAGGTAGGGGGTGGCGGGCACGCTGGGACGCTGCGGGGCGACGGCGCAGCTGGTGAGCAGGGCCAGCCACAGGATGAGCAGCGCGGGGCGTTTGCAAGCATCGGAGATGCGCGTGGTCGTCATGAGCGAAGGTCCTGAGATGGTAGAGCCGACCGTTGGTCGGCTGGCGCGGGAACCGCGCGATGGGTCGATGCGACGTGCAGCCGACCAACGGTCGGCTCTACGGGGTGGCGTGGGGTCAATGTTACGTGCAGCCGACCAACGGTCGGCTCTACGGGGCGGCGCGGGGGCAAGGTTACGTGCAGCCGACCAACGGTCGGCTCTACGGGGCGGCGTGGGGGCAAGGTTACGTGCAGTCGACCAACGGTCGGCTCTACGGGGCGGCGCGGGGGCAAGGTTACGTGCAGCCGACCAACGGTCGGCTCTACGGGGCGGCGTGGGGTCGATGTTACGTGTAGCCGACCAACGGTCGGCTCTACGGGGTGGCGTGGGGTCAAATTTACGTGCAGCCGACCAACGGTCGGCTCTACGGGGTGGCGTGGGGTCAATGTTACGTGCAGCCGACCAACGGTCGGCTCTACGGGGCGGCGTGGGGTCAAGGCGACTGCTGCAGCAGCGAGTGCAGGATGCGGGCGTCGTCGGCATCCAGCGTGGCGGGCAGGTCATCGCGGCCGCGGAAGCGGCGATGGAACGCGCCGACGGCGGCATCGCGATCGTCCAGCGGATAGCCGAACGCCTGCAGCGCCAGCCACGGATCGAAACCGGGCGGGGCCGGGCCGTCGCTGTCGCGTGGCCATACGCCGAAACCGGCCTGGGCCAGTTGCTGCCACGGGAAGAAGCGGCTCGGGTCCTGTTTGCGCGCAGGGGCGAGGTCGGCATGGCCGATCACCTGCGTACGCGGGATGCGCAGGCGCGTGCACAGGTCGTCGAGCAGGCGGATCAACGCATCGATCTGCGCAGGCGCGAACGGGGTGTCGCCGTCGTTGTCGATCTCGATGCCGATGGATGCCGAGTTCAGATCGGTGATCGCGCCCCAACGGCCGGGGCCGGCGTGCCACGCGCGGCGGTCATCCCCCACGAGCTGGTAGAGATGGCCGTCGGCACCGACCAGGTAATGCGAACTGACCTTGCCGCCGCTGTTGGCGCTGCGCAGGGTGTCCAGGCTCTGTTGCACCGAGTGCTGGTCGGTGTGGTGCAGCACGATGATGACCGGGCCACGCGCGTTGTGATTGGGCGATGCCACCCAGGTGGCAAGCGGGCTGCGGATGCCGGTGCTGGCGCAGGCGGCGAGCAGCAGGCAGGCGAACAGTGACAGCAGGGGTCGGATCTGGCGCATGCGCGCATTGTGCGCGATTCGGCGCGAGGTTGCCGGGCGTCGACTCCGTCGAGGGCGGCGCGCAACAGCCGTGGCGCCACACCATACGTGGCGACTGTTGGCGATGCGCCCAAACAAAAAAGCCGGCGACCCGAAGGCCGCCGGCGAAAGTACAACGTCTCTCTCTCGTTTCTTGTTTCTGTCGGTGCCGGGCAACGCCCGGCACCAAGCGGTGGCGGCGATCAGGCCTCGTAGGCCGATTCGCCATGCGAGGTGACATCCAGGCCGGTGCGTTCCGCTTCTTCGGTGACGCGCAGGCCGAACACCATGCGCACCACCAGCAGGATCACCGCGGTGACCACGGCGCACCAGACGATGGTGAAGCCGACGCTGACCAGCTGCACCCAGACCTGGTGGCCGATGTCCAGGTCGGCCTTGGTGCCGCCCAGCGACTGTGCGCTGAACACACCGGTGAGCAGCGCGCCGACGATGCCGCCGATGCCATGCACGCCGAACACGTCGGCGGTGTCGTCCACGCGCAGCAGGCGCTTGAGGCCGGTCACGCCCCACACGCAGACCACGCCGGCCACCAGGCCGATCACGATCGCGCCGAGCGGGCCGACGGTGCCGCAGGCCGGGGTGATGCCGACCAGGCCGGCGACGGCGCCGGATGCCGCGCCCAGGGCCGAGGGCTTGCCCTTGCTGACCGCTTCGACCAGGGTCCAGCCCAGCACTGCGGCGGCAGTGGCGAGGATGGTGTTGATGAAGGCCAGCGAGGCGACGGTGTCGGCGGCGGCGGCCGAGCCGGCGTTGAAGCCGAACCAGCCCACCCACAGCAGCATCGCGCCGATGTAGGTGAACGGCACGTTGTGCGGCTTCAGCGCGGTCTGGCCATAACCAATCCGCTTGCCGACGAAGTACGCGCCGACCAGACCGGCCACGCCCGCGTTGATGTGCACGACGGTGCCACCGGCGAAATCGATCGCCCCCATCTCACCCAGGTAGCCGCCGCCCCACACGATGTGGGCCATCGGGATGTAGCTCAGGGTGAACCACAGCGCCGAGAACAGCAGGACCGCCTTGAACTTGATGCGCTCGGCGAATGCACCGACGATCAGCGCGGTGGTGATGCCGGCGAAGGTGGACTGGAAGGCGACGAACAGGTAGTCGGGCAGGCCCTTGATCGGCGTGTTGCCGACCGAATCCGGGCTGAAGCCCTTGAGGAAGGCGAACTCGGTGAATGAACCGAAGAAGGCGTTGCCTTCGCTGAACACCGCGCTGTAGCCGTAGGCCACCCACAGGATCAGGATCAGCGAGAACACCACCAGGATCTGGCTGAGGATGGACAGCACGTTCTTGGAGCGCACCAGGCCGCCGTAGAACAGGGCCAGGCCCGGCACCACCATCAGCAGCACCAGCAGGGTGGAGGTGAGCATCCAGGCCACGTCGCCGTGGTCGAAGGTGGGTGCGGCTGCGGCGGCTTCAACGGCCGCCGCCGGTGCCGGGGTAGCGGCGGGCAGCGGCTCGACGGCGACGGTTTCCGACGGCGCCGGGGTGACCTGGGCCTGGGCGTGCGCGCTGCCGGAGAACGCGCCAACGGCCAGCGCGCTGATCAGCATCATCAGGCACACGGCATGGAACCGGGCTTGCCACCCGGTGAACAAAGAGGTCTTCATTGTGGGCTCCGAGTGGGGTTAGAGCGCGTCAGCGCCGATTTCGCCGGTGCGGATGCGAACGACCTGTTCGACCGCGGTCACGAAGATCTTGCCGTCACCGATCTTGCCGGTGCCGGCCGCGTTCTGGATCGCTTCGACCACCGCGTCCAGGCGGTCGTCGGTGACCACGGTTTCGATCTTGATCTTCGGCAGGAAATCCACGACGTACTCCGCGCCGCGATACAACTCGGTGTGGCCCTTCTGGCGGCCGAAGCCTTTCACTTCGGTCACGGTGATGCCCGACACGCCCGCATCGGAGAGGGCCTCGCGGACCTCGTCGAGCTTGAACGGTCGGATGATGGCGGAGATCAATTTCATGCGCATGTCCCGATGGTGGATGGAACCGGCGATCGCTTGCTGGCCGGTGTCAGGTCAGCGGGCGGCCACTTGCACATGGCCGCCCACTGGTGCGCCGAACGTTGCATGGGCCTCGCCAATGCCGCCGCCCCGTGGGCGGTGGCGCTGGTGACGCGGGAGGGAGGATGGGCCCATGGCACGCGTCCGGTCTCTCTTGCCCCTGGTGGTGCAGCGGACCAACGGTCCGCTTTTTTTTCCACGCAGCGGACCAACGGTCCGCTCTACGCATGGTTGCCTTGCCGGCTCCCCAGCCGACAAAGCGGCGACGATGACGAAGGTGGGAGGGAGGTCCTTCGTCATCGTCGCCTGTTGCTCAGTTGGCGTAGTACATCTGGTACTCGAGGGGGTGGGTGGCGGCGCGGAAGCGGGTCACTTCCTGCATCTTCAGCGCGATGTAGCCATCGATGAAGTCGTCGCTCATCACGCCACCGGCCTTGAGGAACTCGCGGTCCTTGTCCAGCGCTTCCAGGGCCTGGTCCAGCGAGGAGCAGACCTGCGGGATCAGCTTCTCTTCTTCCGGCGGCAGGTCGTACAGGTCCTTGTCGCTCGGCGCGCCCGGATCGATCTGGTTCTTGATGCCGTCCAGGCCGGCCATCATCAGCACGGTGAAGGTGAGGTAGCCGGACTGGATCGGATCGGGGAAGCGCATTTCGATGCGGCGTGCCTTCGGGTTGGACACCCACGGAATGCGGCACGAGGCCGAGCGGTTGCGGGCCGAGTAGGCCAGCATGACCGGGGCTTCAAAGCCCGGGACCAGGCGCTTGTAGCTGTTGGTGCCGGAGTTGGCGAAGGCGTTGATGGCCTTGGCGTGCTTGAAGATGCCGCCGATGTACCACAGCGCCAGCTGGCTCAGGCCGCCGTAGCCGTCGCCGGAGAACAGGTTGGTGCCGCCCTTGGACAGCGACTGGTGCACGTGCATGCCGCTGCCGTTGTCGCCGACGATCGGCTTGGGCATGAAGGTGGCGGTCTTGCCGTTGCGGTGGGCGACGTTCTTGATGACGTGCTTCATGCGCAGCAGTTCGTCGGCCTTCTGCACCAGGGTGCTGAACTTGGTGCCGATCTCGCACTGGCCGGCGGTGGCCACTTCGTGGTGCTGCACTTCGACTTCGATGCCGACCTGTTCCAGTGTCTTGCACATTTCAGCGCGCAGGTCGTGCAGCGAGTCGGTCGGCGGGACCGGGAAATAGCCGCCCTTCACGGCCGGGCGATAGCCGCTGTTGGCGCCGTCGAACTTGTCGCCGGTGCTCCAGGCCGCTTCTTCGGAATCGATCTTGAAGAAGGTGTTGCCCATGTCGTTGGCGAAGCGGACCGAGTCGAAGATGAAGAACTCCGGCTCCGGGCCGAAGAAGGCCTGTTCGGCGATGCCGGAGGACTTCAGGTAGGCCTCGGCGCGCTTGGCGATGCCGCGCGGGCAGCGGCCGTACGGCTGCATGGTGGCCGGGTCGAGGATGTCGCAGCTGATGACCAGGGTCGGGTCGGCGTAGAACGGGTCGATGTAGGCGCTGGCCGGGTCCGGGAGCAGGACCATGTCCGATTCGTTGATGCCCTTCCAACCGGCGATGGAGCTGCCATCGAACATCTTGCCTTCTTCGAACAGGGACGGCTCGACGATGCTCACCGGGAAGGTGACGTGCTGTTCGATACCGCGCATGTCGACGAAACGCAGGTCGATGAACTCGATCTGGTTGTCCTTGATCAGCTTCTCAACGTTTTCCACGGACATCGGTGAAACCCTCGGATGGATGATTGCGTGGAATAGATAGAGCAATCGCCGTGCCAACTTTTGAGGCCTCACAAGTCGTT
Organism: Stenotrophomonas sp. 05N37; assembly: GCF_056397365.1. Lineage (NCBI taxonomy): Bacteria > Pseudomonadati > Pseudomonadota > Gammaproteobacteria > Lysobacterales > Lysobacteraceae > Stenotrophomonas > Stenotrophomonas sp. 05N37. The sequence continues at coordinate 1,409,864 of NZ_JBFTNG010000001.1, read as the reverse complement.
GATTTCACTGCACGTGCACTGCACTGGGGCCTGAACGGTGCGCACCACGATGGTGCAACGGCCGCGCCACGCACACATTTGGTGCGGCGTTTGATGTTTTATGCTCTACGCCGATTTCACCCATTCCGAGCCCCAACCACCGATGTCCGACCTGCTCTCCGCCCTCCTGCTGGGCATCCTCGAAGGCCTCACCGAATTCCTGCCGATCTCCAGCACCGGCCACCTGCTGATCGCCCAGCACTGGCTGGGCGCGCGCTCGGACTTCTTCAACATCGTGATCCAGGCCGGCGCGATCCTGGCCATCACCCTGGTGTTCCGCCAGCGCCTGTGGTCATTGGCCACCGGCCTGCACGAGCGCGCCAACCGCGACTACGTGATGAAGCTGGGCACCGCCTTCCTGGTCACCGCGGTCGTCGGCCTGCCGGTGCGCCTGGCCGGCTGGGAACTGCCCGAGACGGTCACGCCGGTGGCGTGGGCGCTGATCATCGGCGGCCTCTGGATGATCCTGGTGGAGACCTACAGCGCGCGCCTGCCCGACCGCGACGAAGTGACCTGGAAGGTGGCGATCCTGGTCGGCCTGGCGCAGGTGGTGGCGGGCGTGTTCCCCGGCACCTCGCGCTCGGCGGCGGCGATCTTCATCGCGATGCTGTTCGGCCTGAGCCGGCGCGCGGCGGCCACCGAGTTCGTGTTCCTGGTCGGCATCCCGACCATGTTCGCCGCCAGCGCCTATGCGTTCCTGGAACTGGCCAAGGACGGCAACCTGGCCAGCGAGAACTGGACCGACGTGGGCGTGGCCTTCGTTGCCGCGGTCATCACCGGGTTCGTCGTAGTGAAGTGGCTGCTGGGCTACATCAAGTCGCACCGGTTCACCGCGTTTGCGTTCTATCGCATCGCGCTCGGTGCGGCCCTGCTGCTGTGGTTGCCTGCTGGCAACTGAACGCGACCGGCGCGCGCCAACCCCGTTTCACGTTGCACCCCGTTTTCCACGGGTTCCCAAGGAGATGTCCATGAAACGCACCCGCACCCTGATGCTGATCCTGCCGCTGGCCCTGATGGCCGCCTGCAGCAACCCCTCCACCCCGGCCCCCGCCGGTACCGGTGGCGATGACCTGGCGCCGGCCCCGACCGCCGCCGCCGACGCCAAGGCCGTGGAGAAGCTGGACATGCAGCGCCTGCAGGGCAACCACTGGCTGCTGGACAGCGCCACCGATGCCAGCGGCAAGCGCGTGGATGCGCTGTTCGCGCGCGCCGACAAGCCGGTCACGCTGGACTTCAAGGACGGCCGCCTGTCGGTGGGCAACACCTGCAACCGCATGGGCGGCGGCTACACGCTGGCCGATGGCACGCTGACCGTCACGCCGATGGCCTCGACCATGATGGCCTGCACCGACAAGGCGCTGATGGCGCTGGACCAGGCCGTGGGCTCGCGGCTGGAGGGCGCGCTCAAGGCCGAACTGGCCGGCCAGGGCCAGCTGACCCTGCGCACCGCCACCGGCGACGTGCTGGTGTTCACCCCCGAGCCGACCGCCGAAACCCGCTACGGCGGTGAAGGTGAGACGGTATTCCTGGAGGTGGCCGCGCAGACCAAGCCGTGCTCGCACCCGATGATCCCGAACATGCAGTGCCTGCAGACCCGCGAAGTGAAATTCGACGACAAGGGCCTCAAGCAGGGCACGCCGGGCGCGTTCGAGAATTTCTACGGCACGATCGAGGGCTACACCCACGAAGATGGCGTGCGCAACGTGGTGCGCGTGAAGCGCTACACGATCGCCAACCCGCCGGCCGATGGGTCGTCGCTGGCGTATGTGCTGGACATGGTGGTCGAATCGGAACAGAAGTAACCACGGAGTACCGGCCGTTGGCCGGTCCGCGGCCGGGGCGGCACGCACGCGCCGCAGACGACGAAGGGCGGCCCATGGGCCGCCCTTCTTCATGACCGGGTAGTGCCGGCAGACCGGCCTGCACCGGCGTCTGCCGGATCGCCGATCAGGCCAGCGCCGGGTTCAGCGTGTAGGTGCCGTGCAACGTCGCTTCGGCCAGTACGTGGCCGTGCATCGCACGGTGCACGTCGGCCGCGGTGAACGGCGTGGGCAGGTCCAGCTGCGCTACGTCGAGGGCGAACACGCGGAAGAAATAGCGGTGCACGCGTTCGTCGTTGAACGGCGGGTACGGGCCGTCATAGCCGAGGTACTGGCCGGCCATGTCCGGATTGCCGGCGAACCAGCCGGTGAAGTCGTTCAGGCCCTGGCGCGCGCCCGCCGGTCCGGCCGGTGCGGTTTTGCCCTTGACCGTGAAGCCTTCGCTGCAGCTGCCCGCGGCGATGGCATGGACGCTGGCCGGGATATCGGCCATCGCCCAGTGGACGAAATCCGCGCGCGGCTGGTCGCGCGGTACGCTGCAATCGTGGCGACCGACCGTGTCCGGCACGGTCGGCACGTCCGGATCGACGCACAGCAGGACGAACGAACGGGTGCCCTCGGGCACCTCGCTCCAGGCCAGCTGCGGGTTGCGGTTGGCGGCGAAGCCGTTGGCGTCGCCGGCGGCGAACTCGGCCGCGATCGGCTGGCCGGCGTGGATGCTGGTGCTGCTCAGGCGCATGGGGGGTCCTTACTGTTCGGGATAGCCAAGACGGACGGCGACGGGGGTCAGCAGCGCGAACGCCGGTGCCATCAGCTCGCGATACTGGCGCCATTCCCCGCTGGGCATGCGTGGCGGCCCCAGCGAGGGCGCCGGCGGGAAGCGCGTGCCGAACAGGTGGCCGAGGTGCGCGGCCATTACTGCCGGGTCGTTGCCGATGTCATCGATGCGCACCAGCGCGTGCGGGTACAGATCCTGTTCGTGCAGCGTGGCCACCTGGGCCAGCGAACGTGCCAGCCATTCGGCGGCCTCGTCGATGGAGGTGACCGCCAGCGGGGCAGGCGCGCCGTTGGCCAGCCAGTGCAGCAGCATGTCGCGCGGGTCGCGCAGCACCACCAGCAGGCGCCCTTCGGGCAACTGCGGGCGCAGCGCCCACAGCAGCGCGTTGTCCCACCACAGCAGCCAGTCGATCAGGTTGGCGTCGGCCAGGCCACGCGCCGGCAACTGCTCGCGCCACTGCTCCACCAGCCGTTCGGGGCTGAGCTTGCCGGTCGAGAGGTCCTGCAGGGTGTGGTAGCTCTGGAAGGCATCGTCGGGCGGGTTGGGGCCGAAGCGGTCGCCACGCAGCACCGGGCTGGCCGCCGCGATCGCGGCGATCACCCGTTCCACGCCGGAGCCGGGAGCGCCCCAGACGAACATCGGGCGGGCGGTATTGGCCTCGCTGATGCTGCCCAGGTCGGGCCAGGTCAGCGGTGCCTTGGCCTGCGGCGGCAGCGGCAGGCGCTGGCCGGCCTCGGCCACGTGCAGGCCGACCCAGCTGCGCAGGGCGTCGGCGTGCTGGCCGGCTTCGTGCTGCACCGAGCCCAGCCACGCACGCAGGGTGCCCTTGGCGTCGTCATGCGCGGCGTCATGGATGGCCTGCACATGCGCCACCGCCGCGGCGGGATCACGCGCCAGCAGGGCATCGACAATGCGGGTCTCGCCACTGGCGCGGCCCGGCTCGATCGCCACGATGCGGCGTGCCACGGCTTCGGCGGCGTCGTTCTCGCCGGCCATGTCGTGCAGGCGCATGCGGGTTTCCATCGCCGGCAGGTGCGCGGGCATGGCCTGCAGCCAACGCTCGGCCACCGCCACCGCGTCGGCACTGCCCACCGTTTCGATGGACAGGCGCGCCAGCCACAGGTCGTGCAGCTGCGGGTGGGTCTCCAGCACCGCATCGAGGGTGTCGCGGGCCTGCTGCTCGCGGCCCAGGCGCTGCCAGGCCATCAGCAGCAGCTGCAGGGTCTGGCGGTCGGCGGGGCTCTGCTCCAGCAGCGGCAGCAGGTGTTCCAGGGCCTGCAACGGCTGCCCGGACTGCAATTCCAGCTCGCCGGCCAGGCGGCGCATCGCCGGGGTGTCCCCCTCGGCAGAGGCCAGGATCTGGCGCATGGTCGCCGCCGCGCCGTCGATGTTGCCCTGGCGCACCTGCAACTGGACCAGCAGGCCAAACAGCGAGGTCAGCGCCGGATTGAGGTCGAGCACGCGGCGGAACGCCTGCTCGGCGAAGGCCAGCATCTCCTTGCCCAGGTAGGCAAAGCCCAGTGCGTACAGCACGCGCGCGTCGTTGGGCAGCGCCTGTGCGGCCGCCGACAACAGCGCCACCGCACGGTCGCCCTCGCCACGGCGCAGCGCGATCATGCCGTTGAGGGCGGCCAGCTCGGGGTGGTCCGGCTCGACCCGGCTGGCGGTGCGGGTGACCCGCTCGGCCTCGTCCACGTCGTTGCGGGCCAGCGCCATGTGCGCCTGCATCAGGTAAGCGGCCAACGCGTTGGGGTTCAGCGTGGCGGTGCGGTCCAGCGCCGAGTCGGCGGCGTCGAACTGGCGCAGGGCCAGCAGCAGGCCGGCATGCTGCAGGTGCAGGTCCGGGTTTTCCGGGGCCAGTGCCAGCGCCTGCTGGAGGCTGTCCAGGGCCGCATCGAACTGGCCCTGCTGCTGCAGCGAGAGGGCCAGCCAGCGGTGCGCCTGCGGCTGCTCCGGCTCGGCCTGGATCCACTCGCGGGCCAGCTGCGCGGCGTCGTCGGCCGCGTTGCGGCGCAGGGCTTGGAGAATCTTGTCTTGCATGACGGTCCAGCGTGGGGTCAAACCCCGATTGTAGAACACGCCTACGGCGATCACCCGTGCGCCGCGCCGCGCCCGGCGGGCCGCCGCCGGGCCGGCTCAGCGCAGGGCTTCGATGCGCAGCCGCTGGGCCACCCAGCGCTCGGAGAAACCGTCGCCGCGCCAGTTTTCCAGGAAGCCGCAATGGCCGCCCCACGGGGCGATCTCCAGGTGGGCGTGGGCCGGCAGCCCCCAGCCGTTGAAGGTGGCGAAGGGAATCACCGGGTCGTCCTTGGCCATCAGGATGTCCGCCGGCACGGCCAGCTCGGCCAGGCGGTCGCCGGCGATGGAATAGCCGTCGAAGTACGCCTGCAGCGAGCCGAAGTCGGTGTGGTGTTCGACCAGCCAGGCGGTCAGCGCGCGGATGTCCAGCTTGAGCACGCGGTCGTCCCAGTCGCTCAGCTCGGGGAACAGGTCGCGCTTGCGGCGCAGCGAGCCGGCCCACTTGCGGCGGAAGTACCAGTCGTACATCGCCGGACCGTTCTCGATGCTCTCCATGGTGATGGCCGGATCGAGCACCGGGCACACCGAGGCGACCCGGCGCAGCGGCACCCCGGCCGAGGGCGCCCGCAATGCCAGGCGCAGCACGAAGTTGCCGCCCAGCGAGTAACCGGCCGCCACCAGCGGCAGTTGCGGCCAGCGCAGGGCGATGTCGCTGGCGGCGTGCACCACTTCATCGATGCGATTGGAATGGAAGATGCCGGGATTGAGGTGATGGGTATTGCCGTGGTCGCGGAAATTCAGCCGCACCACGTCGAAGCCTTCCTCGAGCATGCGCGCGGCGGTCATGCGCATGTAGCTGGACTCGGCACTGCCTTCCCAGCCATGCAGCAGCAGCGCCATGCCGATCGGCTCGCGGCCTTCCACGTGGCTGTGCCAGCCCTGCAGGCGCACGCCCTGGCCACCGTCCAGGATCAGTTCCTCGGTGACCGCGCCGGTGGCGGCAAGCAGCATCAGCCCACGCTGCATGCGCATGCGGCTGGAGCTGAGCATCGACTGCAGGTGCGGATTGCGCAGCCAACGCGGGGGTTGATAGTCGGCAGCGGTCAACATGGGCGGCAGACTGCTCCCGATGGCGACGCCGGCGCGTGAAGGGCCGCCATGCACTATTCGGCGGACATCGCCGCCAGGATGCGCGCGCGCGAGGTTTCGGCGATGCGGCGACGGCCTTCCAGGTCATGGGTCCCGATCGGCGCCAGGAAATGCACCTCGGCGCGACGCGCCGGTTCTCCCAGCAGGCGCAGGAAGTTGGCGAAGAAACTCTCCTTCGGACCAAAGGCGACGATGGTCTGGGCGTCACCGCGCCAGCCGTAGCGCAGCGCCACCGGCTGCACCGGGACCTGGGCTTCGACAGCGGCCTGGAAGATGCGCGCATGGAACGGGCCGACGTCGTGGCCGCCGCGGGTGCGTCCTTCCGGGAACACGCCCACGGCCTTGCCCTCGCGCAGGCGCACGACCATTTCCTGCATCACCCCACCGAGCGATTCGGTGCTGCCGCGCTGGTGGAAGATGGTCTGGCCGCGCGCGGCCAACCAGCCCACCACGGGCCAGCCGGCGATTTCGCGCTTGGCGACGAAGCCCATCATGCGCTGGCTGTGCAGCACCGAGATGTCCACCCAGCTGACGTGATTGGCCACGAACAGCACGGCACCCGGCAGCGGCGTGCCGATCCGCTGCAGGCGGAAGCCGAAGATCCACATCAGCCCGCCGGACCATGCGTTGACCGCGGCATGCTCGAACAGGCGCGTGCCCACGCGCATGCGTCCCCATGGCGGGAGCATGGCGATCAGCAGCATCGGCAGGAACAGCAACAGGTGGACCAGCAGCAGCGGTACGCGGTACAGATAACGGCACACACGCGCCACGCCGCCACGTGAGGCCGGGGTGGGGGAATTCATCCGCGAACGATACCGGAGCGCCGCGGGGTCTGCCAGCGCGAACCGGACAAATCGATGGCGCGGGCGGGCCAGCCACCGCAGGGGGTCAAGCCACTGCCCGTGCCTGGCACAGCGCGTCAGCCGACTGTGCGCCGGCGCACTGTGCCGACCGGCGCAACACAGCATCCGCGGCGTAGTGCGCTCAGGCCGGGGCGACCGCCGGCACGACCGCCAGGGTCAGCCGCGAGGTGCACACCAGGCGGCCACCCTCATCTTCGATGCGGATGTCCCAGACGTGGGTGCTGCGGCCCACGTGGATGGCACGCGCCGTGCCGGTGACCACGCCGCCGCGCACCGCGCGGATGTGGTTGGCGTTGATTTCCAGGCCCACGCAGACCTGCCGGGTGGTGTCCACGCACAGGTTGCCGGCACTGCTGCCGAGGGTTTCGGCCAGCACCACCGAGGCGCCGCCATGCAGGATGCCGTAGGGCTGGCGGGTGCGTTCGTCGACCGGCATGGTCGCGCTGACCCAGTCCTCGCCGGCCGCGGTGAAGACGATGCCCAGATGGTCGATCAGGGTGGTGCGGCTGAGTGCGTTGAGTGCCTCGATCGACACCGCTTCGCGGAATACCTGGGTCATGCGGCGTCTCCGTGCGACGAAAGGAATTACAGGATCGGCACCAGGCCGGCGCCGAAGGCGGTGAGCATGCGCACCAGCAGCCACTTCGGGCCGACGTTGACCTCGGGGAAGTCACCGACCGAGACGTAGCAGGTGTGGAAGTCCTTGTCCTGGCGACGCAACGGCTCGGGGCAGTTCGGCCCGGGCTGGAACTCGTAATCGGTGGCGTAACGCCACGGCCAGAAATCCAGCACCGGCAATGCTTCGGAGGCCTTGCCGACGCTGTAGTTCAGGCCCGACAGCACCGGCGGCTTGGTGCGCGGGGCCACCGTCCAGGAGTTCTGCGGGTGGATGTCGCGCAGGATGCTCTGGGCCAGCGCCTCGGCGAAGACCGGGTCGTCGATGATCACCGCGCCTTCGGTGTTGTAGTTCTCGCTGCGCGGGTCGAAGTTGTGCGTGCCGATCACGCCGATCCGCCGATCGACCACCATCGACTTGGCGTGCAGCCCCATGCGCGCGCCGGTGCGGGTGACCGGCAGCGGCTTGTTGACGGCCTTGGTGCCCAGGAACGAGGGCCGGGTTTCGGCACGCAGCACGCGCCGTTCGACCACGCTGCCATCGGTGCGGCGGCGTGCGGCCGGGCCCGGCGTGGGCTGGCGCCGGGGCGGGTCGGCGGCGGTATCGGTATCGGCATCGACGCTGGCCGGCCGCATCGCGGCGCCGGCATCGGCACTGCGACGGCTGCCGCCACTGGCGCTGCCGCGTGCATTGCTGCCGGCCGCGCTCCCGCCGATCAGGCTGTTGCGCTTGCCGTCCGGGGGCGGTGCGTCGCCGAGCGGCGCCGGCAGCAGGTTGCGATAGTCGACCGGCGCATCCAGCGGGAACGGCTTGAACTCGTACAGGTTGAAGCCAAGCTCGCGCATGTTGCGGCGCTTGTACTTGTAGGACAGCGCGTAGACGATCGGGTTGTCGGTGGCCGCCAGGCTGTTGGTGGACACCACGATGCGCGGCGCCTGTTCGCGCTTGCGCAGGTCGCCGAACAGCTTGCGCGCCGGCTTGGACAGCACCAGGTACGGGGTCTGCAGCAGCACTTCGCTCTGCGCGCTGGCGATCAGCGCATCCAGCTGCGGCTCGGTCACGTGCTGGCCATTGGCCGGCTGGCTGGCGCGCTCGCGCCGGTGCTTGCGCGGCAGGTCGGCCACGTAGCGCACCGAGGCCACCGGCATGGCGGTGTCGACGAAGGCGCGGGTGATGTAGGCCGGATCGCTGGCCTCCGCGCTGACCCGCTCCACCCGTTCGGGATGGCGGTAGGCGGTGGCGGGCATCTGCGGGGCGCCCTGGTCCAGCAGGGTGCGGCCGACATCGTTGAGGCGTTCGGCCGGGACGCTGCGCGGGGCACGCCAGAACGCGTCGAAGTTGGTGGCCATCTCGCGCACTTCCGGGCCAGCCACCAGCACGTCGCGGTCGCGGAAGTTGTACTCGCTGTCCCAGTCGTAATAGTCGTCCTGGTAGTTGCGCCCGCCGACCACGCCCAGCGCGTCGTCGATCACCAGCAGCTTGTTGTGCATGCGCTGGTTGAAGCGGCGGAAGCAGCAGAGCACGCTGCCGGCGTAATCGAAATAGTTCAGCCGCGCCTTGCCGAAGGTCGGGTTGTACACGCGCAGTTCGAAGTTCTGGTGGCTGCTGGCCAGCGCGCCGAGGATCTGCAGGTCGGAGATGGCCGAGAGCTGGTCGATCAGCACGCGCACCTTGACCCCGCGCCGGGCGGCCGCGAGCAGTTCGTCCAGCACCAGCCGGGCGCTGTCGTCCTTATCGAAGATGTAGGTCTGCAGGTCGATGCTGCGGGTGGCGCTGCGGATCAGGTTGAGCCGGGCGACCAGCGACACCTCGCCCTCATCGATGATGGTGGCGTAGTGGCGCGGGGCGGCCTCGGTCGATTCGGAGAAGGCCTTGCCGCCGAGCGCGCGCAGCGGCGAGTCCAGGGCGCAGCGGTCCGGCTGGGTGCAGTCGACCACGCTCGAGCGTGCCTGCACGGCGATGCCGGCGGCACGGTCGCGCTGTGCATTGGACAGCGACGCACAGCCGCCGACCAGCAACAGCGTTGCCAGCATCACCACACGCATCAATGGGGTCACGGTTTGGGCGCCTCGCTCAGACGCGCTCGCAGTACAAAGGTCACTCGATCACTCAATGCTAGTTGCCAGCTGTCCATTCCATACCGGCCACGCTGCACGGTACCGCGGCTGACGACGTCGCAATCATACCCGGCCCGGGGGCACTCCGCCGGCTCCACCCGCAGGGTCTCGGGGTGGCTGACGCCGCGCAGGATCAACCGGCCCTGGACCCCGCCGCCCTTGTCCACCACCTCGGGCAGATAGGGAACCGAGTCGAACTCGACCACCGGGTAGCGGGCCGAATCGAAGAATTCCTCCCCGCGCATCCAGCCGGTGTAGCGGTTCTTGCCGGGGATCTCGACGTAGCGGGTGAACATCCGCAGGTGGACCTGGTGGCGGCCATCGGACAGCACCTCGATGCGTCCCTCGAAACGCGGGAACACCCCTTCGATGCGTTGCCCGAGCCGGGTGCGGATCTCGAAACCGAAGCGCGAACGCGCGGTATCGAACTCCAGCACCTGGCGCGGGACCCCAGCCGGGGCCGGGGCCGGGGCCGGCGGTTCAGCGCAGGCCGCGTAGGACGCCAGCGCCAGCAGGCCGCCCAGCAGCGCGCGCACTACCGTCATGGGCTACGGCCACCAGAAGGCGGTCAGGCTGGCCACGCCGGGTTCGATGCTGGCCTCGCGGTCAAAGGCCAGCACGGCGATGCCACCAGGCGGCATGCCGCGGTAGTCGCTGCTGGTGCCTTCGCTCAGCAGCGCCACCAGCTGTTCCAGGCCCGGGTTGTGCCCGACCACCAGCAGCCGGTCGACATCGCTCCGGGCCTCGATCAGGCCCATCAAGGTGCCCGGGGTGGCGTCGTAGACGCCATCTTCCAGGCGCTTTTCGACGAAGCCGGTGATGCCCAGCACGGCCTCCAGGGTTTCGCGGGTCCGCCGCGACGGCGAACACAGCACGCAGTCGGGCAGCAGGTTGTTCTCCTTCAGCCAGCGGCCGGCCGCTTCCGCTTCGGCCAGGCCGATCGGGGACAGCGGGCGGTCAAGGTCAGCCTGGCCGGTACCGGCGGCTTCGGCGTGGGCATGGCGCAGCAGGATCAGTTCTCGCATAAAGGCTCTCTTCTGGATCAGGCTTTCTTCAGCCACTTCAACAGTGGCTCCCAGTCACTCTGGTGCTCGCGCACCTGCGCGGAGCGGTAATCGAACAGGCTGCGTCCCAGCCCGACCATCACCACGTAACTCTGGCTGTCGCGCAGTTGGGCGACAACGTCATAGGGCCATTCGGCCAGCATCTGGATGGCCTGCTGGGAGGTCTGGGTCCAGGGCTTGGTGCGGTTGAGCACCAGCCCGACCGGCAGCGCGCGGCGGTGCACGCGGGGCACCTTGGACAGGCTGTTGAGGAAGCCGACGATGGCTTCGATATCCAGCGCCGACGGCAGCACGGGCACCACCACGGCATCGGCAACATCGAGGAAGTGGCCCAGATCGTCGGCCAATGCGCCTGCGGGGGCGTCGATGATGACCTCGTCGGTACCATCGGGAATCAGCTTCTCCCAGGCTTTCTTGCGGTACACGTCGATCGGCAGCACGGCGCTTTCCAGCATCGAGCGGCGCTGCGCCCAGCGGGTGCTGGAGCCCTGCGGATCGGCGTCGGCCAGTACGGTCCGTTTGCCGTCCAATGCGGCATGCGCCGCCAGGTGGGTGGCGACGGTGGTCTTGCCCACCCCACCCTTGGAACCGGCTACCAGGATCGTCTTCATGCCAGCCTCGCTTCCGGGGAACGTCATCGCAGCGTACACCGCCGTCCGTGACGGAGATAGTCGCGCTGCTGAACCCCTGTGCGGGCCGTCGCTTTGCTATCGTGCGCGATCCAAAGGATTGCAAGCCGGCATGAGCGAGTTACAGGACCTGAGTGCGCTGATTCGCGCCAATACCCCGCTGATCATCATCGAGACCCAGGACGAGGGTCGCATCGTGGAGCTGTTCCGGCAGACCCTGATGCATGTCTGGCGCGCCCTGCACCGCTGGTCGATCACCGAAGGCCTGCGCCGCATCGACATGGACCGCGAGGATGACGCGGTCGGCCCGCCCGATGCCAGCGCGGCGCTGCAGATGATCCGCCAGGCCGAGCAGCGCGGCATCTACCTGCTGCTCGATTTCCACCCTTACCTGGGCTATGCCAGCCACCAGCGCGCGCTGCGCGACCTGATCCAGCGCCGCCACTGCCAGGCCCACGTGCTGGTGCTGATCGGGGCCAAGGTGGAACTGCCGGCCGAGCTGGAGGCGCTGGCCACCCGCTTCAACCCGCGCCTGCCCGACCTCAACGCGCTGCTGAAGATGCTGCGCGAGGAGGCCGAGGCCTACGCCCGCGAGAACGGCGGGCGCCGGGTCGAGGTGGACAACGAAGCGGTCCAGAAGATCCTGCACAACCTGCGCGGCCTGAGCATGGTCGACGCACGGCGGATCGGCCGCCAGCTGATCTTCGCCGATGGCGCGCTCAGCCAGGACGACCTGCCGCAGCTGGCCCGGCTCAAGTTCGAGCTGCTCAACCGCGCCGGCCACCTGCATTACGAGTACGACACCACCCGCTTTGCCGACGTGGCCGGCGCCAACCGCCTCAAGCGCTGGGTCAACCAGCGCCGGCCGATCTTCCTCGGCGGCCAGGGCCCGGCCGGGCTGGACCCGCCCAAGGGCATGCTGCTGCTGGGCGTGCAGGGCTGCGGCAAATCGATGCTGGCCAAGGCCACCGCGGCCGGGTTCGGGGTGCCGCTGCTGCGGCTGGACTTCGGCAGCCTGTATGACAAGTACCACGGCGAGACCGAGAAGAACCTGCGCGAGGCCCTGGCCTCGGCCGAGCAGCTGGCCCCGTGCGTGCTGTGGATCGACGAGATCGAGAAGGGCCTGGCCAGCGGGGGCGAGGACGGCGGGGTGTCGCGGCGCGTGCTGGGCCACCTGCTGACCTGGCTGGCCGAGCGCAAGGGCACGGTGTTCATCGTGGCCACCGCCAACCAGGTGCACGAACTGCCGGCCGAACTGCTGCGCAAAGGCCGTTTCGACGAGATCTTCTTCATCGACCTGCCCGACGCCAATACCCGGGTGGAACTGCTGCGCCTGCACCTGGGCCGGCGCCAGCTCAATGCCGACGACTTCGCGCTGCCGGCGCTGGCCGCGGCCAGCGAGGGCTTCTCCGGCGCGGAGATCGAACAGGCGGTGGTGGCCGGGCTGTACGCGGCGCACGCCGAGACGCGGGTGCTGGATACCGAGCTGCTGATGACCGAGATCCGCAGCAGCCGGCCGTTGTCCGTGCTGATGGCCGAGCAGGTCAACGCGCTGCGCGACTGGGCCCGTGGGCGCACGGTCAGCGCCGACGAGTAACGCCGATCGCCGGCGCGTAGAGCCGACCGTTGGTCGGCTGCTTCGTGGGTCGGCGGTGTCGGTGGCCCTGGRTAGAGCAGCCGACCAACGGTCGGCTCTACCGGTTCTTGTGCGGTGTCGGTGGCCCTGCATAGAGCAGCCGACCAACGGTCGGCTCTACCGGTTCTTGTGCGCTGTCGGTGGCCCTGGATAGAGCAGCCGACCAACGGTCGGCTCTACCGGTTCTTGTGCGCTGTCGGTGGCCCTGGGTAGAGCAGCCGACCAACGGTCGGCTCTACCGGTTCTTGTGCGGTGTCGGTGGCCCTGGRTAGAGCAGCCGACCAACGGTCGGCTCTACCGGTGCCTATCCAAGGTGCTGCAGCACCCACGCCCACGCTGGCAGCGTCACCAGCGAAAGCACGATGCCATAGCCCACCATCGCCGCGGCCAGCCGCGGCGCCAACTGGTGCGAGATCGCCAGCGCGGCGGCGGTGATCATGGTCGGCATCGCCGATTCGAGCACATTGACCTGCAGCAGCGTGCCCTGCAGCCCGAACAGCCAGGCCAGCGGCAACGCCAGCGCCGGCATGACCAGCAGCTTGAGCAGCAGGCCGACGCCCAGCGGGGTCAGTTCGGCGCGCGACAGCCGCAGCCGGATCGACAGGCCCACCGCCAGCATCACCAGCGGCAGCATCGCATCGGCCAGTTGCCTGAGCGCCGTGCCGATCCACTGCGGCGGCTGGGCCGGCATCAGCACCAGCGCGAACAGCAGCGCCCAGACCGGCGGGAAGCGCGCGATGCGGGCCAGCACCTGGCGCGCGGACGGGGGCCGATCACCGCTGTACCGGGCGATCACGTACAGGCCGAAGGTGGACAGCAGCACGAACGTGCCGAACTGGTCGTAGACCACCGCGTAAGGCAAGGCCGCGTCGCCGAGCAGCGCGCGCACCATCGGGTAGCCGATGAAGCTGGAGTTGGCCAGGGCGACGCAGATCAACAGCACCGCGTGCACGTCACGGGCGAAACCGAGACTGCGCGTGGCCAGCGTTACCAGCGCCCAACTGGCCAGCATCAACAGCCAGGGCGTGGCCATCAGCCCGACCAGGCCCAGGTCCAGCTGCAGGCGCGGCACGTAGGTGAGCACCGCCGCAGGCAGGCACACGTACAGGACCACGCGGTTGAGGACCTCGGCACTGTTGTCGGGCAGCGCGCGCAGGCGCGCGAACAGCATGCCCAGGCCGAGCATGGCCAGGATCAGCGCGAAGGCATCCACCGCCATCGGACCGGCCTAGCCCAGGCGCACGCGGCGCCGGCGGCGACCTGGGTCGACGCCGGTGCTCACCGCGCGAGGCAACCCGCCACGTGGGCGCCGCACTGGACGGCCCGCCCGCGGATCAGGGCCAGGCCGGCGGCTGCGCCGCCCAGGCCTGCTGCACCTCGGCCAGGGTGGCGCGCTCGCTGTCGCGCCAGCTCGGCAGCAGCGTGGCGTAGTGGCTGCTGTCGCTCCACTGCTGCGGCTCGGTGCGTACCGCGGCGGCATACCAGCGCACCGCCTCGTCCTTGCGGCCGAGCGTCCACAGCGCCAGTGCGTAGGTGGGCGGCACCCAGGCGGCATTGCCGCGCATCCCGGCCTGGGCGCTGTTCCATTGCGCCAGCGCGGGCTCGACCTCACCCAGCCGGAACAGGTCCCAGCCGTAATTCCAGCGCACCGTGCGCCCGGTGGCCGTGGTGGCGGCGGCACTGCCGAGGGCTTCCTCGTACAGGCTGCGGCCCAGCTCCGGGCGGCCCTGGGCGATCGCCACGCCGGCCAGCTGCACGGTGGCATCGAGCGCCTTGCGGCCGCGCTCGCGTTGCTTCATCAGTTGTTCCACCAGGTCGGCGCCGTTGCCGGGCACCACCACCACCGGCACCGCGGCCGCGTCCTGGTCGAAGTAGAACTCCTGCAGTGCCGGCAGCGGTTGCGCCGCCATCCCCATGTCCACCTGCCCCACCATCAATCCAGCCGCCAGCATCACGCCGGCCAGCCTGTGTCTTGCCACTGCCATGCAAACTCCCCCGGGTTGTCACAACAACCTCCCGGTCCGATCCTAACCCCAGCGTGCGCCCGGGCGCGAGTGCCCAGGGCCATTTCGGCACCACTGTTACAATCCGCGCCTTTCCGGTCGTGTTCGCTGCGGCCGTGCCAGCCGACTTCCCGGGCCAGCCATGACCAGTACCGCCGAACTCACCTCGCCCTCCTCCGCCAACCGGCCCGATGCCGGCGGCCTGGACGCCAGCTACACGCTGGACCACAAGTACACCCGTACCGATGGCCGCATCTACCTGAGCGGGGTGCAGGCGCTGGTGCGGCTGCCGTTGATGCAGCGGCTGCGCGACGAGGCGGCCGGGCTGGACACCGCCGGCTTCATCAGTGGCTACCGTGGCAGCCCGCTGGGCGGCTTCGACCTGGAACTGTGGCGGGCGCGCCAGCATCTGGAGGCGGCGCGGGTGAAGTTCACCCCCGGCCTCAACGAGGACCTGGGCGCGACCATGGTCTGGGGCACCCAGCAGACCAACCTGTTCCCGGGCGCGAAGGTCCAGGGCGTGTATGGCATGTGGTACGGCAAGGGCCCCGGCGTGGACCGCTGCGGCGACGTGTTCAAGCATGCCAATGCCGCGGGCACCTCGGTGCACGGCGGCGCGCTGGCGCTGGCCGCCGACGACCACGCCTGCCGCAGCTCGACCCTGCCACACGGCAGCGAAGACGAGTTCGTCAGCGCGATGATGCCGGTGCTGAACCCGGCCGGCGTGCAGGACATCCTGGACATGGGCCTGCTCGGCTGGGCGATGAGCCGGTACACCGGGCGCTGGATCGGCTTCAAGACCATTGCCGAGACCGTGGAGTCCTCGGCCTCGGTGCAGGTCGACCCGTTCGCGCGGAAGATCGTGCTGCCCGAGGACTTCGAGATGCCGGCCGGCGGCCTCAACATCCGCTGGCCGGACCCGCCGCTGGACCAGGAGATGCGCCTGCACCGCTACGCGGTCAAGGCCGCGCAGGCATTCGCGCGCGCCAACGGCATCGACCGGGTGGTGATGGATTCGCCGCGCGCGCGACTGGGCATCGTCACCACCGGCAAGAGCTACCTGGACGTGCTGCAGGCGCTGGAATACCTGGGCCTGGACGAGCAGGCCTGCGCCGACATCGGCATCCGCGTCTACAAGGTCGGCATGACCTGGCCGCTGGAGCCGGTGGGCATCGCGCGCTTCGCCCAGGGCCTGGAAGACATCGTGGTGGTCGAGGAGAAGCGCGCCTTCATCGAGCGCCAGATGAAGGAGCAGTTCTACAACTGGCCAGCCAGTGCCGGCCCGCGTCCGTCGATCGTCGGCAAGTACGACGAGGCGGGCACGTGGATCCTGCCCTCCACCAACGAACTCACCCCGGCCACCATCGCCGGGGTGATCGGCCGCCGCATCCAGCGCCTGCTTCACGCCAGCGGGGTCAGCAATGAATCCATCGAACAGCGCCTGCGCTGGATGGATGAGAAGGAAGCCGAGCTGGCCCTGCCGCGCGCCAGTTTCCCGCGCGTGCCGCATTACTGCTCCGGCTGCCCGCACAACACCTCCACCCGCGTGCCGGAAGGCTCGCGCGCGCTGGGCGGGATCGGGTGCCATTACATGGTCACCTGGATGGACCGCAGCACCGACACCTTCACCCACATGGGGGGCGAAGGTGTCACCTGGGCCGGGCAGGCCGCCTTCACCGAGACCGAGCACGTATTCCAGAACCTCGGCGATGGCACCTACTTCCACAGTGGCTCGCTGGCGATCCGCCAGGCGATCGCCGCCGGGGTCAACATCACCTACAAGATCCTCTACAACGACGCGGTGGCGATGACCGGCGGGCAGCCGGTGGACGGCACCCTGAGCGTGCCGCAGATCGCCCACCAGATGCGCGCCGAGGGCGTGCAGACGATCGTGCTGGTGAGCGATGAGATCGGCAAGTGGAACAAGCGCGAGCTGTTCCCGGAGGGCGTGGAGTTCCATGACCGTGCCGAGCTGGACGCGGTGCAGAAGCAGCTGCGCGAGGTGAAGGGCACCAGCATCCTGATCTACGAACAGACCTGCGCCACCGAGAAGCGGCGCCGCCGCAAGCGCGGCAAGCTGGTCGATCCGCCCAAGCGGGTGGTGGTCAACTCGCTGGTCTGCGAAGGCTGCGGCGACTGCGGGCAGAAGAGCTTCTGCGTGTCGGTGCTGCCGAAGGAAACCGAGTTCGGGCGCAAGCGCGACATCGACCAGTCCAACTGCAACAAGGATTTCAGCTGCACCACCGGCTTCTGCCCCAGCTTTGTGACCGTGCACGGCGGCAAGCCGCGCAAGGGCGAGCGCAGTGCGAAGACTGCGCTGCTGGACAACCTGCCGGCGCCGACCTTCCGCAGCACGCTCGAGCAGCCCTGGAACATCCTGATCACCGGCGTCGGCGGTACCGGCGTGGTCACCATCGGCGCATTGCTGGGCATGGCCGGCCACCTGGAAGGCAAGGGCGCCAGCGTGCTCGACCAGACCGGCCTGGCCCAGAAGGGCGGCGCGGTCACCACCCACATCCGCATCGCGCGTACGCCCGAGGACATCCACGCCGTGCGCATCGCCGCGGGCGAAGCCGACCTGGTGGTGGGCTGCGACATGGTGGTGGTCAACGACTACTGGGCACTGTCCAAGGTGCGCGCCGAGCGCTCGCAGGTGGTGCTCAACACCTATGAAGCGATGCCCGGTACGTTCACCACCCGCCCGGACATGCAGTTCCCGGCGGCGGACATCATCGCCGGCATCCGCGTGGCGCTGGGCGGCCGCGAGCCGATGCTGCTGGACGCCACCCAGCTGGCCACCGCGCTGCTGGGCGATGCGATCGCCGCCAACCTGTTCATCCTCGGCTACGCCTGGCAGCAGGGGCTGGTGCCGATCTCCTTCGAGGCGCTGATGCGCGCGATCGAGCTCAACGGCGCGGCGGTGGCGATGAACCAGCAGGCCTTCGCCTGGGGCCGCCTGGCGGCGGTCGACCCGCAGGCGGTGCAGCAGGCCGCCGGCCTGGTCCGCAACAGCCACACCGATGCCGAACGCACGCCCGGCCCGCTGCACGACCTGCCCCCGGGCGAGTGGGAAGGCAACGAATGGGGCGCCAACGCGGCACCGCGCGATACGGGCGACGAGCGCGAGCTGCGCGGCCTGCCCGGCCATGGCGTGGGCGAGGACGTGGCGTTCCTGCCGCTGGATGACGAGCGCCTGTCGCGCTCGCTGGACGAGCTGATCGAGCGCCGCGTGCGTTTCCTCACCGATTACCAGGACAGCGCCTACGCCGCGCGTTACCGCGCGCTGGTGGACAAGGTGCGGGCGGCCGAGTGGGACGCCGTGGGCAGCACCGCGCTCACCGAAACCGTCGCCCGCTATTACTTCAAGCTGCTGGCCTACAAGGACGAGTACGAAGTGGCGCGGCTGTACACCAGCGGCGAGTTCCAGCGTCGCCTGCAGCAGCAGTTCGAAGGCGATTTCCAGGTGCGCTTCCACCTGGCCCCGCCGCTGTTCGCGAAGAAGGATGACCAGGGACGCCTGATCAAGCAGGAATACGGCCCGTGGATGCTCAAGGCGTTCGGCCTGCTGGCGAAGCTGAAGTTCCTGCGCGGTGGCCGCTTCGATGTCTTCGGCCGCACCGCCGAACGCCGTGGCGAACGCCAGCTGATCGCCGACTACGAACAGACCGTGGCCCTGCTGCTGGACGGGCTGAGCGATGACCGCGTGGCCCTGGCGGTGGAGATCGCCAGCATCCCCGAACACATCCGCGGCTACGGCCACGTCAAGGAAGCGCACCTGCACAAAGCCAAGGCGCGCGAGGCGACGTTGCTGGCGCAGTGGAAGAACCCGCGCGCGCTGCATATCGTGCAGGTGGCATGACAGCGACGCCAGCAGCCGGTAGAGCCGACCGTTGGTCGGCTACGCGCAAACCCAACCGCAGGCCCTCACCGTAGAGCCGACCGTTGGTCGGCTACCCGCAAACCCAACCGCAGGCCCCCACCGCAGAGCCGACCGTTGGTCGGCTACCCGTAAACCCAACCGCAGGCCCCCACCGTAGAGCCGACCGTTGGTCGGCTACCCGTAAACCCAACCGCAGGCCCCACCGTAGAGCCGACCGTTGGTCGGCTACCGGTAAACCCGCCCCGTCACTCGCCCACCCCACCCCAAACACCCCAGCCGAACCCCACCACCAGCCGGCTCCCCACCGCGCAACTCATCACCGCCCTCCACGCCGCCACACCCGCAACCGGTTGTTGGCCGGCATCGCCACGTCGTCGATCAGCCGCATCCCCTGCGCGGCCGCCAGCGCATCCACCGCCTCCGCGTCGCGGATGCCCGCAGCAGGATCGCGCGCCTTCAGCCACGCATCGAACTGCCGGTTGCTGTCGCTGCTGAAATCGCCGTGGTCATTGAACGGCCCGTAGATGCACAGCAGCGCGTCGTCCGCCATCACCGCGGGCAACCCGGCGAACAATGCCTGCACGTGCGCCCAGCTCATGATGTGCAGGGTGTTGGCGCTGAACACCGCATCGAAGGCAGGCACGGCATCGGGTAGCGGTGCCAGGCCCGGCTGCGGCGACAGCACCGCCTGCAACGGCCACGGTGCCGGTGCGTTGGCCAGCGCGGCGGCGGCCAGGCGCTCGGCGATGCCAGGCAGATGGTCCGGATGGTCGCTGGCCTGCCAGTGCAGGTGCGGCAGCGCCGCAGCGAAATATTCGGCGTGCTGGCCGGTGCCACTGCCGATCTCAAGCACCGCATGGCGGTCATGCAGTTGACGGCGCAGCACCGCCAGGATCGGGTCGCGGTTGCGTTCGCAGGCTTCGGACCACCGCTGCTGGCTCATGGACGGCTCAAGATGAATTCGACAGCCTCCATCCAACCATGACCGCAGTCACTTGTGCCACTGCCGGCGGCCACCGAAAGTCGAGGACTTGTCCACTGTCGCCGGCGACCTGCCGCCGACCGTACCCGGGGAATCGCAAGCTGTGCAACGCCGTGAGTTTCTGACGCTGTCTGGCATGGGCCTGGCGGGCCTGATGCTGCCGCATTCCCGCCTGATCGCCGCCGAGCAGCTGCTCGAGCCCGGTGACGCGGGCCGCAACAAGGCCCTGGCCGAGGCCGCGCTGGCCGCGGCCAGGCGCGCTGGCGCCAGCTACTGCGACGTGCGCATCGGCCGCTACCTCAACCAGGCGGTGATCACCCGCGAGGCGCAGGTGCAGAACATCACCAACAGCGAGTCCTCGGGCATCGGCATCCGGGTGATCGTCAACGGTGCCTGGGGCTTTGCCGCCACCCACCAGAAGACCCCGGCCGCGGTGCTGGCCACGGTCGAGCAGGCCGCCGCCATCGCCCGTGCCAATGCCACCGTCCAGAGCAGGCCGGTGCAGCTGGCGCCGGTACGCGGGGTGGGCGACGTGAGCTGGAAGACCCCCATCCGCAAGAACGCGATGGCCGTGCCGATCCAGGACAAGGTGGACCTGCTGCTGAGCCTGAATGCCGCCGCGCTCAATGCCGGCGCCAACTTCATCAACTCCACCCTGTTCCTGGTCAACGAGCAGAAGTACTTCGCCTCCAGCGACGGCTCGTTCATCGACCAGGACGTGCACCGGATCTGGCTGCCGTTCACCGCGACCGCCATCGACAAGGCCACCGGCAAGTTCCGCACCCGCGCCGGGCTGTCCTCGCCGATGGGGATGGGCTACGAATTCCTGGATGGCGAGGCCAGCGGCAAGATCGCCCTGCCCGGCGGCATCACCGCCTACCGCGACTCCTACGACCCGGTCGAAGATGCCATCGCCGCCGCCCGGCATGCGCGCGAGAAGCTCAAGGCGCCGTCGGTCAAACCGGGCAAGTACGATCTGGTGCTGGACCCCTCCAACCTGTTCCTGACCATCCACGAGAACGTCGGCCATCCGCTGGAGCTGGATCGCGTGCTGGGCTACGAGGCCAACTACGCCGGTACCAGCTTCGCCACCCTGGACAAGCGCGCCGCCGGCTACCGCTGGGGCAGCGAGCGGGTCAACTTCTTCGCCGACAAGACCGCCCCCGGCAGCCTGGGCGCGGTGGGCTACGACGATGAAGGGGTCAAAACCCGGCGCTGGGACCTGGTCAAGGACGGCATCCTGGTGAATTACCAGGCCACCCGCGATGAGGTGCACCTCCTTGGCGAAACCGAATCGCATGGCTGCAGCTACGCCGACTCGTGGTCCAGCGTGCAGTTCCAGCGCATGGCCAATGTGTCGCTGGCGCCGGGCAAGGCGCCGCTGAGCGTGGCGGAGATGATCAAGGACGTGGAAAACGGGATCTACATCCACGGCCGCGGCTCGTACTCGATCGACCAGCAGCGCTTCAACGCCCAGTTCGGCGGCCAGCTGTACTACCAGATCCGCAACGGCGAGATCACCGGCATGGTCGAAGATGCCGCCTACCAGATCCGCACGCCGGAGTTCTGGAATGCCTGCAGCGCGATCTGCGACGAACGCGATTTCCGCTTCGGCGGCTCGTTCTTCGACGGCAAGGGCCAGCCGGGCCAGGTCTCGGCGGTCTCGCACGGTTCGTCCACCACCCGCTTCAACGGCATCAACATCATCAACACCGCGCGCAGCCTGGGATGAACCTGTCCCGGGCCGTCGCCGTTTCCCCGCCCCCCCACACCAACGTGGAGAGCTGCCTTGCAAAGACGTGACTTCCTTGCCCTGACCGGGCTTACCGCAGGCGGCCTGATCGTGCCGTCGTTCTTCGGCAAGGTGATCGCCGCCGAACAGCTGCACAGCACCCTCGACCTGGGGCTGAAGAAGCGCCTGGCCGATGCGGCGCTGGCGGCTGCGCGCCAGGCCGGCGCCACCTACTGCGACGTGCGCATCGGGCGCTACCTGCGCCAGTTCGTGATCACCCGCGAGGACAAGGTGCAGAACGTGGTCAACACCGAATCGACCGGTGTGGGCATCCGCGTGATCGTCAACGGCGCCTGGGGCTTTGCCGCCACCAATCAGCTCGGCACCGCCGACGTGGCGCGTGCCGCGCAGCAGGCCGCCGCGATCGCCAAGGCCAACGCCGGCGTGCAGACCGCGCCGGTGCAGCTGGCCGCCGCGCCGGGCGTGGGCGAGGTGAGCTGGAAGACGCCGATCCGCAAGAACGCCATGGACGTGCCGATCAAGGAGAAGGTGGACCTGCTGCTGGACGTCAACGCCGCCGCGTTGGCCGCCGGCGCCAGCTTCGTCAACTCGATGCTGTTCCTGGTCAACGAGCAGAAGTACTTCGCCTCCACCGATGGCTCCTACATCGACCAGGACGTGCACCGCATCTGGGCCCCGATGACGATCACCGCCATCGACAAGGCCAGCGGCAAGTTCCGCACCCGCGAAGGCCTGTCCTCGCCGATGGGCATGGGCTACGAGTACCTGGACGGTGCCGCCGCCGGCAAGGTGCTCACCCCGAACGGGGTGGTCAACTACAGCGCGTCCTACGACATGAAGGAAGACGCCATCGCCGCAGCCAAGCAGGCGCAGGAAAAGTTGAAGGCACCGTCGGTGAAGCCGGGCAAGTACGACCTGGTCCTGGACCCGTCGCACACCTGGCTGACCATCCATGAGTCGATCGGCCATCCGCTGGAACTGGATCGCGTGCTCGGCTACGAAGCCAACTATGCCGGCACCAGCTTCGCCACCCTGGACAAGCGCGAGCAGCACTTCCAGTACGGCAGCGACAAGGTCAACATCTTCGCCGACAAGACCCAGCCGGGCAGCCTCGGCGCGGTCGCCTACGACGACGAGGGCGTCAAGACCAAGCGCTGGGACCTGATCAGCGAGGGCAAGCTGGTGGATTACCAGACCATCCGCGACCAGGCCCACATCCTCGGCAAGACCGCCTCCGACGGCTGCTGCTACGCCGACTCCTGGTCCAGCGTGCAGTTCCAGCGCATGGCCAACGTCTCGATGGCGCCGGGCAAGACCCCGCTGAGCGTGGCGGACATGGTCAAGGACGTGGAAAACGGGATCTACATCATCGGCGACGGCTCGTTCTCGATCGACCAGCAGCGCTACAACGCCCAGTTCGGCGGCCAGCTGTTCTACGAGATCAAGAACGGCAAGATCACCCGCATGCTCGAGGACGTGGCCTACCAGATCCGCACGCCGGAGTTCTGGAACGCCTGCAGCGCCGTGGCCGATGAGCGCGACTACCGCCTGGGCGGCTCGTTCTTCGACGGCAAGGGCCAGCCGGGCCAGGTCTCGGCGGTCTCGCACGGCTCGTCCACCGCGCGCTTCAACGGCATCAACGTCATCAACACCGCGCGCAGCCTCGGCTGACCGGTCAGGAGCCTACGAATCATGAGTATCTTCACCGAAGCCCAGGCCAAGGCCATCCTCGACAAGGTCATCGGGCTGTCCAAGGCCGATGAGTGCACCGCCGTGCTGGCCGGCTCGATCAACGGCAACATCCGTTTCGCGCTCAACAACGTCTCCACCAGCGGCATCGTGGACAACACCGAGCTGGCCGTCACCGTAGCCTTCGGCAAGCGCGTGGGCACCGCCTCGATCAACGAGTTCGACGATGCCGCGCTGGAGCGCGTGGTGCGCCGCGCCGAAGACCTGGCCCGCCTGGCCCCGGAGAACCCGGAGTTCATGCCGGCCATCGGCAAGCAGACCTACACCCCCAGCCCGACCTTCAGCGCCTCCACCGCCGCCATCGATCCGGCCTTCCGTGCCAAGGTCGCCGCCGATTCGATCGCGCCGTGCCGTGGTCACGGCCTGATCGCCGCTGGTTTCCTGGAAGACGGCCAGGGCTTCTACGCCACCGCCAACAGCAACGGCAACTTCGGCTACCAGCGCAGCACCAACTTCGATTACACCTGCACCGTGCGCACCGAAGACGGCCGCGGCTCGGGCTGGGTCGGCCGCAACCTCAAGGATGCCGCCGACTTCAAGGCCGACCAGGACATCCAGATCGCCATGCGCAAGGCTACCGAGTCCCAGGAAGCCAAGGCGCTGGAACCGGGCAAGTACACGGTGATCCTGGAGCCGGCCGCGGCCGCCGGCCTGATCAGCTTCATGATGAACTTCTTCAGCGCACGCTCGGCTGACGAAGGGCGCAGCTTCCTGTCCAGGAAGGGCGGCGGCAACAAGCTCGGCGAGCAGGTCTACGACCCGCGCGTGAACATGCACGCCGATCCGTGGCACCCGGATGCGCCGGTGCTGCCGTGGGACGGCGAAGGCATGCCACGCACCAAGCTGCCGATCATCGAGAACGGCAAGGTCGCCAACCTGGAGTACTCGCGGTTCTGGGCGCAGAAGCAGGGCAAGACCGCCAATGCCAGCCCGGGCAACCTGCTGATGAGCGGAGGCGACAAGAGCACCGCCGAGTTGGTCCGCGGCACCCAGAAGGGCATCCTGGTCACCCGCACCTGGTACATCCGCATGGTCGATCCGCAGACCGTGCTGCTCACCGGCCTCACCCGCGACGGCACCTTCTACATCGAGAACGGCCAGATCAAGTACCCGGTCAAGAACTTCCGCTTCAACGAGTCGCCGGTGATCATGCTCAACAACATCGAAGAACTGGGCAAGCCGGTGCGCGTGGCCGGTGACGAGTCGAACTTTGTGATGATGATTCCGCCGATGAAGCTGCGCGATTTCACCTTCACCTCGCTCTCCGACGCGGTCTGATGCACGGATGAACCGCGCGCAGTTCCTGCGCCTGATGCTGGGCAGCGCCGCGTTCGCGGCGTTGCCCTCACTGGCGCGCGCCCAGGCCGGTCGCTACGACTTCTGGTTCACCCGCCTCAAGTACGACTCCGGCGACTGGGACGTGGATGCGCGCATGCCGTCCAACGTGATCACCTCGCTGATCGATTACACCTCCCTGCGCGTGGACCCGACCGAGCATGTCATCGCCCTGTCCGACCCGCGCATGCTGGACGCCCCGTTCTGCTACCTGGCCGGGCACAAGCTGGTGGAGTTCAACGCGGCCGAACGGCAGAACTTCGTGCGCTATGTACGCAACGGCGGTTTCGTGTTCGTGGATGACTGCAACCACGACATCGACGGCCTGTTTGCGAAATCGTTCGAGGCGCAGATGGCCAGGCTGTTCGGCCCCAAGGCGCTGAACAAACTGCCCAACAACCATGCGCTGTACCGCAGTTTCTTCCGCTTCCCCGAGGGCCCACCGGCCACCGGGTTCGAACTCAATGGCTGGGGCGACGACCTGGTCCATGACTACCTCAAGGGCATCGAGGTGGATGGCCGCCTGGGCGTGCTCTACAGCAACAAGGACTATGGCTGCGAGTGGGACTATGACTGGCGCAACAAGCGTTTCCTGGCCGAGGACAACACCCGTTTCGCGGTCAACATCGTGATGTACGCGTTGAGCAGCTAGCTGCCTTGCTGCATTTTCAGCCACGCATGGCGTGGCTCTACACCGTTTTTCTGCGAGTGCCTTATGACCAACGACCGCCTTGATGCCCTTCTTCCCAAGCTGCAGCAGCTGCGCACCGCGCTCGGCCAGGCCGTGGTCGGCCAGCATGCGGTGGTGGAGCAGCTGCTGATCGGCCTGCTCGCCGGTGGCCACTGCCTGCTGGAAGGCGCGCCGGGGCTGGGCAAGACACTGCTGGTGCGCTCGTTGGGGCAGGCGCTGGAGCTGCAGTTCCGGCGCGTGCAGTTCACCCCGGACCTGATGCCCAGCGACATCCTCGGCACCGAACTGCTGGAGGAAGACCACGGCACCGGGCATCGCCATTTCCGCTTCCAGCAGGGCCCGATCTTCACCCACCTGCTGCTGGCCGACGAGCTCAACCGCACCCCGCCCAAGACCCAGGCCGCCCTGCTGGAAGCGATGCAGGAGCGCACGGTGAGCTATGCCGGCACCACCTACACGCTGCCGGCGCCGTTCTTCGTGCTGGCCACGCAGAACCCGATCGAACAGGCCGGCACCTATCCGCTGCCCGAAGCCCAGCTGGACCGCTTCCTGCTGCACGTGCGGGTGGATTACCCGAGCGAGCAGGAAGAGCGCGACATCCTGCTGCAGACCACCGGCAGCGCCAGCGGCACGGTCCCCAAGGTGATGAATGCCGAGGACGTGCTGGCCCTGCAGGCGGCGGTACGCCAGGTGCATGTGAGCGACGACGTGCTCACCTGGATCACCCGGCTGGTGCGCGCCAGTCGCCCGGGTCCCACCGCGCCGCAGGCGATCAACCACTGGATCAAATGGGGCGCCGGCCCGCGTGCCGGGCAGTCGCTGGTGCTGGCCGCCAAGGCCCGCGCCCTGCTGCAGGGCCGCTTCGCCGCCACCCGCGAGGATGTGCAGGCGCTGCTCGCCCCGGTGTTGCGCCACCGCCTGCTGCTGTCCTTCGCTGCGGAAGCCGAGCAGAAAGGCGCTGACGATGTGATCGCCGCCTTGTTGCAGGCCGTGCCGTTCCCGACCTGAGCCTGCGCATGCCCCCGCACGCCCCGATCGCCATCCCCGCCGATGTGCGCAGCCGCCTGAAGGCGCTGCGGCTGCTGCCGCGGCGTGCGCGCGGCGCGCACGGCATCGGCCAGCACGCCAGCCGCAGCCGCGGTGCGGGGCTGGAGTTCGCGCAGTACCGCGCCTACGAGCCCGGCGATGAACTGCGTCAGATCGACTGGAAGCTGTATGCACGCTCGGATCGCTTCTTCGTGCGCGAGTCCGAGCGCGAAAGCCCGATCACCACCTGGGTGCTGATCGATGCCACCGCATCGGCCGCGCAGCATGATCGCGCGCGGCCTTCGTGGTCGCGCCTGGACCAGGCCTGCGCCACCGCCGCGTGCCTGGTCGAACTGGCGCTGCAGCAGGGCGACCGCTTTGGCGTGATCGCGGTCAACGGCGACGGCGTGCAACTGGTGCCGGCCGGCAGCGGCCCACGCCAGCGCGACCGCGTCCACCTGCTGTTGCGCCAGCTGCAGGCGCAGGGCAGCTGGCCGGCGGTCGACGTGCTGCGCCCGGTCTGGGAGCGCGTGCAGGCCGGTGACCTGCTGGTGGCACTCGGCGATGGCTTCGACGAGGCCGGCACCGTGCTGCTGGAACGCCTGGCCGCCGCCCGCCGCGAGGTGCTGCAGCTGCAACTGCTGAGTGCCGACGAACGCGATTTTCCGTTCACCGACGGCCATCGCTTCCGCGATCCGGAAACCGGTGAGGAGCTGCTCGGCGATGGCCGCGCGCTCCGCGCCGACTACCTGGCGCGCTTCGGCCAGGCACAGCACGCGCTGCAGGCGCGGCTGCACGCCAGCGGCATTGCGCATGCGGTCGGCTACATGGACCAGCCGCTGGATGCACCGCTGCGGCTGTTGTTCGGCCCGGGCAGCGGCGCATGAACCTGGCGCTGCTGTTCCCGCTGGGTCTGCTGGCGTTGGCCGCGTGGCTGGTGCCGCTGCTGGTGCACCTGGCGCGCCGCCAGCAGTACGCGCCGCTGGAGTTCGCCGCGCTGCGCTGGCTGCGCGCCAGGGTACGGCCGCGCCAGCGCGTCCGTTTCGACGAATGGCCGCTCCTGCTGCTGCGACTGCTGTTGCTGGCTGCGCTGGCCCTGCTGCTGGCGGCGCCGGTGCTGCAGGGCAGCGCGCCGGATACCCGCGCGGTGATCGCCGTGGCGCCCGCGCTGGATGCCGCCGCATTGCGCGCGCAGCAACCGGAGGCGGACTGGCGCTGGCTGGCCCCCGGGTTTGCCTCGACAGATACGCCGGCACCCCCGGCCGCGCAGCCGCTGACCAGCCTGCTGCGGGAACTCGACCAGACCCTGCCGGCTGGCGCGCCGCTGACCGTCTACGTGCCTGATCCGCTGACAGGCGCCGATGCGCAGCGCCCGCGCCTGTCGCGCCCGGTGCAGTGGCGCCCCATCGCACGCACGGCGCCAGCCGCGCCGGACGCATCCAGCAGTGCGCCGCGACTGCGCCTTGGCGGAGCGGCCGATGCACCGGCCCGGCGCGTCCTCGATGCGGTGCAGCGGGCGTGGTCCGGCCAACCCCTGGCTGCCGCCACGGACGCAGCGCCGGTGCAGGGCGAGATCGGCGTGTGGGTGTCCGCCGCGCCGCTGCCGCCAACGTGGCAGGCATGGCTGGAAGGGGGCGGTACGGTGCTGGTCACGCAGGCCGGAACGCGCGCGCCTGCCGAAACGGTGGTGCTGCGCGATGCGCAGGGACAGGCGGCCATCAGCGAGCGCCGCGTCGGCCAGGGTCGCCTCCTGCGCGTCCATGGCGCGCTGACCCCTTCTGCGGTGCCGCTCCTGGAGGACCCCGCCTTCCCACGGCAGCTGCTCACCCTTGCACGCCCCCCCGCCGCGCCGCAGTGGGTGGCCGCCGCGACCCATGCACCGTTGACCGGCGCTGATGCACCCCCGCCGCAGCCGCTGGACCTCGTGCCGTGGCTGCTCGGCCTGATCGTGCTGCTGTTCGCGCTGGAACGCTGGCTGGCGACGTCGGCACGCCGCGGGGCGCAGGCATGAACCCCGTGCTGCAGCGCGGCTGGCAGCGCGCGCGACGGCGCCAGTGGTGGGCCACGCTGCTGGTCGCGCTGCCGCTGGCCCTGGCCGCCACCGCGCTGGCCTTGCGCCTGGGCGGCGCCGATATCGCCACGGTGACGCTGCTGCTCACCCTGCTGGCCAGCGTGGCGCCCGCCACCCGGCGCGGACGCCGCCTGGACCGGCAGTGGCTGGTGCACCAGCTCGATACCCATCGCGTCGTCCAGGACAGCGCGGACCTGCTTTTCGCCGATACGGCCACGCTCAATGCGTTGCAGCAGCGCCAGCAGGCGCGGGTCACTGCCGCACTGCAGGCATGCATGCCCGACCTGCGGCCACGCTGGCCACGTCGCTGGGTGGCGCTGGCGTGGCTGCTGGGACTGGCGGTGATCGCACTGGCGCTGGGCTGGCCGCGCAACGGCGGTGGCAGCGTGATGCCCTCCTTGTCATCGCGTCTCCCCGCTACGGCCACGCTGCCGCCGCACCTGCACTCGGCGCGCCTGACGATCACCGCCCCGGCCTACACCGGCCAGTCGTCCCGCGTGCAGGGCACGCTGGATGCCAAGGTCGCACAGGGCAGCCGGCTGCAGTGGTCGCTGCGCTTTTCCGCGCAGCCCACGCAGGTCGCCCTGCAGTTCCACGATGGCCGGCGCCTGGCGCTGGTGCGCAACGGCGAGGAATGGACCGGCACCGGGAACGCCGACCGCGCCGCGCTGTACCGTGTGGTCACCGAGCCGGCGCTGCGCGGACAACGCCTGTACCGTCTGGATGTACTGCCCGACCAGCCACCGAACGTGCGCGTGATTGTGCCGGACCGCACGCTGGTGCCGGGCGCGCCGGGCCAGCGCCAGTGGGCCCTGCAGTTCGAGGCCAGTGACGACTACGGCGTCGCCAGCGAGGCCCAGCTGAAGATCACCTTGGCCCAGGGCAGCGGCGAGAACGTCACCTTCCGCGAACAGTCCGTGACCCTGGCCGGCAACGGCACGGCCACCCTGCGCCGCTTCGCGCGCACGCTGGACCTGGCCGCGCTCGGTGCCGAGCCCGGCAACGATGTGATCGCGCAGTTGCAGGTGCGCGACAACCACGCCCCCGCCCCGCAGACCGCGCAGAGCAGCAGCCTGATCCTGCGCCTGCCCAGCGCCGAGCAGGTGCAGGGGGCCGAACTGGAGGGCATGGTCAAGAAAACCCTGCCGACGTACTTCCGCAGCCAGCGCCAGATCATCATCGACGCCGAAGCGCTGATCAAACTGCGCCGGCAATTGCCGCCGGAAGACTTCATCAAGCGCGCCGACGCGATCGGCGTGGACCAGCGCATCCTGCGCCTGCGCTACGGCCAGTTCCTCGGCGAGGAAAGCGAGGGCGGTGCGAAGCCACCGCCGACCAGTGATGCGCTGCCCACCAGCGAAACGCCGGCCGACGATCACCACGACCACGCCTCTACCGGCGCGGCCGATCACGCGCAGGCCGGCCACGACGCGCATGACCACGGCAACACGCCGGCCGAGGGCCCCGCGCTGTTCGGCAGCGCCACCGACGTGCTGTCCGAGTATGGCCATACCCATGACCACGCCGAAGCCGCCACGCTGCTCGACCCGCAGACCCGCGCCACGCTGAAGGCCGCGCTGGACCAGATGTGGTCTTCCGAAGGCGAGCTGCGCCAGGGCCGCCCCGAGGCCGCGCTGCCCTATGCCAACAAGGCGCTGGCCTTCATCAAGCAGGTGCAGCAGGCCGAGCGCATCTACCTGGCGCGCGTCGGCCCGGAGTTGCCTCCGATCGACGAAGGACGACGCATGCGCGGCGACCGCGCCGACCTGGCCAGCCGCACGCTGCCGATCCGTGCCATGGACGCACCGGATACCGCCATCGTGGCGGTATGGCAGCAACTGGGCGCAACCGACGCGGTGCCCGATCTGGATGCACTGACCCAATGGCTGGGCCGCAATGAAACGCGCCTGCCCGACCCGCTGAGCCTGGCCGCGGCGATCGAGGAACTGCGCATCGCCCCGGACTGCGGCGCGTGCCGACAGACCTTGCGTGCGCAGCTGTGGCGCGCATTGCTGCGTCCCTCCCCGCAGGTGCTGCGGCGTACCGCGCCGGATCGGATGGGGCAGTCGTATCTGGATGCACTGGAGGGGGCGCGATGATCGAGCCACGCTGGATCGCGCTGGCCCTGCTGGCCATCACGGTGATCGGCAGCGCGCGCCTGCTCTGGCAGCAATGGCGTGGGCCGCGCCGCAAGGGCCTGCACCTGGCCGCACTGCTGGTGCTGCAGTGCGCGGCCAGCGTGCTGCTGTACGTGACCCTGGCGCCGCCGCTCACGCAGGCGCGCGCCAACCGGCTGACCGTGCTGACCCCTGCGGCGGACAAGGTGCAGTGGTCGCCTGCCCGCGGCGACACCCTCGTCGCCCTGCCGGAGGCCGCGCCGTCCACCGCGACGGTCGTCCCCGACCTCGCCACCGCGCTGCGCCTGCATCCGGGCACGCAGTCGCTGCGCATCATCGGCGATGGCCTGCCGGCGCGCGACCGCGACACCGCCTTGCCCGGGCAGGTGCAGCTGCTGCAGCCGGCGCCACCGCGCGGCTGGCGTGCGTTGCAGGCGCCGCCCATCACCGCGCCGGGCAGCGTATTCCACGTGCATGCCCGCGCGCAGGGCGTTGCCGGCGCCAGCGCCGAGCTGCTCGATCCGGCCGGGGTCGTGGTCGATCGCGGTGCGCTCGGCAGCGACGGCAGCATCGCCCTGGAAGGTGTGGCGCGTGCCAGCGGCCGCAGCACCTTCACCCTGCGCCTGCTCGATGCCAGCCGCCGCGCGGTGGACAGCGTGCCGGTGCCGCTGCAGACGCTCGACCAACCCGCCCCGCGCGTGCTCATCCTCGCCGGCGCCCCCGGCCCGGAGCTGAAGTACCTGCGCCGCTGGGCGGTGGATACCGGGCTGGACGTGCAGGCCCAGGCCAGCGTTGGCGGCGGCCTCTCGCTCGGCGACGCGCCCGTGGCACTCACCGCCGCGCGGCTGGCGGCCACCGATGTGCTGATCCTCGACGAACGCAGCCTGCCCGCCCTCGGTGCCGCCCAGCGCAGCGCGGTGCAGCACGCGCTGCGCGATGGCCTGGGTGTGCTGGTACGCACCGGTGGGCCGCTCGGCGACGGTGCACGCAAGGCGCTGCGCGGCTGGGGGCTGACCGTCGTCGGTAACAGCCAGAGCGCACCGCTGCACCTGGCAGCCGATGCCGATGCGGCGCTGCTGCAAGCGCGCCGGGGGCCGCAGCGTCCGGCGACGCAGACCACGACGTACATCGATGAGGCCGATGCTGCCTCGCACAGCGCCGCCGTGCCGGTGCTGGAGCAGTTCCCACTGCGCGCCACCGATGCCTCCGCGCTGCTGCACGACGGCAGGGGCCAACCGGTCGGGAGCTGGCGCGGCGCAGGCAAGGGTCGGCTGGCGCTGCTGCCGGTCACCGACAGCTACCGGCTGGTGCTGTCCGGCCGCGATGACCGCCATGCCGAACTGTGGAGCGGTGTGCTGGCCAGCGTGGCACGACCGCTGCCCAACGCCGCCCAGGTGCGTATCGATGCACCCACGCCGTGGGCGGGGGAGCGTGTGGCACTGTGCAATGTCCCGGCCGCTGCACAGGTGCGTGGTCCGAGCGGCATCGCGGTGCCGCTGCATATCGATCCCGCCACCGGCACCGACCGCTGCGCCGGCTACTGGCCGCAGCAGGCCGGCTGGCACCAGGTGCAGCAGGGCGACATCACGCAGGCGTTCTACGTATTCGATCCGGCCGGTGCATCGGCGCTGTACCGCCAGCAGCAACGCGAGGCGAATGCCCTGCTGGTGCGCGATGCGACGGACAGTGCGGTATCGGGCACCGTGACCGCCCCCGGCCCGCGCTGGCCCTGGCTGCTGACGTTCGTGCTGGTGGCCGGGCTGCTGTGGTGGCTGGAGCGCTGGCGGCCGCGCGCGTCCGCCGTTGCACCGTGAGCGCGACGGCAATGATCAGTGCTTGTCGCCGTCGCGGCGGTACACACCATTGAAGCGCACGTTCATGCCGCCACATTCGCTGTTGTCCGAGACGATCAGGTAGTCGCCCAGCCACCGCGCCTGGAGCGTGCAGCCGGCATCGTCGCTGTCGGTGAAGTCCACCGTCGCCCCCCTCGGGCGGGCGACCGCATCGATCTGGCCCAGGTTCGGGCCGTAGGGCCGCTGTGGCGTGGGTCGGGCCGACGGCCAGAAGGCTTCGCCGGTGGCCACCAGCGCACCATCACGCACACGCAGGTGCAGTGTGTTGTCCCCATCGGTCCAGTCGCCGGCCCAGTCGCGCAGGGCAGGTGTGGTGGAGGTCGGCACGACCTGCAGACGATCAGCGTCGACCCAGCCGGCGCTGCCGCCCACCTTGTTCGGGAAGAACGCGCAGCGATACGCCCCGTGCATGCGGCCCGTGACCAACGTATCGCCGCCCACCACGTAGCTGCGCTGGCGACACGCCGGTTCGCCCTGGGTCGGGCAGCCCTCCAGATCGCCCAGCAGGTACAGCCGCCCCTTGCCGCCCACCCGGGCCAGGGCGAAATCGCCTTGCTCGGTGGGGAAAGCGCCGTTGCGGCAGGAACCGTCGTCAGCGGTGGCGGTGGCGGTGGCGCCGGCGAAGGCGGACAGGGGCAGCATCGAAAGCAGCAGGCATGGCAGGCGCGAGAGCATGGGCGGGTGGCCGCGACGAAGGGGAACGCAGGATAGTCGAGTGGGTGCCGGTAGGACGGGCTTGCCTGCCTGTCCGCGCTCGCCGATACGTGGATTGCAACATGTTTCATTGTCAGCACGTGCCTGGCCTGCAAGGCTGCACCGTTTGACGGGCAGGCACGATGGTGAACAACGAACTCGCCACCCCACCACCACGCTGGCAGCATCCGCACGCGGGTCAGGGCCAATGAATGTCGCCGGCGTCGGACTCGTGCTGCTGATGCTGGTCCCGCTGATGTTCCATTGGCGGCAGCGCCGCGACGCGCGCTACTTTCTCGGCCGGTTGGCCGGACAGCCGCCGGTGCGCACGCTGACCGACGACGAACAGGCTGCACTGCAGCCCCTGCGGGCCTGTCTCGGCATCGGTAACGACCGCCAGGTGCGCACCTTGAGCGGTGCTCATGCCCGACACGTATTACAGATCCATGCGACCCGGATGGAACAGGACACGATCGGCGATGTGAACGTGGTGCTGCCTTACGACGCGTTCGATCACCTGGCCGCGCACAACGATGCCGAGGTGGTGCTTGGGCCCGGCGTTGCGGTCGTCGTAAGACTCAATGAATTCCACATCGGCAGCGCTGCACGCGCATGGCGCACGCCGACGCAGGTCTGTGGCGAGCGCCTGGAAACCAACGAAGAGCGCACACTGCGCCGCCAGCCAGGCGTGCCTTGGGCGGCGGCCGCGCTGGCATTGCTGGCCACGTTCTGCGCGGCCGCAACGCAATGGGACGTGGGCGCGTCTACGTGGGCGGTGTTCGGTCTGGGCCTGCTGCTGGCAGCACTGTCGGCGGCGCTGTCACTGCGCCGACAGGTCGGCCCTGCCGCACTGCAGACCATCGTGCATGTGCGTGGCCGCCTGAACCGGCTGCAGATCAACGCGCCGACCAACGCCGCCATCGAGGGTCACTACCTGTTGGTCGGCAACGACCAACGGGTCGAGCCGCCGCACGCGTGGCGCGCGGCGACGTGCCTGGCGCCCGGGACGTGGATCGACGCGGAGATCTACCGGCACAGCCGGGCGTTGCTGACGCTTGGTCCCGGCTGGTCGGTACTGGATGAGCAGCGACGCTTCGCGGCAATCCCGGTTGCACGCCATGCGGTGATGTTTGCCGTTGCGCTGCTGTCGCTTGGCTGCGTGGCACAGGTCACCGATGGCCCGGGGCGTGAGTGGCAACGTGCCAGGCAGGTGTTCTCGTCATGGACGCTGCACAGCAACCGCGACCCGGTCCGATGGCGCGATCCGGCCTTGGCCGTTGGCGATGGTCTGCACGTGCACGGTTACGCCACCTGTGAGCTGGTACCCAGCGAGCGGTTGGGACGCACCTTGGCCAGCGCCGACTGCAGCCGCCTGCGCTGGGGCGCCCCGGCCACGGCGGTGCAACCGCTACCGTTGCCTGACGCGGTTCAGCGACTGGATTCCAGCCAGCGGGCGCTACGCGTGCATGGCCCGTCGTTTCTGGGACGTCCGCTGCAACGCCAGCAGGTTGCGGGGCTGTCCGGGTTGCTGGAGGCTGTAGAAGACACCTGTGCGCACGGGCTGGAAGGCTGCCCGGCACTGCAGGCGGCGTTGCTGGATGCGCTGTCTGCCACGATGGAAAATGATCGCGCCGGCGTCCCGGACTGGTCCGCACTGCGGCGCGCGGTACACGCGGTCGAGGCCGCCGGCGAGGGAATCATGCTGTCCCGCGCGGCCATCGAGGCCGTCCGGGAAGCCTTTGATCAGCAGGTACTGGACGTTTGGGCCGCCCAGACGCCGGCCCTGCTCACCGCGCAGCACGGCGGCACGGTGCTGGTGGAGCGCTCTTCACGCCCACTGCGCGAGGGCGGCAACACCGGCTACGGCGCGGCCTACGATGAATGGCAGCGCATGCGGATGGCGGCAACGATCGCCCAACCAACCGCGGTGTCCGGCGCGGTCACCGCACGCAACGAGGATGGCCGAACGCTCTGGCTCCAGGTCGATTCAGGCCAGCCCTCCAATGGACCCATCAGCGGACTGGCCAGTTGTCTGTGGATGCTGGCAGCGCTGGTGCTGGCGCTGTTCCAGGGCGCCATGCTGCTGCGTCGACTGCCCCGCGCGATCGCCCGCGACCAAGCGCTGGCTGCCGAAATCGGGCAGCGCCCACCGCCGCCGACATCATCGACGTGGTGATTGCAGCGGGCATCACCTGCCCGGTACGGCCACGTGCGTTTCCGGCGCTGCGGCACACGCATCCTGCGCCGCGCAGAACTGCAGCGCGCGGCGCCGCTGTTCCTCGGTCAGTTCCGGTGGCGGACGCGCAACAGCCGACTGGATCTGGTCCGGCCCGCCGGTGAGCTTGTGCAGGCCCTGCGCGGCTTTGCCCAGCCCGTAGTTGATGCCCATCATCAGGTAGCCACCGCTCATGCTCACCTGCTCGGGGCTGGGCGGTTCGCTCCACGAGCGGCTGAAGCGGTTCGATTCAACCTTCACCGGGCTCCTATAGCGGTACAGGTCCAGCGGGGTGTCGTCTTCAGGCTTGAGTGCGCGCACCTCACCCAGCGTGGTCACGCTGTCCTGCGGCGGTGGGACGGCCACGTCGGCCGATGCGGCAGTCGCGGGCGATACGCTCGGCGCAGCCTGTTGCGCATGCGCGATGCCAGCCAGCAGCATGCTGGCCAGAAGTGCTCCCTGCGGTCCACGTCGTGACACGGCGCTCTACCATTTTCCGGTGTGTTCGTCGGCGAGGATACGGTGCCGGGATTCAGATTTCGTTGAGCTGCGCATGCGATGTTCAGCCCGCGTATCGTGCGCCCGGTCCTGTTTTTTGTGCCCCGGAGCGGCCGAGGCCACGCCGACCGCACAAGCGCAAGCCAAATTGCAACCTGTTGCATTGCCGTCGAGCACGGCAACGGCGAGGCTGTGCGGCTCATCCGTGCCTGAAACCCGCCCGTGCCCACTTTCATGGTGTTCGCCGAGATCCAGCTGCTGTCGCGGCTGGGCGCGGTCGTCTACGCCGCGCAACGCCGCAATGGTCGGCATGCATTGAAGGCGCTGGGCAAGTCGCCAGTGGTGCGCGGCCTGGATGAAGCGGAGTTCGCCGCGCTGGAAACTTTCCGGTTGACCGGGCAACTGGATCAATCGCACGAGGTCCGAGACCTGGTCGGTCCCTACAGCCTCGCGCATGACGAGGCGCAGCTCCTCCACGAGCGGTTGGGCGAGGTGGAGGTGCCGCTGCGCTACGACGCGCGCCGGTTCATCTCGGCGCACACTCCGGCCGAGGTAGTGCTCGCCATTCGCAGGCGATTGTCGTGCGCATGAACGGGTCCAAAAGCGTCGCCGGCCTGGCGCACGAGCAGCTCGAACACGCGCAGCAGCGCGCGTGGAAGGGCGACGACAACACGCGCCCTTCCCTCCCGGCAGAGGGCAGCGCCGATGACGCTGCGGCCGGGCTTACCCCTTTGATCGATGGCGCCAGCGCATGCGTGCTCGGCCAGCGCGAGGAGACCCCCGAGGAACGCGCCCTGCGCCAGCCTCCCTGGCTGGGCTGGCCGAGCGCCGGATGCTTCCTGCTCGCCAGCCTGCTGTTCTGGCTGGGAACCCTGCGCGACCTCGGGCTGCCGTGGCCGATGCTGATTGCCGGGCTCATCAGCGCGGTGGTCGGCGTGGTGCTCACCCGCGCCCGCAAGCGACCGTTGCCCGCCGCGGGAACGGTCAACATCGTGCAGGGCCTCCTTGAGGGTCCGCGTCTGCAGGCCAACGGGCACATCGATTCCGATGCCCCGGTGCTGGTGATCGCGGGGATGGCGGTCACCGCGCCGCGCCAGTGGTGCACCCATCCCGCACTGCCGGTCGGGCAACGCGTGGTGGCTTATGTCCGCATCGAGGATCGTCACCTGCTGTCGCTTTCCTGCGGCGATTCACAGCTCGCCAAGGCGTATCCATGGCCGCCGCTGAACTGGGGGCGTCACCTGGTCTGGGCCGGCACGTCGATACTGGCCCTGCTGTGGTCACTGTCTGCCGGGAACGGGGTGCTGGACGACCTGGAGCGGGCCCGCCTGGCGCTGCAGGTGCCGGTCCTGCGCAGCGATGCCACGCCCGCAACGCTGCTGGCCGCACCACCGCGGCCGGGTGACCGGGTGCTCCTGCGGGGCAACGGCACCTGCGGCATCGGGCCGTTGCAGGTGGGCGGCCACACGCTGGCACAGCCCGATTGCAGACAGACACGGTGGGGAGGCCCGGCGATCGTCCTGCCCACGGTGGCGCTGCCTGAGCCGCTGGCCCTGCTCGATCGCGACGAGGCGATGTCGGTGTGGCTCAATCCAGATGCGCTGGACGCGCTGGTGTCGCCATTCCCCCGCCCGTGGGCCGCCGACAATCGCACCCACGTCACCGGGGTGGCCACGCTGGTGGAGACACTTGATCTGGCCTGCCGTGAGGGCATCGCCGCCTGCGATGCGCTGCGCCGACGCCTGCTTGAGGCATTGCTGCCGGTGCCTCAGGGGTCGGTCGTGGACAGCGGCGACATCCTCCGCGCTCGCCTTGCCGGTGCCGTTCGGCAGGACAGGCAGATACAGCAGGACGTCCTGTATCTGCCCAGGCCGAGCAGCCTGGCGTTGTACGAGATCCAGGTGGCGCTGGTGCACGCCTTCACCCGCAAGACGCTGGCCGACGCCAGCGTCGGCGTGCTGGCCGCGACGCCGGGAGGCCTGGTGTTGATCGACAGCCACGCCCCTGCCGGTGTGCGTCCTTCGCTGCTGGACGCGCCGCTGGACCACTGGCAGCACACCCGCGACAAGGTGAGCTTGCCGCAGCCCTTCACGATGAGTGGCTGGGTGACCGGATTCGAGCACGATGCCAGCGGGCTACGCCTCCATATCGACACCGGTGCGAGCGCCTCGCCGTTCGCGACAGCGCTCGTCCACAGTACCTGGCGCGCACTTGCCCTGCTGCTCCTCGCAGTGCAGTGGTTGCTGCTGTGGCGCTGTGGGCGCAACGCACACCTCCGGCATGCGGCCCTGACTGCGGCCCTCGTCACGCCAGCGGTGCGCTGAATCATTCATGCCGCCGCCGCGGCGTGTCTCAAACGTTGAGACCCGTCTGTGATTCCATAGCGTCCTTTGCAGACCGTTGTCCCCATGGCCTACGAACTCGCCAAGCGCACCGAAGACGCCGAGCGCCGCCTGTCCACCACCGACGGCCTGCCCTCGCGCAACGGCGCGCTGCTCACCGCGCGCCTGCAGCAGCGCTATGCCGACCGCATCACCGGCAGCTTCACGATTCCCGCTCGCGAGGGCCGTTATGCACCGATTCCCGCCGATGTACCGGCCGCGTTGACCGCGGCGCTGCAGGCGCGCGGGATCGAGCAGTTGTACAGCCACCAGGCCGAGGCCTGGGAGGCCACCCAGCGCGGCGAGCACGTGGCCATCGTCACCCCCACCGCCAGCGGCAAATCACTGTGCTACACCCTGCCCGTGGTCAGCGCGGCGATGCAGGGCAAGGCCAAGGCGCTGTACCTGTTCCCGACCAAGGCGCTGGCCCAGGACCAGGTGGCCGAACTGCTCGAGCTCAACCGCGCCGGCGACCTCGGGGTCAAGGCCTTCACCTTCGACGGCGACACCCCGGGCGATGCGCGCCAGGCCATCCGCCTGCACGGCGACATCGTGGTCTCCAACCCGGACATGCTGCACCAGGCGATCCTGCCGCATCACACCAAGTGGGCGCAGTTCTTCGAGAACCTGCGCTATGTGGTGATCGATGAGGTGCACACCTACCGCGGCGTGTTCGGCAGCCACGTCACCAACGTGCTGCGCCGGCTCAAGCGGATCTGCGCGTTCTACGGGGTGGAGCCGCAGTTCATCCTGTGCTCGGCGACCATCGGCAATCCGCAGGCGCATGCCGAGGCACTGATCGAAGCCCCGGTCACCGCGATCACCGAATCCGGTGCGCCCAGCGGGCCCAAGCACGTGCTGCTGTGGAACCCGCCGGTGGTCAACGCCGATCTCGGCCTGCGCGCGTCTGCCCGCTCGCAGAGCAACCGCATCGCCCGCATCGCGATCAAGTCCGGCCTGAAGACGCTGATCTTCGCGCAGAGCCGGCTGATGGTCGAAGTGCTCACCAAGTACCTCAAGGACATCTTCGACCACGACCCGCGCAAGCCCGCGCGGATCCGCGCCTACCGCGGCGGCTACCTGCCCACCGAGCGCCGCGAGACCGAGCGCGCCATGCGTGCCGGGCTGATCGACGGCATCGTCAGCACGTCGGCGCTGGAGCTGGGCGTGGATATCGGCAGCCTCGACGTGGTCGTGTTGAACGGCTACCCCGGCAGCGTGGCCGCCACCTGGCAGCGCTTCGGTCGTGCCGGACGCCGCCAGCAGCCGGCGCTGGGCGTGATGGTGGCCAGTTCGCAGCCGCTGGACCAGTACGTGGTGCGCCATCCGGACTTCTTCGCCGAGGCCTCGCCCGAACATGCCCGCACCGCCCCGGACCAGCCGCTGATCCTGTTCGACCACATCCGCTGCGCGGCCTTCGAGCTGCCGTTCCTGGCCGGCGACCCGTTCGGCCCGATCGATCCGCTGGTGTTCCTGGAAGCACTGGCCGAAACCGAGGTGATCCACCGCGAAGGCGACCGCTGGGAGTGGATCGCCGACAGCTACCCGGCCAATGCCGTCAGCCTGCGCTCGGTGGCCGACGGCAACTTCGTGGTGGTCGACCGCAGCGACGGCAAGCAGCAGATCATCGCCGAGGTGGACTATTCCGCTGCCGCGCTCACCCTGTACGAAGGCGCCATCCACATGGTGCAGTCCACCCCTTACCAGGTGGAGCGGCTGGACTGGGACGGCCGCAAGGCCTACGTCACCCGCACCCACGTGGATTACTACACCGACAGCATCGACTTCACCAAGCTCAAGGTGCTCGACCGCTTCGACGGCTGCATCGCCGGTCGGGGCGATTCCCACCACGGCGAAGTGCACGTGGTGCGGCGCGTGGCCGGCTACAAGAAGATCCGCTATTACACCCACGAGAACATCGGCTACGGCCCGGTCAACCTGCCGGACCAGGAACTGCACACCACCGCAGTGTGGTGGCAGTTGCCGCAGGCGCTGCTGCTGACCGCGTTCGACAGCAAGCAGGAAGCGCTGGACGGCTTCCTCGGCGCCGCCTACGCGCTGCACATCGTCGCCACGGTGGCGGTGATGGCCGATGCGCGCGACCTGCAGAAGGCCGTCGGCAATGGCGATGGTGCGTGGTTCGCAGTGGCCGACCAGAGCGGACGCGGGCAGCTGCGGGGCGCCGAGTTCGATGCCAGCGCGATCGAGCTGCAGCAGCAGTTCGTGCCGACGGTGTATCTGTACGACAACTTCCCCGGCGGTGTGGGCCTGAGCGAACCACTGTGGCTGCGCCAGGCCGAGCTGCTGCTGCGCGCGCGCGAGCTGGTGCAGGGCTGTGACTGCAAGGCCGGCTGCCCGGCCTGCGTGGGCCCGGTGCTGGCCGGCCAGGAAGACGATGCCACCACGCCCCGCGCGCTGGCCCTGAAGGTGCTGGACCTGTTCGACGCACACGCCTTGCCGGCGGCGGGCACGCCTGCGCGCACGCAGGCCGAGGTGGTGCCGCAGTGAGCCTGAGCCTGGACAAGCTGCGCCTGCTGCGCCGGCAGGCGGGCGATGCCACGCCCGCGCCTGCCCGTGACCCGGCAGCGGCGACCGCTGGCCCGGTGGCGGCCACGGCCGTCGCCGAGCGTGGGTCGGCAGGCCCCGGCCCATCCACCGGGTCGCTTCCCCCCGCCGCCAACGACGCCCGCGCCCGCACGCCCGCGCCGTCCTCGGTGTTTGCCTGGGTCGAGCAGGAAATCCGCCACAAACCCACCGGTGGGGCCGCCCCGGTTACCGCAGCGACGGCGCCCGCACCGGCCCTGCGCAGACCCGACGTGGGCGGCCTGCATCGGCTGCTCGGCCTGCGCGAGCGCGGCGCCGCGGCCGCGCCGGCCAAGCCGCGCGCCAACGCGCAGGACCGCCACGTCCCCGGCGAGGAAATCGCCCCGGGCCTGTTCCTGATCGAGTCCTTCCTGCCGCAGCCGGTGCCTACCCAGGCGCTGTCGCTGGCCTTCGCCAGGCGCGAAGGCGAACAGGTGCACCCGCGCGACCTGCTGTTCTTCGACACCGAAACCACCGGCCTGGCCGGTGGCACCGGCACCCGCGCCTTCATGATCGGCGCGGCCGACTGGCACGCCCATCCCGAACAGGGCGACGGCCTGCGCATCCGCCAACTGCTGATGACCACCATGGCGGCCGAGGCCGCGATGCTGCGCGAGTTCGCCGGGTGGCTGCAGCCAGGCACGGTGTTCTCCAGCTACAACGGCCGCTGCTATGACGCTCCGCTGCTCAAGACGCGCTATCGGCTGGCCCGGCAGCGCTGCCCGATCACCCCGCTGGACCACGTGGACCTGCTGTTCCCCACACGCCGCCGTTACCGCGGCACCTGGGAGAACTGCCGCCTGGCCACCATCGAACGCCAGCTGCTGCAGATCGTGCGCGAGGACGACCTGCCCGGCGCCGAAGCACCCGCGGCGTGGCTGAACTACCTGCGTGGCGGCAGCGCGGTGAACCTGCGCCGCGTGGCCGAGCACAACCACCAGGACGTGGTGACGTTGTCGCTGCTGATGCTGCGGCTGGTGGAAGAGGAGCGGCGTGAAAGGGAGACGCTGGCGCTGGCGGGTGATTGACCCGGCGCCCGCGCGTTGACGCTGCGTAACGCCTGCGGTCGCCACACTGGTGCCACTGATCCCGGGAGGACCACCGCATGCGCCTGAATCTTCTGCTTGTCCTTGGTTGTGCGTTGCCGCTGGCTGCCTGCAGCCAGCCACCGAAGAGCAACGCCCCGACCTCCGAGCCGATGGCCGCCGGCGCCGACAGCGCGGCCCGTTGCACTACCGACGCCCTGAACGGCCTGGTCGGGCAGACCGCCAGCGAGGCGGTGGTTGCCAAGGCAGTGAAAGACAGCGGCGCCAAGCATGCGCGCGTGCTCAAACCGGGCATGGCCATGACCATGGATTTCCGCGAAGACCGCCTCAGCCTCGAGGTGGATGAGCAGAACAGGATCGTGCGCGCCAACTGCGGCTGATCGGCCTGCCCTGTAGACGTCGACGGCCTGCGTTGCGCAGGCCGCCGTTGCCGCCCGCTCAGTCGCGCAGGCGCTCGGCCTTGCCGCTGGACAATGCCTGATCGATCGCCGCACGCACCTGGCGTGCGGCGCGGGCCGAAGCCACGCTCTGCTGCTGTGCCAGGCGCGCCTGCTCGCGACCCAGTTCGGCCTGCTCACGGGCCACCCGGGCCATCTGCTGCGCATCCACTGCCCGCGCCGTTGCCGTCCGCGCCTGGCGCGCGGCCTGGTTGGCTTCGGCGGCAGCATCCATGGTGGCCTGTCGTCCGGCCGCCTGGGTGATGCCGGCCACATCCACATCGGCCATGACGTCGGCGGTGACCTGCATGCTCAGCTTGGCCATCTGTTCGCCGAACGCCGATTGGCGGTCCCCT
Organism: Stenotrophomonas sp. 05N37; assembly: GCF_056397365.1. Taxonomy (NCBI): domain Bacteria; kingdom Pseudomonadati; phylum Pseudomonadota; class Gammaproteobacteria; order Lysobacterales; family Lysobacteraceae; genus Stenotrophomonas; species Stenotrophomonas sp. 05N37. The sequence goes on along the minus strand of NZ_JBFTNG010000001.1, from coordinate 1,367,462 downwards.
AGTTCTGCCTGGGCATTGCCGAGCGCGGCCACCTCGGCCTGGGAGCGCGCCAATGCGCCGATCACGGCCGGGTCGCGGATCAGGTACCGGGCCTGCCCGCGCCGTACCCACAGGGCCCGTTCGCCGTTGCCGGCATCGCGGCGCGCCTGTTTCAGATCGGCGACCGAGGCGTCGACGAGGTTGTCGTCCCCGTCCATCAACACGAAGGCCTCGGCCGGCCGTTGCCGCGACAGGTTGATCTGGCCGTGGGTAACGAACGACAGATCCTCCCGCAGGGGCTGCAGCGGTTCCGGCGCGCGCGGAGCGACCGGGGCGACCGGGGCCGCAGGCGCCGGGGCAATCGGCGCGGTCGGTGCCAGGGCCGGCCGTGGTGACCGCGTTGACGACGGCGCGGGGGCCGGCGGCGGTGGCGGCGGCGGTTCGCTGGGTGCCACCGGTGGCGACGGCGGCGGCGGTGGGGCCGCGGCGGCCACCAACCGCAGCGGCGCAACGCCCACCAGGACGAAGATCGCGGTGATGGCCACGGCAGCCACGCGCGGGAAGCGCCGGGTCTGCTGCAGGCTCAACAGCCGCCGCTTGAGGCTGCGGAAATTCGGCGATGCGCTGGCCACGCCCACCGCCGGGCGCGGTGCCACGCCCAGCTGCACCAGCAGGCGGCCATAGTCGTGGCGGCAATGGCCGTGCCCGGCCACCACCGCGCCATCGCAGGCTTCCTCGCGGGCCAGCGCATATTCGCGCGCGGCCAGGTGGACCAGCGGATGGAAGAAGAACAGGTGTTGCGCCAGGGCCGGCAGCAAGCCCCACCACAGGTCGCGGCGCTGCAGGTGGATCAGCTCGTGGGTGAGCGCCATGTCCAGGTCATCGGCAGCCATGCGCGGCAGTTCGCGCGCCGGCAGCAGCAGCACCGGTCGCCACGGTCCGATCAGCTGCGGCGAGCGGATCTGCGCGGACAGCTTCAGCCGCGGCGCGCGGCGCAGGCCGTGCGCATCGGCGGCCAGCTGCAGCGCCTGCTGCAGCGAGGCATCGGTGCAATCCATCGCCGCATCGACCAGGGCGCGGCTGGCGCGATACCCGCGCAGGCTGTGCAGCAGCATCACCGCGACGCCTGCGGCCCAAGCCGCCAGCAGCAACATCGACCACGACCACGTCGCCGCCTGCGGCGCAGCCATGGCCGCCGTGTCCAGCGCGCCCGGCAGCAGGCGCATCGTGGATTCCGCAACGGGTGCGGCCAGCGCGGGTAGCACCGGCGCGGCGGCCGGCGCCGGCAACACGGCCAGCTCAAGCGGGCTGTTCCACACCAGGCCCAGCACGGCCTGTGCGGCGACCAGCCACCACAACCGGCAGCGCGTGGCCGCCGGCAGCGTCGGCAGCAGCCGGCACGCGCCCCAGACCAGGGTTGTCAGCACCACGCTCTGCACGCTGGTCCAGCCGAGTCGCATCAGGAGGTCGGTGATCAGGGTGTCCATGGCTCAGCTCTCCCGCTTGCGTGATTGCAGCTGCGCGACCAGCGCTTCCAGCTCGGCCAGTTCCTGGTCGCTGACCTCGGCCTTGTGCGACATGAAGGCCACGAACGGCGACACCGAGCCCTGCAGCGTCTTCTCCACGAAGCTGGCCACCGCGCCCTGCACCACGCTGTCCTGGCCACTGGTGGCGGCGTAGCGGTACACGCCCTGCACCTGTTTGCGCTGCAGGTAAGCCTTGCCGCGCAGGCGCTCCATCATGGTCAGCACCGTCGAACGCGCCAACCCGCGCTCCTCGCCAAACCCGGCCGCGACCTCGCCCACGGTCGCGCCCCCCTGTTCCGAAACGTACTGCAACAGGGCCAGCTCCTGGTCCCCGATGGTCTTGCCGCGCATGGCACACTCCGATGACTACACGTGTCGCTAACGTGCCAGTGACTACACCTGTCGTCAAGTGCCGGAGGGCGTCCGCCGACGAACGGTCGCGGGCGGGGCGCTTAAACCTTCTGGTCCTCGACCGCATCCAAGCCTGCGAGCCCGGACTGTCCCCGCTCCACCGGCGCCCAACGTCCGGCGTACCCGCCCAAGGAAAGCTGCATGCGTTCCCGCACCCTCCGCGCCACCGTCCTGGCCGCACTCGTCGTGCCCTTGGCGTGCTTTGCCGCCCCGTCCACCGCCTGGGACCAGGCCAACGCGCAGACCCGCCAGTTCGTGCAGGACACGATGCAGGCCAGGCGCATCCCCGGCCTGCAGATCGCGGTGGTCAAGGACGACCAGCTGGTGCTGTCGGAGGCCTACGGCATGGCCAACGTCGAGAATGCCATCCCCACCACCCGCAACACGCGCTTTCCCCTCAACTCGGCCACCAAGTCCTTCACCGGCGTGGCGATGGCCCAGCTCGCCCAGGCCGGGCGCGTGGACCTGCATGCCCCCGTGTCGCGCTACCTCGATGACCTGCCGCCAGCGTGGGGCAAGGTGCGGGTACGCCAGCTGCTCGCCCACACCTCCGGCCTGCCGGACATCCTCGACGCGCAGGGCCTGCTCGGCGGCGGAACCGAACAGGAGGCGTGGAAACAAGTGACCGCCCTGCCAGTGGAGGCCGCGCCCGGCGAGCGGCACCGCTACAACCAGACCAACTATGTGCTGCTCGCGCGGATCATCGCCAACCAATCGGGCATGCCGTACGCGCAGTACATGGTCACCCATCAGTTCGACGTGGTGGGCATGCCGCGCACCACCTTCGGCGACAGCTACGGTCTGGTCGCTACTGCCGCCACCATCTACAGCTGGTTCCCGCGCAAGACCGACGCACCCGATGCGCCGGCGCGGCTGTCGCACTGGTTCTACGACCTCTCACCGGACCTGTGGGCCGGCGCCGGCATGCTCACCACCGCCGACGAAGTGGGTCGTTGGATGATCGCGTTGTCCAAGGGCCAGCTGCTCAGCCATGACGGCGTGCGCCGCATGTGGGCACCGGAGGTCCTGAACGACGGGACCCCCGGCGCCTGGTCGGCCGGCTGGCCGGTCATGGGCACCACGCCGGACCTGCAGGTCGGCGGCATGGGCGGTGCGCGCGCGGCCTTCATCGTGTATCCCGACCGCAAGCTGGCGGTGATCGTGCTGACCAATCTGGTCGGCGCCAACCCGCAGGACTTCATCGCCCCGATCGCATCGTTCTACACCGCGCCGGCAATGCTCAACCGCGCGGCCCGCCCATCACCGGCAGGATCACCCCGCTGATGTAGCTGGCGGTAATCGGCGAGGCCAGGAAGACGTACGCCGGGGACAGTTCTTCCGGCTGCGCCGGGCGGCCCATGTCGCTGTCCTTGCCAAACTCGGCCACGTCGGCGGCCTGCTTGTCGGCCGGGTTCAACGGCGTCCAGACCGGCCCCGGCGCCACCGCGTTGACGCGGATGCCGCGTGGCAGCAGCTGGCTGGCCAGCGCCTTGGTGAAGGCATGGATGGCGCCCTTGGTAGCCGAGTAATCGATCAGCGCCTTGCTGCCGAACAGGCCGGTTTCCGACCCGCTGTTGATGATGCAGTCGCCTTCCTGCAGGTGCGGCAACACCGCACGCGCCATCTGGATGTAGCCGCCGATGTTGGTCTGCAGGGTTTCCTGCAGGTGCGCGTCCTCCAGGTCTTCCAGGCGCTCGCAATGCAGCTGGAACGCGGCGTTGTTGACCAGGATGTCGATCCCGCCGAATGCCTTGGCGACCTGCTTGACCGCCTTGTTGCAGAACGCCGGGTCGCGCACGTCGCCGGCGATCACCACGCAGCGGCCGCCTTCGGCCTCCACATGCTGGCGGGTCACCTTCGCATCGGCCGCCTCGTCCAGGTGCAGCACGGCCACGTCGGCGCCTTCGCGGGCAAACAGCACCGCCACCGCGCGGCCGATGCCGGAATCGGCACCGGTGATGATCGCGCGCTTGCCTTTCAGCTTGCCACTGCCGCGATAGTCCGGGGCGAGGAAGCGCGGCGCCAGCTGCAGTTCGTGCTCGTTGCCGGGCTTGGGCAACTGCTGCGCCGGCATGCTCTCCGGCTGTTTGCGGGCGCCGGCCTGGGTGGCCTTTTTCGTGGCCTTTTTAGCCGCGACCTTCTTCGCCGCCTGCTTGGCCACGCGGGCGTCCTTGGCCTTCTCCTGATCCTGCAGGCGACGCTGGCGCGCGGCCACGCGCGCGGCGCGTGGATCCTTCGCGGCGGCCTTGCGGGTGGCTGTCTTCACTACCGGCGTGCGTTCGGCCTGCGGCGTGGCGGCCTGTTCGGCGGCGGCGGGGACGGGGCGTTTGCGGGTCGTGCGGGTGGCCATCGGGGGCTCCTTTGCGAAAGCATTCAAGTGCACAGGCAGTGTGGGCACCCCGGCGATCACGCAAAGTGAGCGCGATGTGGGCGTGCCGTGCAGGCTTCATCCGCCGCATACGCGTGCAGCGGCACGCTGCAGGCCTGAAAACCTGCTGGAGTCCCCCATGTACCGCACCCTGATCGCCTTCGCCGCCCTCGCCACCCTGTCCGCCTGCAGCAGCACCCCGATCGCGCAGGTGCAGCCGATCGACGGCGTCATTTCCGGCCAGTGCCATGTCGACAAGGTGCGCGGTGCCGTCGGTCTGGCGGCCTCGGCCGCCACCGTCGAACGCGCCCGCGTGGACAGCGACAGCCTGCAGGTCAACGTGGTGCGCGGCCAGCGCGGCGAAAGCGGCCCCACCGCCAGCGGCGCGGCCAACGCCACCCCGGGCGCGGAGACGGGCGGGGAGCGCCTCACCATCGAAACCGGCGGCACCAACAACATCACCGCGCTCTACTGCGGCTGATCGCCCCGTTCAGGCCGCCCGCGCGCGCTTGACCGTGCGCCGTGCGGCCTTGAGCACCTTCAAGGTCGCCTGCTCCCATTGCCGCTCGCCGCGCAGCCCTGCCAGCGCCTTCAGCGAGCCGGCGCGCCAGCCATCGAACACGCACGGGTCGATGTAGGACTTCCTGCACACCGACGGCGTATTGCCCAGCAGGGTCGCCACCTCGCACACCACCTGCTTCTGCAACGCCGCCAGCGCACGTTCGCTGGAGGGTTCGGGCAGCTCGGTGACGGCCAGCTGGCGGATGGCTTCCAGCGTCCCGCCCCAGGTACGGAAGTCCTTGGCGCTGAAATCCTCGCCCATCGCGTCGTGCAGGTAGTCGTTGACCATGCTCGAATCCACCGGCTGCACCGCACCCTCATCATCGCGATACTGGAACAGCGCCTGCCCGGGCAGCTGCTGGCAACCGCGGATCAGCGCCACCAGGCGGCGATCATCCACGTCCACCTCATGCGCCTGTCCGGACTTGCCGCGGAAACGCATCTGCGCACGCCCGCCCTTGACCAGCGCCAGGTGCCGGTTGCGCAGCGTGGTCAGTCCGTAGGACCGGTTGTCGCGGGCGTATACCTCATTGCCCACGCGCACCAGCGTCTGCGCCAGCAGGGCGACCACGATGGCCAGGACCTTGTCGCGCGGGAAGCCGGGCAGCTTGAGGTCGCGGCGCAGGCGCCGGCGCAGCGCGGGCAGTGCCGTGCCGAAGGCGATGATCCGGTCGAACTTGCCATCGCCGCGTACCCGCGCCCAGTCGGCGTGGTAGCGGTACTGCTTGCGCCCGCGCGCGTCGCGACCGGTGGCCTGCAGGTGGCCGTTGGGCAGTGCGCAGATCCACACGTCGGTGTAGGCCGGCGGGATCGCCAGCGCGCGGATCCGCGCCAGCGTGGCCGCGTCCCGCACCGCCGCGCCGTCGGCATCGCGGTAGCTGAAGCCCTTGCCGGCGCGGCGGCGCTGCAGGCCCGGCATCTCGTCGCTGACGTAACGCAGGCCGGCCTCGCGGGCGGCGGCGGCTTCGGGGGTGGCAGGGGAACGGCTCGGGCTCATCGGCGGCGGCAACGGACAGGGCAGGCAGTGATACCGGTTATCGGTGCGAGGCGGCGTCAATAACGCAACACGAACACCTCACGCCCCGCTTGGCGATATCCTCCAAGGTTTCCCTGGTTCGATGTCCGGAGTCTCGATGCCGTCCTTGTCGTTCCGCCGCCTGCGGCGTTCCATCGGCCTTGTCGCCGTGTTCCCCACCCTGCTGGCCCTGGCCGCCTGCCAGGCACCGCCCATGGACGAGCAGGAAGCCGTCGCCACCCATGCGCAGAAGGCTGCCGAAGCCGCCGCCGCGCCCACCGATGAAGCAGGCAAGGCGCTGGAAGCGCCCCCGGTCGGCGAGTGCGACGCCACCCAGGTGCAGAGCCTGGTCGGCCAGGCCTATTCCGACGCCGTGGGCAACCAGGCCCAGCAGGACGCCAGCGCCAAGCAGCTGCGCGTGCTCAAGCCCACCGATGCCACCACGATGGAATTCGTCGGTGAGCGGCTGAACATCGAAGTCGATGAGAAGGGCGCGATCAGCGGCCTGCGCTGTGGCTGAACAGGGCCGCCTGGAAGGTGATTCCAGGCGGTAATTAAAGGGGTTTGGTTGCGCCTGCAACCGTGTATTGCGGCGTTGCAGCAACTGTGATCTAGTCGAGTCATCCGGTGCCTCCAGATGCGCTCAACGGAGTGAGCGGGGACGAGTGTCGCCGCTCACCCGACTTTGAGGCAGAGATGGCCCCCCGCAACCGCCAAGGGCTTTACGACCCGCAAGATGAGCGCGATGCCTGTGGTTTCGGCATGGTCGCCCAGCTCGATGACCAGCCGTCCCGACTGCTGGTGGATACCGCCATTGCCGCGCTGTCGCGCATGACCCACCGCGGCGGTGTCGCCGCCGATGGTGTCACCGGCGACGGCTGCGGCCTGCTGCTGCGCCGCCCGGACGTGTTCCTCAAGGCGCTCGCCGCCGAGGCCGGGCTCACCCTGGGGGCGCGATTCGCCGCCGGCGTGGTGTTCCTGCCGCACGACGACGACGCCGCACAGGCCTGTCGCGACACCCTGGAACAGCAGCTGCGCGCTGCCGGCTGCCAGCCCGTCGGCTGGCGCCTGGTGCCGACCGACCCCAGCGTCTGCGGCCAACTGGCGCGTGACACCCTGCCGCGGATCGAGCAGGTCTTCGTCGATGCCGGTGCCGCGCAGGACGAGGCCGCCTTCACCCTGGCCCTGTTCCTGGCCCGCCGCCGCAGCGAGCAACAGCTGCGCGACCACGCCGACTACTACGTCACCACGCTCAGCCCCAATGCGATCAGCTACAAGGGCATGGTGCTGCCGGACAAGCTGAGCCGCTTCTACGTGGACCTGCAGCGCAACGACCTGGCCTCCAGCGCCATCGTGTTCCACCAGCGCTTCTCCACCAATACCCTGCCGCGCTGGCCGCTGGCGCACCCGTTCCGGATGCTCGCCCACAACGGCGAGATCAACACGATCGAAGGCAACCGCCGCTGGGCGCAGGCGCGCAGCAAGGTGTGGCAGACGCCGCGCTTCGACATCGGCGAGTTCAACCCGGTCATCTCCATGCACGGCTCGGATTCGCAGAGCCTGGACAACATGCTCGAGCTGATGGTCAGCGCCGGCATGGAGCTGATCCAGGCGCTGCGCATCCTGGTGCCGCCGGCCACCCAGTCGCTGGAGTTCAAGGACCCCGACCTGGCCGCGTTCTACGAGTTCTACGGCCTCAACAGCGAGCCGTGGGACGGCCCGGCCGGCATCGTCGCCTGCGACGGCCGCTATGCCGCCTGCACGCTGGACCGCAACGGGCTGCGCCCGGCGCGTTGGATGCTGACCTCCGACCGCCACTTCCTGGTCGCCTCCGAGGCGGGCGTGTGGGAAGTGCCGGCCGAGCGCGTGGTGCGCAAGGGCAAGCTGGGCCCGGGCGAGATGATGGCCATCGACCTCAAGCGCGGCGACCTGCTCGACTCGGACGCCATCGACCGCATCAACCGCGGCCGCGCCCCGTACAAGCAGTGGCTGCAGCAGGGCGTGACCTACCTGCAGACCGAGCTGATCGATCCGTCGCTGGTCGAGGAACCCTTCGACGAGCGCACCCTGCGCAGCTACCACAAGCTGTTCCAGCTCAGCAGCGAGGAAGTGGAGCAGATCCTGCGCCCGCTGGCCGAGACCGAGCAGGAGGCCACCGGCTCGATGGGCGATGACACGCCCATGGCGGTGCTCAGCCAGCACAGCCGCCCGCTCTACGACTACTTCCGCCAGGCGTTCGCGCAGGTCACCAACCCGCCGATCGATCCGCTGCGCGAAGACTGCGTCATGTCGCTGTCCACCCAGCTCGGCAAGGAGACCAACATCTTCCACGCCGGTGCGGAGACGGTGAACCACGTCATCCTCAATTCGCCCGTGCTCAGCCAGCGCAAGCTGCGCCAGCTGATCAAGATGGAGCAGTACGTCGAGAAGAACCGGCTGATCGACCTGTCCTACAGCCTGGAGGAAGGCCTCAAGGCCGGCATCGAGCGGATCTGCGCCGAGGCCGAGGCGGCCGCGCGCGAGGGCATCGTGATGCTGCTGCTGAGCGACCGCTACCCGGTCGCCGACCGCCCGATGGTGCATGCCCTGCTGGCCACCAGCGCGGTGCACCACCACCTGTCCAACGCCGGGCTGCGCTGCGACGTCAACCTGATCCTGGAAACCGGCACCGCCCGCGATGCGCACCACATGGCCTGCCTGCTCGGCTTCGGTGCCACCGCGGTGTACCCGTACCTGGCCTACCAGACCCTGTTCGACCTGGGCCGGCGCGGCATCCTGCAGCTGAGCAAGGGCGGCGAGCAGTCGCAGATCGGTCGCCGCTACCGCAAGGGCATCTACAAGGGCCTGTCCAAGATCATCTCCAAGATGGGCATCTGTACCGTGGCCAGTTACCGCGGCGCGCAGCTGTTCGAGATCGTCGGGCTGGATGACGAGGTGGTCGACCTGTGCTTCCCGGACACCGCCTCGCGCGTGGCCGGCGTCGGCTTCGCCCGCCTGGACGACGAAGCCCGCGAACTCACCGTGCGCGCCTGGAACGACCTGCTGCGCCCCGACGTGGGCGGCGTGCTCAAGTACGTGCACGGCGGCGAATACCACATGTACAACCCGGACGTGGTCATGACCCTGCAGCGCGCCGCGCGCAGCGGCGAGGCCGCGGACTGGCAGCGTTACTGCGAGGCCGTGCATGGCCGGCCGGTGTCGGCGCTGCGCGACCTGCTGCAGCTCAAGGCCGCGCCCACGCCCACCCCGCTGGACGAGGTGGCCCCGGCCGAAGACCTGTTCCGCCGCTTCGACACCGCCGCCATCAGCCTGGGCGCGCTGTCGCCCGAGGCGCATGAAGCGCTGGCGATCGCGATGAATCGCCTCGGCGGGCGCAGCAACTCCGGCGAAGGCGGCGAAGACCCGGTGCGCTACGGCACCGAGAAGCGCAGCAAGATCAAGCAGGTGGCGTCGGGCCGCTTCGGCGTCACCGCCGAGTATCTGGTCAACGCCGAAGTGCTGCAGATCAAGGTCGCCCAGGGCGCCAAGCCCGGCGAAGGCGGCCAGTTGCCCGGGCACAAGGTCAATGAACTGATCGCACGGCTGCGCTATGCCAAGCCGGGTATCGGCCTGATCTCGCCGCCGCCGCACCACGACATCTACTCCATCGAGGACCTGGCCCAGCTCATCTACGACCTCAAGCAGGTCAACCCGACCGCGCTGGTCTCGGTGAAGCTGGTCAGCCATGCCGGCGTGGGCACGATCGCCGCCGGCGTGGTCAAGGCCGGCGCCGACCTGATCACCGTGTCCGGCCATGACGGCGGCACCGGCGCCAGCCCGGTCAGCTCGATCCGCTATGCGGGCGTGCCGTGGGAACTGGGCGTGGCCGAGTCGCACCAGGCGCTGGTGGCCAACGACCTGCGCGGGCGCACCCTGCTGCAGACCGACGGCGGCCTGAAGACCGGGCTGGACGTGATCAAGGCCGCACTGCTGGGCGCGGACAGCTTCGGCTTCGGCACCGCGCCGATGATCGTGCTGGGCTGCAAGTACCTGCGCATCTGCCACCTCAACAACTGCGCCACCGGCGTGGCCACCCAGGACGAGCGCCTGCGCGCGCAGTACTTCACCGGCCTGCCCGAGCGCGTGGAGAACTTCTTCCGCCTGCTGGCCGAGGAAGTGCGTGGCTGGCTGTCCTACCTGGGCGTGCGCTCGCTGGACGAGATCGTCGGCCGCACCGACCTGCTGCAGCAGCTGGAGGTCTGGCCGCGCCCGGGGGTCAGGGTGGACCTGTCGCGCCTGCTCAACCCGGCCGAATACGCCGGCAGCCACTGCGCCGCGCAGCGCCTGTACGAATCGCCGGACAGCCTGGCCACGCAGATGGACGGCCTGCTCGCGCCGGCCATCGCCGGCAAGCTCGGCGGTGAGCACCGCTTCCTGATCCACAACACCGACCGCTCGATTGGCACCCGCCTGTCCGGCGAGATCGCGCGCACGCACGGCAACCAGGGCATGAGCGATGCCCCGCTCACGCTGCGCTTCCGCGGTACCGCCGGGCAGAGCTTCGGCGCGTTCAACGTCGGCGGCCTGCAGCTGGAGGTCGAAGGCGAAGCCAACGATTACGTCGGCAAGGGCATGGCCGGCGGCCGCCTGGTGGTGCGCCCGCCGCGCGGCGCACGCTTCGAGGCGCGCAACACCGCGATCATCGGCAACACCTGCCTCTATGGCGCCACCGGTGGCGAGCTGTTCGCCGCGGGCCGGGCCGGCGAGCGCTTCGGCGTGCGCAACTCCGGCGCGCTGGCGGTGATCGAAGGCGCCGGCGACCACTGCTGCGAGTACATGACCGACGGTATCGTGCTGGTGCTGGGCAAGGTCGGGCTGAACTTCGGCGCCGGGTTCACCGGCGGCCTGGCCTACGTGCTGGATATCGACCGTGACTTCGTGGACCGCTACAACCACGAACTGATCGACATCCACCGCATCTCGGCCGAGGGCTTCGAGAACCATCGCCAGCACCTGCATACGCTGATCAGCCGCCACCGCGAACTGACCGGCAGCATCTGGGCGCAGCAGATCCTCGATGAATTCCGCGATTACGTCGGCAAGTTCTGGCTGGTCAAACCCAAGGCCGCCAGCATCGAATCGCTCACCGACTCGCTGCGCCGCGCTGCCTGACCGGGGTCGAGGCGCCGGCCACCACGCCGGCGCCGCACATCCCACCGCTGCAATGCCGGCCGCTGGCCGGCGACGCCACCCAACACAGAGCAAGCCATGAGCCGCAAGCAAGCTTTCCAGTTCCTCGATCTGCCCCGGACGATGCCGCAGCGCATCCCGGTCGAACTGCGCACCTCCGGCGACTGGGGCGAGCTGTACGGCAAGTTCGGCAAGGAAGACGCGCAGTTCCAGGCCGGGCGCTGCCTGGATTGCGGCAACCCGTACTGCAGCTGGAAGTGCCCGGTGCACAACGCGATCCCGCAGTGGCTGCAGCTGGTGCAGGAAAACCGCATCCATGAAGCGGCCACGCTGTGCCATTCGACCAACCCGCTGCCGGAAGTGTGCGGCCGGGTGTGCCCGCAGGACCGCCTGTGCGAGGGCAGCTGCACGCTGGAGGAATTCGGCGCGGTCACCATCGGGGCGGTCGAGAAGTACATCGTGGACACCGCGCTGGCCACCGGCTGGCGCCCGGACATGACCGCCGTGGAGCCCACCGGCAAGCGCGTGGCGGTGATCGGTGCCGGTCCGGCCGGGCTGGCCTGCGCCGACAAGCTGGCCCACGCCGGCATCCAGGCGGTGGTGTACGACCGCTATGAACAGATCGGCGGGCTGCTGCAGTTCGGCATCCCCAGCTTCAAGCTGGACAAGGCGGTGATCAGCCGCCGCCGCAACGTGCTCGAAGGCATGGGCGTGCAGTTCCGGCTCGGGGTGGAGATCGGCCGCGACGTCGGCATGGACGAGCTGCTGGCCGAGTACGACGCCGTGTTCGTCGGCACCGGCGCCTACCGCTACACCGATGGCGGCCTGCTCGGCCAGGACCTCAAGGGCGTGCTGCCGGCCCTACCGTTCCTGGTCCAGAACAGCCGCATCGTCAGTGGCAGCGACGCCCACGGCCGGCCGATCGCCGGCTGGGAAGACCAGATCGCGCTGCCGGACCTGGAGGGCAAGCGCGTGGTGGTGCTGGGCGGTGGCGACACCGGCATGGACTGCGTGCGCAGCGCGATCCGCTTGGGCGCGGCCAAGGTCACCTGCGCCTACCGCCGCGACGAGGCCAACATGCCCGGCTCGGCGCGCGAAGTGGCCAACGCCCGCGAGGAAGGCGTGCGCTTCCTGTTCAACCGCCAGCCGCTGTCGATCGAAGCCGGCGCCGATGACGAGGTGATCGGGGTGATGGTGGTGGAGACCCAGCTCGGTGAACCCGATGCACAGGGTCGCCGCAACGCAGTGCCGATCGAAGGCAGCGAATCGCTGCTCGAAGCGGACGTGGTGATCATCGCGTTCGGTTTTTCGCCGACCGCACCGGGCTGGCTGACCGCCTTGGGCGTGGAGGCCGGCAACAACGGCCGCATCATCGTCGGCGGCCGCGACCGGTTGCCGTTCCAGACCGCCCACCCGCGCCTGTTCGCCGGTGGCGACGCGGTGCGCGGTGCCGACCTGGTGGTGACCGCCGTGGCCGAGGGCCGTGACGCGGCAGCCAGCATCGCGCAGCTGCTGTCGGTATAGCGCGGCGGGTTTGACCGGGGCGCGCTGTGCGCGGTTGGCGGGCGTGGCCCGGTATTACCGGCTTCGTGGCGGTGGGTCGTGGTTGCCGGGCATGGCCCGGCATTACCGGCTTCGTGGCGCTTGGTCGTGGTTGCCGGGCATGGCCCGGCACTACCGGCTTCGTTGCGGTGGGTCGTGGTTGCCGGGCATGGCCCGGCACTACCGGCTTCGTTGCGGTGGGTCGTGGTTGCCGGGCATGGCCCCGGCATTACCGGCTTCGTTGCGGTGGGTCGTGGTTGCCGGGCATGGCCCGGCACTACGGGCTTCGTTGCGGTGGGTCGTGGTTGCCGGGCATGGCCCGGCATTACCGGCTTCGCGGCGCTTGGTCGTGGTTGCCGGGCATGGCCCGGCACTACCGGCGCGGGGGTAGAGCCGGGCCATGCCCGGCTGCTCCTCAGGCCGCCTTCGACAGCGGCGCGGCCGCGCGCACGCCGGCACGCTCGATCTCCAAGGCCAGCAGCAGCTCGATCTCATCGAGCTGGTCGCGGATGCGTCCGTTGCTGGCACCATCGGCGCGTTCATTGCCGATATGGGCGTCCAGCATGCGCGCCAGGCCGGCCAGCAGCACGTCCGCGTCGCCGCTGGCTGCGTGCCGCAGCAAGCGGCCCAAGGCGCGGATGCGGGCGCTGCGGTCGGTGACCGAGGGATTGACCGATACGGAGTAGTTGGCTTTGACGGGGGTCATGACAGGACTTCCTGATTGACTGACGACCGCCACTGTCGGTTATGGCCCGCCTTCGAACCATGCAACTAATACGAAAACGCGTGAAGGCCCGTGATGGTCATCCCCCTTTCGGCCGACTGGAAGCGACATAGAATGCCGTCTCCCCGTACCGGATCCCGTCCCATGCGCATCGGCCTGGCCGCCAACCGCCTGCACCACCACGACAAGCACGCCGCCCTGTTCCGCTGGTTGCGCGCCTGCGACGGCGGACTGCGCGAACTGGGCGTGGAACTGCACGCCGTCGGACGCACCTTCGATGCGATCCAGCGCCTGGGCTTCCTGCCGGAGTTCGCCCCGCTGCAACGCTACCCCAACGGCCGCCAGGGCGGCCTGATGAAGCTGGTCGCCGAAGTGGTCGGGATGGGCTCCCCGGAACGCACCCTGGACGGGGCGATCTACCTGATGGACCCGGTCGACCCATCCTCGATCTTCCCCGAAGCCACCGCACTCAAGCGCCAGTGCGTGATCCACGGCAAGCCCTTCATCTCCACCGTGGCCACCGCCCGCGACTGGGTGGAGGTGGAGCGCGTGCATGCCGGGCTGGCGGCCGATCCCGGCGCGGACGATCTGCACGCGTTCGAGCACCAGACCCTGGCCCTGATCGCGCACGATGCGATGAAGCCGGCGATCCTGGCCTTCGCCGACACGCACTTCGACCTGCTGTCGCGGTTCCGCCACCGGGTGGGCACCGGCACCACCGGCCAGCGCCTCAACGAACTGGCCTGGAGCCGCGGCTGGCCCCAGGACCAGGCGTGGGTGCAGCGTTACCAGAGCGGCCCGATGGGCGGTGATGCGCAGATCGCCGACCGGGTGCTGGAAGGCGACTGCCAGCGCGCGATCTTCTTCGAGGACCCGCACGTGGCGCGCCAGCACGAAGCCGACATCCAGCTGCTGGAGCGCGCGGTCACCACCGTCACCGACCAGGCCGTGTGCATCACCGCCCCCCGCGTGGCCGAGCGCTGGGCGCAGGCGGCCACCACCCGCGCACAGCGATAGGAGCGCAAGAAACCGCGCCGGCCCTGGCCAACGCCGCACAGCCCCACCGAAGCCGATCGCCCCCGTAGCTCCACGCCATGCGTGGAGACCGCGCGCCAGCGCGGCCGCGCATCCGCAGCCACCGTATCGCGTGGCCTGCCGACGCACCCGCAATGACACCCGCGGACGCCGACCTCGGATGTGCATGCATCACCGCAAAGAGCCGCCACGCCGGCCCTCGCCAACTCCCCCAGCCCCACCGAAGCCGATAGCCACCCCGTAGCTCCACGCCATGCGTGGAGACCGCGCGCCAGCGCGGCCGCGCATCCGCGCATCCGCAGCCACCGTATCGCGTGGCCTGCCGACGCACCCGCAATGACACCCGCGGACGCCGACCACGGATGTGCATGCACCACCGCAAACACCCGCCACGCCGGCCCTCGCCAACGCCGCACAGCCCTACCGAAACCGATCGCCACCCCGTAGCTCCACGCCATGCGTGGAGACCGCGCGCCAGCGCGGCCGGGCATCCGCAGCCACCGTCTCGCGTTGCCTGCCGACGCACCCACGATGACACCCACCTACGCCGACCGCGGGGGCGCATGCACCGCCGCCAACAGCCGCCACGCATGGCGTGGCGCTACGCTGCCGGGGTCAGCAGCTGCCGCAGCATCGCTTTCAGGCGCCGGCCTTCGAGCTGGAAGTAATCCCGCTCGGCATGCCAGTCCGGAAAGCGCTGGCTCACCTCGGCCCAGAACGCCGGCGAGTGGTTGGCCTGGATCAGGTGGCAGAGCTCATGCACCAGCACGTACTCGAACGCCGACGGCCGCCCCAGCACCAGCGCCAGGTCCAGCGCCATGCTGCCGTCCGGGGCCAGCGAGCCCCACTGCGAGGACATCACCTTCAGCCGCAGGCGCGCCGGTGCGCGCGGCAGGCCGGGCAGGTAGCGCGGCAGCCACCGGCCCACGTCGGCGCGGGTCTGTGCCTCATAGAATTCGCGCAGGGTGCGGCGCAGCGTGGCATCGGTGCCACGTGCCGGCCAGTGCAGGCACGCGCCATCGGCGTCCACCTGCAGGTGCGCGTAGCGGCCGCTTTCCCAGCGCAGGGGCAGCAGCTCGCCGCGCAACGGCAGCTGCCCGGGTTCGCCGATCACCAGCGGTGCCGGCAGGTTCTGCGCCTGGTAGCTGCGCAGCTGGGTTGAGAGCCAGTCGCGGTGTTGTTCCAGGAACCGCTCACCCATCACCAGGCTCGCCCGTGGCGGCAAGGTCAGGCGCACGCCGCGCTCGTCCACGCTGAGCTTGATCCGGCGCGCACGCGGGTCGCGCACGCGCAGCACATCGATCTCGGCGTCTTCCAGGCGCAGTCGTACCGTGTCGCGCTGCAGGGTGGGGGCAGCCGGCGAAATAAGGCGGCGGAGGAATCCGGACATGGGTACAGCATAGCGCCGGTGGTGGCCGGCGCATGACTGCGCGCTGTTCAGGCGCCGCCCGGGGGGCGGCGCCCGTGCGTCAGTCGGCCTTGCTCAGCTTGAAGGCCTCTTCCAGCAACAGGAACAGGCGCCGCACTTCGCCGCTCTGCAGGGCGAAACGGGCGTCCAGTTCGGCGCGGCGGCCATCGTCGTCGGCGTGTTCGAGCTGGTCCAGTGCACCGTCCAGGAACTTCAGCTTGCGCACGATCAGGTCATCGCCCAGCACGAAGGACAGGTTGTCCTCGAACACCAGCGCCAGCTTGGTCACCTGCTTGCCGGCGTCCAGGTGCTTGTCGATCTCGTCGCAGCGCAGTTCCTGGTGCTGGCACTTGACCACCGCCCCGCCCTCGGCCGGGTCCTTCATCTCGCACTCTTCGCCCAGGCTCAGCCCGGTCGGCAGCGCTTCACCGGCGATCCAGCCGGTCAGGATCGAGCGCGGCGCTACTTCGGCGTTGAGCGGCATCGCCGGGAAGCTGCCGAGCAGGCCGCGGATGTCGGACATGACGTTCTCGCCGGTCTTGCGGCTGGAACTGTCCACCGCCACGTAGCCGTGGGTCAGGTCGATCAGCGCGTCGGTGCGCGAGCTCTTCACGAACGCACGCGGCATCAGTTCGTGCAGCAGGTCGTCCTTGAGCCGCTTGCGCTCGCGGCCGCCGGGCTTGCGCCCTTCCTTTTCCTCGATTTCCTCGAGCTTGCGCGCCAGCAGGTCGTTGACCACCGCGCCCGGCAGGATCTTGTCCTCACCGCCCACGGTCAGCCACAGCGCATCGCCGATGCGGTGCGAGAACACGGTCTTTTCCTCGCGGCCGAACGGGGAGATGAAACCACGGGAGTTCATTTCGAGCGGGCCGACCGGCTTGAGCAGCACCTGCGGCAGCAGCGTATCTACCTCGGAGAAATCGGTGGCGGTCGGGAAGCGGAACAGCGTCAGGTTGCGAAAGAACATGGAAGTCCGGAATAGAGGTGAAGGGAAGGCGGGGTGTTGGCCGGCTCAGGACAGCCCGGACGCGCCGCCGCTGTCGGCGGGCGCACCGTCGGTCCAGGCCGACGGCACAGGCGGCGTTGCGGCGTCGACACGCCCCAGCGCCATGAAATCGAACAGCGTGGGATCGGCCAGCTGCGAAGGCTCCACGGTGCCCAGCGCGCGGGCGATCTGGTCGATGCGGCCGGGGTGCTGCTGCTCCCACTGCTGCAGCATCTGCCCGACCTGGCGGCGTTGCAGCGTGTCCTGGCTGCCACACAGATTGCACGGGATGATCGGGAACGCGCGCGCCTGCGCATACGCGCGGATATCGTCTTCGGCCACGTAGGCCAGCGGGCGGATCACCACGTGGCGGCCGTCGTCGCTGCGCAGCTTGGGCGGCATCGCCGACAGCTTGGCGTGGTGGAACAGGTTGAGGAAGAACGTGGCCACGCTGTCATCGCGGTGGTGGCCGAGGGCGATCTTGCTGAAGCCGTTTTCCGCCGCATGGCGGTACAGCGCGCCGCGGCGCAGGCGCGAGCACAGCGAACACATCGTGCGGCCTTCGGGGATCACCCGGCTGACCACCGAATAGGTGTCCTGCTCGATGATCTGGTACGCCACGCCGATCGACGCCAGGTACGCGGGCAGCACGTGCGCGGGGAAGTCCGGCTGCTTCTGGTCCAGGTTCACCGCGACCAGCTCGAAGCGCACGGGCGCCTTTTTCTGCAGCTGCAGCAGCACGTCCAGCAGGGTGTAACTGTCCTTGCCGCCGGACAGGCACACCATCACCTTGTCGCCGTCCTCGATCATGCCGAAATCGGCGATGGCCTGGCCGACCTGGCGGCGCAGGCGCCGCGCCAGCTTGTCCTGCACGGCGTCGGCCGCGCGCGGATCGCGGGCGCGCGGGACGGGATCGGGCAGGGCAAGGACGACACTCATGGCCTTCATTCTACCGGCTCGCGCCGACCGCCACGGCCGCCAGGAAGTGACTGCGTTCACTCCCGGGCATCATCGCGGATGTGTATGCTCGAGACCGTGGATACCCTGACACCCGAGCAGATCAGCGCCCGCCTTGCCGAGCTCCGGCAGGAGCACCGCATGCTGGACGAACAGATCCAGCGCATGGCCGCCAACGGCGATGACGAGCTGGAGGCCAAGCGCCTGAAACGGCGCAAACTGCAGTTGAAGGACTGCATCGCCCGGCTGGCGGACATGTTGATCCCCGACGAACCCGCGTAGAGCCGACCGTTGGTCGGCTGCCGTCAGCCCCGCTCCCCACCGATGTTCCGAAGCGTAGAGCCGACCGTTGGTCGGCTGCCGTCCGCCCCGCTCCCCACCGATGTTCCAGAGCGTAGAGCCGACCGTTGGTCGGCTGCCGTCAGCCCCCGCTCCCCGCCGATGTTCCGAAGCGTAGAGCCGACCGTTGGTCGGCTGCCGTCAGCCCCGGCGGCATGAACCTTGGCATGCAGCTTCGGACGGTGGTCAGCGTCGGTCAGACGGTGCACGCCGCGTTGCTTGGTCTCCGGGCGCGTGTGCCGCGCTTGCGCGCGGGTACCGACCAACGGTCGGTACCTACGAATTGCTGGCGAACGCAATAAGATTTGGATACGTCGAAATCCGGATACGTCGAGATCCGGATACGTCAAGATCCGGATACGTCCGGATACGCCTCGGCGCATCCGCGTCCGTCAATCCGTGCTGACCGGTTCTTCCGGCTTGGCCGCTTCCGGGCTCACCCGTTCGATGGTGTGGCGCAGTTCGCGGCCCAGGATGAACTTGGCATCCTTGGCCCAGGCATCCAGGCGCGCGTCGAACAGCAGCTTGCTGTTCTCGTCCGGCCACACCAGGCGCAGCTCGCGCAGCTTCTGGATGAAGCCGCGGAACAAGGTGCGGTCGAAGAATTCCGGCGCGGCGGGTGCGTAGAGCAGGCTCAGGCGCTGCGCGGCCTGCTGGCACAGGCTTTCCAGTTCCGCCGCGCCCAGCGTGCCGGGGCCGTTCTTCACCAGCACCGAAATGGCGATGTAATAGCGCTCGAAGGCCTGCTGCAACGAGTGGCCGATCGCGCGCAGGCGGAACACCTCGTCGGTCTGCCCGGTGTTGCGGGCCAGGATGCCGCCGTCGTCGTCGTTGATGTTCTGCAGCAGCCCTTCGCGCACGAACACGTTGATGGTCTGCTCGATACGCTGGGCAAACTCGTCCTCGGTCCACGGCAGGAACAGCTCGGCCTGCAGGAACGGATACACCGTGCGGCCCAACTGGACCAGGCCGGTGCGGCTCATGCGGCGGTTGTTCTGGAAGCAGCAGGCCACCCACGACGACGCCGTGAACAGGTGGATGACGTTGTTGCGGAAGTAGCTGAGCAGCACCGCGGTGTCGCCACTGACACTGAGCACGTCGCCGAGCGGGTGCTTGATGCGGGTGAGCACGTTGATTTCTTCGGCGTGGGCGATGATCCGCTCCGGCGAGTGCGGGGTCACCGTCACCCGGTCCGAATACGGCATCTCCACCAGCAGCGTCTTGCACAGTTCGATCTGCGCGATCAGGTCGGCCTCGCCCATCGCGTGCTTGGGCGTGGACAGCAGCGCCAGCGCCAGCAGGTTGATCGGGTTGACGTCGGCGGCGCCGTTGATGTGCACCTGGATGCGCTCGGCCAGGTGGTCGACCGTGCCCGACAGCCACGACGGCTTCTCGTCCTCGCCCACCGGCTGCCCGTTCCACTCCGGCGCCTGCCGGGCCAGCACGTCGTTGAGCGCGATCGGCTCGCCGAAGTTCACCACCACCTGCCCGTAGTTCTGCTTGAGCACCTTGGGGATGGACCACAGCAGCGACCAGATCGATTCCTTTTCCTTGGGCCGCCCGGACAGTTCGTCCAGGTAGCTGCCGCCTTCCATCAGCTTTTCATAGCCGATGTAGACCGGCTGGAACAGCACCGGCTTGCGCGGCTGGCGCAGGAACGCGCGCAGCGTCATCGAGATCATGCCGCCCTTGGGCTGCAGCAGGCGCCCGGTGCGCGAGCGGCCGCCTTCGACGAAGTATTCGATCGAGTAACCACCGGCCACCAGCTGCGCCACGTATTCGCTGAGCACCGCCGAGTACAGCGCGTTGCCGCGGATGGAGCGCCGGATGAAGAACGCCCCGCCCTTGCGCAGCAAGGTGCCGACCACCGGCAGGTTGAGGTTGATGCCGGCCACGATGTGCGGCGGCACGATGCCCCGGTCGTACAGCAGGTAGGACAGCAGCAGGTAGTCCATGTGGCTGCGGTGGCTGGGCACGTAAACCACTTCGTGCCCGGGCGCGGCCGCCTTGAACTTGTCCAGGTGGTGGACCAGTACGCCGGCGTAGATGCGGTTCCAGACATGGCTGAGCATGAAGCTGGCCGACCGCACCGCCGGGCTGGAGTAGTCCGCGGCGATCTCCCAGGCGTAGGCGTGGGCTTTCTTCCACGCATCGGCCGGCTTGGAGTTGTCGCGCTTGGCCTGCGAGGCGATCGCCTCGCGCACGGTGTCCGCGTCCAGCACCTTGTCCACCAGCAGGCGGCGGGTGGACAGGTCCGGCCCGATCACCGACTCACGGATGCGGCGGAAGTGGGTGCGCAGCACGCGCTGGAGCTTGCGCACGGTGCGCTCGGGGTCCAGCCCCTCGTTGATCGTGCTGCGCAGCGAGATCGGCGGGGCAAACCGCACGATGGTGCTGCGGCCATTGAGCAGCACCGCCAGCAGGCGACGGAAACGGCCCACCAACGCCCAGTTTTCCGAGAACAGCACGGCGAACCAGCCGCTCTGCTTGTCCGGCGCGCGGCCGACGAAGATCGATACCGGGACCAGGTGCACGTCCAGCTCATCGCGTGCGCGATGGGCCTGGAGCACCTTGGCCAGCGAATCGGAGTGGGTCTTGGCACCGCGCTGCTCGGGGATCAGCGAGTTGCTGCTGCTCCGGCGCGACAACGCCACGTAGGCGCGCTTGCGCCCGGTCGGATCACCGGCGATGGGCACCAGCGGCGAGGGCAGGCCGGCCTCACGGCAGGCCTTGTCCAGGATCAGCGCATTGGACAGGCCGTAGTCTTCCAGCACGTAGACCACCGGGCGGCCGTCGTTGTACTGGCCGGGCTGTTCCGGTTCGATCTTCAGCGACAGCCACGGCTCGACCAGCCGGCCGAGCAGGCGTGCCCACCACGGGCGGCGGCCCACCGGGGCACGGGTACCGGGCACGATGGCGGCCGGCGCGACCGCGCCCGGCTCGGCCTCGGCAGGCACGGCGGCGGCAGCGGCGCTCGCCTGGCCGGGGTCGGCCGGGGCGCCGGTGGCGGCCACGCTGTCGGGCGACGCGGACGAAGCGTCCGGCGTCTTGGGCGGCTCTTCGCCGGGGAAAGGCAGGGGATTCTGGTTCGGCATCGGCTTCATTATGGCTTAGCCGGTGCAGAAGCACCGTCCTTGACCTGCGCGGCGGCCTCTGCTTCAGCCGACTGCGGGTCATCATGTTCAGCTTGTTGGGCCTGTGCGGCCTGCAGCAGCGCCTGCGCGTCCTCCAGGGTGCGGCTCACATACCAGTGGCCATCGCGGCGGGTCATCCGCACCTGCGCTTCGATCTGTTCGCCGGCCAGCGGGTACTGCACGCGGACCACGGCATCATCGCCCAATTCCGACACGACCTCGCCGCGCAGGCCGGTAAGCGCCCCGTCCAGCGACAACCCATAGCTGGCCAGCGCGGTCTTGAAGGCTTTGAAGAACGGGCCCAGGCGGCGCAGCGATGCCTCCATGCCGGCGGCCTGCAACTGTTCGTCGGTGGACAGCCCGGTGGTCCGCGCGGTGGCAGTCAACAGCGTGATGGTGGTTTTGGCGCGTTGCTTGTCGGTCAGCGGCGCAGCGGCGGCCCATTTGCTCAGCGCGTTCACCACCTGGCTGTAGTGGGCGCGCTGGGCATCGGTGTAGTCGGTCTGGTTGCGCAGGTACTCCACCCCGAACAGGCCCATGGAATGCGCCGCCTGGCGCATCCCGGTGGCCTGGCCGGCAATCTGTGCGTCGAACGAGCGCTGGAGGCGCTGTGGGGCGTCCGGCGCCGACAGCGCGGCCAGCATCGGCAGCAGTTGCCCATCCAGCGGCAGTTCGGTCAGTGGCCAACGGCTGTGCCCCTGTGCCCAGGCCACCTGCAGGCGGGCGTAGTCGGCGGGCGGCACCGAGGCGCGCGCGTAGCCGAGCAGGTCGTTGTCGGCCACCTGCCGGGCCAGCTGTTGCAGGGCCGCGACCGGCTCGGCCGCGGGTGTGTCCGGATCGATCCGATCGCCCTTGCAGGCACTGAGCAGCACCACCCCGCACAGGGCCAGCGCCAACGCATGCCCCCGGTACTGCCACGACTTCAACGACATGGACATGAATTCGGACTCCCCGGACCGGTCCGCATCTTGCGGCCTGCGCCCCCGCAGCGGCAAGCCGGGCCCCGCCGGGATGCGGGCCGGCGGGTCCAAGTTATTGAACCCTATCGTTATTTCATTCTGGTGTGGGCAACGTGGCCAGGCGTGGGTGGACGCAGTCGCTGGCAGGGCGCCCCAGCCTGGCCCGAGCCGGTGAAGTCTGCGCACGACGCCCGGCGTGCGCGTGACGGCGAACGTCCCTGCGCCGCCAGCGGCGGTGCACCCGCAGGGTCGTCCGCCGCGTCCAACGGGCGGGCTTTACCGGCCGTCAGTCACCGGTCCAGGTGGCCGTGATGAAGTCGCGCACGTAGCCATCGGCCAGCCGGGCATACACGCCCGGATAGCCCGCCTGGGCGCAGCCCTGGCCCCAGCTGACCACGCCCAGCACCGTCCAGGCGCCGCGCCGCTGCACCAGCAGCGGGCCACCGGAATCGCCCTGGCAACTGTCGATGCCCTCGGTGCCGGCGCAGATCGACGTGCCGGCCTGCAGGCTCGGGTACGCCTGCTGGCACGTCTTGAAGGGGACGAACGGGGTCTTCACTGTCTGCAGCACGGTGGGCGAGCCGGCCGCGCCCTCCAGCCCGGTATCGCCCCAACCGATCACGTCGAACATGCGGCCGGTCCGCAGATAGCCGCTGTCGCTGCCCTCCAGCATCAGGGCCGGGGCGAGGCCCTCGACCGGCTTGCGCAGCTGGATCAACGCCACGTCATTGGCCAGCGTGGTGCTGTTGAAGGCCGGATGGACGTGGATCGCACGGATGTTGGACGTGCGTTTGCGCGCGGTGGTGTCCAACGCTGTGGCCCCTGCCAGCGCCGCGTAGCCGGCAGGCTTGGCCCCCTGCACGCAGTGGGCGGCGGTGAGTACCCAGGACGGGGAGATCAGCGTGGCGCCGCACCAGTGGCGGGTATGGTCCGAATCGCCGAAGTCCAGCCGTTGCAGGCTGACCATGAAGGGATACTGGCCAGGCGACGCATCCACCCCGCCGATGATCAATGGCCGCAGGGGCGCGCCATTGAGCGGTGCGGGAGCCGCCTGCGCGGCGAGGGAAAGACCGAGGACGCCGGTGGCCAGGGCCAGTCGGGTAAACACATGCATGCAGCACCTCCATTGCAATGATGGGATCGCCAGGCAACGTCGTGCCGGCAGGATTCATTCCATCGCAGGAGGGGCGCGGCGAACTGCGGCGCGCTGCACTGTTGGCGGGCGACGCGGGGTTTCCCGAGGTAGACGCGCGGCGATTACGAGGGGCGCGCCTGACTGTGCAGGTCGCGCCCGTGTCGAGCGCCGGACAAGTACCGGGCAAGTGCCGGCCATCGGCGGGGAGCGCCCTACCACGCAATGACGTTCATCGCTGGACGGCCGATGCGGCTGCCGGGGCAGGCCGCACGCGGATCCGGATGCGGCCGGGGCTGCCTCAGCCCTGGCGGGTGCGCCAGGCGCTGGCGATTTCCTGCTGGATCGCCTCGGCGGCCGCACGCGGATCGTTGGCCAGCCGGATCGGCCGCCCGACCACGATCGCATCGGCACCGTCGGCGAACGCCTGGGCCACGCCAACGGTGCGCTTCTGGTCATCGCCGACCGGGCCGCCGGGGCGGATGCCCGGGCACACGATCGAGAAGCCCGCGCCGGTGGCCGCGCGGATCGGGCCGGCTTCCTGGCCCGAGGCGATCACCCCGTCGATGCCGGCAGCCTGGGCGGCCAGCGCGCGTTCGACCACCACGTCCACCGGTTCGCGGTCGATGCCCATCCCGGCCAGGTCGCTGCGGCCCATCGAGGTCAGCACGGTCACCGCCAGCAGGCGCATGTCGCTGCCGTTGGCGGCCGCGCAGGCCTCCATCATGGCCGGGTGCCAGCCGTGGATGGTGGCGTAGCTGACCGGCCACTGCGACAGCCGCTTGATCACCGCCGCGGCGGTGGCCGGGATGTCGAAGAACTTGAGATCGACGAACACGCGTTTGTCGCGCGCGGCCAGGGCCTCGAGCACGTCGAAGTACTCGCCGGAGGCGAGCAGCTCCATGCCGATCTTGTAAAACGAGACCGCGTCGCCGAGCCGGTCCACCCACGCCAGCGCCTCGTCGCGGCCCGGCACGTCGAGCGCGAAGATCAGGCGCTGATCGTCACGCAGCGGCAGCGGGGCGCGGCTCACGGCGCGTAGTCCAGCGCGGCGCGCTTGGCATCATGGCGGGCCTCGCGCGACTGGCTGTAGTCATTGTTGAACTGGGCCGGCTCGAAGCCGCCGTAAGTCGGGTTGGGCAGCATCCACCAGCGCTCGCCGAACCAGTCGTGGTACTGCTGCAGCAGCGCGTCGCGGCCGTCGTTGGTGTTGGCGGTGACTTCCACGAAGTCGCCCAGCTGGTCGCCGAACTGCATCAGCACGCGGTACTGCTGGCCGGCCAGGCGGCGGCGGCAGTTCTTCTCGCTGCCGGCCTGTTCGCAGTCCTTCACCACCGTGCCCAGGCCCAGGAACACGCTGTCATCGGCGACCGGCAGGCCTTCGGCACGCAGGTTGGCCAGGGTGGCCTCCTTGAGGTGCACGGCGCGGTTGGAGATGTACAGCAGGGTCACGCCCTTGGCGTTGGCGGCCTTGGCGAAATCGACCACACCCGGGATCGCCTTGGCCTTCTTCTCGGCCACCCACTGGTCCCAGCTGAGTTCGTCGTATTCCTTGCCGTCGCGCACCAGGCGCGCCTGGTAGGGCGAGTTGTCCAGCACGGTCTCGTCCACGTCCAGCACCACCGCCGGCTTCAGGCCCTTGGCGGCGTTGCCGCGTTCCTCCGGTACCAGCGCGTCCCAGTTGGCTTCCTTCAGCGCCTTGTCCAGGTGGTCGGCGGCGGCGCGGTAGGTCTGCTCGGTGATCGCCTTGTACTCCTGCGCGCGCTGCATCCACAGCACCGCGTTGAGGTTGTCGTTGGCGGACACCGCGGCGTCACCGGTGGCGGCGGGCGCGGCAGCAGCGGCAACCGCTGCCGGGGCGGCCTCGGCGGGGGCTTCGGTGCGCTTGCAGGCACTGAGCGCCATCACGGCGCAGGCAAGCACGGACAGGGAAACAGCAGCAGTACGACGCATCGGGGTCACCAGCAACAGAGTCGCGCCAGTTTACCGGCTTGTCCGGCGGCAATCATGTGCGGTGCGGGCCTCGGCTATGCTGCACGCCCCTGAAACACCCCGGAGCGCGCCATGACCGACGACACCCAGACCCCCGCCCTGCCCGTGCTGAGCCCGGCCCAGGCCCGCGCCCTGGGCTGCCTGATCGAGAAGGAGGCGACCACCCCGGACGCCTACCCGCTCACGGTCAACGCCGCGCAGGTGGCCGCCAACCAGAAGACCGCACGCGAGCCGGTGATGGCCCTGTCCGCTGGCGATGTTCACCACGCGCTGCGCCAGTTGGAGTCGATGGGGCTGGCCCGCCAGCAGTTCTCCTCGCGCGCCGAGCGCTACGAGCACCGCGCCGGCAGCGCGCTGGACCTCACCCGCCAGCAGCTGGCGATCGTGGGCCTGCTGCTGCTGCGCGGCCCGCAGACGGTGAACGAGTTGCTGACCCGCAGCGAGCGCCTGTTCCAGTTCCAGGACGCCGAGGAGCTGCGCCACCACATCGAGCGCATGATCCAGCGCGGCCTGGCGGTGCAGCTGCCGCGGGCCAGCGGCCAGCGCGAAGACCGCTACATGCATCTGCTGGGTGGCCCGGTGGATGGACAGGCGCTGGCCGAGCAGTACAAGGCGGCATCGTCCAGCGGTGGCGGTAGCGGCGCCGGCAACCCGGCACTGGAGGCGCGCGTGCAGCAGCTGGAAGCCACCGTAGCCGAGCTGCAGGAACAACTGGCCGAGCTGCGCGCGCAGTTGGGCGGTTGAAAGGCAGCCGAGCATGGCTCGGCTCTACCCATGACCAACCGCCGGTAGAGCCGAGCCATGCTCGGCTACGCGGCCCGGCGTTCCCCATGACCAACCAGCGGTAGAGCCGAGCCATGCTCGGCTACGCGGCCCGGTGTACCCATGGCCAACCGCCGGTAGAGCCGAGCCATGCTCGGCTGCGCGGCCCGGTGTACCCATGGCCAACCGCCGGTAGAGCCGAGCCATGCTCGGCTGCGCGGCCCGGCGTTACCCATGACCAACCGCCGGCAGAGCCGAGCCATGCTCGGCTACGCGGCCCGGCGTTCCCCATGACCAACCGGCGGTAGAGCCGAGCCATGCTCGGCTGCGCGGCCCGGTGTACCCATGACCAACCGCCGGTAGAGCCGGGCCATGCTCGGCTATGCGGCCCGGTGTTACCCATGCCCAACCGCCGGTAGAGCCGAGCCATGCTCGGCTGCGCGGCCCGGCGTTACCCTTGACCAACCGCCGGCAGAGCCGAGCCATGCTCGGCTGCACGGCCCGGCGTTCCCCATGACCAACCGGCGGCAGAGCCGAGCCATGCTCGGCTGCGAGGCCCGGTGTTACCCATTACCAATCGGCGGTAGAGCCGAGCCATGCTCGGCTACGCGGCGCGGCGTTACCCATTCCCAACCGCCGGTAGAGCCGAGCCATGCTCGGCTGCGCGACCCGGCGTTACCCATGCCCAACCGCCGGTAGAGCCGAGCCATGCTCGGCTACGCGGAGTCAGGAAGCCGGCGCGCCCGGCGTAGCGAACAGCAGCACGACATCCCCGCCATGCGGCGGCGGCAACAGCAGGTCGCCGCGATCCTCCGTGCCCCGCTTGCGCAGCAGTTGGGCGGTTGAGAGGCAGCCGAGCATGGCTCGGCTCTACCCATCTCTCGCCGTGGTAGAGCCGAGCCATGCTCGGCTACGCGGGATCAAGGAGCCGGCGCGCCCGGCGTGGCGAACAGCAGCACGACATCCCCGCCGTGCGGCGGCGGCAACAGCAGGTCGCCGCGGTCTTCCATGCCCAGCTTGCGCAGCAACGCGGCCGAGCGCAGGTTGTCCGGGGAAACGATGCCGTACAGGTCGGTGTAACCGAGCACATCGCGGGCGTAGTGCATCACTCCGCGCGCGGCTTCGAACGCGTAGCCGTTGCCTTCGTACTCCGACAGCAATGCATAGCCGATATCCGGCGCCGGCAGGCCATCGCGGCGCACCAGCCCGGCATTGCCCAGCCACGCGCCGTCGCTGCGGCGGATGATGGCGTACATGCCAAAGCCGTTGAGCGTGTAGCTGCCAAGCACGCGCTCGGCGGTGTAGTCGCGGGCCTGCGCCAGCGTACGCACGCCGCGGTCGGCAATGTTGCGGATGAACCCCGGCTCGTTGAGCAGGGCCAGCATGTCGGCCGCATCGTGGTCGGGATCGATCAGGCGCAGGTGCAGGCGGTCGGTCTGGATAACAGCGGACATGCGGGTCACTGCAAGGGACGATGCCCCGATTGTGCAGTGCGCGCCGCGAACACGGTAGAGCCGACCGTTGGTCGGCTGCTCCTGGAGCGGGCACACGGCAGCCGACGCGTCTCGGGAACGGCAGCCGAGCAACGGTCGGCTCTACCGGGCGTTGGGTCAGTCGAACAATGCCTGGATCGCCGCCAATCCGGCGCTGGCGCGTTCCTTCTTGCGCGCAGCATCGGCGACGGGATCGGCGCCGTCGCGCTGCATTTCCTCGGCCGGGATCTCATCGAAGAAGCGGCTCGGCTTGAGCCGTACGTGCTCGCCGAACTTGCGGGTGAGCTTGCTGTAACTCATCCACAGCTGCACCTTGGCGCGGGTGATCCCCACGTACAGCAGGCGGCGCTCTTCCTGCAGGTTGCCTTCATCCAGGCTGACCTGGTGCGGCAGCACGCCGTCTTCGCAGCCGATGATGAACACATACGGGAATTCCAGGCCCTTGGAGGCATGCATGGTCATCATGCGGACCTGGTTGCCGCCATCGTCCTTGTCGTTGCGCGAGAGCAGCGCCAGCTGCGCGGCCAGGTCGGCGGTGGTGGCACCGCGCGGGCCGCCCTCGAACCACTGCGCCAACTCCTCCAGGTTGCCGAGGCGGCGCTGGTAGACCGATTCTTCCTTGCATGCACTGCGCAGGTCCGAGACCAGGCCGGACTCCTTCACCAGCTTGCGCACCAGGTCGCCGGAACTGAGCTTGGGCATCTCCGCGCGCAGGTCGCGCAGGATGTCGGTGAAACGGCTCAGGCCATTGGCCGCGCGTGGAGGGAGCTGCGACAGCGCACCGATCGCCTCGGCGGCGTGCGCCATCGGCAGGTCCTTTTCCGAAGCCAGCTCGGCCAGCTTGGCCAGCGTGCCGGCGCCGACTTCGCGCTTGGGCGACTGCACCGCACGCATGAACGCCGTATCGTCATCGGGGTTCACCAGCAGGCGCAGCCAGGACAGCGTGTCCTTGACCTCCTGGCGTTCAAGGAACGCGGTGCCGCCGGTGATGTGGTACGGCACGCGCACCAGCTGCAACGCTTTTTCCAGCGGCCGCGACTGGAAGTTGCCGCGGAACAGGATGCAGAAATCGCTCCACGGGATCTTCTTGGACGTGGCCAGGAACGCGATCTCCGCCGCGACCTTCTCCGCCTCGTGTTCGCTGTTGCGGCACTCCCACACCCGGATGCGCTCGCCGTCGGCCTGGTCGCTCCACAGCTTCTTCAGGTGCTCGTGCGGGTTGTTGGCGATCAGCGCATTGGCCGCGCGCAGCACGCGGTTGGAGCAGCGGTAGTTCTGCTCCAGCTTGATGATTTCCAGCGCGGGGTAATCGCGCGCCATCTGCTGCAGGTTTTCCGGGTTGGCACCGCGCCAGGCATAGATCGACTGGTCATCGTCGCCCACGCAGGTGAAGTTGCCCTTGCTGCCGGCCAGCTGCTTGAGCAGCCGGTACTGCGCATCGTTGGTGTCCTGGCATTCGTCCACCAGCAGGTAGCCGATGCGCTCGCGCCAGGCCAGCGCGATCTCCGGGTTTTCTTCCAGCACCTGCACCGGCAGGCGGATCAGGTCGTCGAAGTCGACCGCGTTGAACGCGGTCAGGCGCAGCTGGTAGCGCTCGTAGACGCTGGCTGCTTCCTTCTCGCGGTTGCTGCGCGCCGCCGCCATTGCCTGCTCGGGCGAGAGGCCGGCGTTCTTGGCGCGCGAGATCAGGTTCTTCACGTCCTCGATATCGTCCGGCTTGGCCCCGTACATCAGGTCCTTGACCTGCGAGGTGGCATCGTCCGCATCGAAGATCGAGAAGCCGCGCTTGAGCCCCACCGCCGCGTGCTCGATCTGCAGGAACTTGAGCCCCAGCGCATGGAAGGTGCAGATGGTGACGTCCTCGGCATCCCCGCCGTGCAGGCGCTTGGCCACGCGCTCGCGCATTTCCTTGGCCGACTTGTTGGTGAAGGTGATCGCCGCGATCCGCCGCGCCGGGTAGCGCTTGCTGGCGATCAGCTGGGCGATCTTTTCCACGATGACGCGCGTCTTGCCGCTGCCGGCGCCCGCGAGCACCAGCAGAGGACCTTCGCAGTGCATGACTGCCGCGCGTTGGGGGGGATTGAGACCGTGCATGCCATCTCCGGGGGAGGGGCATTGTACCGGGCCGCCCGGCCTGGGCGGGACCGTCACCGCGGGCGGACGAAAGCGTCCGCCGGCGTGGGCGGGCGGCGACGCCGGCCGGCCAGGCGTCTAGAATTGGCCGATGGCCAAGCTCTATTTCTATTATTCGGCGATGAACGCCGGCAAGACCACCACCCTGCTGCAGTCGGCGCACAACTACCACGAGCGCGGCATGCGCGTGGCCATCCTGACCCCCCGCCTGGACGACCGGGCCGGGCGCGGCGTGGTCGCCTCGCGGATCGGGCTGAAGGCCGACGGCGTGGCCTTCGACCGCGACACCGACCTGCAGCAGCTGATCGCGGAGGACCTGGAGGTCCACGGCAAGCTCGGCTGCGTGCTGGTGGATGAGGCCCAGTTCCTCAGCCGCAGCCAGGTCTGGCAGCTCAGCGAGGTGGTGGACCAGCTGCGCATCCCGGTGCTCTGCTACGGGCTGCGCACCGATTTCCGCGGCGAGTTGTTCGAGGGCAGCCAGTACCTGCTGGCCTGGGCCGACGAGATGCAGGAGATCAAGACCATCTGCCACAGCGGCAAGAAGGCCACCATGACCGTGCGCGTGGACGAACACGGCCACGCGGTGCAGGACGGCCCGCAGGTGGAGATCGGTGGCAACGAGCGCTATGTGTCGGTGAGCCGTGCGGAGTTCAAGAAGATCACGCGCGGCGAAGCCAAGATCGACCCGGCGCAGGCCAAGCTGCCGATCTGACCGCCTACTGGCGGTGGCGCGTGGCGGTGATTGCGGCGGCAGGAGCAGCCGAGCATGGCTCGGCTCTACCTGGGGATCGGTGCGCTGCCTTGGGCTGATCAGGGTGGCGGTGATCTGTGCGCCAAGAGCAGCCGAGCGTGGCTCGGCTCTACCCGGGATCGGTGCGCTGCCTGGGGCTGATCAGGGTGGCGGTGATCTGTGCGCCAGGAGCAGCCGAGCGTGGCTCGGCTCTACCTGGGGATCGGTGCGCTGCCTTGGGCTGATCAGGGTGGCGGTGATCTGTGCGCCAAGAGCAGCCGAGCGTGGCTCGGCTCTACCCGGGGATCGGCGCGCTGCCTGGGGCTGATCAGGGTGGCGGTGATCTGTGCGCCAAGAGCAGCCGAGCGTGGCTCGGCTCTACCTGGGGATCGGTGCGCTGCCTTGGGCGGATCAGGGTGGCGGCGATCTGTGCGCCAAGAGCAGCCGAGCGTGGCTCGGCTCTACCCGGGGATCGGCGCGCTGCCTGGGGCCGGTCAGTACAACGTGCGTTCCGGCGCGCCCTTTGGCGGCGGGCTGTACTGGTACAGCCAGGTTTCGGTCAGGGTCTTGCCGGCGCTGCGCAGGTACAGGCGGATGTCGATCTGGTCGGTGGAATCGTCCGGCGGGACCAGGTCGAACATGGCGCGGTAGCCCTTGATCTCGCGCAGCGGCCGCGCGGAGACGATCTCCACGCGGCCACGGCTGGCCTGGACCACTGCTTCGACCTCGCCCTTGTCGATCAGTGCAGCCAGTTCGCCGCCCTCGAAATCGACCGCGAAGCGCCACGAGAAGTACGCGCGCTTCTTGCCGATCACACCGCCCAGGCCGGTACGGCTGGCCACGCAGTGCGCCAGCGGCGGGCGCGCCGGCGGTTCGGCGCCCCAGTACAGCCGGTAGCCGAGCAGCAGCTCCTGGCCGGGCTGCGGCTTGGCCTCGGGGTTCCAGAACGCCACGATGTTGTCGAAGGTTTCATCGACGGTGGGGATCTCGACCAGCTGCACCGAGCCCTTGCCCCACTGCCCCTTCGGTTCCACCCACAGGCACGGGCGCTTCTCGTAGAAGACGCCGTCGTCCTGGTAGTGGTCGAAGTTGCGGTCGCGCTGCAGCAGGCCGAAGCCGCGCGGGTTGTTGTCCACGAACATGTTGAAGCGCAGGTTGTGCGGGTTGCACAGCGGGCGCCAGATCCACTCGCCGCTGCCGGTCCACATCGACAGGCCGTCGGTGTCGTGGATTTCCGGGCGCCAGTCCCAGTCCATGCGGCGGTCGTTCTCGCCGACCTGGTACATGCTCGTGCACGGGGCGATGCCGAGGCGCTCGATCGCCTTGCGCGGGTACAGGGCGCAGTCGATGTCCATCAGCAGCACGTCGCCATTGGTGATCGCGAAACGGTACGCACCGGCCACGCTCGGTGAATCCAGCAGCGCATAGACCACCAGCGTGTTGGAGTCGGCTGCCGGTTGTTCCAGGTAGTAGGCGATGAAATCCGGGAATTCCTCCGGCTTGCCCATGCCGGTGTCGATTGCCAGGCCACGCGCGGACTGGCCGTACTGGCCTTCCTTGCCGACCGCACGGAAGTAGCTGGCGCCGAGGAACGCGGCGAAGTCGCGGTCGGTGTCCTGGCGGGTGTTGAGGCGGAAGCCGGCAAAGCCGAGGTCGGCCGGCAGGTGGCTGCCCTTCAAGCCGCTCTTGCCGTAATTGAACGCGGCCGGGTCGTAGGCCAGTTGCTGCGCGGTGCCATCGACCACGTCGTACATGCGCACCGGCGAATGGAAGTACAGGCCCAGGTGGAAGAACTTGGCCTGGTACTTGCCGGGCTTGTCCGCCCACAGGGCGTGGTCCTGGCGGTAGCTGATGGACTGGTACTGATCCCAGTCCAGCGCCTCCAGCGGACCGGGCAGGGTGCGCTTGTGGCTCTGGTAGGCGGCCTGCGACAGCGCGCGCGCCTGGCCCTTGAGGGTGGCGAAATCGAACGGCTGCGGCTGGCCGAGCCGGCGCAGCCCAAGCTGGTTGCCTTGCGCGGCACACGCCGGCAACGCCGGGAAGCCGATCGCGGCCAGGGCCAGGGAAGCATTGCGGATGAAGTCGCGACGTTGCATGCAGGCAGCGTTGGCAGGAAAGGGCCGGCCATCATAGGCAGGCGAACGTTAATTCGCCGAGGTGGTCGCGGCACGGCGTTCAGCCAGCCGGCACGCTCAGCGTCGGCTGGCCAGCGTGGCGCTGGCGCACGCCTGCAGGGCCTGCTCGATGCCGCGGCCGACCGCGCCGCCCTGCGGACGCCGGGCCTGCACCTCATCGCGCAGCTGCAGCAGGGCCTCGCGGCCGCGCAGCGGCGACACGCCGCATTGCAGTGCGGCCAGGCTGGTGCGCGCCTGCCAGCGCAACTCGACGCTGGCCGGGTCGGACGCGCGCGCGTCGGCCAGCGGCTGCAGCGCGCGCCGTGCCTCGACGTCCTGGCCCATCCGCAGCAGCGTGCGCCCCCACGCAAGTTGCAGGGCCTGCTGCTGCGCGGCGGCCTCCGGCCCGCCTTGGGCGCTGCGCCGCATCAGCTGCACCAGGCGTTCGCCGGCCTGGCGGGGGTCGCCGTAAGTACCGGTGATCTCGGCCATCAGCCGATCAGCCCGCTGCACCGACGGATCCTGGTCGCCACGCTGCGCGGCCTGCCACTGGCGGCCTTCATGCAGCGCCACCAGCGCGGCCTGCCAGCGGCCGGCCTGGGCCAGGGCGTCGCCATAGTCGTACAGGCCCTGTGGCAACAGGCCGATACAGTCCGGTTGCCGCCAGATCGCCACGGCGCGCTCGAAATCGGCGACCGCTTCGTCGCTGTCGCCACGCTCCAGCGCCAGCCGGCCCAGCGCATGCCAGCTCAGCCCGGTGTCGCGGTGCTGTTCGCCCAGCGCCAGGCGGGTGAGCCGGTGCACCTGCTGCAACGTCGCCGCCGCCTCCTGCAGCTCACCGCGCTGCATCGCCAGCACGGCGCGCAGGCGTCGGATCGACAGGGTCTCGGGGTGGTCGGGACCGTACAGGCTGACCGCGTCCGACCAGGCGATGTGCAGGGTCTGCTCGGCCGCCTCCAGGTCGCCCTGCGCGGCCAGTGTTTCGCCGAGATGGCGACGCAGCGTGATCAGTTGCGGATGGCGCTCGCTGGCCCGCAACTGCAGCAGTTGCAGCGCATGCTGGTAGCCGGCGAGGGCGGCCTGCGGGCGGCCATCATCGCTGTCCAGCGCCGCCAGATCGGCCAGGCTTTCGGCGGTGCCGCCGATGTCGTGCAGGACGTCGCGACGCAGGCCGAGGGCGCCGTTGAACGCCACGCGCGCTTCATCGCGGTAGCCCAGCAGCTGCTGGCAGCGGCCGAGCTGGGCGTGGTACTCCGCCACCAGGCTGGGCAGCGCATCGCGCTGGGCGCTGGCCAGCGCCTGCATCGGCATCATGTGGGTCACGCACTCGCGCGAGCGGCCGAGCATGCGCAGGGCACGGCCGCGCTGGGTCACCGCCTCCAGCTGCAACGGCGGCGGCACCTGGTCGACCTGTTCGAGCAGGGCGCGTTGGCGATCCAGGGTCTGCAGGGCCAGCTGGTAGTCGCCCATGCCGATCCGAAGGCGCCCGATCACGCCCTCCAGGTCGGCCAGCGACAGCGGCTGGTCGGCGAGTTCGGCCTCTCCGCGCTGTTGCCCGGTGGCCAGCAACTGGCGTACGTCGAAGCTGCCGTGGCGCACGCCGGCGGCACGGTCGAACAGGCCCACGGTGAATTCCTGCATGGCCTGGGCGCGGGCCATCTCGCGCCGCGCCTGCTGCATCTGCCAGAGCGCGGTGACCGCCAGCCCGACCAGCGCCAGCGCGGCCAGCGCGCCCAACGCCACGCCCCAGCGGTGCCGGCCGATGTACTTCTGCAGGCGGTACAGGGTGCGCTGCGGGCGCGCATGGATCGGGCGGCCTTGGAGGAAGCGGCGCAGGTCCTCCGCCAGCGCCTCCACCGAAGCGTAGCGCTGCGCCGGCTCCTTCTGCAGGGCCCTGAGCAGGATCGTGTCGAGGTCGCCGCGCAGGCGCCTGGCCAGCCGCCGCGCCGCCGGGTCCGGGGTGGCCGCGGTATCGCTGCGCAGCAGCATCGCCGAGGCGCGCGGGGGGGTGACCTCCAGGATCGAGCGCTCCCATTCGGCATCGCTATGCCGGCGCAGCCGGTACGGCTTGCGGCCGGTGATGACCTCGAACAGCACCACGCCCAGCGAGTACACATCGGTCAGCGTGGTCACCGGTTCGCCCCGCACCTGCTCGGGCGCGGCGTAGTGCAGGGTGAACGCGCGCGCCTCGGTCGGCGGATGCACGGCGGCGGCGCGCGCGCCCTCGTCATCGATCAGTTTGGCGATGCCGAAGTCGAGCAGCTTCACTTCGCCGTCGGTGGTGACCAGGATGTTGGACGGCTTGAGATCGCGGTGCACGATCAGGTTGGCGTGGGCGTGGCTGACCACCGCGCACACCTGCAACATCAGGTGCAGGCGGCGCTCCAGCGGCAACTGCAGGCGCTGGCAGCAGGCGGTGATCGGCTCGCCCTCCACGTAGGCCAGCGCCAGGTAGGGCTGTCCCTGCAGGTCCACCCCGGCATCCAGCAACTGGGCCAGGTTGGGGTGCTGCAGGCGGGCGAGGATCTCGCGCTCGCGGCTGAAGCGCTGGCGCAGGCCGGAGTCGGCGTAGCCGCTGCGCAACAGCTTCAGCGCCACTTGGCGTTGGTATAGCCCGTCGGCGCGCTCGGCCAGCCAGACTTCGCCCATGCCCCCTTCGCCTAGCGGACGCAGCAGGCGGTAGGGTCCAACCAGGCTGCCGGCACGGCTGGCCTCGGGCGCGGCGGTCCACAGCGGCTGGGCCATGAATTCCTGGCTGTCGCGTTCATGCGCGAGCAGCCGCTCCAGGTCGTCGGCCAGCGTCGGATCGGAGGCACGCAGGTGCGCCAGGCGCAGCTCGCGCTGCGCCGTGGGCAGTTCCAGCAATTGATCCAGCAGCGAGGACACCTGCCGCCAGCGCAACGCTTCCATCGATCCGCTCCCCGAACGATGCACCTCCGCCCACGCCGCCACGCGGGGCCGTGTTGCCGCCGATCAGTCCTCGCGCACGGACGCCAGCAGGAACATGCGCGCCTTCTGCCAGTCGCGGCGGATGCTGCGCTCCGAACGCTGGCACAGGTCGGCGATTTCCTGTTCGGACAGCCCGGCGAAATAGCGCAGTTCCACCACCTTGGCCAGGTGGCGGTCCACCGCCTGCAGCCGCGCCAGCGCCACGTCCAGCGCCAACAGGTCCTCGTCCAGCCGCACCCCGCTGCTGCTGTTCTCGGGAATCTCGGCCACCCGCTTGAGGTCGCCGCCGCGCTTGCGCGCCAACCGGTTGCGGGCGTAGTCGACCACCACGCTGCGCATCGCCGAGGCGGCGTAGGCGAAGAAGTGCGCGCGGTCCTCGAAGCGGGCGCCCCCGCGGGCACCCAGCAGCTTCAGGTAGGACTCGTGGACCAGCGAGGTGGCGTCCAGGGTGCGCCCCTGCTGCCCAGCCAGTTGACGCCGGGCCATGCTGTGCAGCTCGTGGTACAGCAGGGTGAGGACCCGGTCAAGCGCGTCGCGGTCGCCCGCGCGGGCTGAATCCAGCCATACGGTGATATCCGGGCCCTCGTCCATCGCACACCCCCGCCGGTGACGTTGGGCGGACTATACCGCCGGCAGGGCGACGGGCGCGCGAGGGTTCAGCGCTGGCAGTGGCTGCACCAGACGCTGGCGCGCTGGCCGATGGTGGCGTGCCGCAACGGCCGCCCGCACTGCCGGCAGGGCTGGTCTTCACGCCCGTAGACCAGCAGCTCCTGCTCGAAGTACCCCGGCGCACCGTCGGGATTGATGAAATCGCGCAACGTGGTGCCGCCGCGGGTGATGGCATGGCCCAGGATCTGCTTCACCGCCGTGGCCAGCCGCTGGTAGCGCTCGCGGGAAATCCGGCCGGCCTCGCGCAACGGGCTGATCCCGGCCATGAACAGGCTCTCGGCGGCGTAGATGTTGCCCACCCCCACCACGATGCCCTGGTCCATCAGGAAGGTCTTGACCGGCGCCGTGCGGCCGCGGCTGCGCTCGAACAGGTAGTCGCCGTCGAAGGCAGCGTCCAGCGGCTCCGGGCCCAGCCCGGCCAGCAGGGTGTGGGTTTCGCCGGCCGGTTGCCACAGCAGGCTGCCGAACCGGCGGGGGTCGTTGAAGCGCAGCAGGCGTCCGTTGTCCAGGCTGATGTCCACGTGGTCGTGCGCCCGCACGGGGGTATCACCGGGCAGCACGCGCAGGCTGCCGGACATGCCCAGGTGCAGCACGGCGCTGCCGATGGCGGTATCCAGCAGCAGGTACTTGGCGCGGCGGCGCACGCCGTCGATCGCCTGGCCGGGCAGCAGCGCGCCGATCTCCTCGGGAATCGGCCAGCGCAGATCCGGCCGGCGCAGGATCACCCCGTGCACGCGACGGCCTTCCAGGTGCGGGGCCAGGCCTCGGCGGGTGGTTTCGACTTCGGGAAGTTCGGGCATGGGGCAATTCTAGCGAGCCGGCGATGGACCGGGCGCGGGCCGGTCAGCGCGGCGGCGCGGCCAGTTCCTTGGCGCTCAGGTAGCCATCGCCGTTGGCATCCTGCTTGCGGAAGCGCTGGATCAGCGTCTGCCGCTGCTGTTCGCGGGTGATCGGGCTGCCCTTGCCGCCGGGCAATTCATCGGCACCGAGCACGCCATCGCCGTTGCGGTCCATGCGCTCGAAGGCGTACATCATCCACTGCACGTATTCCTCGACGCTGACCCGACCATCGCCGTCGCTGTCCATGCGCTGCAGGTAGCTGCCGGTGTCGGCCACCTGCGCCTGCGCGACGCTGGCGCCGAGCACCAGGAGCGCGCAGGAAAAACGCCGCGCGAGGCGGCGTTTTCCCGAGGCGGGCATGTGCGTGCGGGGCACCCGTCAGTGCGCCGTCAGTGCGTAGCCCTTCAGCCGGGCGGCATAGGCCTGCAACGCCGCGATCCCACTGGCTTCGGCCTCGTGGCACCAGGCCTGCAACAGCTTGAGGCGCTCGGCCGCGTCGTTGCCGCGGGCTTCGAGCAGGGCGGCCAGGCGCGCGCGGTGTTCCACCAGCACACGGATGCGCGGGCGCTGCTCGACCCAACTGCTGAGCTGGGCGCGGCAGTCCGGCTTGAGCCAGCGGCCATCGTTGACCAGGCCACGGCGCATGCGGCGCGGCAGCAGCTTGCGCAGCTTGGCCCCGGCCATGGCCGCTTCTTCGCGCAGGGCCGGCACGAACACGTTGCGCTGGTAGTCGGTCATGGCCTGGAAGCGATGCGACAGCAGCGCCTTGAGGGTTTCGGCATCGGGCACGGCGATGTTCGGGCGCACGTCCATGGACGGGGCCACGCGCAGCACCTTGGCCAGGCGCAGCGCCTGCAGGCCGCGGATGGCCGCCCAGCCGATGTCGAACTCCCAGCGGCGCATGGAGAAACGCGCCGAACTGGGGAAGGCGTGGTGATTGTTGTGCAGCTCTTCGCCGCCGATCCAGAACGCCCACGGGGTGAGGTTGGTCGAGGTATCGGCCGACTCGAAGTTGCGGTAGCCCCACCAATGACCCAGGCCGTTGACCACGCCGGCGGCCCAGAACGGGATCCACGCCATCTGGATGGCCCACAGGGCCACGCCGGGCAAGCCGAACAGGAGGCTGTTGATGGCCAGCAGCGCGACCGGGCCGAGGTTGGCGTGGGGGGTGTAGAGCTTGCGCTCGATCCAGTCGTCCGGTGCGCCACGGCCGTACTGCTCGATGTCCGCGCGCATCGCGCGGGCTTCGCGATACAGCTCCACGCCGCGCCAGAACACCATGCCGATACCCTTGGTGACCGGGCTGTGCGGGTCTTCGTCGGTTTCCACCTTCGCGTGGTGCTTGCGATGGATCGCCACCCACTCCTTGGTGATCATGGAGGTGGTGAGCCAGGTCCAGAAGCGGAAGAAGTGCGCGATGACCGGATGGAAATCGACGCCGCGGTGCGCCTGGCTGCGATGCAGGTACAGGGTGACGGCGAAGATGGTCAGCTGGGTGAACACCAGCAGCACCAGCGCCATGCCCCACCAGCCGAGGCCGACGACGCCGCCGGTCAGGAAGTTGAGGAGCGTATCGAGCATCGCAGGACTCCAGGCCTTGGGCGGCCAGCAAGGAAACGGGTACACCTTCGGACATCATGGGGCCTGCGCTTGCAAACTTCATCCGTCTGGTGCGATTTTTGCGCAGTTATTCAGTTGATTTCCTCCTTCGTGAGCATGCCCGCGCATTCATGACAGTCGCAGCCTCCCCGGCGGCCCTGGCCGCCTCCGCCCCCCTGATCGAGCTGGACCGCGCCTGCGTGATCCGCGGCCAGGTCCGGGTCCTGCACGACCTCAGCCTGCGCATCGCGCAGGGCCAGCACACCGCGCTGCTGGGCCCCAACGGCTGCGGCAAGTCGTCCTTCATCAAGCTGATCACCCGCGAGCTGTACCCACTGGCGCATGCCGATGGCAGCGTGGCGGTGCGGGTGCTCGGGCAGAACCGCTGGCAGGTGGACCGGTTGCGCTCGCAGCTGGGCATCGTCACCGGCGACCTCAGC
Source organism: Stenotrophomonas sp. 05N37 (assembly GCF_056397365.1). Taxonomy (NCBI): domain Bacteria; kingdom Pseudomonadati; phylum Pseudomonadota; class Gammaproteobacteria; order Lysobacterales; family Lysobacteraceae; genus Stenotrophomonas; species Stenotrophomonas sp. 05N37. The sequence continues at coordinate 1,328,497 of NZ_JBFTNG010000001.1, read as the reverse complement.
AGCAACCTGGCCGACATGCCCGGGCTGACCGTGGAGGAGGCCGTGCTGTCGGGCTTCTTCGCCAGCTTCGTGGTGCCCGCCTTCCGCGAGGTCACCGACGACATGCGCCAGCGCGTGCGCCAGACCCTGGCCCTGGCCGGCGCGCTGCCGCTGCTGCAGCGTGGCTATGCCGAACTGTCGGCCGGTGAAACCCGGCGCGTGCTGATCGCCCGGGCGCTGGTCAACCGGCCGCAGGCGCTGCTGCTGGACGAGCCGTCGACCGGGCTGGACCTGATCGCGCGCCAGCAGTTGATCGCCACCATGCGCGCGCTGGCCGCCGAGGGCATCACTCTGGTGCTGGTCACCCACCATATCGAGGAAATCATCCCCGAGATCGAACGCGTGGTGCTGCTGCGCGGTGGCCGGATCGTGGCCGATGGCAGCCGCGCCGAGCTGTTGCGCGACGGTCCGCTGTCGGAGGTGTTCGGCGGGCCGATCCAGGTGATCGAACACGACGGCCGCCTGAGCGCGTTCGCTGGCTGAACGCGGCGGCTGGGGGTTGACCCCCCGGCCTGCGTGGCGGACTGGGCGCCGGACGACTCCCAGCCACGCGTGCCGTCACGCCAGCATGGGAGACGGAGGCCATCGCCTCCGCCTCCCGCTTGCCTAGAACGTCACCGCCACCGCCCGCGATTCGATCGGGGCCATCCGGCCCTGGTCCTGCAGCTGCAGGTCGCGCAGTTCGAACGGGGCGGCGTAGCCGCGCGGCAGTGGCACGCTGGCGAACGGCAGCTGCAGTTCGGCGCTGCCGGCCGCCTCGAACCAGGCCGCGCTGTGCGCCTGCGCGACCGGCCGCAACTGGCCGTCCGGACCGGTGGCGTACAACGTGCCACGGGCCTCGTAACGCCCGGGCGCGCCGATCTGCAGCGGCAAGGTCACCGCGCGGCGGGCGCTGTCCACCTCGACCTGGCCACTGAACCGGGCGGTCGGCTGGGCCACGGCGAAGGCGACCTTGGCATCGCGCTGCACCCCGTTGGCGCTGACGAAGGCCTGCAGCTCCCACAGCCCCTGCACCTGGCCGATATCCTGCGGGATCGCCACGCGCGCGCTGAGCCCCTGCTTGTCGGCGACCAGCGGCACCGGCCAGCTGCGCCCGTCCGGCGCCACCAGCAGCGCTTCACCGCCGGCCGGCAATGTCCGCCCGGCCACCTTGCCGGTGGCCAGTGCCGCCGTACCACCGTCATCGAGCAGCCGCGCGCTCAACGTCACGCTGCCACCGGCCAGCACCTGCTGGCGGTTGGCCTGCAGGTGCAGCGCCACGCGGCTGTTGGGTTCCAGCACCTGTACGACGTAGCGGCCCTGCGCCTGCGCGCTCTGCAGCCGATAGGTGCCGGCGGCGGCACTGCGCCCGGTGCGCACCATCGCCGTGCCCTGGCCCACGCTCATGCCCGCAGCCTGCAGCTGCTGCGCATCCACCACCTTGTCCACCGCCAGCGCACCGGCCGGGTCGCGGACCTGCCATTGCCCGGGCGCCAGGGCACGCGCGCCCTGCACCGGGCTGACCTGGATCACCGCATCCGGGGCGGTCAGCGGCAGGTCCAGGCCGCGCTGCAGGGTGGCCGCGTCCACCATTTCCCAGTAGCTGCGGCTGGTGGCCACGAACGGGGCCGGCGCGCTCAACGCCTGGGACGGGTCCAGCGCCCAGGCGAAACTCACCGGGGCGCGCTCGATGCCGGCAGCGGGACGCGTGGCGCTCTCCACGCGCGGGGCGACCTGGTCGGTGCTGCGTGCCGGCAGGAGCGGTTGTGCGGCCTGCAGCGGCAGCGCCACCATCGCGGCGGCCACGGCGGCGGCGATCGTCAGTCTTGAAGTCATCGGGTGCTCCTCACAGGGTCAGGTCGTTGCGCAGGATCGTGCCGAGGCCGAAGCACTCGCGTCGGCTCTGGTTGTGGCTCAGCGGTTCGGCGCCGTTGGTGCGCGCCTTGTCGGTGAACCAGAGGGTGCCGGCCGCCTTCTGGCTGCTGCACTCCAGGAACCCGTCCGAGCAGCTGTTCAACCAGTTCTGGGTGAACTCCAGGCCGACGTTCTGCGCATAGCCGCCGCAGTAGCTGTTGCTGTCCCACACCGCCGACTCCACGTCCGAGCCGACCACCGCGCGGAACGCCTTGGGAAGCGCCGGCCGCCCTGCCGTGCCGTACAGGTTCTGCGCGTTGTAGGTGGCCATGTGGCCCACCTGCTGCTGGCGCACGGCGTCGCTCTTGTAGCCCAGCAGCCAGCCCACCGAGGATTCGAAGACATTGCCGTTGAGTGCGGCATCGGCCAGCGGGGTGCCGGCCGACGACGGCGCCAGCGCGGTCACCTTGCTGATGGTCTGGATGATCCTGGGGTAGCGGGCGTCGTAGGTGGGGTTGGACAGGATCCAGCGCACCACGTTGCCGCCGTTGGAATGGGTGATCACCACCAGTTTGGTGATGCCCTTGCTGTTGATGAAGGTGGTCAGCTGCCCGGCCAGGCAACCGGCCGCTTCGGGCTTCCACATGTACTGTTCGAAATCGCAGTTCACCACCGTGTAGTTGCTGCTGTTGGGCAGCCCCTGGCGCACGGTGTCGATGATCGCCGGTTGCCAGTAATCCGTGCGTGCATCGGTCTGCTTGCCGGTGCCGTGTACGAACGCCACCCCCACCACATCGGCGGCGTGCACATTGCCGCACGCCAGCATCAACCCCAGGGCGAGTCCACCGCCCAGCCTTCCCGCGTTGCTTCGCATCCGCTGTCTCCTTGCAGGTGATCCCCCTGATGACCGGCGCTACCGCATTGCCATGCCGTGCATCTATCCATGGATATATGACGAGTAGTGGCGCCTTGGGCGAAGCTATGTCGCGCGTCTATTGAAATCCGTGAACCAGTAGCGGGTTTCCATCATCCGATGCCCGGGCATGCCGGATCTGGCTGCATGACCAACGGCGGCTGTCCACGCCAGGTGAAGCTGCGATCATGCCGACTCGTTCGTACCGAGACCTGCCGATGTCGCTCCCCACCGCGCCTGCCCTGCGCCCCGTGCTGACCGCCGCCCTGCTTGCCGTCCTGGCCGGCTGCTCCACCACCGGGGCACCAGGCTCGACACCGGTGGAAGCGTCGGTGACCACCAAGGCGGTAGGTTATCTGTCCGCCGATGCGGTCCCGGCCAGCCTGGACCTGGTACCGGCACCGCCCGCCGCGGGTTCGGCCGGTTTTGCGCTGGACGAACAGGTCAGCCGCGAGGCCCGCGCCCTGCGTGGCAGCCCGCGCTTCGAGCAGGCGCATCGCGACGCCGAACTCGGCTTCCCGGCCGGCGCCAACCAGTTCTCCTGCGCCATCGACGTGGACGTGGATGCGGTGAAGACCCCGGCGCTGTATCGCCTGCTGGAACGCAGCCGGATCGACGCCAGCGCCGCCACCCGCACCGCCAAGAAGCACTACCAGCGCGCACGTCCGTTCATGGTCAACAACGAGCCGACCTGCTCGCCGGAAGACGAGCAGGACCTGCGTGGCAATGGTTCCTATCCTTCCGGCCACACGTCGATCGGCTGGACCTGGGCGCTGATCCTGTCCGAGATCGTTCCTGATCGCGCCGACGCCATCCAGGCCCGCGGACGCAACTATGGCGAGAGCCGTCTGGTGTGCAACGTGCACTGGCAGAGCGACATCCTCGAAGGCCGGTTCATGGGCGCCGCCGCCGTGGCACGCCTGCACGACAACGCCGCGTTCAACAAGGACCTGCTGGCCGCACGCAAGGAGATCGCCGCCGCGCGCAGGGCCGGGCTGCATTCCACGCGCGATTGCGCGGCCGAGGAAGCGGTGTTGAAGGTGCGGCCGGCGAGCGCGCTGTGAGTCGACGCCAGGCGGCCGTGTCCGACGGCGACGCTATGCCGCCGTGCCCGGGTGCGCGTTGGATGGCGGCATTGGCACGGCGCGGCGCAACGTCGTCATCTTGAGCAGTTCGACGAGCACCAGCAGGCTGCCGACCACCATCGCGGTGGCGGCCGGGCTGGCGTCCAGTCTCTGAACCAGAGCAAGGGCCAAGGGCACCGACGGCATCACGAGCAACAGTCGGAACGGGATCTGTACGTAGGCAACGTACAGCCCCCATCGGCTGCGCCGTAACAGGAGCGCACACGAGACGAACAGGCTGGCCTGCAGCATCCAGCCCGGCAGCAGCACCATCAACGCCTGCACGCCGTAGGTCTCCACCACGGCACGCGATCCGATGACATCCTCGACATAGGGCACCTGTCCACGCCCCAGCGCGGCCAGCGTGTAGATCAGGATCTGCATCGCGTCCATGCCGCCCCAGATGCGGAATGCGCGCCCGGGCGTTGAACCATCGTTACCCGTAGTTGCCATCGTTCCAAGGATGTTTGTAGCGCCACCGCGGTCTGTACGCGGACGGGCGGAGCGGCGCGTGACGTGCAGTATGGGCAGGCTCGGTGGCGAGAGGAATGCAAGACATTGCAGATCGGCACGGCCCTGCGCGGCGCTGACGCGGAAACGAACACGGCGCGGATTTCTCCGCGCCGTGTTCGTTTGTGCCGCAATCGTCCGTTGCCTCAGAACTTCGCGGTGAACTCCACGCCAAACGTACGCGGCTCGTTGAGGAAGCCGGTGAGGTTGTTGAAGTCGATCGCGCCAACCACGCGTACCTGGTCGGTCAGGTTGCGACCGTACACGGCCACGTCGTACTGGCCGTAATCCCAGTTGTAGCCCAGGCGCAGGCCACCTTCCAGCGAGGAGCGGCTGCGGAACTCCGGCGACTCGTACAGGAAGAAGTTGACCGGGCTGCGGTAGGCCCAGTCGGTGTACACGTACAGCTCGCTGGCGTCGTTGATCGGGAAACCGGCACGCAGGGTCAGGTTGTGGATCCACTTGGGCGCCTGCGGCAACGGGTTGCCGTTGACCAGCGCGTAGGTGGCACCGTCGATGACCGTGGTCGGGTCGGTGATGGTGCAGCCGCCACCGCAGATCGCCACCGCCAGGTCGCGGTCCTTGATCTCGGTATCGTTGTAGCTGCTGCCCAGCGTCAACAGGACGTGGTCGGTGAGGTAGGCCTCGAAGTCCAGCTCGGCGCCCTGGCCGATGGTCTTGTCCGCATTGAGCAGGGTGGCGGTGTTGTTGCTGCCGCCCACCGCGATCAACTGCTGTCCATCGACGTTGTAGCGGAACACATTGAAGCCCAGGCGCGCGCGACGGTCGAACAGGTCGGCCTTGATGCCGGCCTCGTACGAGATCACCTTCTCCGAGTCGGCCTGCGAGACGCCACCGAAGGCCAGGCGGCCCTGGATCGACGGCGCACGGAAGCCCTTGGCAACGCGCGCATACGCGTTGAGGTTGTCGGTGATCTGGTAGACGCCGCTCAGGTCCCAGCTGACGTCGTTGACGTCGGTCCTGGCGATGTACGGACCGCTGACCGGGGTGCCGAACGGCACGGCCTGCAGCACGCTGGCGCTGAAGTCCTTCTTGTCCTGCGTGTAACGCACGCCACCGCGCAGCTTGAAGCGCTCGGTCACGTCGACATCGCCGGAGGCGAAGGCGGCCCACGCCTTGTTGCGCTGCTGCTGCACGGCATGGCCAGTCTGCGGATTGCCCGGGGTCAGCGAGTCGTAGTTGAAGCTGTCGATGGTGACGTCTTCATCGAAGTAGAACACGCCGGCCTGCCAGTCGAAGCGGCCCCACTCGTTGGATTCCACGCGGAATTCCTGGGTCCACTGGCGATGGTGCGGCAGGCCGTCGGCCGACTCGGACGCGAACGGGATGTTGCCCGGGCCATAGTTGCCGGCACCGAGGAAGCTGGCACCGTAGCCGCCGTCGATGTCGCCATGGTTCAGCGATTCGGCGGTCTCGTAACCGGTGATCGAGTGCAGCGTCACCCGGCCCAGGTCCCACTTCAGGCGCGCACTGCCGCCCCAGGTTTCCAGGTCGGAGAAGTTCTGGCCATCGGTGGAGACGTCATCGCGGTCGAAGTTCTCGACCAGCTGGTTGGTGCCCGGCTTGATGATGTTGGCGCGGAACAGACGCGCGGTGCCGTTGAGCTTGCGCTTGTGCAGGTTGAACAGCGCTTCGACGTCGTCGCCTTCGTACAGGAACTGCACGCGGGCAGCGGCTTCGTCATAGCCCTCGAAGCCCTGCGCCGGCGCGTTGGCGCGGGTGTTGGTCACCCAGTCGTCGCGGCGCTGGTACAACGCCGACACGCGGGCCGACCACCGGTCGGTCAGCGGACCACCGTAAGCGCCCTGCGTGTTCCAGGTGTTGTAGCTGCCGTAGGCAACCTTGATGTACCCATCGGCATCCTGCGACGGACGCGCCGAATCGAACTTGACCACACCGGCCGGCGTGTTGCGGCCGAACAGCGTGCCCTGCGGACCGCGCAGCACTTCCACACCCGCCAGGTCGAACAGCGGGAAACCCTTCAGCAGCGGGCTTTCCTGCACCACGTCGTCATACACCAGCGACACCGGCTGCGAGGCATTGAGGTCGAAGTCGGTATTGCCCAGGCCGCGGATGTAGAAGCGCGGGAAGGCACGACCGTACGACGATTCGATGTTCAGGCTGGGCACGCGCGCGGACAGGAAGCGGATGTCGTCGCCGGCCGAGCCGAGCACATCGAGCTTCTCGCCCTGGATGGCCGAGATCGAGACCGGCACGTCCTTGGCGTTTTCGACGCGGCGCTGGGCCGTTACCTGCAAGGTATCCAGGGCGACCGGATCCTTGCTGGCGGGGGCATCCTGGGCTGCGGCCGTGAAGGGCAGCAGGGCGGTCAGAGCGAGGACGAGCGGGTGCACGGACGGAAACCGGCCGTGGGCAGTGCGGTTCGGGAACATGGCGATTAGGCTGTGTTGGGAGGGGTGGTGGACCGGCGCTACCAGACAATTGTTGCAGTACAGCAACAGCGTCGCAAATTCCGGTCATTCATTACCAAGATCCGGCCAGGCAGATGTGAAGGCCGGCTGCGTCTTTCGACCGCGGTCACGACTTCCGGCCCACTCCGTCCCGAACGGGCCCGTTCTAGACTGGGCGCCCTCTTTCCTGCCAGGTACGTCGCCATGACCCAGTGGTACTTCCACACCGCCGGCCAAGCCGGCCGCGTTGGCCCGCTCGATGACGCGGCCGCCCGCCAGTTCGCCCAGTCCAACCCGCGTGCGCTGGTGTGGTGCGAGGGGATGAGCGGCTGGATGGCCATCGCCGAGGTCCCCGAACTGCTGGCCGGCAGCACCGGGCCGCAGGGTGCGCCGCCGCCGCTGCCCGGCACCGCCGCGCGCGGCCAGCGCGCCGATGACATCGACTTCCGCATCGTCGGCCATGAAATGCAGTTCGTGGAGATCGAGCTCGATCCGGGCGAAAGCGCCATTGCCGAAGCCGGCGCCCTGATGTTCAAGGATGCCGCGGTGCAGATGGACACCGTGTTCGGCGATGGCTCGCACAGCGGCCAGGGCGGCGGTTTCATGGACAAGCTGATGAGCGCGGGCAAGCGCGTGCTCACCGGCGAGAGCCTGTTCGCCACCCTCTACACCCACACCGGCCAGGGCAAGGCCAAGGTCGCCTTTGCCGCGCCCTACCCCGGCACCGTGCTGCCGATGAAGCTGGACGAGCACGGTGGCCGCCTGATCTGCCAGAAGGACAGCTTCCTGGCTGGCGCGCGCGGGGTGCAGATCGGGGTGCAGTTCCAGCGCAAGGTGATGACCGGCCTGTTCGGCGGCGAGGGTTTCATCATGCAGAAGCTGGAGGGCGACGGCTGGGTGTTCGTGCATGCCGGCGGCTGCGTGGTCGAGCGCGAGCTGGCGGCCGGCGAGCGCCTGGACGTGGACACCGGCTGCGTGGTGGCTTACCACGCCACCGTGGACATGGACGTGCGCCGCGTGGCCGGCGTCAAAAGCATGGTGTTTGGCGGTGAAGGCGTGTTCCTGGCCACCCTCACCGGCCCGGGCAAGGTCTGGCTGCAGTCGCTGCCGTTCTCGCGCCTGGCCGGCCGGATGTGGATGGCCGCCCCGCAGACCGGTGGCCAGAGCCGCGGCGAGGGCTCGGTGCTGGGCGGGATCGGCCGCATCCTGGACGGCGACAACCGGTTCTGATCCTGGCACTGCCCGCGCGGCAACCGGATATGACTGGCCGTCCCGATCGGGCCGGCCAGCGGCCGGCAGTCCGGGTATGCTGGCGCCCTTGATGCCCATTCACTTTCTGCGACCCCGATGAAATCACTGCCCCGCATTCGTCTCACGCTGTCCGTTGCCCTGCTCGGCCTGCTGGCCGGCTGCGGCGGTGACCCGGTCCGCCCCACCCCGCCACCGGTAGCCACTCCGGTGGCGCAGGCCAAGCCGGTCAAGATCGGGATCGCGCTCGGCGGCGGTGCAGCCAAGGGCTTTGCGCACATCGGCGTGATCAAGATGCTGGAAGCCAATGGCTTCGAGCCGGTGGTGGTGTCCGGCACCAGCGCCGGCAGCGTAGTGGGCGCGCTGTACGCCAGCGGCATGGACGCGTTCCAGATGCAGTCCAAGGCCGTGGCCCTGGATGAAGCCAGCATCCGCGACATGCGCTTGTTCTCCGGCGGTTTGGTCCAGGGCCAGAAGCTGCAGGACTATGTGAACACCCAGGTGGAGAACCGCCCCGCCGAGAAGCTGCAGAAGCCCTTCGCCGCGGTGGCCACCAACCTGGACACCGGCGAGCGCGCCGTGTTCGTGCGCGGCAACGTCGGCCAGGCGGTGCGCGCCTCCAGCAGCATCCCCGGCGTGTTCGAGCCGGTGAAGATCGGCAAGAACAGCTTCGTCGACGGCGGCGTGGTCAGCCCCGTACCGGTGGATGCCGCGCGCCAGCTTGGCGCCGACTTCGTCATCGCCGTGGATATCTCCAGCAAGGCCAGCGGCAAGTCGCCGACCGGCATGCTCGGCATCGTCAACCAGTCCATCGCGATCATGGGCCAGCGCCTGGGCGAGCAGGAACTGGCGCGTGCGGACATCATCATCCGCCCCAAGGTACTGGACATCGGTGCGGCCGATTTCAGCCAGCGCGGCTACGCGATCCTGGAAGGCGAGAAGGCGGCGATGGCAGCGATGCCGCAGATCCGCGCGAAGGTGCAGCAGCTGCAGCGCGCCCGCGCCGCGGCGCTGGCCCCGCCGCCGCCCAAGCCCAAGTGCGAGGAACCCTCGCGCGTGGGCAGGCTGATGGGCCGCAAGGAGAAGTGCGAGGGCTGAGCCCGCAGGTCCCGCCGGGCAGGCCCTGCCCGCCCGGCCCCGGGACGGTCGCGCGTGATGCCCTCCCGGAGCAGCGCGTCACGCCCCGCATTCCACCTGGTCGCATTCTCGGCCGATCTAGCGTGGCACGCCTTGTGCGGGGCGCTCCGTTGTCACCTGGCTCTGCAGAAAGATCGCCGTTGCGCGCGCTTCGAGGCGCTGCCATTGGGGCAGCAGATCCCGCAGGTACGAAACGGAGACGAGGACGTCCCGGTCTGGAATCACGAACATGTGCTCGCATCGTGCCATCCCGATCGTTGAATTCTTGACCGGCACATCGCCTCGCCAGTCATACCCCGGGTCCTTCATTTCCCGCGATGCGCAGCTGACCAACCGTTCGACCCGTCCAGCAACGTCAAACGAAACGTACCAGTCGTCATTCGACTCCGACTGGATCAGCGGCGTGTCTTTGCTTGCGCCTTTTCCGAGGTAGTGCGCGCGTACGCGCGCCATGTCTACGTAGTAAGGCATCAGCCCGTGCACCTCCTCGCCCTTGATCCTGTCCTTGAATGAGCGACTGGGGCTGTCTGGCTCATATTCCGGGAGCGTGGACATCCGCTCCAGTATCTCCAGTGGCGTGTAGCCATCGGAGTAGCCGTACCGGATGCGGACGGTGCGCAGCGATTTGGCAACCGGCAGATCTATGCGCTCCCCTGGCTTGAACGGCTCCAGCGACGGGTACTCCAGCGCCAACGCAAAGCTGCCGTCATGCTCGGTGCCGATCTGGTTATCGAAGTAGTTCTGCGGCAGCGCCAACAGATACGGACCCGCGCAGGCCTCCTTCAGTGGCGCCGGATCGGCGTAGGGGTCCTGCGGGCCCACGCTGCGCTGCCGCGTGCAGCCCTGCTCGTTGGTCTGGGTGAGCTCCACCGGCTGCTGCGCCGGCGGTCGCGCGCATGCTGCCAGCGGCAGCAGTGCGACAAGAAGCAGCAGGCGATTGACGAGGGATGTCATGTGGAGCGCACCCTCCCCTGATGCCGGTGCGACGATGTCCGCCGCATCAGATCTGCATTGCCGCAAACGCTCGCGCCGGATCGGTCTGCGCGTGCTCGACCCGCATTGCAGGTGCGCGGGCACGCTCCTGCTAGAGCGCGGCTCCCCTGCGTTGCTCTATGGCGCCTGTCAACAACCCGTTGGCGTGCGTTTCGAATTCTTGCCAACGTGCGAGTCCCTCGCGCGGATACTCGATGCGAACCAGTGTGTTCAGCGCGGCGACCATGAATGTATGCTTGCAAACCGCGTATCCATAGTCTCTGCTTTTGACCAGCTTTCCATCACGGTAGGCCACGCCGGAGACGGTTATCTCTCGCGGCGTGCATTTGATTACCGTGGCAACTTCGCCTGCTGCGTCTTTGGCCAGGAACCAGTCAGTGTGCCGGTCGGCCTTCATGACGGAAGCGGTGTCCTTGAATCCCTTCGCTCGATAGTGCTCACGCACAACGGCCATATCGACGTAATAGGGACTCAGTCCGTACAGTAAATCACCCCGGATGCGATTCTCCAGCGACGCCTCTGGATCGTCCGCCTCGTACTCCATTGGCGTGTAGCTTCGTCGCATTGCTTCATGGATACCGATTTGATCGATGTAGTCGTACTCCACGCTCATTGTGCGAGCCGACACATCGGCGGTCAGGCCCATTCGCTCGCCGGGCTTGAATGGCTGCAGCGAGGGATACTCCAGCGCCAGCGAGTAGCTGCCATCATGCTCGGTGCCGATCTGGTTGTAGAAGTAATCCTGCGGAAACGCGAGCAGGTACGGTCCCAGGCAGGCCTGCTTCAATGGCGCCGGATCGGCATAGGGGTCCTGCGGACCCACGCTGCGCTGTCGCGTGCAGCCCTGCTGGTTGGTCTGGGTGAGCTCCACCGGCGTCTGTGCCGGCGACCGTGCACATGCTGCAAGTGGCAGCAGCGCGGCGAGGAGCAACGCGCGTACTACGCGGGACGTCATATTGATTACATCCTCCCTGGATGCGGGTGGAGCGCTGGCCGCTCCGTCAGCGCTGCGGCCGGGATGGGCGACGTCAGGTCGTCCAGGGCGTGGTCTTCGCGCAGCATGAACTCAACACCAAACGCCCGCCATTCGTCGTCGTTCGCGATCACACCATCGACGCGCGCCTGCCTGTCTGTGAAAGAGCTCGCCGTTGCGGCGGGCGCGCGTCAACGTTACGCGCAACGCCCAGTGCGAGCTGGCCATATCCGTTGTTGCCTTCCTTCTTTGCAGGAAAGTTGGAGTACAGCCCGCGATTCCCAACGTACGCGTAACGCATCAGCGCCTTCATATCCTGTTCGTTCACGCCTGCCATGGCCCGGCGTCCTGCTGTTCATTCTACTTTTTACTGATACTTCCGACGAGCAGTTCACCCGCTCGCTGTTCGATCCGGTGCCAGTCCTTCAGCGCTGCGCGGACATAGGTAACCCTGGCGCGAATGCGGTATTCCGGGAGAATGAAAAAGTGATCGCACTCAGGCAACTCGCTCTCCTCACTCCTGATCATCCGCCCTTCGCTGAAGCGGACGCCGGATTCAGTCACCCCGCGGGATGTGCATTTGACGATGGTCTGGATGTCGCCGTTCCGATCACGGGCCACGTACCAATCCCGATGTGAGCGGTCCTGCATGCCCGGTGCGTCGTCTGCCAAGCCGCGCGCACGCAGGTACGCACGTATTCGTTCCATGTCAGCGTAATAGGGAACCAGGCCATGGACTTCCTGCCCCTGCAGCCTGAGCTTCAGCGATGCTGCGGGGTCATCCCGTTCAAAAGCCATCGGCGTGTATGCATTCCGTAGCGATTGGCGGACGTCAATCCGATCAACATAGCTGTAGTTGATGCTGAGTGTCCGCGCGAAAACGTCCTTGTTGAACGATTTTCGCTCCCCCGGCTTGAACGGCTGCAACGACGGATACTCCAACGCCAGGGCAAAACTTCCGTCGTGTTCCGTCCCGATCTGGTTATCGAAGTAGTTTTGCGGCAGCTCCAGCAGATACGGGCCTACGCAAGCCTGCTTCAAGGGCGCCGGATCGGCATAGGCATCCTGCGGCCCTACGCTGCGCTGTCGCGTGCAGCCCTGCTCGTTGGTCTGGGTGCGCTCCACTGGCGTCTGCTCCGGCTGTCGCGCACAGGCTGCCAGCAGCAGCAGCGCGGCCAGGACCAGCGTGCGTAATGCATGACACGTCATCCCACTGCATCCTCCATTGATGCGCATATGCCGACGAATGTACCCGACTACGGCGGTCGCCGTCCGGGATCACTCCAGCTGCGACAACGGCAATGCGCGGAAATCCTTCACCGTGCGCAGCACGAAACTGGAATTGACGTCGGCCACGCCGGCAGCGTTGAGCAGCTTGTCCAGCAGGAAACTGGAGAAATGCTCCAGGTCGCGTACGTAGATGTGCAGCAGGTAGTCCATGTCGCCCGTGAGCGCGTGGCACGCCACTACTTCGTCCCACTCCAGCACGCTGTCGGCGAACACGCCGATGGCGTGCTGGTCGTGCTTCTCCAGCTGCACGCGCACGAAGGCCTGCAGGCCCAGGCCGATCTGGCGTGGCTCCAGCCGCGCGCCGTAGCCGGCGATCACGCCTTCGCTCTCCAGCCGCTGCACGCGACGCAGGCAGGCCGACGGGGACAGGTTCACCCGGGCGGCGAGTTCGGCATTGGTGGCGCGGCCGTGCTGCTGGATTTCAGCCAGCAGGCGCAGATCCGTGCGGTCGAACTGAGGTTCCCCGGCCATTGCTGCTCCGCAACATGAGATGTACGCAAGGATATTGCGCCAAACGGGCAGATCCGTGCAACTTTGCAACCCCCTTGCGTGCCCCCTGCCCTAGCATCGTCAGATGACTTCCCAGGAGACCACCACGATGGAAACCGCCACCACCCCGCGCCGCGTCGAACACCAGCAGACCGACAAGGGCTACGTGCCGGTCTATACCACCGCCGTGGTTGAACAGCCCTGGGACACCTACACCGCCGACGACCACGCGACCTGGAGCACCCTGTACAAGCGCCAGCGCGAGCTGCTCGAGGGCCGTGCCAGCAAGGAGTTCCTGCACGCGCAGGACGAGATGGGCATGAGCGCGCACATGATTCCGCGCTTCGACCAGCTCAACGAGGTGCTGGGCGCGGCGACGGGCTGGACCCTCGTAGGCGTGGAAGGGCTGTTGCCGGAGCTGGACTTCTTCGACCACCTGGCCAACCGGCGTTTCCCGGTGACCTGGTGGATCCGCCGCCCGGACCAGATCGACTACATCGCCGAGCCGGACATGTTCCACGACCTGTTCGGCCACGTACCGCTGCTGATGAACCCGGTGTTTGCCGACTACATGGCCGCCTATGGCCGCGGCGGCGTGAAGGCGCATGCGATCGGCCCCGAGGCGCTGCAGCATCTCACCCGGCTGTACTGGTACACGGTGGAGTTCGGCCTGATCAACACCGACGAGGGCCTGCGCATCTACGGTGCCGGCATCGTCTCGTCCAAGGGCGAGTCGCTGTACTCGCTGGAATCGGCGGCACCGAACCGCATCGGCTTCGACCTGGAGCGGATCATGCGCACCCGCTACCGCATCGACACCTTCCAGAAGACCTACTTCGTCATCGACAGTTTCGAGCAGTTGATGGAAGCGACGGCGCCGGACTTCACGCCGATCTACGCGGCGCTGGAAGCCAGGGATCATCTGCCCGCCGGTGAGGTGCAGGACGGCGACCGCGTGTTCCAGAAGGGCACCGGCGAAGGCTGGGAAGACGGCGGCGACGTGTGAGCCAGGATGCGGGTCCGCTATCCTGACCCGCATGACCGACATTTTCGCTTCCCTGCGCGTTACCGCTGTCGATTTCGACGATGACGTTGTTCTGCTGTCGCTCGCCGACGGCCGCCGGACCCGGCAGCCGTTGCGGTGGGCACCTGCGCTGCACGAGGCCGACGCCCTGCAGCGCGCGGGCTGGGTACTCACCGCCGACGGCCTGGGTGTGAACTGGCCGACCCTGCTTCCGGTGCAGGACCACGGCGTGGTCGATGTGCCCAACCAGGTGTGGGATGACCGTTACGAGGCGGCGCTGGCACGGCTGCAGTCGGCCGCATGGTCGATGGATGCACTGTCCGACCAGGACCAGCAACTGGTCGCGCTGTGGCGCATGGAGGCGGACATCAACAACGGCGGCTTCATGCAGTTCCTGTGCAACTGGGGCGATCCCACCTGCCAGCTCGCATTGCGTGCGCTGCAGGCGATGGGCGCGGTGAAGACGCACGCGATCCTGGCCGGCATGCGCGGGCTGCTGGACCGCCTGGAGGACGATCCGGCGATCCAGGAACTGCAGGACCTGTATGGCGCGATGAGCGAGGACGAACAGCAGGCGCTGGACGACTTCGACGCGGCCTACTTCGAGCGGCCGGAGGACCTGGCGCGGCTGGGCCTGCTGCACTTCGGGCCCGAGCCGCTGGCGTAGCGCCGGGCACGGGCGCGGCATGGCCGGTCAGCGCGGATAGGCCAGCAGCAGCACCAGGTCATCGTCGCCCACCTGCTGCAGCGCGTGCAGGCTGCCGGTGCGGGTCAGCAGTGCATTTCCCGCGCCTACGTCGTACTGCTTGCCGTCCAGCACGTAGCTGCCCTGCCCGCTGACGATGTAGTAGATCTCGTCCTTGTGCTGCGGGTGCAGGCCGATGCCGGCGCCCTTGTGCAGCACGCGCTTGCGCAGCACGAACGGCAGCTCATCGGCGGCGAAGAACGGGTAGGCGGTGGTCGGGCCGGCGCCACCATGGGGGCCAGGCTGGGTGATCGCGATGTCGCGTTCGTGTACCACGCGCGAGGGTTTCGACGCATCTGCGCCCTGCCCCGCACTGCGCACGTCGCAATCGATGTCGCGTGTCAGCGCAGCCTTCAGCGCAGGCTGCAGCCCAACCCAGTCGCGCACGACCAGGCAGGCGACGGCGTTCGCACCGGCGGTACTGAAATGCGTGCCGTCGGCCTTGTTCTGTTCGGGCACGAACAGGAAGTACGGCTTGGCGCCCTGCTCGCCCAGCGCGCGGATCCAGCGCGTGGAGCTGTCGTTGAGATCGATCAGCGCGACCTGCTCGCGGGCGGCCAGCTGCTTCATGGCCTGGGTGTACAGCGCGTGCGTATCCAGCAGCGAGCCGAAGTCGTAGAGCAGCCGCGCCACCGGGGTGATCAGCACGGGCGTGGCGCCTTTGTCGCGGGCCAGCTGCACGTAGCGCATCAGGAACTGCGGGTACGCCGTGGCAGGATCGGTATAACGGGTGGGATCTTCGACCTTGGCATCGTTGTGCCCGAACTGGATCAGCAGCACGTCACCGCGCTGGAGTTCGGCGGCGATCGCGTCCAGGCGTTTCTCGTCGATGAAGCTGCGCGTGCTGAGGCCGCCCTTGGCATGGTTGCGCACCTCCCACACGGCCGGATCGAGATAGCTCTGCAGGGCCTGGCCCCAGCCGGCCTGCGGCGCACGCTCGGGGCCGTATTCGGCGGCGGTGGAGTCGCCGGCAATGAAGACGCGGTGCGGGGCGCACAGCGCGCTGGACGCGGCGAGCAGCAGCGACAGGGACAGGGACAGCATCAAACGCAACATGGTCATGCTCCTGGAGAGCGGCTGGCCAACGGCCGGCACCACCGGCGTGCATCTGGGGGAAAGCCCCCTGCGTCAGGGGACGACCGCGAAGCGGTGGGGAATCGGAAGTAACGTCGCGCGGGGCCCACGGTCTGCAGCGCAGACCGTGGGCGCGCCAGCGCGCAGCGACGGCGTTACCGCGCGAGCCAGCCGCCATCCACCGGCAGCACCGCGCCGTTGACGTAATCCGAGGCGCTGGACGCCAGGAACACGGCGGTGCCGCCGAGGTCTTCCGGCGTGCCCCAGCGCGCGGCCGGGATGCGGTCGAGGATGGACTTGTTGCGGTCCTGGTCGGCGCGCAGCGCGGCGGTGTTGTCGGTGGCCATGTAGCCCGGGGCGATCGCGTTGACGTTGATGCCCTTGCTGGCCCACTCGTTGGCCAGCAGGCGGGTGATGCCGGCGATGCCGCTCTTGCTGGCGGTGTAGGACGGCACCCGGATGCCGCCCTGGAAGGACAGCATGGAGGCGATGTTGATGATCTTGCCGCGGCCCTGGGCGATGAAGTGCCTGCCGGCGGCCTGCGAGATGAAGAACGCGGACTTGATGTTGACGTTCATGACGTCATCCCAGTCCTGCTCGCTGAAGTCCACCGCGTCGGCGCGGCGGATCAGGCCGGCGTTGTTGACCAGGATATCCAGGCCACCGAGGCCCTCGATGGTCTCGCGGATGACCCGCTCCACCGGCTCGATGCTGATCAGGTTGGCTTCGATCGCCAGGCAGCGGCGGCCCAGCGCGGTGATGGCGGCGATGGTCTCGGTGGGCGGCTGGATGCCCGCCACGGCGACGTCGGCACCGGCCTGCGCCAGTGCCACCGCGATGCCCTGCCCCAGGCCGGTGTTGCCACCGGTGACCAGGGCGACCTTGCCTTCCAGACTGAACGGATTAGCCATTGCGTATGCGGTCCTTTTCCAATGCGGCACAGGCGCCGCCCGCACGCTGCGGGCGGCGCATCGGGGTCACTTGAGCTGGCAGATGTCCAGCACGTGCATGTCGGTGTAATCCAGGTTCTCGCCACCCATCGCCCAGATGAAGGCGTAGTTGCTGGTGCCGGCGCCCATGTGGATCGACCACGGCGGGGACACCACCGCTTCATTGTTCTGGATGACGATGTGGCGCTGCGCCTCCGGCTCGCCCATGAAGTGGTAGACGCGGTCGTTCTGGCCCAGGTCGAAGTAGAAATAGACCTCGCTGCGGCGGTCATGCAGGTGCGGCGGCATGGTGTTCCAGACGCTGCCCGGCTTGAGCACGGTCAGGCCCAGCAGCAGCTGCGAGGACTGGCAGGTGGCCGGCACGATGTACTGGTAGATGGTGCGCTCGTTGCTGGTTTCCAGCGCGCCGCGATCCAGCGCGACGGCATCCTTGATCGACAGCTGCTTGGTCTCGAAGCGCGCATGCGCCGGGGTGGAGGCCAGGTAGAACTGCGCCGGGGTGGCGGCGTCGTCGGAGGCGAACACGACCTCTTCGCTGCCCATGGCCACGTACAGGCCGTCCTTCGGCCCCAGCGTGAACACGGTGCCATCGACGGTGACGGTGCCGCTGCCGGCGCCGACGTTGATGATGCCCAGTTCGCGGCGCTCCAGGAACGCGTGGCCAGCGGCGGAGGCCGGCTCGGTCTGCTTGGGCAGCGACAGCGGGCCCTTGACCGGGGCGGCACCGCCGAGCACGAAGCGCTCGTAGTGGGTGTACTTCAGCGTCACCGCATCGGCATTGAACAGGCCGTCGAGCAGGTACAGCTCGCGCAGGTCGTCGTTGCTGGCGCCCTTGATGGCGTCGGGATGGGTGGCGTAGTGGGTCTTGCAGTACATGGCGTCTCCAGAGCAGGGGTGGGCCGACGGGTCGGCCCCGGCGCGATTTCCGGTCATTCTAGCCAGATGGGAAACCGGTGTCATTTTGCATTGCGGCAGTGGGGCTGTGCGCCCCACGATGGTTCGGTACAGCGGTGCGATCGGCAACCGGTTACCCCGGCGCGTGGCGACGCGTTCGTCTTGACCCCGCGGTGTCGCCGCCGCGGCGCGGGCTAATCCTCCGGCGGCTGGCAGGAATCGCGCACGATCAGGTGCGGGCGCACGCTGGCGATCTGCAGCGCGGCCTGGCCGTCGGGCTGGATCAGCATCGCGGCCGCGGTGCGCCCGGTGTCACGGGTGTGGCGGCGCACCGAGGTGAGCGACGGCCACAGGCGCGAGGCCAGCGGGCTGTCGTCGTAGCCGATGATCGACAGCTGCCGCGGGATGTTGATGCCCGCGCGCAGCGCGACCTTGTAGATACCCGCGGCCATTTCGTCGTTGCCGGTGAAGATCGCGGTCGGGCGCTGCTTGCCCAGCAGCAGCTTCTCGGCGGCGGCCACGCCGGATTCGAAGGTGTAGCCGGCCTCGACGATGCGCGCTGGCGGCAGCTCGATGCCGCGTTGGGCCAGGGCGTCGATGAAGCCGGCGGTACGTTCGTGTGCCGATCGGTAGGCACTGGGGCCGGTGACCAGCGCGATGTCGCGGTGGCCCAGCGAGAGCAGGTAATCGGCGGCTTCGGCCGCGCCGTCGCGGTCGTGGGTGACCACCATCTGCGAGGTGTCGTCCAGCGGCAGCGAGGCGATGCGGGTGAAGCGGCAGCCGATCTCGTCGAGCATGTCCACCAGCGCCTGGTCCTCGGACGCGCGCGGGACCAGGATCACGCCATGCAGCTTCTGCTGCTGCACGAAGCGGCGCACGCCGTCGATGTAGCCCGGACTGCGCGAGTCGCAGGGATGCACCACCAGCTCGAAGCTGGAGCCGCGCAGCGCATCCAGGGCGCCGTACTGCATGTCCACGATGTACTGCGCGGTGGGGTTGTCGTAGACCATGCCGATCAGGAACGAGCGTCGGAACGCCAGGCCACGCGCCAGCGGATCGGGCGCGTAGCCGACCTCGCGCATCAGCGCCTCGACCTTTTCACGGGTGTCTTTGCGCACCAGCGGCGAGTTGTTGATGATGCGCGAGACGGTCTTCTTGGATACCCCGGACAGGCGCGCGATGTCATTGATCGTGGCGGCCTTGCCCTTGGTCAATCCGTGCGGCGGCATCGGATCGGTTTTGCTGCGCAATGACATGTCGTTCAAACCGGGGATGAGTCAGGGGATTCTAGCGGGCCGTTCAATCCAGGGCCCGGTAGCGGAAATGGCGGAACCGCACCTTGCCCTCACCGGCGGCGTACAGGGCCGGCTTCAGGGCGAGGAACTTCCCGGCCACATTGTGATGGTAGCCGGAGACTTCCATCTGAACCGGGTACTTCTGCCAGGTCTGGCCGTCGGCGCTGGTATGGATGGTGACGATGTGGCGGTTGTTGGTCACCCGCAGCCAGAGCCTGCCGCCCTTGGCGCTGGGCGCCAGCCGGGTGGGGCGCTCCTCGCCGTAGCGGTGCATGACGAAGGCCTCGCCGTTGCTGCCCACGCCGGCGTACAGGCGGTCGCTGTAGAAGAGCAGGGCACCGCCCACCGCGCCGGGACCGACCTCCATCTCCACCTCGAACTGGTAGGCCGGATCGCCGGCGATGGCGGTCAGCGGGGAGGCGTCCCGCGGGGTCAGGCCCTTGCCCTGCAGCAGCAGGCCGTCGCCGCTGAAGTCCAGGCGCCGGTACTCGTCCTGGGCGGGGTTGAAGAACGACCACTGCGCGCCGAGGGCAGGGCCCTTGAAGTCATCCGACAGCGCCATGCCATGCGCGCCCACCGAGGCACCCGCCGGCTTGCGCAGCGGCTGGCCCAGATCACCGCCCTTGGCCACGAACCAGCCGTCGGCGGTCCATTCGATCGGCTCCAGCAGGGCCTGGCGGCCGAGCGTCCAGTACCCGTTCTCGTAACCGTGGTACATCATCCACCAGCGCCCGTCGGTGCCTTCGATGACGGTGGCGTGGCCACGCGACCACCAGGGCTCCGACGCCGACTGGGTACGCATGATCGGGTTGTTGGGCGCGTTCACCCACGGCCCATGGATGGAGCGCGAGCGGGCCGTGATCACCATGTGCCCGGTGGGCGGGCCGGCGGTGCCACCCACGGCGGTGGTCATGTAGTACCAGCCATCGCGGAAATTGATCTTCGGCCCTTCCTGCGCATAGGCCTCCACGTCCCAGCTTTCCGGGTATTTCCAGCCGTCGTAGACGTGCCTGGGCGTGCCGACCACGCTCAGGCCATCATCGGCCAGCTGCACGTAGGCGCCGCCGCTGAGGAACAGGTAGCGCTTGCCGTCTTCGCCCACCGCGTGGCCGGGATCGATATAGCCGCCCAGCCCGATGTCGATCGGCTCGCTCCACGGGCCCTTGATGTGGTCGGCCCAGACCACGAAGTTGCTGCGGGCCTCGGCGGTGCGCGCGGGAAAGTAGATGAAGTAGCGGCCCTGGTGCTTGACGATGTCCGGTGCCCAGATCGCGCCCACGTTCCTGGTGATGGCATGACCCAGCGGCTGCCAGTTGACCAGGTCGCGCGAGTGCCAGATC
The DNA here is from genome assembly GCF_056397365.1 of Stenotrophomonas sp. 05N37. Classification (NCBI taxonomy): domain Bacteria; kingdom Pseudomonadati; phylum Pseudomonadota; class Gammaproteobacteria; order Lysobacterales; family Lysobacteraceae; genus Stenotrophomonas; species Stenotrophomonas sp. 05N37. Next base: position 1,308,194 of record NZ_JBFTNG010000001.1, on the reverse strand, counting down.
GGCAGGCCGGGGTAGGCGTCGAACGAGGACAGGGTGAGGTAGTAGTCCTCGCCATCCTTGAGCACGGAGGGGTCGGGATGGTCACCGGCCAGCACCGGGTTGAGGAAGGTGCCATTGCCGAGGTCGGCCTGGCGCTGGTGCTCGATGCCCCGCTTCCATGGCGTGGTGGGTGGGGCGGCGTGTACCGCCGTGGCCAGCAGCAGGCCGGCGGCGAGGCCGGCCAGGGTCTTGCACAGGGTCATCGCAGGTCTCCGCAGTTCAATGGCGGGACGCGCGCGTGCAGGCCGCGTCCCGGGCACCCCAGCCCGGCTCAGCCGCGCAGCAGCGCGGGCAGCCACAGCGACAGTTCGGGGAAGAAGGTGACGATCACCAGTACCCCCAGCGCGGCGAACCAGAACGGCCAGATCGACCGCATGCTCTCGCCGACGCTGATCTTGCCGATCGCCGTGCCGATGAACAGCACCGAGCCCACCGGCGGGGTGACCAGGCCGAGGCCACCGGTCAGCACCAGCACCAGGCCGAAGTGGATCGGGTCGATCCCGTAAGCCTTGGCCACCGGCAGGAAGATCGGCGTGCAGATCAGGATCATCGGCGCCAGGTCCATGAAGGTGCCCAGCAGCAGCAACATCACCACGATCATCAGCAGCACCATGAACTGGCTGTGCGCGAAGGACTGCAGGAAGTCCACCGCGGCCGCCGGTACCTGCAGGTAGGCCAGCAGCCAGCCGAACACGGCGGCGGTGGCGATCACGAACAGGATCACCCCGGTGCTGCGTGCGGCATGGGTGACCGTGCCGAGGAACTCGCGCCAGTTGAGCTGGCGATACAGCACGGTGGTGACCAGCAGCGCGTAGACCACCGCGATCGCCGCGCTCTCGACGGCGGTGAAGATGCCGGCGCGGATACCGATGAAGATCAGCGCGACCAGGCCCAGGCCGGGCAGGGCCGAGACCATCCGCAGCAGCACCGCGCGCCAGCCCGGGAACACTTCCACGCCGTAGCCACGGCGGCGCGCCACCACGTAGCCGGTGACCATCAATGCGAGGGTCATCAGCAGGGCCGGCACGATGCCCGCGGCGAACAGGTCGGCGATCGACAGCCCGCCCCCGGCCGCCGCCGAGAACAGGATCAGGTTGTGCGAGGGCGGCACCAGCAGCGCGACCAGCGCGGCGGTGATGCTCACGTTGACCGCGAAGTCGCGGTCGTAACCGCGCTTGACCATCTGCGGGATCATCGTGCCGCCCACCGCCGAGACATCGGCGATGGCCGAGCCGGACACGCCGCCGAAGAACAGCGAGGACAGGATCGAGACCTGGCCCAGGCCGCCGCGCATGCGTCCCACCAGCGAAGACGCCAAGGAAATCAGGCGCTCGGAGATGCCGCCGCGCATCATGATTTCACCGGCGAAGATGAACAGTGGAATGGCAATCAGCGAGGCCGAGCCGGTGCCGGCGGAGATCTGCTGGACCAGCACCAGCGTGGGCAGGTCCAGGTACCACAGGGTGGCCAGCGCGGCGGCGGCCAGGGCGTAGGCGACCGGCACGCCGAGCAGCAGCAGTAGCGCGAAAACAGTAAAGAGGATCGTGATGCCCATGGTTCAGCGGTCTCCCTCGGCAACGGTGGCGGCGTCGGCGGGTCGCACGGCCTGCACCATCTGGTTCACGGCGAAGATCGCCATCAGCGCGCCGCCCACCGACAGCGGCAGGTAGTTGATGCTCTGCGGCAGGTTGGCGCCGGCGGCCTTGATGTCCAGGCCGTCCAGCAACAGCACGGCGGCCCACCAGGCGATCACCACGCCCAGCACGGCCACCACCAGCGCGGAGAACACCTCCACGGCGCGACGCAGGCCGGCGTGCATGTGCGCGGCCAGCAGGAAGAAGCCGAAGTGGCGGCGGGTATGTACGCCGGTGGCCGCGCCCAGGCTCATCGCGGTGGCCAGCAGCAGCAGCGTGACCGGCTCGGTCCAACTGGGCGAATCGTTGATGACGTAGCGGGCGAAGACCTGCCAGCCCTGCACCACCACCAACCCGAGCAGGGCCAGCACGGCGATGTGGATGGCCACCTCGGCGATGCCATTGAGCAGGCGTTGGGGCGCGCTGGGGACGATCACGAGCGGTTCGGAAGCGGTATCGGACATCGCGGCAGGCCTCAGGCGAAGTCGCGGATGCGACGGGTGAGCGCGGCCAGCTCCGGCTGCTGCAGGTACTGCTGCAGCAGCGGATCGGCGGCCTTGCGGAAGGCGGGCATGTCGACCGCGTTGAACTGGATGCCGAAGTCGGCCACCGCCTGGCGGGCGCTGTTTTCCGAGGCATCCCACTGCTGGCGCATCACGTTGACCGATTCGCGCGCGGTCTCCAGCAGCAGCTGGCGGTCGGCCGGGCTGAGCTGCTCGAAGCTGTCGCGCGACATCAGCAGCACGTCCGGCGCATAGGAATGGTCGCTCTGCGACCAGTAGTGCGCGGCCTCGAAATGGCGGCTGGAGTGGAAGCTGCGCATGTTGTTTTCCGCACCGTCGATCATGTGCGTCTCCATGCCGGAGAAGGTGTCGCCCAGCGACATCGGCGTGGGATTGGCACCGAGCAGGCGCATCAGCTGGATGAAGATGTCCGAGGACGCCACGCGCAACTTCAGGCCGTGCAGGTCCTTGGGTTCAACGATGGGATGCTTGGTGTTGTAGAAGCAGCGCGCGCCGGAATCGTAGATGGCCAGGCCGACCAGGTCGCGCGTCTCGAAGCCACGCAGCACCGCATCGGCGATGCCGCCGTCCAGCGCGCGGCGCATGTGCGCCACCGATTCGAACACATACGGCAGGCACAGGGCCTGGGTCAGCGGGAACGCGTTGTTGAGCGCGCCGGAGTACACCCGGGTGATGTCGATGGCGCCGAAGCGGGCCATGTCGATCGCCTCGGATTCGCGACCGAGCTGGCCGGAGTGGTACTGGCGCAGCTTCAGGCGCCCCCCGGTCTTCTGTTCGAGCTGCTGGCCGATCCACTTCACCGCGGTCACGGTGGGGTAGTCGGCCACGTGCACGTCGGTGGCGGTCAGCAGGTGCGCGCCCGGCACGTCGCTGCCGGTGCTGCGCGAACACGCCGACAGCACGGGCACGCTCAGCGCGCCCAGACCGGTGGCAAGGAAATTTCTGCGAGTGAACATCTGCGCCCTCCCAAGCGGACTGTCCATGGCTGCGCGGTTTACCCGGCAGCGATGGCCCTGCAGGTAATGTCGCCGTAGCCGGCGAAACGGATCAATGCCTGTTGCCCAACGGCGATGTCGTGGATGCCGGTGGCGTTGCCGCTGGCGATCAGGTCGCCGGCCTTGAGCGGCCGCCCACGCTGCGCCGAACGCGCCAACGCGAAGGCGTAGGCGGTACGCAGCCCACCGGGCAGCAGGGTGGCACCGCCGGTGCCGACCACCTCGCCCTCGATGCGGGTTTCCGCGCGCAGGTCGGCGTCGTCCATGGCGGTCCAGTCGGGGATTTCCCCGCCCAGCACCAGGCCGTTGTTGTTGCCGAAGTCGGACACCACCACGCGCGGGCCGAGCTGGTTGATGGTGGCCAGCGGGCTGCTGGCCACTTCCACGCCGTAGAACAGCTTGGCCGGCAGGGCTTCGGCTTCCTCGGCGGTCCAGTGCAGCTTGTCGGCCGGCGCGTCTTCCAGCAGCTGGATCACGAACTCGGCCTCGACCGCGCCGAAGCCGCCGACGAACACCGGAATGTCCACTGTTCCACCGGTGGCATTCCAGAGCCGGCGGGAGAAGATCGGGCCCAGCAGGCGGTCGTCGCCCGAGCTGTCACGGCGCTCGGCCGCGATGTAGCCGACCTTCCAGCCGACCACCGTGTCGTCCCACAGATCGATGGCCTGGTCCTGCACGCGGTAGGCGGTGACCAGGTCCGGCGGGATCTGGCCGGGGAAATCGGGCACTGCGCGGCCCTGCTGGCGGGCGCCGACGAAGGCGCGGGCGATCTCGCCCAACCCCTGGTCTGGCAGGTCGTGTGTGCCGTGATCGTTGCTCAAGCGGGTCTCCCGGTGAATGGTGCACTGCCCATCGACAGCGTCTGGATGTGCTGTATATGGTAAACCGGTGTCATTGGCAATGTGCAGCGCGTCAGAACGCTGCGGCCGGGGCACCATGGACCCGATGCCCCTGATCACGAGGACACCTGCCGCTATGTTCCGCGCCGTTCTGCTGCCCTTGCTGGCCTGCCTGTTGCTGGCAGGCGCTCCGTCGCCCCTGCGTGCCGCCGAACGCAGCGTGCCGGCCACCGAACCCGCCGTCGGCAGCGCCGACCGCATCGCGCTGTGGCCGGCCGGGCAGGTGCCGGGCGAATCCGGGGCGCCGCGCACGCCGCACGTCATCGAGCGCAGCGATGACCCGACATTGCCGGACCGCTACATCGACGATGTGGATGCGCCCTATCTGGTCGCCTACCGGCCCAAGCACCCCAACGGCAGCGCCCTGCTGGTGATTCCCGGCGGCGGCTACCAGCGCATCGTGCTGGACAAGGAAGGCACTGCGCTGGTGCCGGCCTTCGTCGAGCGCGGCGGGGTAACCCTGTTCGTGCTGCGGTATCGGCTGCCGGCCGGGCGCAGCGATCGCCAGGCCGCGCTCGCCGATGCGCAGCGCGCACTGCGGCTGATCCGCGACGGCGCGAAACGCTGGCAGCTGGATCCAGGCCGCATCGGGGTGATCGGCTTCTCCGCCGGCGGCCATGTCGCCGCACGCTTGAGCACCGGCTTCGACCTGCCGGCGTACCCGGCGCGCGATGCGGTCGACCGCCAGAGCGCGCGGCCGGACGTGGCCCTGCTGCTGTACCCGGTGATCGACATGGGGCCGCATGCACACAGCGGCTCGCGCGCTCGACTGCTCGGCGAGCATCCGGATGCGGCCTTGGTGGCGCAGTTCTCGATGCAGGACCACGTGCGCGCCGACATGCCGCCCACCTTCCTGGTACATGCGCAGGACGACAAGGTGGTGTCGGTGCACAACAGCCTGGTCTATTACCAGGCGCTCACCCGGGCCGGTGTTGCCAGCGAGATGCACCTGTTCCCGCAGGGCGGGCATGGCTTCGGCGTGCGCATCCAACCCGGACTCACCACCGCGCAGTGGCCCACGCTGGCCCTGCAGTGGATGCAGGCACGGTACGCACCGGTCGCGGAGGCCCGCCCATGATCGATTCGCCCGCCGATCTGCAGCGCCGCCGCTTCCTGCGCGACAGCGCGCGTTACGCAGCGATGCTCGCCGCTGGCAGCGTGCCGCTGCTGTCGACCGCCGCCCCTGCCGTGCCCGGTCCGCGCCAGGCCGCCGCGCCGCTGGCGACGGTGCGCAGCGGACGCCTGCGCGGCCAGGCCGAGCACGGGGTGAACGTGTTCCGCGGTGTTCCCTACGGGGCCGACACGCGCGCGCGGCGCTTCCTGCCGGCGCTGCAGGAGCTGCCGTGGCGCGGCGTGCGCGATGCCAGCGCGTACGGGTCGTCCGCCCCGCAGGGTGGCAGCGATGGCCCGGGCAGCGAAGACTGCCTGTACCTCAACGTGTGGACGCCGGCGCTGCGCGACGGCGGCAAGCGGCCGATCCTGTTCTATATCCACGGCGGTGCCTACAACAACGGCTCGGGCAGCGATCCGCTGTACGACGGCAGCGCGCTGTGCCGCCGCGGCGACGTGGTGGTGGTGACGGTCAACCACCGCCTCAACGTGTTCGGCTATCTGTACTTGGGCGCCTTCGGCGACCCGGCCCTGGCCGGCTCGGGCAACGTCGGCCAGCTCGATCTGGTGCAGGCGCTGCAGTGGGTGCGCCAGCACGCGCAGGAGTTCGGCGGCGATGCCGGCAACGTCACCGTGTTCGGCCAGTCCGGCGGCGGTGCCAAGATCGCCACGCTGATGGCGATGCCGGCCGCGCGCGGGCTGTTCCAGCGCGCTTGGACCATGAGCGGCCAGCAGGTGACCGCGGCCGGGCCGCGTGCGGCCAGCCAACGCGCACGGATCGCGATGCAGGCAGTGGGTGCGAATGATGTGGCCGCGCTGCGTGCGCTCTCGACCGAGGCGCTGCTGGCGGCCACCCGCGCGCGCGATCCGTCGCGGGTGGAAGACACCGGCCTGTATCTCGGCCCGGTGCTGGATGGCGCAGTGCTGCCGGTGCATCCGTTCTGGCCGGAGGCAGCCGCGCAGTCGGCGGGCATCCCGATGGTGATCGGCAACACCCACGATGAAACCCGCGCCTTCCTCGGCAACGACCCGGCCAACTTCGCCCTGACCTGGGAAACCCTGCCGGCCAAGCTGGAGAAGGAGCAGTACACCGACCTGCTGCCGTCGACCGTGATCGCCGAATACCGGCGCCTGTACCCGCACTACACGCCGTCGGAGGTGTTCTTCGCCGCTACGACCGCCGGGCGCTCCTGGCGCGGCGCGGTCGAGGAGCTGGAGGCGCGCGCACGCCAGGGCGCACCGACCTGGGCGTACCAGCTGGATTGGGGCTCACCGCTGGACGGCGGCCGATTCGGGGCGTTCCACACGCTGGATATCCCGCTGGTGTTCGACACCACCGGCCAACCGGGATCGCGCACGGGCGGGGGCGATGACGCCCGGCAGGTGGCCGCGTCGATGAGCGAGGCGTTGATCGCGTTCGCGCGGCACGGCGATCCCCACCATGCGGGCCTGCCGCGCTGGGACAGGTATTCGCTGGAGCGCCGCGAGACGATGCTGTTCGACCGGGTTCCGCGCCAGGCCAACGATCCCCGCGGTGGCGAGCGCGAACTGTACCGGCAGGCGCCTTTCATCCAGCGCGGTACGTTCGGGTGAGGCGCAGGGGGTGAATACGTCATGGCACGCGCGTCGTTTGATAGACGTTTGGGACTTTTTCGTCGACTTTGATCGGCGCTGCGCTTGATTTGACCCGATCTGTCGTGATTCCCGTCAAACACCGCGTTCACCGCAATCGCCTAGACTGGGGGCATGCAAGATTTCCGCGACCCGTTTCCCCCGTTTCATGGACGTGATCGATTGATCGCCGCCGTCGATCACGCGGTCCAACACGATGATGCCCACCAGATCGCCGCGACGCTGCGCCATGCGCTGCGGGAGGCGATCGCCGACAGCCGCATCCAGTTGCCGGCCTGCGTACACCACCCGATCGAGGACCACTACGCGCGCCGCGAGCTGTACCGCAGCGCGGCGCACGGCTACAGCATCGTGGCGATGAGCTGGGGGCCGGGGCAGGGCACGCCACTGCACGACCACAGCGGCCTGTGGTGCGTGGAAGGGGTGTGGCTGGGCCAACTGGAAATCACCCAGTACCAGCTGCTGGAACGCGACGGCGAGCGCTTCCGCTTCCGCGCACAACCGGCGATCCTCGGCGACTGCGGCAGCGCCGGCAGCCTGATCCCGCCGCACGAGTACCACACCATCCGCAATACCAGCGCGGACGACCTGGCGATCTCGGTCCACGTCTACCAGGGCGAAATGACCCGCAGCGCGGTGTTCGAGCCCGACGGGGGCGACTGGTACGCGCGCCGCGTGCAGGTGATGGACACCGACGCGGCATGACCCGGTAGTGCCGAGCCATGCTCGGCAGCAGCGCAATGCGGCGTGGGTCATGCGCCGCTCTCCACGTGCGGGCCGGTTGTCTTCTGCCAAGGGCAGCCGAGCGTGGCTCGGCTCTACCGGGGGTGGCGTGGGTGTGGGCGTGGGCGTGGGTCATCCCGCGGTGCTTGGCGAAATAACCCGCAGCGCGGTGTTCGAGCCCGATGGCGGCGACGGGTACGCGCGCCGCGTGCAGGTGATGGAAACCGACGCGGCGTGATCCGGTAGTGCCGGGCCATGCTCGGCAGCAGCGCAATGCGGCGTGGGTCATGCCCTCTCTGCGTTTCGACCGGTTGTCTTCTGCCAGGAGCAGCCGAGCGTGGCTCGGCTCTACCCGGCGTGGCGTGGCGTTGGCGTTGGCGCGGGCGTGGATAATCCCGTGATGCTTCCGGAGTTTCCGATGTCCATTCATCCGTTCCAACAGGTCAACGTGTTCAGCGCCGATCCGCTGCTGGGCAATCCCCTCGCGGTCGTGCTCGATGCCGCCGGTATCGACGAGTCGCGCATGGCGGCGTTCGCGCGCTGGACCAACCTGAGCGAGACCACCTTCGTGTTGCCGCCCACCGATCCGCGCGCGGACTACCGGGTGCGCATCTTCACCACGCTGGAGGAACTGCCGTTTGCCGGCCACCCGACCCTGGGCAGCTGCCATGCGTGGCTGGCGCAGGGCGGGGTGCCGAAGGGGCAGGAGATCGTGCAGGAGTGCGGGATCGGCCTGGTGCGTATCCGCCACGGCGAGGCCGGGCTGGCGTTCCTGGCGCCGCCACTGCTGCGCGGCGGGGCGCTGGACCCGGCGTTGCGCGAGCGCGTGCGCGCCGGTCTCGGCGTGCGTGTGGAGGACGTGGTGGACGCGCGATGGGTGGACAACGGCACCGGTTGGCTGGCACTGCGCCTGCGTGACCGCGCCACGGTGCTGGCGCTGCAGCCGGACTACACGCAGCTGGACGGACTGAAGGTCGGGGTGTTCGGGCCGTGGCAGCCAGGCGACGGCGACGCGGCACAGTTCGAGAGCCGCGCCTTCATCGCTGGCGACGGCGCGCCGGAGGATCCGGCCACCGGCAGCCTCAATGCGGGTATCGCGCGCTGGTTGCTCGAGGAAGGGCAGGTGCCGGACCGCTATGTGATCAGCCAGGGCACCGTGCTGGGGCGTGCCGGGCGGTTGCAGGTGGAACGGGTGGGCGATGCGCTGTGGATCGGCGGGGCCTGCGTGACCTGCATTGCAGGCACGGTCACGCTGTAACGGGGATTGGGCGCGGCAGGGTCGCACCCCGATCGACCGCCGGTATCCTCCGGCGGCACGGGAACGGGCTGAGCCCCACCGTACGCCGCATTGCTGCGTTGTTGCGCTGCGCCGCTACGCGCGTCAGTCCAGCACGACCACATTGTTGCGCTGGGTCACTTCGGCCCCCCCGTCGGCCAGCATCACCCGCACGCGCAGGCCGCGGTGCTTTCCCGACGGCAACGGCAGGCTCAGCGTATGGGTCTTCGGCAACAGGTCGCTGGGCGCGGCCATCGCCGGCACGTCGGCACGCGCGAGTTCGCGGCCGTTGCCGTCCTCCAGCAGCGCCACGCCTGCGCCAGTGCCCACATGCCCCAGGCTGTGCACGGTTACCTGCACCTGGCCGGCGTCCACGCGTACATCGCCGCGGCCGATGCCCAGGTCCGGGCGCTGCTCGACCGGCTGCCCGGCCTGCACCAGTTCGAACTCGAACACCTGTGCCTGCCCCGGCACGAACCGCAACGTGGTGGACGCGCTGCGTTCGAGCGCCAGCTCACGCACGCTGGCCTTGCCGTCGATGCGGTCATCGCCATCGCGATCCACGCCGCTGGTCATCCGCCACTGCCCCGCCGTGACGTTCCAGGCGGTCATGTCCGCATCCACCGCACGCTTGCCGAGGTTGTAGGCGATCACCTTGAAGCGCGCCGGCGACGGCGCGTGCACCAGCAGCGCCACCTGCTCGGCGGCATCGGGCTGGGCGAAGCGCCAGCTCACGGTGTGCCCCGGCCAACTCTGGTTGCGCTTGAGCGCGATACCGCCGAGCCGCGCGCGCTGCAGGAACTCGCTCGGCGCTTCGACCCGGTCGGACCACCAGTGGCCTTCGGTATTCATGTACTCGCGCTGCGCCTTGGCCTGGATGCCGTCGGCGTGCAGGGCTTCGAGGTATTTCTTGTCGCCACTGGCCTGCCACGCCATCAGGCTGGAGAAGCCGGTGTTGCCGGCGTCGGCATCGGCGATCAGGCGTGGGTTCCATTCCGCGCCACGGCCCAGTACTTCCACGTAGTTCTCGCCCAGGTTGGCCAGCGCGCCGGGGCCGCCGCGTTCGACGCGGTAGTCCAGCGCCTTGAGGTACCTGGCGTCGCCGCTCCAGCGCCACGCGGCCCAGAAGGTATGCATGACATCGCCACCGCCGGAACCGTTGTTGAGCTCGCCGCCACGGGTCTTGCCGGTGGCCCAGCTGATCTCGTTGGGCAGGGTCCAACGGCCTTTGTCGTCGGTGTAGGCGTGGGCCAGGTAGCTGTCGGCCAGCCCGGTGACGAGTTTGCGGCTGGTGGCATCGGCGTTGTACTGGCCGACCAGGAACGCCGGATGCAGCGCGGGGAACGAGTACGGCTTCTGCCACTGCCAGTTGGGTTCGCGGTAGACCTTGTTGCCGCCGTACCAGTTGCTGGAGAACAGCAGGTGGCCCTGCGGGTTGGGCAGGATGATGCGTTCGTCGAACGCCTTCACCGTCTCCATCAGCCGCTCGACGGTGAGCGGGTCGCCCCAGTTGAGGTAGAGCATGGCGCTGTTGGTGTTGATGCCTTCCTCGTAGGCATGCAGTTCGTCGGTCTCGATGCTGCTCAGGCCGTTGCTGAACATGCCATTGCGGTACACCGCATCGGACAGCGCGGTGAGCGAGGCATTGAGCCGGTCCGGCTGCACGCCCATCAACGCCAACCCGGGCCATTGCTGGGTGAGGTCGGAATCATCGGAGATGCCGCCACCGAAATCGCCGTAGGCGATCTGGCGGTTGTCGATCCACCAGTCCACGAAGCGGCGCACGTACTTCAGGTCCTCGGTCTGGGCGAACGCCCACTGCGGCACGCCCTTGGGTGCTACCGGCGCGGTGAACGGCGGTTTGCCCTGGCTGTTGTAGCTGATGTAGTTCCAGTAAAGGCGGCCGAGTGCGTGGTCCGGGTCGACCCGCAGCAGATCGGTCAGGTCGGCGTAGACGCGTGCATACAGGCGCTGGCGCTTGGACGTGGTGTGCTCTTCGACCAGGAAGCCCCAGTTGTCGCGCGCCTGGTTGAAGCGGTCGGCCACGTGTTCCTGTTTTGCCGCTTCGCGATCCTTGTAGACCATGCGGATCTCCGCACCGTCCAGCGAGGTGGCATTGAAGCCCGGCGCGGCCGAGGCGATGGACACCCACAGGCTGTCGGCGGTGAGGATGCGGTCGCGCAGGTCCAGCCACAGCGTGCGCCTTTCGCCCGGCTTGACCGATACCGACACATCGATCATGTCGCGCGCCGGCCAGATCGGGTCCTTGATGCGGATGTTGAGCGGGATCAGGCCGTTGTTGGTCGCCGGCAGATCCAAGGCGGGCAGGTCGATGGCCACGCCATCCAGCCCGTCGTGCATGTTCTCCCAGCTGTAGGCCCAGCTGCGGATCAGCGGCTGGGCAGCCGGCGCGTCGCCCACGCCCGAGGGAATCAGCACGTGCACGATCGGCAGCGGCTGCGCGGGCAGCGTATCTGCGCTGCGGCGGCGCGAACCGGCGCCCTTGGGCAGGGCCATCACCGTGCTGCGTTCGGCCACCGGGAAGCGCCCGTCGATGTACTGCCGCAGGCTGGCGATGTTGAGGTAGTCGGGCAGGGCCTGGCTGTCGATGACATAGCGCTGCTTGACCGTGCCGGCGGGCTCGGCCGCCGCACCGACGTCGTAGGCCCAGATTTCCTGGATCGGGGTTTCCTGTTCGGTATTGCGGAAATGCAGTACGCCGCCGGTCTGCGCGGGGATGTCATCGACGCTGCGCACCACGCCCTGGCGGCGCTGCAGCAGCGGCGTCGGCGGTTGGCCGTCGTCGCTGTGGCTGAGCGAGCCGAACGCAGCGCCGCGCACTTCGATGCGGTTGACTGTCTCGCCCGCCGGCAGGGTCAGGTCGAGCTGCTTCCCGCCGTCGACGTAGGTGTTCCAGTCCGGCAGCTGGAAATAGTCGTTGCGGCCGGGCAGTCGCGAGCGGTTGTAGACGCCGGGCCAGGTGGTCTCGGCGATGCCGTCGGTGGCCTTCCACATCCACTGCTTGTGGTCCTTGGTATCGGCGAACTCGACCTTCCGGATGCGCGTGGTCGGTGCGGTCAGCGCCGGTGGCGCCGCGCTGTCCCAGCCGAAGCGATGGCGCCAGGCACGCATCGGATCGGGCGCGGCCACGGCCGTGATCGGTGCCGTATTGCGTGCCAGCGCAGCCATGCCGGCCGGGTCGAGCAGGCGATCGTAGACGCGGATCTCGTCCAGGTCGCTGCCACGCAGGAAGTTGTAGCGGCTCTGCACCTGGTAGGGCGCCATCACCCGCCCGGCCAGGCCCAACTGGTCGAGCGCGGCGTCGTAATCGGCAGTGGTGTCCTGGCGTGCCACTTCCTTGCCGTCGACGTACAGGCGTACGCCGTGGTCCTCGTCCCAACCGAAGGCGATGTGCTGCCACTGCTGCGGCGAGGGGGCATGGTCGAGCGCGAAGGAAACCCGCGTGCGCGCGAGGTTGGCGTCGGTGACGAACGCGTCGAAGCCGTGGCCGTTCCAGTCGATGCGCAGCCAGGCCATGTCCCAGCTGCTGTGGTCGGCGTAGCCGACCCGGAAGATCACGAACGGCGCTTCACCCACCGCATAGCGCGGGCGCCAGAAGAAGCCGAGCGTGCCACGCTGGGCCTGGATGTTGCCGGGCGCGTTCCACGCGAGCACGCCGTCGTCTTCCCACTGGATCGCCGATCCGCGCGCGCCATCGGGCACGCGTTTTACCTTGTCCAGGAAATTGGGGACCGCATCGCCCTGCGCGGTGTCGGCGGTGAAGCCGTTGTCGGCCGAGACGTGGAACAGCAGCTGCGGTGCCGGCTGTGCCCAGGCCCCGGCGCTGCCTCCCAGCAGCATCCACAGCAGGCTGGCCGAAAGACGGGTGCGACGGAGCGAACGGACAGCGTGCAGCGGCATGGCAGGTTCCTTTCGACAGCTCAACGTTACGGCGGTGGCGCGGGGAGCTGGATCGACGGCAGTGCCAATGCGCTGCGTGCGGGCGCGCAGCCTCCCCGCCGCGTGTCCTGCACGCAACGCACGCTAGCAAAGCCGACGTTCCCCAACATCTTGCGACGCAACAGCGGCGGCGCGATCGCTCACGCCGCCGCCGTCTGGCGTGGATCAGAACTTGTAACGCACGCCGAGCATGAATTGACGCCCCGTCTCGGTGTACTGCAGCGGTAGCTGGCCGGTGGACGGCGAGTAGACCCACTCGTCGCTGGCTTCGTTGGTCAGGTTCATGCCTTCCAGGCTCAGCTCCAGCTTCTCGTTGATCGCGTAGCGGATCGAGGCGTCGATGAAGGTGGTGCCGGTCATGCCGTGGTAGCCGTCGAGGTTGAAGCCGGCTTCCGTACCCGTCACCTGGGTCAGGTAGTCGTCGCGGTTGGTCGCCGAGACGCGGCCGGAGAACACCTTGCCCTCGTAGAACAGCGTGGCGTTCCACGAGTTGCGCGACAGGCCGGTGAGATCGGCCTTCAGCACCGGCTGGCCGCTGGAGTTGATGTACTGGATCTGCGAATCGACCCAGGTGTAGTTCAACTGCACGCCCAGGTTGGACCACTTGCCCGGCAGGAAGGTGAACGGCTGGGTGTAGTTGACTTCCACGCCCTTGAGCTCGCCGCCCGGCGTGTTCACCGGCTTGGTGTAGGTGAAGTCGCTGTCCGGGCTGGCGCCGGTGCCGATCAGCAGCGCGTCGGGCAGGCCGCTGAAGCTGTACGGGTGGGTTTCGCGGGTGGTCTGGATGAAGGTCTCGATGTCCTTGTAGAACAGACCGACACCGGCCATCGCGCCTTCGGCGAAGTACCACTCGAAGCCGAGGTCCACGTTGGTCGCGCGGATCGGGTCCAGGTCCGGGTTGCCGGTGGCGATGGTGCGCGCCGCGCCGGCCACGGCCACGGTGGAACCGGGGGTCAGGTTGCCCAGGCCCGGACGGCTCATCACCTTGGCCGCGCCGAGGCGGATCAGGAAGTCCGGGGTGATTTCCGCCACCAGGTTGAACGAGGGCAGGGTGTCGTCGTAGGTGCGCTCGGCGGTGGTGGACACCGTGGTGGTGGTCAGCGTGGACAGGCCGGTGGCGGTCTGCTTCGTGCGCACATAGCGCACGCCGACGTTGCCCGAGAACGGGATGCTGCCCAGCTCGGTGGAGAACTCGCCCATCAGGTAGCCGCCACGATCCTCTTCGTCCACGCTGCGCACGTTGTTGGCGCGCGGGGCGACGGCGAAGATGCCGCTGTTGCTGTAGATGTCGAACTGGTCGGCGATCGCGTCGAGGTTGGGCACTACCCAGTTGTTGGGGCTGCCGGTGATGCCCTTCAGGCCTTCCTGCTGGGTCATGTCCACCGGCACGATCTTGCTGCCGTTGGGGAAGTTGGGCACGGCCAGCTCGCTGGCGCGGCGCAGCTCGACCGTCTTGAAGGTGTAGTTCTTGGCCAGGATGCCGCCCTTCAGGCGGAAGCCGGGGCTGATGTTCCAGTTGAAGTCGATCTGGCCGGTATCGAAGTCATTGTCCACGTACTGCGGGCGCAGGCGGATTTCGGCCAGTTCCCAGCCCGCCGGATTGGTCGGGTCGATGCCGTAGTTCAGCGTCGGGAACCGGCTGTTGCCCCGGTAGTCGTAGCTGTAATTGTCGACGTCGTACTTGTCCATGATGATCGTGGTCTGGATCGGGTTCTCGTGCTTGGAGCGCGAGATGCCGACCTTGCCGGACAAGGTGAAGTCATCGCCGAAACGGTGCTGGCCGTTCAGTGCGATCTGCTTGAATTCGGTGCTCCACTCGTCATGGCGGTTTTCGGTGCGGATGTCGACGTTGTCGAACTCACCGTAGACCAGGGCGTTGTTCTCGATCGCGCCGTTCTTGACGATCATCGCCGGCTTGCCGACCAAGCGCGGGGTGGTGCTGGTGCCGCGGCTGAAGGAAATCGCCTCGATGTAGTGCTCGTCGCGCTTGGCGTCGATCTTGGAGTACAGCGTGTCCAGCGAGATTTCGGTCGATTCGGTCGGCTTCCACTGCAGGGTGCCGGTGACGCCCAGGCGCTTCTGCTCGTGTTCCATCTGCACGTAGCGCGGGAAGCGCGGATGGTAGACGTTGGCACTGCGCGCGGCGGCGAACGGCGAGGCGGCGTTGAAGTTGTTGTTGCTCGGGCCGTTGGCCCAGCGGCCGGTGTTGGAGCCTTCCTCCAGCGCCTGGCGCTCGGAGTAGGCCACCGACAGCAGCGCGCCGAAGGTGCCATCGGCGAAGGTGTTGGAGATCAGTGCGGCCACGCGCGGGTCGGCCTTTTCGGCCATGGCGTTGTAGCTGGCCTGGCCGCTGGCGGCGAACGTGAAGCCGTCGTAATCGAACGGGCGCGCGGTGCGCAGGTCCACGGTGGCGCCCAGCGAGCCTTCCTCGACATCGGCCGAGGCGGTCTTGCGCACCAGCAGCTGCGAGAACAGGTCCGAGGCGAACACGTTGAAGTCGAAGCCGCGGCCGCGGTTGGTACCGCCGCTCTGGTCGCCGGCGCCGACGGTGGTCAGCGCTTCCATGCCGTTGATGCGCACGCGGGTGAAGTCCGGGCCCAGGCCACGCACGGAGATGTTGCGGCCTTCGCCGGCTTCGCGGGTGATGACCACGCCGGGGATGCGCTGCAGCGATTCGGCCAGGTTCAGGTCCGGGAACTTGCCGATGTCTTCGGCGACAATCGCATCGACCACGCCGGCTTCGCCGCGCTTGATGTCCAGCGCCTTCTCGACGCTGGCGCGGTAGCCGGTGACCGTGACCGTGTCCAGGTCGGTGGGCGTTTCCTGGGCCAGCGCGGTACCACTCAGCGCCAGGCCGATCGACAGGGCAAGCAAGGTAACCGGTGTCTTTTTCTGGATGTTTCGAGATTGCATGTTTTCCCTCTCCCAAGGTGCTACATGAAACAGCTATCCGGCGACATGTCAGTGCAATGACACCGCTGGTCAGGGCGGACGTTAACAGCCCGCTCCAGAAGGAGCATCTTGCAGCGCAACAGATTTTGAATGTCCCCTGGAGGCTTGCGGGACAATGCTTTCGACATTCCGCCCGGTGGAAGGCTGGCGCCGCAAGGCTAGAATGACACCGCTAGCCATTCCGCTTGGGCGGCTTTCCACCGGCCCTGGCCTTCACAAGGATCCACCACCATGAGTCGTGTCGTCTGTTTTGGAGAATTGTTGCTGCGCATGAGCGCGCCCGGCCGTGAGCTGCTGCTGCAGAGCGCGCAGCTGGCGGTGCACGCCGGCGGTGCGGAGGCCAATGTCGGCGTCTCGCTGGCGCACCTGGGGCACGCGGTGGCGATGGTCAGCACGCTGCCGGACAACCCGCTGGGCAGCTTCGTCGCCGGCGAACTGCGCCGGCACGGCGTGGACACCGGCCACGTGCGGGTGCGGCCGGGGCGCATGGGCCTGTACTTCCTCACCACCGGCGCGGTGCAGCGCGCCAGCGAAGTGGTCTACGACCGTGCCGACTCGGCGTTCGCCAGCGGCAGCGCCGCCGACTACGACTGGGACGCGCTGCTGGTCGGCGCCGACTGGCTGCACCTGTCCGGGGTCAGCCCGGCGCTCAACCCGGCGATGGCCGAGGCCACGCTCGCCGCGGCGCGCGCGGCCTGCGCGCGCGGGGTGAAGGTGTCCTTCGACGGCAACTTCCGCCCATCGCTGTGGGCGCGCTGGCAGGGCGACGCGGCCGGCATCCTGCGCGACCTGTTCGCCTGTGCCGACGTGGCCTTCGCCGACTACCGCGACATCGGCGTGGTCCTCGGCGGGGACTTCCCGCAGGCGCAGCTCGCCGAGCGTGTCGATGCGGCGGCGGCGCAGGCGTTCGCCGCCTTCCCGCGGCTGCAGTGGATGGCCTGCACCCAGCGTACGCCGCACAGCGTGGACAACCATGCGCTCGGGGCGATGCTGCTCGGGCGCGACGGTACCCGTGCGGTGGCACCCACGCGCGAGATGATCGGTATCGTCGACCGCATCGGCGGTGGCGATGCCTTCGCCGCCGGCATCCTGCATGGCATGATGCGCGGCTTCGCGCCGGACGCGATCGTGCGCTTCGGCCTGGCCGCGGGCTGCCTGAAGCACTCCATTCCCGGCGACTTCAACCCTGTCAGCGAGGCTGACATCATGGCCCTCACGGGCGAGGAGCGATTCGATGTCCGGCGCTGATCCGCGCGTACGCGCAGTCCTGAAACTGGCCCCGGTGATTCCGGTGTTCACCCCGGAAAGCGTCGACGATGCCGTCGAGGTAGCGCGCGCGCTGTTCAACGGCGGGCTGCCGGTGATCGAGGTGACCCTGCGTACGCCGGTGGCGATGGAGGCGATCAAGGCGATGGTGGACGCCGTGCCCGACGCGGTGGTCGGCGCCGGCACCGTGCTCAGTGCCGCGCAGATGGAACAGGTGAAACAGGCCGGTGGCCGCTTCGCGGTGGCCCCGGGCGCGACCCCGCGGCTGTATGCCGCCGCGCGCGATAGCGACCTGCCGTTCCTGCCCGGCGTCGCCACGTCCTCCGAACTGATGCTCGGACTGGAACAGGGCCTGGATACCTTCAAGTTCTTCCCGGCCGTGCAGGCCGGTGGTGCCGCGATGCTCTCGGCCTGGAACGGGCCGTTCGGCGACGTGAGGTTCTGCCCCACCGGCGGGATCAGCGCGCAGACCGCGCGCGATTTCCTGCACCTGCCCAACGTGCTGTGCGTGGGCGGTTCCTGGCTGACCACGCGGGCGCTGCTGCAGGCCCGCGACTGGGCCGGGATCGAACAGCTGGCGCGCGATTCGGCCGCCCTGGTCGGCTGAGGCGGAGCGCCGGCTCAGCGCCGGTGGGCGGCCTCGCCGAGGCGGCGGTACAGGGTGCTGCGGCTGATGCCCAGCGCCCGCGCCGCCTGCGCCACATTGCCCTCACTGGCGGCCAGCGCGTCGCGCATCGCCGCCAGGGTCATCGCCTGCAGTCCTGCGTCAGCGCCACGCGCCGGCGCCACCGCTGGCGCGGGCATGCGGACCTGGGCCGGCAGTGCGTCCAGGCCGATGGCCTCACCGGGTTCGCTCAACGCCACCAGCGTGCGCAGGCACGCGCACAGTTGGCGTACGTTGCCTGGCCAGGCATGCGCGGCCAGCGCCGCCTGCGCCGCGGGCTCCAGCACGCGGCCCTGGCCCAGGCGTGCCCACAGCCCGGCCACCAGGGCGGGGCGGTCGGCATGCTCGCGCAACGGCGGCAAGGTGACGGTGTGGTCGGCGATGCGGTAGTACAGGTCGCTGCGGAACCCGCCGGCCTGCATGGCCTGGTCCAGGTCGCGGTGGGTGGCGCAGATCAGCGCGAAATCCAGTTGGACCGGCTTTCCACCGCCCAGCGGCGACAGCGTGCGTTCCTGCAGGACCCGCAACAGGCGCGGCTGCAGGGCCAGCGGCATGTCGCCGATTTCATCCAGGAACAACACCCCGCCCTGCGCCTGGCGCAGCAGGCCCGGGCTGCCTTGCCGGCGCGCACCGGTGAACGCGCCCTCTTCGTAGCCGAACAACTCGGCTTCGATCAGGCCCTCGGGCAGCGCCGCGCAGTTGACCGCCACGAACGGCTTGCCGGCACGCATGCTGCGCCGGTGCAGTTCACGCGCGACGACGTCCTTGCCGGTCCCGGTCTCGCCCTGCAGCAGTACCGGTAGCTGCGCATCCAGCACGCGGCAGGCCCGTTCCAGCACGCGCTGCTGGTCGGCATCGAACAAAGGCGTGGCATCCACCGGGGCGACACGGCGCGGCGGCACCGGCAAGGCGGCGGGCGCACGCCCGGGGGCAGGTACCCGCGACGGCGCGTGGCTGCGATCGTCCAGGTGACCGTACAGCGCGCGGCCCTGGCGGTCGATCAACGCGCCATCGTCGTGCAACCGCGCCAGCGGCCCATCGAACAGCGCCGCATACGGTGCGTGGCCGATGTCGGCATGCTCCAGCCCGAACAGCGCCAGCCCGGCGCGGTTGGCCGCCACCAGCCGCCCGCTGCGGAAGCCGAGGATGCCTTCGCGGGCGGTGCCCAACAGGGCCGCATCATGGTGAAGGCGCAGCAGCTGGCAATCGGCCAGCCCGCTGTCGAAGTAGCGGTGCTCGATGTGCGCCACGGCCTGCCGCGCCAGGACCCGGGCATGCAGGTGCTGCAGGCGCGCGTCCCCGGAGATGTCCAGCACGCCCACGCGCTGGCCGTAGGGGTCGAAGATCGGCGTGGCCGAGCAGGTCAGGATGCCGTGCGGGGCGAAGTAGTGTTCGCCGCCGCGCACTTCCACCGAGCGGCCTTCGACGATCGCGGTGCCGATCGCGTTGGTGCCCACCGTGGTCTCATCCCAGCGCACGCCCGGCATCAGCGCCACGCGCCCGGCTTTGTCCAGGAAGCCAGGATTGCCTTCTGCGTCGAGGATCCAGCCATCCTCGTCGGTGAGCAGCACGATGCTGCCGGCCGCGGCGATATCGGCCGCCAGGCCGTCCAGCTCCGGGCGTGCCAGGCGCCACAGCTTCTGCTGGCGCTCGCGCAGTTCGCGCAGGCGCGCATCCGGCAGCGGCTCCACCTCCGGCTGCGCATCCACCGACAAGCCGCCACGCAGGCAGCGTTGCCACGACTGCAGGATGGTATCGGGGACGATGCCGACCGGCGCCGCGCCGCGCTCGAAGAACGAGCGGCGCGCATTGCCGACGCGGTGCTGGAGCGGAAGCTGGGACACCTGATTCTCCAGTGTCGCACTCTGCGACAGTTGTAGCGGGACCTGTTCCGATAAACAGCACAGCCGGCGTTACCGCGCAATGACCTGCCGTGCTGCACTGCCACAGATTCGATGGGTCGAGTGCGGCACCGCACCGCATGAGCGGGTGCCGCAGTGCAGCAGGGCAAAGCTGGCATCGTCCTTGCGGCAGGGAAGGGACCCCGATGGGCCTTTCCACCTCTGCCGGAGACACCCCGATGAACGCTGTCACGTCCGCCAAGCCGCACGCCACCGATCCCCAGTCCATCTTCAAGCCGCGCTACGGCAACTACATCGGCGGGGAGTGGGTGGCCCCGCGCAGCGGCCAGTACTTCGAGAACACCACCCCGGTGACCGGCAAGGTGTTCACCGAGGTGGCGCGCTCCAATGCCGAGGACATCGAGGCCGCCCTCGACGCCGCGCACGCCGCCAGGGCCGCCTGGGGCCAGACCTCGACCACCGAGCGCGCCAACATCCTCAACCGGATCGCCGACCGCATCGAAGAGAACCTCGAGCTGCTCGCGCATGCCGAGACCTGGGACAACGGCAAGCCGATCCGCGAGACGCTCAACGCCGACGTGCCGCTGATGGCCGACCACTTCCGCTACTTCGCCGGTGCGGTGCGCGCACAGGAAGGCAGCCTGTCGGAGATCGACAAGGACACCGTCGCCTACCACTTCCATGAGCCACTCGGCGTGGTGGGGCAGATCATCCCGTGGAACTTCCCGATGCTGATGGCCGCCTGGAAACTCGCCCCGGCGCTGGCGGCCGGCAACTGCGTGGTGCTCAAGCCGGCCGAGCAGACCCCGGCCTCGATCCTGGTGCTGATGGAGGTCATCGGCGACCTGCTGCCCAAGGGCGTGCTCAACGTGGTCAACGGCTTTGGCGTGGAGGCGGGCAAGCCGCTGGCCTCCAACCCGCGCATCGCCAAGATCGCCTTCACCGGCGAGACCACCACCGGCCGTCTGATCATGCAGTACGCCAGCCAGAACCTGATCCCGGTGACGCTCGAACTGGGCGGCAAGTCGCCGAACATCTTCTTCGCCGACGTGATGGCCGAGGACGATGACTTCCTCGACAAGGCCGTTGAAGGCTTCGTGCTGTTCGCCTTCAACCAGGGCGAGGTGTGCACCTGCCCCTCGCGCGCGCTGATCCAGGAATCGATCTACGAGAAATTCATGGAGCGTGCGCTCGCGCGCGTGGCCGCGATCAAACAGGGCAATCCACTCGATCCCACCACCATGGTCGGCGCACAGGCCTCCTCCGAGCAGTTGGAAAAGATCCTCTCCTACTTCGACATCGGCCGGCAGGAAGGTGCGCAGGTGCTGATCGGCGGCGAGCAGGCCAAGCTCGACGGCGACCTGGCCGGCGGCTTCTACGTGAAGCCGACGGTGTTCAAGGGCCATAACAGGATGCGCGTGTTCCAGGAGGAGATCTTCGGGCCGGTGGTCTCCGTGACCACGTTCAAGACCGAAGAGGAAGCGCTGGAGCTCGCCAACGACACCCTGTACGGCCTGGGTGCCGGCGTGTGGAGCCGCGATGCCTCGCGCCTGTACCGCATGGGCCGCGGCATCCAGGCCGGGCGGGTCTGGACCAACTGCTACCACGCCTACCCGGCGCACGCGGCCTTCGGTGGCTACAAGCAGTCGGGCATCGGTCGCGAGAACCACAAGATGATGCTCGACCACTACCAGCAGACCAAGAACCTGCTGGTCAGCTACTCGCCGAAGAAGCTGGGCTTCTTCTGAGCCCCCGGTTGATTCCGATCAAGGCGCCGGCATGAGGCCGGCGCCACAGTGCCGTCATTGGCAATCCACGGAGATCCACGCATGAACAAGACCATGAAGGCCGCGGTCGTCCGCGAGTTCGGCACGCCGTTGCGCATCGAGGAGGTCGAGGTGCCGCGTCCCGGCCCGGGCGACATCCTGGTGAAGATCGAAGCGTGTGGCGTGTGCCACACCGACCTGCACGCGGTCGACGGCGACTGGCCGGTCAAACCCAATCCTCCGTTCATCCCCGGCCATGAAGGCGTCGGCCACGTGGTCGCGGTGGGTGCCGGTGTGCGCCATATCCGCGAAGGCGACCGCGTCGGCATCCCGTGGCTGTACTCGGCGTGCGGCCACTGCGAGCACTGCATGGGCGGGTGGGAAACCCTGTGCGAAGCCCAGCAGAACACCGGTTACTCGGTCAACGGCGGCTTCGCCGAATACGCCCTGGCCAACGCCGATTACGTGGGCCTGCTGCCCAAAAACGTGGGCTTCATCGAGGTGGCGCCGATCCTGTGCGCCGGCGTCACCGTGTACAAGGGCCTGAAGGTCACCGACACCCGGCCCGGGCAGTGGGTGGTGATCTCCGGGATCGGCGGGTTGGGCCACATGGCCGTGCAGTACGCCAAGGCGATGGGGTTGAACGTGGCGGCGGTGGATATCGACGATGGCAAGCTTGCGCTGGCCGAGCGACTCGGCGCGACGATCACCGTCAACGCGCGCAACACCGACCCGGCCGCCTTCCTGAAGAAGGAGATCGGCGGTGCGCATGGCGCGCTGGTCACGGCCGTCTCGCCGAAGGCCTTCGAGCAGGCGCTGGGCATGGTCCGCCGTGGCGGCACGGTCTCGTTGAACGGCCTGCCGCCGGGCAACTTCCCGCTGGATATCTTCGGCATGGTGCTCAATGGCATCACCGTGCGCGGCTCGATCGTCGGCACCCGGCTGGACCTGCAGGAATCGCTGGTATTCGCCGAGCAGGGCAAGGTGGCCGCCACGGTCACAAGCGATTCGCTGGAGAACATCAACGATATCTTCGCGCGCATGCACGCCGGCAAGATCGAGGGCCGCGTGGTGCTGGACATGAGCGCGTAACCGGCTGCGCGTTGCCGTCCTGCGTCGCTCCCCTCTCCCGGCGGCAGCAGGACGGCAGCGCCGGTTCTTCCGTCCTGCCGGCCATGGGCCGGCGCCCATGGCACCCCGATCATGACCGACCTCCCGCTCCAGGTAATGGCCACGCTGCCGGCGTTGCGACTGATCGAGACGCTGCAGGCTCGCCATGGCGACCTGCTGTTCCACCAGTCCGGCGGCTGCTGCGATGGCTCCTCGCCGATGTGCTTCGCGCAGGGCGACTTCATCGTCGGCGATCGCGACGTGCGGCTGGGGGACATCGGCGGCGCGCCGTTCTACATCAGTGCCTCGCAGTTCGAGTACTGGAAGCACACCCAGCTGATCATCGACGTGGTGCCCGGGCGTGGCGGCATGTTCTCGCTGGAGAACGGCGAGGGCGTGCGCTTCCTGGTGCGCTCGCGGCTGTTCAGCGATGCCGAGTTCGCCCGGCTCAGGGCCGCCGGCAAGGCCTGAGCCGGCGCAGGCGTCCATAATGGGCGCCCTGCCCGTGCCCTGGATCGCCATGTCCGCGTTGTCGCTTGCCAAGACCGCCGTGCTCTCCGTGCTGTGCGTGGTGGTGGCGCTGTTCGTGCTCGGCATGGTCAGCGGCGCCGCCGGCTGGATCGCGCCGTGGATCGGGCTCGGCGAGGGCGGGCAGGCACGGCTGGGCTGGGACCTGGCCTGGACCATCCTCGGTGGCGCGGCCGCCACCGCGTTCGCCGCGCGCTATGCACCGAAGGCGCCCTACGTGCACGGGGGCGTGGTCTGGGCGGTGATTGCCGCCGCATCGGTCTATGCGGCCTGGGACCTGGGCAGCGAGTTCCCGTTCTGGTTCGTGGTGGTGCTGCTGGTCTCGCTACCGGTGCAGGCGGCCGGGATCTGGCTGGGCGCGCGCTGCCGACCGCGTTGAGGGTCATGCACGGCGAGGCAGGGCCGCCTCCGCGCGCGTGTCCGGAAGGCGGGTGGAAGGGCGACGGTGCTGCGGTGGATCAGGCCCCGGGCAGGACCTGCTTCACCGTGTCGATGCCCTCCCACGGGTCCTGCTTCAACCGCTGCGCCCGCTGCAGGGCCTTGGCCAACGGGAACGCATCCGGTGCGCTTACCCGGCCCAGCTCTTCCCAGCGCAGCGGCACCGCCACGCCGGCACCGGGCCGCGCGCGCAGCGACCAGGAACACACGCTGGTGGCACCGCGCGCATTGCGCAACCAGTCGATGAAGATCACCCCCGTGCGCTTGGCCTTGCTCATGGTGGCCACGTAGCGGTCCGGGGCATGCTCGGCCATGGCCTGCGCGAAGGCCTCGCAGAACACCTTGGCCTGCGCCCAGTCGGCCTTGGGCTGCAATGGCACCACCACGTGCACGCCCTTGCCGCCGGACAGGCGTACGAAGCTCTGCAGGCCGGTCTCCAGCAAGCGGTCGCGGATATCGCGTGCGGCGGTCTTGACCTGCGCCCAGCTGACGCCCTCGCCAGGGTCCAGGTCGAACACCAGCCGGTCCGGGTGCTCGGGGTCGGCCACCGTGGCGCCCCATGGGTGCAGCTCCAGCGTGTTCATCTGCACCAGCTGCAGCAGGCCCTGCACATCCTCGATGTAGAGGTAGTCCTCGCGCCCGCTCTTCTGTTCCAGCGGGATGGCCTGCACCGCCTCGCCCAGGCCGGTGCCGTGGTGCTTCTGGAAGAAGCAGGGTTTGTCCACCCCATCCGGGCAGCGCAGCAGCGACAGCGGCCGGCGCGCCACCTCGGGCAGGATCCACCGTGCCATCTGCCGGTAGTAGTCGGCCACCTCGCCCTTCGTGATTTTCGCCTTGGCGAACACCACGCGCTCGGGGTGGCTGATGTTGACGTCACCCGCGTCGTCATCGGCACCGCGGGTTGCCGCCGCGGCGCTGGCCTTGGTCCGGGTCTTGCTGGCGTGGGGTTTTTTTTCGGCGGTAGAGGCTTTCCGCGCGCCGCCCAGATCTTTCGCGGCCTTGTCCTCGCGCAGGCGCTTGAAACTGGCCTGGCGCAACAAGCCTTCCTTGGCCCAGCCGCGGAAGGCAACCTCGGCCACCAGTACCGGCGCCACCCAGTGCACGCTGCGCGCGGGGAACGGCACATGCGCGGGCAGGGTGACCGCCGCATCGTCCACGGCCAGGGCGGCGAGCTGCCGGGTCAGCGTGCGCAGCAGCGCATCGTCGAACCCGGTGCCGACACGGCCCACGTAGCGCAGGCCGCCCTTGTCCGGGGTGGCCATCAACAACGAACCAAACCCGCTGCGTGCGCCCTTGGGTTCGGTGTAGCCGACGATCAGGAACTCATCGGTGTTCTCGTGCTTGATCTTGATCCAGGCCGGCGATCGCGCGTTGACGTAGGCGGCATCGATGCGCTTGCTGATGATGCCTTCGAACCCGGCATCGCCGCTGGCCGCGAACACCTCAGGCCCGTGATCGATCACGTGCTCGCTGTAGGCCAGCGTGCCGGGCGTGGGGCCGATCAGGTCCTTGAGCAGCGCCTTGCGTGCCAGCAACGGCGAGCGGCTGATGTCCACGCCGGCAAGGCCGGGCATGTCGAATGCCACATAGCGCAGCGGTTGTTTCGCCGTGCCGTCGATGACCTTCTGCAGCGCGGTGAAATCGCTGCGACCCTGCGCATCCAGCACCACCAGCTCGCCGTCCAGGCGCAGGTCGCGCACCGGCAGCGCCGACAGCGCCTGCACCACTTCGGGGAAGTCATCGGTCCAGCTCAGGCCACCGCGCGAGCGTAACGACACCACGCCATCGCTGACCTCGGCCAGCAGGCGGTAGCCGTCCCATTTGATCTCGTGCAGCCAGCCATCGCCGTCCGGGGCGGTGGCGCGGTGATCGGTCAACTGCGGCTTGAAGCCGGGCGGATAGGGTGTGTCCCGCGCGTCCGGGAGCGCCAGCGCGCGCGCGTGCCAGCGCGCGTCGGCCTTGCGCACCGCCGGTGCCTTGGCGGCCTTCTTCACTGCCTTGCCGGTGCCAGCGCGGGGCGTCGAGGCGGCCGTCCGCTTGCCAGCCGTACGCCGTGCAGGCGCCGTATCGAGCAGGTCGTCGGCCTCCGCATCGCGTGCATCGTCATCGTCGCGTTTGATCAGCAGCCACTGGTGCTGCTTGCCCTTCATCGCGGTACGCACCAGCTTCCAGCCGCCCTTGAGCCGCTCACCGTGCAGGACGAAGTCGAGCTTGCCGGCGGCCATCGCCTCGAGCGGATCGCCGTCGCACGCCCAGGTGCCGTGGTCGTACACATCCACGTGTCCGGCGCCGTAATGGCCGGTCGGAATATCGCCTTCAAACGTCGCATAAGACAGCGGATGGTCTTCCACTTCCACGGCCAGGCGCTTCTCGCCCACGCGCAGCGACGGCCCCTTCGGCACCGCCCAGCTCTTGAGCACGCCATCGGCTTCCAGGCGAAAGTCGTAATGCCGTGAACTGGCGTGGTGCAGCTGCACCACGAAGATCGGGCGGCGTGCCTGTGCGCCGCGACGCTCGGCGTCGGGTTCGGGCGTGCCATCGAAACGGCGTTTGCGACGGTATTCCTGCAGTGACATGTGCGCTTATCCGGCCTTGCGCGTGGTGCTGCGCGTGGCGGTCTTTTTGGTCGCCTTGGCGGCTTTCCCGGCAGGCTTGGCCTTTTTCGCCGCGGCCTTCTTCGCCGCCGGCTTCCTGGGCGCGGCGGTCACCGCCGTCTTCTTCGCCGGCGTGCGCTTTTTCGCATCCAGGCTTTTCTGCAGCAGCGACATGAAGTCGACCACGTTGGTGGCATCGTCCTCGCGCGGGACAGGCTCGTCCTCCACCCGGGTGGTGCCGCCTTTGGATTTGATCCGCTTGGTCAGCAGCGTCTGCAGGCGCTCGCGGAACTCGTCGTGGTAGTCATCCGGCTTCCACTCACCGGACATCGAATCGATGAGCTGCTCGGCCATCGCGGTTTCCTTGCTGCTGATCCGGTACTCGGCCAGGCTGCCGCTGGGCAGCTTGTAATCGTCCGGGTCCACCAGCTCCTGCGGGTAGCGCAGGATCATCAGCACCAGGCCGTCGCCGTGTGGCATCACCGCGCACAGGTACTCGCGCGTGCGCACCACCACCCGGGCGATGCCGACTTTTCCGGTCTTGCGCAGCGTCTCGCGCAACAGCACGTAGCCCTTCTCGGCCTTTTTGGCCGGCACCAGCAGGTAGGGCTTCTCGTAGTACCGCGGATCGATGGTGGTGGCATCGACAAAGGTTTCCACTTCCACCGCCTCGTGGCTCTCCGGCGCGGCCGAGCGGATGTCGTCCTCTTCCAGCACGACGTAGCTGCCCTTGTCGTACTCGTACGCTTTCACGATGTCCTTCCACGGCACTTCCTCGCCGGTGTCCGCGTTGACCCGCTCGAAGCGGATCGGCTTGCGGTCGCGCGAGTCGAGCATGCGGAACTGCAGGTCGACCTTGCGTTCGCCCGACATCAGCGACACCGGGACGTTGAGCAACCCGAACGACAAGGTGCCGGTCCAGATCGGTCGGGCCATGGCGGTGCTACTCCAGCGTGGTAGAGAACGCAGCTGTACCCCGGCCCACGTGAAACGCCCGTGTCCGCACCGTGCAGGTGCCCTTTACGCGCTACTGCAGCAGGCCGTGCACCGCCGTGGCCGGCATGTGGTCCAGCGCCAGCCAGGCGTCCTCGACGATGCCGCGCGCCTGCGCCCAGCCCAGCCGCGACTGCCCGCGCATCTGTTCCCAGTGCTCGGCCAGCTCGCCATCGGTGTCATCGCTGCCGCGCGGCCAGTCCGCGTAATGGGTGGTAAGCGCGAAGGCATACGCGGGGTACAGGTCGCGCCAACTGCGGTGGCCGTGGCCGCGCCGCTGCTCGTAATCGTTGCGCATGTACTGCAGGTAGTCCTGGGCCACCGCCTGGGCTTCCTCGGTGCGGTCGCGGCGCACGCGACGCGCGCTCCGGACCGGCTCCAGGTAGGCGTGGAACAGCGCGGGGGCGGCGCGGCGGTCGAGGCGGGGCATGGCACGACTCCGGCAGTGCGTGGGGCAGGCAGGAATAGCCCCGCCGCCGTTAGCCAGCCGTGACAGATCCGTTCAAAGCGGGCGATTCGCAGGGACTTCACCTGGCAAGCGCTGTAGTGGTTGCCCCCGTCCTGGAGATACCCCCATGCAACGCGATCCACTGCGCGAAGCCACCACGCCCGTTCCAGGCGAACAGCGCGCCAAGCACGACAACCAGGACGCCGAGGACCGCGGCGCCGGCATGCCCGCGCCCGCCGACCCGGACCACCTGCCGGTGGTCGCCGGCCCCAGCCATGGCTATCGCGACCGCAAGGACCCCACCGGCACCCCGCACCCCGGCGGCCGCGAACACCCCGAGCAGCGCCAGGCCCGCAAGGACCACGCCAGCGACAACCAGGACGAGGCACTGGACGAGACCTTCCCGGCGAGCGACCCCACCTCGCCGTTCGTGCCGGCCAAGGTGCCGCGCTGACCCACCCGCCGGCGCCGGCTCAGGCGCCGGTCACGGCGCCCACTGCCACTGCAGGCCGACGCTGTAACGGCGGTCCGGGCCCGGCTCGAAATAGCGCTGGTTGCCATCGTTGACGATGACCGAGCCGATGTAGCGCTGGTCCAGCACGTTGTCGATCCCGGCGAAGGCGCGCAGCGTGCCTTGGGCGGTGCTCCAGCGGCGCGCCACTTCCAGGTTCAGCAACGCGTATCCAGCGGCTTTCTCGGTGGCCAGGTCGTTGACCACGGTGTCGCTGGAGGCCACCACCTCGGCGGCCCACTGCCAGGGCCCGGGCCGGTACTGCAGACGCACGTTCCACTGCTGCTGGGGTACCCCGGGCAGGCGCGCGCCGGCGGCGACGGTCGTGCAGCCGGAGCTGCCGCACAGCGGATACGGATCACGCACCGTGGCCTCGATCCAGGTGTAGGCCAGCGACAGGTCGGCCTGCGTGCCCAGCGGTTGCGCATAGCGGGCCTCGGCACCCTCACGGCGGGTGCGGCCGATGTTGCGGTAGGTGCTGCGGCCGCCGCTGTTGCTGGCCACCGCCAGCTCGTCATCGGTATCGGCGCGGAACAGCGCCGCCTCGACCTGCGCGCCGCTCTGCGCATGCCACTTGCTGCCCACCTCCACGTTGCGGCTGCGCGCGGCGGACAGGTCCAGCGCCAGCCCGGCCTGGCCGTCGGCGCGATAGCCCAGCTCGTTGAAGGTCGGCGTCTCGAAGCCCCGCCCGGCCGAGGCGTACAGCCGCCAGGCGTCGCTTGCACGGAACACCACCCCGGCGACCGGGGTGGTGGCGTCGTAACGCCGCGAACCGCTGTCGTCGGGGTTGCCGGCGGTGATGTAGTGATCGCTGGAGCGGAACCGCACCGTGCTATGCCGCACGCCGAGCAGCAGCGACCAGCGCGGCGCCCACCGCCACCAGGCCTGGGCGAACTGGTCGACGTTCTCGACGCGGTCGGCCTGGTCGCGACGCAGGCGTCCCTTGATGCCCACCTGATCCCCGACGAAGTTCTCGTAACCGCGGCGATCCTGCGCCTGTCGGTCGGCATTGGCGCCGATCACCAGATCCAACGGCCGCCCGGCCCAGTCGCCATGCCAGCTCCAGCGCGCATCCACGCCACCGTAGTCCCCGTCCAGGTCGATCACCCCGCCGGCATGCAGCGGGTTGGCCTGCGGCGCCGGCGGGATCGCCAGGAACTGCTCGACGCTGCGCTGCCCGGCGTAGCCCATCGCGCGCCAGGTGTGGGCGCCGTCGGTACGGGTGAAGACCAGCCCGGCCTGGGCCTGGCGCACCGATTTGCGGGTGTTGTACTGCGTGGCCACCGACGTGGCCTGGCGCGGGTCGGCGTTGACCTGGGCCCGGCTCAGCCCCAGCGGGTCCTGCGCGTCGGGCGAATCGAAGTAGTTCAGGACCAGGTCCAACTGGCCGCCGCCCACGTCGGCCCCCAGCCGTGCATTGAGCGATTCGCGCCGCGCGGCGCTGTGCTCGCGCCAGCCATCGGTGCGGAAATGGTTGGCCGCCACGTTGTAGCGGATCGGCCCCTGCTGGCCGCGCAGCTGCGCGCCGGCGCTGACGGTGTTGTCGCTGCCGGTGTCCAGGCGCAACCGCCACGGGTCATCCGCTGCGCCCTCGGCGCTCCAGACCTGCACCACGCCGCCGGAGGAGTTGCCATACAGCGCGGAGAACGGGCCCCGCAGCACCTCCACCCGCTGCGCCGAGAGCAGGCTGGCGTGGGAGAGCTGGCCCTGGCCATCGGGCATGGTCGCCGGCACCCCGTCGACCAGCACGCGCACGCCGCGCACGCCGAAGGTGGAGCGCGCACCGAAGCCGCGGATCGACAGCTGGGTGTCCTGCGCATAGTTCTGGCGATCACGCGCGACCACCCCGGGAATGCCTCCCAGCACCTCGGACAGCTGGGCCAGCCTCCCGTTGGCCTCGTCATCCAGCCACACCGTGGTGAGCGACGCCGGCAGGTCCACATCCTCCACCTGCTGTACCCGCGCGGCCTGCACCTGAACGGTGGGCAGTCGCTCCACGGGCGGGGCACCGTCGGCGGGGGGTGCAGCCTGTGCCAGGTTCGGCAGAAACACCGCCGAAAGCAGCGCGCAGGAGGGAACGAACGGGGGCAAACGGCGCATACGGTACGAGGTCCTCGGCGGGGTGGGGGCCGCACGCCATGGTACGGGAAGCGGTTGTGACGGCGGCCGCCGCGCCCTCGGCGTGGCTTTGTTACGATGGGTCGGTTTTGGCTGATTCTGCCGCAACCTGCGTCGCGACATCCTCCCCCTTCCGTCATCCGAATGAGTACCGCCGTGTCCTTCTTTGCAAATGTGGAACTGGTCCCAGGCGACCCGATCCTGGGCCTGACCGAGGCATACAACGCCGACAGCCGCCCGACCAAGGTCAACCTGGGTGTGGGCATCTACTACGACGAGAGCGGCCGCATTCCGCTGCTTCGCGCCGTCAAGCAGATCGAGCAGCAGCTGGCCAATGACGCCAAACCGCGCGGCTACCTGCCGATCGACGGCCTGCCGGCCTACAACCAGGCCACCCGCGAACTGGTCTTCGGCAAGGATTCGCCGCTGCTGGCCGCCGGCCGCGTGGCCACCTCGCAGACCATCGGCGGCAGCGGTGCGCTGCGCGTCGGCGCGGACCTGCTGCACAAGCTGCTGCCGCACGCCACCATCGCCATCAGCAACCCGAGCTGGGAAAACCACCGCGCCGTGTTCGGCGCCGCCGGCTTCGAGGTCGTCGAATACAGCTACTTCGATCCGTCCACCCATGGCGTGGACTTCGACGCCATGCTGGCCGACCTCGGCAAGCTGCAGCCGGGCACGGTAGTGCTGCTGCACGCCTGCTGCCACAACCCCACCGGTGCCGACCTCACCCTGGCCCAGTGGAAGCAGGTGGCCGAACTGCTGAAGGACCGCCAGCTGTTCCCGTTCATCGACATGGCCTACCAGGGCTTCGACAAGGGCATCAGCGAAGACGGCGCCGCGGTGCGCATCATCGCCGAAGCCGGTATCGACAGCTTCGTGGTCGCCAACTCGTACTCCAAGTCGTTCTCGCTGTACGGCGAACGCATTGGCGCGCTGTCGGTGGTGGCCCCGGACGCGACCGCGGCCAAGGCCGTGCAGTCGCAGGTCAAGCGCATCATCCGCACCATCTACTCCAGCCCGTCCAACCACGGCGCGGCGCTGGTGGCCGGCGTGCTCAACAGCACCGAACTGCGCCAGGTGTGGGAAGCGGAACTGACCGAGATGCGCGAGCGCATCCACGCCCTGCGCCACGGCCTGGTGGAGAACCTCGTCGCCGCCGGTGCACCGCAGTTCGCCTTCATCAACGACCAGGCCGGCATGTTCTCGTACTCGGGCCTGACCCGCCCGCAGGTGGACCGCCTGCGCGACGAGTTCGGCATCTACGCCGTCGGCACCGGCCGCATCTGCGTGGCCGCGCTCAACCAGGGCAACCTGGCGTACGTGGCCCAGGCCGTGGCGACCGTCGCCAGGGGCTGATGCGTTCGGTAGTGCAATGAAGAACGGCCGCCTTGTGCGGCCGTTCTGCTGTTCGCCGCGCGGTGGGACGGGGAGGGACGGGGAGGGACGGGATGGGACAGGACGCGGCGGGACTGGACTGGACGGGGCGCATCCCTGGTAGAGCCGAGCCATGCTCGGCTGCTCTTGTCCCTCGCGAAAGGCAGCCGAGCATGGCTCGGCTCTACCTGGCGTTGTGCCGTATCCCCGCCTGCCTCGTAATGCCGTGGATGACCGGCGACAGTAATGAAGACCGGCCGCCTCGTGCGGCCATTCTCTTGTTCGCGGCGGGTCGGGTCGCGGCGAGATGCGGCGGATCGGGTCCGGTCGCGGCGGCGCGCATCCCAGGTAGAGCCGAGCCATGCTCGGCTGCTCTTGTCCCTCGCGAAAGGCAGCCGAGCATGGCTCGGCTCTACTTGGCGTTGTGCCGTATCCCGCCTGCCTCGTAATGCCGTGGATGACCGGCGCCAATAATGAAGAGCGGCCGCCTCGTGGGGCCGTTCTCTTGTTCGCGGCGGATCGGGTCGCGGCGCGATGCGGCGGATCGGGTCCGGTCGCGGCGGCGCGCGGCCCAGGTAGAGCCGAGCCATGCTCGGCTGCTCCTGCTCCGCGCGAAAGGCAGCCGAGCATGGCTCGGCTCTACCTGGCTTTTTGCCGAATCCCCGCCTGCCTCGTAATGCCGTGGATGACCGGCGCCAATAATGAAGACCGACCGCCTCGTGGGGCCGTTCTCTTGTTCGCGGCGGATCGGTTCGCGGCGCGATGCGGCGGATCGGGTCCGGTCGCGGCGGCGCGCATCCCAGGTAGAGCCGAGCCATGCTCGGCTGCTCTTGCCCCGCGCGAAAAGGCAGCCGAGCATGGCTCGGCTCTACCTGGCGTGGTGCCGTATCCCCACCTGCCTCGTAATGCCGTGGATGACCGGCGACAATATGGCCCCCAAACGTCTTTGGCAGCCACAGTCCATGTCCCGTACGTCGCTTACCCGGTACCTGATCGAAGAGCAGCATGCCGGCCGCATCAACGCCGATCTGCGCCAGCTGATCGCCGTCGTCGCCCGCGCCTGCACCAGCATCTCCATCGCGGTCAGCAAGGGCGCCCTGGGCGGCGTGCTTGGCGAGGCCGGTACCGGCAACGTACAGGGCGAAGCGCAGAAGAAGCTCGACGTGATCAGCAACGAGATCCTGCTCGAGGCCAATGCCTGGGGCGGCCACCTCGCCGCCTGCGCCTCGGAAGAAATGGACCACTGCCAGCCCGTCCCGGACACCTACCCGCGCGGCGACTTCCTGCTCCTGTTCGATCCCCTCGACGGCAGCTCCAACATCGACGTCAACGTCTCGGTCGGCACCATCTTCTCCGTGCTGCGCTGCCCGCCGGGCACCGAGCAGCCCAACGATGCCAGCTTCCTGCAGCCAGGCACCGCGCAGGTCGCGGCCGGCTACTGCATCTACGGCCCGAGCACGCAGATGGTGCTCACCGTCGGCCACGGTACGCACGCCTTCACCCTGGACCGCGAGAAGGGCGAGTTCGTGCTGACCACCCCGGACATGCAGATCCCGGCGGACACCCAGGAATTCGCCATCAACATGTCCAACCAGCGCCATTGGGAAGCCCCGATGCAGGGTTACGTGCAGGACCTGCTGGCCGGCAAGGAAGGCGCGCGTGGCAAGAACTTCAACATGCGCTGGATCGCCAGCATGGTCGCCGACGTGCATCGCATCCTGACCCGCGGCGGCATCTTCATCTACCCGTGGGACAAGAAGGATCCGTCCAAGGCCGGCAAGCTGCGCCTGATGTACGAAGCCAACCCGATGGGCCTGCTGGTGGAGCAGGCCGGCGGCGCCGCCACCACCGGGCGCGAGCGCATCCTGGATATCCAGCCCGACCAGTTGCACCAGCGCGTGCCGGTGTTCCTCGGTTCGCGGCATGAAGTGGCCGAAGCCACCCGCTATCACCGCGAGCACGACAGCGCGCAGGGCTGATCGCCATCGACGGGGCCGATGCGATATCGGCCCCGTCGATCCCTCCGCGCCCCGCACATGGCAACGGCGTGACATCGGCGAGCACAGCGTTCACCATCGGCCCAGATGCCCAGGGACGACACCATGACGGCCGACACGCAACACGACTTCATCGAAGTAATCCACAACGCCATCCCCGTCGAGATGTGCGCAGCCATCCAGGCACGGATGCGATCCAGTGCACAGTTGCGACCGGGGGAAG
The DNA here is from genome assembly GCF_056397365.1 of Stenotrophomonas sp. 05N37. NCBI lineage: Bacteria > Pseudomonadati > Pseudomonadota > Gammaproteobacteria > Lysobacterales > Lysobacteraceae > Stenotrophomonas > Stenotrophomonas sp. 05N37. Next base: position 1,274,555 of record NZ_JBFTNG010000001.1, on the reverse strand, counting down.
TAGGCAGTGGTGTGTTCCCGGAACTCAAGCACAGCAAGGATCTGCGCATCAGTGGCGATGCCGCGTGGCGCGATGTCGACATCCAGCTGCAACAGGCGGTTTTCCGCGGCGTATTGAGTTATCTACGACGTTATCCACAGGCACTGATCTCGCCGTTGATGTTGCAGATCCAGGACAGCGACGGTAAGCCGCGCCGATTGGCCGCCGAGGATTTCCCCGGCATGGACGATGCCACGCTGTCCGATCTGGCGCGCACGTGCCTGCGCCCCGGTGCCATCAATCTGCAATGGTATGCCGCAGGCGAGGGGGGCTATCCCTATTGGCATTGCGAGCTGTACCCGCGCGATCCGGCCGGCGAGACCCTGCATCGCCACCTGCTATGGACGCTCTACCTCAACGATGATTTCGAACAGGGCGAAACGGAGTTCCTGTTCCAGGATCGCAAGATCGCCCCGCGCACCGGCAGCCTGCTGATCGCACCGACCGCGTTCACCCACACCCATCGAGGCAATCGACCGCACGGCGGCGACAAGTTCATCGCCACCAGCTGGGTGCTGTTCCAGAACGCACAGAAGCTGTTCGGCGGGAACTAAGCGTCGTGCCGACTCGAGATCCCATGAGGCAGGTTGGACGAGTTTGGCTTTCTCGCCGCTGGAGTCGTGCAGTGCCCGACATACGTACGGAGGTCTGTGCCGGCACGACAATGACCGGCGTTCGGGGGTCGGCCCAGGCAGGCGGACACTGCGCGCGCATCGAAATTTCGACGCCGGTCTATTGCGAGCGAGAGACGCGCAACTCGACCGTTTCTGCCAAGCTCTTCGAGCCGTCAACCTGCAAGCTTTAGCCCATGCGGATACGAGGCCTTCACCACTCAATGGCCTGAGCGCATGAGCCGGCGGGCGATGAAAGGCGTGGGCCCCGCGTCTTCTTCTCAATGGAACGGGTGTTGAACTCCGTCGCCAGGACCGTCTGGCATCGGCATAGCGCTTCAGTGCTTGGCAAGACCGGGGCGGAGATACCGCGTGGTCGCCCCTCAGCGCGCCAACACCAGCAGTACGGCACCGACAACCACCACCACCGCCAACACCATCACTGTGATCAGCACATTGCGACCGGTGCGCTTCGCCTTGGCCTTCAACGTCGCCAGCCGGTCCAGATCCAGATAAAGACGATCACCGCCCGCATCGCGGATGACGCCGTTGTCGCGGTAATACGTCAGCGGCGCATGCAGTGCCGTGTCGATGCTATCCGCCGCGATTGCGCTCTGCGGTGACAACGCCTGATGGCTGGTGAAGTGCGCGATCAAGGCATCGCGCTGCTGCTGCACTGCTGCGGCGACGGCGGCGTTGATCGCGATGTTGGCCGCGTTCGACGCGGCCGAGGTGGCTGCCGATGACATGTGGTTCCCCTGCATATCCGATGTGGACGTCAGACCACCGCGGCGCGGCGCCTTGGCCCGATTGTTAGGCGGGCGCGTCCCAAAGTCCACCGGGGCACTGACTAGAACAATGAGCCCTGCGGTGAGTCTGCCCGCGGCGGCAACGGCTTTACAAACCGCGCGCAGTCCAGCTTCGGCCAGTGACTGTGCTGCGCATCGAATCCGAGCCGCTTGCGCGCCAGCTTGAACCGGCTCGACAGCAGGTCGGCGTAGACGCCTTCGCCGCGCATGCGGCTGCCGAACTCGCTGTTGTAGTCCTTGCCACCACGCAGCTGGTTGATGGTGCTCATCACGTGCGTGGCGCGGTCGGGGTGATGGGTGTCCAGCCAGTCGCGGAACAGCGGCGCCACTTCCAGCGGCAGGCGCAGCAGCACGTAGCCGGCGGTGGAGGCACCGGCATTACGCGCGGCTTCGAGCACCGCTTCGAGTTCGGCATCGTTGATCCACGGGATCACCGGCGCCACCATCACCCCGACCGGGATGCCAGCCTCATGCAGGCGACGCATCGCGCGCAGGCGTGCGTGCGGCGCCGAGGCGCGCGGCTCCAGCTTGGCCGACAGGTGCGGGTCCAGCGAGGTCACCGAGAAGTGCACGCTGACCAGGTTCTGCTTGGCCAGGGGCGCGAGCAGGTCGATGTCACGCTCGACCAGCGCGTTCTTGGTGATCAGCGAGAACGGATGCCGCGTTTCCAGCATCACCTCGATCAACTGCCGGGTCAGTTTGAGCTTGCGCTCGATCGGCTGGTAGGCATCGGTGTTGATGCCCAGCGCGATCGGTTGCGGCACGTAGCCCGGCCGCGAGAACTCCTTGCGCAGCAGCTGCGGCGCATTGGTCTTGGCAAACAGCTTGGTCTCGAAGTCCAGGCCGGGCGACAGGTTGAGGTAGGCGTGCGAGGGGCGGGCGAAGCAGTAGGAGCACCAACACTATATGTGTTCGAGGAAAAGTGTTCAGCACTGCGTCCCCTACGGCGGCTTCCCTACAGACTACCTGCGGGGATCCGTCCTCTTGCATTCCAGCCCAGGGCGGTAAAGGGTAGGTTAGCGGGGCATTGCGGCTACCCCCGGACTTGAGGCTCCGCGAGCAGAGGGTCGGCAGGGAATCATTACGTCCCGGGCCAAAAGCCGCCTAAGCGCCTGAAATGCAAGGATGATTGCCTCACCCCAGTGGCGGATCTCCCCATTTATGGGGAATGTTCAAGAACCTTGGCCGTGTAGCTCAATGGCGCCACTTCCCTATCAATTTCGCATCGGGCGCGGGGAGGCCGGACTCTTGTCACCCGAGGAACTCGAGCGCTGGACGAACGCAGAGTGGCCTGATCCACAGTGGTAACTGGACTGACCGAGAGAGTGCGTCTGGAAACACTGGAACAAGGGGTAGACCCAACAGTTGTGTCACCAGCCGCCATCTGACGGCATAGCGAGTTGACTGACCCTGTGAGCCCGGAACTCGGGCCGCCGGCACTCAGGTGGCCCGCTTCGCCAACTTCACAGAGTTTGCGGACTTTCGGCCCCTGGCCGATGCCGATTGCGCGTTGAGCGGGTTGCGAGTGGTGCTGGAAATGCTGCTGGCGGCGGAACGCACCCGGCAGAACGGCGAACCCGAGCGGTACGTGGGCGACCGGGTGATGAAGGGATTGGTCATCGTCTGCCAATCGTTATGCGTGCAGGCGGCCGGGGGGGCAGCGGGAGGGGGAGCGTAGTGCACACCGCTCCCAGCAGCGTCAGCCAGCATCTCGTGGATGAGAGACATTCCTGCCAATTCTTCGCCCACTCTCCTTTCCGCCATAGGTTCTCTTGAGCTTCAACCACGCAGCGCAGAAAGAAAGTGCCCCGACAACCCAGCTGCCAAGTAGCAGCGATACCGGAACGTCCCAAAGAGCAGCAATTGCCCCATATCTTTCGAAGCTGACAACGAGCCGATGAAAGCCATCAACAATTACCAAATTGGACAGCGTAATGGCAAAAGTCCCGCCTACCAACCCGGCGGCGGCCCCGATCCCAGCAACCGCGAGCACCGTCCACTCTTTGCGAATCAATGCAAAGCCATAGAATGCGAAAGACAGAATTAACGAAATCAGCACGACGTATGGAACCCGCATTCCCTCAATCTTCACAAATGCCGCAATCCATCTCCATGCCGCAATGTTGATAACAACACAAAGCACGAAACAAACTGAAGATGCCACCAACCTATCTTTCACTTGACGGGGCATTCGGCCTCCTTCGCCATATCGTTCAGGACACCAGGACGGAACGTTTGAGTGATACCACACATTCCACTCAACGCACCCGACACAGAGGCTGCACACCCGAAACCACGAGGATCGCCCCATTCCTCTGCATTCTGGACCAGAGTAGCTTCCTGCTCCGGGGTCAGGTGAATAACGGTGAACTCAACACGGCTTCCAGTCCCGCGCTGATACTTACTGTATCCAGCCAAGCTAGCATCATCCCCCTCAAAAAGCCCACCAGTTCCCCGACGTCCACCGGGCGCGTACGAACCTGCTGGATCGTATAGGAAGTCGGGTTGTCCGGGCCTTGCGACATGGATCGCAGAGTGACTCCCAATTCCAAAATCGTAGGTGGTTATCAAGGTGGTCTTTAGCCCACTCGGATCGGTAAAATTTATCGGCCTTGATAATACATAAACATAGGTATTCACACCAGAATTCAACCCAATCGGATCACTCTGCGAGTACCGCCCCACCGCCGGGTCATACTCCCGCTGGTAGTTGTAGAACAGCCCACTCGCATCTGTCGCCTGCTGCCCCGGGAAGCGCAGCGCCAGTTCAAACGCCACACCATCTCCATCCGGATCAGCACTAGGAATCTGATCACCGAACACTTCGCTCTTGTTGCTCCACTCCCAGATCGCGACATTCCGCAGCGGGTCGATCACCACGCGCGGCGTGCCCAGGTGATCCGGCTGGATGTAGGCCAGTTCCGGCACGCCGGTGCTCGGCACGTTGATCAACGCCACCGGATAGTTGTCCAGCCAGATGGCCTGCTGCTGCACCTGGCCCGTGGCCGAGTAGTTGCCCAGCCACTGCCCTGCTTCGTCGTACAGCGTGATCTGAGCTGCACCGCCGGCAGGGGTGCGCAGCACGCGCTCACCACGGTGGTTGTAGGCGTAGCTCTCCAGCAGAGTATTGCCTTGCTTCACCGCATTCATGCGGCTGGCATCGTTGTAGGTGAACGCCTTGCTGCCGATGCTGGTGGTGTTGCCCACTGCGTCATGGTTGCGTGCTTCGCCATCCACGGCGGCCAGTCGGTGGCTGGTGGCCGGATAGGTGTAGCTGGCGGTACCTGCCGACGTGGTCAGCGAGGTGCGGTTGCCGGTGGCGTCGTAGCCGTAGGTTTCGATCGGCGTGCCGGTCGCGCCGTCCTGGGTCTGGGTCAGACGGCCCAAGGTGTCGTAGGCGTACTTAGCCAGCACGTCGGACCCTGCGCCGTTCTTCAGCTCGACGATCGAACCGACTGGGTCATAGCCATAGCTCAGGGACAGGCCACCTGCTGCCGGGTCATGGACCGCCAGCGGCCGATAGTCCAAGTCCAGCGAACGCTGCAGCTGGCGGCCGTTGCCGTAGGTCCATCCGATCGCCGGGCCGAAGGCCGCGTAGGTCACGTTGTTGACCACGATCTGGCGCGGCTGGCCGGTGCGCGTCAGGCCAATCTGGCTGACACGGCCCTGGGTGTCACGTACGTAGTCAGCCACGCTGCCGTCGGGGTAGGTCAACGCCGTCAGGCGACCCGACTTGCTGTAGGCGTAGCGCAGCGTGCTGGCGACGCCGTTGACGGTCTGCACCTTGCGGGTGACCTGGCCGAAGCGGTCATGGCAGTACTGGGTGCTGCCATTGGCGTGCAGCACCTGCCCCAAGCGTCCCTTGGCAAAGCGCTCGTCGGCGGCGCAGGCAGCCGGTGCCACGTCATAGCCGTAGCCCACGTCCAGATTGGGGTCCGGGTAGGCGATGCCGATCAGGCGGTTGAGTGCATCGTAGTGATAGGTGGCGGTGACACCGCGCGCGTCGGTGGCGGTCTTGCGGTTGCCCGCCGCATCCACGGTGAAGCTGCTGGCGCCACTGTCCGGGCTGATCTGACCGGTCAGGTCACCGAAACCGTTGTAAGCGTAGGTGGTGTGTAGGCCTTTGGGGTCGGTTACCTGGGTGACCTGGTCCAGCGCGTTGTACTGGCTGCGGATCTCCGCTGCCACGCCGCCCACGTCCTGCAGCGTCCGAGCAAGCCGGTTCAGCGGGTCGTACTGCTGGCTGGAGACGCGCTGCAGGGCGTCGGTCACCGTCTGCGGGTTGCCGTTGGCATCGTAGGTGAAGCCGGTAGCGTGGTTGCCGGCGTCCTTCAGCGCCGTAAGCTGGCCAATCGTGTTGAAGGTGCGTGCCAGGGTGCGGCGCAGGGTGCCGCCGGCATCCAGCGTGTCTTCCTTCAGTCGGTTGCCGGCATTGTCCAGCGCGTAATGGATGGTATTGCCGGTGTTGTCCGCAATATCGGTCAGCCGCTGTGCCGCGTCGTAGACATAGGTGACGCTGCTGCCGTCGGGCTCGGTGATCTGCTGTACCTGACCGGTGGGCCAATAGCTCAGCTGGGTGACCCGATCCTCTGCAGTGCTGGCACCGCGCACGGTAACCGAGGTCGGCCAGCCGCGGGAATGGTAGGTGTAATCGGTGACCACGCCGTTGGCGTCCTTCACCGACAACGGCCGTCCGAATGCGTCGTAGGCCAAGGTCTCGACCGTCTGACCGAGTGCGTTGGTGACGCTGCGCAGATCTCCCTTGCGGTAGGTGCAGGCACCGCCGGTCGGGCACCCTGCGTCATCCGCCGGGTAGTAGGCATAGGTAACGGTATCGACCACATCGGTACGCGGGCCATCCACGCTCTTCAGCAACCCTTCCACGGGGCAGCTGCCTGCCGCAGCCACGTCCGCGGCTTCGCAGTAGGTGTAGCTGGTGATGCGCGCCTGACCGGAAGCAGCGTCGGTCACCGTGTTGGCCGTGGGCTGGCGTCGGGCATTGAAGGCCGTACGCACTTCTCGGCTACCGATCTGGGTGGTCAGTACCGCATTGGTTTCGACGTCGCGCGCGGTGGTTACCACGCGCTGCTCGGGCAGACCGGCCGCTTCGGTCACGGTATGGATGCTGACGGCACGACCGCTCACCGGATCGGTGCCCTGCGCATAGGTGTGCTTGGTCTGGATGCCGCGACGATCAGTATAGGTATCCAGTCGGCGACGGAAGTCTACACTACGATCATAGTAGGCGCGGCTGATGGTTCCCTGGGAGTCGGTCAGCCCCGTTACCTTTCTCCCAAGCCCACTCGCAGCGCTGGACAACTGATAGATTGACTGCTTACCCAACGCATCCGTGACAGTCGTCGTGCCATCAGCCGCGTAACTCAGCAGGACGCCGTCAATGCCGACCGATTGAGAATCGCAGGCCGCGCCATGCCGGCTGCAGATTACCCGTCCCTTCGAATCGTAGGCAACCCAACTATAGCGACCTCCGTCTTCCGCCGTTATTCCCGTGAGATGGGAGGGGAACTGAGCGTTCTCGTAGTGGTAGATTCGATCGCCGCCGTCCACATAGTCAACCAATGTCAACTGCTCGTTGCTGCCATAGTGATAGACCACATATGGTCGACCATTGATCGACAGGCCGGCGACCCGGTCATCGAATTCAGACAGATAGGTGAGCTCAATCCTCCGACCCGTAGAGTGCGTGATCGACGCCAATCGACTGAAACCGTCATAGCTGTACGCAAGCGATGTACCGTCGTCAAATAAACGAGCCAGAAGCTGCCCATTCGCGTTGAACCGCAGCACCTCATCTTCGCGATGGACAATCCACTGCTCTCCCTGCTGGACAGCTCTATCGCCGCTACCATCGACCGCCTCATAGATCTGCCCGACCTGCTCGAACGCAACCTGCGTCCCGTCGCCATTGATCAGGCCAACATGAATGTCTGAAACGGGCGGATAAACCGATAGATCAGGGCCCACGGAAAGATGGACGTTATGTGAATGCGTCCAGTTCTGACCGAACGGGCCACGTGCAGTGCTGGACGACGAGTGATAGTGGCGTGAGAAGCGAATCCACCCGGCATCGAGGTCCACCTCGGTTTCCAGCTTGTCACCGGTGGTCGGATCACAGGGATTTCCGACGATGTCGCATTGTTCCGGCAACGCCGTCGTCCAGTACGCGTAATTCCCGAGAACAGAGGCGCCCACGCACCTCTGCTGCGACTCCGACCACTCCATCACCAAGGAGTTCGGGCAGTAGATATCCCGCGATCGTGAGACGGTGTCGTAGGTCTGCGAGGGAGGCTCGTCTACTGCGCAGTAGAGCGTCAGCGGAACTCTGGCCTCTTCGTCGCGAAAATTCCCGTCGGGCCCAGGCGCCCAGCCGCTCCATTCCTGGAGCGCTCCTGGTTCGACCACGCAGTCGGGATTCTCAGCACGATTCCTTGCCACAAGAGCGGCTATCGCTGCAGATACGTCCGGCACCTCCCCATTATAGAAGTAGCGCCATTCCGTAGTGGTCAACGGACCAGGCTTGATTGTGTAGTGTGAAACAAGCTTCTCACCCACAACAGACTGACTGGCGACTTCAAAGCCGAAGGATCCAAATGCCTGAAAACCCTTGAACACTGCCTCGATCTCAACTTGCGCCCCCCGCTCGGCATCATGACCAGCAGGCTCATAGGCGTACCATCGCTTCTCAACCTCATCCGCCGCCAAAGCGCATGCAGGAAGCGCGCAAGTGACCAGTAGAAGTCCGCCGGCCAGCAAACGCATGAAATTCCCGAACAATCTTCCGCGTCCTTGCACCACCACTCTCCTTTCTTAGATTTCGCGAAACCTGGAAACTGAATATTCCAACTCGCCCCACATCTGATCACTCAAGATCCGAAGGCTGAGGCTTGCCCATCCAGTATGTAATCGATGTCGTGCTGTCCAGTCCGGCCGCTTTCGACATGATCTTGTCGACAGACTGCCCGCCGAACTGGAGCGCCGGCGGAAATGGGCTGGGTTTCGGCAGGTTCTTGATGGCAGCTACCGCCTCCTGCTGGGCCTTGTACTGCGTCGAATTGCCGCCGGACTGGGAAATAGGCCAAGTCATCTTGCTTTCCTGCGCCTGCGCGGCACATAACAATAGGGCCTTTAGTCGTTCCAACATCCCTGTTCTCCTTCCTGGACGAACATAGTGCCGGCGGGGAACGAGAACGCGGAGATGTAAGCCCTCACGTCATGCTTCGGATCGTCCCTGGTCCGGAATGCGGCTCAGCCGCACAAAGTCCTTATCTCCTAAATCGGTGACACATTCAAGTCAAATGCTGTGGAATCGATCACATTCCGTGCCAGTCCTTCCACGAGGTATTGATTGATCGAGACTTGGCGACCATCGGAAGGTCCTTTCGGATGACCTCTTTGCCTCGGGCATTGAATAACGTCGCGGGTCCTTCGGCGCTTGGCACAATGGGAGCGCCTGCGAGCGGAAAGCCGTCAAATCCCAGCATCGCCCCTTGGTGTTCTGTGAGTGGACCGCTAAGAAGACGAAACTGTGGTAGTCGCTCAATCGTGCTTCGGTAGACTGATAAAACTCTCACTTGCTTGGGCATACGCTGGTCCTTTTCATGAGGAAGCGGGATAACCAAATATGTTTGGAGAGCCGTCTAAGCTCGCTGCGGAGGAGATGCTATTTCCTTTTCGGGGAGATGGTATCAGTACTCAGAAACCTAGGACGCCCTGTCCCTGTAGGCGCCGCTCGGACTGCATCCATAGCTTTGTACTGATGCTAGCCACGTTTTCCGTTCGGCTAGAAAAGTTGCCCCTGTGGCGACTTTTCTTGGGGAGGTTGAAAAAGATGAGTGGCCAGCGCTGGCAGCCTAGTGAAACCGAGCTCACGATGCTTCTTTTCAAAGCGCTTCCGGATCAAGTCCGCTACAGGGCCAGTTCCGGACATCCTTGTGCCAAAGCTGGCGTCATATTCCTTTCCACCATGCATCTGTCGCATCAAGCTAAGCACATGCGCGGCGCGGTCCGGGAAGTGCAGCTCGAGCCATTCTCTCCAAATGTCCTTAATCTCGTTAGGTAGCCTGAGAAGCACGTAGCCTGCTGCCCGAGCGCCGTGTTCGCGAGCAGCCTCAAGGATGGCTTCTAGGTCATGGTCGGTGATCATGGGAATGACCGGCGCGATCAAAACCCCTACCGGTACTCCTGCCTCGTGCAGCTGATTCATTGCTCGCAGCCTTGCGTGGGGAGCAGCAGCTCGTGGTTCCAGTTTTGCAGATAGCTTCCTGTCGAGCGTGGTGACCGAGAAGTAGACCGTAACCAACCGATCCTTGGCCATCGACGCCAGCAGTTCGATGTCCCTGGTGATCAAGGCGCTCTTGGTGACAAAGCTCACCGGATGCTTGGCATCGGCAAGCACCTCAAGGCATTGGCGTGTAATCTGGTAATTCCTTTCAATCGGCTGATAGCCGTCTGTGTTTATCCCCAGGGCAATCGGGGTGCACTTGTAGTTCGACTTGCTAATTTCTGCTCTGAGCCGCTCCGGGGCATTTGTCTTTGCAAACAGGCGCGTCTCGAAGTCTAAGCCTGGTGAGAGGCTCAAATAGGAGTGAGAAGGGCGAGCAAAACAGTAAACGCACCCATGCTCGCAGCCGCGGTACGGGTTGACCGACGCACTAAACCCAACGTCAGGGGATGAGTTGTGGCTGATCACTGTGCGCGCTCGCTCTTCCTGCACCTGAGTTCTCAGCCGTGGCGCGTTTTCCATCTCCTGGTAGACCGATTCCCAGCCATCGTCGACTCCCACTGTTGCAGTGGTATCGAAACGGCTTGGGACACGCGATGCGGCCCCTCTACCTTTGAGGGGAACTTGGGCCTTTCGAGCATCCTGTTCCATGGCAACAACTTGGGGTGGACGGGCTGTTAGTATTATTGCTAACCACAGGCGCCGCAACACCGTGAAATTCAGGTAGCTGTAGGCCATACGGTCATCTGGCGAAGTGGTTTTGCCCAAGCTTATCCACAGCTTCGGCTGGCAAGGCCTTTGTCATCTGCGTTGGCCATGGAGCGCTTTGGCTTCCGCCAAAAAGATCTGCATCAATGCCCGCGATAGACGTGTTGCTGCAGGCAGTGGAATGCCCAGCTGTGCGCAAAGCGAAGTCGCGTATGCCATCTGCGCACCCGTGGGCGGCTTGATGTCCCAATCCGTTAGTTGGGGAATTAGCTTTGAGAGCTCTTCTGCCAGGCGGCACTCAAAGCCTCTTGCTTGCCCTTCCTCTTCTTGCATTCGACGCACCTGCATTGCGACTTGCTCCCTGCCCATGGGAGAAAAGGGAAGCTCAAGAGTGAACTCCAGTTCCGGACATACGAGGTAAAAGTTCATGGGAGAGGTGATTAGTACTTATAAGTAGACTACCTTTAGAGGCGTAGTCTTTAAAGTACTGGAACCACAAGCTGCTTCGTATGGTCGAGCATACGAACCAAGCGAAACTTGCAGATGTGATCCGAGCGCATCGTATTGATCTGGGTGTCAGCCAAGAAGCCTTTGCTGACCACATCGATATGCACCGCGCCTACTACAGCAAGATCGAACGTGGCGAAAAGAACCTCACTCTCGCTACCTTGGAGCGAGTGGCTAAAGGCATGGGTACGTCGATGTCGGCCCTGCTACGCGCCGCAGGGCTCTAACTCTCTTTGCAGACCACGAAGGTTGGCCAACACCTCCAGGATGGGCGTGTTGGCCGGCGCTGCGCGGAGGCTTGTGCCGACAGCAATGTGTTTGCTGATTCTTACCTAAGCTGTTGATCTATAGACATTTATCTAGTGAACAATCAGGGGGTATTGATACCATGCTCGCAGCCGCGATACGGATTGACCGATTGGCTGAAGCCCACGTCCTGCGACTTGTTGCGGCTGATGATGCTCCGCGCGGTTTCGGCGCGCACTTCGGTGCGCAGCCGTGGCGCGGCGAATTCCTCGCCCTCGTCGGCGTCCCAGCCGTCATGCACGACTTCGCTGACGGTAGCCTCGAAACGGCCCGCCAGATGCGTGGTGGAACCTCGGCCTTTGATCGCGATACCCATGGTCAAAGCCTATCGCCGCTGCATCTCAGGGACTGAGACGTACGGTCGGCGCTTCGGGAATAGCCGGTTTGGAGCGCGCGGAGGCGGGTGTTCATGGCAGGCGGCTGCAGAGGTTAATCTTTGGTTAGCAGTATTACTAACCACAGCCCCACTATATCCCGAAAGTCCTGCTGCGGCGGGCCTCTGGCGGTACAGGCGCGATTTCGTCCCCAAACTTGTCCACAGGCCAGGCGGACAGGACATCGTGGGTCATGGCGCCAGTCAACGGTCGGTGGCCGCCCTACAGCAGCGCCAGGTATCCCTTCACCGTCGCGTCCAGCCCGGCGTACAGGGCCTCGCTGATCAGCGCATGGCCGATCGAGACTTCCAGCACGTCCGGCACGGCCTGCAGGAAGTCGCGCAGGTTGTCCTGCGACAGATCATGGCCGGCGTTCACCCCGAGCCCGGCGGCCTGGGCGCGCCGGGCGGCATCGGCGAACAGGGCCAGCATCGCGCTGGCATCGCCACCCGCATGCGCTTCGGCATACGGGCCGGTGTACAGCTCGACGCGGTCGGCGCCGATCGCCGCGGCCTGGGCGATGTCGGGGTTGCCGGCGTCGACGAACAGGCTCACCCGGCAGCCATGCGACTTGAGCGCGGCGATCAGCGGGCGCAGGCGCTCGCCGTCACGGCTGAAGTCGAACCCGTGGTCGGAGGTGAGCTGGCCATCGTCATCGGGCACCAGGGTGGCCTGGGCAGGGCGGGTCTGCGCGCACAGCGGCAGCAGGCCGGGGTAGCCCTCGCGCGGGGGCGCGAACGGGTTGCCCTCGATGTTGAACTCCACCCCGCGTTGCGCCGTCAGCGCCGACAGTGCCAGCACGTCCTCGGCATGGATATGGCGGCGGTCCGGACGCGGATGCACGGTGATGCCGTGCGCGCCCGCGTCCAGGCAGGCCGTCGCAGCCTGCAGCACATCCGGGTCGGTGCCGCCGCGCGAGTTGCGCAGCACGGCGATCTTGTTGACGTTGACGCTGAGCTGGGTCATGGCACTACGGGGTATCGGTATCGTCGGCGCCGGTCTGGCGGCGGGCCTGGGCCTGCTCGCGCAGCCGGCGCAGTTCGGCGGGGTCGATGACGCTGGAGATGTCGCGTTGCAGGGTGCCGAAGCGGGCCACGTACATGCCGCGCACCCAGATCAGCAGGAACACCAGCGCGCCCAGCAACGCCAGCAGCATCAGCCCCCATTGGGGCGTTTTGAGCGCGAGGCCGAAGCAGCCCAGCGCCAGCAGCAGGAACAGCCAATGCATCATCGTTCTCCCCGTGGTGCCGGCAAGTGTAGCGCCGCCGGCACGCGGGGTTCCACGTGGCCGGTCACAACAGCGGCGAGGCCAGCCGCGCGAACGCCTCCGGGACCCGGTGCAGCCACAGCGACCGTTTGCGGTCATTGCGGACCTGGACGGCGGCATCGAACTCGGCGGCGAGGATCGCCTCCAGCGCGGCCACGCGGTCGGCGTCCACCAGCATCATCGACAGCTCGAAGTTGAGCCGGAAACTGCGGTGGTCGAAATTCGCACTGCCGACGATGCACACGTCGCGGTCGGCGATGAACGCCTTGGTATGCAGCATGCGCGGGCCGTACTCGTAGATCTGCACCCCGGCCAGCAGCAGCTCGTCGAAGTACGAACGGGCGGCCTGGGTGACGAACCACGAGTCGCTCATCTTCGGTACCAGCAGGCGCACGTCCAGGCCGCCGAGCGCGGCCGAGGTCAGTGCCATGCGCGCCGCCTCGCCCGGGACGAAGTAGGGCGTCACCAGCCAGACCCGTTCGCGGGCTTCGTGGATGGCGGCCACCTGCAGGCGGTGGATGGTTTCCCAGGCCGAGTCCGGGCCGGACACCAGCACCTGTGCGTCGATGCGGCCGTCCTTGCGGCTGGGCATGTCGTGCGGCCACAGCTGCGCGATGGCGAAGCGCTCCGGCGGCTGGCCGGTCGCATAGATCCAGTCCTCGATGAAGACCAGCTGCAGGCTGCGCACCACGTGTCCGGCCAGGCGCATGTGCAGGTCGCGATACGCATCGGCGCGGCGGCTCTCGTCTTCCTCGTCGGTGATGTTGATGCCGCCGGTGAACGCGACGCGGCCATCGATGACCACCAGCTTGCGGTGGGTGCGCATGTTCATCCACGGGCGCTTGAACGGCTTGAGCAGCTGGCGCGGGTGGAACCAGGCCACTTCACCGCCGGCCTCAAGCAGCGGCTGCAGGAAGCGTTTGCGGATCGCCGACGAGCCCACCGCATCCAGCAACAGGCGCACGCGCACGCCGGCGCGGGCGCGCTCGACCAGCGCATCGCGCAGGGCGGTGCCGGCGTGGTCGGGGTTGAAGATGTAGTACTCCACGTGCAGGTGGTCCTGCGCGGTGGCCACGGCAGCGAGCAGGGCCCGGTAGGTAGCGGCGCCATCGACCAGCCACTCCACCTCGGTGGCCGAGGTGGGCGCCAGCCCGGTCGTGGCCTGGGCGATCTTGGCCAACTCCGTGCAATCGGCATCCGGCGGGCAGACGCTGCTGTAGTGCTCCATGCCGGACCGCGCGCGGCCGCGGCGCAGGCGCTGGCGCTTCACCTTCTGCGGGCCCAGCAGGTAGTAGATGAAGAGCCCGAGGTAGGGCAGGGCGGCCAGCGACAGGATCCAGCTCAGCGTGGCGACCGGTTCGCGCTTCTGCAGCATGATCCAGCCGGTCAGCCACAGCAGGTAGAGGATGTAGGCCGCCACGAGCAGGGGACGGAGATGCGGGACGGCGTCGAGCCAGGCCGCAAGGGCAGGGTAGGTGGCGAGCATGGGCGGATGATAGCGGGCCGCGGGCATCCGGCGCGTGCGCGAAGCGCATGGGCCCACACAAAAAAAAAGCGCCCCCGTTTCCAGGGGCGCTTTCCAGTCGCGTCATGACTGCGTCGTGCGATTTACTGCTGTACGAAGCCGATCTTTTTCATCTGAGCATTCTTCGCGGCAGCCAACACCTTGGCCATCACGTCGTACTCCGAGTCCGGGCTGGCGTCGATGCGCAGTTCCGGCTGGTTCGTCGGGTCCTTCTGGACCTCCTGTTCCATCCGCTGCTGCAACTCACCGGTAGCGACCGGGCTGTTGTTCCACGAGACCTGGTTGCTTGCGTCGATCTTGAGTTCGATCGGCGGCGGCGGCTCGACCAGCTGCGGCGGTGGGTTGAGCACGCGCTGCGGCAGGTCCACGGCGATCGGATAGGTCATGATCGGCGCGGTGACGATGAAGATGATCAGCAGCACCAGCATCACGTCCACGAGGGGCGTGACGTTGATGTCGGCCATAGGGCCCTTGTTACCACCAGTACTGAACGCCATGGCTTACTGCCCCTTCTCTTTGGTGGCAACGAAGCCAACGTCGAGCATGCCCTGTTCCTGCGCGATCTTCGTCATCTCATTGATGACGCGCATCTTGGTGGTGCGGTCACCACGCAGGTTGAGCGGCGGCTGCGGGGTCTGCTGGGCGGCGGTCGCCAAGCGCGACTCGAGAGTCTGCTTGTTGATTTCCTCGTCGTTCCAGTAGATCGAGCCGTCTTCCTTGACTGCCAGGGTGATCGGGCCCGAACGCTTTTCAGCGTCTTCCGGGTTCTGCACCAGGTTGGCCTCCGGCAGATCCACCTTGACCTTGTGGGACATCAGGGGCGCCGTGATGATGAAGATGATCAGCAGCACCAGCATCACGTCCACGAGGGGCGTAACGTTGATGTCGGCCATGGGGCCGCCGCTGTTACCACTACTGAAAGCCATAACGGGCTCCGTCTAGATCGTGTTGACTACGTTCTCGCCAGGTGAAGCGCGTCGCAATTAGCGAACGCGCGAACCGGTGGCGAAGAAGTCGTGCAGGTCGTGAGCGAACGTATCGAACTTGCTGATCGTGGCGCTGTTGATCTTGCTGAAGAAGTTGAAGGCGAACACGGCCGGGATAGCGACGAACAGACCGATGGCGGTCATGATCAGCGCTTCACCCACCGGGCCGGCAACGGCGTCGATCGAGGCGGAACCGGTGGCACCGATCTTGATCAGCGCGCCGTAGATGCCCCACACGGTACCGAGCAGACCGACGAACGGAGCGGTTGCACCGACGGTGGCCAGCAGGGTCATGCCCGACTGCAGGTTGTTGCTTTCGCGGGTCACGGCCTGACGCAGGGCGCGATCGACGAATTCCGAACGGCTCAGGTTCTCACCCAGGCCACCGGTGGCGCCGCCTTCGGCACGCTGGTGGTGGGCAGCTGCCTGGGCAGCGTCCAGGGCGATCTTCGAGAAGGGTTCCGAAGCCGGCTGTTCTTCCATCGCACGGATGGCGTCCTGGGCGTTCGGGGTATCCCAGAACAGGCTCACGACCTTGTCGGCAGCGCTCTTCAGGCGGGTAGCACGGAAGATGTTGATGACGGTCCAGTACCAGGACATGGCCGACATGATGATCAGGGTCAGCAGCACGACCCAGGAGACGGCGAAGTCACCCGGCTGGGTGGTCATTTCGTGGATCAAGTGCTCGAAGCCCATCTGCGACAGGGCGTTGGAGTTGCCCCCGGCAGCAGCGGCGATGAAGAGTTCCTGCAGCATGACGCTTACCTTTGTTGTGTGTGGTGATGAATGGTGTAGCTACAAATAACCGATGGAGGCGGTGGCCGGCGGGCCACCTGCAACCATCAGTTCAGCGCAAAGTTGACCGGGACGCGAACGCGACCTGCGACCTTCTTCCCGCCCGACTCCGCAGAACGGAAGCTCCACTTGCGAGCGGCTTCCATCGCGGCGCGGTCGAGGTCACGGTTACGGCTGGACCGTTCGACCGACACATTGGTGACGTTGCCATTGGCGTCGACATCAATGATCAGGATGACTTCACCCTGGATACCTGCACGGAATGCGGCCGGCGGGTAACGCGGGGGGTTCATGTTCTTCGAGGAGATATCGACGCTTGCCTCGATCTGGCTCGGCGGCGCGGGCGGCGACGGCGGGCTCGGCGGCGTAACGATGTCGTTCGGACGCGGTTCCGGCACGTCGATCACCGGCGCTTGCGGCGGCGGCGGGACGGGCGACGGCTTCGGCGGCGACAGGTTCTTGACCGGCGGCGGCGGCGTTTCAGTCGGCGGCGGCGGCGGCGGCGGCGGTGGGGGCGGCGGCGGAGCGTCGACCAGGGTCACCATGATGTTGCGTTCCTTCTCCGCAGCGGCCTTGGGAGCCACGGCCGGGATCAGAAGCATCATGAAGGCGGCGAGATGCAGTGCGATTACAAAAGCGATACCCACGATACGCGGCCAGCTGAAGCCGGTGTCATCGCGTTGTTCGTACCTGTGAACGACTAGTTGTTCCGTCATGCGCCAAGAGCTCATTAGTGGGGCCGGGATACCCGGGGACAGGTAGCCCATGATCAGCGGTGCATGACACCGCAGGAACCTCCAAGCTTATACCAATCCTGAGCGCCTGCGCATCAATGTAGCAGGCGTTCAGGCGTTATTCCTACTTACTTCAGGTTGATGATTTTGTCAGCATCCTTGGGGTTCTTCACGCCCTTGGCTTTCGCCTGGCGCGCCGCTTCCTTGGCCTGCGGGACACGCCCTTCCTGGTACAGCACCTTGGCCAGGTTCAGGTAGGTTTCACCGTCCTTGGAAAGCGGGGCGGCGTTCTGCCACGCTTCGATCGCCTTGTCCGTCTGCTGGGGGTCGGAGTAGTAGTACGCCTGGGCCAGGGCCAGGTAAACCTGGTAGTCCGGCTTCAGGATGCCCTTCTGCAACCCATCATTGATAACGGCAATAACGTCCTTTTCTTTGCCCTCGGTGTTGGCATAGATCGAATACAGCTGCTTGTACTCGCGTTCGTCGGTCAGCTGACCGGCGGCGTACAGCTTGCCGATCACCGCGCCGGCCTTGTCCATCTGGTCAGCCTGCATGTACATGCTGGCCAGGTTGATCTGGGCCTTCTTGTCGTTCGGGTTCTTGGCGGCCAGCGCTTCGGCCTGCTTCACGGCTTCACCGGTCTGGCCGGCTTCGGCCATGGCGGCCATCAGCAGCTGGTTCCAGTTGTCCTTCGGCTCGGTGGCGCCGGCGATGGCCTGCTGCAGCACCGGGATGGCCTCGGCGTAGCGTTCGGCCTGGTACAGCGCCTGGCCCTTGATGACCAGCTCTTCCGGCTTGGCCGACTTGCTCTCGGCGAAGTACTTGTCGAGGGTGGCAAGGCCGGGCACGGTCTCGTTGTCCTGCAGCTGCAGCTGGGCCAGCATCAGCATGGACTGGAAGTACCCGTTGTTTTCCAGGCTGTTGAGCTGGAGCACCTGCTGCAGGTACTTCTTCGCTGCAGCCGAGTCGTCCAGGTTGTAGGCCGCCTGCGAGGCCAGCTGGGCGGCCAGCGACTTGTCGTAGTCGTTGGCGGCGCTGTTGGCCAGGATCTCGTCGGCCAGCGTCCGGGTCTCCGGGAACTTCTGGTCGTTGTAGGTGTCAATCAGCTTCTGCAGCTTGCTGCCGAGCTTGGCCGACGCCTTGGCGTTCGGCTCCTGACGGGTAGCGTTCGGGAACAGCACCTCGGCCTTGGCCTGCTTGCCACTGCGGGCACCGCGCTCGGACGAGCGCGAGGACTGGGCAAAGGCATCGGTGACCACGGCGCCACCAATGGCGGTCGCGATGAGGACGGAAAGCACGGCTTGCTTGTGATTGCTGAAAATCATCTTTCACCTCGATCGAACCGCCGCAGCGGCATCAAAACGGACTGTCAGAAAAATCTGAGCCGCCAAACGTATCAGAAACTGATGGCGTGAGAAATCGTTTCCGATGCTGCAATACAGCATCCTTTGGTCGAATCAGCCGCACTTCGGTCGCCGACCGGCCGCCTGCGCCTGCTGGTACACGCCGGCCAGGGCCGGCGCGTCGCGCTGCAGTTCACGGATACGGTTGGCGGGATCGGGGTGCGTGGACAACCATTGCGGTGAGCGACCGCCGCTGGCGGCCATCATGTTCTGCCACAGGTTGACCGCCTGGCCGGGGTCGAACCCGGCCTCGGCCATCAGCCGTTGGCCGACCACGTCGGCCTCGTTTTCCTGGACGCGCGAGCCCGGCAGCAGGAATACCGCCTGCGCGGTGGCGCCGCCGAACTGGTTGACCGTGTTGGCCGCGCCTTCGCCGCCGGCCGCGCCGGCCAACAGGCCCGCCACGGCCAGCCCGGTCTGCGCGTTGATCTGGCGGGTCATGCGCTCATCATGGTGGCGCGAGATGACGTGGCCGATCTCATGGCCGATCACCGCCGCCAGCTGGTCCTGGTTCCTGGCCACGGTGAAGATGCCGGTGTTGACCCCGACCTTGCCGCCGGGCAGGGCAAACGCATTGGGTTCGTTGTCGACAAACACCGCCGTTTCCCAACGTACGCCACGGTACTGTGGCGGCAGCTGCGCGACCAGGGCATTGACCACGCACTGCACATAGCCGTTCTGGCGACCATCGCTGCTGATCTTTTCTTTCTGCTTGGTCTCGTTGAAGGCCTGCGCGCCGAGCTGATCCAGCTCGGCCTGCGAGACGCCGCCCACCATCTGCCGTCGCCCGGTGGGCGAGGTGGTGGTCGCGCAGGCACTGACCAACAGCGCAAGCGCGACGCCGAACAGTACTGGTTTCATCGCAGGTCCCCCGTGTTCATGTGCCCAGTGTGTATCGCGCCGACGTAAATTTTCGTCAAGCGGGCGCACGGGTCAGTGAAGGCCCAGGAACACCAGCGCCGCCAATGCGATGGCGTTGTTCAGCGCGTGCGCGGCGATCGGGGCCCACAGGGTGCCGGTCCGCTGGTACAACCAGGCGAAGGCCGCGCCCATGCCGCCGTAGACCAGCCACAGCTGCGCGATCTCCCACGGGCCATTGCCGCTGGCACCCGGGACTTCATGGATCAACGCGAACGCCAGGCTGCTCAGCAGCATGCCCAGGCTGATCCGGCCGGCCTGCCAGAGGCGGCCGAACAGGACGCGGCGGAACAGCAATTCTTCATAGGCCGGTGCGAGCAGGATCGCGAACACCGCCAGGAACCACGGGAACTGCGCCAGCGACTGCTCCATGAGCAGCAGGTTGGTCGGGACCGGTTCGATGCCGGCCTGTTTGCTGAGGTAGGCGATGAGGTTGCTGATGACCACGACGCCGGTGGCGACCAGCAGCGTCCAGCCCCAGGTGGACGGGCGCCGCGCGGCCGCCCACGAGGCACGCCGTTCGGCCGCATCGGCGCGACGGCGCAGGACATACAACAACAGGGCCGCGCCGCCGGTGGCGAACAGGGCCATCAGGATCTGCGCGAGTGGGCCGGGTTGACCCAGTTGCTGCGCCAGCGCACCCGCGTCGAGCGTGCCGCCCTGGCGGGTGGCTTCGGCCCCGACCACGGCGCCGCGATACAGGCCCCAGGCCAGCCCACCAAGCATGCTCAGGCCGAGCAGCGCCACGATGGCGATGACCAGGTCGAGGAAGAACCCGGCAACCGGCCGGCCGGACGTGCCGCCCGAGGCGGTGGGGGAAACAGGGGGCGTGCTGGACGCCGGGGACGTAACGGACATCGGATTCCTGGCATCGAAAGGCGATGGCCGGCCCGGTTGCAGGTCGCAACGGGCCGGCCTTGCCCCGATTGTGTCAGATATCCAGGTTGGCGACCTTCAACGCGTTGTCTTCGATGAAGTCGCGCCGCGGTTCGACCACGTCACCCATCAGCGTGCTGAAGATCTGGTCGGCGGCGACCGCGTCTTCGATGCGCACCTGCAGCAGGCGGCGGGTGTCCGGATTGACCGTGGTATCCCACAGCTGTTCCGGGTTCATTTCACCCAGGCCCTTGAAGCGCTGGATCTGGCGACCCTTCTTGGCTTCGTCCAGCAGCCAGTTGCGTGCCTCGGCGAAGCTTTCGATCTCGGCCGACTTGGCGCCGCGACTGATCTTCGCACCGGGCCGGACCAGGCCGTGCAGCAACAGCGAGGACTGGTGCAGCGCACGCAGCTCGCCGGTTTCGAACGCGGCCAGCGGCAGGACCTGGATCAACTGTTCGCCCATGTGGCGACGCGTCACCAGCAGGGCGGCCGGACGTTCGTCGGTCGGTTCCTGCAGTTCCAGGGTGAAGCGCGGCGAGCCCAGGCTGCTGCGGTTGAGGCGCGCGGCCAGTGCGGCCAGCCCTTCATCCGCGCCGGCCTTGCGCAGGTGCTCCAGGTCCATCGGGGTGAAATCGATCAACGCCTCAAGCACCTGGCGATCGTAGCGGTGCGTGTTGCGACTGATCGCTTCCTGCGCGGAGGCGAAGGCGAGCAGCAGCTTTTCCAACGCCACGCCTTCGATGCCCGGTTCGCTTTCCGCCGGGATCAGCGAGGCGTTTTCGACCGCGCTGCTGGCCAGGTAGGCGTCCAGCGCCGGGTCATCCTTCAGGTACAGCTCCTGCTTGCCCTGCTTGATCTTGTACAGCGGCGGCAAGCCGATATAGACGTGGCCACGCTCGATCAGCTCCGGCATCTGCCGGTAGAAGAAGGTCAACAGCAGCGTCCGGATGTGCGCGCCGTCGACGTCGGCGTCGGTCATGATGATGATGCGGTGGTAGCGCAGCTTGTCCGGGTTGTACTCGTCGCGGCCGATGCCGGTGCCCAGTGCGGTGATCAGCGTACCGACCTGGTCGGAGGCGAGCATGCGGTCGAAGCGTGCACGTTCCACGTTGAGGATCTTGCCGCGCAGCGGCAGCACCGCCTGGTTCTTGCGGTTGCGGCCCTGCTTGGCCGAGCCACCCGCCGAGTCACCCTCGACGATGAACAGTTCGGACAGCGCCGGATCCTTTTCCTGGCAGTCGGCCAGCTTGCCGGGCAGGCCGGCGATGTCCAGCGCGCCCTTGCGGCGCGTCAGGTCGCGGGCCTTGCGCGCGGCTTCGCGGGCGCGCGCGGCGTCCACGATCTTGCCGGCGATCGCCTTGGCCTCGTTCGGGTTCTCCTGCAGGAACTCTTCCAGACGCTGGCCGAATGCGCTTTCCACGGCCGGGCGCACATCCGAGCTGACCAGCTTTTCCTTGGTCTGGCTGGAGAAGCTGGGATCGGGCACCTTCACCGACAACACGGCGATCATGCCTTCGCGCATGTCATCGCCGGTCAGGTTGATCTTGGCCTGCTTGGCGATACCGTTCTGCTCAATGTAGTTGTTGAGCACACGGGTCAGCGCGCCGCGGAAGCCGGCCAGGTGGGTACCACCGTCCTTCTGCGGAATGTTGTTGGTGAAGCAGTACATCGTTTCCTGGTAGGAATCGGTCCACTGCAGCGCCACGTCCACGGTGATGCCGTTGGACTCGCCGGTCACCGAGATCACGTTGGGGTGCAACGGGGTCTTCAGCTGCGCCAGATGCTCCACGAAGCTGCGGATGCCGCCTTCGTAGTGGAAGTCGTCGCGACGCCCGTCACCGCGCTCATCGGCCAGGACGATCTTGACGCCGGAATTGAGGAAGGACAGCTCGCGCAGGCGACGGGCCAGGATGTCGTAGTGGAACTCGACGTTGTCGTGGAACGCCTTCACCGACGGCCAGAAGCGCAGCGTGGTGCCGCGCTTGGTGCTGGCTTCCAGCTGCTTCAGCGGATTGACCGCCGCGCCATCGGCGAATTCCTGCTGGTAGTGGAAGCCGCCCTGGAAGATATCCAGCAGCAGCTTCTGCGACAGCGCATTGACCACGCTGACGCCGACGCCATGCAGGCCACCAGAGACCTTGTAGCTGTTGTCGTCGAACTTGCCGCCGGCGTGCAGAACGGTCATCACCACTTCGGCAGCGGAGACCTCGCGATCGAGCTTCTTGCTCATCTGCTCGTGCTTGCCGGTGGGAATACCACGCCCGTTGTCGGACACAGACACCGAACCATCGGCGTGGATGGTGACGGACACATGGTCGGCATGGCCGGCCAAGGCTTCGTCGATGGAGTTGTCGACGACCTCGAACACCATGTGGTGCAGACCGGTGCCGTCATGGACGTCACCGATGTACATACCAGGACGCTTGCGCACCGCCTCCAGGCCTTCCAGGGCGGTGATGCTGTTGGCGTCGTAGTTGCCGTTGTTTGCCGGGGTGTTCTGTTCTTCAGTCATTGCGCTTGCCATAGGCTCCGCAGGTCGGGCCACCGCCGTGAGGCAGGGCGCCGAGGGATAAGGGGTTGCAACAGAAATTATACCAGCCGGGCGCTGCCGGCCCTTGGGACCCCACTATGGCACAGGCAGGACCTGCCCATGTTCCACGTGGAACCGAGTGACATCGGCAACGCCCTGCAACGCGGCAGGTGGTTCAGTAGCGGTGATGAAGACCTGTGCCGGGCCAGCCTTCAACCGCTCCAGCACGCGTGCCTGGTGATTGCGGTCCAGCTCCGAGGCGAGGTCGTCCAGTGCGATGACCGGCCATTCCCCGCGTTGCTCGGCATAGTCTTCCGCCTGTGCCAGGAGGCAGGTGAGGGCGGTGAGCTTGGCCTGACCACGCGAAAGCGCATCCCGGCCCGGGATGCTGGCGTAACCCACGCTCCAGTCCGCCCGGTGCGGTCCGACCGAGGTATACCCGGCCAGGCGGTCGCGCTCCCGCGCCAGCAGTAGCGCATCGGACAGGGACACCTCCTGCTTGCGCCAACCGGGACTGAGGGTCAGTGACTGGATGTCCAGATTCGGCGCAAGTACCTGGGCCAGCGCGATGGTCCGCGTCTGCAGCCGCTCCAGGTAGTGCTGGCGGCGGGTGGTCAGCGGCTCACCGGCTTCCGCCAGCTCGTGGTCCCAGGCATCCAGGGCATGCGGATGGCCCCCCTGTTTGAGCAGCGCATTGCGCTGCTTCAGCGCCCGGGAGTAGCGGCGCCACAAGGCCAGGAAATCTGGTTCCACGTGGAACAAGCCCCAATCGAGGAAGCGCCGACGCGGCTCGCCGCCACCACTCACCAAGGCATGGCTGCCCGGCTCGAAGGTCACCACGGCCAAGGCCGCGCAGAGATTCCCAAGCTGGGCGACGTCTTCGCCGTCCAGCCGGCCCTTCCACTCCTGGCCGCTATGACGGAGCCCAGCCTTGCGTCGCGTGGAACTCCCCGCGCCTTCGCGTTGTTCATCCCATTCCACGAACACTTCCAGCGCCTCGCGGCCTTGCCGTACAAGGCCATCCCGGACCCGGCCACGGAAGCTGCGCCCATAGGCCATGACGTGCAATGCCTCCAGCACGCTGGTCTTGCCAGCCCCGTTGTCGCCGGTGATCAGGTTGATGCCCGGCTGGGGCGCCAGTTCCACGCTGTCGAAACGGCGAACCTGGTGCAGGGACAAGCGACGGATATGCATGCGGTCGATCAAGGCCGCGCGAGGCGGCAGTCGGGTAGGGGGAATCGATCAGCTTACTGCATTGCACTGGTTCCACGTGGACTCGATACCGCCATGCCGGAAGCGACGCTACCGCACTGGATCTGCGGACGGCCACCTTCCGGTGCTGCCGGTCACCCCATTTCGCCCCCTGAATTGCTTGAAATCTGTACAGCGGGCAGGGCTGGAGCCGTGCAGATTTCGAGAAATTCCCGCCACTCTCAGGGGCCGAGCGGACCCGCGTTGCGGATGGCCGCGTGCTTTCCTTGAAATCTGCATGCCCTGGCAAGCCACTCGTATTCAGATCTGACGCCACGAGCGGGCGTGGAAGTGACTGTCCACACAGGGCATGTATGACGTATGCACAACCCATGTACGACCTGTGGATAAAAACAGCCCCTCGCACACGCCTGAAAGATATCCACAGGCTCACCCCCAGCCCCAGGGCCTGTTTTACAGGGGGTTTCGAGGCCAAATAACCCTTTGTATTCAACGAGATAAGGTACTTTTCAACCAAATCTGGCCCTACCACCACCACCTAGCTTTAGATTTATATACAGTTTTTAAAGCATAGAGCTGTGATCCAGCGGGCAACGAAGGCACTCGAAGACGTGGTCCCCGACGAACCAACTGGCAGCGAAGAAATCCAGACACACGATGGCTCGATAGCGTGCAGCCGGGTTGATCTGGAAGGCGATGGCCGGTGTACTGGCTAGACTTGAGGAACGCACATCCATGCGGGTGCCGGCGACGAAGCATCGGAACTCGCGAACGAACCCATCTGCGGGATACGCACCGAATTTCCCGACATGCTCCACGTGGAACACCGCAGATCACCAGGCAAAAAGAAACCCGGCGCAGGGCCGGGTTTCTTCAGACGTCGGTTCCACGTGGAACCAAGTGCTTCAGGTCACAGACGCAGCGGCATGACCACGTGACGCGACTTCTCGCTGCTGGCCTCGCGAACCAGGGCGGACGAGTTCGAATCGCGCAGCTGGATGACGACGTGCTCATCGCGCAGGGCGGACAGCGCATCCAGCAGGTAGTTCACGTTGAAGCCGATGGCCAGGTCGCTGACCGTGGTGTCCGCCTCGATCTCTTCCTGGGCCTCTTCCTGCTCCGGGTTGTGCGCGCTGATCTTGAGGTTGCCCGGCGAGACTTCCACGCGGATGCCGCGGTACTTCTCGTTGGACAGGATCGCGGCGCGCTGCAGCGAGGCACGCAGGGCTTCGCGGTCCACCTTCACTTCGCGATCGGCACCGATCGGGATGACGGCTTCGTAATCCGGGAAGCGACCATCGATCAGCTTGGAGGTGAAAGTCACATCGTCGCGCTTGACCCGCACGTGGCTGCGACCGACTTCCAGCTCGATCTCACGATCGCCGCTTTCCAGCAGACGCTGCAGTTCGGTCACGCCCTTGCGCGGCACGATGATCTGACGCTTGGCGCCGCTGGCCTTCTCCAGCTCGGTCTCGCACAGCGCCAGGCGGTGGCCATCGGTTGCGACGGTGCGCAGGGCATCGCCACGCAGGTCGAACAGCAGGCCGTTGAGGTAGTAGCGCACGTCCTGCTGGGCCATCGCGAATGCGGTGCGTTCGATCAGCTCCTTCAGGGTGGCTTCGCCGATGGCGACACGTTCGGTGGCTTCCACTTCGTCCACCGACGGGAAGTCGTTGGCCGGCAGGGTTGCCAGGGTGAAGCGGCTACGGCCGGCCTGCACGGTGATCTTGTCACCGGTCTGCGAGACGGTGATCCGGCTGCCATCGGGCAGGGCGCGGATGATCTCGAACAGCTTGCGGGCGGGGATGGTGGTCTCGCCGTCCTGGGCATCTTCCACCGCGATCCGCGACACCATTTCCACTTCCAGGTCCGTACCGGTCAGCGACAGCTGCCCGTTCTGCACCTGGACCAGGAAATTAGCCAGAACCGGCAGGGTCTGGCGGCGTTCGACCACGTTGACGACTTGTGCCAACGGCTTGAGAAAGGCTTCGCGCTGCAGTGTGAAACGCATGTGGTTCCGTGCCCCTATGCTTTAAAAAAATGTGGAATAAATCAAAAGCTTGGTGGTGCTGGTAGCGCCAGAATCGCGGGAAAACACAGCTAAGTCTTTGTAATCAAACAGGTTTCAGGCCTCGAAACCCTCTGCATTACTAGCCCCAAGGGGGAGGGCAAACCTGTGGATAAATCTGCGTTCGAATCGAACAGCGTTTTTATCCACACCCTGTCCCCTGCTTGCTACCGGATTCTGCACCGTTTTATGCGATGACGCCTTAGCGGCGTACATGCATCATTCGCTCAACTTCCGGATCAGCTTGTCCCAGTCTTCCCGCAACTTGCCGTCCGCTTCCATCAACGTCCGGATCTGCCGGCAGGCGTGCAGCACCGTGGTGTGGTCCCGGCCGGCAAAGGCGTCGCCGATTTCCGGCAGGCTGTGCTCGGTCAGTTCCTTGGTCAGCGCCATGGCGACCTGGCGCGGACGGGCCAACGACCGGGTCCGGCGCTTGGACAGCAGATCCTTGATCTGCAGCCCGTAGTAGTCGGCCACGGTTTTCTGGATGTTGGGAATGCTGATCGCCTGCTGCTGGGCGCGCAGCAGGTCGCGCAGGGTTTCCTGCGCAAAATCAGTGGTGATCGCACGGCCGGTGAAGTTGGCGCGTGCGGCCAGGGTATTCAGCGCACCCTCGAGGTCGCGGACATTGGAGCGCATTTTCTTGGCAATCAGAAACGCCACATCGTCGGGGATCTCGGTGCCACGCTCGCGTGCCTTGGCCAGGACGATCGCGGCGCGGGTCTCGAAGTCCGGCGGCTCGATGGCCACCGACAGGCCCCAGGCCAGGCGCGACTTCAGCCGTGCTTCCAGGCCTTCGACTTCGCGCGGGTACCGGTCGCAGGTCAGGATGATCTGCTGCTTGCCGTCGAACAGGGCATTGAACGTATGGAAGAATTCTTCCTGGGTACGGTCCTTGCCGGCGAAGAACTGGATGTCATCGATCAGCAGCGCGTCCACCTGCTGGAACTGGCGCTTGAACTGATCCATGGTTTTTTCCTGCAACGCACGGATCATCGCGCTGAAGAACTGTTCCGAGCGCAGGTACAGCACCTTGGCGCCGGGGTTGGCCTGGCGCATCGCATTGCCGGCCGCGAACATCAGGTGGGTCTTGCCCAGGCCGGTGCCGCCGTACAGCAGCAACGGGTTGTGCGCCCGGTCGCCCGGTTTCTGCGCCGCCTGGAACGCCGCGGCCAGGCCCAGCTGGTTGCTGCGGCCTTCCACGAAGTTGGCGAAGGTGTAGTGCGAATCGAGGTTGCCGGCGAACGGCACCAGCGGCTCGGCCGCCACCACCGGCGCAGCAACGCCCGGATTCGGCGCAATCTGCGCCTCGACGGCCCGCGGACGCGAGCCGATTTCAAGAAAAACGTCGCCGAAGCCGGCGAAGTGCGCCAGCAGTTCCTTGATGCGCGGCAGGTACAGCTCGCGCACCTGGTCGACGATGAAGGCATTCGGCGCATAAAGCACCAGGCTGTCCACGCGCAGATCGGCCTGCAGCGGCTTCAACCAGGTGTGAACATCCTCGGGCGGGAACTCCGCTTCAAGGCGTTCGAGACAACGGGACCAGGCATCCATCGGCAATAATCGTCTGGGGCCAGTGCGCAGGCGTCAAAAACCGCCGCACCGCAGGCCGGAAGGGGGAAGAATGGATGGCGCAGACTACCACCGACGAGAGGGGCCGGGAATGGTTGTCCCGAAGTTATTCACAAAATGATCCACAGCTATTGCACAGCCCGATGAATTCCCGTAGTGCCAAGCACTTGACGGCACCTCGGGAGGGTCTATAGAATTTCCGGTTCTTTCCGTCCCCTTCATATAGAGGCCCGCATGGCCACCAAGCGCACTTTCCAACCCAGCAACCTCAAGCGTAAGCGCGACCATGGCTTCCGTGCCCGTATGAAGACCGCTGACGGCCGCAAGATCCTGTCGCGTCGCCGCGCCAAGGGCCGTAAAGTCCTGAGCGCTTGATTGCAATGCCGCTTCCTGCGGCAGACGCAATCCTGACTGTGAGCAGTTCCGACCCGCGCAAGCGATTTCCTCGCTCTGCGCGGGTTCGTACGCGTGCCGAATATACAACGGTCTTCAACGGCGCCCGCCGTGTGTCCGATCCGCTGATGACCCTGCACTGGCTGAAGAGCGATACGCCAGCCAGGTTGGGTCTTGCGGTGTCGCGCAAAGTCGATCCCCGAGCCGTGGGTCGCAACCGAGTGAAGCGTGTGCTGCGCGATGCCACACGCCACCTACGGCCGTGGATGAGTGCCGGCGATTTTGTCGTCGTGGCCCGTAGCGCAGCCCGTACCGCCAGCAATGTCGAGATCCGCCAGGCCTTCGAACGCCTGCTGCGCCGCCTTGGCGCATTGCCCATGCCGGGCGCGGACGGCACAATGCCGCCGCCCCTGGGCGTTGCATCCCTTTCCCAGTCCGAGCCGGCATCACCTGCCGGCCCCGTCGAGCCTGCCCGCTGATGAACCAGACCCGCGTTTTCCTGATTTTTGCCTGGCTGATGGTGGCCGTGTTGCTGTGGATGGAGTGGGGCCGCGACAAGGCCGCACCGACCCCGCCGCCGGTTGCCGCGCAGACCCAGGCAACCGTGCCGGGCGCGGCGGGCGCGATCCCGGGCGCGACCGTGCCGCAGGCCCCGGGCAGCACGCCGGCGACCCAGCCGGCCGCCCAGGCCCAGGCCGGTGCCGCCCGTGTGACCGTCACCACCGACGTGCTGCGCCTGGTGCTGGATGGCGGCACGGTGCTGGATGCCGAGCTGCTGCAGTTCCCGCAGACCAAGGACGACGGCAGCCCGCCGGTGCGCCTGCTCACTGAAGAGGCCACCCACCCGTATCGCGCGGTGAGCGGCTGGACCAGCCAGGACAAGAGCATGCCGGTGCCGGAAGCCAATGGCTTCACGCTGGTGGGCGACAGCCGCGACTTCGTGCTCGCCAAGGGCCAGAAGGAACTGCAGATCCCGTTCGTGTGGAATGGCCCGAACGGCATCAGCATCCGTCGCACCTATACGCTGGGCCGCAACGAGTACGCGATCAAGGTGAAGGATGAGGTCATCAACGGCAGCACCGCGCCGTGGAACGGCTACGTGTTCCGCACCCTCGACCGCACCCCGACCATCCTGTCGCGCAGCATGACCAACCCGGACTCGTTCAGCTTCAACGGCGCGACCTGGTTCAGCCCGCAGGACGGCTACGAGCGTCGTGCGTTCAAGGATTACCTGGACGACGGCAACCTCAACCGCACCATCACCGGCGGCTGGCTGGCGATGCTGCAGCACCACTTCTTCACTGCGTGGATCCCGCAGGCCGACCAGGCCGCGAACTACGCGCTGTCCCAGCATGACGGTCGCGACCAGATCCAGGCCACCGGCCCGGCCTTCACCGTCGCGCCGGGCCAGCAGGCCAGCACCGAGGCCCGCCTGTGGGTGGGCCCGAAGCTGGTCAACCTGATTGCCAAGGAAGACGTGAAGGGTCTGGACCGCGTGGTCGACTACAGCCGCTTCTCGCTGATGGCGGTGATCGGCCAGGGCCTGTTCTGGGTGTTGAACCAGGTCCACAAGGTGGTCAACAACTGGGGCTGGGCGATCGTCGGCCTGGTGGTGCTGCTGAAGCTGGTGCTGTATCCGCTGTCGGCGGTGCAGTACAAGAGCGGCGCCAAGATGCGTCGCTTCCAGCCGCGCATCGCGCAGTTGAAGGAACGCTACGGCGATGACCGCCAGAAGTTCCAGACCGCGATGATGGAGCTGTACAAGAAGGAAAAGATCAATCCGATGGGCGGCTGCCTGCCTATCCTCATCCAGATGCCGATCTTCTTCGCGCTGTACTGGGTGCTGGTGGAGTCGGTGGAACTGCGCCAGGCGCCGTGGCTGGGCTGGATCCAGGACCTGACCGCGCGTGACCCGTACTTCATCCTGCCGGTGATCAACGTGGCGGTGATGTGGGCCACGCAGAAGCTGACCCCGGCCCCGGGCATGGACCCGATGCAGGCCAAGATGATGCAGATGATGCCGCTGGTGTTCGGCGTCATGATGGCCTTCATGCCGTCCGGCCTGGTGCTGTACTGGGTGGTCAACGGTGGCCTGGGCCTGCTGCAGCAGTGGTGGATGACCAAGCGCCACGGCAGCGACCCGGTGCCGGCCACCACCGCCCCCATCAAAAAGAAGTAGAGCCGACCGTTGGTCGGCTGCACCAGGACGTAGAGCCGACCGTTGGTCGGCTGCCCTGAAAAACCCGCCATCCGGCGGGTTTTTCTTTGGCGGCGATACAATCGCCGCCACCGTTGCCCCGTTGCCCCGAGCCACCCCATGCCCCCTGCGTCGTCGCTGCTCCGCCTGCCCGTGCCCCTGCTGCTGCTCACCCTGGCGTTGGCCGGCTGCGGCGACAAGGAGGCGGCCGACAGCGGCGCGATGACCCAGCCCAGCGCGCAGGCCGCCGCCGCGGCAGACCCGGCCGCCGCGCCACTGCTGGCCGCGCTGCAGAAACAGCTCGACGGCCACCGCCGCATCATCGTGCTGCTGGCCGACGAGGCCCGGCAGTCGCCGGCCGACCGCGCCACCTCCAGCCGCATCGGCCAGCAGCTGTTCCACGATGGCCTGGAACAGCGCCGCGCGATCGCCGCGCAGTTCGACACGCTGCTGCGCGACACCCGTCCGCAGCGCTTCGCCAGCCTGGGCACGGTGCTGGACTACATCGAATCGGCGCCGGAGCTGTTCGATGCCGACCGCCTGGCCTTCCGCGAGGTGCTGCGCGACCTGCAGGAGCGGGTCGGCAAGGATTCGTCGCTGCCTGCGGTGAAGCTGCACCAGCGCATCGGCGAGGACCTGGAGGCGCTGGACGAGATCGAGCGCAACTACAACCAGGAAATCACCCGCATCTTCAGCCGCTTCGACCGCACCCGCGCGATCGCGCTCAAGCGCGAGAAGTGGGACGACTACCTGGCCCACCTGCATGCGCAGTACCGCCGCGAGGCGATCCTGCGCGACTACGGCGTGATCGAGCCGTACCCGATGTCGATGCAGGACAGCGAGCGCGAGATCTTCGGCCGCGACCTGCCGCCCAAGACCGTGGTGCTCACCTTCGACGACGGCCCGCACAAGGCCTATACCGATGAAGTGGTGGCCATCCTCAAGCGCTACGACGTGCCCGGGGTGTTCTTCGAAGTGGGCCGCAACCTCGGCGAGGTGCAGGCCGATGGCACGGTGAAGCTGGGCCCGATGGCGGGGATCAGCCGCAACCTGATGGAGCAGGGCTACGCGGTGGGCAACCACAGCCTCACCCACGCCCAGCTTTCGCGCACCACCGGCGATGCACTCCGCGAACAGGTGCTGTCCACCGATACGCTGCTCAAGGACGTGGACGACAAACGCGCGCCGCTGTTCCGCTTCCCGTATGGCGCCCGCAACGCCGAAGGCCTGCAGCTGCTCAACGAAGCCGGGCTGAAGTCGATCATGTGGAACATCGATTCGATGGACTGGGCCGACCCGGTGCCCGAGTCGATCGTGCAGCGCGTGGTGGACCAGGTGCAGAAGGAACAGCGCGGCATCATCCTGTTCCACGATATCCACGACCGCGCGGTGAAGGCGCTGCCGCAGATCCTGGACCGGTTGATCGCCGACGGGTACCAGTTCGCCGGCTGGAACGGGCGCGACTTCAGCGTGGCGCGGCCGCGCAAGGGCGCCGCCACCGATGCCACCGTCACCAGCGGCTACGAGAAGTCGTGGGCGATCGTGATCGGCATCGACGACTACGCCAAGTGGCCCAAGCTGGAATACGCCAGCCATGACGCCCAGGCGATCGCCGACACCCTGACCGGACAATTCGGCTTCCCGGCATCGCAGGTGATGACGCTGAAGAACCAGCAGGCCACCCGCAACAACATCCTGGCCGCCTTCCACGACCGCCTGGCCGACGAGCGCACCGGCAAGAACGACCGCGTGTTCGTGTTCTTCGCCGGGCACGGCGCCACCCGGCGGCTGGCCTCGGGGCGAGACCTGGGCTACATCATCCCGGTGGATTCGGACCCCAACGAGTTCGCCAGTGATGCCATCGCCATGACCGACATCCAGAACATCGCCGAGAGCCTGCAGGCCAAGCACGTGATGTTCGTGATGGATGCCTGCTACAGCGGCCTCGGGCTGACCCGCGGCGGTGGATCGTCGTCGGCGTTCCTGCGCGAGAACGCGCGCCGCAGCGCGCGCCAGATGCTCACCGCCGGTGGCGCCGACCAGCAGGTGGCCGACAGCGGCCCGAATGGCCATTCGGTGTTCACCTGGGTGCTGCTGCAGGCGCTGGCCGGCAAGGGCGATCTCAACGGCGACGGGCTGATCACCGGCACCGAGCTGGCCGCCTACGTGGCCCCGGCGGTGTCGGCGGTGTCGCGGCAGACGCCGGCGTTCGGCAGCCTGCCCGGGTCGCAGGGCGGCGAGTTCGTGTTCCAGGTGCCGGACAGCCAGGAATACCTGACCGCCGATACCCGCCAGCTGTCGGCCGACGCCATCGCGCTCAATACCCGGGTCGATGCAGCCCAGGGGGGCAAGGCCGAAGGCGAGGCGCCGGTGACCGTGGCCGATCTGCAGGGCGGCAAGAGCACGCTCGTCGTGCCGGCCGCGCAGCCCACCTCCGACCGCCAGCGCGCGCAACAGGCCAACGACCGCGGCCTGCAGCTTTACCGCGAGAAGCGCTACGACGCGGCGGCCGCGCAGTTCACCGAGGCGCTCAAGCTGCGCCCGGACTTCGCCCAGGCCGCCAACAACCTGGGCTTCGTCTATTACCGCCAGCAGCGCTACGCCGAAGCGGCGCGTTGGCTGGAGAACACCTTGAAGATCGACCCCTCGCGCGCGGTGGCCCACCTCAACCTGGGCGATGCCTACCTGCATGTGGGCGACACGGCCAAGGCCAAGCAGGCCTATACCACCTACCTGGCCCTGCAGCCGCAGGGCAGCGGTGCCGCCCAGGCGCGCGCCCAGCTGGAGAAGCTGTAAGCCATGCACGCCTCCGCCAACATCGACACCATCGTGGCCATCGCCAGCGCGCCCGGCGCCGGCGGCGTCGGCCTGCTGCGCCTGTCCGGTCCGCGTGCGCGCGACATCGCCCAGCGGATCGGGGTGCGCACGATGCGCCCGCGGCACGCGCACTACGCGCGCTTCCGCGATGCGAATGGCGAAGTGATCGATGACGGCATCGCCCTGTGGTTCCCGGCGCCCAACAGCTTCACCGGCGAGGAGGTGGTGGAGCTGCAGGGGCATGGCAGCCCGGTGGTGTTGCAGCAGCTGGTCGCGCGCTGCATCGCGCTCGGCGCGCGCCAGGCGCGGCCCGGTGAATTCAGCGAACGTGCCTTCCTCAACGGCAAGCTCGACCTGGCCCAGGCCGAGGCCATCGCCGACCTGATCGCGGCCAGCGACACCCGCGCGGCGCGCGCGGCCCGGCGCTCGCTGGACGGGGTGTTCTCGCAGCGGGTGGAGGCAGCCGGCGAACAGCTGGTGCTGCTGCGCATCCACGTCGAGGCGGCGATCGACTTCGCCGACGAACCGCTGGACACCCTCGGCGGTGACCAGGTCCGCGCCGGCCTGGGCCAGGCGCTGCGCGCGCTGGTGCAGCTGCGCGACGATGCCGAGCGCGGTCGGCGCCTGCGCGATGGCCTGCACGCGGTGCTGGTGGGGCCCCCCAACGCGGGCAAGAGTTCGCTGCTCAATGCGCTGGCCGGCAGCGAGCGTGCCATCGTCACCGACATCGCCGGCACCACCCGCGACACCCTGCGCGAGACCATCCGCATCGACGGGCTGGAGCTGACCCTGGTGGACACCGCCGGGCTGCGCGACGGCGGCGATGCGATCGAACGCGAGGGCATGCGCCGGGCCCACCTGGAGATGCAGCGCACCGACCTGGCCATCATCGTGCTGGACGCGCGCGACCCGCAGGCCGGGCGTGCCGCGGTGGCCGACGCCCTGGCCGGCGTGCCGCAGCAGCTGTGGATCCACAACAAAAGCGACCTGCTGGCGCAGTGTCCCGCCGATAGCGATGCGAACGTCGTCCACGTCTCCGCCGCCACCGGCCAGGGTCTGGAGCGCCTGCATGCCCGCCTGCGTGAACTGGCCAGCGGCAGCGCCGGCGACAGCGTGGAGGGCGAGTTCTCCGCGCGTGCCCGCCACGTGGAGGCGATCGTGCTGGCCATCGGCCACGTCGAGCGTGCCGATGCCGAGCTGGTCCACGAACACCTGGAGCTGGCCGCCGAGGAACTGCGCCTGGCCCATGAGGCGCTGGGCGAGATCACCGGGCGGATGAGCGCCGATGACCTGCTGGGGCGGATATTCTCCAGCTTCTGCATCGGGAAGTAGGGGGCGTTACTTCCCGCTGTCACACCACACCACCACAATGCGCCGGTCCTTTCCACGCCCCCGCCGCGTCGGCGCGGGCCGCATCAAACAGGGGTTTGCAGTGTCGAAGTCGTTGTGGGGTTGTGCGTTGCTGTTGTCGCTGGCCGTGGCACCATCGGTGGCCATGAGTGCCGAATCCACCTCCCCATCGCGCAAGGCGGCCGTCTACGGCCACCGTGGCGCCAGTGCGCTGCTGCCCGAGCACACCCTGGCCAGCTACGCGCAGGCCATCGCCGACGGCGCCGACTACATCGAACCGGACCTGGTGATGACCAGGGACGGCGTGCTGGTGTCGCGCCACGAGAACGAGATCGGCGGCACCACCGATGTGGCCGCCCACCCCGAGTTCGCCAGCCGCAGGACGGTCAAGACCATCGACGGCGAGCGCGTGGAGGGCTGGTTCACCGAAGACTTCACCCTGGCCGAGCTGAAGACGCTGTACGCCCGCGAGCGCCTGCCGCAGCTGCGCAGTACCGCCTATGACGGCCAGTTCCGCATCGCCACGCTGGAGGAGATCCTTGCTTTCCTGGTGCAGCAGGCCGGCCGCGCCAACCGCGGCATCGGGCTGGTGCCGGAGATCAAGCACGGCACCTACTTCAAGGGCATCGGCCTGCCGATGGAAGACAAGCTGCTGGCCGCGTTGCAGGGCAACGCGTACACGCGCGTGGCACCGGTGACGATCCAGTCGTTCGAGGTCGGCAACCTGCGCTACCTGCGCAGCACGCTGGGCCGTGAGTCCAACATCCGCCTGCTGCAGTTGCTGGGCGATCCGAAGCAGCAGCCGGGAGACGTGCTGGCCGCCAAGGGCAGCCAGCGCTATGCCGACATGCTCACCCCGGCCGGATTGGAGCAGGTGGCGGCCTATGCCGACGGCATCGGCCCCAGCCTGCGCCAGGTCATTCCGCTGGATGCGGCCGGCAAGCTGGGCGCGCCGACCCCCCTGGTCCGCGACGCGCACGCCGCCGGCCTGATGGTGATCCCGTACACCTTCCGCCCGGAGAACTATTTCCAGGCGGCCGAGTTCCGCAAGGGCGAGGCCAACGCACGCAATGCCGCCGGTTCGGTGGCCGAAATGCGCGCCTACCTGGCCACCGGCATCGATGCGTTCTTCACCGACGACCCCGCGCTGGGCCGGCGTGCGGTGGATGGGGACGGCGCCGCGACCGCCGGAAACTGACCGGCCGCGATCGCGCGTGATCCGCGGCCACGCAGGCGCTGCGCTGCGCGGATCCGCCGCGCGTGACCTTGTTGCGACAGACGGCCGCGGCTACCGTGGTCGCTGGACAAGGAGGTCTACATGCTGATCGGACATCGCTACGAACGCACGCCAGGCGGCGATCTGCACATCCATTCGCACAATCGCGTGCAGGCAGGCCTGGTGCTGTTCGTGGCCATCGTCGCGTTGGCGGTTCCCGGCGCCTTCGTGGTCGGTGCGCTGGTCGACGATCGCTCACCGCTGGCCCGCCTGGCCCCGCTGTCCTGGCTGCTGGTGGTGGTGGCGTTCCTGCTGCTGGTCGCGCTGGCGGTGGTCCTGCTGGTGTACACCGAGACCAGCGAAACGCTGACCCTGTCGCGCCGCGACGGCGTTGGCCAGCGCCATACCCGCACGCTGTCCGGGCGCCGCACGCCGGTGAATGCCGCCTTCGCCCTGCACGGGCTGTCCGGACTCCAACTGCGCTGGCACGGTACCCTGCACCGCGGGACCACCCAGCTGTGGCTCGTGCACCACGACGGCAGCGAGACCCTGTTGACGCCCGGCAACGTCGCCGTGCTGCCCGGCACCCGGCGCACCGACCGCTGGCTGGGCGTGCTGGCCGATTACCTGCAGCTGCCCGTGCCCGTGGCGGTGCTGGAGGCACCACGCGCCGCGCCGGCGCGGGCGGCGGAAGAGGACACGGACACGGTGGCCCCTGCGCCAGCATCGGCGGACAAGGCCGGCGCTGGCGTCCGCCTTTTTTTCGGCCTGCTGGGGGCGTTCCTGGCAGTGCTTGAACTCACGCAGCTGCTCTCGCTGCTCACCGCCCTGGCCACGGCGCGGATCCGGGTGGGCGGCTATCGCGTCAGCGCGCACACCTACTATTGGAGCGAGCAGCCGCTCGCCTATGCGTTCAACGTGCTGTTCGGGGTGGCGATGGTGGGGCTGGTCGGCATGTTCGCCATCGGCTGCCTGCGCCTGGCGCTGTTCGGCCGGCTCGGATCCGCCAGGTGAGCGCTACTCGCGCGGCCCGGCCGGATCGCGCGGCCGGAACGGCAGCACCACGAAGTCCTGGCCCTCGCGCGGTTGCCACAGCACCGGTACGCGCTGCGGTGAGGGTGGCTCCAGGTCGCCATCGCGCTGCAGGTCCAGCTCGTCCTCGTCTTCCTCCTCCCAGCTGTAGCGCTTGCGCGGGGCCATCGGGTCGGACAGGCGGAACAGCAGTGCGCTGACGATGCCGGCCAGGGCGCCGCCCATGTGCGACTGCCAGGACACGCCCGGCTCGTGCGGGAGGATGGTGATCAGCATGCTGCCGTAGAACAGGAAGGCGATCAGGCCGGCGGCGATGGCCGGGCGATCACGGCGCAGCAGGCCCAGCACGAACACGAGGAACATCAGCCCGTGGGTGATGCCGCTGGCGCCCAGGTGGTGGCTGCCCAGGTCGCCCAGCAACCAGGCACCCAGCCCCGAGCCGACCCACAACAAGGGCAGCGCGCGCAGGGTCGCCTTGGGATAGACGCTGCCGGCCAGGGTGCCGAGGATGAGCAGGGCGACGGCATTGGCGCCCAGGTGCTGGACCGAGCCATGCAGCAGGGGCGCGCCGAGGATGCCGAGCAGCCCGGCCCTGTCCAGCGGGGCGACCGACCATGGGCGCCAGTCGAAGTGGCCCTGGGCGGTGAACACCGCCACCAGCACCAGCACGAAGGCCAGGCTCAGGTTGAACGCCCGCATCACGCGACCTCGGTCGTTGCGGGGCGGGTCCGGCGTGTCGCCGGCGGGCAGGGGCAGGTT
The DNA here is from genome assembly GCF_056397365.1 of Stenotrophomonas sp. 05N37. Taxonomy (NCBI): domain Bacteria; kingdom Pseudomonadati; phylum Pseudomonadota; class Gammaproteobacteria; order Lysobacterales; family Lysobacteraceae; genus Stenotrophomonas; species Stenotrophomonas sp. 05N37. The sequence continues at coordinate 1,237,306 of NZ_JBFTNG010000001.1, read as the reverse complement.
GGCGTTCATAGCCTTAGGGATTGCGTCGCCCGGGCTGAACACAAGGGCAACGCAGTGGGAGAGAGAGGTGCCGCCTGCGGGACAATCCCGCAGGCGSCACGATCGGTCAGGCGTGGCCGCCTTCCTTCGGCGGGTTCTTCAGGCTCAACACCACGGTGGCGGCGATGATCACGGCCACCACGCCCAGCGAGATCGGGGTGGGGATCTTGAAGATGTCGATCAGCATCATCTTGATGCCGATGAAGGCCAGTACCAGGGCCAGGCCGTACGGCAGCAGGTGGAAGCGATCGGCCATGCCGGCCAGCAGGAAGAACATCGCGCGCAGGCCGAGCACCGCGAACACGTTGGAGGTGAGCACGATGAACGGGTCGGTGGTGATCGCGAAGATCGCCGGGATGCTGTCCACCGCGAAGATCACGTCGGTCACGGCGATCAGGATCAGCACCACGAACAGCGGGGTGAACCAGCGCTTGCCGTCGCGCATGACGCTCATCGCGTTGCCGGCGTAGTCCGGCAGCAGGCGCAGGTGCTTGCGCATCCAGCGCAGCGCGGGATTGGTCTCCAGGTCCGGCTCGCTGCCGGCGGAGAACCACATCTTCCAGCCGGTGAAGAGCAGGAACGCGCCGAACACGTAGAGCAGCCAATGGAACTTGGTGAGCAGCACGCTACCGGCGAAGATCATGATCGTACGCAGCACGATCGCACCCAGGATGCCGATGATCAGCACCTTCTGCCGCTGTTCCTCGGGCACCGCGAAGTAGCCCATGATCATCAGGAACACGAAGATGTTGTCCACCGCCAGGGCCTTCTCGACCAGGTAGCCGGTCAGGAATTCCAGGCCGACCTTGTTGGCCACCACCTGGCCGGCGGTCTCGTTCAGGTAGTACCAGAGGCCACCGTTGAAGGCCAGGGCCAGCACGACCCAGCCGATGGACCACCACAGGGCCTCCTTGAAGGTGACCTTGTGTGGTCCGCCGTGTCGCATCAAGACCAGATCGACCAGCAGCGCGATGACCACCACCGCGCCGAAGCCGCCCCACAACCACACATTACCGATCGTCTGCATTGGGTTTATCCGTTGGAAAAATGAATGCCTCAAGCCGGACGGCGAGGATCTGCAACGGAGGATCGGGGGGATCCGGGGAGACAGAGCTTCGCCATACGGCGAAGGTCTCGCTCGCAGTCCCGATGGGTGGGACTGCCGTTGCACCGGAGCCTGCGGGCTCGAATTGACGGCGACAACGTCTGGGAGCTACTCCCCTTCTGGGGCCGATTCTGCGGGGTGGCCGGGCCGCCGTCAACTGGATGGGAAGGCCCTGTGCCCGCCTACCCGCGGGCACACCGGCGCGCGGCTGCGGCCCGCGCGAGGGCGGGCCGCATCGCCCGCAGTGCCGAGGGGTGTGGGCTTCCCGGATACAATAGGCGGATGAATACCCCCCTGCCCGTAGTCCGCCTCAAGAACGCCTGGCGCTCCAGCCACCCGTGGATTTTCCAGAAACTGGTCGAAAAGCCCGCCGTCCGTCCCAAGCCCGGTGCCATCGTCGACGTCGTCGGCGTGGACGGGGAGTGGATCGGCCGCGGCTTCTACAACGGGCATTCGCGCATTGCCGTGCGCATCCTGGAAACCGACCAGGCCGTTCCGGTGGACGCGGGCTGGTTCTCGCGCAAGATCGCCCAGGCCGTTTCGCTGCGTCGCGACGTGCTGAAGCTGGATGCGGTGTCCGACGCCTGGCGCGTGGTCCACAGCGAGGGCGATGGCCTGTCCGGTCTGGTGGTGGACCGTTACAACGACCTGGTGGTGGTGGAGTTCTTCGCCGCCGGCATGTTCCGCCACCGCGAATGGATCTATGAGGCGCTGCGCGAGCAGTTCCCCGGCTGCCGTTTCCACAGCTTCGCCGACGAACACGTGCAGAAGCAGGAAAGCTTCGATTTCCACGGCAACACCACCACCGAAGCGTCGGTGATCACCGAGTACGGCGTGAAGTTCCGCGCCGATCCGGCCGGTGCGCACAAGACCGGTTTCTTCGCCGACCAGCGCGAGAACCGCCAGTGGCTGAGCGAGCAGGTGGACGGCAAGACCGTGCTGGACCTGTGCTGCAACACCGGTGGTTTCGCGGTGTATGCGGCCGCGCGTGGTGCCTCCGAGGTGGTCGGCATCGACATCGACGAGGACGTGATCGCGATTGCCAAGGGCAATTCGCGCCTCAACAACGTGCGCCCCAAGTTCATCCAGTCCGACGTGTTCCCGTGGCTGCGCGATGCGGCCAACCGCGGCGAGCAGTTCGACGTGGTGATCCTGGACCCGGCCAAGATGACCCGCGACCGCGACCAGGTGATCACGGCGCTGAAGAAGTACCTGGACATGAACAAGCTGGCACTCGGCGTGGTCAAGCCCGGTGGCCTGTTCGCCACGTTCTCCTGCACCGGCCTGGTGGCCGAGGACCAGTTCCTGGACATGCTGCGCCGTGCCGCGTTCTATTCCGGCCGCACCATCCAGATCCTGAAGGTCGCCGGCGCCGGTCCGGACCATCCGTTCATGGCCCACGTGCAGGAATCGCGCTACCTCAAGGCCGTGTTCTGCCGCGTGCTGGATTGATGGCACCGCGTATGCCGACCGGCGGTCGGCATACGCCGGCCGGTCTGCCGGCCGACCGACCCAACGCCAGGCGCGCCTGGCGGTGTGCCTGCCGATGGTCCACGGCGTTCGGCACGCCTGACGGTGTGCCTGCCGATGGTCCACGGCGTTCGGCACGCCTGGCGGTGTGCCTGCCGATGGTCCACGGCGTTCGGCACGCCTGACGGTGTGCCTGCCGATTGGTCCACGGCGTTCGGCATGCCTGGCGGTGTGCCTGCCGATGGTCCACGGCGTTCGGCACGCCTGGCGGTGTGCCTGCCGATTGGTCCACGGCGTTCGGCATGCCTGGCGGTGTGCCTGCCGATGGTCCACGGCGTTCGGCACGCCTGGCGGTGTGCCTGCCGATTGGTCCACGGCGTTGGGAACGGGTAGAGCCGAGCCATGCTCGGCTGGCCGCGCGCAGCGCGGCAATGCGCCACGCAGCAGCCGAGCATGGCGCGGCTCTACCGCGTGTCTTCCGACAGCGCTATCGTCCTACGCTTCCCATCCAAGGTGATGGCATCCATGACGCTGCGCAGTCTGTCGTTGCTGGTATCGCTGGCGTTGTGCACGCCGCTGGCCGCCCACGCCATCGAGTTCACCCCGCAGGAGCTGGCCAGGGCGTCCACGCTGCAGCAGCGGCTGCTGACGCTGGACAGCCACCTGGATACACCGGCCAACTTCCACCGCGACGGTTTCGACATCCGCCAACGGCACGACCGCAACGCGTTGTCGCAGGTGGATTACCCGCGCATGGTCGAGGGCGCGTTGGATGGTGGCTTCTTCGCGATCTACACCGACCAGGGCGATCGCAGCGCGCGGGCGCACCAGCACGACCGCGATGCCGGCCTGCTGCGGCTGACCGAGATCCGCGAGATGCTCGCCGCGCACCCGGACAGCTTCCAGCTCGCGCTGACCCCCGCCGATGCGGCCAGGATCAAGGCGGCCGGCAAGCGCGTGGTCTACATCAGCATGGAGAACGCCAGCCCGCTGGTCGATGATCCCTCGCTCCTCAGTTACTACCACCTGGCCGGCCTGCGCCTGCTCAGCACGGTGCATTTTGCCAACAACGAGTTCGCCGATTCGGCCACCGATCCCAAGGGCGCCGAATGGAAGGGCCTGAGCCCGGCCGGCAAGGCGCTGGTGGATGAGGCGGTGCGGCTGGGCATCGTCATCGACCAGTCGCACGCGTCCGACGCGGTGTTCGATGACCTGATCGAGCGCATGCCGGTGCCGTTCGTGCTGTCGCACAGCTCGGCCAAGGCGATCTACAACCACCCGCGCAATCTCGACGACACGCGCCTGACGCGGCTGGCCCAGGCCGGTGGGGTGATCCAGGTCAACGCCTACGGCGGCTACCTGATCGACACCGGCAAGAGCGAGGCGCGCAAGGCGGCCGAGACGGCCTTGATGGCGCGGCTCGGCACCGATTACGACGGGATGAGCATCCAGCAGGGCGTCGCGCTGAAGAAGGGGCTGGAGGAGATCGACACGCGCATCCCGCTGCGCAAGGCCACGCTGGAGGACTTCTTCGCCCACCTCGAGCACATCCTCAAGGTGGTCGGCCCCGAACATGTCGGCATCGGGCTGGACTGGGATGGCGGCGGTGGCCTGGCCGATCTGCAGGACGTGAGCCAGCTGCCGAAGATCACCGCGTGGCTGCTGCGCAAGGGCTACAGCGAGAAGCAGATCGCCGGCATCTGGGGCGGCAACCTGCTGCGCGTCATGCAGCAGGCGCAGGCGCATGCCGACAAGGCAGCGACCGCAGCGACCCCCTGACACGCGCAGTGCCGAGCCATGCCCGGCAACCGCAGCAATCGCAGCAATCGCAGCAACGGCGCGGTGAAAGCTCCCGGCACGCGCACATGCGGTGCCGGGACATCCAGTGGACAGCGGCCGACGCCGCCGGTCAGTCCTTCATGACGACCGGACGAAGCGCAACCGGGCGTGGCTCGGCGCTACCCGCACCGATCAGGCCTTGCCCAGCACCGCATGGCGACGCCCGTAAGCGAAGTAGGCGATCAGGCCCAGGACATTCCAGGCCAGGAAATACAGCTGGGTCTTGCTCGGCAGGCTGAAGAACAGGTACAGACAGCCGATCACCGCCAGCGGGCCGACCACGTAGGCCAGCGGGGTGCGGAACTTGCGCACGCGGTTCGGCTCGCGCTTGCGCAGCACCACCAGGCACAGGCCCACCGCGGTGAACGCGGCCAGCGTGCCGGCGTTGGCCAGTGCGGCGATTTCATCCAGGCGGGCCACGCCGGCGAGCGCGGCGACCAGCACCGCGGTGAACAGCGTGGTCGCGATCGGCGTGCCGGTGCGCGCGCTGACCTTGGACAGGCCACGCGGCAGCAGGCCATCGCGCGACATGACGAAGAAGATCCGGCTCTGCCCGTACAGGAAGGCCAGCAGCACCGTCGGCAGGGCGATCACCGCCGCCGCGCCGATCCACTTGGCCGCGCCCGGGCTGCCCAGCTCGCGCAGGATCAGCGCCAGCGGCTCGGCGCTCTGGCCGAAGATCGTGTAGCTCATCGCGCCGACGGCGGCCAGCGCCACCAGCACATAGATGATGGTGCAGCCGACCATCGAGCCGATGATGCCGATGGCCAGGTCGCGGTCGGGCTTCTTGGTCTCTTCCGCCGCGGTGGAGATCGCGTCGAAGCCGTAGAAGGCGAAGAAGATGATCGCCGCGGCCGCCATCACACCGTGCTCGACACCATCGGCACCCACCGACTTGGCGAAGCCGAACGGCATGAACGGCTCCATGTGGCCGGTGTCGAAGTGCGGCAGCGCAATGGCCACGAACACGGTCAGCGCGATGATCTTGACCACCACCAGGATCGCGTTGAGGGTGGCGCTCTCCTTGGTGCCGGCCATCAGCATGCCGGCCACCACGAAGGTGATCAGCACCGCTGGCAGGTTGATGAAGCCGCCCTCGACATGGGGGCCGGCGGTCAACGTCAACGGCAGGTCGATGCCCCATCCGTGCAGGAAGCCGACCGCGTAGCCGGACCACCCGACCGCGACCGTGCTGACCACCAGCGAGTATTCCAGGATCAGGCTCCAGCCCACCACCCAGGCCACGGTCTCACCGAGCGCGGCGTAACTGTAGGTGTAGGCGCTGCCGGCGGCCGGCATCATGGTCGCCAGTTCGGCGTAGGACAGTGCCGCGCAGGCGCAGACCGCGCCGGCGATCGCAAAGGAGATCAGCACGGCCGGGCCGGCCAGGTTGGCGCCCACCCCGATCAGGGTGTAGATGCCGGTGCCGACGATGGCGCCGATGCCCAACGCGATCAGATGCGGCCAGCTCAGGGTCGGGACCAGCTGCCTGCCGGCTTCGTGGACGGTGACCTGGTCGATGGACTTGCGCCGGAGCAATGACATGGGGCCTCGCGGGAATGACTGTTAAAGACAAGTCAGCGAGTTTTACCGAACGCGGTGCAGCATTACTACTGCCAAGCGTCCCGGCAAGCCGCATGGCGCATCTGACTGGGGCAGGGGTGACGAAATCGGCACAACACGCCGATCACGGCCACTGGCACCCGTTGTCGGTGGTGGCGCCGATGTCCTCGTGGAACGCGGTCTGCCGGCCACTGCGCGCATGGACGTAGTCGAAGCCGTAGATCCGCGCGCCCTGGGTGCTGATCAGGTAACGGCCGTTCACCGTGCCGTCCAGGTGTTCCAGCCATACCGAATCGAACTGCCAGGGGCGGCCCTTGGCCATCTCGGTGCTGTCCTGCGACAGCAGGGTCAGGCGCAGCCATTGGGTCTTGCCGGCGTAGCGCACGTAGCTGACGCGTTCGTTGCCCGCGCCGGCCTCGGGCAGCTTCCAGGCCAGGTGGATGCGGTCGCCGTCGCCGCCGGTCAGGCAGCGGACTTCACCGGCGTGGGCCGGGGCGATGGCCAGCAGCAGCGGGAGCAGGGCGGGCAGGCGCATGTGGGCGTATCCGGCAGGCAGGGCAGGCGGGGGCACGGTAGCCAATCAACCGGGCGGCTGCAGCACGATGCCGCGGCGACCGGCATCGATGACCGGCGCCGCGTTGGCCGCCTGGAGCTGGTCGACCACGCACGCGAAGTCGTGCTGCTGGCCGAACGCATGTTCGTCCAGGGTCAGGGGAATGAGCTGCAGGAACCGGAACTGGCCGCTGTGCAGCCGCTGCACGTCGCCCAGGTGATGGGCCGGGGCGAACACCAATGCCTGCAGCACGCTGTCGGCGTGGTCGATCGGGCTGCCGATGCGCATCCGGTCCCACAGGTCCAAGGGCGCGTGGTCGCCCATGCGGCCGGCGGCCAGCAGCAGCTGGTAGGCGCAGAAGCGCTGCACCAGGGTCATTGCCCACGGCGCACGCTCGCGGGTCTGCAGCAGGAACTCCATGCCCAGCCCGGAGACGTCATCGGGGTCGGCTTCGGTCGCCTCCCAGGGATTGGACAGCCCGGAGCTGACATACGCCCAGCCCGCACGCGTGGGGCTGGGCGGGCACTCGAACACCCCGATGTGCAGCCAGCGCGGGTCGACATCGTCCTGGCCGAACACCGCGGAGAACACCGCGGGGTCGAGCGGATGGATGCCCGGCCCCAACGCGCCCAGCAATGACGGGTAGAGGGTTTCCTCGCGCTGTTTCCAGGCGCGGCTCAGCAGGTCATCGTGGTCGGACATCCGGTTACTCGCAGGCGATGGGCGCGCCATTGTCGCCCATCACCCCTCGCTGCCCGCGTGCCACCGGAACTCAGCGGTCCAGCGTGGCCATCGCCGCAGGGGCGTAGCGCATGCCCGCGGCGGCGTTGGCCGGGAAGATCGCGTCGATCTTCGCCCGTTCGTCCGCGCTCAGCTGCACCTGCAGTGCGCCGAGGTTCTCTTCCAGGTAGGCGATCCGCTTGGTGCCCGGGATCGGCACCAGGTCCTCGCCCTGGGCCAGCACCCAGGCCAGCGCCAGTTGGCCGGGGGTGATGCCCTTGGCGCGCGCCATCGCGGTGACCGCGTCCACCAGCGCCAGGTTGCGGCCGAAGTTGTCCCCCTGGAAGCGCGGCGACTGCCGGCGGTAGTCGTCGGTGTCGAAGTCGTCCGGGCTGCGTATGGCGCCGGTGAGGAAGCCACGGCCCAGCGGCGAGTAAGGCACGAAGCCGATCCCCAACTCGCGTACGGTGTCCAGCACGCCGTTGTCCTGTGGCTCGCGCGACCACAGGGAGAACTCGGTCTGCACCGCGGTGATCGGGTGCACCGCATGCGCGCGGCGGATGGTGGCCGCCGAGGCCTCGGACATGCCGAGGAAGCGCACCTTGCCCTGTTCGACCAGGCGCGCCATCGCACCGATCGTGTCCTCGATCGGGACGCTCGCATCCACCCGGTGCTGGTAGTACAGGTCGATGTGATCCACGCCCAGCCGCTGCAGGCTGGCCTCGCAGGCAGCGATCACGTAGTCCGGGCGGCCATCCACGCTGCGTGCGGCGCTGTCGCTCGGCTCCAGCCGGATGCCGAACTTGGTGGCCAGGAAGACCTGGTCGCGGCGCCCGGCGATCGCCTTGCCGACCAGCACTTCGTTGGTGTGCGGGCCGTACATGTCGGCGGTGTCGAGCAGGGTGACGCCGAGCTCCAGCGCGCGGTGGATGACCGCCGTGGCGTCGGCATCGCTGCCGCGCCCGCCGTAGAAGGCGCTCATGCCCATGCAGCCCAGGCCGAGCGCGGAAACGGTGGGGCCGTGGCGGCCGAGGGTGCGGGTCTGCATGGGGGAATCTCCAGGGAAGCGGGGGAAAGGATGACGCGGGTGGCCGCCATGCCGGGGCGGGGCGGCGCGGAGGTCCAGCATCCTCCCGTGGACTATGTGGATAAACTGCCCGTTCCTTCATCTGCCATGAAGCTGGTCTTCATAATGAGCGCCCAACGCCCGTTGTCCGCCGTGGTCGCCTTCGCCCGCGTGGCCCACCATGCCAGCTTCACCCGGGCGGCCGACGAGCTGGGTGTATCGCCATCGGCGCTGTCGCAGACGGTGCGCGCGCTGGAAGTCGGGATGGGCGTGCGCCTGCTGCATCGGACCACGCGCCGGGTGGGCCTGACCGAACACGGCGCCCGCTTCCTTGACCGCGTGCGCGCGGGCCTGGCCCAGATCGACGCCGCGTTCGAGGACCTGGACAGCGTGCGCGATGTCCCGGCCGGCAAGCTGCGCATCAACGTGCCCCGGATTGCCGCCGAACTGCTGGTGTTGCCGCACCTGCCGGGCTTCCTGGCGCGGTACCCGCAGGTGGAGGTGGAGCTGTTCGTGGAGACGGCGCTGACCGACCTGGTCGCCGGCGGCTTCGATGCCGGGATCCGGCTGGGCGAGAGCCTCGCCCGCGACATGATCGCAGTGCCGATCGGCCCACTCGAGCGCCAGGTCGTGGTGGCCACCCCCGCCTATCTGGCCCGGCACGGCGTGCCTGCCACCCCGGCCGCGCTGGTCGGGCACGAGTGCATCGTGCACCGCCTCAGCAACGGCAGGCCGATGCCCTGGGAGTTCACCCGCGACGGCCGCGACTTCGACGTGGAAGTGGCCGGCCGGCTGGTGTTCAACGATGCGGGGCTGATCCACGCCGCCGTGCGCGCCGGCCTGGGCATGGCCCAGGGTTTCGAGGCGCTGATGGCGGCCGACATCGCGGCCGGGCGGCTGCAGTGCGTATTGCAGGACTGGCAGGCGCCGTTCGCCGGTTTCCACCTGTACTACCCGGCGCGCGAGCAGATGGCACCGAAGCTGCGGGTGTTCATCGACTACCTGCGCCAGGCCCTGCGCAATCGCTGAGCCGCGTGCTCAGGCCGGGTGGGCGCACGAGGCGCCCCTGACCAGCGCGTGCAGCCGCTCATCCAGGCTCGAGGGGCCCTGCGGGAACACCGCGTGGGCATCCTCGGGAAAGCGCTTGCAGCGCAGCGTGCCGTGCGCATCGAACACCCGCCAGCCCTGGCCGGCACGCTCGGCCTCGCCGATGTGCCGGCACAGCGCCCGTTCCAGGCTGGCATCGCAGTCGAAGCGCCAGGTGCTCAGGTCGATGCGGTCCAGTGGCTGCAGGCTGGCGAGGATGCGGCCCACCGCAGGACTGGCCAGGTCGGTGCGGCCGGTGGCCATGCACAGCAGTCGTTCGTCATGGCCGATCAGGTGCTGGACGAAATACACAGGGGGCATCGCTCCAATCTCCGTGTAGCGCGCGGACGCGGGGCGCCCGTCGGCGATGGGCCGATTGGACACGTCGGACACGCGCTGCGGAATCTGAAATTATTGATTGAGGTGCCGCGCTTGCATGGCACGGTCTATTCGCGCAGCGGCACGAGAGCCTGGCTGCATCGCCGCAGACGCATGCAGGGCAGGGGTGTCAGCCGCTGACGCCGAGGCGGACGCCGAACCCGATCAGGAAGACACCCGCGATCCGTCGCAGGAAAAGCCCTACACGCGGATGCTGGAGAATCCGGCGGCGGAGCAGGTTGCCGACCCCGATCAGCACCGAGCAGTACGCCAGGCCCATGACGAAGATGATCACCGCCATGGTCGCGAACGTGGCCATGCCCTGGTGGCGGGCCGGGTCGATGAACAACGGCAGGAAGGCCATGTAGAAGATGATCGCCTTCGGGTTGAGCAGGTTGATCAGCACCGCTTGGCGGAAGTAATGCCCCGGCTGCAGGCGGATGCCGCCCTCCTCGCCGCTGCTGCGCGGCGCGCGCAGCAGCCCGATGCCGATCCACACCAGGTAGGCGGCGCCGAGGTACTGCACCGCGTGGAACACCAGCGGGTTGGCCTTGAGCAGCGCGGCCACGCCGGCCACCGCCAGCCACATCAGGATCTGGTCACCGAGCAGCAGCCCGAACAAGGCGGTATAGCCGCCGCGCACGCCGCCACGGCCGGTGGCGGTGAGCAGGGTGAAGGTGCCCGGGCCCGGCAATGCCAGGAACACCAGCACGGCGGCAATGAAGGTCCACAGGTCCTGGATGCCCATCCACGGCATGGCGGCGACTCGACTACGGGGGGAGCGCCATTGTCCGGCACCGCCCGGCGTACCGATAGCGTCAGGCGTCCAAGCGCGGCAGGTCGGCCAGCAACGGCTGCAGGCGCTGCGCCAACAGGGCATGCAACTGCCGGATGGCCGGCGAGAACTGCTTGCGGTGCGGGCACACCAGGTTCAACGGCAGGCTGTCGCCGGCACCGCCCAGCAGCACCTGCAGGCGGCCGGCACGCACGTCCCCGCACACGTCCAGCCAGGACTTGAACACGATGCCTTCGCCGGCCACGGCCCAGCGGCGCACCACGTCGGCATCGTCGCAGACCATGTTGCCGCGCACCGGCACCACCACGCGGCGGCCATCGACCTCGACGTTCCAGCGGTCGTAGGCGCGCCCGGCCAACTGGTAGAGCAGGCAGTGGTGGTCCTTGAGCGCCTCCAGGGTATCCGGCGTGCCGTGCCGTGCCAGGTACGCCGGCGCGGCCGCCAGCACCCGGCGGTTGCCCGGCAGCAGCGGCAGGGCGACATAGCTGGCGTTGTCGAAGCGGCCGAGCCGGAACGCGACGTCGACCGGGTCGCGGAACACATCGGCGACCTGGTCGGACAACTGCAGCCGCAGCTGCAGCTTCGGGTGGGCAGTGCGGAACTCGGTGAGCCACGGCAGCAGCACGTTGCGACCCAGGTCCGAGGGCGCGGCCACCTGCAACACCCCCCGCAGTTCGGCATCTTCGCCGCGGACCCGGGCCTGGCCCTCGCTGAGGGTGGCCAGCACTTCCTGCGCATAGGGCAGGTAGAGCGCGCCTTCGGCGGTCAGGCGCAGGCTGCGGGTGGAGCGCACGAACAGGCGCAGGTCCAGTTCGCGTTCCAGCCGGGCCACGGCCGCGGCGACCTGGCCGGGCAGGAGGTCGGCCTCACGTGCGGCGTTGGAGAAACTGCCCAGCGCGGCGGTGCGGACGAACAGGCCGAGATCGTCGATCCGGATCATTTTCATTCCTGCAGTGAAAGTGCTGACCGATTCTGCGCCTTTCCGACGGCGGCGGCGGAGCGCAGGCTGTGTTTCTTCCCGAACGGACCCGCCCCGATGAAAGCCATCGCCTACACCCAGCACGGCCTGCCGATCAGCGACCCGCGCGCGCTGCAGGACATTACCCTGCCGATCCCCAGCCCCGGCCCGCGCGACCTGCGCGTGGAAGTACGGGCGATCTCGGTCAACCCAGTGGACACCAAGGTGCGCAACGGCGTGGCCGTGGACGAACCGCGCGTGCTGGGGTGGGATGCGGTCGGGATCGTGGATGCGGTCGGCAGCGAGGTGCAGCTGTTCCAGCCCGGCGATGCGGTCTTCTATGCCGGCGCGATCGGTCGCCCGGGCAGCAATGCCGAGTACCAGCTGGTGGACGAGCGCATCGTCGGGCACAAGCCGGCCAGCCTGGACGATGCCGCGGCCGCGGCGCTGCCCCTGACCGCGATCACCGCCTGGGAGCTGCTGTTCGACCGCCTGCGCATCCCCGAAGGCGGCGGCGAGGGTCAGACCCTGCTGGTGATCGGCGCGGCCGGCGGGGTGGGCTCGATCCTGGTCCAGCTGGCCCGCCAGCTGACCGGCCTGACCGTGATCGGCACCGCCTCGCGCCCGGATACCCAGGACTGGGTCTACGGCCTGGGCGCGCACCATGTGATCGACCATTCGCAGCCGCTCACCGACGGCCTGCAGCGACTGGGCATCGCCGAGGTCAGCCACGTGGCCAGCCTCACCCACACCGACCAGCACTACGACCAGATCGTGGCCGCGCTGGCCCCGCAGGGACAGCTGGCGCTGATCGACGACCCCGGCCAGCTCGACGTGATGGCGCTCAAGCGCAAGAGCCTGTCGCTGCATTGGGAGTCGATGTTCACCCGCTCCAGCTTCAGCACCCCGGACCTGCAGCGCCAGCACGACCTGCTCGAACGCGTGGCCGCGCTGGTCGATGCCGGCGTCCTGCGCACCACGCTGGGCGAACACTACGGCCGCATCAACGCCGCCAACCTGCGCCAGGCGCACACCCTGATCGAGAGCCACCGCGCGCGCGGCAAGCTGGTCCTCGAAGGCTTCTGACCCCCATCCGATGGACGACCCGCACATGACCCTCGCACCGGTGGCCCGCCGCCGCCATACCCCCAAGGCCTTCGACCCCACCCGCACGCTGCCGCCGGCGGTGCTGGATGACCTGCTGGACGTGCTGCACCACGCGCCCTCGTCAGTGAACGCGCAGCCGTGGCATTTCCTGGTGGCCGGCAGCGCCGAGGCACGCGCGCGCATCGCCCGCGCCACCCAGCCCGGCCAGCCCTACAACACCGCCAAGATCACCGATGCCTCGCACGTGATCGTATTCGCCACCCGCACCGCCATCGATGACGCGTACCTGGCCCAGGTGATCGACCAGGAAAGCGCCGATGGCCGCTACCCCACCCCGGAGGCCCGCGAAGGCCAGCGCGGCGCGCTGCACCACTACGTCGACCTGCACCGACACACGCTGGGCGATGTGCAGCACTGGATGCAGAAGCAGACCTACCTGGCGCTGGGCACGCTGCTGCTGGCCGCCGGCGTGCATGGCGTGGACGCCACGCCGATGGAAGGCTTCGATGCGCAGGCACTGGATGCCGAACTGGGCCTGGGCGAGCGCGGCCTGACCAGCGTGGTGCTGGTGGCGCTGGGCTACGGCAGCGCGGCCAATTTCAATGCGGGCCTGCCCAAGTCGCGGCTGCCGCGCGACCAGGTGTTCACCCGACTCTGAAGGCGCTCAGGGCACGCCGTTGTCCACGTGCAGGGCGAAGCCCGCACGGGGGCGCAGGCGCGCGAACCACGCATCCACGCAGGGCAGCACCGGCTTGTCGCCCGGCGTCATGCGCCAGCGCTGGGTGGACAGGCCGAGCACGATGTCGGCCAGGCTGAAGCGTTCGCCGGCCACGTGGGCGCCGGTCTGCGCCAAGTGCCGGTCCAGCACGCCCATCAAGCGGTTCCAGTGCGCCTGGCTGGACGCGGCCGCCGCATCATCCTGGTAATCCGGGTGCCGGCGCACGCCGGCCATGAACGCATAGCGCCAGGCGCTGTTGAGATCGGTGGCCTGCCAGTCCATCCACTGTTCCACCCGCGCGCGTTCCCGCGGCGCCTGCGGCAGGAGGTCGGCCCGCTCCGCGCGGGCCGCCAGGTAGCGGCAGATGCTGTTGGACTCCCACAGCACGAAGTCGCCATCGCACAGCACCGGCACCTGCGCGTTGGGGTTGAGCCTGCGCAGGCGGGCATCGGCGGCCGCGTCGGTCGATGCCCCGGCCGCGTCGTGCCGATACTCCAGCCCCAGCTCGGCAAGCACCCACAGCACCTTGCGCACGTTGATCGAGGTGGGCTTTCCGTACAACTCCAGCATGTACCCGTCCGGCGCAGCCAATGAGACCGGCTCAGCCTACACTTGTGCACATGCAAACCGAATTCCTGATCCTTGGCGGCCTTGTCTGTGCCGTCCTCGTCCTGCAGCTGGTGGTCCTGCTGCGGCGTTCCCAGCAAGGTGGCCTGGAGCAGGCCCTGCGCGATGAAGCGCGGGTGGGGCGCGGTGAACTGCGCGAGCAGCTCGAAGGCCTGGGCCGGCAGCAGGACGCGCGCTTGGAGAGCTTCGCGCGCGCGCTGACCGACCTGTCCACCCGCACCGACCAGCGCCTGGACCTGCTGCGCGACGCGCTCGGCGATGATGCGCGCAAGGCGCGCGAAGAAAGCGCGCAGGCCCAGCAGCGCACCGGCGAACTGCTGGCCCAGCGCCTGCACGACATGCGCGCGCAGTTGGAGGTGTTCGGCCAGCAGCAGCAGGCGCGCATCGAGGCGTTCGGCCAGCAGCTGGTGGAGCTCACCACCCGCACCGATGGCCATATGGCCGCGCTGCGCCAGGCCCTGGCCGACGACGCACGCAAGGGCCGCGAGGAAACCGCGCAGTCGCAGCAGCGCCTGGCCGAATCGCTGGGCCTGCGCCTGCAGGAGCTGACCCAGCGCAACGAGGCCCGCATCGGCGAGATGCGCGCCACGCTGGAGCAGCAGCTCAAGAGCCTGCAGACCGACAACGCCGAGAAGCTCGACCAGATGCGGGTCACCGTGGACGAAAAGCTGCAGACCACGCTGGAAGCGCGCCTCGGCGCCTCGTTCCAACTGGTCTCCGATCGCCTGGAGCAGGTGCAGCGCGGGCTCGGCGAGATGCAGCAGCTGGCCACCGGGGTGGGCGACCTCAAGCGCGTGCTGACCAACGTCAAGAACCGCGGCAGCTGGGGCGAAGTGCAGCTGGACAACATCCTCGAGCAGACCCTCACCCAGGAACAGTACGCGCGCGGGGTGAAAGTGCGCCCGGACAGCGGGGAGATGGTCGACATCGCCGTGCGCCTGCCCGGGCGCGGCCACGACGACACGCCGGTGTGGCTGCCGATCGACTCCAAGTTCCCGCGCGAAGACTACGAACGCCTGCTCGATGCCCAGGAGCAGGGCGACGTCGATGGCGTGCGCGTGCAGGGCGCGCAGCTGGAACGCGCGATCCGCATCCAGGCCAAGTCGATCTGCGACAAGTACATCGTGCCGCCGCACACCACCGACTTCGCGGTGATGTTCCTGCCCACCGAAGGCCTGTACGCCGAAGTGATCCGCCGCCCCGGCCTGGTCGACCTGCTGCAACGCGAACATCGCGTGGTGGTGGCCGGGCCGACCACCGTCACCGCGCTGCTCAACAGCCTGCAGATGGGCTTCCGCACGCTGGCCATCGAACAGCGCTCCAGTGAAGTGTGGAGCCTGCTGGGCGCGGTCAAGAGCGAGTTCGGCAAGTTTGCCGGCATCCTGGAAAAAGCCGAGAAACAGATCAGCACGGTCGGCCGCAGCCTGGGCGAAGCCAGCCGCAAGACGCGCACGATCGAGCGCCGCCTGCGCGGCGTGGAGTCGCTGACCGCCGAACAGACCCAGGACCTGCTGGAAGACGCCACGGGCGAGGACGAGGACGGCGGCATGGACGAGGGCAGCGCCGCACAGGACTGACACCTGGCGTACATGCAACGCATGCACGTGATCGCGCATGCTGTGCCCCTGTCGATCGTTCGAGGAAGTACCGCATGCGCCTGACCCTGTTGTTGTCCCTGCTGCTGGCCGTGGCCGGCTGCGCCAGCACCACCCCGCCGGTTGCCCCCGTGCCTGCCGATGGCGCCGTGACCGCGCCCACCGACGCGGCCGCCTGCCGGCAGGCCGGCGGTGAACTCGCGCCGCTGGGCCGCCTGCAGCGCGTGCAGTGCGTGGTGCCCTACGCCGATGCCGGCAAGGCGTGCAGCGCCAAGGCCGACTGCACCGGCCAGTGCCTGGCCCAGGGTGAGATCGCCCCGGGTGCCAAGGCGCGTGGCACCTGCCAGGCCGACATCCGCCAGAACTTCGGCTGCCGCCAGCGCATCGATGGCGGCGTGGCCCTGGGCACGATCTGCGTCGATTGATTCTTTCCAGCCACGGGTCCGCCCGTGGCGCCTACGTCCCAACCCAAGGAAGCTGCAGTGAGCCAGACCGTTTACGAGATCCCCGTCACCACCATCGAAGGCCAGCCGTCCTCGCTGGCCGACTACCGCGGCAAGGTGCTGCTGGTGGTCAACGTCGCCTCCAAGTGCGGCCTGACCCCGCAGTACGAAGGCCTGCAGAAGCTGTACGCCGACAAGCACGACGCCGGCCTGGAAGTGTTGGGCTTCCCGGCCAACAACTTCCTGGCCCAGGAGCCGGGCAGCGAAGCGGACATCCAGCAGTTCTGCCAGCTGGAATACAACGTCAGCTTCCCGCTGTTCGCCAAGATCAGCGTGGCCGGCGATGACGTGCACCCGCTGTACCAGCAGCTGACCGCCGCCCAGCCGGCCGCCACCGGCGAAGGCCCGATGCGCGAAAAGCTGCAGGGCGCGGTGGCCAAGTACCCCGAGCTGGTGGTCAACCCGGCGCCGGGCGTGCTGTGGAACTTCGAGAAGTTCCTGATCGGCCGCGACGGCCAGGTCATCGCACGCTTCGCCCCGGACGTGCCGGCGGACGACGCGCGGCTGGTGGCGGCGATCGACGCGGCGCTGGCGGCCTGATCCAGGCGCCGTGCATCGCGTGGCGCTTGTGCGCGCCACGCGATGCGGCGAGGATGACGCACGCCGCTATGCCTGCGGTGCGCACCCGGGGAAGGGGACATGGAGTTGTTGACGCTGGAACACTTTGCCGGCTGCGTGAACGAGACGTTCGCCGCCGAGTTCGATGGCATGCAGATGGAGTTCGTGCTGGTCGAGGCGCGGCCGCTGCAGCAGACGCATGCGAATACAGCGCGCGCGCCGTTCTCGCTGTTGTTCCGCAATGCCGCGGCGATCGTGTTCCCGCAGCAGATCTACCCGATGCGCCACGCGCGGGTGGGTGAGGTTGGCATCTTCCTGGTGCCCATCGCGCAGGAACGTGCCGGGTTCCTCTACCAGGCCGTGTTCAACTGAGGGGACGGTGCGTGGGCTCCCAGCGCATGGGCAGGTAAAGCTCGCCGGCCGCCGCCGCCGCGCTGGCGACAAACCCCATCCGCTGGTACAAGCGCAACGCAGCGTGGTTGTGCTGCATCACGTGCAGCCGCAGCGCGCGACCTCGCGCCGCACAGGCCTGTTGCTGGCAACCGATCACCGCCGTGCCGGTACCGGTGCCGCGCGAAGACGGCAACAGGCTGATGTCCACGATGAGATCCTCCTCGCCGTCTTCATCGACATAGAAGCGCCCCACCGGCTGGCCCTCGCGCAGGATCGCCAGGTAATGCGCGCGCGGGTGGTGGGCCAGATAGTGCTGGTGCTGGGCCACGAACTGCTGCGACAGGAACTGCCGCTTGGCAGCGTCCGGCCAGGGCACCGACCGGAGTTCCTCCTCGCGCGTGCTCGCATACAGCGGCACCAGCCAGGGCAGGTCATCGCCGCGCAGCGCGCGCCATTGCCATCCGGTGCCGTCGGCGACCCCGGCCAGCGCCGGGCGCCGCTCCGGAGGGAACGGCGCCAGCGTCGCGGGCAACATCAGTCGAACGCAGGGTAATCGCCCTGCAGGGCAATGCAGAAGTTCACCGCCAGGTAGGGCTGCTGGTTGTCGTGTGGCTGGTTGCCACCGCTGCTGGGGAGCAGCATGGACGGGGACAGCGGCGTATCCGGCGTCGCATTGCTGAAGGGCTTGACGGCGTTGGACCCGGGCTGGGAAAGACCACCACCGGCCACCGGTACGCCGCTGCGCTTGCTGGTGTCGGTCTGGGCGAACGCGGTCAGCGTGTGCTGATGGGCGGGCATTTCCAATGTGCTCAACGCCACCTGGGAGACGCCGAACGTGCCGCCGATCAAGCGGGGGGTCAGGCCGTTGCCGGTGCCCGTCCCTCCGGCAGCGCGGGCGCTCAAATTGGGCAGCTGGAAGGTGCTGGTACCGTTGCCGCCGTACTGGATGCCGAGCAGCGAAAACAGGGTGGTATTTTGCTGGATCGCCAGCGTAGCGCCGTTGCAGAACGCCCACCCGTTCGGGGCGAAGTTGAAGCCGAACGGCTGGATCTGTCCGATGTAAGGTTCGGTCATGTCGGTTCTCTGCGCGTAACGAAGGAAGGGTCAGGACTGCGAGGGGAAGACGCCGGCCCAGGCGATGCAGTACTGCACCGTCAGGGTGGGCATGCAGTTCTCGTGCGCCTGGTTGCCACCACTGCTGGTCACGGCCAACGCCTCCATCGCCAGTGGGGTCGCCCCGTTGGTGTCGGTGACATAGAAGGTCTCGCCACTGACGGCGCCCGGCAATGCGGTGGCGGCAGGCGTCTCCAGGGTGGCTGCCGCGGTGCTGACCGACAGTGCATGGGTGTGGGCCGGCATCTGTGGCAGGGTCAGCGTGACCGTCTCGGACCCGGACATCATGCCGGGCAGGCGATTGCTCAGCCCCGGGCCCTGGCCCATGTGCAGCGGCACGCGGCCGCGCAGGTCCGGCACGCCGAACGTGCTTTGGCCGTCACCGCCGTAGGTCGTGCCGAGCAACATGAAGAGCACGTCGTAGTCTGCGATCGATACCACTGCGCCGTTGCAGGCAAGCCATCCACTGGGAACGCGGTTGAATCCGAACATCCGGATTTCGCCGATGAAAGGTACGCTCATCTGATCATGCTCCTTGTGAGTAACGCATGGCCGGCCACGGCCGGCCCCGTGATCAACCGCGGGAGGGGAAGATTCCCTGCAGCGCGATGCAGAAGTTGAGCGTGGTGTAGGGCTGCATGTTCGGATGGGCCTGGGTGCTGCCTGCCGGGGCGACCGACGACGGTGCCTGTGCAACCAGGGCGCCGCCCTGGGCTGCATACAGCTTGGCCGTGCCGCCGCCGGCGAACGTGCGCCCGGTGGGGTTGCGGTTGTCGCCCGCGGCGGCCACGCCCACCACCTGGTGGCCATGCGCGGGCAACTGCGTGGGCAACAGCGTCACGTTCTCGGTCCCGGCCCGCTGACCGATCTGCAGGGTCGGTGGCTGCCATGTCGCATCGACCGAGGGCGCATACGCGACGGGTGTGCGCCCGCGCAGGTCGGGCAGGGCGAAGTTGGTGACGCCATCGCCGCCGTACTGCGTGCCCAACAGCGAAAACAAGGCCTGGTTCTGGTTGATGGGCAGCAATTGCCCGTTGCATTGCGCGAAATACCTGGGTGCAAAATTGAACCCGGCCATCATGATCTGGCCGACGAAGAATTCGCTCATCTGATCCCCCTTGGATGCTGAGCGCGGCGCCGGACTGGCGCGCAACTACTCTGAACGCCATTCAGGCTGTTCACAAGTCCCTCCGCCGCGCCCCTTTCCTCGCCACGGGGACTCTGTTCCAATGGCGCCAAAGGGGGGAGGCGTGGAATGCCTGCCGCTGGCGACGTCAGGGAACGACGGGAGCATCATGCTCCCGGGGCAGCCGGCACGGGACGCGCACCTCGATGGTGTTCTGCATCCAGGTGGATTCTTTCCAAGGGGGAAAGGTCATGGCATTCCGTACCCGATACGCGCGTACCGCGCGTGTTTTCTCGACCCTGTTCGTCCTGTTCTGCGCCGCGCTGTGGTCCACCGCCGCGTGGGCCGCGCACACCTCGCTGATCTGTCCGGCCCAGTCGGCGACCGTCGGCAATGGCGGCACGGTGGCGATCAACGTCTCGGCCTGCGCCAATCCGGTCGCCCTGGCCGGCGAGGGCCCCGTGGACGGTCCGCAGTTGCCGCAGCACGGCACCGCCAACCTGCGCATCACCGGCGGCAACTGGTTCGTCGATTATGGTCACGGCGGCGACACCGCCACCAGTGATGTCTTCGAATTCTCCGACACCGATGGCGACACCGTCCGCGTCACGGTCACCATCACCCCGGCCAACTCCACGATCGTGGTCGCACCGGCCGCGCTCACCCTGACCGCCGGCACGGCGGTATCGCAGACGCTCAGCGCCAGCGGCGGCACCGCGCCGTACACCTTCACGCTGCAAGCCGGTACCCCACCGCCTGGCATTACCCTCAACGCCGGAGTGATCAGCGGCACGCCCACCCAGCGCGGTGCGTACACCTTCACCGTACGCGCCACCGATGCCACCACGGCCACCGCCGACAAGACCTACAGCGGCACCGTGCAGAACCCCAGCCTGAGCCTCACCCCGGCGGCGGCCACGGCCATCCAGGGCGTACCGTTCTCGCAGACGCTGGCCACCACCGGTGGCGTTGCGCCCTACACCTACGCGATGGAAGCCAGCAGCCTTCCCGCCGGTTTGACGCTCAATGCAGGCGTGATCAGCGGTACCACCGCCGTGGCCCCCGGCGCCTATCCGGTCACCATCCGCGTCACCGACAGCAGCACCGGCACCGGCAGCTATTTCGAGGTGGAGAACTTCACCCTGACCGTGAGCGCGGCGCCCAGCGTCAGCATCGCCGTGGCGCCGGCCAGCGTCAGCGAGGACGGGGCGACCAACCTGGTCTACACCGTCACCCGCAGCCTCAACCTGTCCTCGCCGACCGTGGTCAACCTGACCACCGGCGGCACCGCGACCAGTGGCGTGGATTACACCGGCGGCGTGGCGACGGTGAGCATTCCTTCGGGCGCGACCACCGCCACGGTCACGATCAACCCGACCGCCGATGCCACCGTGGAGGCCAATGAAACGGTGATCCTCACCGTCGCAGCGGGCAGCGGCTACACCGTCGGGGCCCCGGCCAGCGCCACCGGCACGATCCTCAACGACGACGTGCCGAGCGCGTCGATCACCGTGGCCCCGTCCTCGGTCAACGAAGACAGCGGCACCCCGCTGGTCTACACCGTCACCCTGGACCAGCCGAGCCTGGTGCCGCTGTCGGTCGCCTACACCGTGGGCGGTACCGCCACCAGCGGCACCGACTACGCGGCGGTGTCCTCGCCGCTGTCGATCGCAGCCGGGGCCACCAGCGGCACGATCACCGTCACGCCCACCGCCGACAGCGCCGTGGAGGCCAATGAGACCGTGGTGCTGACGCTGGCTGCAGGCACCGGCTATGCCGTCGGTGCACCGACAAGTGCGACCGGCACGATCCTGGATGACGACCAGCCGGCGTTGAGCATCAGTGACGTCAGCCTCAATGAGGGCGACAGCGGCACCACCGCCTTCACCTTCACCGTGTCGCTCAACGCGGCGGCGGGCCCGGGCGGGGTCAGCTTCGACATCGCCACGGCCAATGGCACCGCCACCGCCGGCAGCGACTATGTCGCCCAGGCGCTGACCGGGCAGACCATTGCCGCCGGCAGCAGCAGCGCCACCTTCACCGTGCTGGTCAACGGCGACACGTTGCACGAGCCCAATGAAACCTTCTTCGCCACCGTCAGCAACGTGACCGGTGCCACCGTCGCCGACGGCCAGGGCACGGGCACGATCGTCAACGACGACGCCGTGCCCTCGCTGTCCATCAACGACACCACGGTGACCGAAGGCAACAGCGGTACGGTCACGGCCACGTTGACGGTGACGTTGTCGGCGGTGAGCGGGCAGACGGTCACCGTCAACTACGCCACCGCCAATGCCAGCGCCGTCGCGCCCACCGACTACATCGGCGCCAGCGGGACGCTGACCTTCGCACCCGGCGCGACCACCCAGACCATCGCGGTCACCGTCAACGGCGATACCACGCCGGAGGCCGACGAGACCTTCGCGATCAACCTGACCGCCCCCACCAATGCCACGCTCGCCAATGCGCAGGGCATAGTGACCGTGCTCAACGATGACCAGCCGGTCACCGTCGCGCCGACGGTGCTGCCGTCCCCGGCGATCGCCGTTGCCTACAGCCAGACCCTCGTTGCCAGCGGCGGCAGCGGCAGCTACACCTATGCCGTCACCACCGGCTCGCTGCCGCCGGGCCTGACCCTGAGCGCGGGTGGCGTGCTGGCCGGTACGCCCACCGCGGGCGGCTCCTACCCCTTCACCGTGACCGCGACCGATACCAGTGCAGCGCCGGGTCCTTACACCGGCGTGCAGACCTATGTGCTCACCGTGGGCGCGCCCACGCTGGTGCTGCCCGGTGGAGCCCTGCCGGGGGCGACCCTCGCCCAGCCATATACCGCCACCGTCGGCCCGGCCAGCGGCGGCACCGCGCCGTACGCCTACACGGTCACGGCCGGCAGCGTGCCGCAGGGATTGAGCATGGCGGCCAACGGTGTCTTCAGCGGCACGCCGACCGCGTTGGGCACGTTCAACTTCACCGTGACCGCCACCGACAGCAGCACCGGCGTGGGTGCGCCGTATTCGATCGGCACCCCGATGTCGATCACGGTGGCCGACGGCCTGCCGGTGGCCGGCAACGTCAACACCGCGGTGGCCTACGGTGCGCCCGCCGCGCCGGTGGCGCTCGCGCTGTCGGGCGGGGCGGCCAGTTCGGTGGCGATCGGTACCGCCCCGTTGCACGGCACCGCCACGGTGACCGGCCCGACCGCGATCAGCTACCAGCCGGCAGCGGGCTTCGCCGGCAGTGACAGCTTCACCTACACCGCCAGCAACGGCACCGGTACCTCCGCGCCGGCCACGGTCACCGTGACGGTGGGCAACCCGACCATCACCGTCAGCGCCAACAGCGTGTTTTCGGCCGTGGCCGGCGCGCCTTACAGCCAGACCTTCACCTGGTCCGGTGGTGCGGCCCCTTATAGCGGCTACCAGGTGACCAACCTGCCGGCCGGCCTGTCGATCACCGCCAGCACCGCCGACAGCGTCACCGTCAGCGGAACCCCGACGCAGGCCGGCAGCTTCAACCTGGTGGCGTCGGCCACCGACAGCAGCACCGGCACCGGTCCGTTCACCGCCGGCCAGGGCTTTACCCTGAGCGTGGCCAGCCCGACCCTGGTCGTGGGCCCGCCGACCCTGCCGTCGGCCATGGCCGGCACCGCCTACCAGCAGGCATTCACCACCAGCGGCGGCGTGGCGCCTTACAGCTACGTGTTGACCGGCGCGCTGCCCAGCGGCGTGGCCTTCGACGCTAGCACCGGCGTGCTGTCCGGCACCCCGACCCAGTCGGGCAGCTTCGCGCTGACCCTCACCGTGACCGACAGCACCACCGGCACCCCGGCCAGCGTGGTGCAGAACTACACCCTGCAGGTGGCGACCCCGGCACTGACGCTGACCCCCGCCGCGGGCGCCCTGACCCCGACCACGGCGGGCAGTGCGTACCAGGTGGCCTTCGCTGCCGGCGGCGGCGTGGCGCCGTACACCTTCGCCGTCACCACCGGCACCCTGCCGGCAGGCCTGGCCCTGGATGCCGCCACCGGTCGCCTGTCGGGAACGCCCACCGCGGTGGGCACGGTGGCCTTCAGCGTGACCGCCACCGACAGCACCCGCGGCACCCCGGCCAGCGTGACGCAGGCCTACACGCTCAGCGTGGCCGCGCCGGTGCTGACGCTGACCCCGGCTACCCTGCCGGCCGGGTTGTTCGCCAACGCCTACCAGCAGCAGCTCTCCACCAGCGGTGGCACCGCGCCGTATACCTACGCGGTCACCACCGGCGCGCTGCCCGGCGGCCTGGCGCTGGCCGCGTCGGGTGCGCTGACCGGCACGCCTACCGCGGCCGGTGCGTTCGCCTTCACTGTCACCGCCACCGATGCACTGGGTTTCACCGGCACCCGCGATTACACCGTGCAGGTCACCCAGCGCCCGGACCCGACCCGCGACCCGGAAGTGCGCGGGCTGCTGTCGGCGCAGGCCGACGCCGCGCGGCGCTTTGCCACCTCGCAGATCGAGAACTTCCAGCAGCGCATGCAGCGCCTGCACGGGGCGAGCCGCAGCAACGGTTTCAGCAACAATCTGGGCCTGGCCTACGGGCCGCAGCGGTGCGATCCGGCCGTGGGCAGCCTGCCCGGCAGCGACTGCGACGCCCAGCGCCGCCAGCCGTTCGATCGGGAGCCGGGGCTGGATGCACCGGCCGCGGCCGGGACGGGCGCGCAGGCACCGCTCGGCCTGTGGGTGGGCGGTACGATCCGCACCGGCCGGACCAACGGGCGCGGCAGCGCCGGCGGTGACTTCAATACCGATGGCGTGACCCTGGGCAGCGACCTGCAGGTGGGCGAGGACCTGGCCCTGGGCGTCGGCCTGGGCTACGGCCGCGACCGCACCGATGTGGGCGAGAACGGCAGCCGCAGCGATGGCCAGGCCTTCACTCTGGCGGTGTACGGCAGCTACAGCCCGGGGCAGCACCTGTTCGTGGATGCGCTGCTGGGCCACCAGTTGCTGGACTACGATCTGCGCCGCTACGTGACCAGCGACGGCAGCTTCGTGCATGCCCGCCGCGATGGCAGCCAGTGGT
Source organism: Stenotrophomonas sp. 05N37 (assembly GCF_056397365.1). Classification (NCBI taxonomy): domain Bacteria; kingdom Pseudomonadati; phylum Pseudomonadota; class Gammaproteobacteria; order Lysobacterales; family Lysobacteraceae; genus Stenotrophomonas; species Stenotrophomonas sp. 05N37. The sequence goes on along the minus strand of NZ_JBFTNG010000001.1, from coordinate 1,212,935 downwards.
TCGGTTCGCTGTCCGTCGGTGCCGACCTGGTGCGTGGCAGCTGGCAGTTCACCCCGTATGCGCGACTGGATGCGTCGCGCGGCACGCTCGACCGCTATGTCGAGCAGGGCAGCGACCTGTTCGCCCTGCGTTACGGCGACCAGGACGTGGACACCAGCACCGGTAACGCGGGCCTGCGCATCGAGTCGCGCAAGACCGCGGCCTGGGGCGCCTGGACGCCGCAGCTGCGGGTGGAATACCAGCACGACTTCAGCGGCAGTGGCACCGCCACGATGCAGTACGCCGATCTGGTCGGGGTGCCGTTCTACCGGACCTCGCTGGATGGCTTCGACCGCAATCGCTGGATGCTGGGGGCGGGGGTGATGTTCGACTTCGGTCGCGACTGGGGTCTGCGCGTGGACTACCGCGGGTTGGTGGGCAGTGGTGAAGACCGCGACCACGGCGTGCAGATCAGCCTGGACAAGCAGCTGTAAGCGGTACGCGCCACCGGTTGCCGGTGGCGCGATGCCGGGGGGCACGAAGTTCTTCTCGCTGCGTGTGGCAAACACCTCGCGCGCTCGGAGTTTTTCTTGCGCGGCGGTCGGTGGGTCGGTCGCTGGGTCCCCAGACCCTTTCCGGCGACGCCTCCGGCGTCGGCCTGCGGCCGCACCTTCTCTTTTATTTCGCCTCAAGCGGCAGTCGGTGGGTCGGGCGCTGGGCCCCCAGACCCTTTCCGGCGACGCCCCCGGCCGCTGCGCGGCCTCCTCCTTTATTTCGCCTCCAAGGGCATGGGGGCCCAGCGACCGACTCACCGACGGAAGTGAGAGAAGCCTCGCTCCTCGCGTGTACCGCGAGCCGAGTCCCGTAGCGGGCGGCGGGCTCCTGGGCAAAATATAGGAGGAGGCCGCTCGGCGGCCGGGGGACGCTACGCCAGGGGCCTACCGGCCGCTACGGGGCCCCGACGCGCGCGACAGATCCGATCGGAGACGCCGCTGGATCCATACAGCGGCGCGCCATCCAGCCACGGTGGATATAGCCGTGCCCCATCTTGCTGCAGCCTTGGGACATGACGCTCCTTGGCATTGGCCGAAGAATAAAAAAACCCCGGCAGTGCCGGGGTTTTCTTCATGCCAGTGCGGAAGGATCAGGCCGCCTTTTCCAGCGTGGCCATGTCGATCACGAAGCGGTAGCGGACGTCATTCTTCGCCATGCGCTCCCAGGCTTCGTTGACGGTCTTGATGTCGATCACTTCCACGTCGCTGACGATGTTGTGCTCGGCACAGAAGTCCATCATCTCCTGCGTTTCCGCCATGCCACCAATCGCCGAACCGGTGATGTGCTTGCGGCCGAACATCATCGCAGCGCCCATCAGCGGCGGGTCCAGCTCGGTCAGCACGCCGACCAGGCACATGGTGGCGTCGCGCTTGAGCAGGCCCATGTACGGGTTGGTGTCGTGGCTCACCGGGATGGTGTTGAGCAGGAAATCGAAGCTGCCCGCATGCGCCTGCATCTGCGCCGGATCGCGCGAGACCAGCACCTCATCGGCGCCCAGACGCTTGGCATCGGCACCCTTTTCCGGCGTGGTGGTGATCATCACCACGGTGGCGCCCATCGCCTTGGCGAACTTCACGCCCATGTGGCCCAGGCCACCCAGCCCGATGATGCCGACCTTCTGGCCGGGGCCCACTTTCCAGTGGCGCAGCGGCGAGTAGGTGGTGATGCCCGCGCACAGCAGCGGCGCGGCGGCCTTCAGGTCCAGCTTCTCGGACACCTTCACCACGAAACGCTGCTCGACCACGATGTGGTCCGAGTAACCGCCGAAGGTCGGCTGGCCGTCGCGCTCGGTGCTGTTGTAGGTGTAACTGGCACCCTTCTCGCAGTACTGCTCCAGGTCTTCATCGCAGGCCGCGCAATGGCGGCAGGAATCGACCATGCAGCCGACGCCGGCGAAATCGCCGACCTTGAAGCCGGTGACACCGGCACCGACTTCGGTCACCCGGCCGATGATCTCGTGGCCGGGCACCATCGGGAACTTGGAATTGCCCCAGTCGTCGCGGGCCTGGTGCAGGTCGGAATGGCAGATGCCGCTGTACAGGATCTGGATGCGGACGTCGCCGGCGGCGACCGGGCGGCGCTCGAAGGAGAACGGCACCAACGGCGCGGTCTGGTCGTGGACGGCGTAACCATGGGCGAGGGACATGAGGAATCCTTGGCGGGTTTTGTAGAAAGGCGCTTTACAATACGTCCGCATCCTGTGCGTATACAGTCAATATATCGGCATGATTCATCAAGGCAGACTGCACAATCGTGGCCACTGACAACCTGACCCACCTGGCCGCGTTCGCCGCCGTGGCCCGGCACCGCAACTTCCGCCGCGCCGGTGCCGAGCTGGCCCTGTCGACGTCCGCGGTGAGCTACGCCATCCGCGCGCTGGAAGAACGGCTGGGCGTAGGCCTGTTCCACCGCACCACGCGCAGCGTGGCGCTCACCGAGGCCGGCCAGCGCCTGCTCGAGCGCCTGCAGCCGGCGCTGGACCAGGTGCACGACGCATTGGAGGAGATGAACCACTTCCGCGCCGCGCCGGCCGGACTGCTGCGCATCAATGCCACCCGCGCCGCCGTGCAGACCCAGCTGGGCCCACGCCTGGCGCGCTTCCTGCAGGCCCACCCGGACGTGCGCATCGAACTGGCGCAGGACGATGGCCTGGTGGATATCGTCGCCAGCGGCTTCGATGCTGGCGTGCGCCTGCACGAGTCGGTGCCCGAGGACATGGTGGCGGTGCCGCTGGGCCCGCCCCTGCGCGGGCTGATCGTCGGCGCGCCGGCCTACCTCGCGCGCCGGCCGGCACCGCGCCACCCGCGCGAACTGGCCCAGCACGAATGCGTGCGCTTCCGCTTCGCCAGCGGCCACCTCTACAAGTGGCAGTTCGAGCGCGACGGCCAGGAGCTGGAAGTGGACGTACCCGGCCGGCTCACCCTGGGCGACCAGCACACCATCCTGCAGGCCGTGATCGACGGCCTCGGCCTGGCCTACGTGCTGGAGGATTCGGCGCGCCCGTACCTGGACGATGGCCGCCTGGTGGCGGTGCTGGAGGACTGGGCCGAGCCGTTCCCCGGCTTCGTGCTCTATTACCCGCGCCAGCGCCAGATGTCCTCGGCGTTGCGCGCCTTCGTGGACATGGTGCGGGCGACGGTGTAAGACGCGCGGCGGTTGCCGTGGTCGCACCAGTGATGGCACGCTTGCCCGCCGCATCGGATGCATCGGCCCATGACCGCAGCCACACCCGGCGACATTGAACAGCAGCTTGGTCAGCGGTTTCCCGCGCTTTACCACCAGTTGCATCGCGATCACATGCTGGACTGGGGCGCGCTCTGTCATGGCTGGGTCACTAGCGTGTATCCCACGCTGCGCGCACGCCCGCCCCTGCTGTTGTATGCGCGCGAGTTCGAACTGATCGCGCCGGCCGATATCGTGGGCCACGCCGAACAGTTCACCGATGAAGACAGCCACGTGCGCCTGCGCGAGGGCCTGCAGCTGTTGCCCTTCGGCAGTACCGGCGCGGGCGACTACTACTGCTTCTGGCCCGATCCGAATGCACCTGCCGAGCCACGCGTGGTGCTGCTCTGGCACGACGACGACCGCGTGGACGTGCTGGCGGCCAACCTGCAGGATTTCATCTTCCGGATGATGGTCGACGCGGTGGCCGACCTCGGCGACAGCCTGCTGGAAGAGGGTGAGGTGGCTGACAACCTGCAGCGTTGGCTGGAGTCGCATCGCCCCTATCTGCGTGCGGCGCAGGTGCAGGCGCTGGACGCGTTGTACGCCGATCCTGCGATCCACGCCGGCGGCGTGGGTGAGGACGCCGCGGCCGCGCTGATCCAGCGCAGCATCGGCTTTGACGGGATCGATACCCGCTTCAACTACGTGCCGGCATGACGGTGATGCATGCCGGCGCCTGACGCACTGAGCGACGCGGATTTCCGCCAGCTGGGCGACCACCTGCTGGCGCTGGACGCCGGGCGGTTGCCGCCGCCATTGCCGCCGCACCTGCACGCGCACCCGGTGGCCGGCCTGGCCGCCACCGGGCAGTTGGATCGCGCGGTGGTGGCCCTGATGGGCGACGTGCCCAACCCGTGGCGGGGCCTGATGTTGCGGTAGACCGGCGGGGTAGCGCCGCCCCATGGGGGCTGCATGCAGCCGCCGAACCGGGAGCGGCGACCGGCACGATCCCCGGCCGCCGCCGCCCGGGATCAGCTGGCCGCCGGGTAGTCGGTATAGCCCTCCGCCCCGCCACCGTAATACGTCGCCCGGTCCGGCACGGCCAGTGCCACGTCGCGCTCCAGTCGCGCCACCAGGTCCGGGTTGGCGATGAACGGCTGGCCGAACGCGGCCAGGTCGATGATGCCGTCGTCCACCAACTGCAGCGCCCGCGCGCGGGTGAGGCTGCCGGCCAGGATCAGGGTGCCGCCGTAGCTCTGCTTGAAGGTGCGCAGGAACGCCTCGCTCAGCACCGACACACCGCGCGCGTGGTTGTCGTTGAGGTGCACATAGGCCAGCCCGCGCTTGCCCAGTTCCTGTGCCAGATACAGGTAGGCCGCTTCATTGCCGACATACTCGGGCATGTCGAACTGCAGGTTGTTCGGCGCCAGCCGCACGCCCACGCGGTGCGACCCGATCCGCGCGGCCATCGCATCGACGGTCTCCAGGATCAGGCGCGCGCGGTTCTGCAGCGTGCCGCCGTAGCCGTCGGTGCGGTCATTGGTGACCGGGTTGAGGAACTGTTCGAAGAGGTAACCGTTGGCCGCATGCAGTTCGATGCCGTCGAAACCGGCAGCGATCGCGTTGTCGGCCGCGCGCGCGAAGTCGTCGACGATGCCCGGCATTTCGTCGCTGCGCAGGGCGCGCGGCGGGGTCGGATCGGCCTGCCCACGGCTGCCGTCTTCGAGGTACACGAACGCACGGCTCTTCGGGTTGCCCGCGACCGGACGCGTTCCGGCGCTGACCGGCTGGCCGCCGTCGGGCTGCAGCGAGGCATGCGACATGCGGCCCACGTGCCAGAGCTGGGCGAAGATGACGCCCCGTTCGGCATGCACGGCCGTGGTGACCTGCTTCCAGCCGGCCACCTGTTCGGGCGACCAGATGCCCGGCACGTCGATGTAGCCCTGGCCCTGCGCCGACACGGGGGTGCCTTCGCTGACGATCAGCCCGGCACTGGCGCGTTGCCGGTAGTACGCCGCGGTGAGGTCGTTGGCCACGCTGCCGGGGTTGCGGGCGCGGGTCATCGGGGCCATGGCGATGCGGTTGCGGAGCGGGGTGCCGGCGAGGTCATAGGGCTGGAAGAGCAGGGCGGTCATAAGTCGGAACTCGTGGGGAAGGGGGCGCCAGCGGCGCGACCCGTTCAAGATAAGGTTGACCTGGAGGCGCATAAAGGCCTTCAATTTCCCGGCAAGCGGGACATTCTGTCCCCAATGGAGCGCGACAATGCTGCCAGTGGAATCGTTGAACGGGCTGGCCACCTTCGTCACCACCGCGCGCTCGGGGACGTTCACCGAAGCGGCCCAGACCCTGGGGATATCGCGCTCGGCGGTCGGCAAGGCGATCGCGCGGCTGGAAGAGCGGCTGGGCGTGCGGCTGTTCCATCGCACCACGCGGCGCATTTCCTTGACTGCCGATGGCCAGGCCTACTTCGCCTCCTGCGCCACCGCGCTGGAAGAGATCGCCTCGGCCGAGGCGTGTCTGGGCTCGGCGTCGCATCTGCCTGCAGGCCGCCTGCGCATCGACATGCCGTCCTCGTTCGGGCGGTTGATGATCCTGCCGGTGCTGTTGCGCATCTGCGCCGACCACCCCGAACTGCAGCTCACCATGACCTTCACCGACCACTTCGTGGACCCGCTCGAGGAGGGCATCGACCTGTTGATCCGCTTCGGTGGGCTGGACCAGGCCCAGCACCTCGTCGCGCGACGGCTGGGTTGCCAGCGACTGATCACCTGCGCATCGCCGGCCTACCTGGACACGCACGGCACCCCCGTCACTGTCGACGACCTGCATGCCCACCGCAGCATCGTCGGCTACCGCTACGGCCAGCCGGTGGCGTGGCGGATCGGCGAGGACGATGCGCAGGCGCGCTTCATCCCCAGTGGCACCCACCAGCTCAACGATGGCGATGCGGTGATCGAGGCGGCCATCGCCGGGCTGGGCATCTGCCAGATGCCGCACTTCCTGGTCAAACAGCACCTGCAGACGGGCGCGCTGCAGCAGGTGCTGGGGCAGTGCATGCAGCATCACGTGGAGATCCACGCGTTGTGGCCGCAGACGCGCCATCTGCGGCCGAAGGTGCGTTACGTGGTGGATGAACTGACGCGGTTGGCCGATGCGGGCGCATTCGACTGAGCCGGGCGGACCGCCCGAACGATGACGCGGTCAGTCCGCCAGCGTAGTGGGTGGGGCGGGCGCAGGGTCTTGTCATGCAGCAGCACGCCGGGCGTGATCCCGATGCACGGCGAGGTGGCGCAAGCCGAGGCGGGTTATTCGTAGCGCAGGGTGACCGACGCCGTGGCGGCGGCATGGGCCAGTCGCCTGGATGCGGTGGAAGCCCACGTCCTCCGCGACCTGGAGGCGCCCCTGCGGGTGGTCCATGGCGAGCGCGACGGCTCGGTGCCGGTGTCCTCGGGCAGGCGGCTGGCCGAGGACGTGAAGCCATCCAGGGGCGCGTTCCAGTATCGGGAGGTGGCGGACATGCACCACGGTCTCTGGAGCGTGGCGACCGGGACGCAGGCCGCACAGCTCCAGTCGGAGGTGCTCGGCTGGTTGATCGGCCAGGCGGACCTGTAGTGGCCGCGTGCCGTGCAAACCCAGGCGAGACTACCAGCGGGCGTTGAGCCCCATCTGCGCCGAGACGCTGCGGTAGGCATTGTCGCCGCGCTGCAGGCCGAGGTCGCCCCACGCCGACCAGCGCGTGCCCAGCTGCAGCACGGCGCCGCCGCGCAGTTCGTAGCGGGTGGTCGGCACGGCGCCCTCGATCCGGCTGTCGTCCAGCCAGACACGGTTGCGGCCGGATGCGCGCAGCCAGTGGGCGGACACGAACGGCTGCACGTGACGCTCCTCCGTGCGTACCGCGCCCGTTACCCGCATGCCCAGCCGCGACGACAGCCCGCCCGCCGCATCCGCGGCGACCTGCGTGCCGTTGTGCTCGACCACGCGATCGGCGCGGTAGTCGGTGTAGCTCAGCTGCAGCTGCGGCTGGACCTGCAGGGTGGCGGTGTCACCCAGGCGAAGCGACCAGGCGTAGCCGGTTTCCAGCGACGCGGCAGTGCTGCGCGCGTCCTGGCGCTCCCTGGCCAGGCCGATGCCCTGCACGCTGGTGCGGTAGCGGCCGTGGTGCAGCCCGCCGTCCACGTAGGCGCCGTCTTCGCCACCGGGGTGCTGCATCCAGCTGGCGTATGCGCCCAGCGCCGTGCCCGTCACCGTGCCGGTGGCGGTGTAACCGCTGCGCCGCGAGCGAACCTCGGTGACGGTCCTGCCGGTAGCCAGCAGAAGGCCGAGGCGGCCTGCGCTGGCGCCGCCCCATTGCAGCACGTCCACGCCGCTCATCACACTGGATGCCCGGCCCGTCAGGGCCAGCTGGCCGCCGATATCCTGGCGGGTCTGGGTGCGGTTCACGCGTAGCCAGCCGGCGTCGCGTGCTTCGCCGTTGGCGTGGCCGCCATCGCGGTCGTGCAGGCGGTGCTGGAACATCGCCACGGCGGCTGCCTGGTTGGCCAGGTATGCACCGGCCTCGGGGCGCAGCACCTGTGGCGGTCGCGGTCGCGGGCGGTGGCAGGTGTCGGTCGTGTCGGCCTCGCACGGGATGGGCGGCGGCACGCAGCCGGGACCGCCGGGATCGGTCGCGCAGGGCGTGGGCGGGGGGACGGCGCAACCGGGCCCGTTCGGATCGGCCTCGCAGGGGTCCGGCGGGATGACGATGCAGCCGGGGCCGGTCGGGTCGCTGGCGCAGGGATCGGGCGGTGTGACGCAGCCCGGACCCTCGGGATCGACCTCGCATGGGTCCGGCGTGGTCGCCAGCGCCGAGCGCAGGTACCAGCCGCCGTCGCCGGGCGTGGTCACCCCGCCCTTGTGCAGGAAGTAGTCGTACTGGCCCGCGACGGCGCGACCGCGCAACTGGTACACCGCGGTGGACGCGCCATCGACCTGGATCAACGCGATGCCGTCCACGGTCTGCGCGCCCAGGCCGTGCACGTTGTTGACCTGGATGGCGGCCGTGCCGCGGGTGTCGCCGCGCACGTGCAGGGTATCGACGGGCGACGCATCGCCGGCCAGCGCGCCGTTGAAGATCAGCAGCGCATTGTCGGTGTCGACATCGCCGTCCACGGTGAGGCGATTGAAGCCGCTGGCGCCGACCGCGGACAAGGCCAGCGTGCTGTCGCGCAGCGTGAGCTGGCCGACGCGGGAATCCCCGGTCAGCGTCCAGCGGCTGGCATCGCCGAGCGTGACCTGGTTGACCACGCTGCTGGCGCCGCGCCAGTGCGAACGGCCGTTGAGGTGGACCCGGATGTCGGCCTGGACGGGAATACCGGCGGCGACATCGGCCGGGGTGATCGCGATGTTGCCGAGGGCGATCACGTCTTGGTCCAGGGTGACATCGAGCGGGGTGGCGAACGCCGCATCGACGTGCATCAGGGCCCCGTTGCCACCGATCAAGCGGGCGCCATTGCGGGCGGCCACGTGGCGCGCCGCGCGCACCCACAGCGCTTCGGCGCGCTCGCTCATCAGCGTGCCGCCGTCGATGTCCAGGCTGCCATCGGCATTGACCACGGCAGCGGCGGCCCCCTGGCCGCGGGTGGTGACATCGGTCGCGCGCAGGGTCATCACGCCGGTGCCGCCGCTCAGCACGCCGTAGCTGTTGGCACCGGTGGTCGCGATGGTGCTGTCGCGCAGGTGGGTGCTGCCGCCGGCGCGGGCGAGGGCACCGATGGCGCCATCGCCGTCGGTGAGCACCTGGGTACGGTCGGCCTCCAGCAGCGCGGCGTTGGCGCTGAACGTCGAACTCATCGCGTGTGCGGCCGCGCCGGCAGTAGTCACGTGCACGCCGTCCAGGCTGACCCTGCCGGCGCGGTTGTCGACGGCCACGCCGTCGGTGGCGTCGGTGATGATGCTGCCGCCACGCATGGCCAGGCTGGAGTCCTTGAGCAGCCAGACACCCATGCCCCCAGCCCCGACCGTATGAATATCCACGTCGATCAAGCGGACATCATTTCCGAGGCCGTCGATGTTGAGCCCGATCCGGCCGGCGTTGATCCGCGTGCCGATCATGTCCACCTGGTTGCCGTTCAACAGATGGACGGTGCTGCTTTGTGGATGGTCGGCCTGTATCACGCCGTCCTCGACCCGGAGCGTGCCTCCCGTCATCGACACGGCAGTCGAAGAAACACCGGAAACCCGCACATCCGTATTGCGCAGGGTGATGGCCCCGGCGCCGAAAACGCCCGTGCTCTCCTCGTCGAGTGCTTCGATGGAACTATTGGACAACGTCAGTCCTCCCCCGGACGCGATCAGCGCGCCGGTCACGCCGAACGCCTGCGCGTTGATCGTCAAACCATCGCCGTCGATATGGCCGCCGGACAGGGCGAACAGGGCGTAGGACTGAGGGCCGCTGACGTCGATGGTGGCACCGCGCAGGAGCAGCGTACCGCCCGCTACCCGGGTGGCATGACTGCGGAGGCCGCTGGTGGACAGGGTCAGCCCTTGCCCGGCGCCATCGGCCAGCAGTTCGACGTGCCCGCCGGACGCGACCGATACGCCGATGGCGTTGTCGCCCCGCGTGGTGATGCTGCCGCCCTGGAAGGCCACCGTCCCGTTGGTTTCAGCGAGCACGGCGGATGTGTCATGGCCGTTCGCGCTCACCGCGACCGCGCCGGTGGCCCGGAGGGTGCCGCCGTTCAGGGCATGAAAGACGTAGCCAGCAGGGCCATCGTGGGACGTGCTGTAGTCACCGGGGGCAGGTTCCTCGTGGGTGCCGTCGGCGACAACGGGCCCCGCGCGTTGGGCAAGCGCACTGGGCGTGCTGCAGGCCAGTGCGGCGGCGATGGCAAGGGAGAGCAGGTGCAGCGGGAGCGGCGTGGGCGAGGTCAATGGGCGGCACAGGTGCGTGAGGCCGCGAACTCTAGGGGTGTAGCGCTCCGGGTGATATGCAAATGCTGGGAAAGCGCCATGCAAACCGTTGCAAATACATGTTCTCGCCGCCGCCTTGTGCAGAGGCCGGGACGCGCGGGTGCGCGCAACGTGAATCCGGATCGCGCAGTGCGTCGCGCAGGCATGCTGCTCCGCAACCGGTCCACCCGCCGCGAAAGCAGTCGGAACCATCCTCGCTGCACCCGCCATGGATCACAGACGTGGCGGCCCACAGCTGCTCCGGCAGGAGAGGGGGGCGCTGGAAATGCCCGCACCATCGCACGATGGCGCGGACCAGCGCCTCCAGCAGCGTCGGGGTCTCCAGAGGCATGGCGGCACGGTGGCGGGCCGACGCGGATAAGCGCCCAGAAGTGGGATCGGGCCATGGCGCGCGTTCGCGGAGGGGGCATGAGCCTGTCGCTGGGTCCGGCGCCATGTGTATACTATCCCCCAGTATAGTTCACCGGTCCTCGGCCCATGCCGCACTCTCCTGAAGAAAAGAAGAAGGTCCTGGCCCGCGTCCGCCGTATCCGCGGCCAGTGCGACGCCCTGGACCGGGCGCTGGAGGGCGGTGCCGAATGCGCACCGGTGCTGCAACAGATCGCCGCCATCCGCGGGGCGGTCAACGGGCTGATGTCCGAGGTGATGGAAGCCCACCTGCGAGAAGAATTCGGCCAGCCGGCGCAGTCCGATGCGCAGCGCGCCGAGCGTGTGCGCGACATGAGCGCGCTGATCCGTTCCTACCTGAAATAAGCGGGCGGGTGACCGCGCGCGACCCCGTCTCGTCCCTTCCCTTGGAGAATCCCCGATGAAATCCCGTGCCGCTGTAGCGTTTGGTCCCGGCCAGCCGTTGAAGATCGTCGAGATCGACGTCGCCCCGCCGAAGAAGGGCGAAGTGCTGGTCAAGATCACCCATACCGGTGTCTGCCATACCGATGCGTTCACCCTGTCCGGCGATGATCCGGAAGGCCTGTTCCCGGCGGTGCTGGGCCATGAAGGCGCCGGCATCGTGGTGGAAGTGGGCGAGGGCGTCACCAGCGTCGCCCCGGGCGACCACGTGATTCCGCTGTACACCGCCGAGTGCGGTGAGTGCCTGTTCTGTACCTCGGGCAAGACCAACCTGTGCGTGGCCGTGCGCGCCACCCAGGGCAAGGGCGTGATGCCCGATGGCACCACCCGCTTCAGCTACAACGGCGAGCCGATCTACCACTACATGGGCTGCTCGACCTTCAGCGAGTACACGGTGGTGGCCGAGGTCTCGTTGGCGAAGATCAACCCGGAGGCGAACCCGGAGCACGTGTGCCTGCTCGGCTGCGGCGTCACCACCGGCATCGGCGCGGTGCACAACACCGCCAAGGTGCAGGAAGGCGATTCGGTGGCCGTGTTCGGGCTGGGCGGCATCGGCCTGGCGGTGATCCAGGGTGCGCGCCAGGCCAAGGCCGGGCGCATCTTCGCCATCGACACCAACCCGTCCAAGTTCGACCTGGCCCGGCAGTTCGGTGCCACCGACTGCATCAACCCCAAGGATTACGACAAGCCCATCCAGCAGGTGATCGTGGAGATGACCACCTGGGGCGTGGACCATACCTTCGAGTGCATCGGCAACGTCAACGTGATGCGTGCCGCGCTGGAATGCGCGCACCGTGGCTGGGGCCAGTCGGTGATCATCGGCGTGGCCGGCTCGGGCCAGGAAATCTCGACCCGTCCGTTCCAGCTGGTCACCGGCCGCTCGTGGAAGGGCACCGCGTTCGGCGGCGTGAAGGGCCGCAGCCAGTTGCCGGGCATGGTCGAAGACGCCATGAAGGGCGACATCGAACTGGCCCCGTTCGTCACCCACACCATGGACCTGGAGCAGATCAACGAGGCCTTCGAGCTGATGCACGAAGGCAAGTCGATCCGCTCGGTGGTGCATTACTGAGCCGCACATGCGACTGACCGACCTCTGGACGCGTCCGGCCGTGCCGGCGCGTGATGCCCTGGTCGACCAGATCGAGCAGGCATTGCGTGCGCTCGGTTGGTTGCAGGGCCCGGTCGGCCCGCCGCGTCACGTCGATTCACCGTTCGGTATCGATGAGATGCCGTTCGAGCATTGGCTGGTGCAGGTCTTCCTGCCGCGGCTGCACGAAGCGCGCCGCGACGGGCAATGGCCGCCGCAGAGCCAGGTGGCGGTGGCGGCGCGACGCAACCTGGACGGCCGGGACGACTGCGAGCCCTTGCTGCACCTGCTGGCGGAACTGGACCATGACATCACTACCGGCGGCGCGCCTGCGCGCGGCCGCCCCTGAAGGAACTCCCATGGAACGCATCGAACATCGCGCCGCCTTCGGCGGTTGGCAGGACGTCTACCAGCACCGCTCGCAGGTGCTGGGCTGTGACATGAAGGTGGCGGTGTACCTGCCACCGCAGGCCGCCTCGCAGAAGCTGCCGGTGCTGTACTGGCTGAGCGGGCTGACCTGCACCGAGCAGAACTTCATCACCAAGTCCGGCGCGCAGCGCTACGCCGCCGAGCATGGGGTGATCCTGGTGGCGCCGGATACCAGCCCGCGCGGTGACGACGTCGCCGACGCCGAAGGCTACGACCTGGGCAAGGGGGCGGGTTTCTACCTCAACGCTACCGAGCAGCCGTGGGCCGCGCACTACCGCATGTACGACTACATCGTGGACGAACTGCCGGCGCTGGTGGAAGCCCACCTGCCGGCAAGCGGTGCGCGCAGCATCAGCGGGCATTCAATGGGCGGGCATGGCGCGCTGGTGATCGCGCTGAAGAACCCGGGCCGCTACCGCAGCGTCTCGGCGTTCTCGCCGATCGTCGCACCGACCCGCGTGCCGTGGGGCCAGAAGGCGTTCACCGCGTACCTGGGCGAAGACCGCAGCCGCTGGGCGGCGTGGGATGCCAGCGAACTGGTGGCCACGGCCGAAGAGAAGCTGCCGCTGCTGGTGGACCAGGGCGGTGGCGACGAATTCCTGGACACCCAGCTGCAGCCGCAGTGGCTGCAGGCCGCCTGCACCGCCGCCGGCCACCCGCTGCAGTTGCGCCTGCAGCCCGGGTACGATCACAGCTACTACTTCATCAGCAGCTTCATCGGCGACCACATCGCGCACCACGCCAAGGCGCTGCACGCGTAAACGCCACCCAACGGATGGCTGCCCGGGCGCGGGACCGATCCCGGGCGTTTCATCCACGCATGGCGTGGATCTACGCAACCAGCCACCACGCATCCCGTGGATCAACCCAACGGACCACGCGTAGAGCCACCCCATGGGTGGCTGGCGCCATGCCGAACCGTGACACAGCCACGCATCGCGTGCGGATCAACCAACGGAGCACGCGTAGAGCCACCCCATGGGTGGCTAGCGCCATGCCGAACCGCGACGCAGCCATGCATCGCGTGCGGATCAACCCAACGGATCACGCGTAGCGCCACCCCATGGGTGGCTAGCGCCATGCCGGATGGCTGCCCGGGCGCGGGACCGATCCCGGGCGTTTCATCCACGCATGGCGTGGATCTACGCAACCAACCACCACGCATCCCGTGGATCACCCAACGGATCACGCGTAGAGCCACCCCATGGGTGGCTGCCGCCATGCCGGATGGCTGCTCGGGCGCGGGACCGATCCCGGGCGTTTCATTCACGCATGGCGTGGATCTACGCAACCAGCCGCCACGCATCCCCTGGATCAACCCAACGGAGCACGCGTAGAGCCACCCCATGGGTGGCTGCCCCCATGCCGGATGGCTGCCCGGTCGTGGCGCCGATCCCGGGCGTTTCATCCACGCATGGCGTGGATCTACGCGTCTTCTTCTTCGGCCGCCTCGCGGCCCTGCTGGCGGATCAGCGCTTCTTCGCGCGCATCGTTGATGGCGTGGCGCACGCTGTCCAGGTCGATGGTCGATTCGTCGTGCACGAAGGTGCCGGTCAGCGCGCTGTCGGGCAACAGCTCACCCGCTTCGAACAGCGCCCACATCTCCTCGCCGTACCAACTGTCCAGCAGCTCCGGGGCGAAACGGCCGAGGTAGGCGGTGAGGTTGTTGACGTCGCGCAGCAGCATGCTGCGTGCGGCATTGTTGCCGCCGGCACTGACCACCTGCGGGAAGTCGATCACCACCGGGCCATCCGGGCCCACCAGCACGTTGTACGGCGAGAGGTCGCCGTGGATCAGGCCGCAGCAGAGCATGCGTACCACCTGGCGGACCAGGGTCTGGTGGAACTCCCGGGCCTGGTCAGGCTCTAGTTCCACTTCGCCCAGCCGCGCAGCGGAGAAGCCGTCGGCGTCGGTGACCAGTTCCATCACCAGCACGCCATGGTAGTAACCGTACGGCTCGGGCACGCGCACGCCGGCGTCGCGCAGCTGGTACAGCGCGTCCACCTCGGTGTTCTTCCAGGCGGTTTCCTGCTGCTTGCGCCCATACTTGCTGGCCTTGCCCACGGCACGCGCCTCGCGGCTGCCGCGCACCTTGCGGCCCTCCTGGTACTGCACGCGCTGCTGGAAGCTGCGCTGGGCCATGTCCTTGTAGACCTTGGCGCAGCGCACGTCGTCGCCGCTGCGCACCACGTACACGGCCGCTTCCTTGCCGCTCTTGAGCGGGCGCATTACTTCATCGATCACGCCGTCGTCGATCAGCGCCTGCAGTCCTTGGGGGGTCTTCACGGAATCTCGGGAATGCGGCCGGCGCCGATGCGCCCGCCTGGAAGGGGAAGGGATTTTCGCATCTTCGGGGCGGGCCGGCCATCGGCGGCCCGTTCAAGCGGTTCAGGCGTGGCCCCGGGGCGGCTTACGGCAGCCCCTGATCCCCGCGCAGAACCGGGTAGGGGTTGAGCGATTCGCCCTTCCACCACTGCTTTTCCGGCCCCAGCCGGTGGATCTCGAAGTGCAGGTGCGGGGCCTCGGGGCTGGCATTGCCGGTGCTGCCCACGTAGCCGATGACCTGGCCGCGGGTGACCGCCTGCTTCTCGGCCAGCCCGTCCGCGTAGCGCTGGAGGTGGGCGTAGTAGTAGCAGTAGCGGCCGCCCGGCTCGAACTGGTAGACGGTCAGGCCGCCGCGATCGCTGTCGAACAGCTTCTCGATGGTGCCATCGGCCACCGCCAGTACCGGGGTGCCGGCGGGCGCGAGGATGTCGATCGCATCGTGCACCCGACCCTCGCTGCGGGCGTCGGTGAAGGTGTCCTGCAGCTGCGCGGCGCCGATGCCCTGCACCGGGAGCAGCAGCGCGCCCGCGCCACCAGGGCTGCCGGCCGGGGCCGCCAACGGTGCAGCGGGCGCGGGTGCCGTCGGTGCCGGCGTCGTGCCGGCCATCGCTGCCGGCAACGCACGCGCCGGCGCGGTGAGCGCGGCGGGCTCGGCGCGTGCGGCGGCGGGCAGGGCGCTGGCAGCGGGCGCCGCCAGTCCCGGCGAGGGCGCGCGCGGGCCCAGCCACCACCAGCCGACCACGCCGATCACCAGTCCCAATGCAAGCAGCTTTGGCAGGCTCATCGGCTCACTCCTGCATGACCACCGGTACCGAGGCGTCCACCGCGTCGGCCACCAGCAGTGCATCCCAATTGGTCATGCGCACGCAGCCGTGCGATTCGGTCTTGCCCACGTGGCCCGGCTCGGGTGTGCCGTGCAGCCCATAGTGCGGCTTGGAAATATCGATCCAGACCCGCCCGACCGGATTGTTCGGGCCGGGCGGCAGCAGCGCCTTGCTTTCCTTCTTGCTCGCGTCCCAGAACAGCTTGGGGTTGTAGTGGAAGGTGGGGTCGCGCGAGATGCCGAGGATCTTCCATTGCCCGATCGGCAACGGGTCGTGCTTGCTGCCCGAGGACACCGGGAACTGCGCATACACCTTGCCCTGCGCGTCATACAGGCGCAGCGTCGAATCGGACTTGTCGATGACTAGCTTGGCCGCCTTCGGCAACGTGGCCGCGGCGATGTTGGGCACCTGGATCTCGCTGCCGGCCTTGCCCAGGTCCACGCCGGGATTGAGGGCGCGCAGCAGGTCCGGCGAGGCGTGGAAACGCTCGCCCAGTGCTTCCTCCACCGAGGCGAAGCCCAGCGCCTTCAGCTTGGCCTGGTCGGCCGGTTTCTTCGGCACCGGCTGGAACGGGCCAGCCACGTCCTCGGCGGTGAGGGTGTAGCGCGCCAGCGCCGGGGTGGCCTCCGGCTGCAGCGCCTGCCAGGTGGCATCGTCCAGTTCACCGGTCACCTTGAGCCCGCGCGCGGCCTGGAAGCCGGCCACCGCGCGCTTCTGGTTGGAGCCGGGCAGCGCGTCGATCTGGCCCGGCGAGAAATGCGCCCGGTCCAGCAACACCTGCGCGTGGAAGTCAGAGCGCGGCCCGGTGGAGGGCGCGCTGGATTCGGCGATCGGGGCCGGCAAGGTGGCCGGCTGCTGGGCAAGCGCGGGCACCGCGCTGGCCAGGGCAAGGACGAGAAGCGAAAGGGTGGCACGCGGGCGCAAGGGCATCGAAGGCTCCACTACAGGGTCGCCTGCACCTTGCCGCAGCGGCCTGCACGCGGGCCGTGAAATCGCTGACGCGCAGCTGAGTGTCCTGTCGTGCACAGGTTGTGAAGCGCATCACATCGCGGATCGGCGCCGCTCCACAAATGCGGTAGGGTGGGCCGACACCGCATCCGGACAGGGGATCGCATGGCGGCAGGCTTGGCGGCGTTGTACATGCTGTGCCACGGAGTGGCCCTGGTGCTGTTGCCTGGCCACGCGCAGGCGGTCTCGTTCTCGTTCCTGGTCGGCGCACCGCTGCTGGCGGCGCTGGCCTGCGCGCGGCGGGCGTGGCGCAGCGACATGCGGGTGGGCTGGCTGTCGCTGGCGCTGGGCATGCTGCTATGGGCTGGCGGCATGGCGCTGAACATGTACCAGGAGATCGGCCTGGGCAACGCCGATGCCACGCCCGGGGCGAGCATGCTGCTGTACGTGTTGTACGGGGTGCCGCTCACCTTCGCGATGGCCCATCCGCGCCACGAGCCGTGGTACCTGATCGTCATCGATGGTGCGCTGGCCCTGCTGCTGGGCTACCTGTTCTTCGTGCACACCTTTTCCTTCGCCACCCTGAGCGACGCGCCGGCGCCGGGCGTGGACAACCTGCGCCTGATGTTCGACATCGAGAACCTGTTCATCGCGGTGTTCGCGCTGGTGCGCTACCTGGCCAGCGGGGATGCCGCGCGGCGCGTATTTTTCCGCACGCTGGCGATCTACGCGTGGCTTTACATGCTGATGGCCCTGTACATCAACCACGTGGCCACCGAGGCCAGCTACGGTGGGCTCACCGACGTGCTGATCGATGCACCGTTCCTGCTGCTGGCGGGGATGGCGCTGCGTGGCGATCCGGAACGCGCCGACACCTCGCCGCGCCGGCTCACCCTGGCGGTGCGCGCGGGCAGTCCGTTGATCCTGCCGGCCGCGTTGCTGGTGGTCTCGGCGCTGATGGTGGACACGCACGCAGGGTTGGCGGTGGTCGGGTTCGCGATGGCCACGCTGGGCTCCGGCCTGCGCGGGGTGGTCATGCAGGTGCGCGCGATGGAGCGCCAGGACCAGCTTGACGTGCTGGCGCGGGTGGATGACCTGACCGGGGTGGCCAACCGCCGCCAGTTCGACCAGGTGCTGCAGGCCGAGTGGAGCCGGGCGCGGCGCAGCGGGCAGGGCATGGGGTTGTTGATGGTGGACATCGACCACTTCAAACAGTTCAACGACCGCTTCGGCCACCCGCTGGGGGATGCCTGCCTGCGTGCGGTCGCCACCGCGCTGGCCGGTTGCGCCACCCGCGGCACCGACGTGGTGGCCCGCTATGGCGGCGAGGAATTTGCCGTCGTCGTGCCGTCCACCTCGCGCGAGGGCGTGCTGGCGCTGGCCGAGACGATGCGCCGCGCGGTGGAGCGCCTGCGCCTGGCCGCCCCCGATGCGGTCGGCCAGATCGGCGTGACCGTCAGCATCGGCGTGGCATGGGTCGGCCAGGTCGGCCTCGCCGATCCCGGGTCGCTGCTGGCCGCAACGGACGTGGCGCTGTACGAGGCCAAGCACGCCGGCCGCAATCGCGTGGTTGAAGGCCACCCGCCCGATGCCATGGCCCATGCTGCCCGCCCCACCTGAGCGGTTGCGCGGTGTCGTCGTTCTGGTGGGGCAGCCCGGGGTCCACGGCGGCTGCCCTGCGAGGCCTGGCCAGCACCGGGGTGGGGGCCAATGCGGCGCGAGGCTGCCTGCGCAGCAGCTGGCGATCCAGTCAGGTGCGTACCCACGCCGATGGATCAAGCAGGCGCAGTCCCACCGGCGACAGTGTGGTCAGGCGCAGGCCGAGGCGTGCATCGCGGGCACTGCGCGCGCAGCGTGCCAGTTGGCTGCGCAGGGCGGTGACCTCGGCCGTGTCGCGGTCCACGCGCGGCTGCGGCCGCCGCCATTGCGACAACCGGTGCACGCAGGCAAGCAGGTCCAGTTCGGTGGCACCGATGAATGGCGAACCCGGTTGCAACAGGTCGATCGGTGCCTGGCCGGTCGGCAGCAGGGGCACCAGCTCGGTGAAGGCACGGGTGCCATCGGCGTCCAGTCCCAGGCCATCGAGCAGCGCGACGGCCTCGACGCGGGTGGCCGGGTCGCCGACACGGCGCAGCGCGCACAGCAGGCGTTGCTCGACCAGGTTGCAGCGGCGGCCGATGGAGTGATAACTCACCCGCGTGGGCGAGGTGGGGGAGCGATAGGGCATGGCGGGCCTGCAGAAGGATCAGGGGGCGGCGTCACGAACTTCCACCAGCACCGGGCAGGGCGCGTGGTCGATGGTCCAGCGGCCGACGGAACGCTCGAACAGCCGTTCCATGCCGGAAAGATGCCGGTGGCCGATGACAATGAGATCGCAATGGTGTGCGCGTGCGTAGTCGCACAGCACCTGCGCCGGCTCGCCCGCCGGGTGGCTGGCCACGCCGTCCACGCCCTGTTCGCGCAGCTGCGCCAGGGCACTGTCCAACAGGCGCCGGGCCTGGTGGCGCTGGTCCTCGGCGGCGGGGTATTCACGGCGATCGTTGCGTGGGGCGTCATCGTCCAGCGCATAGGCCGGGTCGAGCACGCAGACCAGGTGCAGGCGGGTGCGCGGGGTCGCCATCGAGGCGGCCAGGGCCAGCACCTGGGCGTGCTGGGGGCCGCCATCGAGGGCGACCAGGAGGGTCTGGAACATGGGCATCTCGCCAGGGGGGAGGCCGATGGTGGCGCAAAGCCAGCACCGCACCCATGCCGTGCGCCGCAGGCATGGGTTGCGTGAAACGCACGGGTGGCGAATTTGGCATGCCGTAAAGTGGATGCCTTCCCGCCCTGACCTGCCGCCGCCATGCCTGACCTGAACCTGCTGCTCGCCCTGGACGTGTTGATCGAGGAGTGCAGCGTGGTTGGCGCGGCGCGGCGGATGAACCTGAGCGCGCCGGCGATGAGCCGCACCCTGGGCCGCATCCGCGAGGCGGTCGGTGACCCGGTGCTGGTGCGCTCCGGGCGCGGGCTGGCGCCCACTCCGCGCGCGTTGCAACTGCGCGAACAGGTGCGCGAGGTGATCGAGCAGGCCCACCTCGTGTTCAACGCCGGCCGCGCGGTCGACATGCTCACCCTCGAGCGCACCTTCAGCATCCGCGCCAACGATGTGTTCATCGGCACCTACGGCGGGCGCATGCGTGAGCTGTTCCAGACCCAGGCGCCGTGTGCGGTGTTGCGCTTCGTGCCCGAGGGCGACGGTGACGACGACGCGATGCAGCAGGGGCGCATCGATCTGCACATCAGCACCGCCGGCCGGCATGGCGCCGACACCAAGGTGCAGAACCTGTTCAGTACCTCGTTCCTGGGCGCCGCGCGCGACGGCCACCCGATCTTCGCCGAGGAGATCAGCGCCGAGCGCTTCGCTGCGTTCCACCACATCGCGGTGTCCCGCCGCGGGGTGTCGCACGGCCCCATCGATGAGGAGCTGGCCGCGCTCGGCCTGGGCCGGCGGGTGGCGCAGATCATGCCGACCTTCCACTCGGCGATCTTCGCCGCCGCCGATTCGGATTTGATCCTGCCGCAGATGCCCAGCGTGATGCTGGGCCGGCTGGAGCGGCTGGGCGTGCCGCTGCGCCTGTTCGCGTTGCCCATCCCGGTGCGCAGCGTGGTTGTCGTACAGGCATGGCATCCGCGGTTGGACAGCGATCTGGCGCATCGTTGGCTGCGGCGCAGCATCAAGGCGATGTGCGACGGGGAGTCCAGCCTCGCGGGCATCTGAGCGCGATCGACCGCGCTCCCGGGGGCGACTTCAGGCGTGCGCCTGACGCATTCCAGGATTGGTCGACACAGCATTTTTCGCAGCATCGGCGCTGCCTAGACTGCCGCTCCCTGTCCCGGAGTGGATGCGATGTCCCTGTTGTTTACCGTGCACCGCCCCACGGCCGGTGATGCCCGATGAGTACGCCGGCCGCCGCGTCGATCGCCGCGACCCTGCCGCCGCCCGCGCCCGCCGCGCCTGTGCAGGCGCTGTTCGGCGTGCGCCTGGGCGTTGGCCTGTGCGGCGTGCTGCTGGCGGTATTGATCTCCGGCATCAACGAAAACGTCACCAAGGTGGCGCTGGCCGATATCCGCGGCGCGATGGGCTTCAGCGTCGATGACGGCAGCTGGATCGTGGCGCTGTACACGGCGATGTCGGTCAGTGCGATGGCCTTCGCGCCCTGGTGCGCGGTGACTTTCTCGCTGCGCCGTTTCGCGGTGTGCATGATCGCCGCCTTCATGCTGCTGGGCGTGCTGTGCCCGCTGGCGCCGGACCTGCCGTCGTTCCTGATCCTGCGTGCGCTGCAGGGCCTGGCCGGGGGCGCGCTGCCGCCACTGCTGATGAGCGTGGCGCTGCGCTTCCTGCCACCGGGCATCAAGCTGTACGGGCTGGCCGGTTATGCGCTGACCGCTACGTTCGGCCCGAGCCTGGGCACGCCGATGGCCGCCCTGTGGGTGGAGTACGTGGGCTGGCAGTGGGCGTTCTGGCAGATCGTGCCGTGGTGCTTGGCGGCGATCGCCATGGTGGCGTGGGGACTGCCGCAGGATCCGCTGCGGCTGGAGCGCCTGGCCCAGTTCAACGGGCTGGGCCTGGCGCTGGGCCTGCCGGCACTGGTGATGCTGGTGCTCGGCCTGGTCCAGGGGCCGCGGCTGGACTGGTTCGCCTCGCCGCTGATCTGCACGTTGCTGGGCGGCGGCAGCGGGTTGCTGGTGCTGTTCCTGTACAACGAATGGTCGCACCCGTTGCCGTTCTTCAAGCTGCAACTGTTGGCCAACCGCAACCTGAGCTACGCGCTCATCACCCTGGGCGGCGTGCTGTTCGTGCTGCTCGCGGTGATCCTGATTCCCTCCAGCTTCCTGGCCAAGGTGCACGGCTACCGGCCGCTGCAGATCGCACCGCTGTTGCTGTGGGTGGCCATCCCGCAACTGCTGGCGCTGCCACTGGTGGCCACCCTGCTCAACCAGCGCCGGGTCGATGCGCGCTGGGTGCAGGCCATCGGCCTGGCGATGCTGGGGCTGGCCTGCTGGATGGGGGCGCAGCTCACCACCGAGTGGAACCGCGACAACTTCATCGTGATGCAACTGGTGCAGATCTTCGCCCAGCCCATGGCTGTGCTGCCCTTGCTGATGCTCGCCACCGGCGGTCTGGCACCGGCCGACGGTCCGTTCGCCTCGGCCTGGTTCAACACGGTCAAGGGCTTTGCCGCCGTGCTGGCCGGTGGCGTGCTGGAGGCAGCCACCACCGTGCGCAGCCACTTCCATTCCACCGTCCTGGTGGACCGCCTGGGCAACGCGCCGGGACTGGACATCGGCGCTGCGCCGTCGCTCGGCACGCGCCTGCATGCGCAGGTGGTCGCCCTGACCTCGGCCGATCTTTACCTGCTGGTCGCCATGGTCGCGATCGCGCTGATCGCGCTGATCCCGTGGCTGCCCACCCGCATCTTCCCGCCACGTGCCGTGGCCTGAGTTCCAGGAAATCCCCCATGTCCGAGTCCAGAAAACACGTTCCCCTGATCATCGCCCTGGGCGTGGTCGTGCTTGCCACCGGCGGCTGGCTGCTGCTGCGTGACGGCCGCCACCAGCGCACCAACAATGCCTACGTCAGCGCCGACTTCACCGTGGTGGCGCCCAAGGTGGCCGGCTTCGTCAGCGAGGTGCGGGTGGCCGACAACCAGACGGTCAAGGCCGGCGATGTGCTGGCGCGCATCGACGACCGCGATTACCAGGTCGCCTTGACCGCCGCGCGCGCGGACCTGGCCAATGCACGCGCGCAGCTGGCCAATGCGCAGGCCGCGTTGGCCCAGCAGGGCTCGCTGATCGACCAGGCGCGTGCCACGCTGGCGGTCAGCGAATCCGAACTGACCCTGGCCCAGGCCGACCAGCAGCGTTACGGCGCGCTGGCCCGCGATGGCGCCGGCACCGTGCAGAACGCGCAGCAGGCGCAGTCGCACCAGGCGGTGGCCAGCGCGCACCTGCAGCAGGGACGCGCGGCACTGCTTACCGCACGCCAGCGCACCGGCATCCTCGACGCCGGCGTGCAGGCGGCGCAGGCGGCGGTACAGCGCGCCGAAGCCGCCCAGGCGCGGGCCGAGCTGGACCTGTCGCACACGGAACTGCGCGCGCCGATCGACGGCGTGGTCGGCCGCCGCGCGATCCGGGTCGGCGCCTACCTCACCCCGGGCACCGCCGTGCTCGCGGTGGTGCCGTTGCAGCAGGCGTTCGTGGTGGCCAACTTCCAGGAAACCCAGATGACCCGCATGCACGCCGGCCAGGCGGTGGCCCTGCAGGTGGATGTGTTTCCCGGGCAGCCGTTGCGCGGCCACATCGACAGCATCGCCCCGGCCACCGGGGTGACCTTCGCCGCGGTCGCGCCGGAAAACGCCACCGGCAATTTCACCAAGGTGGTGCAGCGCATTCCGGTCAAGATCGTGCTGGACAAGGACCAGCCGCTGCTCGGCCAGCTGCGTGCAGGCATGTCGGTGGAGGCCAGCGTGGACCTGGACAGTGGCCGCCGCGGCCTGCCGGGAGAAGGGGCGTGACCGGCGCGGTGCAGTGGCGGGCGCTGTCGCTCGGCGCGCTGTGCGTGGCGCTGTCGGCCTGCACGCTCGGGCCGGATTTCGTCCGGCCAGCCGCCGCGTTGCCCACCCGGTGGGACGGCGTCGCGGTGGAGCACGATGCGTTTGCCAGCGACGCGCAATGGTGGGCAGGCTTCGAGGATCCAACATTGGCTGCCTTGGCTGTGCAGGCCCGGCTGGCCAACCTGGACATCCAGTTGGCCGCCAACCGCGTGCAGCAGAGCCGCGCCGCGCGTGGCGTCAGCGCCGCCGACCGGCTGCCCGCGCTCGGCGCGACGGCCAGCGGAGTGCGGGCCCGCAACAGCGAAGTGGGGCTGAGTGATCCGTCCGGCCATGGTGGGCGCGAAGACTACGGCCTGTTCCAGGCCGGAATCGGGTTGAGCTGGGAACTGGACCTGTGGGGCCGCGTGCGCCGCCAGCTGGAAGCGGCCGATGCGCGCGTGCGGATTGCCGACGAGGACGCGCATGCGGTGCAGACCGTGGTGCTCGCCGAGACCGCGCGAAGCTACCTGCAGTTGCGTGCCACCCGCCAGTTGCTGGCGATCACCGAAGACAACCTGCGCATTGCGCGCGACATCGCGCGGCTGACCGGGGCGCGCCAGCGCCAGGGCGTGGCCAGTACGCTGCAGGTGGCCAGCGCGGCGGCGCAGGTGGCCGCGCTGGAGGCGCGCGTGGCGCCGTTGCAGCACCGCGACGCGCAGCTGCGCAATGCCCTGGCGATGCTGCTGGCCCAGCCGCCGCACGCGCTCGACGCCCAGCTCGCCGACGCCCGCCGCGATTGGCCGGCACTGCCGGCGATGGCCACCGGCCTGCCCAGCGAACTGGCCGAACGGCGCCCGGACATCCGCCGCGCCGAGGCGGCGCTGCATGCCGCCACCGCCGCGATCGGCGTGGCCAAGGCCAGCTTCCTGCCGCGCATCAGCCTCACTGGCGATGCCGGGTTCCAGTCGCAGCAGCTGGATGCCCTGGACGGCTGGAACGCGCACCGTTTCAGCATCGGGCCGGCGATCAGCCTGCCGCTCTTCCAGGGCGGTCGCCTGAAGGCCACCCTCGCCGTGAGCCGGCTGCAGCAGCAACAGGCGGCGATGCAGTTCCAGCGCACGGTGCTGCAGGCCTGGCACGAAGTGGACGATGCGATCGATGGCTACGCAGCCGAGCAGCAGCGCGGAGCGGCGCTGCAGGAGGCCGTGGCGGAGAGCGAGCGCGCACTGGGCGCGGCGCGACGCCAGTACCAGGCTGGCGTGGTGGACATGCTCGACGTGCTCAGCACCCAGCGCATTGCGCTGGACAACCAGGCTGCGCTGGCCAACAGCCAGGCCGCGGCGGCGATCGCGCGGGTGGACCTGTATCGCGCGCTGGGCGGGGGCTGGCAGCCGGTGGCCGACGGGGCGGGTGCGTCGCGCGCATCGTCCGCGTCAGGGGCGCCGGGCCTGCACGCTTCTGCCAGGTGAGGGCGTGGCCACCGGCGTGTCCGGGCGTCGGCCGAGCAGGCGATAAGGGACGGCCGCGATCATCAGCAGTGCCACCCCCGTCCCCATCATGGACAACACCGGGTGTTCGACCGGCCCGCTCCAGCACTTCTCCATCAGCAGCAAGCCCATGCCGATGCATGGGCCGCCCAGCATGAGCAGGATGCAGCCACGCGCGATCGGGCTGCGGATCTCGTAGTCGACGGCGGCGGCCCGGGGGGCGGGCGGTTGCGGCGCGCGGGACGGGGTGCGGGGCCGCGGCCGGGTCGAGGGACCGTCCACCGGCCCGTCGCCGGGCGCAGGCTTTTCCGGCGCCAGCAGTTCGTCGAGGTTGGTGCGTTCGAGCAGGGACGTGAGCGTCGGATCCACGGGAAGGCCCATGTGCAGAGGCCGCCTGTGTGGCGGCCCCGTTGGCTGGCGGTGACAGCGGTGGCAGGTGCGGTCGGCACGTTACCACCGTGACGTCCTTCAGCGCACGTCGCGCAGTTCCCAGTGGTGGCCGGCCAGCATGCGCAGGCGCTGCTTGAACACGTCGCTGTCGATGCGGGTGGTGGCGACCAGGTTGATCCGCAGGTCATCCTGCGAACCGGTCACGGTGGCGTCGGGGTCGGTTGCGCCCCACTGCGCTTCCACCGCGTCCGGGTCGGGCTGCTTGGCGCGCCACTTCTCGAACAGCGCGGTGCTGCGCAGCGCGTCCTGCAGTTCTTCGGCGAAGCCGGCCGCGCTCTGCGAATGGAAGGAAAGGTCGGAATCGTTGCCGCGGGCCTTGGACGGGTCCGGCAGGCTGATGTGGTACTGCGCTGACATGGTTACCTCCGTTGAATGCTGCAAGGCTGGCAGAGGCGCAGTGCAATCGGCGTGCACATCGCGCTCAGCCGCTGAACGTATGCGGGCCATCGGCGAAGCCGACGGTGACCGCGCCCTTGCCGACGTTGACCATGCCGGTCAGGCTCATCACCGCCTCGAACACCTGCACCCCGTGTGTCTCGCAGGTCTGGCGCAGGTTGGCGTAGCCGGGCAGGGCCTGCAGGTCGGCCAGTTCGCCGCCGTAGCTCAGGCACACGGTGGGCGTCATCAGCCCGGCCGTGACCCGCTGCCCGACGAAATCGAACAGCTTCTGCACCGCGTTGTCGAAGCCCTTGATCTTGGCCACCGGTCCGGTTTCGCCGCGGTAGCCATGCAGCACCGGCTTGATGTCCAGCGCGCTGCCCAGCGCGGCGCTGAGCAGGCCCACGCTGCGGTCGCCCTTGTGCCGGGCGCGGGCGCGCATGTAGTACAGGTCGCGGGTGACCATGTAGCCGTGCACGTTCTGCGCCAAGGCTTCCAGCCGCTCACGGATCTGCTGCACGCTGGCCCCGCTCTCGCGCAGGCGCACCGCTTCCACCGCGGTCACGCCCTGGGCGGCGAACAGGTTCTGGGTATCGAGCACGCGCAACGCGAACGGCGAGTTGAACCCGGCCGCCTGGCGCACCGGCTTGTAGTCGTTGAGGATCGCGAAGCTGGCCTGCATGGCGTTGTCATGGATCGGGCTGCGGGTGCGGGTGATCGTCATGCAGAACACATGGTCGTAATCGATCACCAGCTTGCCCAGGAACAGATCCCGGATCTGGGTGACGCTGAACGGGATGGTCTCCGCCTCGGCGCCGTGTTCGGCAACGTGGGCGTGCAGGAAACTCAGCGTGGCCTGCTCGTCGCGGTGGTCGGCAAGCACGGCTTCGCCAATGCGCACTGTGATCGGCAGCAGCACGATGTTGTGCTGTTCAATGAAGTCCTGCGGCAAATCGCAGGCAGAGTCGACGACAATTCCGATGCGCATCCTGGGCCCCCTCCGGGCAGGTTGTAGGTTCGGAAATGTGAAAGCTATCCCAAAAACGGCCGGCCTGCCTGAGCCGCCAGTCAGCTTGAGGGGCGGCTGCGCTCGACGGCGACCGGCAGGGCGTCGATCCGGCTCCATTCGCCGCGCTGCAACATGCCGGGGTCGGCCAGCACTGCCTGGATCAGGCCGTGCGCTTCGTTGCCCCAGAACAGTTCGCCGTCGATGGAGAGGGTGGGCACCCCGAATACGCCGGCGCTGATCGCCGCCTCGGTGTTCTGCCGCAGCTGCTCCTTCACCGAGGGCGCCGAGACCGCCGCAGCCACGTCGGCCACGTCCAGCATGGCGCCGGGCAGGGCCAGCGCGGCGGCGCTGTCGGCGGCATGGCCATCGCGCCAGATCCAGTTGAACAGGATGTCCACTGCCCGGTGGCTGGCCTCGGCGGCCAGGCACAGCCGCAAGGCCGCGAGCGGGTTGAACGGGTGGCCCGGCGGGAAGCGCAGCGGCACCGCCTGCTGCTGCGCCTGCCACAGCACCTGGCGGTAAGTGAAGCGGCGCTTGGCCGGGATCTCGGCCGGGCCGAGGTTGCCCAGGTGGTGCAGCACCGCCCCGAGCGCGATCGGCACCGGGATGATCTGCTCGAACTGCGGCAGCGCCTTGAGCTGCTGCCAGTGCAGGTAGGCGAACGGGGAGACGAAATCGAAGTACCAGCGCAGCGCCATGGCGCGTCCTTTCAGGCAGGGGCGGCGAGGGGAGCTCCCCCGCCGCGGAAGGGGGCTCAGCGCGAGTATGCGCGCGGCTCGGCGGTGGCCGGGGCCAGGTAGCGGTCGCGCAGCTCGGTCTGGCGCGAACGCATCGGCATTGCCCGGCCACCCAGCCAGACCTGCTCGGCATAGTGGCCGACGTCCAGCGGATCGCCTTCCCACAGCACCAGGTCGGCCAGCTTGCCGACCTCGATGCTGCCGATCCGGTCGCCCACGCCCAGCACCTGCGCCGGCACCCGGGTCAACCCGGCTAGCGCGTCCTGCCACGGCAGCCCGTTGGCCACCGCGTTGCCGGCCAGTTGCCGCATCTTGCGCGCGTTGTGCGAGGCATCGTCGCGCTGGGCGAAGCTGACCTGCACCCCGGCCGCGCGCAACCGCGCGGCGTTCTCCAGGGTCGCGCCGAGCTGGTCGAAGCTGCTCGGCAGGTTGCCCAGCGCATCCACGAACACCGGCACGTTGGCCTGCGCCAGTTGCGGTGCCAGGCGCCAGGCCTCGGCGCCGCCGGCGATGGCGATCTTCAGTTTCTCGCGCGTGGCCCAGCGCAGCAGCTGGCGGATGTCGGCGGCGCGGTCCACCTGCACCACCAGCCGGCCCTGGCCCGCGAGGTAGCGGGCCAGCGTGGCGCGCCCGGCCGGCGTCAGCAGCGCATGCGGCGAATCGGCCGGCACCCGGCCGCGGGCTTCGCTGACCATCTGCTCCAGCAGCATCCACTGCGCGGCACGCGAGCTGCCGGTCAGCTCCGCCCCGGATGCGCCCAGGCGGATGTACAGCGCCAGCGGCCCGATCGGATCGGCGCTGCCATCCAGCCGCACCACCCCGCCCTGGCCGGCGATGAAGCCACCGCCGCTGTTGGCCCCCAGCGCGGTGAACCCGATCCCGTCCAGCCGCGCCACCGGGATCAGCACCGAGGCCGGGTTGTAGGCCAGGCTGACGTCGAATTCCGGGCGCAGCGGCTGGTCGGCCAGCTTCAGCGCGCTGTCCACCGTGGTCGATTCACCGGAGACCTCGTCGATGCCGATGTCGGTGATGCCGCCGAACAGGGCCGGGGTCAGCGGCTTGCCGGCGGCCTCGACCACGCTGGCCCCGGCCGGCGCCGACAGGCCCGTGCCGACCGCGCGGATGATGCCGCCCTGGACCAGGACGTCGGTGTGTTCCAGGCTGCCGCGCGCGCTGGCGGTATGCACGGTGGCGTTGCGCACCAGCAGGTCCTGCGCCTGCGCCGGCAGGACCGCCAGCAGCAGGGTGGCGCCGAGCCATGCCCGGCAACGCGCGGGAATACCCGACGACCGGCTCATGGCTGCGCCTCCTGGCCCAGCATGAAGTCCGACAGCGGCTGCCGCCGCGCATCGCCCCGCTCGTAGACCTGGTGGCCGTCGATGTAGACCTGCTCGGCCTGCGCATAGGAACTGAACGGGCTGCCGTTCCACACCACCACGTCGCCCATCTTGCCCGCCTCCAGGCTGCCGGTCTGTTTCTCCACGCCCAGCGCGCGCGCGGCGTTGTAGCTCAACCACATCATCGCGCGCTCGGGCGCGATCTGGATCCCGGCGCGGCGCGCATTGGCGATCACCTTGGCCGCTTCCTGGTTGAGCCGCTGGATGCCTTCGGGCGAATCGGAATGCACGATCGCGCAGCTGTTGGGCGGGCGGTCGACCAGGGCGATGTTGTCCTGGATGCCGTCGAAGGCTTCCATCTTGAAGCCCCACCAGTCGGCCCAGAGCGCGCCGCAGACGCCCTCGGCCGCCAGCCGGTCGGACAGCTTGTAGGCCTCCACGGCATGGTGGAAGGCGGCGATCTTGAAGCCGAACTCCTTGGACAGGTCCAGCATGGTGGCCATTTCATCGGCGCGATAGCAGTGGATATGCACGCGGATGTCGCCCTGGATCGCGCCGGCCAGGGTGTCCAGCTTGAGGTCGCGCTTGCCACCGGCATCGCCGGCGCTGTCGCCCTTGTCGTCGCCGCCGAACCAGCGCTTCTTCTTCGCCGGCTTCTTCGGCGCGTTCTTGGCGAGGTACTCGCTGGCGTCGATGAAGGCGGCGCGGTAACCGGCCACGTTGCCCATGCGCGTGCCCGGGGCCACGCCCTTGCCACCGCCATAGACACGCTTGGGGTTTTCGCCGCAGGCCATCTTCAGGCCCCAGGGCGCCCCCGGGAATTTCATCGCCTGGTAGGTGGTGGCCGGTACGTTCTTCAAGGTGACGCCACGGCCGCCGACCAGGTTGGCCGAGCCGGGCAGCACCTGCATGGACGTCACCCCGCCGGCCAGCGCCGCGGCAAAGCCGGGGTCCTGCGGCCACACCGAGTGCTCGGCCCACACATTGGCGGTGACCGGCGCGGTCATCTCGTTGCCGTCGCTGTGGGCGCTCACGCCCGGGCTGGGGTACACGCCCAGGTGCGAATGCACGTCGATGATGCCGGGGGTGACCCACTTGCCGCGCGCGTCCACTTCACGCGTGCCGGTCGGGGCGGCAAGCGCCGTGCCGACTGCGGCGATGCGGCCATCGCGCAGCAGCACGTCGGTCTGCTCCAGGCGGGCACCGGTGCCGGTGAGCACGGTCGCATTGCGGATCAGCACCGGCGCCGAGGCGATCGCCGCGTAGGTGCTGGGGTAGGGGTCCTGCACGAAGCGCGACGCCGCGGGCGCCGACGGTGCGGCGAGCGAGAACAGCGCCAGGCCCAGGCCGGCGGTCAGTCGTGTGCGCATGTTTCCCCGGTGCGGCATGGACGGATCGGGCGACGCTAGCCGGTACCCGGTGCGTTTGCCAAGTGGCGAAGCTCATGCGCGCGGTGCCGCCCGCGGTGACGGACGCATCACTGTGGGGGATTCCCTGATACTCATTTGCTTCGCCAATGGTTAGCGTGTTGATGTCCGAAATTTTGGATGGCGCGTCGTACGGGTTGTGTATGCCGCGTCACACCGTGGCAGGGCCGCCCTCTGCGACGGTGCAGGAGGAGGAAGCAGGTCGCCCGCAGGCGATCCACACGGACGTACACCGACGGGCATCCGTCGTGTCGGCTTATGCCCACAAATTGTAAAAGTTTTGTGAACAATCGATTACGCTTGGCGTGCGTGTCATATGGAATGGCATGCATTTTTCTGTGCGGCTGCCGATATCGCTTGCGGTAGTGCAGCCCGAATCACTTCAAGGAAGTAGTCTCAAGATGACCCACGTTTCTTCGTCCCGCGTCACCGCACGTCGTCGTCCGTCGCCGAGCCTGCTGGCATCGGCCATCACCGGAACCCTGCTGGCCGCCCTCGCGGTACCCGCGCTGGCCAGTCCCGCCGCCGACACCCTTTCCACCTACCAGCAGCAGCGCGCCCTGCAGCGCGCGGCCTTCAGCCTGGACCTGCCGACGGCCACGGTCGCCAACATCGGCGGCATCCAGCCGGCGGCCGCCCCGGCCCCGGGCCCGATCAACGGCATCCCGGGCAACGCCGAAAGCTGGCGCAGCGCCGAGTTCAACGCCGACTGGGGCCTGGGCGCGATCAACGCCGATGCCGCCTACGCGCGCGGCCTGACCGGCAAGGGCATCCGCCTGGGCGTGTTCGACAGCGGCTCTGGCCTGGACCACCCGGACTTCGCCGGCAAGGACCACCGCAGCCTGCGCATCGCCGACCTGCTGCCCGACGGCACCCGCTGCACCAACACCACGCTGATCGATGGTCCCGATGCCTGCTTTGCCAGCGACGGCGACGACGTCTCGATCGAGTACGTCACCTACGATCCCAGCGTGCCGCAGGCGATCCGCGACATCATCGAGTCCGATCCACGCTACCTCCAGGCCGGTATCCATTTCCAGACCCATGGCACGCACGTGGCCGGCACCATCGCGGCCAACCGTGATGGCAACGGCACCCATGGTGTTGCCTTCGGCGCGGACCTGACCGCGGCCAAGCTGTTCTTCAACAGTGCCCAGATGTGGACGGACGTGGGCGGCGGCGATTACCGCGTCGTCAGCGTGGGCGGCATCGGCCCGGACGACAGCGCGTTCGAAGACATGTACGCGCAGATGAACGACCAGGGCGTGCGCGCGATCAACCACAGCTGGGGCCTGACCAACGAGCCGACCGACCTGGCCACCCTGGACCTGCTGTACGCCAACAATGCCGAGTACCTGGACATCTTCGCGGAAGGTTCGCGTAGCAAGGGCATGATCCAGGTGTGGGCGGCCGGCAACAACAATGCCAACGCCGCCACGCCGGAACAGGCACCGATCGCCGGCATCTACGCCTCCCTGCCGCGTCTGTTCAGCGACATCGAGCAGGACTGGCTGAGCGTGGTCAACGTTCGCCAGGACCAGGCCGGTGGCTACGTGCTGGACATCAGCTCCAACCGCTGCGGCTTCAGCGCCAACTGGTGCCTGGCTGCACCGGGTACCGACATTCTGTCGACCGTCTACGGCAGCGATTCGGCGCTGGATGCGCAGCTGCTCGCGGACGCGCAGGGCAATGTCCTGCTGGACGTGCTCGAGCGCGTGCCGACCTACAGCTACGACGTGATGACCGGCACCTCGATGGCGGCACCGCACGTCACCGGCGCGCTGGGCCTGCTGTTCGAGCGCTTCCCGTACCTGACCAGCGCGCAGGTGCGTGACGTGCTGCTGACCACCGCCACCGATCTCGGTGCGACCGGCGTGGACGACGTCTACGGCTGGGGCCTGATGAATCTGGCCAAGGCCGTCGAAGGCTACGGCGAGCTGCGCGTGGACACCGACGTGGTGATGAACACCAAGGCCGGCGGCCTGAAGGTGTGGGAAGGCGATGCGTGGGACGACTGGACCAACGACATCGGCGGCCCGGGCAAGCTGACCAAGTCGGGCATCGGCTGGCTGCGCCTGAGCGGCGACAACAGCTTCAATGGCGCGATCGTGCGTGAGGGCGTGCTGGAGCTGGACGGCGTCAACACGCTGACCTCCTCGCTGGACGTCACCGGTGGCCAGTTCCTGCTCAACGGCACGCTGCGCGACATGACCTTGATCAACATCGGCGGCAGCAGCCGCGTCAATGCTAGCGGCGTGCTCGACAACACCGACCTGTACATCACCGGTGGCGTGGTCTCGTTCAATGGCGTGCAGACCGGCGGCACCACGCTCGTGGGCGCCAAGGGCACCCTGAAGGGCGTCGGCACCCTCGGCGACACCCGCGTCGAGGGCATCATCGCGCCGGGCAACTCGATCGGCACGCTGACCATCAACGGCAACTACGTGCAGACCGCCAGCGGCGTCTACCAGGCCGAACTGGCCCCGGGCAGCCGCAGCGACCAGCTGCACGTCACCGGCACCGCCACCCTGGACGGCACCCTGAAGGCACTGCCGGAAGCGGGCTATTACTACCTGGGCGAGCAGTTCAACTTCCTGGTGGCCGATGGCGGCGTCAACGGTCGTTTCGCGACCACCGACTTCAGCGCCTTCTCGCCGTTCCTGCAGTTCAACATGACCTATGACGCACAGGGCATGCGCATCGACGTGACCCGTGGCAACGCGTTGTCGGCCGCTGCCGAAACCGCCAACCAGCTGGCGGTGGCCAATGCCGCCGATGGCCTGGCATTCAACCAGGGCCTGCCCAAGCCGCTGACCCAGCTGTTCCCGGCGCAGGTCGGCGCGGCACTGGATGCGTTGAGCGGTGAAGTGCATGCCGCCGCGCCGATGGCGCTGGTGGAAAGCAGCCGCTACCTGCGCGATGCCGCGCTCAGCCGCAGCATCGGTGCACGTGCACCGGGCGCTGACGATGGCGCGGTCAGCGGTGCCTGGGTGCAGGCGATCGGTGGCAGCGGCAAGCTGGACGGCGACGCCAACGCGGCGCGTACCGAAAGCAACAGCAACGGCCTGCTGGTCGGTGCCGACCACCAGTTCGGCAACGGCTGGCAGGTGGGCGGGCTGATCGGTACCGGTCGTACCGACAGCAAGCAGGGCCAGGGCCGTCGTGCCCGCGCGGAAATCGACAACACCCACTTCGGTGCCTACGTGGGCAACCAGTGGGGCGGTTTCGGCCTGCGCGCCGGCCTGGGCTACACCCGTCATGACGTGGACAGCAAGCGCGAACTGGCCTTCGCCGGTTACCAGGACACGCTGACGGCCCGTTACGACGCCAAGACCCGCCAGGTCTTCGTCGAGGGTGCCTACCGCATCGGCGGCGCCGAAGCGGGCCTGGAGCCCTACCTGCAGCTGGCCCGCGTCGAAGTGGACGTGGACGGCATCAACGAGCAGGGCGGCGCTGCGGCGCTGCACGGCAACGTGGGCGACACCCGCAGCAACGTCGGCACCGCCGGCGTGCGCTTCGACCGTGGCCTGAAGGCATCCTGGCAGCAGGAGAGCTGGCTGCACGTGCGCGGTGGCGTCGGCTACCGTCGCGCCTGGGGCGACCGCAACCAGGTCGCCGACCTGGCGCTGGGCAGCGGCAACGGCTTCACCGTCAGCGGTGCCGCCATCGCCGACCACGCGGTGGTAGCCGAGCTGGGCCTGTCGGCCTGGCTGAGCCCGCGCAACCAGCTGGAACTGGGCTACAACGGCCAGTTCGGCAGCGAGTCGCGCGACCACGGCGTGACCGCCCGCTGGTCCGTGCAGTTCTGATCGGGCACTACCGGTAACGGGAAAAAGGCGGCCAATGGCCGCCTTTTTCTTGTCTGTCTCCCAGCCACGTTGCAGGGACGAAGCGCGTTCTTGAGCTTTCCAGGCGCTGGTCGGTGGGTCGGGCGCTGGGCACCCAGACCCTTTCCGGCGATGCCTCCGGCGTCGGCCTGCAGCCGCCACCTCCCCCTTTATTTCGCCTCCAGGGGCAGGTGGGCCAAGCGCCCGACCCACCGACGGCCTTCCGAAACCAGCTTTCCTACTTGTTTCCGCAAGCCGAGCCCCGTAGCGGCCGGTAGGCCCCTGGGCAAAATAAAGGAGGAGGCCGCTCCGCGGCCGGGGGACATTTGCACCAGGGGCCTACCGGCCGCTACGGGGCCCTCACGCGCGCGACAGGGCCCTCACGCACGCGACAGACCCGATCGGAAACGCCCCCGCAATCCACGCGCCGCACGAACTGCATGGCGCGCACGCGCACCGTCGTCCACCGTGCGCCACGGCCCTTGGAACCGATCGCTCCCTGCCACGGGAAGAAGAACCTTTTTTGCTTGCTTGTTGCTTCCCCATCCCCAGAATAGGCGCACATGAATCATGTGCCGGACGGAAATCGCGGGATGAAGAACAAGCAGGAAATCGTTGAAAACTGGCTGCCGCGTTACACCGGCGTGCCCCTGGATAAATTCGGCCAGCACATCCTGCTGACCAATTTCGGCGGCTACCTGCACACGTTCTCGCACCTGACCGGTGCGCCCGTGCAGGGCATGGACCGGCCGATGGCCAGCGTGACCAGCGACGACATCACCCTGATCAACTTCGGCATGGGCAGTCCCAACGCGGCCATCGTGATGGACCTGCTGTCGGCGGTGATGCCCAAGGCGGTGCTGTTCCTGGGCAAGTGCGGTGGCCTCAAGCGCAAGAACCAGTTGGGCGACATGATCCTGCCGATCGCCGCCATCCGCGGCGAGGGCACCTCCAGCGACTACCTCCCGCCGGAAGTACCGGCCCTGCCGGCCTTCGCACTGCAGCGCGCGGTCTCCACCACCATCCGCGACCTGGGCCACGATTACTGGACCGGCACGGTCTACACCACCAACCGCCGGGTCTGGGAACATGACGAGGCGTTCAAGGAAAAACTGCGGCTGATGCGCTGCATGGCCATCGACATGGAAACCGCCACCCTGTTCGCAGCCGGCTTTGCCAACCACATCCCGATCGGCGCCCTGCTGCTGGTGTCCGACCAGCCGATGATCCCCGACGGGGTCAAGACCGAGGCCTCCGACGCCAAGGTCAGCTCGCAGTTCGTCGAAAACCATATCCAGATCGGTATCGAGGCGCTTAAGCTTATACGGCGCAACGGCAAGTCGGTCCGCCACCTGCGCTTTGACGAGTGATGGCAATCGCACCGGCGGGCGTCTTGGGGACGCACCGCCCTCAGGGGTAGTGAATGGACGTGGCGGCACAAGTGGTGGAGTTCTGGCGCAACGCCGGCCCACAACAATGGTTCAGGCGCGATGACGCGTTCGATGCGCGGTTCCGCCAGGCGTTCCTGGACGAACACGTCGCCGCGGCCCGGCGTGCGCGCGAGCATTGGCTCGGCAGCGCCGACGGCGCGCTGGCGTTGATGATCCTGCTCGACCAGTTCCCGCGCAACTGCTTCCGCGACACCGCCCACTCCTACGCCACCGACGGCCTGGCCCGGCACTACGCCATGCGCGCGGTGGAGGAGGGCCTGGACCTGCAGCTTGTGCCCAAGCTGCGCGCCTTCATCTACCTGCCGTTCGAGCACTCCGAGGATCCGCAGGACCAGGAGCGTTCGGTGGCCATGTTCGACGCGCTGGGCGACAAGGAATACCTGCAGTACGCCGAACTGCACCGCGACATCATCCGTCGCTTCGGCCGCTTCCCACACCGCAACGCGGTCCTGGGCCGCATGCCGACCGCCGCCGAGCTGGACTACCTGGCCGAGGGCGGTTTCGCCGGCTGACGCCTGCGGAATTCAACTACGCAGGGACGTCAGCGAGTCGTGGGTGCCCCAATGGCGCGAAGGCTGAACGTCTGCGCGCCCGCGCGGTTGCCCGGTGGCCTTGGAAGAGCGAAGGATCGAAGCATGCATCGCGCGTTTGCTGCCGCTGCGTTCGAGCCGCTTTTTCAACGCGCACCAGCCAACTGTCCAAGGGCGGGTGCGGGTGGGCGTGCGGGACCCGTTTTGCGCCATGGATGGCGCAAAAGGAGCCTACAGGGATGTACTTGCGGCGTGTCCCGCATGCCCGCCCGTATCCGCCCAAGCCAGTACAGCCGTGCACTCGCCGCCGTTGCCCCGGCCGTTGCGTTCAACAAAAAAACGCCGGCATTGCCGGCGTTCTTGTTCAAAACATCGCAACCGACGATCAGTACTTCGGCACGCTGTTGTCCACATCGTTCGACCAGGCGTCGATACCGCCGGTGATGTTGTGCACGTTGCTGAAACCCAGCGCACGGAACTGCTCGGCTGCCTGCGCGCTGCGGCCGCCGTGGTGGCACAGGAAGCCCAGCGCGGTGTCCTTCGGCAGCGCTTCCAGGCGCGCGCGGTTGTCGCCGTCGAACGTCTCGAACGGCGCGTCGATCGCAGCGATCGCACGCTCGTCGGCCGGACGCACGTCCACCACCATCAGGCGGCCCGCGCGACGCTGGTCGTCCGCATCGCGCACCGACAGCTCCTTCACCGCGCGTGGCGCGTTCGGGTTGTCGATCGCCAGGCCCTTGCCGCGGATATCGTCCACCCAATCGATGGTGATGCCCTCGGCGCGGCGCGCGCTGGCCAGATCGAACTGCACCCGCAGCCCGTTCGATTCGGCCGCGATCGCGTTGTCGTCATGCGGTGCCAGCTGGAAGTTCGGCTGGAAGTTGGCATCGATGCCCAGCTGCAGCGACGCGCCCGGCGCGTCGGCCAGTGCGCCACGCAGCATCTCCACCGCCGCCGGCGTCACCGTGATCGACGGCGCCGTGCGGTCCGGCGCGGCCAGCCCGAGCATGCTGCTCAGCTCACCGCTGCCGGCCATCTGCAGCAGGATGTCGCTGCCACCCACCAGCTCGCCATCGATGTACAGCTGCGGGATCGTCGGCCAGTCGCCGTAGGCCTTGATACCTTCGCGGATTTCCTGGTCGGCCAGCACGTTGACGTGGGCAAAGTCCACGCCCAGGTCCTGCAGCGCGCCCACGGCCTTGGCCGAGAACCCGCACTGCGGCATGCCCGGCTGCCCTTTCATGAACAGCACGACGCGGTTGGCGTTGAGGATGGTTTCGATGCGCGAGCGCAGGGCGGGATCAAGGGACATGACGGTCAGGGTCCGGCGTTTGGAACCGGACATTCTACGCGGCATGGCATCATGGGGCATGACCGTACCGGAAACGTTGCATCGCATTCCCCGGCGCCCCTGGCGCTGGCTGCCGTGGCTGCTGCTCTCCCAGCTGCTCGTCGCGGCCGCCTGGCTGCGCCTGGGCTGGCCCGTCGGCCTGCCCCTCATGGTGGCCTCCCATGCCCTGTTCATGGTGCCCGTCTTCCTGCCCAACAGCCGCTTCTATGCGCCCGTGCTGAGCCGCCTGCCGGGCAGCGCCCCGCGGGTCTGGCTCACCATCGATGACGGCCCGTCCGACCAGACCCCGGCCGTACTGGACCTGCTCGACCGCTACCAGGCCAAGGCCACCTTTTTCCTGGTCGGCGAGCGCGCCCTGGCCCAGCCCGACCTGGTGCGGCAGATGCTGGCGCGCGGGCACACCCTGGGCAACCACAGCCACCGCCATCCGCAGACCCGCTTCTGGCGGTTGGGGCTGGCCGCGATGGCCGCCGAGATTGGCGAGTGCCAGAAGGCCTTGACCGCCATCACCGGGCAGCCGCCGCGCTGGTACCGCTCGGTGGTGGGCATGACCAACCCCTTCGTGGCGCCGGCCCTGCAGCAGTGGCAGCTCACCCGGGTTGGCTGGAGCGCGCGCGGCTACGACGGCGTCGATTGCCAGCCGGCGGCGGTGGTGGAACGCATCGCCGCCCAGCTCGGGCCCGGCGCGATCGTGCTGCTGCACGAGGGCGCCGCCCACGGGCACAACCTGGCCATCATCGAAGCGGTGCTGCAGGCGCTGCAGGACCGTGGCCTGCGCGCCGAACTGCCGGACGCCACGCTCAGCTGAGCAGCCCCAGCAGCAACAGCCCGGCCGTGCCCAGCAGCGCGCCGCAGGAGAACACCAGGCCGAGAATCGCCAGCACCTTGCGCCGGTCGCGCTGCAGCACCCCGGCCACGCCCAGCGCCAGCGCCACCAGCTCGACCAGGCCGGCGCCGATGATGCCCAGCCCGATCATCACGGTCGCCGGCGCGCCTTCGTCCATGCCGCCCGGGGTACTGAGCTCGGCGACGCCGGCCAGCACGATCAGCAGGAACATCAGCACCCCGCCGCCCAGCGACAGGATGAACGAGGCAATGCCCAGTCCGGAATGACGGATCTGCATGGGAACTCCTTGCAAGCAGACGTGCGGGCTCAGGCCCGCGACAGCGGTTGGCTGGCGCAGGCGGCCAGCGGGTGCGAGTGGATCCACTGCTGGCGCATCCAGCTGCCCAGCGACAACTGCGCCAGCAGCAGGGTGATCGACAGCCCCAGCGCCAGCACGCCGGTGACCCGACGGCGGCGATGCTGCAACAGGCTGCCGATACCGATCAACGTGGCCAGCACCGCCAACCCGACGCTGACGCACAGCACCACCAGCAGCACCACCGGCACCTCACGCATCTCGGCATGGGCCGGGGTATGCGCGTAGTGCGCGCTGATGGCGAACATCACCAACCCGCACACGCTGATCACCAGCGCGGCGATGCCCAGTGCGGAATGGCGGGGCGAAGGTGGGGTCATGCGGGCTCCATGCCGGTATCGGGGCGCGAGTATGCGCGCGTGCGGCGCGCGACGCGACCCTCAGCCGGCCGCGGCACGTTCGGCGCAGACCAGCCAGTTGTTGAACGGCGTGTTGCCGTACAGCGGGGCCATCTGCAGTTGCAGGCCGGCCGCTTCCAGCGGTGCGCGCACGCTGGCCGCATCGGGATAGTGGCGCGGGCGGGTGCCCATCCAGCCCACCAGGTGCGCCAGCATGTCGGTGATGCGGGTGGTGCGGTCGCGCCCGCTGTTGTCGGCCAGGGTGGTGCGGATCACCAGCCGACCGCCCGGCGCCACCCGCGCGGCCGCGGCCTGCAACAGGCCGGCCTGGGCCTCGGCCGGCAGGTACTGCAGCACGTCCAGCAGGGCCACGCTGCCGTGGTGGGCGGGCAGGGTGGCGCTGGCGTCCAGCGTGTCGAAGCGGGTCTCCGCCAGCGCCGCGCGGGCGGCGGCGCGGCGGGCACGTGCGATCTTGTCCGCATCGATGTCCACGCCCAGGTAGGGCCGCTGCTGGTCGGCCTGGCGCAGCACGTGCGCCAACAGCCCCAGGCCGCAGCCGATATCCAGCAGC
The DNA here is from genome assembly GCF_056397365.1 of Stenotrophomonas sp. 05N37. NCBI lineage: Bacteria > Pseudomonadati > Pseudomonadota > Gammaproteobacteria > Lysobacterales > Lysobacteraceae > Stenotrophomonas > Stenotrophomonas sp. 05N37. The sequence continues at coordinate 1,173,660 of NZ_JBFTNG010000001.1, read as the reverse complement.
GCGCCCCGCGCCGGCAGCAGCGCGGCCAGCACGCCCGGATACAGCGGATCGCTGCCGAGCTTGCCGCGGCTGTAGTAGTAATCGCGTCGGTTGCCGAAACGCTGCGCCGGCATGAAGGCGGCAGCGATGCGGCGGGCCTGTTCCTTGGCCAGTGGCAGGGCGTCCGTGCTCAGCGCGGCACCTCGTCGGCCAGTTGCACCCGCGCCACCTGGAAGGCGCGCTCGGTCCACAGCGCGTACATCGTCGCCGAGGGGTGCAGGCCATCGTCGACCAGCATCACCGCTTCGGCGCCCGGAACGCGGCTGAGGTCGGTGATGTCGATGAAGGCCACCTGGTGCCCGGCGCAGATCGCGGCGGCCGCGGCGTTGTAGGCGTCCAGTTCGCGCCCCACCTGCACGCGGTCGCGACCGGCCTCGCGCGCATACGGGGTCACCCCCCAATCGGGGATGGACAGCACCAGCACGCGGTCGGCGCGCCCGCCGGCAAAGCCCAGCGCGCGCTGCAGCAAGGCGGTGAAGCGCGGGCGGTAGTCATCCACGCTGCGGCCGCGATACTGGTCGTTGACCCCGATCAACAGGCTGACCAGGCCGAACGGACCCTGCGGCGCGGCGGCATCGATGCCGGCCTCGAGTTCGTCGGTGGTCCAGCCGGTGGTGGCGATGATCTGCGGGTCGTCCACCGCCACGCCGATGTCGCGCAGGCCGGCGACCAGTTGCAGCGGCCAGCGTGCGGACGGCGCCACGCCCTCACCGATGGTGTAGGAGTCGCCCAGCGCCAGGTAGGACAGCGCCACTCAGGCCACCGCGCTGCGTGGCTTCAGCGGCACCACCTTGGTGTTGGCCTCGGCACGCCGCGCCAACGCGCGATCGATGCGGGCGAACACATCGCGCATCACGTCCGCTTCGGGCAGCAGGGTGACCCGGAAGTGGTGGCGGTAGGGCACGTTGAAGCTCGAGCCCGGCACCACCAGCACGCCTTCCTCGTTCATCAGTTCCAGCGCGAAATCGTGGTCGTCGAAGCTGCGCGCCGCCGGCCCGACCACGGCCGGGAAGGCGTACAGCGCACCGGCCGGCGCCACCAGCGACAGATGCTCGCTGGCGTTGCAGGCCTCGATCACCGCGCGGCGGGTTTCGTACAGGCGGCCGCCCGGGGCGCACAGGGCGGAAATGGTGTCCGGGCCGTTGACCGCCGCATCGATGGCGTACTGGCCGGGCACGTTGGCGCACAGGCGCAGTGCGCTGAGCAGGTCCATCGCCGCGCGGAACTCGCCCAGCCGCTCGGCCGCGCCGGACAGCATCGCCCAGCCCACCCGCCAGCCGCAGGCACGGTGCACCTTGCTCAGGCCGCTGAAGGTAATGCACGGATGCTCGCCGGCCAGGGGCGCGACCGGATGGAACTGTGCGTCGTCGTAAAGGATCTGGTCGTAGATCTCATCGACCATCAGCAGCAGATTGTGCTTGGCGGCGATGGCCACGATGCGCTCCAGCAGGTCGCGCGAGTAGCTGGCGCCGCTGGGGTTGTTCGGGTTGATCAACACGATCGCGCGGGTACGCGAGGACACCAGCGATTCGATCTCGACCGGGTCCGGCTGGAAGCCGTTCTCCGGCGCGCAGCGGTAGTACACCGGGCGGCCGTCGTTGAGGATGGTCGCCGCCGACCACAGCGGGTAGTCGGGCGAGGGCACCAGCACTTCATCGCCGGGGTTGAGCAGGGCGCGCAGCGACAGGTCGATCAGCTCGCTGACGCCATTGCCCACGAACACTCGGTCCGGGTGCGCATCCGGTGCACCCCGGCGGGCGTAGGCGGCGGCGATCGCCTCGCGCGCCTCCGGCAGGCCCTGCTGGTGGGTGTAGGGGTCGGTGCGGCCCATGTCGTCGGCGATCGCGCGCTGCAGGTGTTCCGGCGCGCGGAAGCCGAAGTTGCCGGGATTGCCGATGTTCAGCTTGATCAGCTTGCGGCCTTGGGCCTCCAACTCCCGCGCTCGCCGCGCCAGCTCGCCCCGGATCTCGTAGCGGACTTCGGACAGGCGCTCGCGGGTGGCGAGCGGCTTCAGCGGGGGCGTGGACATGAACGGGCCGTCATTTCGGGCATGGAAACCGCATGGTAGCGGAAATGTTGCGTTGCAGGGCAAGCCTTTCGGGCCAAATTCCGAGCGCTGGCAAGCAGTTGCGGATGCGGGGGCGGCCAGCGTGTCCCTGCGCCTGGCCGGGCACTGCGACGACGCCCGGTCGCTACACCCTCTAGAATGGGCAGGATGAGCGAACCCACTGATTACCTTGCCCTGCAGACCATTGGCTGGCCCTGGCCGGGCGGCCCCGAACTCCCGGACTGGCAGGCCCTGTTCGAGCAGTTCCCGCAGGCACGCCCGGGGCGGGTGATCGAGCAGCATCGCACCGGCTACATCGTCTCGGACATGCCGGACGCGGCGATCAAGACCGAATCCCCGCCGGAGTGGCAGCGCCCGCGCTTCCCCAGCCATGAGCGCGCCGCGGTGGGCGACTGGGTCCTGCTGGAGGGCATCAAGATCGTGGCGCTGCTGCCGCGGCGGACCGCGATCAAACGCGGCGCGGCGGGCGAGCATTACCACCAGCAGGTGATCGCGGCCAACATCGATACCGTGTTCATCGTCTGTGGCCTGGACGCGGACTTCAACCCGCGTCGGATCGAGCGTTACCTGCTGCTGGTGGGCGGTGGCGGCGCGCAACCGGTGGTGGTGCTGACCAAGGCCGATCAGACCGAATACAGCCAGGACGCCCTGGACGTGCTGGAAGAACTGGCCGCGCAGGACATCCCGCTGCTTGCCATCAACGGCAGGGACCCGGCCAGCGCGTCGGCGCTGCTGCCGTGGCTGGGCGCCGGCCGCACCGTGGTGCTGGTGGGGTCGTCCGGTGCCGGCAAGTCGACGTTGACCAACACACTGCTGGGCGAGGAGCGGATGAAGACCGCCGATGTGCGGGTCAACGACTCGCGCGGCCGCCACACCACGACCCACCGTGCGTTGATTCCGCTGCCGGCCGGCGCGTGCCTGATCGATACCCCGGGCATGCGCGAGCTCAAGCCGACCGGTGAAGAGGCCTTGAGCGAAGGGGGCTTCTCCGATGTGGAAGCCCTGTCGGCGCAATGCCGTTTCCGCGACTGCGCCCACCAGCGCGAGCCGGGCTGCGCGATCCGCGCGGCCATCGACGACGGCACGCTGGATGAAGAGCGCCTGCTCAACTACTTCAAGCTCAAGGAAGAAGTGGCTGCCGCGGCGGCCAAGCTGGCCGTCCGCCAGGCGCAGCAGGCGATCGAGCGCAAGCACGTGGGCAAGGGTGCGCAGTGGCGCCCGGGCGGAAAGGGCGGACGCCGATAACCCAACGCCGTAGAGCCACCCCATGGGTGGCTGCGCGCGGTGCCGGAGCGAAATGCAGCCACCCATGGGGTGGCTCTACGGGGCGTCGGAGCGGAATGCAGCCACCCATGGGGTGGCTCTACGAGGCGTCGGATCAGAATGCAGCCACCCATGGGGTGGCTCTACGTGGCGTCGGAGCGGAATGCAGCCACCCATGGGGTGGGCCTGCGCCACCTCAGGCGCTGCGTGCAGCGCGCCCCGCGTGGCTGCTATTGTCCGCCCCATGAGCACACCAATGACCGTGGATCGTGAGGTGGCCCACCACACCGCGCTCGATGCGCAGCTGGTGGAGGCGGTGGGCGGCATCAAGCTGCTCGGCCTGACCAGTTGGCCGGCGGCGCTGCAGGCGCCTTTCCTGGCCAGCGTGGCGCGCGGCCAGCCGGTGTTGCCGCAGGTCGCCTACCCGCGGCTGGACTTCGGCGACACCCGCCGCGCGCTGGCCGCGATCAGCGCCCAGTGCGACCCGTCCCATCCGATCGGCCTGTACGTGCAGCGCTCGGCGCACAGCTGGGACCTCGCCGCGGGCCTGCTCGAATCGCTGGGCACCGCCGAAGTCGACCGCTACTCGGTCGCGTTGTTCGGTGCACCCGAACAGCCGCTGCCCGGCAATGGCCCCAGCACCCGCGATGCAGCCCGCCACTTCATCCAGATCGCGCAGGAACTGGACCACGAACTGCTCGCGCCCGAGGAACAGGTACCGGTCTCGGCCACCGCGCTGCAATTGCAACTGCAAAGCGATCTGGACGCGTTCTTCGAGTCGCGCATCATCAGCGTGCAGCTCGATCCGGAGCTGATCTCCAAGGCGGCCGCCGGCCCCACGCGCATCCGCCTGCGCACCAGCGCGCGCTTCAGCGCCTACGACCGTGCACAGTTGTTCCACCACGAGGCACTGGTCCATTCGCTGACTGCGCTCAACGGCCGCGAACAGCCGCACCTGCCCAGCCTGGCGCTGGCCTCGCCGCGGGTCACCGCCACCCAGGAGGGGCTGGCCACCTTCGCCGAGCAGATCACCGGCAGCATCGACATCGAACGCCTCAAGCGCATCAGCCTGCGCACCGAAGCAATCGCGATGGCACGCGAGGGGGCGGACTTCATCGAGGTATTCCGCTACTTCTGCGATGCCGGGCAGAACAACGAAGAGAGCTTCGCCTCGGCCCAGCGCGTGTTCCGCGGCGTGCCGCCCACCGGCGGCGCGGCGTTCACCAAGGACACGGTCTACCTGCGCGGGCTGGTCTCGGTGCATACCTTCTTCCGCCACATGCTCGCCGAAGATCGCCTGCAGGTATGCCGCTGGCTGTTCGCCGGCAAGATGGCGCTCACCGACGCGATCGCGTTCGCGCCGCTGTTCGAAGAAGGCATCCTGCGCCCGCCGCGCTGGCTGCCGCATTGGGTCAGCCGGGCCAATGGGCTGGCCGGCATGCTGGCGTTCTCATTGTTCGCCAACCGTATCCGCATGGACCAGCTGGCGCCGGAATAGCGCCGGCCGCGGGCTGGCGCATGCGGGATCACTCCGCCTGCGGGTGGGCTTTCTCCCAGGCGATATGCACGTCGGCCAGTTCGTAGAGCTGCTCGACCAGCGCCATCGGCAGGCCGTCGTCGTAGTCCTCGTCGTAGGCTTCATCAAACGGATCGATCTGATGCTCGCCGTCCACGGCCTGCAGCATCTGTGTCGGGACGCGCCGCAGTTCGTCTGCCGAATGCTCGCGCGGGCCGGCACCGTCCCACGCGTTCGGATCGAAACCGATGCCGTGGTCGGCATAGAAGCCATCGAGGTAGCGCTGCTGCACCAGGCCGATGAACGCATGCGCATCGCGCTCGTAGTCGGGCACTGCATCCAGTGTGTCGTACTGGGCATGCCAGCCCGCGCCCACGCTCCAGAACAGCATCAGCGCCGTGGCCCGGTCCAGGTCGGGCTGGTCGGCCAGCCATTCCAGCGCGCGCAGATTGTCGCTGTAGTTGGAGCGGGCCACATAAAGATGGCGCTGTTCCGGCGTGGCCTGCAGCAGGTGCGCGTGCAGCAGCGCCCACTTGGCGGCGTCGTAATCCTGTTCGTTCATTGCCTGCTGTCCAAGCCGTTGCGGTACACCACGCATTGTACGTGCGGTGCCTGCGGCGATCATGCTCGTGCAGGTTTTGCGGGCAGGTTCGCATTTCATACGCCGCACGCCGTCGCGTAAGAATGCTTTCATCTTCCGCTCGCATGATGGTCACGCACCTGCATCGCGCAGGTCACCACCTCATCATGCAACGGATCACCATGCTTACCCGACCCCTGACGATCGCCGTGGCGATTGCGCTGTGCGCCGCCAATGCCCACGCTGCCGATGTGGACGCCACCACCGAGGCCAACGTCGCGCTCAGCGCGCAGACCCTGGACACCGTGTCGGTGATCGGCCAGGGCGAGACCCGTCAGGTCCAGCGCATCACAGCCGTGGACAAGGAAGTGCTGCCGCCGGGCACCAGCGGCCAGAAGATCCTCGACCGCCTGCCCGGCGTGTCGGTGCAGTCCAATGACGCGTTCGGGGCCAACGAGGAATCGCAGAGCATCACCCTGCGCGGCTTCGACAAGAGCCGCCTGGGCTACACACTCGATGGCATTCCGCTGGGCGACAACAGCTACGGCAACTACAACGGCCTGAGCATCGCCCGCGCGCTGATCGCCGAGAACCTGGCCGGTGCCGAACTGTCGCAGGGTATCGGTTCGCTGGGCGTGGCCTCCACCAGCAACCTGGGCGGCACCATCCAGTACTTCTCGCAGGATCCGTCCACCGAGTTCGGCGGTCGTGCCAGCGTCACCGTGGGCGATGACAACCAGCGTCGCGGTTACCTGCGCGTGGACACCGGCGACCTCAACGGCTTCTCGGCCTATGTCTCCGGCGTGCACCAGGAGGCGGACATGTGGGCCGAGCCGAACCAGAACCAGACCACCCGCCAGTTCAACGCCAAGGCCGTGTGGGCCGTGGGCGACAACCGTTTCGGCGCGTTCGCGGCCACCTCGCGCGTGAGCCAGGCCAACTACGCCTACCTGTCCAAGAGCATGCTCGCGCGCGGGCTGGGCTACGACTGGAACATCTACGCCCCGGACTGGGATCGGGCGGTGGCCGCGGCCTACTGCGCCCCAGGCACCTACAACGCGCAGAAGTGCGCCTTCAGCGGCGGCGTCAACAGCATCGACGATGCGTACTACCAGAGCCGCGCGCTGCGCGACGACAACCTGTATTCGCTGGATGCCGACCTGGCATTGGGCGAGACCTCGCGCCTGAAGCTGCTGGCCTACCACCACGAGAACCGCGGCCAGGGCCACTGGTGGGCACCGGGCCAGCCGTCCAACCCGGGCACCGCGCAGGCGCTGCCGATTTCCATCCGCAGCACCAACTACACCATCAACCGCCAGGGCATCACCGCGGCGCTGAGCTGGCAGTGGGGCATCCACGCGCTGGAAGCGGGGCTGTGGTATGAGCGCAACGACCACAATGTCGAGCGCAATTTCTACTACATCACCGGGCCGTTCCTGGATGACGGCTACCTCAACTACCCCGACCGTCGGCTGTTCGACCAGGACTTCGACATCCGCACACGCCAGTTCTACGTGCAGGACCGCATGCGTTTCCTCGATGACCGCCTCACCGTGGATGTGGGCATCAAGAGCCCGAACACGCGCATGACTGCCAACGCCAAGCCGGGCACGGAAGCCAGCTATGCCTCGGGCACGCTGACGGCCAAGGAATCGGTGCTGCCGCAGGCGGGTATCGGCTTCAAGCTGAGCCAGAACCAGGAGCTGTTTGCCTCGTACTCGGAGAACATCGCGGCCTTCGTGGGCGGCGGCAGCGGTGGCCCGCTGCAGGTCTCGCCGGAATCGTTCGCGGCCAGCGCCGGGCTGGAGCCGGAGAAGTCGAAGACGCTGGAAGCCGGTTTCCGCACCTTCGGTGAGCGGTACCAGGCCTCGATCGCGGCCTACCACGTGATGTTCGACAACCGCCTGCTCTCGCTCAACCCGTGCACCAGCATCGAGGTGGGGACGCGGCCGGAGTGCATCACCCGCTTCATCAACGTTGGCTCGGTGAAGAGCCAGGGCGCGGAGCTGACCTTCATCCTCAAGCCGGTCGACGGCCTGCAGTGGTACAACGCGCTGTCCTGGAACAAGTCCACCTACGAGGATGACTACACCTCGGGCGGGGCGATCGTGCCGGTGGCGGGCAAGATCACGGTGGACACGCCGCAGCGGATGGCCTCCAGCGAGATCAGCTGGAACCGCGACGGCTGGTCGGCGAGCCTGCGCGCCAAGTACACCGGCAAGCGCTACTACACCTACACCAACGACCAGTCGGTGGCGGGGGTGACGACGTTCGATGCGGGCGTGGGCTATTCGTTCGGCCCTGGCCTCGGCCTGCGCGACGTCAAGGTGTCGCTCAATGCGACCAACCTGACCAACAAGCGCTATGCCGGCCAGCTCAGCTCGTTCGCGCCGACCGATCCCACCGGCACCCGTTACGCCATCCACGCCAGCGCGCCGCGCCAGCTGTTCATGACGGTTGCTGCGGAGTTCTGATCCGGTGGGGTAGCGCAGCCACGCATGGCGTGGACCTACTGAAACCCAGTAGATCCACGCCGCGCCTGCACAGTCCGCAGGACAGGGCTCTGAACTCGTTGGCAAGGGAGCACTAAACTGCAGGTGTCCCGACAATGGAAGTGCCCCTTGACCCCCGACGAGTTCGACCGCGCCTCCCGCGCGCTGCTGCAGGACTACCTGCTGAAGGCATCTCCCGAGCAGCGCCACATCTATGTCGCGCGCTGCAACTACGATGACAGCCCCGAGCTGCTGGCTTGGCTGGCGGATCGCAGCGAGCTGGATCGCGCGACGGCGCTGATGATGTACTGGTCGCTGGGCGCGGCCTGGTTCACCCAGTACGCCGCTGACGGCGACGTACCCGAGCATGAGCGCGAGGCCCATGCGATCGTCCGCCGCATCGAGCAACGCTACATCGATGGATTCTATGCGGGCCGTGGACTCGCCTTCGACCCGGGCAACTGGCCGGGCCCTTCGATGGGTGATTATCCCGGCTTGGTCATGCGTCGCAACGTCCCGGATGCCATGAGGGTCGCGGTGGTCGGCGGGCAGGCCTGCGATCCCTTTGCAGAGGCCGTCGACACGGTCTTTGATGACGGCCTGCCGCTTGCGCTCGCAGCGCAGCTGCACGACATGGCCGCTGGCGTGCAGCCTGATCGTGGTCCGGCCTTGGGCGATGCCGTAGCCGGCGAGATCGACATCTGGGCCGACGTGACGCCGCCGACGCTCTTGCCGTTGGCGACGGCCGCGGATCCGGGCTGGGCGGTACTTGAGACCTTTCTTCGCCAGGCATCACCACAGGAATGCCACCAACTGATGCTGTTCGCTGACACCAGCGCGCTATCAGACGCGCTGCAGTGGTTGCTGGAGCAGCCGACACTGGCTGCGTCCAGCGCACTGGCGTTCTACTGGAACCTGGGCGCGTCGTGGTACGTCCCCTTCGCTACTATCGAGGATGTGCCGGAATCGCACCGCTACACGGCGGCGGTGCTGAGACGGATCGAGCAGCGCCTGGCTGATGACGGTTACGCGGACCACGGGCTGGGTTTCGACCTGGCTCGGATCCGGCCGCGTTTCCCCACGCGTTGGCCGGGGCGGGACGAGCGGCGCGCCATCCCCGGGCAGATGTGGCGGCCACGTCCGGGCCAGATCGTGGACGAGTCGGACGACGTGGATTTCATCACCGGCCTGCCGGAAGACATTGCCGAGGCGCTGGCGAACGCCCGCGGGTAAAGGATGAAGCATCCGCGGGTGGCGTGGATCTACGGAACCGGCAGATCCACGCCGCGCCTGCAGAGGCTTCAGAACATGTGCAAGCCACCGTTCACCGCGTAATCGGCACCGGTCACGTAGGCCGCGTCATCCGACGCCAGCCACGCGCACAGGCTTGCGACTTCCTCCGGCTTGCCCAGCCGGCGGATCGGCACCGAGCCGGCCAGCCGGTCCAGGACGTCCGGCGGGAAGCTGCTGATCGACTGGCTGGCGATGTAGCCCGGCGAAATCGTATTGACCGTCACCCCGCGCGTGGCCACCTCATTGGCCAGCGCCCGGCTGAAGCCGTGCATCGCCGCCTTGGCGGTGGCGAAATTGACCTGGCCGATCTGGCCCTTGTGCGCGCTGACCGAGCCGATGTTCACGATCCGGCCCCAGCCGCGCGCGGCCATGCCGTCGATGACCTGCTTGGTGATGTTGAACAGCGCGTGCAGGTTCGAGCCCATCACCGCGTTCCAGTCGTCCGGGCTCATCTGCCGGAACAGCACGTCGCGGCTGCCGCCGGCATTGTTGACGAGCACGTCGATCTCGCCGACCTCGGCCTTGACCTTGGCGAAGGCGGCCACCGTGGACGACCAGTCCGCGGCGTTGCCCTCCGAGGCGATGAAGTCGAAGCCCAGCTCGCGCTGTTCGCGCAGCCAGCCGGCCTTGCGCGGCGAGTTCGGTGCGCAACCGGCGACCACCGTGTGGCCGTTGCGGGCCAGCTTCTGGCAGATGGCGGTGCCAACACTGCCCATCCCGCTGGTGACGTAGGCGATGCGAAGAGTCATTGCAGAACGCTCCTTGGTAGGCGGATCAGGACGCAAGCGGGTACAGGCCGAACAGCAGGCCGCCGAGCATCAACAGCATCGAAATGGCGATGGCCCACTTCAGCGTGAACTTCTGGTGGTCGGCGAACTCGACCTTGGCCAGGCCCACCAGCAGGTAGGTGGACGGCACCAGCGGGCTGAGCAGGTGCACCGGCTGCCCGGCCAGCGAGGCGCGGGCCATCTCCACCGGGGTGATGCCGTAGTTGCCGGCCGCCTCGGACAGGATCGGCAGCACGCCGAAGTAGAAGGCGTCGTTGGACATGAAGAAGGTGAACGGCATCGAGGCGATCGCGGTGATCACCGCCAGGTACGGGCCCCAGCTGTCGGGGATGATCGCCAGGAAGCTGTGCGACATCGCCTCCACCATCCCGGTGTTGTTGAGGATGCCGGTGAAGATGCCGGCGGCGAAGATCAACGCCACCACCGACAGCACGTTGCCGGCGTGGTTGACCACGCGGCGGCGCTGCTCGGCCAGGTTGGGGTAGTTGATCACCAGCGCCATCGCGAAGCCCACCATGAACAGCACCGGCATCGGCAGCACGCCCATGATCAGTGCGGTCATCAGCGCCAGCGTCAGCACCAGGTTCACCCACAGCAGCCTGGGGCGCTTGATGTCCTCGGCGTCTTCCACGGTGGGCAGCGCATTGCCGTCGTCGGACACGCTGTTGTCCATCCAGCTGCCGCCCTCGGGCAGGCTCACCACGCCCAACCGACGGCGCTCCTTCATGCCCAGGTACCACGCCAGCAGCAGCACGCCGGCGCAGGCGATCACCATCGAGGGGATCAGCGGCACGAACACGTCGGCCGGGTCCACGTGCAGTGCGGTGGCCGCGCGCGCGGTCGGCCCGCCCCACGGGGTGAGGTTCATTACGCCGCCGGCGAGGATGGTCACGCAGGTCATGTTCAACGCGCTCATGCCCAGCCGCTGGTACAGCGGCAGCATCGCCGACACCGTGATCATGTAGGTGGTCGAGCCATCGCCGTCGAGGGAGATCAGCATCGCCAGGATCGCGGTGCCCAGCACGATCTTCATCGGGTCGCCCTTGACGAAGCGCAGGATGATCCGCACCAGCGGATCGAACAGACCCGCATCGATCATCACCCCGAAGTACAGGATGGCGAACATCAGCATCACGCCGGTGGGCGCGATCTTCTTGATGCCCTCCAGCATCATCTCGTCGATGTCGGCGCCGAAGCCGCCGAACAGCGCAAAGATGATCGGAATGGTGATGAGGGCGACCAGCGGCGACAGCCGCTTGCTCATGATCAAGTACATGAATGTAATGACCATGCCAAAGCCGAGGATGCTAAGCATCATCTGCAGACTCCAGGAGGGGTAGTGCGGAAGGGAAGGCTCAGAAATCGAACTGCAGGCGGCCGGTCACCGCACGGGTGCGGTCCAGGTTGGCCGCGGCCAGGCGGTCGCGGTTGCGGCTCTCGATCAGGTTGAGCATGAAGCGCAGGTTCTCGCGCATGTACCAGTTGCCACCCAGCGTCCAGGCCTGGGTCTGCGCATCGCGCAGGTCCGGCTGGCCGATCAGGTGCTGGTCGCCGCGCATCTGGTCGTAGCGCAGTGCCACTTCGACGGCGCCGGCCTTGTGCTGGAAATCCTTGACCCGGCCGAAGCGGCCGGTCTTGCGGTCGTACACGCGCGACTCGCCGGTGACGAACCAGCTCACCAGCCCGTAGCCGGCCAGCACCTTGCCGCGCTGGCTGCCGTCGTCGAAGGTGGCGCCGCTGAACTCGCCCTGCCAGGACAGCGGCCCGCGCACCTGCGCGTACTCCAGCGACCACTTGTTGACGTCGGTGTCGCGCCCGGCCGAGAAATCGACCAGGGTCAGGCGGCTGTTGTCGGACAGGTGGCCGGCGGGGCGCGGCCGGATCTTCAGCCCCGGCACGCCATTGGCGCCTGGAGTGTCGTAGCGCTCATGCGCCAGCGACAGGCCAAGGTGCAGCACGTCGCCGGCGGTGGCGCCCGGTGCCCAGGTGGCACGGCCGCCGGCGGCGCGGCCCTTGACCTGCCAGGCATCGATGCTTTCCAGGCTGTAGGCGCTGGCGGCCCAGGTCATGTCGCCGTGGGCGGCCTGCCAGGAGGCGCCGAGGCGGTACAGCGGCGCCAGCGTGGTGCCGGCGTTGCCGCGCTCCAGGAAGGTGCCGTAGTTGGAACTGGTGCGGTCGTCCAGCGAGAAGAACTGCTTGAACTGGCCCACGGTGAGCTTGCCGGCATCGCCGAAGCTGCGACTGACGAACACGTCCTTGGCCTCGACCCGGTCGCCGGAGAAGTCCGCTTCCAGCTTGTAGTCGACCACGAAGAACCTGCCCGACACATCCACCCAGGCACGGCGGATCTCGGTGTCGTCCTTGTTCGGCGTGCCGCGGCCGTCGTTGTCGAAATCGGCGAAGTCCAGGTGCAGGCGGCCGCCGAGCGTGGCGGTGACCGGACGGTCGTCCTCGCCGGCGTCAGCGGCCCAGAGCGGCGCGGCCAGCATCAGCAGGGTGCAGGCGGCCGGCGTGCGCCAGCGGGTTGCGTTCAGTTCCACGGACCCTCCCAGGTACTCGTTCGTGCAGTGGTGTCGTCAATGGCAGCGCAGGGGACTGCGGTGCGATGGCGCAGCCTAGTGCCGGGAAGCTGTCATCCACCTGTCGGGGGTTTGTGCACTGCAGCGAAGCCCACGAGGGCGGCCGCTCGCGCTAGCATTCGTGCACCTTCGACGATCCCTGCCCGATGCGCCTGCTGTTGGTGGAAGACAATCCGGACCTGGCCGATGCCATCGTCCGCCGCATGCGCCGCAGTGGCCACGCGGTGGACTGGCAGCGCGACGGGCTGGCCGCGGCCAGCGTGCTGCGCTACCAGAGCTTCGACCTGGTGGTGCTGGACATCGGCCTGCCCAAGCTCGATGGCCTGCGCGTGCTGGCCGGCATGCGCGAGCGCGGCGACAGCACCCCGGTGTTGATGCTGACCGCGCGTGACGGCATCGAAGACCGCGTGCAGGCGCTGGACGTGGGCGCCGATGACTACCTGGGCAAGCCGTTCGATTTCCGCGAGTTCGAAGCACGCTGCCGGGTGCTGCTGCGGCGCACCCGTGGCCAGGCCAGCGAAGTGGTGCAGATCGGCACCTTCCAGTTCGACAACGCCTCGCACCGGGTGAGCCTGGAGGGCCAGCCGATCGAGCTGCCCAACCGCGAGTACCGGCTGCTGGAAATCCTGATGGGCCGGCTCGGGCAGGTGGTCGGCAAAGACGAGATCGGCAATGGGTTGTTCGGCTTCGATGACGAGGCCGGCCCCAATGCGATCGAGCTGTACGTGGGGCGGCTGCGCCGCAAGCTGGCCGGGGCGCCGCTGCGGATCGTCACCGTGCGCGGCAGCGGCTACCTGCTGGAGGCCATCGAAGACCCCGCCGGCGCTGCGGCCGATGGCGACTGACCCGCGCACCTCCGGCTCGATCCGGCACACCCTGTGGCTGTACCTGGGCGCGTTCCTGGCCCTGTTCGCCGTCGCCCTGCTGTTCGGCGCACGCGATTACGGCCAGCGCGCGGCCAACCGTTCCTACGATCACCTGCTGGTGTCCTCGGCGCTGTCGATCATCGACTCGGTGGCCCTGGTGGAGGCGCAATGGCAGGTGGACCTGCCGTATGCCGCGCTGGACCTGCTGGCGATGGCCCCGGAGGATCGCGTGTTTTACCGCGTCTCCGACGCACGCGACGCCACCGTCACCGGCTACGCCGACCTCCCGGCGCCGCCGCATCCGCCCAGCGACCGCCCGCAGCTGTTCGACGCCCCCTACAGCGGCGAGCAGGTGCGCTTCGTGGTGGTGTCGCGGCGCGTGTCCTCGCCCTCGGCACAAGGCGAGGTGCGCGTGCAGGTCGGGCAGACCCGGCGTGCGCGCGAAGCACTGGCGCAGGACATGGTGACCCGCGCACTGCTGGCCATCGCCGTGCTGTCGCTGCTCTCGCTGGCCCTGGTGGGGCTCGGCGTGCATCGCGCCCTGCGCCCGCTGGTGCGCATGGAGCGCGACCTGGCGCGGCGCGAGCCGTCCGACCTGAAGCCGCTCGATGCCAGCGTGCCACGCGAGATGGACAAGATGGTCGGCGCGCTGAACCACTTCATGGGCCGGTTGCAGAGCAGCAACGAGACCCTGCGCGCGTTCATGGCCGAGGCCGCGCACCAGATGCGCACGCCGCTGGCGGCGCTGCGCGCGCAGGCGCAGCTGGCGCTGGACGAGGAAGATCCCGAGGACATGCGCCGCAGCCTGCATGCCATCGAGCGCAATGCCACCCACATGAGCCGCCTGCTCAACCAGCTGCTCAGCGATGCCAGCGTGATCCACCGCGCCAACCTGCAGCATTTCGGCCCGGTCGACCTGGCCGAGACGGTGCACCAGGCGCTGCACGAAGCGCTGCCGCAGGCATTGCCCGCCCCGCGCGTGCAGCTTGCGGTGAGCGCGCAGACGGCCTGGGTGCGCGGTGACGCGCTGCTGCTGCGCGAGGCGATCAAGAACCTGATCGACAACGCCATCAAGTACGGTGGCGACGGTACGCTGCAGGTGGCGCTCACCGAAGAAGCGCAGCACTGCGTGCTGACCATCGCCGACCACGGCCCGGGCATCGCCGCGGCCGACGCCGAGCGGGTGTTCGAGCGCTTCGCGCGCGGCGAGGGCGCGGCGGCCGGCGGCGCCGGGCTGGGCCTGGCGATCGTCAAGCGGGTGGTGGATGGCCATGGCGGCCAGATCGACCTGAGCAACCGGGTGGGCGGTGGCCTGGTGGCCACCATCCGCCTGCCGAGGATGCATCCATGAAAACACGAGGGTGGTGGCTGCTGCTGGTGCTGGCGGCCGGCAACGCGTTGGCAGCGCCGGGCGACGTGCAGCGTTTCCCGGCCAAGGGCGCGCCGGTGGCGCAACTGCGCATCCACGGCTCGACCGACATCGAGGTGTTCGCCACGGTGATCGCCGATTACCAGCGCCTGCATCCCGGTACCGAGATCCTGTACGAGGACGTGATCACCCAGGACATCTACGCCCGCTACCTGCGTGACCGCGGCGGCGCGCAGGCGCCGGACATGCTCATCAGCAGCGGCATGGACCTGCAGACCAAACTGGTCAACGACGGCCACGCGCTGCCGCACCGCTCGGCGCAGACCGATGCGCTGCCGGCATGGGCGCAGTGGCGGCACGAGGCCTTCGGGATCAGTTACGAGCCGGTGGCGATGGTCTACAACACCCGCACGCTGCCAGCGGCGCGGGTGCCGCGCACGCGCCGCCAGCTGCTCGAGCTGCTGCGTGCGCCGGATGCACCGCTGCAGGGCAGGGTGGGCACCTACGACGTGGAGCGCAGCAGCGTCGGCTACCTGCTGGCCACCCAGGACGGCCAGCGCGGCAGCATGGCCGGCGCGCTGCTCGGCGCACTCGGCGACAACGGCGTGCACCTGGAGGAGCGCACCGGCGTGCTGCTGGACCAGGTCAGCAGCGGCAAGCTGTCGCTGGTCTACAACGTGCTGGGCTCCTACGCGCAGGCGCGCATCGAAGCCGGTGCGCCGCTGGGCATCGTCGAGCCGGAGGACTACACCCTGGTGGTGCTGCGCACCGCGGTGATCCCGCGCAGCAGCCGGCACCCGGAGGAGGCGCGGCGCTTCCTGGACTACCTGCTCTCGCCGCGTGGCCAGCAGGTGCTGTCCCGCGAGGCCCGATTGATGCCGATCCTGCCGGCGCAGGGCCAGCAGCGCGGCCGCTCGCCCGAGCGCAGTTACCGCCCGATCCAGCTGGGGCCGGGCCTGCTGGTGTACCTGGACGCGCTCAAGCGCCGGCAATTCCTGGACGCCTGGAATGGCAGCATGCGCCAGCAAGGCCGGTAGCCGCGGCGGCTGGCCGTCAACCTCATTACAATTGGCCGCATGAGTGAACTGACCGTCCTGATCGCCGACGACCATCCGCTGCTGCGCGCAGCCGTGGTGCACTCGCTGCGCCAGTCCCTGCCGCAGGCGCAGGTGCTGGAGGTGGCCAGTGCGTCCACGCTGGAGGCGGTGCTGGACCAGCATCCGGAGATCGAACTGGTCCTGCTGGACCTGACCATGCCCGGTGCACGGGGCTTCTCCTCGCTGCTGCACGTGCGCGGCGCACATCCGGACATCCCGGTGGTGATCGTGTCGTCCAACGACCATCCGCGCGTCATCCGCCGTGCCCAGCAGTTCGGTGCGGCCGGCTTCATCCCGAAATCCGCGCCGGCCGAGACCATCGGCCAGGCGGTGGCAGCGGTGCTCGATGGCGGGGTGTGGTTCCCGGCCATGGCACCAGAGCGCTCCGAGTCCGACGCGCTGCTCGCCGCGCGTCTGGCCCAGCTCACCCCGCAGCAGTTCCGCGTGCTGCTGTGCCTGGCCGACGGATTGCTCAACAAGCAGATCGCCTACGAGCTGGGCCTGGCCGAGAACACGGTCAAGGTGCATGTCACCGCGATCCTGAAGAAGCTGGAATGCCACAGCCGCACGCAGGCGGCGGTACTGGTGAAGGCGCTGGAGCCGGAAGGGAATGCCAGCACGGGGTTGGATGGCTGAGGCTGCGGGGCGGGTAGCGATTGCCTTCTAGGGTGGGCGCCCGCCAAGCACCGCGCGGCGTTACCCGTAATGACCGCGCCAGACATCTCCTCCGTCGGCCGCAGGGTCCGGTAGAGCCGAGCCATGCTCGGCTGCTCTTGAACGCAACCAGGCAAACTATGATGCGACACATGAAATGCTCGTGTCCGCTGGAGTGGGATGCGGGCGTGGTGCGCGTCGGCGTGCCTGGCACGCTTGCGCGCAGCGTCTCTCGCGTTGCCCACTGCGCAGTCAAGCTTGGATTCAGTGCGAATCTTGAGCGCTATTGTAATAAACGTGACCTGTCCGCCAATTCATATTGGCGAATCGGTATAGTGTTTCCTGACAGGTCGCACCTTCGAAAGGGCGCAGCAGGCCAAGGGTTACGGAGCACGTATGATCCGCTTCAGGGCGAAAAGGGCGGCCCCACCCGCTCTTTTCTTCTCTTCATTCTTTCTCGTCTGGAAGAATTACAAGGACGTTGTATATATGCAAAAGACGCTCTTCTGCTTGGCGCTCGCTGCGCTCTTCTCTACCACTGTCATTGTGCCGGAAACGCACGCCCAGGAAGTGGAAAAGGTCTGGGGTACGATCGCTTCCTTTGACCAGCCGCGGCCATCTGAGCGGGCGGTGCAGTTGGAGATCGAGCAGCAGTTTTATCCATAGCAGCAAGAAGGCGAGTTTTCATGGGAGGTGCTTGCGCCAGTCATCCTTGAGGACAAGGTTGTCTACGAATACGGAATCAAGTCTGACAAGTTGGTCACGACAGACTGGGCGTACATCTCCCTTTCCGGTGCGGAACTTGACACCGAGCAGGAGTTGATCAGCACCGTTCTTGCAGAAGTCACAGCAACCGACCATCCGCAGGAGCCGGGATGCCCCGCGCCGACTGCAGTGCTGAAATCGCCTTGGACGGTAACTATTCATGGGAATGCCGGTGCTGACGGCAGCAACACGGAAGAAGAAAGTGAAATAGTCGTCTCCTACTACACGTACGTTTCTGATGCAGAGCCGTGTGAGATCGATGAGGGCACGTATAGCGTTGAGCGTACTCGTATCGCCGAGTGCCCCAACGTGAATCGCTCCATCATGGAATGGAGCGAATCTGAAGGCATGTGCGTAATGTCGGCAGTGCAACGGGAGTACGCATTTTCGGTAATAAGGAAGTACTACTCCTCACATTCGAATGACAGCTGCAAGGTTGGCAATCCATGCAACCCGACCACGGGAGAGAAGTCCCAGCCGGAGCCGGATCTTGAGCTGGGCTGGATCAGTTTCGAGAGGCACTACCGCTCACAAAGCACCACCGCAGGCGGTGCCCTCGGCGCCGGGTGGACGCACTCCCACAACGTACGTCTGACGAGTGGTACGGACGACACCGCTTGGCCCCCCAGCGCTTACCCTAGCGTCGGCCTCGTCAAGGAGAATGGTAGCCATCTGGGATTCCGTCGACAGGAGGGCTACCACGAAGCCATAGACGGCAGTGGAGACCGTATCGTTCAATTGGCCGACGGCTGGAAGCTGTCACGGGCAAGCGAGCAGATCACATTTGATGATCGTGGTCTGATGCAGCGAAGGGACATGGAGGATGGCACGTCGCTCATCTATGAATATGACGTACGGAGGCGCTTGGCTCGCGTCGTTCATTCAACCGGACGAGCATTGGAGTTTCAGTACGAAGCTGCTGGTGACGATCAGTTCATTTCCTCGCTTTCGATCAATGGCGAACGGGTGGTCAACTATGATTTCACCCTCGACGGACGACTGAGCTCCGTTACCCATATCGATGGAGGTTCAAGGGTCTATCACTACGAGGACGCTCGATACCCAACTTATCTTACCGGAGTCACAAGCGAGGACGGCCGTCGCTACAGCTGGTTCGGCTACGACGACAAGGGGCGGGTGGTTTGCAGTCGTCACTCCGAGAACTGCAGCCAGCCGGACGTCGGTATTGATGGGGTGCGTCTTGAGTACACTGCTGCCGGCACCACGCTTGTCACAGACGCGTTGGGCAATCAAAGTACGTTTGGCCTTACTCCGGTCGCTGCTGGTACTGGATCGCGGAAGGTTACTGACGTAACCGATGCGCAGGGAAGCGTCAGCCATGTTTACTTCCCCGTAAGCACCGACTTTCGGCGGCGGCTCCAGTCTTCGACGGATCGTCGGGGCGTTCTGACCACCTATTCCTATAGCGAGGCTGTTGATCCCGCCGCAGGTAACGTGAGCATCACCGTTATGACCGAGGGCTCCGGGAAGCCGGAGCAGCGCACTACCGAGGTGCGTACATTGGCTGATGCCAATCGAGTCATCCAACAGGCTGTAGGTGACCGTGAGGTCCAGATAACACGCAACGCGCGCCTGCAGCCTGCGATGATCACCGTGCGCGATATTGCGACGGGCACGTCCCGTGCGACCACTTACACGTATTGCGAGGCCGTGGGCAGCGACTGTCCGAAGATTGGCGTGCTGCGAATGTTCGATGGTCCGCGAACCGATGTTGCCGACACCCTTACATATGCCTGGTACACCACCGACGACACGGGGTGCGCTGCTGGTGGTACCTGCGCCTACCGAGCCGGTGACCTGCGCAGCATTACCAATGCAGCAGGGCACAGTGTGGAAAGGCTTGCATACGATTCGTTTGGTCGCCCCCTATCGGTCAAGGACTCAAACGGCGTGGTAACCGACTATGCCTATCATCCGCGCGGCTGGCCCGCGTCGGTTACAGTCCGCGGTGAGACAGCGGCCGAGAATCGTGTCACGCAGCTGAGCTATTGGCCCACGGGGCAGGTGCAGCAAGTGACCGGGCCAGACGGCAGCAGCGTGACCTATTTTTATGACGCCGCCCAGCGCCTGACCGACATCGCCGATGATGCGGGCAACACCATCCACTACACGCTCGACAACGCGGGTAATCGCATCAAGGAAGACACCGTTGATGCAGGCGGTACGCTGCGCCGCACGCTCGCCAGTGTGTACAACACGCTGGGCCAGTTGATCACGCTCAAGGATGCAGGCAACCACGCCACCGAATTCACCTATGACGTCAATGGCAACGCGCAATCGATCACGGACGCGCTGCAGCGGGTGACTGCCCGGGAGCACGACCCGCTGAATCGCCTGGCGCGCACCCTGCAGGATGTCGGCGGTATCGAGGCCGAGATCCGCACCCGCTACAACGCGCTGGATCAGGTCACTGAGGTTACCGATCCCAAGGGGCTGCACACCACCTATGCCTATAACGGTTTTGGTGATCAGACCACGCTGGTGAGTCCGGATACCGGGACCACCGTCTTTACCGTAGACGCTGCCGGTAACCGCAAGACCCGCACGGACGCGCGTGGCGTGACTTCCACCTATCACTACGACGCGCTCAACCGTCTCACCGGCATTGCCTATCCCGACCCCAACCTGGACGTTGGCTACAGCTACGACATCGCGCCGAGCGTCTGTGCCGCCGACGAGCGCTTTGCAAAGGGGCGCATCGGCACCGTCCTTCACGCAGGCGGTAGCACCGCCTACTGCCACGACCGCTTTGGCCAGGTCACCCGCAAGGTGCAGACCGTCAACGGAGTGGCCAGCACGCTGCGCTATGCGTACACCAAGGCGGGGCGACTGGCGTCGCTGACCTACCCGGATGGCAGCGTCGCCGACTACGTTCGCGACGGCCAAGGTCGTATCAGCCAGATCGGGCTGACTCGCCCAGCGTGGGGGCGTGAGGTGGTGATCAGCCAAGTCACCCACGCCGCGTTCGGGCCGCCCACCGGCTGGACCTACGGGAATGGGCGCCAACTGCAGCGCCCGCTCGACCTCGACTATCGCCCGCAGGCCGTGCATGACCCGGCTTCAGGTGGGCTTTCGCTGAGCTATGGCTACGATCCGGTGGGGTCAATCACCGAGCTCAAGAACGGCACGGGCACCTCAGTGCTGGCCAGGTACGGCTACGACACGCTGGGTCGACTGACCCAGACCAAGGACGGCGCCACCGACGTGGCGATCGAGACGTATGCCTACGACGCCACTGGCAACCGGACCGCGTTGACCACTGCCGCTGGTACGGCCGCCTACACCTATCTAACCACCAGCCATCGGCTTGCAGCAGTTGACGGCCAGGCGCGCGACTACGACGCGGTGGGCAATACGGTCGGCATGAGCGGCAAGGAGTTTGCCTACAGCGATGCAAACCGTATGAGTGCGGTGAAGCAGGCAGGTTCCGTGGTCGAAGGCTATGGTTACAACCATCGCGGCGAGCGCGTATTTCGGGCCCCTGCAGTAGGTGATGCACAGCTCACGGTCTATAACGAAGCTGGGCAGTGGTTAGGCAACTACAGTGTTACAGGGCAGCTGCAACAGCAGGCAATCTGGCTGGATAACTACCCGATTGCCCTGATCAGCGGACTGAGTGCTGGCGTGCCTGAAGTCACTTACGTTCAGCCAGACCACCTTGGCACGGCGCGAGTGGTGATCGATCCTACGCGCGACGTGTCAGTCTGGGAGTGGAGCAACAAGGGCGAGGTGTTCGGTGATCAGGTGCCGGCAAATGACCCAGATGGCGATGGCATGGTGTTCGATCTCGCTTTGCGCTTCCCCGGGCAACAGTCGACGGATGCGAGTGGCCTGCTCTATAACTATCAGCGAGACTATGACCCGTCTGTAGGTCGGTACTCGCAGAGTGATCCGATTGGGTTGAACGGAGGCATCTCAACCTTCAGTTATGTTGGTGGCCGGCCCGCTTCATCGATAGATCCACAAGGACTTCAGGTTTTCGGAAGCCCGCGAGAAATGGCCAATCCTCTCGATGAATCGCAAGCCAGAATGCTGCTTCCCTGGGTCGCGGACATGACGCCAGTAGTGGGTGACATTAAAGGCATTCAAGAAGCTTGTGAAGATCCTACGCCTACAAACATCTCAATGGCGGTGCTCAGTTTTGGCCCATTTAAGATAATTAAGCTGCCGATAAAAGTTGGGCGGGTTCTCGTTACGTTTGGACGGGTGGAGAATCAGGTTTATCATACTTTTAGGCATGTTGAGAAGGCAGGCTTGGATCCTGTTAGCGTGCAGAAGGCAGTTACGGCCGATATAGGTAGAGTCGGTGAGAGCCTTCCCGCTGGGCAGTATTCCGGCTCCGTGGTAGTTGACGGTGTTAAAATCGACTACAGTTCGTACAAATTACCAGACGGAACCATCAATGTCGGAAGAATCACCCCGCCAAGGCAGTGAATCTGTGTCTAGAGTTTTATCAGCCGCTGAGTTGTCGGTGATAAGAATGATGCTCCTGGGCGTCCGGTCTTCCCTCGATCTCAGTCCGGAGGCGCTGTCGATTGTTGGAGTTGAGGATATGGATGACGGGGGAATGGGGAGCATAAGATTCGTGTCAGACAAGCCGGATCGGCGCCTCGGGGAGGAGTTGGCTAGAGAGACGTTTCTGGACGAGGATGACGTGGAGGTGATCGCCACGCTTTCATTGGACAATTACGGCGACCTTTTTGAGTTGGATATTTGGAAAGTTGACTTCTCGCCTGTCGTCAGCCTTCGTCTTAAAGTTCCATCCGCGGCGAGCTAGGTGATTTGGAGTTTTGATCTGACGTACCAGCCCTGGTGGGCGTCCCCGCGTTGGGCTCCCGTGCTGGCCAGTCTAAATCGCCTGAACGTTCTAGTGGATTTATTGAAAAATTTGAATTTGTGGGCCTTCATGAGATTGGTTCTAGTAACTATTTATCTGCGCGTATGGCACGCCGTTCTCATGTTGGAGAGGGATCATTGCTGAATTTGGCCTGGCTCCGAGATTTTTCCACAATCAAGGCGAGCGGAGAACTTCTCCGGCTGGCGCACTGTTGGATGGCTGTAACGAACTGACGTACGCTTCAATCCAGCTTGTAAGAAAGGTCGACGTTGAACTGGGCCATGAGGTCGCTCGTTGGTGTGAGACGCCAAGGTCCCACCATAATTACATGCGGATACTGGTAGATTCCGGGGCAGTATCGAACTTTATGTGAGCGTCTTCCTTAGAGGCCTTGGTGGACTCGAGTTTGACTATCGGGCACTGCAGTAGATGTGTGCATTGGGTCTTGGCCTCGCAATAGAGTTGTATCCAGGCGACGAGTAACATACCTGGGCGGGGGGCGTAGGAAGTGGTGGGAACCTTGAAAGGGAGTTGAACCGTCAATGTGCGCCGGACGGCCGTGCGCTTGTAGCGCCGATAGTCTCCCTCGGCGGTTGACAGCAGGCGTCCCTGACGCCCCGGCGATCTGGGTCGCAGCATTGCGCAGCGGACTCACGCCCGATGCCGCACCAACACCTGCGTCATCAACGCCCGCAGCGCCGGCGGCCGCACCGGCTTGGACAGGAACCCCCAGCCGTTCTCTGCAGCCTGCGCCTTCAATGCGTCGTCGCGTTCAGCGGCGACCAGAATCACCGGCGGTCGTGCCTGCCACAGGCCACAACGGTGCTCGTACAGCTCCTGCTAAAGCCGTCCTGAGAGCAGAGACCTGACGACTGCCCTGTCGGGACCAAGCCAATCGACCAATGGCTAGGTCCGAGTATCGACGACATTCACGGCATCAAAAGAGGTGTAAACGCCAAGGCCGAGGATTGGGTTGGAATCAGCCCTGATGGAAAGGTCTGGATAAATGAAGGAGAAGAGGGTAGTGAACAAGGTTATTTGGATGATTACTTGCTATGAATGAAAAGGCGCGATACAGAATTTCGCTTCGAATTACACATCCCAACATTCGAAGTATTGAGATAAGTAGTCGACTTGGCCTTGAGCCGGATTTTTCGTACACGGCAGGAGATAGGAGGCTTACCCCAAAGGGGAATGAGATCGGTGGTATCAGGAAGGAGTCCTTCTGGTGCCATGAGTTAAGGTCGGATGATCTGACATTCGAGCTTGCGATATCGAATCTCAGTCAGCAGCTTGCGAAGAGCAAGGGCTTTCTCGACAGTCTATCTTCCACTGGGGGGCATCTGGAGTACTTCATCGGGTGGTTTTCTGCGGAGAACTCCGGTTTTGTCTTGGAAGGCGGACTCTTGAGGCTGCTGGCTGATTTGAGAATAAGCTTGGCGTTTGACGTTTACGTCGGGCCTTAAGGATGCTCTGGACAACGGTGGCAGTGACGTGCGGCATCGTGGAAAGGTGGGAAAAAATTCGCTCATGCCGTGGGGGGGTACGAGGACTTCTCCTTCTGGATCTCTCTTGGGCGTCACTGATGTGTGGGAGGAGGTAGGGGTGCATCCCTATCGACTGCCGATGACCTGCGCAACGTTCGGTGGTGGCATGACCCATGTCGAAGGCAGCTTCGTTGTAGAGCATGCATTCGCCGCGCGGATCGGCAGGGTCGGCAGTCGATTGGAAACCGAGCCTACCTTGGCAAGGTGCAAGGTGTTGATCGTCGTGGGTGCGCATCCTGATCGACCGTCGATACCCCGCGTAATCCGCGATACGTCGATCAAAGTAGAGTCGCATCCCTATCGACTGCCGATAACCTGCGCAACGTTAGCTGGTGGCATGACCTGTCTCGGAGGCGGCTTCGGCGCAAGTCATGCTTTCGCCGCGTTGATCAGCATGGTCGGCAGTCATTTAGGAACCGACCCTACCTGTGCGGCACTCGGTTCCGCAGAGGTGCGCGGCCGATTCATGCCCTGTGTCTTACCAGCACCTGCGTCATCAACGCGCGCAGCGCCGGCGGCCGCACCGGTTTGGACAGGAACCCCCAGCCGTTCTCCGTCGCCTGCGTTTTCAACGCATCATCGCGCTCGGCGGTCACCAGGATCACCGGTGGCCGCGCCTGCCACAGTCCACACAACTGCTCGTACAGATCCGGGCCGTGCCACTGGCCCATGCGCACATCCAGCAGCAGCAACTGCGGCACGTTGAGCGCCGAGGCAATTTCAAGCGCCGCCTGGGGCCCATCGGCCAGTTCCACTGCGCAGTCCCAGCGCTCCAGCAGGGCGCGGGTGGCGGCGCACACGCGCGGGTCGTCATCGATGCTCCAGACCCGGCAATGCCGCAGCGGGCTGTCATCGCCTGCGTCAGTCGCCACGGCCGGAACCGGCGCCGGCGCCGGAATGGCCGCCGCATCGCCCAGCGGCACGCTGACCGCGAACACGCTCCCGCGTCCCAGCGTGGAGTGCAGGGTGATGCGATGCCCAAGCAGGCGCCCGATCCGCTCTACGATCGCCAACCCCAGCCCGGCGCCGCGTTCCTGCTCGACGCCATCATCCAGCCGCCGGAATTCCTCGAAAATCTCGCCCTGCAGGCTCTCCGGAATGCCCGGCCCCTGGTCATGCACCTCGATGCGCAGCTGGTCGCCCTGCCGTCGGCACCCGATCAGCACGCGTCCGCGCGGGGTATAGCGCAGCGCATTGGACAGGAAGTTCTGCAGGATGCGGCGCAGCAGCGCCTCGTCGCTGACCACCACCGCACGCGTATCCACCCAGCGCAGCTGCAGCCCGCGACTGTCGGCGGCGATGCCGAACTCGCGGGCCAGCGTCTCCAGCAACGGCGACAGCGCGAATGCGCGCACGTGGGTCTGCAACGCCCCCGATTCCAGCCGCGAGATATCCAGCAGGCTGGTCAGGATGGCATCCTGCGCGGCCAGCGCCGCGTCCACGTGTTCGCTCAGCTCGCGCGCGTCGCCGTGCAGCTTGCCGCGCAGCACCGAGACGAACATGCGCGCGGCGTTGAGCGGCTGCAGCAGGTCGTGCACGGCCGAGGCGACGAAGCGTGACTTGTAGCGGTTGGCGCGCTCTGCCTCACGGCGCGCCTCGTCCAGGTCGCGGGTGCGCTCGGCCACGCGGTGCTCCAGCGCATCGGCCAGCGAGCGCAGTTCGCGCGCGGTGTTCTTGTAGGCGGTGATGTCGGCATAGCTGGTGACAAAGCCGCCGTCGGGCAGCGGGTTGCCACGGATTTCCAGCACGGTGCCGTCGTCCTTCTCGCTCTCGCGCATGTGCGGGCGGCCGCTGCGCAGGTGGTTGAGGCGGCGCTCGATGGCCTCGTCGATGGGCCCGGGGCCGAGCAGGCCGCGCCGCGCGTTGTACTGGAAGATCTCCTCGATCGGCCGGCCCACCCGGATCAGTCCGGCCGGGAACTTGAACAACTCCAGGTAGCGCGCATTCCACGCCACCAGTTTCTGTTCGTTGTCGATCACCACCACGCCCTGCGGCAGGTGCGCCAGGCTGCGGCTGAGCCCGCTGTCGGCCTGCTGGGCGGCCTGCAGCACGCCGTCCTGCGCAGTGCGCAGCTCCTCGGCATGCTGGGCCAGTACGCTTTCCAGTTCGCGCCGGCTGCGCTGTCGGTGCGCATCCAGCCGCCGCCGCTGCTGCACGAACAGCACCAGGAAGCCCAGCGCCAGCCACGCCGCGCCGCCGCCGATGGCCGCGCTGCGCCCGGCGCTGGTGGCCGCGCCGGCATCATGCAGCAGGTGCAGGTTCCAGTGTTCCTCGGGCAGGGCCAGGCTCTGCCACAGCATCGGCCCGGGCAGGACCGGCTCGAGCAGGCGCACCATGCGTCCGCCGTTGTCCAGTACATCTTCGGTGCGCACCCGCAACGGTTGCAGCGAGCGGTCGGCGTATTGCCGGGCCTCAAGCATCTCGCGGCGCTCGCCGTTGCCCAGCGGACGCAGCAGGCGGTAGCGCCAGGCGTCGCGGTTGGCCAGGAACACCACGTCGTGCTCGTCACTGGCCAGCACCACGTCCGGGCTGGGCAGCCACTCCTGCTCCAGCGCGGACAGTTCGATCTTGATCACCACCACGCCCAGCCGCGTGCCGTTGTCCTCGATCGCCTGGGACATGAAGTAGCCGGGCACGCCGGTGGTCATGCCGATGCCGTAGAAGCGCCCACGGCCGGTCGCCAGTGCCTGGCGATAGTAGGGGCGGTAGCTGTAGTCCTCGCCGACGTTGCTGCTGGGCTGGTCCCAGTTGCTGGCCGCCACGGCCACCCCGTCGTGCCCCACCAGGGTCAGCGTGGAAGCGCGGGTGACCTGGTTGGCGCGCTGCAGTTTGAGGTTGAGGCGCTGGCGCGCCGCCGGATCGGGTGCCTGCAGCAGGGCAAGGCGCAGGTCCGGGTCCAGTGCCAATACCTGCGGCAGGGTGCCGAAGCGGTCAATTCGCTGCTGCAGGCCCTGGCCGTACAACTCCAGCTGCCGTTGCACCTGCTCGCTCTCGGCGGCCAGTGCACGCCGCCATGCGTAGTGGCCGGCGGCGGCCGCGCACAGCAACGTGCCGCCGATCATCAGCAGCAGGGTCAACAGCAGGGTGCGATGGCGGCCGAGCCAATACATGGCGGCAGTCTACGGGCGTGCGGCGGGCGTGGTGTGCACGCCCGCCGCAGGCGACCGGATCAGAAGTGCATCTGTGCGCGCAGTTCGACGATGTCCGGCTTGGTATGCACGCCACGACGGCTGGCATCGGCCTTCACGTAGTTGGCCTGGAATTTGAAGTGGCTGGTGAGGTACCAGTTGGCGCCCACGGTCCAGTCGTGCTGGCGGCCGCCGAGCACATCGGCATCGTCCAGGTCCAGGCGGCTGTAACGGGCCACCAGTTCCACCGCGCCGTAATCGTGGGCTGGCTTGATGTTGGCCACCGCGCCGGCGTTGTACGGGCGCGACTCGCCGGTGAGCACCCAGCTGGCCATCGCGTACTGGCCATTGCCGGTGTAGTCCGGCTTGCCCTCGCGGGTAACGGTGGTCTGCAGCACTTCGCCCTGCAGCGAGAACGGGCCACGGATCCAGATGCCTTCCAGGCCGGTGCGTCGGATCTGGTCGGCGGTGGCCAGGGCGCCGGAGTCGACCAGGCGGATGTCGGTCAGGCCCGCTTCCGGGCGCGCACGCAGGCGCGCGCTGGCTTCATGGTGCACGTCGCGGCCATCGCGGTAGCCGCGCGGGTTTTCCTGCGAGTAGGCCAGGCCCAGGTGGAGCACGTCGCCAGCGGCCTTGACCGGGGTCCATACCGCGCGCACCGCCTGGGTGGTGCCGGGATTGTCGCCCTGCAGGTCCTTGCCGCCGTAGGCACCGGCCTGCAGCAGGTATTGCGGGCGCTCCAGCACCCATTCGGCGCCGGTGCGGCGGCCTTCGTAGAACGCCTGCACGGGCAGGGCGGTCTCCAGGAAGCTGCCGGCGCGCGAGGAGGTGCCCGCGTCCAGGCCGACCGGGGTCTTCATGTAGCCGAAGCGGAAGCGGCCCACGTCGCGGCCGAAGAACGCCTTGCTCTCAAAACGCACGAACACGTCCAGCCAGGTGTCGGCCTGGAAGTCGTAATACACCATGGCGTCGTAGACGCCCTTCTTCTTCAGAGTGGCGCCGAATTCCTTGCGGCGCACGGCGTCGGCATCCTCGATGCCGCTGTCGCCGGAGAAATCATTGAGGTCGTAGGCGATGTTGGCGGTGGCGGCCAGCTCGGTTCCATCGCTGAAGGCGACCTTGGTCGGCCAGTTGTCGAAATCGGCGGCCGAGGCCAGGGCGGGGGTAGCGGCCAGGCACAGGGCCAGCAGGGTCGGGGTCGGGCGCATGGAGGAGCGGCTCTCTGGTTTCTTGAAGCGGACAGGACAACAACGGCCGCAGCGCCGGAAACTGTTGCCCTTCCGGGCTGCGCGCGGTCACCAGCCGCCGTGGGGGAGGGCGGGATGGGGGCAGTGTAGGCACTCCTCGCTGTCTGAACCGGGGGGCTAGTACCAATAGGTTATCTGCGCGGCGGTGAGTCGCGCGTACAAATGCGTCCATCACCCGCCGCCGTGGCGGGATTCACCTGGACCTGGCCTGCCGCTGCCGAGCGGGCCGGACGCAACAACACCGCTTCTCCGGAGTCCGCCATGCACGTACCCACCGCCGCCCCGCTGCCGGCCAAGCCGCTGCCCTTCTACCGCCAGCTGTATTTCCAGGTGGTGGTGGCGATCGTCCTTGGCGCCGTCCTCGGCCACTTCGAGCCGGCCTTCGCCGAATCGCTCAAGCCGCTCGGCGATGCCTTCATCAAGCTGGTGAAGATGATCATCGCCCCGGTGATCTTCCTCACCATCGTCACCGGCATCGCCGGCATGACCCACCTGCGGACCGTGGGCCGGGTGTTCGCGAAGTCGATGGCCTACTTCCTGTTCTTCTCCACCCTGGCCCTGATCGTGGGCATGGTGGTGGCGCACGTGGTCCAGCCCGGCGCGGGCATGAACATCAACCCGGCCGACCTGGACCAGACCGCGGTCCACAGCTACGTGGAAAAATCCCACGAGCTGACCCTGACCGGCTTTGCGATGGACATCATCCCGGCCACCCTGGTCAGTGCCTTCGTCGATGGCAACATCCTGCAGGTGCTGTTCGTGGCGGTGCTGTTCGGCATCGCGCTGGCCCTGACCGGCGAGAAGGGCCGCCCGGTGCAGACCTTCCTGGAGGCGCTGACCGCGCCGGTGTTCCGGCTGGTGCACATCCTGATGAAGGCCGCCCCGATCGGCGCCTTCGGGGCCATCGCCTTCACCATCGGCAAGTACGGGGTGGGGTCGCTGATCAACCTGGCCTGGCTGGTGGGCTCGTTCTACCTCACCGCGTTCCTGTTCGTGGCCGTGATCCTGGGCGTGGTGTGCCGCCTGTGCGGGTTCTCGGTGTTCAAGCTGGCCCGCTACCTCAAGGCAGAGCTGCTGCTGGTGCTGGGCACCTCCTCGTCCGAGTCGGCGCTGCCTTCGCTGATGGAGAAGATGGAGCGCGCCGGGTGCGCCAAGTC
The DNA here is from genome assembly GCF_056397365.1 of Stenotrophomonas sp. 05N37. NCBI lineage: Bacteria > Pseudomonadati > Pseudomonadota > Gammaproteobacteria > Lysobacterales > Lysobacteraceae > Stenotrophomonas > Stenotrophomonas sp. 05N37. The sequence goes on along the minus strand of NZ_JBFTNG010000001.1, from coordinate 1,144,354 downwards.
GGTGGTGGGCCTGGTGGTCCCGACCGGCTATTCGTTCAACCTGGACGGCACCAACATCTACATGACCCTGGCCGCGCTGTTCATCGCCCAGGCCACCAACACCGAACTGACCCTGGGCCACCAGATCGCGCTGCTGGCGGTGGCCATGCTCAGCTCCAAGGGCGCCGCCGGCGTCACCGGCGCCGGCTTCATCACCCTGGCCGCCACCCTGGCCGTGGTTCCGGAAGTACCGGTGGCCGGCATGGCGCTGATCCTCGGCGTGGACCGCTTCATGAGCGAATGCCGCTCGCTGACCAACTTCATCGGCAATGCAGTGGCCACGGTGGTGGTGTCGCGCTGGGAAGGCGCGCTGGACCGCGACCGCCTGGCCCTGGCCCTGGACGGCCGCGAGGCCGAGCTGCCGGCGCTGGCCACCGACGACCTGCCGTCGCCGTTGACTGCCCCGGCCCGCTGAGCCGCTGCCCGCGTGTGTGTGTGCAGGGCCCGCCCGCTCCCCCTGGAGGGCGGGCCCTGCGTTTTTCACCCTGCTTGACCGGTGATGTGCTTTGTCATCGGGGTCGGTCACGCTGGCCGCATACGCTGCCGAACGGCCTGGGATATGTGCGGTTGCAGCATGGCCGCGACAGCGTAGCGACAGGTCCATCCACGCCAACGGGGGTATGATCCCCTGTTCCTCTCGCCCATTCATCTGCAGAAAGCGATGTCCAACGAAGATTTCAAACAGGCTGCCCTCGATTACCACCGCATGTCGCCGCCGGGCAAGATCCGCGTCGCAGCGACCAAGCCGATGCTGACCCAGCGCGATCTGTCGTTGGCCTATTCGCCGGGCGTGGCACACGCCTGCGAAGCGATCATGGCCGACCCGCAGCAGGCCAGCGAGCTGACCGCGCGCGGCAACCTGGTCGCGGTGATCTCCAATGGCACCGCCGTACTCGGCCTGGGCAACATCGGCCCGCTGGCCGGCAAGCCGGTGATGGAAGGCAAGGGCGTGCTGTTCCAGAAGTTCGCCGGCATCGATGTGTTCGACATCGAGATCGACGAGAACGACCCGGACAAGCTGGTCGACATCATCGCCTCGCTGGAGCCCACCTTCGGCGGCATCAACCTAGAAGACATCAAGGCCCCGGAATGCTTCATCGTCGAGCGCAAGCTGCGTGAGCGGATGAACATCCCGGTGTTCCATGACGACCAGCACGGCACCGCGATCATCGTGGGCGCCGCGGTGCTCAACGCCATGGTCGTCACCGGCAAGCGCATCGAAGACGTCAAGCTGGCCACCACCGGCATGGGCGCGGCGGGCATTTCCTGCGTCAACATGCTGGTCTCGCTGGGCCTGAAGAAAGAGAACATCCTGGCCTTCGACCGCGACGGCGTGATCCACACCGGTCGCACCGATCTGGACCCGGAAAAGGCGCGTTACGCGCGCGACACCGAGAAGCGCACGCTGGCCGAGATCGTCGACGGCGCGGACATTTTCCTCGGCCTGTCGGCCCCCGGCATCCTGACGGCGGACATGGTCAAGACCATGGCCAAGGACCCGGTGATCTTTGCCCTGGCCAACCCCACCCCGGAAATCATGCCGGAAGTGGCGCGTTCGGTGCGCCCGGATGCACTGATCGGCACCGGCCGTTCGGATTATCCGAACCAGATCAACAACGTGCTCTGCTTCCCGTACCTGTTCCGCGGTGCGCTGGACGTGGGCGCGACGGCGATCAACGAAGAAATGAAGATCGCCTGCGTGCACGCGATCGCCGCGATGGCGCGCCGCGAGGCCAGCGACCTGGGCTCGGCCTATGGCGATGAAACCCCGAGTTTCGGCCGTGACTACCTGATTCCGCGTCCGTTCGACCGCCGCCTGCTGGTGGAGCTGTCGGCCGCCGTGGCGCAGGCCGCGATGGATTCGGGCGTGGCCACGCGCCCGGTGGCCGACATGGGCGCCTACCGCGAGAAGCTGGCCCAGTTCGTCTACCGCACCAGCCTGATGATGAAGCCGGTCTACGATCGCGCGCGCTCGGACAAGCAGCGCGTGGTGTATGCCGAAGGCGAAGAAGAAGTGGTGCTGCGCGCGGTGCAGAACGTAGTCGATGAAGGCCTGGCGCAGCCGATCCTGATCGGCCGCCCGGACGTGATCGAGTCGCGTATCGAACGCCTGGGCCTGCGCATGAAGGCCGGCGTCGATTTCGATATCACCAACATCAATGACGACCCGCGCTTCAACGAGTACTGGCAGTACTACCACAACCTCACCGGGCGTCGCGGCGTGACCGTGGCGGCGGCCAAGAACCTGATGCGTTCACGGCCGACGTTGATCGCCGCGGTGATGGTGGCGCGCGGCGAAGCCGATGCGATGCTGACCGGCGTGGTGGGCCGCTTCCACAAGAAGCTGGGCTACGTGCGCAGCGTGCTGCCGCTGGAATCCAAGGTGACCTCCACCTCGGCCATGACCGGCGTGATCAACCAGCAGGGCGTGTTCTTCTTCGTGGACACCCACGTGCAGGAAGACCCGACCGCCGAGCAGATCTGCGAAGCGACCCTGCAGGCGGCCTACCGCATGAAGCTGTTCGGGATCGAGCCGAAGGTGGCGCTGCTGTCGCACTCCAACTTCGGCAGCCACGATTCCAGGGATGCGCTGAAGATGCGTACCGTGCGTTCGCTGCTGCTCAAGCGCAATCCGCGCCTGAACGTGGACGGCGAAATGCAGGGCGACACCGCGTGGGACGAGGCGTTGCGCCACAAGTTGCTGCCCGACAGCACGTTGAAGGGTCGTGCCAACCTGTTCGTGCTGCCCAACCTGGAAGCGGCCAACATCGCCTACAACCTGGTGCGCGTGTTCACCGATGGCGTGGCGATCGGCCCGATCCTGATGGGCGTGGCCAAGCCGGTGCACATCCTGACCACCAGCGCGACCTCGCGCCGCGTGCTCAACATGACCGCGATCGCGGCGGTGGATGCGCAGATCCGCAAGCAGCTGGAGGCTGAAAAGAACGGCGCGTAACGCGCCGGTCTTTTGACCGCCAGCTACCAGAACGCGCCCTTCGGGGCGCGTTTTGGTTTCACGTAGATCCACGCCATGCGTGGATGCAATTCGCTCGGGATCACGCACGCCGTGATGCGGCTTTGCTGTGGCTTCAACGCCGGCCAGAACCCGGCACGCATCGATGCCGCCAGCCCGGACACATGCGCCGCGCTGCGCGCGGTATCCACGCATGGCGTGGATCTACGGGATTGTTACGTCGCTGATCGTTGTGCCGATGGTTATGTCGCCGCCAAACCGCGCCCCGGGTTTCGCGATATGTGGATGGAAACGCGTTCGCGGTGCCACGTAGATCCACGCCATGCGTGGATGCATTTCGCGGTGGAAACAGGCATGCCGCGATGCGGCTTCGGTATGGTTTCAACGCCGGCCAGAACCCGATATGCGTCAATGCCGCCAGCCCGGACACATGCGCCGCGCTGCGCGCGGCATCCACGCATGGCGTGGATCTACGGGGATTGTTACGTCGCCGGTCGTTGTGCCGATGGTTATGTCGCCGCCAAACCGCGCCCAGGTATCGCGACACGCCGATGGAAACGCGTTCGCGGTGTCCCGTAGATCCACGCCATGCGTGGATGCATTTCGCGATGACAACAGGCACGCCGCGATGCGCCTTCGGTATGGTTTGAATGTCGGCCCGAATCCGATATGCGTCAATGCCGCCAGCCCGGACACATGCGCCGCGCTGCGCGCGGCATCCACGCATGGCGTGGATCTACGCCGATTGTCACGTCGCTACCTGACGGCGTTCTTGGTGCCACGTAGATCCACGCCATGCGTGGATGCATTTCGCGATGACAACAGGCACGCCGCGATGCGGCTCCGGTATGGTTTCAACGCCGGCCAGAATCCGATATGCGTCAATGCCGCCAGCCCGGACACACGCGCCGCGCTGCGAGCGGCATCCACGCATGGCGTGGATCTACGGGATTGTTACGTCGCCGATCGATGTTTCGATGGTTATGTCGCCGCCAAACCAGACCCTGGGTTTCGCGATACGCCGATCGAAATGCCGATGGTCGTGTCGCGGATCGATACGCGGATTGTCACGTCGCGGATCGAAATGCCGATGGTCGGATCGCCGATCAATCCGCCGATGGTCTGATCGCCGCTCAATGCGCCGATGGTGATGTCACCGATCGACATGCCAACGGTCACATCACCGGTCTACATGCCGTCGGCGGCCTGTCCGATCAATACGCCGGTAGCCCACCGGTCAACAGCCTGCAATCTCGGCAAGGCCCAATACCCCCACGCGGCCCGGCCGCGGCGGAGGGCCACCGGCTCCCGCCGCCCTGGGCCCGACCAGTCCCCCCAATGGCCAGCCCGGAGCGATCCCATGCGCAGTCGATCGACCAAACGCTATTTCCAACAGTTGTTCGCGCTGTACGCCGGCCTGGTCGGCGCGCGCTGACCGAGCGTCCGCGATCCCGGTCGTGCCGGCCATACCGGCAATGGTCGGCTCCGCCAGACCCTTGATCGCCGCGCGCCCGCCCATGCCTGGTGGGCGCCCGCCGCATCAACGTGCCTGCACGTACGCCGCCCACAGCGCCGGCAACGCCAGCCCGGTGCGCTGGTCCCACAGTGCCGGCGTATACCGACCCTCGCGCAACGCCGCGTCCAGCGCCTTCACCAGCCCCGGGTTGCGCGCCTCGCTCCACTTCAGGAACGCCCCGGTCACCCGGTAGCCGGTATCGAAATGCTGCCCCGGCTTCACTACCGTCGGCAGTGCCCAGCCCGCCGCGGCATTTTCCCGCCCATAGCGGTCGCGCGCGTAGTCGGCGATGCCTTCCACCAGCCAGCCGGGCACGCGCTCGTTGGCGTATTCGGGGCAGCCCTGCACGATGTGCATCGCTTCGTGGGTGACCAGGTCCACGTCGTCGGGATGTTTGGCCAACCACCCCGGGTTGATGGTGATCGTGGCGGCCCCGTCGCCTTCGCCGACAAAGGCGACGCCGTCGTACGCCGGGTCGATCACGATGTGCGCCTGCGCCGGTGCGCGCGGATGGAAATCGGCACGTTCGCGCAGATACGCCGTGAAGAACGTCTCGATGATCCGCGCGCGCATCGTCGCATCCAGCGCATCAGCCGGGTCGCGGTAGGTCAACGTCACCCCCTCGCGTTGCTGGTTGCCCTCGAACGCCGTTGCATCGAACGCCAGCAACGCCAGCAACGCCAGCATCAGCACCGCGGTAGTACCGGCCGCTGGCCGGCTCCCCATGACCGCATCCGCTACCCGCCTGCAGAACGCCATCGCGACCATGCTCATCGCTCCCCGACCGGTGCCAGCAATTCCACCTCGGCCAGCTGCAGCCGCCCAGGCCCGGCGATGCGCAACCGGTACTCGGCGTACCGGCCCGGGGCGGTGATGCCGAACGGGCGGGTCTGCTGTGCCCAGGCGAAGTCCTCGCCCCGGCGCTGGTCCAGCGTGATCCAGCGTCCACCACTGCGGCGTGCTTCCAGCGTCCACTCGCCGCCCCGGATCGGGGCGTTGCCGCTGGTCAGCGTGTACATCGATGGCACGCCCTCGCTGACGCCGGTGAACGACACCGCGCTGGCACCCAGCGGCACCACGGTGCCGGCATCGTCATCCACCAGCGCCTGCAGCGACCGCCCATCGGCACCCTGCGCACGCGCACCGCTGCCGAGCAGGTCATGCAGCAGGGCGGGGCGCTGGCCGCGCGCGGTGAGCGAGCGGGGGGCATCGTCCGGGCCGCTGCCCCAGGTGGATGGCTTTGGCCCCATCACGAAGTCCAGGGTGGCGCCCTTGGCGATCACCTCGTGGGGCACCCAGGTTTTGGTCCACGATTTGCCGTTGATCTTCAGCGACTGCACGTAGACGTTCTCGCGCGAGTTGTTGGCCGCGTTGACCGTCAGCACCGCGCCGCCTTGCAGTACCACCCGGGCGTGGCGGAAGGCCGGCGAGCCGATCGCGTATTCCGGCGAGCCCATGCGCAACGGGTACAGGCCCAGCGAGGCCAGTACGTACCAGGCCGAGGTTTCGCCGTTGTCCTCATCGCCGGGGTAACCCTGGCCGATCTCGCTGCCCACGTACAGCCGCGCCAGGATCTCGCGCACGTGCTGCTGGGTCTTCCACGGCTGCCCGGCGTACAGGTACATCCAGGGGATGTGGTGCGCCGGCTGGTTGCTGTGCGCATACATGCCCATGCGCACGTCGCGCGCTTCGGTCATCTCGTGGATGGTGCCGCCGTAGGAGCCGGCAAACGCCGGGTCGGCGGTTTCCGGGGTGGCGAAGAATTCGTCCAGCTTGGCGGCCAACTGCGCGCGACCGCCGTACAGCCCGGCCAGGCCTTCGCCGTCGTGGGCAGCAGTGAAGGCGAAGGTCCAGCCGTTGGACTCGGTGTAGTCATGGCCCCACACACGCGGATCGTAGTCCTTGGCCGCCAGGCGCCACTGGCCGTCGGCGGTGCGGCCCTGGAAGAAACCGGCCGCCGGATCGAACAGCGTGGCGTAAGTGCCGGCGCGGTGGCTGAAGTAGTTGGCCTCGGTGGTGTAGCGCTCGCGCGCGGCGGCGCTGGTCGCGCGCTTGGCCAGCGCCTGCGCCATGTTGGCGATGCCGAAGTCGTTGAGCGCCCCTTCCATCGTCCACGACATGCCCTCGTGCACGTCCGCGCTGGCGTAGCCGCGGAAGGTGGAGCGATCCATCCCCTTGCGCCCGACATGCCGGTCCGGCGGCACCACGGTCGCGTTTTTCAGCGCGGCCGCATACGCCTCTTCCGGGTCGAAGCCGCCGATGCCCTTCAGCCACGCATCGGCGAAGGCCACATCCGAGCTGGTGCCCACCATCAGGTCGGCATAGCCCGGCGAGGACCAGCGCGCGACCCAGCCACCGGCGCGGTACTGCTCCAGGAAACCCTGCACGAGCGCGCCGGCGTCGTCCTTGGTGAACAGCGCATAGGCCGGCCAGGTGGTGCGGAAGGTGTCCCAGAAGCCGTTGTTGACGTAGACCTTGCCATCACGGATCGGCGCGAAGCTGCGGGTGGCGCTGCCATCGGTGTTGTCGTCCGCCGCGCTGGCCTGGCTGGCATAGCGCCAGTCCGGCGCAGCGGCGGTGCCGGCGTTTTCATGCCCGGCGTTGGGGTACAGGTACAGCCGGTACAGGCTGGAATACAGCGTGGTCTTCTGGTCGTCGCTGGCATCGCCGATGTCGAACGGCGCCAGGCGCGCATCCCAGGCGTCCTGGGCACGCGCGGCCACGCGCGCCAGGGTGTCATCGCTGGCCAGTTCCAGCGCCAGGTTGTGGCGCGCCTGATCGAGAGAGATCAGCGAGGTGGCGATGCGCATGCTGACCTGGCGATCGCTGCCGGCATCGAACTTGATGTAGCCGGTCGGGCGACCGGTGTCGATGGTGCCGCTGCTGCGCCAGGGCCTGTCGAAGCTGGCCACCACGTACATGCGCGTGGCGCCATTGGACAGGCCGCTGCGCGTATCGGTATAGCCGGACAGGGTCTGCGTGGCCGCCTCCAAGGTGAGCCCGCCACGCGCATCGACGTTGTCGAACAGCAGGTTGGCGTCGCCCTTGTCCGGGAAGGTGAAGTGGAACAGCGCGGCGTGGTCGGTCGGCGCGATCGCCGCGGCGATGCCGTTGTCGAAGCGCACGTCATAGCGGTAGGGACGGGCCACTTCGTTGTCGTGCGAGAAGGACAGTGCGCGCTTGGCGCGGTCGGCCTCGGGCACGCCGCGACTGCTGGAGGGCATCACCTGGAACGTCTGGCGATCGCCCATCCACGGGCTGGGCTGGTGGCTGAGCGCCAGCGCCTGCAGCTGCGGCCGGTTGCGCGCATCGTTCTGTTCGTTCCAGCGATACAGCCAGTTGAGCGCGCCGGCGTCGGTGACCGGCGTCCAGAAGTTGAACCCGTGCGGGACCGCCGTGGCCGGGAAATTGTTGCCGCGCGAGAAGGTGCCATTGGCCTGGCTGCCGCGCGTGGTCAGCACCCAGTCCGAGGGGCGCTGCGGCGCACTGCGCGGCTGTGCATCGAGGCGGACATCGTCGATCCAGCCCGCGACCGGCGCACCGGCGGCGCTGGCCACCTGCAGGTCGACGCCCACCACGCGGCGCCCACGCAGCGCCGCGACCTCGCCCAGGCGTACCGCCTTGCGCGCCCACTGCTGCGGGTACAGCGTCTTCGATTCGCCCTGCGCGGCCGCGCCCAGCGCGACCCCATGCTGGTCGCGCGCGGCGCTGGCCGAGACCCGGCTGCCGTCGTCCAGTACCAGGTCCAGCGAGACATACGTGGAGGCAACCGTATCGTTGCCGACGATCTCCGGCAGGACCAGCCAGCTCAGCGTGGTGTCGGCCTCGATCGCCACGTCGGTGTCGAACAGGCGGCGCTGCAGGGTGCCGCCCGGACTGGCGTAGTGCAGCGCGCGCAGGCCGCTGTAGCCGACCCCGGCCTTGGCCGCATACGGCGCGCGTGGGCCGTTGCCGATCGCCACCTGCAGCGACTGCTCGCCGACGGCGGGGGCCGGCTCGCCGGGCTCGAAGGAGGTCTGCAGGCCCTGGCCGAACGCGGGCAGGGCGAGCGAGGCGCAGGCCACGGCGAGGGCGAGCGGCAGCAGGGCGGGGCGGGCGGGGCGCGGAGCGGTCAGGGACATGCAGGAAACTCCCGGGAAGGGCAGGCGGCAGGCAGAGCCCGCATCGGCGACCACGGCAGACAGCATCACCCCGGCCGCCAGGCGGCGGCGGACAGGAGGGCGATGCAGGTCCGGCGGGGGACGGGCCATGCGATCGGGACAGGAATCGAACCGGACCGATGCTGCAACAGGCACGGTGACGCTGGCAAGTGCCATTTAGTTCGATCCAAACCCGGAAAATCCGTCGGATCCCGGCCCGGTTGACAGCACCTTTGGATCGATTTAAAAAGAACGGTGCTGTGGTGCGGGACCCGCGCCAGCGTTGGCAGGCCGCCTCCATTGCCAGCGGTGATGCACCGGCGCCGGATGCTAGAATCACTCCCTTCGCAATTCCTTTGTGTGTCCACGCCATGAGCCATACCGCCACTGCGCCCGCCAACGCCGAGAAGCGCTACACCGTGCATCGCGCCGACCTGCCGCTGAGCTGCCCGACTCCGGAAATGGCGCTGTGGAACTCGCACCCGCGCGTGTACCTGCCGATCGAAGACGAGCCCAACGGCGAGGCCAAGTGCCCGTACTGCGGCGCCGTGTTCGTGCTGGCCGACTGAGCCACGGTCGTCTCCGTGCGCCGACTGACCGTGGTGCAGCTGCTGCCGGCGCTGCACTCCGGCGGGGTCGAACGCTCCACCCTTGAAATCGCCTCCGCCCTGGTTGCCGCCGGCCACCGGGCCATTGTCGTGTCCGCCGGTGGGCGCCTGGTCGAGCCGTTGCTGGCCAGCGGCGCCGAGCACCTTACGCTGGACATCGGCCGCAAGTCGCTGCTGACCCTTCGCCATGTGCGCAGCCTGCGCAACCTGTTTGCCGAGGTCGGCGCGGACATCGTGCACGCGCGTTCGCGGCTGCCGGCCTGGCTGGGCCTGTACGCGGTGCGCAATCTGCCGCCGGCGCAGCGCCCGCATTGGGTCACCACCGTGCACGGGCTGAACTCGCCGGGCCGCTACAGCGCGGTGATGACCAGCGGCGAGCGCGTCATCTGCGTGTCCAACAGCGTGCGCGACTTCGTCCAGCGCCACTATCCGGGCGTGCCGGCCGAGCGCCTGCAGGTGATCCCGCGTGGCGTGGACGTGGCGCAGTTCCCGCGGGTGGCGCGCAACGACCGGCGTGCGCGCCTGGCCGTGGCCGCGCAGCACCCGCTGCTGGGCACCGATGCGCCACTGTTGCTGCTGCCCGGGCGCGGCACCCGGTTGAAGGGCCATCGGCATGCGCTGCAACTGCTCGCCGGCCTGCAGGCGGCGGGCATGCCGGCCAGGCTGTGGATGCCCGGCACCCGCGAGCCCGGGCGCGAGACCTATGTGGCCGAGCTGGAGGCGCAGGCGCGGGCGCTCGGCGTGGCCGATGCCGTGCTGATGACCGCGCCCACCTCGCGCATCGCCCAGGCCTATGCGGCCAGCGAGCTGGTGCTGCAGCTGTCGGACAAGGCCGAAGCCTTCGGCCGCACCGTGCTTGAAGCGCTGTCAGTGGGCCGCCCGGTACTGGGCTGGGACCACGGCGGCGTGGGTGAGCTGCTGGCCCAACTGCAGCCGTCCGGTGCGGTAGCCTTGCACGACGATGCGGCATTGCTGGCGCGTGCGCAGCACCTGCTGCAGCACCCGCCCAGCCTGCCGCCGCGGATCCCCTTCACCTTGCAGGCGATGCAGCGTGACACGCTCCAGCTCTACACCTCTCTCGCCGGTTGAACCGGCCCTGGCGCCCGGCTCTCCGGCCTCGCGTGCCGGCCGCTGGGCGCCGTGGTGGGTGCTCGCCTTCGTGGCGTTGTGGCCGTTGCCGGGCATCGCCGAGAGCGTCCTGGTGCTCGGTGCGCTGTATGCGGCCGTGCGCATGGTGCAGTTGCGCATGCAGGGCAAGCAGCGCCTGCTCAGCGCACCGGCGTGGGCGCTGACCAGCATCCTGTTCCTGGGCTATTGGCTGCCGCAGGCGTTTTCCGCATTCGATGCCATCGACCCTGGCACGGCGTGGCGCAAGACCGCCGCCGGCCTGCGCTACCTGCCCTTCATGTGGCTGGTAGCCATTGCGGTGGCCACCCCGCAGCGACGGAGGCTGACGCTGGGGGGCATCGCGTTGATCGCGGCGGTGTGGACGCTGGATGCGTTGGCGCAGGCAGTGTTCGGCAGCAGCCCGTTGTTCTGGTCGATGGACCAGCTCAAGTGGGTGGTGAGTGGGCATGGCCTGTGCAGTGCGCAGGAAGTGGCCGCCGCCGACCGGCTCAGCGGCGTGCTCGGTCCGTGCAATCTCAAATTCGGCCAGGTGCTGGCCAGTCTCTCACCGTTCCTGCTGTTCGCTGCGGCGCGGCGTGGCGGTGTGTGGGGCTGGGCGCTGGCGGCTGCCGCCGTGGGCGTGGTGCTGGTGCTGGCCGGCTCGCGGGCGGCGTGGCTGACCTATGCGTTGGTGGTGGTGTTCTCCGGCTGGCGCCTGTTGGGCGCGCGCGCCCTGGTGGCCTGCGTGGCGATCGGCCTGGTGGCTGCGGTCGCGGTCGGGCTGGGCTCGGCGCAGGTCCGCGAGCGCGTGGCGCGCACCGCGATGGCCTGGGAAGGCGAGGGCGACGGCGTCAACCAGGCCTTGTCCGGGCGCGCGCAGATATGGGAGGCGGCCGGCTGCATGATCGCCGGCCATCCGATCAACGGCGTGGGCGCGCGGGGTTTCCGCGATGCCTATCCCGGTTGCAACCCGGCCCCGCGGACGGAGGTGTGGGGCGAAGGCCCGGCCCTGCATGCGCACCAGATCGTGCTGGAAATCCTTGCCGAGACCGGCGTGCTCGGTCTGTTGTTGTGGCTGGCCGCCGTCGCCCAGGCCTGGCGGGCGTGGCGCTTCGCCCCGCTGCCGGCGCGCGAGCGTGCGCGCCCGGCGATGCTGGCGTTGGCGGTCACGGTGTTCCCGCTCAACACCCACCTGGCGTTCTATTCCACCTTCTGGGGCGGCCTGACCCTGCTGCTGGCCGCGTTGTATGCCGGCAGTCTGCTGGCCAGGGACGACGCGTAGCGCCACGCCGTGCGTGGGCGCGGGGTAGCCGGCATCACGGGGCAGCCACCCATGGGGTGGCTCTACGTGGCGCTGGCATGCGCACGTTGCGCCACGCTCTGGGTTGTTGCGGGGTGTCGGGTGTTACGGGGCAGCCACCCATGGGGTGGCTCTACGGCTAGCGGTAATAATCGCTGCGGCCGCCCGGCTGGCGCTTGAAGCGGCGGTGGATCCACAGGTACTGGTCCGGGGCCTCGCGCACCATGGCTTCGATGGCCTGGTTGACGCGGGCGGTATCGGCTTCCACGTTCTCGCTGGGGAAGTTCTCCAGCGGCGCACCGATCTTCAGGAAGTACTTCCCGCCTTCGCGACGGTGGAAATACGGCACCACCGCGCAGCCGGTCATCCGCGCCAGCTGGTGGGTGGCGGTGATGGTGGCGGCGGTGTGGCCGAAGAACGGCACGAACACGGTGTCCTTGCCGCGCATGTCCTGGTCCGGCGCATACCACAGGAAACCGCCCTTCTTGAGGTGGCGCACGGTGGCGCGGATGTCCTCGTTGGCGTACATCGCCTTGGCATAGCGCAGCCGGCCGAACTTCACCGCCCACTCGTACACCGGGTTGCGGTGCTTGCGGTACATGCCGGACAGGTCCACGTGGTCGCACAGCAGACGCCCGCACATCTCCAGGGTCATGAAGTGGCCCGATACCAGCAGCACGCCGCGGCCCTCGGCCTGCATGCGCTGCAGGTGTTCCAGGCCTTCGACCTGCACGTGGGGGCGGATGCTGTCGATGCTGCCCCACCAGGCGCGGGCGAACTCGAAGATGCCCACGCCCAGCGCGTCGAAGCTGTCGCGCAGCAGGCGCTGGCGCCAGGCCTCGTCCTTTTCCGGGAAACACAGTCGCAGGTTGACCTCGGCCGCGCGCCGGCGGCTGCCGGCCAGTCGGTAGGCCACGGTGCCCACGCCGCGGCCCAGTGCGCGCTGCAGCAGCCAGGGCAGGCGGGCGATGCCGAAGGCGGCGAACATGACGGCGAACATCGGCCAGTTGCGCGGGTTGCGCAGGGACGGGCGGGTGGCGGTGGAAGCGTTATCTGACATGGATCGGATTCTAATGGATGCATCCCGGCAGGCCCATCACGGCAGTGCGGGATGCCTTCCCCGCGCCGCTCCCGTATCCTCTGCGCATGCGCAAAAGCCCTGTCGAATGGATCCTGCGCGGCCTGTACTCGGCCGTGCTGTACCTGTTGCTGCCGATCACCGTGTACCACCTGGTCTGGCGCGGGTTCCGGGTGCGCGAGTACTTCCGGCGCTGGGACGAGCGCTACGCCTCCTATCCGCATTCCAGTGGCCAGCCGCGGGTATGGCTGCACGCGGTGTCGGTGGGCGAGGTCAACGCGGCGGCGCCGTTGGTGAATGCGCTGCGCACGCTGCGCCCGGACATCCGCTGGGTCATCACCACGATCACCCCGACCGGTTCGGAGCGCGTACGCGCGCTGTGGGGCGATGCGCTGGACCACGTCTACCTGCCGTATGACGTGCCCGGCAGCGTGGGCCGCTTCCTCGGCCACTTCAAGCCGAGCCTGGCGCTGATCCTGGAGACCGAGCTGTGGCCCAACCTGCTGTTTGGCTGCCGTGACCGCAACATCCCCGTCTACATCCTCAACGCCCGCCTTTCGGCGCGCTCGCTGCGCGGCTACCGGCTGCTGAGCGCCCTGATCGGGCGCGCGCTGCGCACGGTCACCTGCGTGGCCGCGCAGTCGCAGGATGATGCCGAGCGCTTCATCCACCTGGGCGCGCTGCCCGAGCAGGTGCAGGCGCTGGGCAACCTCAAGTTCGACATCGCCGCGCCCAACGTGCAGTCCTTCGTGGCCCAGTTCCATGCCCTGGTGCCCTCGGATCGCCCGGTCTGGATCGCCGCCAGCACCCACGAAGGCGAAGAGCAGGCCACCCTCGACCTGCACCGTCGGTTGCGCGAGGCGCTGCCCGGTCTGTTGCTGCTGTGGGCGCCGCGCCACCCCGAGCGTTTCCCGCGGGTGGAAGCGCTGGCCCGCGAACAGGGCTGGAAGGTCGCCACGCGTCGCCAGCAGCAGTGGCCGCAGGCCGACACCGACGTGTTCGTGATCGATACGTTGGGCGAGCTGATGTCCTTCTACGGCTGCGCGCAGGTCGCGTTCGTCGGTGGCAGCCTGCAGCCGATCGGCGGGCACAATCTGCTGGAGCCGGCCGCGATGGGGACGGCCGCCGTGACCGGCCCGCACCTGCACAACTTCGCCGAGATCTCCCGGCGCATGCGCGAAGCGGGCGCGGTGGTGATCGCCGAGGACGCGCAGGGCGTCGGCGATGCCCTGCTGACCCTGCTGCGTGACCCGCAGGCGCGCGAAGACATGGCCCGCGCCGGATGCATGCTGGTCAGCAACGGACGCGGCGCGCTGGAGCGCACCGTCGCGCTGATCGCCCCGCACCTGCCGCCCCCGGTGGAGTGAACGGCCGGCGGCGGCCCCTTACGCCGCCAGCAGCAGGTCGCCAAGGAACAGGTAGGCGAAGCCGAAGTAGATGAACACCCCGAGCAGGTCCATCACCGAGGTGATCATCGGCGAGGACAGCGTGGCCGGGTCGGCGCCGATGCGGCGCGCGGCGAACGGCAGCAGCGCGCCGATGACGCCGCCGAGGGCGGTGCACACCAGCATGCTCGAGCCGACCACCAGCAGCACGTCCATGCCCACGCCCTTGCTGAACCAGGCCAGGATCGCTTCGAGCACGGCGATGCTGATGCCCAGCGCCGCGGCGACCGGCAGTTCGCGCCGGATCACGAACCACACGTCGCGCCAGCCCGGCTTCACCTCGCCCAGCGCCATGCTGCGGATCACCAGCGTGGCCGACTGGCTGCCGGTGTTGCCGCCCATGTCCACGATCGGCGCGATGAAGGCGGCCAGCACGATCACCTGCGACAGCAGTTCTTCCTGCGCGGCGACGAAGGTACTGGTGAGGATGCCGAAACCGGTGAGGATCGCCAGCCAGAACACGCGCACGCGGAACATCTGCTTCAGCGGCGTGGTGCGCACGTCCAGGTCGTTGCCGTGGGCACTCACCGTGCCACCGAAACGGGCCAGCTGCGTGGCGTCCTGTGCTTTCTCGATGTCCATCGCGTCATCGACGGTGACGATGCCGAGCATGCGCCCGGATGCGTGGGTCACCGGCAGCGCGAGCAGGTCGTAGCGGCGGATCAGCTCGGCCGCCTGCAGATCCGGCAGTCCTGCGTCGGCGCGGACCGGATCGGCATGCATGATCGCCCGGACCGGGGTGGCCGCATCGGCCAGCACCAGGTCGCGCAGTGACACCGTGCCGCGCAGTGCATTGTCAGGGTCCAGCACGAAGACGATGTTGACCGTTTCCTTGTCCAGCGCGGTGGCGCGCAGGTGCGCCATCGCGTCGGCTACCTGCATCTCCGGCCGCACCCATGCGTAATCGGAGGTGGCCACCGCGCCCGCGGTGCCTTCCGGATACGCCGCCATCGCCAGGATGTCATCGCGCTCCATCTTGGCCAGCGCCGGCAGCAGCGACCGCCGGGCACGCTCGCCGAGACGGTTGTACAGGTCGGCACGGTCGTCGGACGGCATGTGCTCGAACACCTGTACTTTCGCCGCGGGCAGCATCGCCGCCAACAGATGGTCCTGCCGGGCGGGCGGGAAGTGCGCGAACAGGTCCGCGCGTACGGGTGGGGGCAGCAGCATCAACACGTCCAGGCAGGTATCGGTATCGAGTGCGTCGAGGGCGTCGACCAGGTCCGAGGCATGGGTGCCGGCGGCGATGCGGGCGAATGCGGCGGCATCGTGGGAAAGGGACAGGGTACGGATGGAGGACAGGAGGTCGTTGCGGTTCATGGGGGGCTCCAGGTGCAACAAGGGTATTGGATGGCCCGCGCGGCGCGTGCGCGTTCACCGTGCGCGAGCGGCGACGCGATGCAGGCGGAAAACGCGGTGGCGAAGCTGCGGGACGATGACGTCGGTGCGACCGCTCAGGGCGGCGCGGCAAGGTTGAAACCGAGCGTGATCCAGCGGCTGTCGCGTTGCCGGTGCAGGTGGCCGGCGAGCAGGTCCACGCTGGCACCGGGCCACAGCACGCGGCGCAGGCCGAGCTGGCTGCCGCGCTCGCGGGCGGCATCCTGTGCGGTCTCGGCCAGCAGCGACCAGCGGCGTGTCATGCCGATCTCCACGCCGATGCCATCGGTGCGACCGTGCACGGCGCCTTGCTTCGCCCAGCCCAGGTTGAGGTGCAGTTGCACGCGCTCCTGCGCGCCGGGTGCGATCGTCAGCGGCAGGTTGAGGGCCCAGTCATCGGCACGCGGGCGGTACGTATTGCCACCGATGCCGGCGCTGAGGGCCAGTCCCCACTGCCGTGGTGCACGCGCGACCAGGACGTGCTTGGCACCCAGTGCCCAGTGGCGAGCGGCCTCGCCGGGCGCGCGCGTCAGGCCCAGTGACCACTCGGTGTCGGCCAGGGTGCAGGCCGGTACGGCGGTCCATTCCTGGCCGGCATCGGTGTGGCGCACCCAGCTTTCCAGTTGGCACTGTTGGGCGTCGGTGATGCCGGCATCGTCGACCAGCAGGCTGGCGGCGGCGTGGGTGGTGAAGGGAAGCATCGGTGCGCTCAGCAGCAGCGGCAGTGCTCGGTAGACATGCATGGGCCATCTCCAGGCGATCGGAAACGCCAGCGGCACCCTCGTCGGGGTCTGTCGGGAAAGCGGTACGGGTGATGCGAGGCAGGCGCGTGGGCTGCGCCGGAAGGCCCCGTCCTGTGTGCGGACGGAACCGACCTTGGGGTCAGCGGGTCCGTCGGCTCAGGTGCCGCGACACGATCGACTGTGACTGTCCAAGGAGGGGTCTCTGGGGGCGGGAAGGGGAGTGCGGGGCGGAAGTTAGAGCGTGTGGCCGGGGCGGTCAAGCGCTTTTCGGCGGTCTATACCAAGGTATTCAAGGCCTATGCCGATGCTCGCCCGAAGACGGTGCGGATCGGTGTTTCGGGGGCGGCATGCCCTGTTGTCGGCGAATGCGAGGAATGTCGTGAGTGGCCGGCACGGCGCTTGTGGCGGCGGGTCATGGGGAGCTGCGTCGCGATGCCGGGGCCGCGTGCAGCCACCCATGGGGTGGCTCTACGAGGGGGGCGATGACACCTGCGGTCGGATTGGGCGACGACGTTGCGTCGTGCCGTGCGTGGCTGCGGGGTGATGCCGGGGCTGCGTGCAGCCACCCATGGGGTGGCTCTACGAGGGGTGTGCCAGAAAAGAAAAAGCCACCCGCCTGCGGGTGGCTTTTTCGTGTGCGGCAGGGCCGGACTCAGTTCACCTGGGTGCTCGGCGTTGCCGCGGCCTGGGTCAGCAGGCGATTGATGTCCTGCAGTTCGGCGATGTCCAGCGTGCCGACGGCCTGGCCCAGCTGCAGGCGGTTCTGCAGGAAGGTGTAGCGTGCGTTGGCGTAGTCCAGCTGCGCCGAGAACAGGATGCGCTGGTTCTGGATCACGTCCAGCACGGTGCGCGTACCCACTTCCAGGCCGACCTGCGAGGCGTCGTAGGCGCTCTGCGCCGAAACCACGGCCAGGCGGCGCGCTTCCACTTCGCTGATGCCGGCGACCAGGGTCTGGTAGGCATTGCGGGTGTTGCGGTCCAGGGCACGCTTCTGCTGCTCGTAGCCGTCCTGGGCGATGTCACGCTGGGCCAGTGCCTGGCGCACGCCGGACTGGGTGGCGCCGCCAGAGAAGATCGGCACGCTCAGGGTGAGGCCGACGCTGTTGCTGCGACGGTCCGGGCTGAAGCTGTCGCCGCTGCCGACCACGTCGCCCCAGCTGGCCGACTTGCCGGCCGTGGCGCCCAGCGACAGGGTCGGGTAGTGACCGCCACGGGCGGCGGCGACGCCGGACTCGGCTGCGGTGACCTTCAGCTGCTGCGCTTTCAGCGCCGGGTTCTGCGCCACTGCTTCGCCCACCAGCTGGTCGATCTGCGCGTACTTGGCCGGCAGCTCCGGGCGGAAGTCGGCCGGCAGGGCACGCAGGTCGGCGACCGGCTGGCCGGTCAACTCGGTCAGGGCCTGGTAGCTGTCGGCGAGGGTGTTCTGCGCGACGATGGTGTTGGCGCGGGCCTGGTCGTACTGGGCGCGCGCTTCATGCACGTCGGTGATCGGCGCCAGGCCCACTTCCAGGCGCTTGTCGGCGAAGTCGAACTGCTTCTTGGCCGCCGCTTCGTTGGTCTGTGCGGCGGTCAGCGATTCGATCGCCACCAGCACGTTGAAGTACGCCGCCGAGGTGCGCACGATCAGGTCGTCGTTGGCCGAATCCAGGGTGAAGTCGGCCGCCTTGCTCAGGTCGCGCTGCGAACGCAGGTTGGCGAACTGGGTGAAGTTGAACAGCGTCTGGCTGCCGTTGACCGTGTAGTTGCGGCTCTTGGTGGTGAACGAGCTGGACGTCAGGTCGTGGTTCGGGTTGGTGCGGGTGCGGTTGAGCGAGGCCTCGCCGTTGAGCTGCGGCAGCAGCGCGGCACGCGCCTGCACGGCGCCTTCCTTGTCGTACAGGCGGGTCGATTCGGCGGCGGACAGCTGCGGATCGCCATTGCGCGCCATTTCGTAGACCTGCAGCAGGTCGGCGGCGGAGGCGGTCATCGGCAGCAGGGCGGCGGCCAGCGCAATAGCGAGGGATCGGCGGATCATTGCGGCTTCCTTGGACTCAGAGTTGGAACTGGGGCGCCGGAGCGGCACCGCGCAGGTAATCGATATCGGTTTCGAACAGCGACTCGGTGCTGCCATCGGCCTTGACCAGCACCGCTTCCATGACCGGCGAGCGGCCGCGGATCACGAACAGGCGGCCACCCGGACGCAGCCACTGGGTGAAACGTGACGGGATGGTGTCCACCGCGGCGGTCACGCAGATCGCGTCGAAGCGACGGTCGGTGTCCCAGCTCAAGGCGTCGGCGGTTTCGATCCGCACGTTGTTGCCCAGGCCGGCGGCATCCAGGCGCGCGCGCGCGCTGGCAGCCAGTTCCGGCTGGATTTCCAGGCTCAGCACTTCGCGGGCCAGCTCGCCCATGCAGGCGCTCAGGAAGCCGCTGCCGGTACCGATCTCCAGCACTTCATCCCCCGGCTGCAGGTCGAGCGCCTGCAGGGTCCGGCCTTCGATGACCGGCTTCATCATCTTCTGCGCGAAGCCCAGCGGCAGTTCGATGTCGGCGTAAGCGAGGGCCTTGTGCGATTCAGCGACGAACGCTTCGCGCGGCAGGCGTGCCAGTACGTCGAGCACGCGGATCTCCAGCACGTCCCAGGGACGGATCTGTTGTTCGACCATCAGTTCGCGGGCGTGGGAGTAATCGATCGTCATGAGGTTTCTAGTTCCAGCGCAGTGGGCCGGCCATTTTACCGGTGCCGGGAGCCGGCGGCGCGCTGAGAGCATCGCTGCCGTCGCGCCGGGGTCGCAGTGCCGGAAGTCACCGCGACCTCCGGTCCATTCATGTTGATGTCACGCCGGTGGGCGTGGCGCGTACGCCCTCAGGAAGAAGTCGACGCTGGCGCCCACCTGGGCGTTGGCATCGCACTCGGCCGGGGTCGGTCGCAGCCCGCACATCATATGCGTATGCAGCTCGCCTTTGAGCAGCGTCATCAGTTGCAGCGCCGCCGTCTGGCAGTCCTCGATCTCAAGCTCGCCACGGGCCACGCGGGCCTGCAGGAAGTCGGCCAGGGCGTCCGTGGTGCGTTGCGGGCCGGCCACCCAGAACATCTCGCGCAGCCGGTCGTCGGTTTCCGGGGCCATCATCACCCGCTGCACGGCCACCGCTTCGGCCGAGGTGATCATGCTGAAGAAGGCATGGCCGATGCCCATCAACTGGTCGCGCAACGGGCCTTCGGCGTCGGGCACGAACAGCGCGTCGGGCAGCATGGCGACGCAGGTGGATTTGACAGCTTCGGTGAAAAGGGTCTCTTTGTCGCCGAAATGACTGTAAACCGTCAGCTTGGAGACGCCCGCCTGTGCGGCGATGCTGTCCATGCTGACGCCGTTGTAGCCCTGCTCGACGAACAGTGACTTGGCCGCGTCCAGGATCGCGGCGCGCTTGCCCAGGTCCTTGGGTCGGCCGGGCCCGGACGCCTTGGCAGGCGGCTTGGCGGGGGCGACGGGAGAGGTCGGATCAGTCATCCAAACAATACTAGACCAATCGGTTCGATATTTATACTATACCGGCTGGTTCACTATTGGCCGTGCTGCAACAGTATGTGTTGCCAGCGCGTTCTTCCGGATTTCCTTTCAGGTCCTGTACCTCATGAAAAACATGCGATGGGTGGGCGGCGCTGCGCTGCTGGTGATGTTGGCGGCGTGTGGCAGGCAGGATGCCGAACCGGCGGCGGCGATCCCGGTGCTGGTGGTGCATCCGGGCACCGTGGCCGGCCAGGAAGCGGCCGCCTATCCCGGTGAGATCCATGCCCGCCAGGAAAGCCCGCTGTCGTTCCGGGTCGGTGGCAACCTGGTCAAGCGCCATGTCGATGCCGGCCAGCGCGTGACCCGCGGCCAGCTGCTGGCCGAACTGGACGCGGCCGACTACGCCTCGCAGGCCGCTGCCTCGCAGGCCCAGCTGGCCGCGGCCGAAGCGGACCTGGTGCGCGCCCGCGACGACCAGAAGCGCTACGCCACGCTGGCCGAGGACCAGCTGGTGAGCCGCTCCGCGCTGGACCAGCAGACCGCCGCGTTCAAGGCCGCGCAGGGCCAGGCCAACGCCGCCCGCGCCAACCTGGCCGTGGCCCGCAACCAGGCCGAGTATGCGCAGCTGCGCGCGCCGGCCGATGGCGTGATCGCCAGCCGCCAGGCCGAAGCCGGGCAGGTGGTCAGTGCCGGGCAGACCGTGTTCACCCTGGCTGCCGATGGCGGCCGCGAGGTGCTGATCGCGCTGCCGGAAAGCAGCATCCGCGACTACCAGGTGGGCCAGCCGGTCCAGGTGGAACTGTGGAACCGTCCGGGCCAGCTGCTGCCCGGCACGATCCGCGAGATCGCCCCGGCCGCCGACGCGCAGGCGCGCACCTATGCCACCCGCGTGAGCCTGGCGCCGGAGGCGCAGGGCGAAGTGGAGCTGGGCCAGAGTGCGCGCGTGTTCGCCACGGCCGGCCGTAGCGGCACCCGACAGCTGCCGCTGGCGGCCGTGCTGCGCGGCGCCGATGGCAAGGCCAGCGTGTGGGTGGTGAACCCGGCCAACGGTGCGATCAAGGCGACCCCGGTGACCGTGGGGGCCTATGGTGCCGAGACGGTGCCGGTGCTGTCCGGGGTGAGCGCCGGCGACTGGGTGGTCGCCGCGGGCGGGCACCTGCTGCGCGAGGGCCAGGTGGTGACCCCGGTCGACCGCCAGAACCGCCCGGTGCTGGCACCGGCAGCCGCCCCCGCTGCCGCCGGCAAGGGGCACTGAGCCCGTGCGCCGCTTCAATCTCTCCGAATGGGCGTTGGGCAATCGCCCGCTGGTGCTGTTCGCGATGCTGGCCTTCGCGATCATCGGCGCGTGGTCCTACAAGCACCTGGGCCAGTCCGAGGATCCGCCGTTCACCTTCAAGGCGATGGTGGTCCGCACGATGTGGCCCGGTGCCACCGCCGAGCAGGTCTCGCGCCAGGTCACCGAGCCGATCGAAAAAGCGCTGATGAACACCGGCGAGTACGAGTTCATCCGCTCCTACTCGCGCCCGGGCGAATCGCAGGTGATCTTCATGGCGCGCGACAGCCTGCGCTCCAAGCAGATCCCGGACCTCTGGTACCAGGTACGCAAGCGCGTTGGCGACATCCGCGCCACGCTGCCGCGTGAGATCGTCGGGCCGTTCTACAACGATGAGTTCGGCGACACCTTCGGCAACATCTACGCGTTGACCGGCAAGGGCTTCGATTACGCGGTGATGCGCGACTACGCCGACCGCATCCAGCTGGAGCTGCAGCGCGTGCCGGACGTGGGCAAGATCGATCTGGTCGGCCTGCAGGACGAGAAGGTCTGGATCGAGCTGTCCAACACCAAGCTGGCCACCCTGGGCGTGTCGCTGCAGCAGGTGCAGCAGGCGCTGGCCGACCAGAACGCGGTCGCCGGCACCAGCTTCTTCGAAACCCCCACCGACCGCGTGCAGCTGCGCGTGACCGGCCAGTTCGATTCGATCGAGGACATCCGCATGTTCCCGATCCAGGCCGGCGAACGCACCCTGCACCTGGGTGACATCGCCGAGGTCAAGCGCGGCTTCGCCGACCCGGCCTCGCCGAAGATGCGCTTTATGGGCGAAGACGCCATCGGCCTGGCCGTGGCGATGAAGGACGGCGGCGACATCCTCAAGCTCGGTGCCACCCTGGATGCCGAGTTCGAGCGCCTGCAGAAGACCCTGCCGGCGGGCATGCAGCTGCGCAAGGTGTCCGACCAGCCGCACGCGGTGGAAGAGTCGGTGGGCGAGTTCGTGCAGGTGCTGACCGAAGCGGTGGTGATCGTGCTGCTGGTCAGCTTCTTCTCGCTGGGCCTGCGCACCGGCCTGGTGGTGGGCGTGACCATTCCGCTGGTGCTGGCGATGACCTTCTTCGTCATGCATTACTTCGGCATCGGCCTGCACAAGATTTCGCTGGGCGCGCTGGTGTTGGCGCTGGGCCTGCTGGTGGACGATGCGATCATCGCGGTGGAGATGATGGCCACCAAGATGGAGCAGGGCTACGACCGCCTGCGCGCGGCCAGTTTTGCCTGGGAATCCACCGCCTTCCCGATGCTGACCGGTACGCTGATCACCGCGGCCGGCTTCCTGCCGATCGCCACCGCCGCGTCCAGCACCGGCGAGTACACCCGCTCGCTGTTCCAGGTGGTGACCATCGCGCTGGTGGTGTCGTGGATTGCCGCGGTGCTGTTCATTCCGTACCTGGGCGACAAGATGCTGCCGGACCTGTTCAATCCGCAGCTGCCCAAGCCGACCAGCCTGGCCGGGCGCTGGCGTGCCAGGCGCCTGCAGTGGGCCGACCGCCATCCCGCGTTCGCGCGCTGGATCGCGCCGAAGCAACATGCGCACGACCACGACCCCTACCAGCGACCGTTCTACACGCGTTTCCGCGGCTTCCTGGATACCTGCCTGCGCCATCGCTGGTGGGTGATCGGCGCCACGATTGCGTTGTTCATCTTCTCGCTGGCGATCTTCCGCTTCGTGCCGCAGCAGTTCTTCCCCGATTCGACCCGGCCCGAACTGATGGTGGACATCGAACTGGCCGAAGGCGCGTCGCTGGCCGCCACCCAGGCCCAGGCCAGCAAGCTGGAGAAGCTGCTGCAGGGTCGCGAGGGCATCAGCAACTACGTGGCCTACGTGGGCACCGGTTCGCCGCGTTTCTACCTGCCGCTGGACCAGCAGCTGCCGGCCACCAACTTCTCGCAGTTCGTGGTGCTCATCGCCGATGCCAAGGCGCGTGAAGCCACGCGCGACTGGCTGATCAAGGACGTGATCAAGCAGTTCCCGGACGTGCAGATGCGCGTGACCCGTCTCGAGAATGGGCCGCCGGTGGGCTATCCGGTGCAGATGCGTGTGTCCGGCGAGCACATCGCGCAGGTGCAGGCGATCGCGCGCCAGGTCGAGGCCAAGGTGCGCGAGAACCCGCACGTGATCAACGTCAACCTGGACTGGAGCGAGCCGAGCAAGGTGGTACGGCTGGTGATCGACCAGGACCGCGCGCGTGCGCTGGGCGTGAGCAGTGCGCAGGTCAGCCAGTTCCTGACCAGCTCGCTGGCGGGCATGAGCGTGAGTACGTACCGCGAAGGCAATCGCCAGATCGAGATGCTGCTGCGCGGCCCGGACAACGAGCGCGCCCAGCTGGGCATGCTCGGCAGCCTGGCCATCCCCACCGCCAGCGGTACGTCGGTGACGCTGTCGCAGGTGGCGCGGCTGGAATACGCCTTCGAAGACGGCATCATCTGGCACCGCAACCGCCTGCCCACGGTGACCGTGCGCGCCGATATCGGCGATGGCATGCAGCCGCTGGACGTGGTGCAGCAGATCCTGCCCACCCTGGAGAGCATCCGCGCGCAGCTGCCCTCGGGCTATCTGCTGGAAACCGGCGGCACCGTGGAGGATTCGGCACGTGGGCAGAACTCGATCAAGGCCGGCATGCCGCTGTTCCTGATCGTGGTGGCCACGCTGCTGATGCTGCAACTGCGCAGCTTCTCGCGTGCGGCGATGGTGCTGGTCACCGCGCCGCTGGGCATCATCGGCGCCACGCTGTTCCTGCTGCTGTTCCGCGCGCCGTTCGGCTTCGTGGCGCTGCTGGGCACCATCGCGCTGGCCGGCATGATCATGCGCAACTCGGTGATCCTGATCGACCAGATCCAGCAGGACATCGACGCCGGGCACGACCGATGGCACGCCATCATCGACGCCACCGTGCGCCGCTTCCGCCCGATCGTGCTGACCGCGCTGGCCGCGGTGCTGGCGATGATCCCGCTGTCGCGCAGTGCCTTCTACGGCTCGATGGCGATCTCGATCATGGGCGGGTTGATCGTCGGTACCGTGCTGACCCTGGTGTTCCTGCCGGCGCTGTACGCGGCGTGGTTCCGGGTGAAGCCGGATGAAGGGAAGACCGGCGAGGGGTGATCAATGGCGGGAGAGCCCACCGTTGGTCGGCTCTCCCGACGCATCCCGTAGAGCCGACCGTTGGTCGGCTGCCCGATACATCCCGTAGAGCCGACCGTTGGTCGGCTGCGCCCGATGCATCTCGTAGAGCCGACCGTTGGTCGGCTGCACCGATGCATCTCGTAGAGCCGACCGCTGGTCGGCTGCGCTCAATCCCGGCGCGGAGAGCAGCCGACCAACGGTCGGCTCTACAGGCGAGGCCGCTTTTCAGCCGCGCAGGCGTGCCAGCACCGCGTCGGTGGCCTGCGTGGTGCTTGCCGCCAGCTCTGAAGTAGAGCCGACCGTTGGTCGGCTGCCCGATACATCCCGTAGAGCCGACGGTTGGTCGGCTGCCCCGATACATCACGTAGAGCCGACCGTTGGTCGGCTGCCCTCAATCCCGGCGCGGAGAGCAGCCGACCAACGGTCGGCTCTACGGGCGTGGCTGCTTTCAGCCGCGCAGGCGTGCCAGGACCGCGTCGGTGGCCTGCGTGGTGCTTGCCGCCAGGTCTGAAGTAGAGCCGACCGTTGGTCGACTGCGCCCGATACATCCCGTAGAGCCGACCGTTGGTCGGCTGCGCCGATGCATCTAGTAGAGCCGACCGTTGGTCGGCTGCCCTCAATCCCGGCGCGGAGGGCAGCCGACCAACGGTCGGCTCTACGGGCGTGGCTGCTTTCAGCCGCGCAGGCGTGCCAGCACCGCGTCGGTGGCCTGCGTGGTGCTTGCCGCCAGGTCTGAAGTAGAGCCGACCGTTGGTCGGCTGCCCGATACATCCCGTAGAGCCGACCGTTGGTCGGCTGCGCCGAGGCATCCCGTAGAACCGACCGTTGGTCGGCTGCGCTCAATCCCGGCGCGGAGAGCAGCCGACCAACGGTCGGCTCTACGGGCGTGGCTGCTTTTCAGCCGCGCAGGCGCGCCAGCACCGCGTCGGTGGCCTGCGTGGTGCTCACCGCCTGGCCCTTGGCAGCCAGGTCTGCAGTGAACACGCCGGCATCCAGCGCCGCATGCACGGCCGCTTCCACCGCGGCGGCTTCGTCCTCCAACCCCAACGAATGGCGCAGCAGCATCGCGGCGCTGAAGATGGTGGCGTAGGGGTTGGCAATGCCCTTGCCGGCGATGTCCGGGGCCGAGCCGTGGATCGGCTCGTAGATGCCCACCGCGCCCGGCTCGCCCAGCGAGGCCGACGGCAGCAGACCCAGCGAACCGGCCAGCATCGAGGCTTCGTCGGTGAGGATGTCGCCGAACATGTTCTCGGTGACGATCACGTCGTACTCGCGCGGCTTGGCCAGCAGGTGCATGGCCATCGAATCGACCAGCTGGTGCTCCAGCGCAACCTCCGGGAACTCGTCGCGGCCGATGCGCGCGGCCACGTCACGCCACAGGCGCGAGGTTTCCAGCACGTTGGCCTTGTCCACCGACGTGACCTTGCCGCGGCGGGTCTGCGCCAGGCGGAAGGCGCTGCGCAGCACGCGCTCGATCTCGCCCACGCTGTAGCTGCACAGGTCGCTGGCGGTATCGGCGGTACGGGTCTTCTCGCCGAAATAGATGCCGCCGGTCAGTTCACGCACCACCACGAAGTCCACGCCCTTTAGCAGCTCGGCCTTGATCGGCGACGCGTCCAGTGCGGCTTCATGGGTGCGCACCGGGCGCAGGTTGGCGTACAGGCCCAGCGCCTTGCGGATCGCCAGCAGGCCCTGCTCCGGGCGGACCGTGGCATTCGGGTCGGACCACTTCGGGCCGCCCACGGCGCCGAGCAGAATCGCCTGGGCGTTGCGGCAGGCGTCCAGCGTGGCGGCCGGCAGCGGCTCGCCATGGCGGTCGATGGCGATGCCCCCGATGTCGTGTTCGCTGAAGTTGAAGGTGTGGCCAAAGCGGTCGGCAACGGCGCCCAGCACCGCGACGGCGGCGGCGGCGACTTCCGGACCAATGCCGTCACCCGGCAGTACGACGATCTCAGCGTGCATGTTCACTCTCGTAACGTTCGATGTCAGACGTGCGGCCCAACAGATAGCCCAACTGGTCCACGCCCTCCAGCAGGCAGGTCTGCGAGAAGCCGTCGAGCGGGAAGGGGTAGACGCGGCCATCGGGCGTGCGCAGCTCGCGCGCGGCGATGTCGATGGTCAATGTGTCGTCCGGGCGCTGCATCAGCGTCTGCACGTCGGCCTCGTCCAGCACGATCGGCAGCAGCCCGTTCTTCAGCGAATTACCGCGGAAGATGTCGGCGATTTCGCTGCTGACGATCGCGCGCAGGCCCAGGTCGGTCAGCGCCCACGGCGCGTGTTCGCGCGAGGAGCCGCAGCCGAAGTTGCGCCCGGCCAGCAGGATGCTGCGTCCGGCGTTGTGCGGCTGGTTGAAGGCAAAGCCCGGGTTGGGCGTGCCGTCGGCCTGCCAGCGCCAGTCGTTGAAGGCGTGCTTGCCCAGGCCGGCGCGCTCGGTGGTGGACAGGAACCGCGCCGGGATGATCTGGTCGGTGTCGATATTGGTCTCGCGCAGCACCACGCTGGTCGAGGTCAGGGTACGGAAGCCGCTCATCAGGCCACCTCCTGGGCGGCATACAGGTCACGCGGATCGGACACCCGCCCGTTCACCGCTGCCCAGGCCGCGGTCATCGGCGAGGCCAGCAGTGTGCGCGAGCCCGGGCCCTGGCGGCCTTCGAAGTTGCGGTTGCTGGTGCTCACCGCCAGCTGGCCGGGTGCCACCAGATCGCCGTTCATGGCGATGCACATCGAGCAGCCCGGCTCGCGCCACTCGGCCCCGGCGGCACGCACGATGGCGTGGATGCCTTCGGCCTCGGCCTGCCGCTTGACGATCTCCGAGCCCGGCACCACCAGCATGCGCACGCCGTCGGCGACGCGGCGGCCCTGCAGCACCTGCGCCACTTCGCGCATGTCGCTCAGGCGGCCATTGGTGCACGAGCCGACGAACACCACGTCCACCGGCGTGCCGGCCAGGGTCTGCCCGGCGTGGAAGTGCATGTAGTCCAGGCCCTTCTGGTCGGCGGCATCGTTGGCCGCCGGGATCGGCTGGTCCACGGCGATGGCGGTGCCGGGGTGGGTGCCCCAGGTCAGCGTGGGGCGGATGTCGGCGGCCTCGATGTGGACCTCGGCATCGAAGCGTGCGCCGGCATCGCTGCGCAGCTGCGACCAGGCCGCCACGGCGGCGTCGAAGTCGGCGCCCTTGGGCCCGCGCGGGGTGTTGGCCACCCAGTCGAAGGTGGTCTGGTCCGGGGCCACCATGCCGGCGCGTGCCCCGGCCTCGATCGACATGTTGCACAACGTCATGCGCTGCTCCATGTCCATCGCCTCGATGGCGCTGCCGCGGAATTCCAGCACGTGGCCGGTGCCGCCATTGACGCCGATCACGCCGATGATGTGCAGTACCACGTCCTTGGCGCCCACGCCCACCGGCAGCACGCCGTCGACCGTAATGGCCATGGTTTTCGCCTTGCGCTGCAGCAGGCACTGGGTAGCCAGCACGTGGCCCACTTCGCTGGTGCCGATGCCGAAGGCCAGGGCGCCGAACGCACCGTGGGTGGAGGTGTGGCTGTCGCCGCAGACGATGGTCATGCCCGGCTGGGTGAAACCCTGCTCGGGCGCGATCACGTGCACGATGCCGCGGTTGGCCGACTGCAGGTCGAACAGATCGATGCCGTGCTCGGCACAGTTGCGCGCCAGCATGGCCACCTGGGCTTCGGAGGCGGCGCTGGCGTAGGGCAGCTTGCCGTCGGGGCCGGCCGGCAGGGTCGGGGTGGAGTGGTCCATGGTGGCCTTGGTCCGATCCGGCCGGCGCGGTGCCAGGCCGCGCTCGCGCAGTTCGGTGAAGGCCTGTGGCGAGGTCACTTCGTGGATCAGGTGCAGGTCGATGTACAGCACGGCGGGCGCGCTGTCCGATTCGGGCACGACGATGTGGGCGTCCCACAGTTTGTCGTACAGGGTGCGGGGAGCTGGGGTCATGGAATGGCCTTGCTGTGTTCGTGTCAAAGATAGGTCAAACGGTGCGCAGGCGCGCATCGAAGCGCAGCCGCACGTAATCGGCGGTCCACTGGCCGCGCGCGTCGCACTGGGTGGGCTCGAGCAGCGCGACCGCGTCGTCGATGACGCGCTGGCGCTGTGTAGCGTCCAGGCCGGTCAGGAACGGCGAGGCAAAGGTGCGCAGCCAGCCGCGCATGCCGGTGGGCAATGCGGTGGGACGGGCCTGCATCTCGATGTAACGCACCTGGAAGCCGTGCGCGCGCAGGCGCTCGGCGTAGTCGTCGGCGGTGGGGAAGTGCCACGGGAACGCCGGCACCGCGTGGCCGTTGCTGCACAGGGCGGCCTGCAGCGCGCTGGTGATGGCCACCACGTTGCCGTGCCCGCCCATCTCGGCCACGAAGCGGCCGCCCGGCTTCAGCGCACGGGCAACGCCGGCGATCACCTGGTCGGCACCGCGCATCCAGTGCAGGGCGGCGTTGCTGAACACCGCATCGAACTGGCGGGTGAAGGTCAGGGCATGGGCATCCATGACATGTGCCTCGATGCCACGTGCGCGCGCGCCGCCGACCAGCTCCGGCGAGGCGTCCACGCCGGTGATGTGCGCGCCGCTGAGCGCCAGGTCGACGCTCAACACGCCGTCGCCGCAACCCAGGTCGAGGATGCGTTCACCGCGCTGCGGATCGAGCAGCCGCGCGGCCGCACCGCCGAGCACGGGCACGAAGCCGGCGTCGATGGCGTAGTCGTGCGCGTTCCACTGCTGGCCGGCGTCGGGGGGGGTGTGGCTGTCGAAGGCGCTCATGCAGACTCCTCAGGCGGCGGCGCTGGCCGCGGGTTGTTCGGCGGTGGCGTTGCGCTGGCGCAGCAGGCGGTTGGCCACGTCCAGCCAGGCCAGGGCGGAGGCTTCGATGATGTCGCGGCTGGTGCCGGTGCCTTCGTACTCCACGCCGTCGTGGCGCACGCTCAGGTTGGCTTCGCCGCGTGCATCGGCGCCGATGCCCACGCTGTGCACGTGGTAGCTGTCCAGCATCAGCTGCACGCCGGTGGCGGCCGACAGCGCGCCGAACAGCGCATCCACCGGGCCATCGCCCTGCGAGGTCTCGGCCACGCGGTTGCCGTCCGGGTCGGACAGCTCGACCAGCGCGTTGGCACGGCTGCCCACGTCACTGATGGTCATCGAGGCCAGGCGGTAGCCGTTCTGGGTGGCGCTGCCCTGCATCAACACCTGCAGGTCGGCGTCGGTGACCACGCGCTGCTGCTCGCACAGCGCCTTGAACTGCTCGAACACGTGCTTCAGTTCTTCCTCGTCCAGCCAGAAGCCCAGCGCACGCAGGCGCTGCTCGACCGCCGCGCGACCGCTGTGGCGGCCCAGCACCATCTGCGAGGACTCCCAGCCCACGTCTTCCGGGCGCATGATTTCGTAGGTGCCGCGGTGGCGCAGCATGCCGTGCTGGTGGATGCCCGACTCGTGCGCGAACGCGTTGGCACCGACGATCGCCTTGTTGCGCTGTACCGGCATGCCGACCAGGCGCTGCAGCAGCTGCGAGGTGGAGACGATGCGCGGGGTATTGATGCGGGTGTCTTCCTCGTAGAAGGCATTGCGGACCTTCAGCACCATGGCGATCTCTTCCAGCGAGCAGTTGCCGGCCCGCTCGCCGATGCCGTTGATGGTGCATTCCACCTGGCGTGCGCCGCCTTCGATGGCGGCCAGCGAGTTGGCCACGGCCAGGCCCAGGTCGTTGTGGCAATGGGCACTGAAGATGATGCGGTCGCTGTCGGGCACCCCGGCGATGACGCGCTGGAACATGCCGCGGATCTCTTCGGGGGTGGTGAAGCCGACCGTGTCGGGCAGGTTGATGGTGGTGGCGCCGGCGGCCACGGCCACGCGCGCCACCTCGATCAGGAAGTCTTCCTCGGTGCGGGTGGCGTCCTCGGCGGAAAACTCCACGTCATCGATGTAGCTGCGCGCCAGGCTGACGTGCTTGTGCACCGATTCCAGTACCTGCTCGCGGCTCATCCGCAGCTTGTGCTCGCGGTGCAGCGGGCTGGTGGACAGGAACACGTGCAGGCGTGCGTTGGCCGCGGCCTCCAGGGCCTTGGCCGAGGTTTCGATATCGGCGGCCAGGCAGCGCGACAGCACCGCCAGCGTCGGCCGGCGCACTTCGCGGCCGATCATCGCCATCGCTTCGCGGTCGGACTGCGAGCTGGCCGGGAAGCCGGTTTCGATGATGTCCACGCCCAGCTCGTCCAGCGCACGGGCCATCACCAGTTTCTGCTGCGGGCTCATGCTGCAGCCGGGCGATTGCTCGCCGTCACGCAGGGTGGTGTCGAAAATTCTAATGCGGGGGGAGTTGGGCGTGGTCACCAGGAGGTCTCCTCGACAGCGATGTCGGATGGGGTCACAAAGGAAGGGGAAGCAGCGGGAATCTTGGGTGGGGCGAGCGCGGTCGGCAGGGATAGTCGCGTTCGCTCGCTGGCGCGGCGGCGGGGTTTGCGCGGCGGGCGAGGGCGGATGTCGGCCAGCAACTGCGCCAGCACCATCGCGTCGATGTTGCCGCCGCTGACCACCGCGCACTTGCGCTTGCCGGCCACGCGGCGCCCGGCTGCCAGGGCCAGGGCACCGGCGCCCTCGGCGATGACATGTTCTTCCAGCGCCAGCCGCACCAGGGTCTCGCGCAGCTCGGCTTCGCGCACGATCACCACATCGTCCAGCAGCGCGCTGCACAGCTTGCGGGTCAGGAAGCCGGGGATCTTGACCTTGACCCCGTCGGCCAGCGTGGCCACCGGGGCGATTTCGCGGACATCACCGCGGATCGCGCGGGCCATCGAATCGACGCCCTCGACCTGGGCGCCGACGATGCGCACGCCCTGCGATTTCAGCGCCAGCGCCACGCCGGAGGCCAGGCCACCGCCGCCGATCGGCACGATCACCACGTCCGGCGCATGCGGCGCCAGCTCGATGCCCAGCGTGCCTTGCCCGGCGATCACGTCGGGGTCGTCGAATGCGGACAGGAACCGGTAGCCGTGCTGGTCGGCCAGCGCACGCGCGAAGGCGTACGCCTCGTCGTAGCTGGTGCCGTGCTGGCGCACGGTGGCGCCCCAGTGGGCCACGCCCGCGATCTTGGTGGCCGGTGCGCCGTGCGGCATCACCGTGATCGCCGGGATGTCCAGGCGATACGCTGCCCAGGCCACGCCCTGGGCGTGGTTGCCGGCCGAGGCGCAGATCACCGGGCGGTCGTCACCGCGCTCGCGCCCGGCCAGCAGCGCGTTCAACGCGCCGCGCACCTTGTACGAGCCGGTGCGCTGCAGGTTCTCCAGCTTCAGCCACACGCCGAAGCGCTCGGCGTAATGCAGCGGGGTGGGTGGCAGATAGCGACGCAGCCGCGCCTGCGCGGCCAGCACGTCGGCGACGCTTACCTCGCCTACGTCCGGTTCCTGCGGGGCACCGCTAGTGGGCATTTCGCCCCCGGCCACGGTGATCGCCGGCATGCGCTGCGCGGTGCCACGACGCCCCAGCGCGGTGCGACGCCATGTATCCTGCACGCGCACCACGTGCACATCCCTGTGCTGCGCGGTGGGACGCCATGCATCCTGCGCGCGCACCACGTGTACATCCCCGTGCTTCGAGAAGAGACCTCCGTACCGGCACCGTGGAAACGGTGCGGGCGTTCATACCGATACTCCGGTACCGGGTTCCAGCGCGCTGATGCGCACCGAAACACAGTCGTAGATCTTCTCGATCTGGCGGCACAGGGTCTCCGGCGGACGGCTGCTGTCCACCACCATCTGCAGGTGCCAGCGGCCGTTGTCGGCCGCGTTGGGCGCACCGGCGATCGCGCGCGGCGCGAAGCCGCGGCGTTCGGCCATGCCGATCACGCGCAGCAGCGCGCCCTCGGCGGGAACCAGCACCAGGTCAAGCCGGTATTGCATTGGGGAACTCCTGGGACTGATGGGCTGGATTGCTTTCCAGCATGGTGCTGTTGGCGTTGTTGGGCGGCACCAGCGGCCACACGTTGGCGCGGGCATCGATGGCCACGTGCAGCAGCGCCGGGCCCGGCTGGGCCAGCAGCGCGGCCAGGCCGCCCTCGACGTCGTCGCGGGCCTCGATGCGGGTGGCGGGAATGCCGAACACCTGGGCCAGCGCGGCGAAGTCCGGGTTGTCGGACAGGTCGATCTCGCTGTAACGCTCGGCGAAGAACAGTTCCTGCCACTGGCGCACCATGCCCAGCGAACTGTTGTCCAGCAGCACGATCTTCACCGGCAGGCGGCAGCGGGCGATGGTGGCCAGCTCCTGCACGTTCATCATGAAGCTGCCATCGCCGGACACCAGCACCACGGTGCGGTCTGGGCAGGCGAACTGCGCACCCATCGCCGCCGGCAGACCGAAGCCCATGGTGCCCAGCGCGCCGCTGGTCAGGTGG
The DNA here is from genome assembly GCF_056397365.1 of Stenotrophomonas sp. 05N37. Lineage (NCBI taxonomy): Bacteria > Pseudomonadati > Pseudomonadota > Gammaproteobacteria > Lysobacterales > Lysobacteraceae > Stenotrophomonas > Stenotrophomonas sp. 05N37. Next base: position 1,111,702 of record NZ_JBFTNG010000001.1, on the reverse strand, counting down.
TTGCGCGGGTGGTTGAAGCGGCAGTGCTGGGCCACCCACATCTGGTGCTGGCCCACGTCGCAGGCAATGATCGCATCGCTCGGGGCCAGCTCGCTCAGGCGCTTCAGCAGCGCCGGGGCGTAGATGTGCTTGCCCGGGGCGTCGTAGCGCGCGGCGAACCGCTCGCGATGGGTGCCGCACCGCTTGCGCCACGCCTCCTGCGAGGCCGGCGCGGTGGCAGCGGCGGTCAGCGCACGCAGCGCGCCGCCCACGTTGCCCGGCACGGCGATGTCGGCACTGCGCAGCTTGGAGATCTCATACGCATCGGCGTCGATGTGGATGACCCGCGCGAACGGGGCGAACTCGTTCAACTTGCCGGTGGCGCGGTCGTCGAAGCGCGCGCCCACCACCACCAGCAGATCGCTCTCCTGCACGGCCATGTTGGCCGCGCGGGTGCCGTGCATGCCCAGCATGCCCAGGTAGTGCGGGTGCTGTGGCGGCAGCGCGCCCAGCCCACGCAGGGTCAGCACGGTGGGGATGGCGCTGGCCTCGACGAACGCGCGGAAGTCCTCCACCGCGTCGCCCAGCGCCACGCCACCGCCGGCGTAGACCACCGGCTTCTCGGCGGCGGCGATCGCGGCAATGGCCTGCGCCACTGCGTCGTCCTGCGGTGCCGGCGGCGGGCTCACCGTGGCCGGGGTGTGCTCTGGCAGGTGCGAGGCATCGGCGATCTGCACGTCCTTGGGCAGGTCGATCAGGACCGGACCGGGGCGGCCTTCGCGCGCAATGCGGAATGCTTCACGGACCACGCGCGGCAGGTCGTCCACCGAGCGCACCAGCCAGCTGTGCTTGACGATCGGCATGGTCAGCCCGAATACGTCCAGTTCCTGGAACGCGTCGGTGCCCAGCAGCGGGGTGGCGACCTGGCCGGTGATGCAGACCATCGGCACCGAATCCAGCATCGCATCGGCGATGCCGGTGACCAGGTTGGAGGCGCCCGGGCCGGAGGTGGCGACACAGACGCCGACCTGGCCGCTGGCACGGGCATAACCGTTGGCGGCCAGTGCCGCGCCTTGTTCGTGGCGGACCAGGATGTGCTTCAGCCCCGAATCCACCAGGGCGTCGTAGAACGGCATGATAGTGCCGCCGGGGTAGCCGAACAGCGTATGCACGCCCTCGGCTTCCAGGGCCTGCGTCAACCAGCGTGCGCCGTTGCGGGGCGCGGTGCTGTGTGCGGAGGTGTTCATGCGGTGACCTTTACGAAAGCGGGTGGGGGAGCCGCGCGGTTACGCGGCTTGACTTTGCAACCAGACCATCTTGGCGCGCAGTTCCTTGCCTACCTTTTCGATCGGATGCTCCAGGTCGGCCTGCTTGAACTTGGTGTAGTTGGGCAGGCCCGCTTCGTACTCGGCCACCCAGTTCTTGGTGAAGGTGCCGTTCTGGATGTCGGTCAGCACGTCCTTCATGCGCGCCTTGGTACCGGCGTCGATGACGCGCGGGCCGCTGACGTAGTCGCCGTACTGCGCGGTTTCGGAGATGAACTCCAGCATGCGGGTGATGCCGCCTTCGTAGAACAGGTCCACGATCAGCTTCAGTTCGTGCAGCACTTCGTAGTAGGCGATTTCCGGCTGGTAACCGGCTTCCACCAGCGTTTCGAAACCGGCCTGGACCAGCGCCGAGGCGCCGCCGCACAGCACCGCCTGCTCGCCGAACAGATCGGTCTCGGTCTCTTCCTTGAAGGTGGTCTGGATCAGGTTGGCGCGTGCGCCGCCCAGGCCGGTGGCGTAGGCCAGCGCGTACTCGGCGGCCTTGCCGCTCCTGTCCTGGTAGACCGCCCAGATGCACGGCACGCCGCGGCCGATCTCGTACTCACGGCGCACCAGTGCACCCGGGCCCTTCGGCGCGACCAGCACCACGTCCAGGTCGTCGCGCGGCTTGATCATGTCGAAATGCACGTTCAAGCCATGCGCGAACAACAGCACCGCGCCCTGTTTCATGTTGGGGGCGAGCACGTCCTCGTAGAGCTTCTTCTGCACCATGTCCGGGGTCAGCACGGCCACCAGGTCGGCCTCCTTGACCGCCTCGGCCGGGGCCTTGACGGTGAAGCCGTCGGCCTGTGCCTTGACCTCGGTGGGACCGCCCGGGCGCAGCCCGATGACGACGTCGAAGCCGGATTCGCGCAGGTTCAGCGCGTGCGCGCGGCCCTGGCTGCCGTAGCCGACAACAGCGATCTTGATCTGGGGCAGGTCGTTGGTGCTCATGGGGGAGATCCTTTGGCGGAAAGAAAAAAATGGCCGACGGTCAGGGACACGTCGGCCAGTCAGGGGAAGGGGTGGCGCGCGCCATGCCACCAACGCACGCCGCCGCCGGGCAGGCGGTGGGCGTGGAAGCGGTGCTGGCGGGCTGGCGGGTCATGGCGGCAAGGGCAGTCGAAAAGGGGGAGGGGAGGAATCGAGGGGCTCTGAAACGAAAAAACCCGCACCTGGGTGGGTGCGGGTTTTGATGGATACCTGGCAGTCTTGCTTACACGCCGGTCCGTCCCGCACCTGTTGGTTGGGTAATAAGTACGAGGACGAGAAGCGAACGGATCGAGGCCCCGCCGGTGTCGGCGTGCTGGATGGATTCGCGGGTGGCTGTGCGCTGCAACATGAGATCGAGAAAACCACAGCGGTTTTGGCGCTGTCAACCTTTGCCGGCACATTTCCAACGGTTTCGCCTGCATCCAGCGCAAAGGCCCGCCGCACAAGGATGGTTGCGGCTGAAAGCGTTGTGGTGAACCGGAATTCACTATTTTCAGGGCCGCTTCTGCGCGGATTCCGGTCCGTTTCCCGAGCGGCAGCATGACCATTGTCGGATGCCATGGACGGGCCACTGCCGCCACTATCGGTGGGGCTACCACCCCTCCAGGAACCTTCCGTGCCCCGACGTCTTGCCCGCGGCCTGCTTGCCGCCGCCGTGCTGTGTGCCCTCCCCATTGCCGGCATCGCCGCCGACCGCATCACCGGCCACACCTTCGCCACCCGCTCGGAAGTGATCGCCCCGCACGCGATGGCGGCCACCTCCCAACCGCTGGCCACCCAGATCGCGCTGGACGTGATGAAGGGCGGCGGCTCGGCCGTGGACGCGGCGATCGCGGCCAACGCCGCGCTGGGGTTGATGGAGCCCACCGGCAATGGCGTCGGCGGCGACCTGTTCGCCATCGTGTGGGACCCGAAGACACAAAAGCTCTACGGCTACAACGGCTCGGGCCGGTCGCCGAAGTCGCTGACCCTGGCCGAGTTCCAGCGCCGCGGGCTGAAGGAGATCCCGGCCACCGGTCCGCTACCGGTCTCGGTGCCCGGCGCGGTGGATGGCTGGTTCGCGCTGCATGAGCGCTTCGGCCGCAAGCCGATGGCCGACAACCTGGCCCCCGCCATCCGCTACGCGCGCGAGGGCCACCCGATCGCCGAAGTGATCGCCTACTACTGGGACCGCTCGGTGCCCAAGCTGTCGCAGTACCCCGGCTTCAAGGAACAGTTCACCGTCAACGGGCATGCGCCGCGCAAGGGCGAGCTGTGGAAGAACCCGAACCTGGCCAACACCCTGGAGCAGATCGCCCGAGGCGGCCGCGACGCGTTCTACAAGGGCGATATCGCCCGCACCATCGGCAGCTACTTCAAGGCCAATGGCGGCTACCTCAGCTACGAGGACATGGCCAGCCACCACGGCGAGTGGGTCGAGCCGGTGAGCAGCAATTACCGCGGCTATGACGTATGGGAACTGCCGCCCAACAGCCAGGGCATCGCCGCGCTGCAGATCCTCAACGTGCTGGAGGGTTACGACTTCTCGAAGATCGCCTTTGGCTCACCCGAGCATGTGCACCTGTTTGTGGAGGCCAAGAAGCTGGCCTTCGCCGACCGCGCCCGCTTCTACACCGACCCGGCGTTCCAGCCGGCGCCGGTGGCCAAGCTGGTGTCCAAGGGCTACGCCGCCGAGCGTCGCGCGCTGATCTCGATGGACAAGGCCCTGCGCGAAGTGCAGCCCGGCACGCCCAGGCAGCTGGAGGAGGGCGACACGATCTACATGACCGTGGCCGACGCGGACGGCATGATGGTGTCGCTGATCCAGTCCAACTACCGCGGCATGGGCAGCGGCATGGCCCCGCCGGGGCTGGGCTTCATCCTGCAGGATCGCGGCGAGATGTTCGTGCTACGCAAGGACCATCCCAACGGCTATGCGCCGGGCAAGCGCCCGTTCCAGACCATCATCCCGGGCTTCGTGACCAAGGGCGGCAAGCCCTGGATGAGCTTCGGCGTGATGGGCGGGGCGATGCAGCCGCAGGGCCACGCGCAGATCGTGATGAACATGGTCGACTTCGGGATGAACCTGCAGGAGGCCGGCGACGCACCGCGCATCCAGCACGAGGGCTCGACCGAACCGACCGGGCAGGCCACCGCGATGAGCGACGGCGGCGAGGTCAACCTGGAAACCGGCTTCCCGTACGAGACGGTGCGCGCACTGATGCGCAAGGGCCACCGGGTGGTATTCGCCGACGGCCCGTACGGCGGCTACCAGGCGATCCTGCGCGACCCCGACACCGGCGTGTATTACGGCGCATCGGAGAGCCGCAAGGATGGGCAGGCGGCGGGGTACTGACCACGCGAGGGGGAGCCACGCCATGCGTGGCTGCGCCTTCCGCGCTCATTGTCATGGGGACCGATGGCTGAGGAATGTTGCTGCCGAGCATGGCTCGGCACTACCAGTGCAACGTCAACCCCAGCCCACCGGCCGTCACCCATAAAGGTCGCGAAACGCCCACGCACCATCACCCCCCAACCCCGACAATCGCAACCCATCCCAGGTAGAGCCGAGCCACGCTCGGCTGCTCTCCCCAACCGCCCAGCCATGTCCCCAAGGCCGGGGTGCACGGGATCGCGAAACGCCCACGCACCATCACCCCCACCCCGACAATCGCGACCCCTCCCAGGTAGAGCCGAGCCACGCTCGGCTGCTCGCCCAACCGCCCATCCATGTGTCCGAGGGCAGGGTGCACGGGTTCACGAAACGCCCACCCACCATCACCCCCAACCCCGACAATCGCGACCCATCCCAGGTAGAGCCGAGCCACGCTCGGCTGCTCTCCCCAACCGCCCAGCCACGTGTCCGAGGGCAGGGTGCACGGGATCGCGAAACGCCCACGCAGCATCACCCTCAACCCCGACAATCGCGACCCATCCCAGGTAGAGCCGAGCCACGCTCGGCTGCTCTCCCGCCACGCCCCACGCACGGGCCTCACGGCCACACCACTAAGGTGCCCGCGCCGCCTCGTCGCGCGTTTCTTCCTGCGCGGCGATCTCGCGCTCGATCCACTCGTCCATCATCCGTCGCGCCCGCTGGGCGCGGCGGCGCTGCAGGGCGTACTCGGTATCGAGTACCCGGTACAGCGACCACATCACCAGCAGCATCAGCAGCGCAAACGGCAGCGCCGCGATCGTGATCATGCCCTGCAGCGCGGTCAGGCCGCCGGCCAGCAGCAACACCCCGGCGATCAGCGCGATCGCCACGCCCCACACCATGCGCCGTGCCAGCGGCGGATCGCCGGCTTCCTCGGTGGACATCGTCGCCAGCACCAGCACCGCCGAATCGGCCGAGGTCACGAAGAAGATCATCAGCAGCACCAGCGCGATCACCGACAGCACCGTCGGCATCGGCAGGCTGTCGAACATGGTGAACAGCACCGTCTCGTAGCCGTTGCCCAGCGCCTGGGCCAGGTCCACGTGCCCGAAGATCTGCGACCACAGCGCGGTCCCGCCAAACACCGAGAACCACAGGAAGCCCAGCACGCTCGGCGCGATCACCACGCCCAGCACGAACTCGCGGATGCTGCGCCCGCGCGAGACCCGCGCAATGAACGAGCCCACGAACGGCGCCCATGCGATCCACCACGCCCAGTAGAAGATCGTCCAGTCGGCCACCCACGTACTGCCGGAGAACGGCGACATGCGCAGGCTCATCGTCACCAGCGAATTGAGGTACGAGCCGATGGTGGTGGTGAACGTATCGAAGATGAAGCCGGTGGGCCCCAGCACCAGCACCAGGGCCAGCAGCAGCGCAGCCAGGCCGAGGTTGAAATTGGACAGCCACTTGATGCCACGGTTGACCCCGCTGGTGGTGGAAGCCATGTACAGCACGAAGGCGACCGCGATGATGGTCAGCTGCACCGGGATCGAATCGCGGATGCCGAACACCCGCTGCAGCCCCGCGGCGATCTGGATCGTGCCGAAGCCCAGCGTGGTGGCCACGCCGATGGCCGTTGCCACCACGGCCGCCACGTTGACCACCGTGCCGATCCAGCCACGGTGGTGGGCGCCGATCAGCGGCTGCAGCAGGTCGCTGATCAAGCCGCGGCCGTTGCGGTTGAACTGGAACCAGGCCATCGCCAGCCCGATCAGCGCATAGATCGCCCACGGATGCAGGCCCCAGTGGAAGAACGCGTAGCGCATCGAGGCACGGGCGGCCTCCATGCTCTGCGGCGCCAATCCTTCCGGCGGCTTGATGAAGTGCGAGATCGGTTCGGCGGCCCCCCAGAACACCAGGCCGATGCCCATGCCCGCGGCAAACAGCATCGACATCCAGCTCGCGTTGGAGAAGTCCGGCTCGGCATCCTCGCCGCCGATGCGCAGCGAACCCAGGCGGCCGAAGGCCAGGTACATCAGGAACGACAGGGTGATGAACACCACCAGCAGGTACAGCCAGCCGGTGCTGCGGATGATGTGGCCCAGGCCACTCTGCACCACGTCGTTGAAGGGGCCGGGCGCGAGGCCGGCGATCAGCACCAGGATGACGATCAGTGCGATGGAAATGCGAAACACCATGCGGGGAGTTTCTCCGTACGAATGAGGCGAGCCAATGCCTGCCGTCTCCAGCGCGACAACACCCGCTGGGGCGATTCAAGCCGGTCGATGCCGGGCGATGCGGAACTCCGCTGCGGACGGGAGAGGCCCTGCCGCGCCGCAGCATTCTAGGCCATGCACTGTCAGCGCATTGTTCACGTTCAAACCGGCGCCGCCGAGGCGCTCGTCGGGGATGCGCCAATCGCGTCGGCGTTGTGGTCTAATTCGCCCCGAAGCGGGGGTACCGCGGCCCAACGGCCACGGTTGAGATAGTCCCTTCGAACCTGATCCGGTTGACACCGGCGTAGGGATGCTTCGCAACAGGTGACGCATTGCGCCATCGGGCCCCCGTCCGACGGCGGCCCGTGATGCGTCCGCCGTGCGCCGCCGCTTCGTCCCTTCCGCCACGTCCCGTGCGGAAACCGATCCAGGACGAAGCCAGATGAACGCACCGCACCCCACCTTGCAGCAGCAAGCCCAGCAACTCTCCACGTCGGTCACCCGGCCGATCCCGGGGTCGCGCAAGATCCACGTGCCCGGATCGCGCAGCGACGTGCAGGTCCCCATGCGCGAGATCGTGCTGACCCGCACCCCGACGCTGTTCGGCGGCGAAGAGAACGCACCGGTCACCGTGTACGACACCTCCGGCCCGTACACCGACCCGCAGGCCGCCATCGACCTTGCCGCCGGGCTGCCGGCGTTGCGCGCAGGCTGGGTGGCCGAGCGCGGCGATACCGAGCCGCTGGCCCGCTTGAGCTCCGCGTTCGGGCGTTCGCGCGCGCTCGACGCGCGCCTGGATGCGGTGCGCTTCCCGTCGCGCACCCAGCCGCGTCGCGCGCTGGCCGGCGCCAACGTCACCCAGATGCACTACGCGCGCCGCGGCATCATCACCCCGGAGATGGAGTTCGTCGCCATCCGCGAGAACCAGCGGCTGGAGGCGGTCCGCGAGGCGGCGCTGCTGCGGCAGCATCCGGGCGAGGCGTTCGGCGCCTCGATCCCGGCGCTGATCACCCCGGCGTTCGTCCGCGACGAGATCGCCCGTGGTCGTGCCGTGCTGCCCAACAACATCAACCACCCCGAAAGCGAGCCGATGATCATCGGCCGCAACTTCCTCACCAAGATCAACGCCAACATCGGCAACAGCGCGGTGTCCTCGGGCATCGCCGAGGAGGTGGAAAAGCTGGTGTGGGCGATCCGCTGGGGCGGTGACACCGTGATGGACCTGTCCACCGGCAAGCACATCCATGAAACGCGCGAGTGGATCATCCGCAACTCGCCGGTCGCCATCGGCACGGTGCCGATCTACCAGGCGCTGGAGAAGGTGGATGGGCGTGCCGAAGACCTGAGCTGGCCGATCTTCCGCGACACCCTGATCGAGCAGGCCGAGCAGGGCGTGGACTACTTCACCATCCACGCCGGGGTGCTGCTGCGCTACGTCCCGCTCACCGCCCGACGGGTGACGGGCATCGTCTCGCGCGGGGGCTCGATCATGGCCAAGTGGTGCCTGGCCCACCACAAGGAGAATTTCCTCTACACGCACTTCGAGGATATCTGCGAGATCATGAAGGCCTACGACGTGACCTTCTCGCTGGGCGATGGCCTGCGCCCGGGCTGCATCGCCGACGCCAACGACGCAGCGCAGTTCGGCGAGCTGGAAACCCTCGGTGAATTGACCAAGGTGGCGTGGAGGCACGACGTGCAGACCATGATCGAGGGCCCCGGCCACGTGCCGATGCAGCTGATCAAGGAAAACATGGACAAGCAGCTGCGCGAGTGCGGTGAAGCGCCGTTCTACACGCTCGGCCCGCTCACCACCGACATCGCGCCTGGCTACGACCACATCACCAGCGCGATCGGCGCGGCGATGATCGGCTGGTACGGCACCGCGATGCTCTGCTATGTCACCCCGAAGGAACACCTGGGACTGCCCAACCGCCAGGACGTGCGCGACGGCATCATGGCCTACCGCATCGCCGCGCATGCCGCCGACCTGGCCAAGGGCCATCCGGGCGCGCAGGTGCGCGACAACGCGCTGAGCAAGGCGCGCTTCGAGTTCCGCTGGGAGGACCAGTTCCACCTCGGCCTGGATCCGGAGAAGGCCAAGGAGTTCCACGACGAGACCCTGCCCAAGGACGCGCACAAGCTGGCGCACTTCTGTTCGATGTGCGGCCCGCACTTCTGTTCGATGAAGATCTCCCAGGACGTGCGCGACTATGCCGCCGAGCATGGCCTGGGCGAACAGGACGCGCTGCAGGACGGAATGGCCGGCAAATCGGCGGAGTTCCGCGCGTTGGGCGCGGACGTGTACCGACAGGCGTGATGGCCCGTGCCGGGGCGGCGCGCTCGCCGTCCCGGCACGCTCATGCGACCACCGCGGGCAACGCGCTAAGCTCGGCGGCAACCGGGGCAGGGAAGGGATCTGGCATGGCCATCGCACGCACCACCAAATGGCTGGCCATCGCCCGCCGGCACCCGTCGGCCTGGCTGCTCGGTGTCCAGTTGCTGGGCGTGCTGCTGTACCCGGCGATGGACGAGGCCGGGGCCAGCCGCGCGGTGTTCGGCGCGTTCGGCATTGCCGTGCTCGGCCTGGCGTTGTGGGTGGTGCGGCGCAGCCCGCTGGGCATGTGGCTGGCGTTGCTGCTCGCGATTCCCTCGGTGGTGTTCTCCATCAGCGGCGCTCTGTTGGGCCGGCCCGCACTCACCACCACCGCGCAACTGCTGGAGTGCCTGCTGTACTTCTATACCGCCGGCAGCCTCACCGCCTACATGCTGCAGGACCACAAGGTCACCCGCGACGAGCTGTTTGCGGCCGGGGCGACATTCACCCTGCTCGCCTGGGCATTCGCGTTCGCCTTCTCGGTTTGCCAACAGTGGTACCCGGGCAGTTTCCTGGCCACCAGCGAAACCGAATTGCGGACCTGGATGGAGCTGCTTTATCTCAGCTTCAGCTTGCTGTCCGGGGTCGGTTTGAGCGATGTCGTGCCGGTGCATCCACAGGCCCGGGCACTGGTCATGCTGGAGCAGTTTGCAGGCGTGATGTACGTGGCTTTGGTGGTTTCCAGGCTGGTCGGATTGACCATGCTTCGGCGTGGACGAAACTGAATCGCAGATAAAAAAGTCGCGCCCGAAGGCGCGAATACTGAAGCGATTTATGTGAATTCGTCGGCGAGAGAGAGCCTGATGTTGTCCACGCGCACAGGCGCAGTTAACCGGCATAGGCTAGTATTCGCGCGCTTCAGTTTTTTTGCGGTTTGCGCTGATGGCATGTGCGGAATCTGGCGGTTCGTTCGATCGGTGTTCGGTTGCGATGGATGCTGCGTTCCTGTTGTTCTGCATTCACTCGTAGCACCGGAATGATCAGCCCCACTAGCGAGTCTCCCCCAGTCGATGTGATCAGGATCGGCGATTGCACCGTGACGTTGTCCTCCCGTGAGGTCAGCGTGCCGGGCGCGCGCCGTCCACGTCGGCTGACGCCCAAGGCATTGGGCGTGCTGAAGGCGTTGATGCGCTCGCCGGGGGCGGTGGTCACCCGCGATGAACTGTTCGCCGAGGTGTGGCCCGATACGCTGCCGACCAACGATGTGCTCACCCAGGCCGTCACCCAGTTGCGCAAGGCGTTCAGCAGTGACGATGTCACCGGCACGCCGTACATCGAGACCATCGCCAAGACCGGTTATCGCCTGCTCGTGCCCGTCACCGTGCAGGATGCCGTCGCGGCGCCCGCGCCGGACGCACTCGAAAGTTCCGCCGACGCGGTGCTTTCGAGTGCGCCGGGCGCGGACGATGGCGTCGCCTCGTCGCCGCGCAGTCGCTGGCGACGGATGCGGCGCTACGTGCTGCTCGCGCTGGGCATCGCCATGCTGATCGCGCTGTTGGTGATGACCGCGCTGCTCCTGCAACGGCCTGCGCCGGCCTCCGCCGGCAGCGGCGTGCTCGAGGATGGCAGCCGCGTGGTCGGCAGCCCGCAGCGGCCGTATCGACTGATCACCGCCACCGCCGGCTTCGAGACCTATCCCACGCTTTCCCCGGATGGCTCGCAGGTGGCCTACGAGGCCGACAGCAGCGCACGCCAGGGCAGCACGATCAAGGTGCAGACCTCCGGCAACGCCCCCGCGCGGCTGCTTGCCGATACGCCGGACGGCTACTCGGACCGCTTTCCGAACTGGTCGCCGAACGGGCGCGAGATCGCCTTTGCGCGCTTCGGTCCCGATGCCGGCTGCGAGGTGCTGATCGCCAGTGCCACCGGCGGCGCGGTGCGCCACGTCACCCGCTGCGACGGCACCGAACTGCTCAGCTTCGACTGGACCCCGGATGGCCGTGGGCTGGTGTTCGGCTCGCTGGCCGGCCGCTTCGCTCACCGTGGCATCCGCGTGCTGGATATCGCCAGCGGGCGCTGGACGCCACTGGACTACCAGGTCGCCGAGGACAGCTTCGACTACGCCCCGCGCTACTCGCCGGACGGACGCTGGATCGTGTTCGTGCGCAACCCGCAGATCGGCGACCTCTGGCGCCTGCCTGCCGCCGGCGGGGTGCCCGAGCAGCTCACCGACGATTCGGCCGAGATCCGTGGCTGGGCGTGGCGCAGCGACAGCCGCCACATCGTGTTCGGCCGGCGCGTGGACAGCGAATCGCGGTTGTACGAGCTGGACGTGGAGACCCGCACGCTGCGCGATGTCGGCATCGACGATGCGCAGTCGCCGGCAGTGGCGCGCAACAGCGAAATGCTCGCCTTCGTCCACCGCAAGGCCCAGTTCGGCCTGTTCCGCGTGCCGCTCACCGACGGCCGGCCGGGCCAGCCCGAGCGCCTGTTCGCCTCCAACGGCCGCGATGGCCAGCCCATGCTCGCGCCCGACGGCCGGCAACTGGTGTTCACCTCCGACCGCTCCGGCAACTACGGCCTGTGGTGGGCCGACCTGGGCCGCCCGGAATCGCTGCGCCCGGTCGAGGGATTGCGCCCGGAGACCCGGCAGGCCGCCGACTGGTCGCCGGACAGCACCCATCTGCTGGTGTCCGGCCGCGATGCGCAGGCCAATCCGATCATCTATGAAGTGTCCCCGCGCGACGAACAGGTGGTGGCGCTGCCGGTGCCGGTCGCGCAACCGCTGCAGGCGCTGTATGCCGCCGATGCCCAGCACCTGCTGGTGGTCGATCGCGACGAGCACGAGCGCATGCGGCTGTCCCTGTTCGACCGCCGCAGTACGCCGTGGAAACTGCTGGGCAGCATCGACGGGGTCTCGCAGGCGCGCTTCGATCCCTCCACCCGGCGCGTGCTGTTCACCCGGCTGTCGGCGGGCGGGCTGTGGTCGGCCGATGCGCAGCTCACTGCCGACAGCATCCAGCAGGTCAGCGATGACCGGCCATCGCGCTGGCGCTACCGCACCTGGACCGTGGCCCCCCATGGCAGCGTCGATTACCTGTCCAACCGCGCCGATTGCGCCACGCTGTTCTCGCGCATCACGGCCGGCGCGCCGGGTGTCGAGTACTGCCTGGACGGCGAGCGCCTGAGCGCCGGCAACGGCTTCAGTGCGCAGCGCGATGGCAGCGCCCTGTACGTGGCCCTGGCGGTCGCCGATGGCGCCGATATCGGCGTGATGACGCTGCCCGATGCGCCTGCCCCGGTGTTTTCCGCCATCTCCAACGCCTTGTTGCCAAAGGGAAAATAGTCTTCGTGATTCCTTCGTGTCGGCCTCGTGTCGAATTCGGATGAATCTCGTTGAACCTTCCTGACCGCGCCGGCCTGATTTGGCAAAACGTTTGCCCAGTAACGGCAAACACGGTGCAGTCATGCGTCAGCTCTCCCTGGCCGATCGCGGCCAATCGCTTTCCCTGGACAAGATCGTCGACGACGGCGCGCTGCCCACCTGTCTGGGCGTGGCCCGGCTCGGCAGCCTGCAGACCGCCGGCACCACCTTCACCGTGTGGATGCAGCTGCGTGGCAGCGCCTGGGTGGAATCCAAGGAAGGCCGCTTCCGCCTGCGCCAGCGCGAGTGGATCGCCTTCGAGAAGGAATCCCGGCCGATGATCCAGGCCGGTCGCGACGGGCTGTGCATCGGGCTGAGCCTGACCCCGGATGCGCTGCGCGCGCTGGGCCAGCTGGACGACTGCAGCCTGTACGCCGGCCGCGGCAGCATGAGCCGCAGCGAAGTCCGCGTGGCCCTGCGCCTGTGGCGCGACGCGCTGGCCAGCGGCCAGCCGGCCCAGTCCCTGCGCCCGGTGCTGCTGCACCTGGCCTCGCTGCAGCGCGTGCTGGCCACCGGCGTGCAGCGTTGCCCGGGCCGCTCGCGCGTGCGCAAGCGCCAGGTGTTCGGCCGCATGCAGCGTGCGCGCCTGTTCCTGGAGGGCAACAGTCACCGCGTGGTGCGCATCGGCGAACTGGCCGAGCTGACCAACTTCTCCAGTTGGTACCTGTCCAAGACCTTCCAGAGCCTGTACGAGGAAAGCCCGCAGTCGCTGTCGGCGCGCCTGCGCCTGGAGCGTGCGGCCGACCTGCTGCGTGATACCGACATGATGATCGGCGAAGTGGCGGCCGCGAGTGGATTTGACAACTGCTGCAGCTTCGCACGGGCGTTTCGCGCGCGTTACGGGCAGTCTGCGTCAGGCTTCCGCGAGAGCGTGGGAATGCTGTCGCCAAAGTCGGCAAAGTCTCCGGTGGCATCCCGCAAATAATTAACCGTAACGCAGTCGTAACTTTCCGAGGCGTTTTAACACGCTACTAACGTACCTCGGAGAGATAAATGAATTTTCGTACTCCCGCAGTGCGGCTGGGCCTTCTGCCCGCCGGCATTGCGCTGGCGCTGGCGCCGAGCTTTGCCTCGGCGCAGGAAGCTGCCTCCGGCACCACTGACCTCGACCGCATCTCGGTCACCGGCTCGCGCATCCGCGGCGCCAACATGGAGACGCAGCAGCCGATCCTGACGATGACCCGCGAAGCCCTGGAAAAGCAGGGTTTCTCGAACGTCGCTGACGTGCTGAACAACCTGACCTCGGCCGGCTCCCCGGCCATCTCGCGTTCGGATTCGCTGTCCTCCGGCGAAAACGTGGGCGGCTACTACGTCGACATCCGCAACCTGGGCGCGCAGCGCACCCTGGTGCTGATGAACGGCAAGCGCCTGGGCGCCACCACCGCCGGCTACCAGGATCTGAGCCAGATCCCGATGGCCGCCGTGGAGCGTATTGAAATCCTGAAGGACGGCGCGTCCTCGATCTACGGTTCCGACGCCATTGCCGGCGTGGTCAACGTGATCACCCGCAAGAAGTTCGATGGCGGCGAAGCCAGCGTCCGCGTTGGCCAGTACGGCAACGGCGACGGTGACGAGCAGCAGTACTCGATGCTGCTGGGCGCTTCCGGTGAGCGTGGCAGCCTGACCCTGGCCGCCGAATACTCCAAGCAGGATCCGGTGTGGGCCAAGGACCGCTGGTACAGCCGCGATGGCGGCCGTGGCCCGAACTCGGTGGCTGCCGATGGCAGCCCGATCACCCAGCGCGGTAGCTGGTGCAACCCGCTGGAAGTGGACTGCGCCGACTCCGAAGCCGCCGTGTGGAAGACGCTGAATGCCGGTGGCAACCCGAACAACCCGAATGACTACCATGTCCTGACGGAAGACGAGTACGCGAACTCCAACGAGCAGATGAGCCTGCTGACCGGTGTCGAGCGCAAGTCGCTGTACATCAACGGCACCTACGACTTCACCGACAGCATCAGCCTGAACACCGATGTGCTCTACAACGAGCGCAACACGTTCCAGCAGATCGCCGGCTACCCGTACCAGTCCGACGCATCCAACATCCAGACCCCGATGTCGGCCGCCAGCGCTTTCAACCCGACCAGCGTCAACGGTCTCGGCGGCAAGGACATCGAGTTCCGCCGCCGTCTGTGGGAAGTGCCGCGCACCACCGAAAGCCAGCTGAAGACCCTGCGCTTCGCGCCGACCGTCAGCGGCTTCTTCGAAGTGGCCGACAAGACCTTCGATTGGGACGTGGGTGCACTGTGGAACCGCAACGAGTCGATCAAGACCCAGCGCGGCGACATGAGCCTGATCGCGTCGCAGCAGGCCCTGGGCCCGTCCTTCATCAACGCCTCCGGCGTGGCACAGTGCGGCAGCGCCGCCAGCCCGATCCCGCTGGGTGACTGCCGTCCGTGGAACCCGCTGTTGCCGTACGGCGTTGCAGGCCAGGGTTCGCTGGCCGACCCGGAACTGCAGGAATTCCTGTTCCCGACCTTCACCACCCGTGGTGTCACCAAGACCACCAGCTTCACCGCCAACCTGTCCGGTTCCATCGTGACCCTGCCGGCGGGCGACCTCGGCTTTGCCGTGGGCGTGGAGCACCGCAAGGAAGAAGGCACCTATGTGCCGGACGCCTTCGCGCAGTCGGGCAAGTCCACCGGTCTGGGCCAGAAGTCCACCCAGGGTGAGTACGATCTGAACGAGGTCTATCTCGAACTGAACGTGCCGATCCTGGCCGACATGGCCTTCGCCAAGGAACTGACCCTGAATGTTGCCAGCCGTTACTCGGACTACAGCAACTTCGGTGGCACCACCAACAGCAAGTTCGGCCTGACCTGGCGTCCGATGGACGAGCTGCTGGTCCGCGGCACCTACGCCGAGGGCTTCCGCGCCCCGACCATTGCCGATCTGTACGGTGGCCTGAGCTCGAGCTTCGAGCGCTACACCGATCCGTGCGCCGTCGGCGTGTCGGGTAGCGTGGCCGGCAATGCCGCCTGCCTTGCCGGTGGTGCACCGGCCAACTACGTGCAGCTGGGCCAGGGCAACGTGCCCTGCAAGACCACGCCGTGCCAGTCGGGTGACCAGTTCATCTCTGGCGCCAACCCGAACCTGTCGCCGGAAACCTCCAAGAGCAAGACCGTGGGTCTGGTCTGGAGCCCGCGTTGGGTGCAGGGCCTGGACATCTCGCTGGATTGGTACCGCTACGAAATCAGCAACATGATCATCGACGACAGCGTCGATCGCATCCTGCGTGATTGCTACGTGCTGGGCAACTCCAGCCGTTGCGGCAGCGTTACCCGTGCGGCTGATGGCCACATCAGCGCCATCACCTACGGCACCGCCAACCTCGGCAAGATGGAAACCGAAGGTTACGACCTGGGCATCAAGTACCGCCTGCCGGAGCTGGCCATCGGTCAGTTCAGCATCGATTGGCAGACCAGCTACCTGGCCAAGTACGACGAAGCCAACCAGAATGCCGCCGGTGACGACATCATGATCGGCAAGGTCGGTCAGGATGCGCTGTTCCGCGTGCGTTCCAACCTGGGCGTCAACTGGGCGATGGGTAACTTCGGTGTCAACTACACCGCGCGTTACTACTCGGGCCTGAACGAGCCGTGCATCGAGATCGGCTGCACCGATCCGGACCGTTACGCCTACGGCGAAACCGCTCCGCTGCGCAAGACCGGCGCCAACACCTTCCACGACCTGCAGGTCAGCTGGAAGGCGCCGTGGGATGCCACCATCGCCGTGGGCGCGAACAACGTGTTCGACCACCGCGGTCCGCTGATGTACTCGCAGCAGAACTCGAGCTTCGCCTACTACGGCGGTTTCGATATCGGTCGCTTCCTGTACATGAAGTACACCCAGCGCTTCTGATCCATCGACGCTGTGTAGCACTACACGGAGGGCGGACCGCAAGGTCCGCCCTCTCTGCGTTCAGGGGGTCAGGAAATTCTGAGTTTGCTCTTACGGTGATCGCAATCACGTTCTGCGCGGATCGTCAGTTGATACGGTCAATCGGTCCAATGACGGACGATTGAGAGATCGATATGAAAATGACGTTCGCTCAGAAACTCGCCGCCGTGTTCCTCGGCACCATCGCCATCGCCGGCAGCGCCTCGGCCGGCCTCATCGTGTGCCAGGGTGGCCGCTACTGCGAACAGCTCCGCCAGGAGTGCATCGCCTCGGGCCAGCATCTGCCGGCGTATTGCGAGGCGCTGTGGCGCGACTGCGTGCTGGACGCCTGTCCGCAGCGCTGAAACGACGATGGCGCGCCATCACGGCGCGCCATCCTGTGCCATCCCTGCCTGTCGCCAGGCTCAGGCCTCCGCAGCCACCAGCCCCATCAGCCCATTGGCATGGTCGCGCCACTGCGGCAGCTTCTGCAGCACGCCGGCCCGCTGCAGGTAATCCTCGTCCACCGGATCGCCGTTGATCAGCGCCAGCGCCACGTGCACTGCGCCCGTCACCCAGAAGCTGCGGGTGTTGGACTTCTGCGGCTGCAGGTGGAAGGCGACCGCCTCGATGATCGGCATCGGCAGGCCCCACAGGCCCAGCAGGTAGGCACCTGCCTCGGCATGCCCGGGGCGATCATCGCCGGGCTCGGCCGGCAGGCGCTCGTTGCGCACGCCCGGCAGCAGCAGGCCGATGTCGGCCAGCAGCGCCGCGGTGGCGCCCAGCTCGGCGCTGGAGTCCGGCAGCAGCTTGGCCGCCAGTCGCGAGGCCAGCAGCGCGCGCTGCTGCAGCGAGTTGCGCTCGGCACCGGACAGCGGTGGCGCGGAGAACACTTCGCTGGCCAGCACCAGGTCGCGCAGCGTGGACAGGCCCAGCCGGGTGACCGCGGTGCGCAGGTCGGAAATGGTCCGGCCACTGTTGAAGAACGCCGAATTGGACAGCTGCAGCACCTTGGCCGCAATGGCCGGGTCGGCCGCCACCAGCTTGGACACGTCGGCGGTGTTGGTGTCGTCGTCGTGTTCCAGTGCCTGGGTCAGGCTCAGGTACAGGTGCGGCGGCGAGGGCAGCTTTTCGATACGGCCGATCGCGCTGCGCAGGCGCGCGCTGTCCAGCAGCTCGCGCAGCTCTTCCAGGCTGGTGAGCGCTTCGAGCAGCACTTCCGGTGCCAGCGGCATCGGCAGGAAGCGGTGGGCCACGCCAATCAGGCGCGCCGGCGGCGGCCGGTTGCCCTGGGCCGCTTCCACCAGCGCGATGCGGATCGTCTCCGGACGCAGCGTCCGGATCTGGCCCAGCAGCGTGGTGGCGTTGAGATCGGGCAGGGTAGGGCAGGCGATCACCGCGTCGATCGGACCGGCGGCGACGATGTTCATGGCCGCCTGGCCATCGGATGCGGTCAACGGTTGCCACTCTTCCCCAAGATCGGCAATGAAATCCATCAGCTCAGCCGAGAGGCTGGCTTGGTCCCCAACAAGCAGAATACGCACGACACAGTCCCCTGGCTGACCACGGTGAAACGCACCGTGGACGGTGTGAAGACGCAATGTACCCAATCCGGCACAAATAGTGATGTGCCGCATTCAAAAAACGTGATGTTCATCGCTCCAGCGCACCTGCGCCGGAGCGATGCCGTTCAGTCTCAGGCGATGTTGCCCAGGTAGCGCTGGTGCGCGTCAACCAGGATCTGCTTGGCCTCGGCCGCGCCACCCCACCCGTCCAGCTTGACCCACTTGCCCTTTTCCAGGTCCTTGTAGTGCTCGAAGAAGTGGCCGATGCGCTCCAGCCAGTGGCTGGACACCTGCTCGATGTCTTCCACGTGGGCGTAGCCACTGAACACCTTGGAGATCGGCACGGCCAGGATCTTCTCGTCGCTGCCGGCCTCATCGCTCATCTTGAGCACGCCGACCGGACGGCAACGCACCACCGAGCCCGGCACCAGCGGCAGCGGCAGCACCACCAGCACGTCGGCCGGATCGCCGTCGCCGCACAGGGTGCTCGGCACGTAGCCATAGTTGCAGGGGTAACGCATCGGGGTGGACAGGATGCGGTCGACGAAGATCGCGCCGGTTTCCTTGTCCACTTCGTACTTCACCGGCTCGGAATCCTTCGGGATTTCGATGATGACGTTGATTTCTTCCGGCGGGTTCTTGCCGGGCGAGACGAGTTCCAGACCCATGGGTTTACTCCGAGAGGGGGTAGGGGCGCAAAGTCTGACATTTTAGGCCCTTTGCCTGTCCTCGTGCAGCGATCCGGTGGCGTCGTTGTCGCCCCGGCCCCCGCAGGGGTTCGCCCGGACCCGCCATGGCAGCGCCTTCTGACCCCGCGGCAGGGTCTGTACCGATGGGCCGCGTCGACACCGGCATAGACGATGGATGCTCTGCCCCTGGAGCCACCCGATGCGCACCCGCCTGTTTCTCCTGCCGGCCCTGGTGCTGGCCACGTGCGCGCCGCCGGGCGTGGCCCGTGCCGGCGATTACGTCGATCTGGTCGACTTCCCCGCGCAGGAAGCCAACTGGGACCGCTTCTATGCGTTGGAGGGGCGCCTCATGCAGGCTTTCGACGCGGTCTGTGCGGACACGTTCTGCGAGGGCGCCTACAGCGACTACCGCGTGCTGCAGTTCCGCTGCTCGGTGCACGCCGGGCGCGGCCACGTGCAGGCCTGCGTCTGGGTGCTGGCCGCCAGCAACCTGGCGGTGGACCCCGTCAGCGGTCGGGTCGACCTGGACAACGGCCGCTGGACCTGCCGGGTGCCGCTGGCGCCGGGCACCTCGGTGGAGGCGTTCCATGCGGCCCTGCAGGGGCCGGAGGTGCTGCGCCGTCGCCTGCCGGGCACGGACCGCAGCCTGTACGACGGCCTGATGGACTGCCTGTGAGCCGCCCCCTTGCCCGCCGTGCGGGCGCCCCTGGAGTGATCCGCATGACCCAGCCCTTCCGATATGCCCGCCCCGCTGCCCTCCAGCGGATCGCCCTGATCGCGGCAGTGCTGCTGCCCGTCGCGCCGGCACTGGCGGCAGACCGCTATGTGGACGCCCGCGAGTTTCCGGACCAGGTCGCCGGCTGGGAGCGCTTCCGCCGGGTGGAGGCGGCGCTGGTACGCGGTTTCGACGGCGTCTGTGGCGACACCTTCTGCGAGGGCGAGTACGCCAACCTGCAGCCGCAGCGCTTCCGCTGTTCGGTGCAGGCCAGCAGCGGCACCGTGCACGAATGCATCTGGACCTTCGCCGGCAGTACCGCGCGGGTGGACGCCCAGACCGGCGAGGTGGAGGTGGATGCCCGGTCCTGGGCGTGCCGGGTACCGCTCGCCGACCACACCCCGCTGGCCCTGCTGCTGGCGACGCTGGAAGGCCCGCAACCCATCGATGCCGTGCTGCCGGGCACCCGCCTCACCGTGTATGACGGCCTGACCGCGTGCCTGTGAGCGTCCGGGGCGAGCCGTGCGATCGTGGCGGCGCGCGGCGCGCGGCGCGTCAGGTGGCGATGGATGACCTCATCGCCGCCGTCGTACCTGCCGGTGGCGATGCCAGGCCGTCCGGGCCGCGACCGCGAACGATAATCCCTGCAGTATAAACGTGACGCATTCTCATTTGAGGCGTAGGATGGCGCGCCTTCCTCCCCCGGGTCCCCGCGCTCGCCCTGCGCCTGCCTGCATGTCCAGCAACGCCTCCACCCTGACGGACCTGTTGATCCGCGAACGCCCGGCGCTGCTGCGCCTGGTGCAGCGGATCCTGGGCAACGATGGCGGTGCCGAGGACGTGATCCAGGCGATCTGGTTCAAGGCCCGCGGCGTGGACGGCGGCCAGGCGATCGACAACCCGCGCGCCTACCTGTACCGGTTGGCGACCAACCTGGCCACCGACCATGGGCGCGAACGCACCCGCCGGGCGCGCCTGTTGGCCGACCATTACCTGTGGGGCCCGGACGAAGTGCTGTCCACCGAGGAGCAGGCCATGGCCCAGGATGAACTGCAGCGTGTCCTGGCGGCGGCCGCGCACCTGCCCGAGCCCACCCGCACGATCTTCCGGCTCAACCGCCTGCAGGGCCTGACCCAGGCCGAGGTGGCCAGGCGCCTGAAGGTGTCGGTGACCACGGTGGAGAACCACGTGCGCAACGCGCTGCAGCGGCTGGCCTGGGCGCGCAACGGACGCTGAGGAGGCTGCGTGGCGGCGATCACGTTGGGGAACCGCCCGCGTCGCTCGTCTTGATCATACCGGTGCGTTTTCTGCGTACCTTCTTCCTTCCCTGCGTTGCACCGCGACCTTCCGCCAGCCATGAGCCCGCCTCCCATCGACCCGGCCACGCCGCCGTCCGTTTCGTCCGAGCCCGTTGCCGTCCAGGCGCGGGCCTGGCTTGCGTGGCTGGCATCCGGCGCGGTGGAGGAGGCCGGCATGCAGGCGTTCGAACACTGGCTGGCGCTGCCAGGGCATCGACGCGCATTCGAATACGAGCGCCAACTCTGGCGCAGCGTGGGCCCGCGTCCCGCGCGGGCGGTAGTCGGCGCGCCGCGGCGCCCGCGGCAACGCGTGGCGCGCTGGTCGTTGGCCGCCGCGGCCGTGCTGGCCCTGGCCTGGGTAGCGCCGGAGACATGGCTGCGCCTGCAGTCCGACCACCGCACCCTCAACACCATCGCGCAGGTCACCCTGCCCGATGGCAGCCGTGCGGTGCTGGATGCGGACTCGGCCATCGCCGTGCACTTCGACGGCACCCGGCGGCGGATCGATCTGCTGCACGGCCGCGCCTGGTTCGAGGTGGCACCGGGCCAACCGCAGCGCTTCGAGGTGGCGGCCGCGGGGGGCGTGGTCGAAGACATCTCCACCGCCTTCGTGGTGTCCCGCGAGGCGGGCGGCGTGCAGGCCGAGGTCGAGCAGGGCAGGGTGCGCGTGGCCGCCCGCGAAGGTGGGCGTTGGACCTGGCTGCAGGCCGGCCAGCGCGCCGCGTTCGTGCCGGGCGGACCGGTGCAGCGCCTGGACGACATCGCCACCGATCGGATCGCCGCGTGGCGCCAGGGCGAACTGCTGCTGGATGCGGCAGGCGTGGCCGATGCGGTGCAGCGCATCGGCCGCTATCGGCGCGGGCCCACCTTCGTGCGCGGCGACCTCTCGCAGTTGCCGAGGGTCAACGCCGCCTTCCGCACCGATCGCCCGGAACAGGCGCTGGACGCGCTGGCCGGCAGCGCCGGGCTGCGCGTCACCCGGTTGCCGATGGGCGTGGCGATCGTGCAGGTTGCGGCCACGCCGTAGCCGCGCCACGCGCCAACCCGTTACTGCCGCGTGAATTGGTCTTGGGGGTGTGGCCACCCCGTTCGTCTCACCTCCCGAACGTACCCGCCGCCGCCACGTACGTCGCAGCGCCCGCACGCCTCGTGCGGGGACGCCGCTCCGGCGGTCTCGCCTTTTCGACAGGTTCCATCATGCGCCTCAACTCCCACCCGGGCCGTACCCTGCGCCCGTCCCGTCTGTGCATCGCCTTGTTGGCCGCGGGCCTGGCCGTTGTGCCGGCACTGCCGGTGCTGGCCCAGTCCGCTGTTGCCGGGACTGCCACCCCGCATCGCTTCGACATCCCCGCGCAACCGCTGGCCGAGGCGTTGCGGGTGTACATGCGCCAGTCCGGCGTGCAGGTGGCGTGGCCAGCCGCGCTTACCGACGGCCTGCGCTCCAGTGCGGTCAGTGGCGAGCTCGATGCGCAGGTGGCGCTGCAGCAGATGCTGCGTGGCAGTGGCCTGGCGATGCGCGCGGTGGGCACCGATGCGGTGACCCTGGAGCGCGCCCCGACGGCCAGCCGCGAGGACGGGGTGATCGTCACCGCGGCGCTGCGCGTGGCCGGCGAGCAGGCGGCGGATGGCGACAGCAATGAAGCGCGGGCACTGGATGCGTACCGTACCTCCGGCTCCAGCGTGTTCGTGCCGCGCGCCACCATCGAACGCTTCCGCGGCACCTCCACCGCCGACATCGTCAAGGGCGTGGTCGGCGTGACCGCCGGAGATCCGCGCACCGCCAATGCGCTCGACCTCAACATCCGCGGCATCCAGGGCCAGAGCCGCATTCCGGTGATCATCGACGGTGGCCAGTCCACGATGGATACCTACCGCGGCTATGCCGGCCAATCGCAGCGCACCTACCTGGACCCGGATCTGGTGTCGACGCTGACCGTCACCAAGGGCCCCAGCCTGGGCGTCAACGCCTCCGGCGGCATTGGGGGCGTGGTCGAGATGGAAACGCTCAAGATCGGTGACGTGCTGCGCGAGGGCCAGGATCTGGGCCTGCGCGTGCGCACCGGCGTCTCCAACGGCAGCGCGCGCGACGTGCCGGCCTACGATGCGGCACCCCGCACCGACCGCAACAGCCTGGGCGGGCGATTCGCCAACATCGCCGGTGGCAAGCACTGGGACCGGTTCGACCTGATGGCCGCCTACGCCTGGCGCGACACCGGCAACTACTACGCGGGTAAGCACGGCTATGACGACTTCCCGCAGACCCGCCGCACCCTGGCACCGTTGAACCCGCCCAACACCGAAGTGTTCAACACCTCCTCCAAATCCAACTCGGTGCTGGTCAAGGGCACCTGGCGGATCGATGACAGCCAGACCCTGGAAGCCGGCTACCGCCACTACAGTGGCCACCAGGGCGAGATCATGGCCTCGCAGATCATCCGCGTGGACCGCGACCGCGTGCCGCAGTGGTCGCCGGGCAGCGTGGACCTGGATGCCTACAACCTGCGCTACCGGTTCGACCCGGGCAACGACCTCGTCGACCTCAAGGCCAACCTCTCGTACACCCAGGCCGACAGCCTGATGTACAACGGCCTGACCGGCATCACCCCGTGGTACTTCGATCGGCGCACCGAGTGGTATGACGGCCCGACGTTCAACACCGACCCGGGCTACAAGGACGCCTACCGCAACGACATGACCCAGGAGCGGCTGGGGCTGGACGTGTCCAACACCACCCATCTGCTCACCGATGGCGGCGGCCTGTTCACCTTCGACTACGGCCTGTCCTTCAGCAACGAGGACGTCGGCCCGGGCAAGGGCGCGCCGATCAAGCAGGACGACCTGATCAACAACCGCTTCCTGCGCAACGCCGAGCGCAAGGAATACAGCGCCGTGGCGTCCATGAAGTGGCAGCCCGACGAACACTGGGAAGTACTGCTGGGCGGGCGCTTCAACCGGGTCGGCATCCACGACCGCAACCGCCTGGCCACGGTGGAGGAGGAGTCGGTGATCGGCCAGTACCGCTACACCCAGCTGCTCAACGGCGACCCGAAGCGGCCGGCGTACCTGGCCAAGCGCATCGCCATGCTCAACTGGTATCCCGATGCCAACGGCCAGTTCACCGAGGCCTCGCTGCTGGCGTCGCCGTACAAGAAGGGCACCGTGGCCGACATCACCGGCTGGAATTTCCATGACCTGACCAAGGCGCAGGACCTGATCGTGCCGACCCGCTGGACCTGGTCGCAGCCGATCCGCCGCACCGACCACGCCTTCATGCCCACCGCCAGCGTCACCTACCGCTTCGACGAAGACAGCATGGTGTACATCAAGTACGCCGAGGGCGTGAAGCTGCCCAGCCTGTTCGAAAGCACGCTCGGCCTGTTCACCGCGGCCAAGCCGGTCGGCGGCGAGCTCAAGCCCGAGCGTGCCGGCACCTGGGAAGCGGGCGCGAGCACGGTCAGGCAGGGCATGTTCACCGAAGGCGATACCGCCGCCTTCAAGCTGGCCTACTTCAACACCCGCATCGATGACCTGATCACCCGCGACTACCGCACGCTGTCGGCCGGCTACATCCGCAACATCGAGCGCTTCAAGGTATCCGGCCTGGAGTTCCAGTCCAGCTACGACGCCGGCAAGGTATTCGCCGACCTGTCGGCGCATTACTACATCGAGGCCAAGACCTGCGCCCCGGACATCGCCGCCGAGCGACGCGCCTACGGCGTACAGCGCAGGATCGCCGAGCTCGCCGCTACCCCGGACTGCGTGGATGGCGGCTTCGAAGGGTCGTACAGCAATACGCAGAACCCGCCGCGCTACACGGTCAACCTGACCCTGGGCTCGCGCCTGTTCGACCAGCGCCTGAGCGTCGGCACGCGGGTCATCCACAACGGCGGCCCGATCAGCAAGCTGGACAAGGAGTGGAACGTGGGC
The DNA here is from genome assembly GCF_056397365.1 of Stenotrophomonas sp. 05N37. Taxonomy (NCBI): domain Bacteria; kingdom Pseudomonadati; phylum Pseudomonadota; class Gammaproteobacteria; order Lysobacterales; family Lysobacteraceae; genus Stenotrophomonas; species Stenotrophomonas sp. 05N37. The sequence goes on along the minus strand of NZ_JBFTNG010000001.1, from coordinate 1,087,037 downwards.
CTGTCGGCGATCCAGCAGCTGTACCGCCCGGCGACGGTGGTGGACCTGTTCGCCAGCTGGCAGGCCAGCGAGCAGTTCGCGGTCGACCTCAACGTGGACAACCTGACCGACCGCTACTACCTGGACCCGCTGGCGCTGGGCGTGATGCCGGCACCGGGCCGGATCGTGCGGCTGGCGCTGACCTACCGCTACTGATGCCCGGACACGACAGGGGCCGGCATTGCCGGCCCCTGCGTGCATCCGGCCGGCACCTGCGGCGTCGGCCGGCATCAGATGGCCGTGATCGCTCAGCCGGCGTTGGCCTGCGCGGTTGCATCCGCGTGCAAGGCTTCGCTGAGCTCATCGACCACGATCGCCCACTCCGCATCCGAGCGCAGTTGCTCGGTCAGGAACTGGCGCTGCCCGTCATTCCAGTACGGCGCTTCGATGAGGCGGATCTCGTTGGACAGCTGGTGGTCGCGGATGAAGGCGGCGATCGCCTCGTCGCTGGCGTCCAGCCCGAGCTGCAGGAACAGATTGGTCATGCGGGGTTCGGTGGTGATCATCGTGTCATTCCAGTGGCAGGGCGTGGCCCGTATTATCGGGGCAAGGCCGTGACGGTGGCATGTGAGGGACGCAGCGCTCCCCACGCGACAATGGGCTTGGGGTTGCAGCCGTGACAGACGTCTTCAACAGAGAACCGCGCCCCACTTCCCCATCCAAGCATCGCCATGATCGTCATCGATACTCCCCAAGCCACCCGCAGCCAACGCCTCAAGGCCGCCACCCGTGAGAGCCACGGCGCGCTGGACAAGCGCATCATGGCTGGCGACATCTTCGCCAGCCGCGGCCAGTTCGCCCGTTTCCTGCGCGTGCAGTACCGCTTCCACCGCGACATCGACGCGCTGTATGCCAACGCCGCGCTGGATGCGCTGCTGCCGGACCTGGAGGCGCGCCGCCGCCTGCCGTTGATCGCGCGCGACCTGGCCGACCTCGAACAGATCCTGCCCGCACCGGTGCCGTTGCGGCTGGACCCCGACCTCGCCCTGCCGGCGGCACTGGGCTGGCTGTACGTGGCCGAAGGCTCCAACCTCGGCGGCACCATCCTCTACAAAATGGCCGCCAGGCTGGGCCTGGACGCCGGTTTTGGCGCCCGCCACCTGGCCGCGCACCCGGACGGTGCCGCGCGCCACTGGCGCGAGTTCACCGCGGCGCTGGATGGCGTGGTCCTGGATGACGCACAGGAGCAGCAGGTCATCCAGGCTGCCGATACCGCGTTCCGCAGCGTGCACGGCCATGTCGAACTCGAGTTCGACCAGCGCTGATGCGCGGGCTCTGGTTCTGCCTGGGCTGGGTGATGGTGGCGCTGGGGGTGATCGGTGCGCTGCTGCCGGTGATGCCGACCACCATCTTCCTGATCCTGGCCGTGGGCTGTTTCGCGCGCAGTTCCCCGCGCTTCGAACGCACGCTCCTGGCGCACCCGCGCTATGGCCCGGCCCTGCGCCTGTGGCGCGAGCAGGGCGCCGTCAGCCGCAAGGGCAAGGCATTCGCGGCCGGCGGCATGGCCGTCGGCTTTGCGATGTTCTGCTGGGGCGCGCATCCCTCGTGGATCCTGCTGCTGGGGGTGGGCCTGTTCTTCCTCGCCAGCGCGGCTTACGTGGTGTCGCGCCCGTCGCCGCGGCTGGGCGCCGGCAACCGCTGAGCATCCGTGCCTTCCGGTGACACGCCGCGGCGGCGGTGCCCCCCGCGGCTGAGGCACGGCACGGGGCGGCCGATGCAATATGCATCGCACTGCGCATGCAGTAGCTTCGCGACATCGTCTTCAACGGAGTGAGAGGGGAGCATGATCCCGCAGGAGCAAGCGGTTGCAGATGCGTTCGACCGCAATTTCCATAGCCTTTTTTTGCTGGGAGGGCAGCACCGTGATGCGGTCGACGACTGCCTCTCTTCTGGTCCGCAAACCCGGGACCTGTTTCATGGTCCGGTTGGAATCGGTCGCGGCGGCGTACGACGGGATGCAGGGAATGTTCCCTTCGTCCAGCCTGCGCATGCAGGGTACGCAATGCAGTGCCACGATCGGGAGAACAGCGGATGACCCACGTCAATATCGTCCGCATGGCATGGAGCGCCGTGGTGAGCGCGTTGGTGGTGGCGTTGCTGTCGCTTGCGCCGTTCGTCGGGGCGATCACGCTCACCGGTGCGCTGGTACCGCTCTTCGCTTATACGGCATGGCGCGGTGCCTGGCTGCCCAGCGGCATGGGGCTGCTCCTCTGCGCGGCGGCCTTCATCGGCAGTCCGTTGCCGCGCGACGACGTTCCGGACCTGCTGCTGGCCATGGCCGCGATGTGGGGAGTGGCGGGCAGCATCCTGCTGCTATGGCGGATGCTGCGCCCCCGACGCTCGTAGGCCACGCGCCTGCCGCGATCAAAACCAACGAACACGCCCCGGCGTAGCACCGGGGCGTGTTTGCAGCACTTGCCCTACAACAGCGGCACCAGCAGCAGCGCCACGATGTTGATGATCTTGATCAGGGGGTTGATCGCCGGGCCGGCGGTGTCCTTGTAGGGATCGCCGACGGTATCGCCGGTCACCGCGGCCTTGTGCGCGTCGCTGCCCTTGCCACCGAAGTGGCCATCCTCGATGTACTTCTTGGCATTGTCCCAGGCACCGCCGCCGGTGGTCATCGAGATCGCCACGAACAGGCCGGTCACGATGGTGCCGATCAACAGGCCGCCCAGCGCACGTGGTCCCAGCAGCAGGCCGACCACCACCGGCACGGCCACCGGCAGCAGCGAGGGCACGATCATCTCGCGGATCGCCGAGCGGGTCAGCATGTCCACCGCGCGGTCGTACTGCGGCTTGCCGGTGCCTTCCATGATCCCGGGGATCTCGCGGAACTGGCGGCGCACTTCCTCCACCACCGCACCGGCCGCGCGGCCCACCGCCTCCATCGCCATCGCGCCGAACAGGTAGGGGATCAGGCCGCCGATCAGCAGGCCGATGATCACCGTGTGGTCGGACAGGTCGAAGGCGAACACCTCCCCGGGGTTGGCCGCCTGCAGGTTGTGGGTGTAATCGGCGAACAACACCAGCGCGGCCAGCGCCGCCGAGCCGATCGCATAGCCCTTGGTGACCGCCTTGGTGGTGTTGCCGACCGCATCCAGCGGGTCGGTGATGTCGCGGATCTCCGAGGGCAGCTCGGCCATTTCGGCGATGCCGCCGGCGTTGTCGGTGATCGGGCCGTAAGCGTCGAGCGCCACGATCATGCCGGCCATCGACAGCATCGCGGTGGCGGCGATGGCGATGCCGTACAGGCCACCGAAATGGTGCGCCAGCCAGATCGCCGCGCACACCGCGATCACCGGCAGGGCGGTCGACTTCATCGATACGCCGAGGCCGGCGATGATGTTGGTCCCGTGCCCGGTGGTGGAGGCCTGCGCCACGTGCTGCACCGGCTTGTACTGGGTACCGGTGTAGTACTCGGTGATCCACACGATCAGTCCGGTCAGCACCAGCCCGATCAACGCGCAGACATAGAGGTTCAGCGCGCCGTGCGCGTTGTCCGGCATCAGCTGCGTGGTGATCGGGTAGAACGCGATCGCCGCCAGCACGCCGGACACGATCACACCCTTGTACAGCGCGCCCATGATCGAGCCGCCCGGCTTCACCTTGACGAACAGCGCGCCCACGATCGAGGCGATGATCGAGACCCCGCCCAGCACCAGCGGATACAGGATCGCGTTGCGGCCTGCCTCGGCGATCATCAGGCTGCCCAGCAGCATGGTGGCGATCACGGTGACCGCGTAGGTCTCGAACAGGTCGGCGGCCATGCCGGCGCAGTCGCCGACGTTGTCGCCCACGTTGTCGGCAATCACCGCCGGGTTGCGCGGATCGTCCTCGGGAATGCCGGCCTCGACCTTGCCGACCAGGTCCGCGCCGACGTCGGCGCCCTTGGTGAAGATGCCTCCCCCGAGGCGGGCGAAGATCGAGATCAGCGAGGAGCCGAACGCCAGCCCGACCAGTGCATGCAGCGCGGTGGCGGTATCGAGCCCCATCCGCAACAGCAGCGCGTAGTAGCCGGCCACGCCCAGCAGGCCCAGCCCGACCACCAGCATCCCGGTGATGGCGCCTCCGCGGAAGGCCACGTCCATGGCCGCACTCAGGCCATGGCGCGCGGCCTCGGCGGTGCGCACGTTGGCGCGCACCGAGACGTTCATGCCGATGTAGCCGGCCGCGCCGGAAAGCACCGCACCGATCGCGAAACCGGCGGCGGTGTACCAGCTGAGGAACACCCCGACCAGCACGAACAGGATGACCCCGGCGATGCCGATGGTGAGGTATTGACGGTTGAGGTAGGCGCGCGCGCCTTCCTGGATGGCGGCGGCGATTTCCTGCATGCGGGCATTGCCAGCCGGTTGCCGGAGGATCCAGCGTGCCGACACGATGCCGTAGAGAATCGCGAGAATGGCGCAGAACAGCGCCAGAGAAAGCCCATAACGTTCCAGCATGTCCCCTCCCGGGTGATGGAATGGCATCCAGTGAACGGATGAACCTCTCCACGCGGGGGCACAACGGGCTGGAACCTTGGACCAACCCGTTCAGACCGTGCCCGGTCATCAAGCGTGTGGCGGTGTTCAGCAATCCCTGGTGGCCGCGAGTATGCGGGCATTCGCCCGCAGACCGGTAGTGCCGAGCCACGCCCGCCAGCACGCGCCCAGACGTGTAGTGCCGAGCCATGCTCGGCAGCACGCTCGCAGGCCGGTAATGCCCAGCCACGCCCGGCAGCACGCGCCCAGACTTGTAGTGCCGAGCCACGCCCGGCAGCACAGCCCGCAGACCGGTAGTGCCGAGCCACGCCCGCCAGCACGCCCCCAGACTTGTAGTGCCGAGCCATGCTCGGCAGCACGTCCCCACACCCGTAGTGCCGAGCCATGCTCGGCAGCAGTCCCCGCACCCGTAGTGCCGAGCCACGCTCGGCAGCACGCCCATCAAGACCGCACGCCTTGCCACGCCGTTCAGCCATCCGCTGGCAGCCTCGCTCCATCCCCAGCTCCCGGAGTCCTGCCATGTCCACCCGTCACCTGCTCTGGCTGGCGCTGCTGCCCGCGGTCGCGGCCAGTGCCGCCGAAACCCCCGAGCTGCAACGCGCGGCCGGCGCGCCACAGGCGGTGGGGGCGGCGCACACGCTGCGCCAGATCCCCGAAGCCTGCGCACGCCTGGAAGGCATGTTCACCACCAATGCCGCCCAGCCGTACACGTTCGCGGTGGTGCGTACCAGCGAGCAATGCCAGCCGCGCGCGCGCTTCGTCGATTTCGCCAAGGCGCAGCCGAGCGAAGCCAAGGGCTGGAAGCTCAATGACGTGATCCGCGTGCCCAATGCCAGCTGCCCGGCGCAGCAGGCGGTGGTGCGCGTGTGGCGCCTGCCGGTGGCCCAGAAGGCCGAGCTGGACGGGCAGGGCCAGTCGCGCATCTACCTCGAAGAAGCCAAGCAGCAGGCCGCCGCCGGCAAGATCGCGCAGATCCCGATGTTCGCCGCGCAGATGGCGGTGGAAGGCAAGGCCTGCCGATAATCCGCTCCGCCCAGGGCGGTTACCGGCACAAGCACGAAAAAGCCCGGATGGCAGTGCCGATCCGGGCTTGGGTGTCATCCGCGACGGGCAGACTCAGTTGCCCTTGCAGTCCTTCAGCCACAGCACCCGGCCGATCTGGTCGTAATGGTCCACCACGCCGACCAGGGTGACCTTCTCCTTCGGGCGCAGCGCCAGCGCGAAGGCGGCCTGGCTCGGGGCGAAGGCGCAGGTGATGGCCACGCTCTCGAAATCGATGCCGCTCGAACCGCTCGGCAGCTCGAAGCCGGTGTTGTAGGTGCCACCGCTCTTCAGCACGCCGTTGACCCGCCCGGTGATCGAGTACACCTTGCCCTTGTAGCGCGGCTCGATCGCGGCCGGGTTGTCCTTGTTCTGCGTACGCAGCTGGAAGCCGAAATCGCTGGCCGAAATGTTCACCGTCGAGGCCTTCGGCGCGGATGCCGCCAGCTGGTCGCCGGCCTTGCCCGGCTTGACCTGGGTCAGCATCTTGCACATCTCGGCGCGGACCGCGTCGGCCTTGGCGAAGGCGCCCGGATTGAGCTTGACCGTCATCGCCACGGTGCCGGTGCGGCCTTCGCTGGTGGCGCTGATGATGATCGGAATGGTCTTGTGCATCGCCGTCTGCGGATCTTCGATCAGCATCGCGCCGTTCTCGGCATCCAGGCTCAACACGTCCATGTTGTTGCCCTTGGCGATCACGTTCATCTGCCCGATCGCGCTCTTCACGGTCAGGTCGGGCACGGTCACCGAGGCGGTGTAGGTGGTGCCCGAAAGGGGATTGCCCTTCTTCTGGAAGCTGCTTTCGCAGGTATCGGCGAAGGCGGGAGCCGCGGCGGCGAGCAGCAGCACGGAAAACAGGGTTTGGCGCTTCATCGGTACAGTCCTTGTCATCGCACGCAAGTGCGGAGGTGGGTCGCGGGTGCGAAGGCCGACATGTCCTGCCGGCTGGGCGCGATTGTATGAGGCGTCCGGGTGCGCCGCAATTGCCGATCGGCGCGGTTCGGCGGTGGCAGGCCCGCGGGCGTGCCACCGTCCGGCGCGGCTCAGCCGTCCTGCCAGGCCGGCAGTTTCTTCTTCACGCCCACGTTCTTGAGCGTGACGTACTTCGGCAAGCCGTCGGCACCATAGGGCAGCGGTGCCTCGCCCTTGATCAGCGGCGACAGGTAGGCGCGGGCCTTGGCGGTGATGCCGAAGCCATCCTTGCGGATGAAACCGGCCGGCATCTTCTTCTCGTGGTTGGCCACCTTGTGCAGCGGCGCCGCCTCGATCTTCCAGCGGTACGGCGCGTCGCTGCCGCGCACGATCACCGGCATCACCGCGTTCTGGCCCTTCAGCGCGAACTGCACCGCGGCCTTGCCTACCGCCTGCGCCTGTTCCCAGTCGGTCCTGGAGGCGATGTGCCGCGCCGAGCGCTGCAGGTAGTCGGGCAGGGTCCAATGCACCTTGTAGCCGAGCGCGTCCTTGACCCGGGCCGCCAACTGCGAGGCCACCCCGCCCAGCTGGGTATGCCCGAACGAATCCTTGCCGCCGCCGGCGTCGGCGACGAAGCGGCCATCGGCGGTCTGGATGCCCTCCGAGGCCACTACCACGCAGTGGCCAACGCGCTCGACCACCTGCTTGACCTTGGCCAGGAAGGCGGCCTCGTCATAGGCCCGCTCGGGCAGCAGGATGATGTGCGGTGCATCGTCGGGGCCTTCCCCGGCCAGCCCGGCGGCCGCGGCCAGCCAGCCGGCGTGGCGGCCCATCGCCTCGTAGACGAACACCTTGGTGGAGGTCTCGGCCATCGCGGCCACGTCCAGCGCCGCCTCGCGCACCGACACCGCGGTGTACTTGGCTGCCGAGCCGAAGCCGGGACAGGTATCGGTGACCGCCAGGTCGTTGTCGATGGTCTTGGGTACGCCGATGCAGGTCAGGTCGTAGTCGAAGGCCTTGGCCAACTGGGAGACCTTCCATGCGGTGTCGGCCGAATCGTTGCCACCGTTGTAGAGGAACCAGCGCACGTCGTGGGCGCGCAGCACCTCCAGCAGGCGCTCGTAGCGGGCCCGGTCGGCCTCCAGCGACTTGAGCTTGTAGCGGCACGAGCCGAAGGCCCCGCCCGGGGTATGGGCCAGCGCGGCGATGGCGGCCGCCGTCTCCCGGCTGGTGTCGATCAGGTCTTCACGGAGCGCGCCCAGGATGCCGTTGCGCGCGGCCAAGACCTTGATTCCCTTGGCCCGGGCGGTGCTGATGACCGCCGAGGCGGTGGCGTTGATGACGGCGGTGACGCCGCCTGACTGGGCGTAGAGCAGGGTACCTTTGGACATGGGTCGACCTTGGTCTGGGGGAAGGACATTGCAGAGACATTACCGGTATGGGGTAAAGTGCGCGTATTGCGGTGCAGCGTGATTGTGGACAATCCCGGGGCGCGCGCCCTTCCATTTTTTTACCAAGTTGGAGTCAGGTTGATGCGATTGGTTCTGTTGGGACCGCCCGGTTCGGGCAAGGGGACACAGGCGACGCGCCTGAAGGAACACCTGTCGATTGCGCATATTTCCACCGGCGACCTGCTGCGTGCCGAAGTGGCCGCAGGCACCGAGCTGGGCACGCAGGCCAAGGCGGTGATGGATGCCGGCAACCTGGTGTCCGATGACATCCTGCTGGGCATGCTGGAATCGCGCCTGGGCCAGGCCGACGTGGCCAACGGCTTCATCCTCGACGGTTACCCGCGCAACGTGGCCCAGGCCAATGCGCTGGACACCCTGCTGGCGAAGATCGGCCAGCCGCTGGATGCCGTCGTGCAGCTGGACGTGCCGACCGAACTGCTGGTCGAGCGCATCGCCGGTCGTGCCGCCGAACAGGGCCGCGCCGATGACAACCCCGAGTCGGTGCGTCAGCGCCTGCAGGTCTACAACGATCAGACCGCTCCGGTGGTGGATTTCTACGCCGGTCGCGGCACGCTGGCACGCGTGGATGGCGTGGGCGAGCTGGACGACGTGGAAGCGCGCATCCGCGCCGCGATCCACGGCTGAGCCCGCGGCGGCGCTGCCTCGGCAGCGCTGCTGTTCGGCCAGGCCGCATAAACACACACGCCCGGCCCCCGAAAGGGCCAGGCGTGCGGTTTAGGTGCCAGCGAACGGGCTTGCTCAGAGCCCCGCAGCATGAGCTCCCCTGGGGACGGCCTCTTGGGGAGTAGGACCAATGGGGTACCACGGCTGGCCAGCGCAATTGTGTCCGTATTCACACTAGCTCGCTATCGGGGATTCCCCGACACCCCGCGAAATTCTTCCTATGATCGATTGAGGAATTGTCTGACGACAATGGCCGACGACGCAGGGGATCGGCGACAATCCGACGCATGAGCACGATTCACATCCTTGGTATTGCCGGCACCTTCATGGGCGGCGTGGCCGCGTTGGCGCGGGAACTGGGCCAGACGGTCCGTGGCAGCGATCAGGCGATCTATCCGCCGATGTCCACCCAGCTGGAACAGCTGGGGATCGCGTTGGATCCCGGCTACCGGGCCGACAGCGTCGCCGCCGACTGCGACGCGGTGATCGTCGGCAATGCGTTGTCGCGCGGCAACCCGGCGGTGGAAGCGGTACTCGATGCCGGCCAGCGCTATATTTCCGGCGCGCAATGGTTGTCCGAACAGGTGCTGCCCGGCCGCGACACGCTCGCGGTGGCCGGCACCCACGGCAAGACCACCACCACCACCATCCTGACCTGGCTGCTGCAGGCCGCCGGCCGTGAGCCGGGCTTCCTGATCGGTGGCGTCGCCGAAGACTTCGGCGTGTCCGCGCGCCTGGGCCAGGGCCGTGAGTTCGTGGTCGAGGCCGACGAGTACGACACCGCCTTCTTCGACAAGCGCAGCAAGTTCGTGCACTACCGCCCGCTGGTGGCGATCCTCAACAACCTCGAATACGACCACGCCGACATCTTCCCGGACGTGGCGGCGATCCAGCGCCAGTTCCATCATCTGATCCGCACCGTGCCGGCGCGCGGGCGGTTGATCGTCAACGGCGAGGATGCCTACCTGGCCGAGGTGCTGGCGATGGGCTGCTGGACGCCGGTGGAACGGTTCGGCTTCGATCCGGGTCTGGAATGGCATGCCGAACTGGTGAGCGCCGACGGCAGTGCTTTCGTGGTGCATCATCGTGGCACGCGCGTGGGTGAAGTGCGCTGGTCGCTGCTGGGCCGCCACAACGTGCTCAACGGCCTGGCCGCGCTGGCCGCGGCACATGCGGTGGGCGTGGACCTGGCGACGGTGATCCCGGCGCTGGCCGGCTTCCGCAGCGTCAAGCGCCGCATGGAAGTGATCGGCCAGGCGCACGACATCACCATCTACGACGATTTCGCCCACCATCCCACCGCCATCCACACCACCCTGCAAGGCCTGCGCGCCAAGGTCGGCGATGCGCGGATCGTGGTGGCCATGGAGCCGCGCAGCAACTCGATGCGGCTTGGCGCGCATGCGCAGGCGCTGGCGCCGTCGCTGGCGCTCGCCGATGCGGTGGTGTTCCTGCACCGGCCGGAGCTGGCCTGGGACGCGGCCGGGGTGATCGCCGCTGTGCGCGGAGACGCCCACGCGGTGCCCGACACCGACGCACTGCTCGCCCGCCTCGGCGGGATCGCGCAGCCGGGCGACCACGTGGTGTTCATGTCCAACGGCGGCTTCGACGGCGCGCCGCGCCGTTTCCTGGCGCAGTTGCAGGCGTCCTGAGCCGGCGCATGGCATGACCGAGACCGTCTCCCTGCCGTTGTTCCCGCTGCATGCGGTGCTGCTGCCCGGCGCTGCGTTGGGCCTGCGCGTGTTCGAGCGTCGTTACCTGGACATGCTGCGCGAGTGCAGCCGCCAGGAAAGCAACTTCGGCATCTGCCTGATCCTGGAGGGCGAGGAAGTGGGGGCACCGGCATCGCCGGCCGCCTACGGGGTGGAGGCGCGGATCGAGGATTTCGACGTCGGCGCCGACGGCGTGCTGATGCTGCGCCTGCGCGGCCAGCGCCGCTTCCACGTGCTGCGCACGCGGGTGCGCGACAACGGGCTGATCCTGGCCGACGTGCAGTGGAGCACGCCCGACCACGACGACGAACTGCGGCCCGAGCATGCGCTGCTGGCGACCGTGCTCGAGCACATCATCGAGCAGGCCGGCAGCGCGTTCGCACCCAGCCATCCGGCCCAGCTTGAGCAGGCGGCCTGGGTCGGCTGGCGGCTGGCCGAGCTGCTGCCGCTGGACGAGCCACAGCGCCTGCAACTGCTGCAGCACGACGACCCGCACCAGCGCCTGGAAGACCTGCTGGGCTGGATGCCGTAAGGCCCGACCGGCGCACACCGGGCGATCCCCCCGGTACGGGCGCGTCCCGATCGCCCGCTGTTACCTGCGCGCCGTCCATGCATGGCATGAACGGCGCGAGGATCACTCCGCTGCCGGCGTCCGCACCCGCAGCACCGGCATCTGCGTGTCCGGATGCGTATCGACCTGCTGCGGCAGGCCATCCAGTGCCTCGCGCACCGCCGACAGCGACGGGTCGATGCCGCGCATCGGCCGCCACATCCCGATCAGGTGGACATGCTGCTGGTAGTGCAGCGTCTGCGCGCTGCCCAGCCACAGCGGCTGGTTGCCCGGTTGCAGGCGCGTCGGCGCCGGCCACAGGCGCAGCGCGAAGATCTCGTTGGGCGCATTGCCCGGGCGCAGCATCAGCAGCGATTCCACCTGCGTATCCAGCGTGGCCGGCAGCACCGGCACGTCCTCCGGCGTGGCCGACTTGTCCAGCATCAGCAGCGCCTGCTCCCAGCCGGCCTGCGGCTGCACGCGCCAGCCCTGGCTCTCCAGGCGGCGCTGCAGCGGCGCCAGCGGCCCGGCCACCTGCACGTCCAGCGGCCAGCGCTGGTCGTCATCGAACTCATTGCGGCGCGAGGGAAGCTGTTTCCATTCCGCCTGCCACCAGGCAGCGGCGGCCACGTCCACCGGTGCCGGCTGGGCCGGTTCGAAGCGGGCGAGCTTGAGCGGGATGTTGCGCGGCGCGTACCACAGCGCGGCCACCGCGAAGGTGCCGTAGAACAACCACGCCACCGGCTTGACCCAGAACGAGCGGTTGAAGCGGCGGCGATAGGCGATGCCCAGCACCAGCAGCCAGAAGATGCCGAACAGCATCCCGCCGATCACATCGCTCAGCCAGTGAGCGCCCAGGTACAGGCGCGCGAAGCCGATCAGGCTGACCACGATGCCCGACAGCAGGTACGGCCATACGCGGGTGCGGCCGGGCAGCTCGCGTGCGATCAGCACGGCGAAGAAGCCGAAGATGATGGTGGCCATGGTCACCGACACCGACGGGAAGCCGAAGCCGCTGCTGGCATCCGGTGGGCGCACCACGTGGACGGTGGCACCCAGCAGCTTGCACAGGGCCAGGCCGAAGGCCAGCGCCGCCAGCCAATGCGCCGCCGCCATCCAGCGCCGGCGCCAGACCAGGTAGCCCATGCCCACCGCGGTCGCCGGCAGCAGTACCTGCCAGGCACCCAGCGAGGCCAGGGCGGCCATCGGGTAGTCGGCCAGCGGGTTGCGCAGCGCCAGCATCGCGTCGTGCACGGCCAGGTCCAGGCGCAACGGCTCGCCGTGTGCGACCACGGCCATGAGCAGTGCGAACCAGCACCAGCCCAGCAACAACAGCATCAAGGCCAGCATCGCCAGTGGCACCGACTCGCGCCGCTGCGGATCGAACACCGAGACCGAGTAACGGCCCAGCGTGGGGTGGCGCTGCGACCAGCGCAGCAGCGCGGCCAGCCAGCTGTCCATGCGCGAGGCCGACCAGCGGTAGCTGTACAGCACGATCGCCCAGACCGCGCCCATCACCACCGCGACCAGGCCCAGCACCATCACCAGCCGCCCGGCCACCGCCGCGACGGCGTCGTAGGCCTCGCCCAGCACCCAGCCCGGGGCAAGGAACAACACCGCCCAGGACAGGGCGGCAACGCCACTGGCCTGCACATAGCGCGACAGCGGCATCTTCATCATGCCGGCGATGGCGGGCACGAACGGCCGGATCGCGCCGACGTAGCGCGCCACCAGGATGCTCTTGAAGGCATTGCGGCGGAACATCGTCTCGCCGCGGTCCAGCAGTTGCGGGTACTTGCTGAAGGGCCAGAAGCCACGCAGCCGATCGCCCCAGCGCCGGCCGATCCAATAGCTGATGCCGTCGCCGGCAAACGCGCCCAGCGCCGCGCAGGCCACCGCATAGGGGCCGGAGATCTGGCCCAGGCCGATGAACACGCCGACCGCGAACAACAGCGGCAACGCAGGCACGATCGCGCCCAGCACGATGACCGCATCGCAGAAGGCAATGAGGAAAATGACCGCGCCGGCAAGCACGGGGTGAGCTGAGATCCACGCAAGCGTGGCATCGATCCATGACGAGTCCATCACGCGATTATAGGGGGCGGAAGGTGACTGACTGCCGGCCAGCAGGGGCCAACGCGCGACATCTACAGTGAATGAACGCGATCGCCCGCCTAGAATGAGCCGATGAAGCCCGCCCCCGATCCCGCTCCCCATGCCCTCAAGGCCGACAGCTTCGGCCGCATCCTGCTGGTCGAGCAGGACGGCCAGCGCTTCGTGCGCCGCGACCTGGAGGCGACCCCGTGGTGGCTGCGACTGCCGGCCTGGTGGCTGGCCCGGCGTGAAGCGCGCGCGCTGGCGCACCTGGACGGCATGGCCGACACCCCGGCATTGCTGGCCTGGAACGGGCGCTGGCTGGACCGCAGCTTCATGCCCGGCGATGCGATGTACCAGCGCCCGCCACGCGGCGACCTGGCCTACTTCCGCGCCGCGCGCCGGCTGCTGCAGCGCGTGCACCGGCACGGCATCGCGCACAACGACCTGGCCAAGGAAGCCAACTGGCTGGTGCGCGAGGACGGCTCGCCGGCGCTGATCGATTTCCAGCTGGCGGTGATCGGCAACCCGCGGTCGCGCTGGATGCGCCTGCTGGCGCGCGAAGACCTGCGCCACCTGCTCAAGCACAAGCGCATGTATTGCCGCGAGTCGCTCACCCCGGTGGAGAAGCGCTTGCTCAAGCGCACCTCGTGGGTGCGTGATCTGTGGTTCCGCACCGGCAAGCCGGTGTACCGGTTCGTCACCCGGAAAATCCTGCACTGGGAAGACAACGAAGGGCAGGGACCGAAGCCGTGAGCGCGCAGCGCGTTGCGGTGGTGCCGCTTGGCGCCGGCAGCGTATTGCATGCGCAGTTGCCCGGCGCCGACTTCGCGCACGCCTGCCAGGCGACCGTGGCGCGCAAGGGGCGCTCGGCGTTGCAGGCCTACACGGACATGGCGGCCACGGTGCCGGGCTGGTTCGATGGCTTGATGGCGCTGCGCAATCGCGGCATGCGCCTGCTCGGCATGAAGGACCTGGGCTCGCTGCGCGCGGTGCAGGAGAGCGTCGATCCACGGCCGGGCGACCGGCTCGGCATCTTCACCCTGCAGCAGTGCACGTCCGATGCGATCGTGCTGGAAGATGACGACCGCCACCTGCGCGTGCAGCTGGCGCTGCAATGGCGCGGCGATCTGCTGGAGATCGCCACGGTGGTCCACACCCATAACGCGTTTGGGCGGCTGTACATGCTGCCGGTGGCGCCGGTGCATCGCTGGATCGTGCCGCGTCTGTTGCGGCGGCAGGTGCTGCGATACGCGTCAAGCGCGCCATGATGGACGGCTGCGGGTGGCCGGCCCGGCCGGATCACGGTGCGGGTGTCGGCACCACATGCTGCCCGACGAAGTGCCGCGTGGCGTCGAAGTCGTAACCGATCTGTAGTTGGCCCACGTCCGCGCACGCGTGGCACTCGCGCAGCGGGGTGCGGTACACCAGGCGCACTCCGCCGCCTTCCAGCGGCGTGCCGCCCGCCGCCCGTGCCGGCGCAAACGGCGTTGCCTGGGGATGGGCGTTGAGCAGCGCCTGCACGCCGGGATCGGCGCGCAGCGTGTCGTCCAGCTGTACGGTGTCCACGTCGATGCGCTTGCCGCCGGCGTCGATCAGCCGCGTGCCTTCGTTGGTATTGGCGCGGAACGGGTAGGCCACCGTGGCCACGCCGATGCCGTCCTGTTCATGCCACGCGGTCACATACGCCAGTTCGCCGGCGCTGGACAACTGCCCGGCGGCGGTAACCGCATCGGCGCTGGCGCCGCCGGCCTGCATTGCCTTGGTCAGGCAATCGCGGGTGGCCGCAGCCTCGCCCTGGCGACAACTGTTCAGGTCGCCGCTCCACACGACTGCGGGACTCCAGCGCAGCGCACTGTCGGCGGCCATGCGCGCCGTGCCGGTGGCTGGCCCGGGCGTCGTGGCGCGGGGCGGCTCGGACGACCCGCCCTGGCAGGCGGTGGTGATCAGCAGCAGGCCAACGGCGGGCAGCAGGCAACGGGAACGGCGCATGGCAGGAACCTCGCAGCGGTAACCGGAGCGTCACTATCGTCAAGGGGCGGTTAATTACGCGTGGTCGCGGCATACTGGGCCGATCACCGATTTCGCCGGAGCACGCGACATGGCCAGTCTGCAAGGCAAGACCCTCTTCATCACCGGCGCCTCGCGCGGCATCGGCCTGGCCATCGCCCTGCGCGCGGCGCAGGATGGCGCGAACGTCGCCATCGCGGCCAAGTCGGCCGTGCCCAATCCGAAGTTGCCCGGGACCATCCACAGTGCCGTCGAGGCGGTCACCGCTGCCGGTGGTCAGGGCCTGGCGCTCAAGTGCGACATCCGCGAGGAAGACCAGGTACGCGCGGCGGTGGCCGCGACGGTGGACACCTTCGGCGGCATCGACATCCTGGTCAACAACGCCAGCGCGATCTGGCTGCGTGGCACGCTGGACACCCCGATGAAGCGCTTCGACCTGATGCAGCAGGTCAATTCGCGCGGCAGCTTCCTGTGCGCGCAGGCCTGTTTACCGTATCTGCTGCAGGCGCCCAACCCGCATATCCTCACCCTGGCGCCGCCGCCGAGCCTGGACCCCAAATGGTGGGGGCCGCATACCGGCTACACGCTGGCCAAGATGGGCATGAGCTTTGTCACCCTGGGCCTGGCCGCCGAGTTCGGGCCGCAGGGCGTGGCGGTCAACGCCTTGTGGCCGCGCACGATCATCGCCACCGACGCGGTCAACATGATTCCCGGCGTGGACATCAACGGCTGCCGCACGCCGCAGATCCTGGCCGATGCCGCGCATGCGGTGTTGACCCGCGATGCGGCCGGTTTCAGCGGGCAGTTCCTGCTTGACGACGAGGTGCTGGCGCAGGCCGGCATCACCGACCTGAGCGGCTATGCGGTGGACCCGTCGCAGCCGTTGCTGCCGGATCTGTTCCTGGATTGAGCCCCCGATCGCGTCGCCCGCTGACGGTGTCGACACAGGCTGCACGCCCGGCTGCTACTGTGCGTGCCCGCTTTTGTCTGGTCCATTGAATGTCCCATCGCAAGCCAAGTGCATCGCTCGCCGCCGCCATCGCCGTCATCGGCCTGCTCGGTGCCTGCAGCAAAGGCCCCTCGCATGCCGTCGATACGGAAGGCGTTGAGAAGGTGAATGCCTACATCGCGTGTTTCAACGCGGTGGAGCAGCCCATCCATGAAGGCTTCCAGCAGTACACCGGCTGGATGCAGGATCCGAAGGCAGGCCCGACCGGCAAGGAGGCGCACGTGCGCGGACCGGGCATGGTGCTGTCGCACCGCGTCGCGCTGTGCAATGAACCGATGGTGGCGGCATTGGCGATGACCCCGGCCGATGCGGCGCTGGATCCGCCTGCGCGCACCTACCAGCAACGCTTCGTTGACCTGTACGCGCTGATCGAACAGACCGACCGCTACTACACCCGCGAGGACTACCTGCGCGACGACCACGCGGGCATGCGCACCCAGCACGGCCCGCTGATGCAGGCCTACATGGCGTTCTTCGAGGCCAGCGATGCGCTGGATGCGGCGCTGGAGACGCGCGAGGACGAGCGTCGTCGCGCCCAGTTGAAGGAGATCGAAGCGGCCGAAGGGCGCTCTGCGTCGTACTACCAGCTCCGGATCGTGGGCGACGCCAAGCAGCTGGTGGCGCTGTTGACGGCCGAGACGCCGGACCTGGCCGTGGCCCGCACCCAGCTGGCCGCCTTCCAGGCCCTGCTGAAGCAGGCCCAGGACGACAAGATCGGCAAGGGTGATGCCATGTGGGGCCACCTCGAGCGCGCTGCCGACGGGCTGGCCCGGGATGCGGGTCGTCGCGTGGACCGCCTGCAGGAAAACAAGCCGCTGACCCGCAGCGAGCAGATCCTGATGCAGGGCGGCGGCCGCATCGGCAACCCGCAGGGCTCGGCCGAAGCGGTGACCGACAGCTACAACGATCTGGTCGACGCCAGCAACCAGTTGTCGCGCTGAGGCGCAGCGCCACGTCGCTGTCGGCGACGACAGCGTCAACGCGGCGGGGCGGCGCACGCCCTGCCGCGTGCCCGCCTTCAGGGCTCCGGCGTTGGACACCGGCGGCCGTTTCTCGCCGCAGTGGCGGCAACGCAGCGCATCGGGCGCGCGCCCGTGCAGCCCACTGTGCGGACCGCCGCGGGCATCGCGCGTGCTTGGCGTCGCGCACGGTGATGGCCAACTACAACGACCTGGTGGAGATGCGCAACCGCATGGCGCGGTTGAGTGGCGCGCGCTGCGGTCGGCAGCGCCGGTGGGCTTGGGTACAATGCGCGGCTGAAATCGTTTCCAACAAGGATGTCACGCATGATCCGTACGCTTCCCGTCGCCCCGCTGGCTGTAGCGCTGTCGCTGCTGCTCACCGCCTGTGGCGGCAAGAGCCCGGGCGCCGCCCCCGATGCGGTGACCCAGGCCGGCAAGGCGGCCGATACCGCTGCGCAGGATGCCGAGCAGGCACTGACCGCCAAGCTCAACAGCTACATCGACTGCTACAACGATGTCGATTCGGGCATCCATCGCGGCATCGGCTATTACACGGGCTGGATGAAGGATCCCAAGGTCGGTCCGAGCGGTCGCGAACAACGTCCGATCGGACCGCCGGACCTGGACGCCGACGACCTCAAGACCTGCGATGCCGCCATTCCCACCGCGATCGCTGCCGCGCCGGCGCTGCCGGAGCTGGACAAGGCGGCCAAGGTTTACCTGGACAGCCTGCACGCCCTGCAGCCGCTCACCCACGCGGCCTACGACTACTACAAGCGCGAAGACTTCGAAGACGACGGCTACGCGCGCGGCAAGGCGATGCATGCCCCGCTGATGGACGCGCTGGCCGCCTTCGTGCAGGCCAGCGAAGTGTTCAGCACCGCGCTGGAGGCCGAGAACGACCGCGCCCAGCAGGCCCAGCTGCAGGCGTTGGAAAAGCAGGAAGGCCGCACCCGCACGTACTACCGCCTGGCCATCATGCTGGAGGCCAAGTCGCTGATGGACCTGATGGCCGAAGATGACTTCGACCTGGTGCAGGGGCGCGCCCGACTGGACGCGTTCAACACCATCGCCGACGAAGCGCACGCCAAGGTGGCCGACCAGGAACCGGGCAAGATGGACTGGAACAGCTTCGAGACCGCCGCGGAGAATTTCCGTCGCGAGGGCAAGGAGCGGATCAAGCGCGTGGCCGACAAGACCCCGTACAGCGACTTCGAGCAGCGCATGCTGGATTCGCCGTCGCATGCGCCGCAAGGCTCGGCCGGGCGCCTGTTGAACGAATACAACAGCCTGGTGTTCCAGAGCAACCGCCAGTAAGTGGCAGTGCGATCCCCCCCGGTGCGTGCAGCGCGCCGGGGTGGATCGAAGTTATGTATTGAAGGTATCGGGCAATGCGTCGCCGCACCGGCGGCAATGCCGGGCATCCGGTTCGTGGCCTTCCAGCCCGCAGTGCGCGCAGCCACGGGCATCGCGGCGCGCGGCGAGGTCGGCGTCGCGCATGGTGCTGGCCAGCTCGGCGGTGTAGATGCCGGTGGGGACGGCGATGATGCTGTAGCCGATCAGGATCAGCACCGAGGTGACGAAGCGGCCGAGCACGGTCTGCGGCACGATGTCGCCGAAGCCGACCGTGGCCATGGTCACCACCGCCCAGTACATGCTGCTGGGGATGCTGGTGAAGCCGTGGTTGGGGCCTTCGATCACGTACATGAGGGTGCCGGCGATGATCGTGATGGTCACCACCGTGAACAGGAACAGCAGGATCTTGCGCCGGCTGCGCCACAGCGATTCCATCAGCACGCCGCTTTCTTCGATGTAGCGGGTCAGCTTGAGAATGCGGAACACGCGCAGGATGCGCAGCGCGCGGACCACCAGCAGGCTCTGTGCGCCGGGAATGAACAGGGACAGGTAGGTCGGCAGGATCGAGGCCAGGTCGATGATGCCCCAGATGCTGAATGCGTACCGCAGCGGGCGCCGGACCACCACCAGCCGCAGCAGGTACTCGGCGGTGAACAGCACCGTGAAGCCCCATTCCAGCACGTACAGCCAGCTGGCGTGGGCGATGTGGAAGCGCTGCACGCTGTCGAACATGACCACCAGCACGCTGGCGATGATGGCGTAGACCAGCAGCAGGTCGAAATTGCGCGATGGCCGGGTGTCGTGCCGGTAGATGATGTCGAACCAGGTCCGGCGCCAGCCGGTCTCGGTGGCGGGGTTGAGCTGGGGGGCGGTGAACGGTCGCATGGGCTGCATTGTGCCCCACCGGCCCAAAGCGCGAGAATGGGACTTTCCCGCACCCCCTGACCGCCATGACCGCCGCTGCCACCGATCCGCTGTTGTCCCTGTCGCATTACTACCTGCCGGTCTATAAACCGCGCCAGGTGGTGCTCGAACGCGGCCAGGGCTCGCGCGTCTGGGACACCCGGGGCCGCGAGTTCATCGACCTGGCCGCCGGCATCGCCGTGTGCGGGCTGGGCCATAACGACCCGGACCTGACCGCCGCGCTGGTCGAGCAGGCCGGCAAGCTCTGGCACACCAGCAACGTGTTCTACAGCGAGCCGCCGCTGCGCCTGGCCGAAGAACTGGTCACCTCCTCGCGTTTCGCCGAGCGGGTGTTCCTGTGCAACTCCGGCGCCGAAGCCAATGAAGTGGCGATCAAGCTGGTGCGCAAGTGGGCCTCCTCGCTGGGCCGCCCCGCCCATCAGCGGGTGATCGTGACCTTCCGTGGCAGCTTCCATGGCCGCACCCTGGCCGCGGTGACCGCCACCGCCCAGCCGAAGTACCAGGAAGGCTACGAGCCGTTGCCCGGTGGCTTCCGCTACGTCGATTTCAACGATGAGACGCAGCTGGAAACCGCGATGGCGGCCGGGGACGTGGCCGCGGTGATGCTGGAGCCGATCCAGGGCGAGGGCGGGGTGATGCCGGCCAAGCCGGGCTTCATGCAGCGCATCCGCGAACTGTGCGACCAGCACAACGCGCTGATGGTGCTCGATGAGATCCAGGCTGGCATGGGCCGCACCGGCACGCTGTTCGCGCACTGGCAGGACGGCATCAAGCCGGACATCGTCACCCTGGCCAAGGCCCTGGGCGGCGGTTTCCCGATCGGCGCGATGCTGGCCGGGCCGAAGGTGGCCGAGGTGATGCAGTTCGGTGCGCACGGCACCACCTTCGGCGGCAACCCCCTCGCGGCGGCCGTGGCGCGCGTGGCGCTGCGCAAGCTGTCTTCGCCGGAGATCGCGCACAACGTGAGCCGCCAGTCGCAGGCGCTGCGCGATGGCCTGGGCAGGATCAACGACGAGTTCAAGGTGTTCAGCCAGGTGCGCGGCCGCGGCCTGATGCTGGGTGCGGTGCTGGACCGGGATTTCGCCGGCCAGGCCGGTGCCATCCTCGACCATGCCGCCGAGCACGGTCTGTTGACCTTGCAGGCGGGTCCGGACGTACTGCGCTTCGTGCCCTCGTTGAACATCAGCGATGAAGAAATCGCCGAAGGCCTGAAGCGGCTGCACGCCGCGATTGCCGGGTTCATCGCGTCGCGGTAGCGCCGACCGAGGGTCGGCTGCTGTTGTCTTGGGGCGAACACAGCCGACCCACGGTCGGCTCTACGCCACGCCGTAGCGCTTGAACACCTTGCCGATACTGCGGCTGTCGCTCGCCGTCTCCGCCTGCAGTCCCGCCTGGCGCGCGCCGCGCACGTTGACGAACAGGTCATCGATGAACAGCGTGCGCTCGGCGCGCGTGCCAAGCAGCGTCACGGCCTGCACGAACACGGCCGGGTCCGGTTTGCGTCCACCGAGTGCACCGCTGCACAGGATGCGCCCGCTCAGGGCCTCGGCCAGGGTAGGGAGGATGCGCGGGATGGTCTGGGCCATGAGCGCGCCGTTGTTGGTCAGGATGGCGATCGGCAGATCACGCGCGATGCGTTCGACACGTTCGATCACCCCGTCCTGCGGCGATGACGCGGCAATGCGCGCGTCCTGCCATTGCGCGATGCTCACCGGGGTGCCCAATGCAGCGCCCAACTGCTGCAGGTACAGCGCGCTGTCCAGCCCGGCGTCATGCCGTTGCTCCAGGCCGCTGTCGAACAGCGCGGCCTGCACCTGTGCGGCGCTGCGGCGGGTGCTGGCGGCGAGGTGACGCACGCGCACGTGGCGCGCATGGCGCACCAGCACGCCATCAAAATCCAGCAGCAGGCAGTCCACGGCAACCGGCATCGGCAACGTTCGTCCAGGTCCAGTGCCGACCGTACCTTACTCCGGGTGCGCGCTGCGACATCGCGTCGCAGGTGGGCGGGCAAGCGGCTGTCTAGAATCTCCGGACTGAGTGTTGGAGATCGCCGTGAACCTGCTTGCCCCCGTACTGCTCGCCGGCCTGATGCTGGCCCCGGCTGCCCATGCCCGCGTGTGCGCGGTCACCATCGACAGCACCGACCAGATGAGCTTCAGCCAGAAGGAGATCAAGGTCGGCGCGGACTGCACGCAGGTGAAGCTGACCCTGCGCCACACCGGCAAACTGGCCGCCACCGCGATGGGCCACAACTGGGTGCTCGCCCGCAGCGCCGATTACCAGCCGGTGGCGATGGCGGGCATGCGCATGACCCTGGCCGACAGCTACCTGCCCAAGGCCGATGCACGGGTGCTGGCCCATACGGCGGTGATCGGCGGCGGCCAGAGCACCAGCGTCACCTTCGCCACGGCCAAGCTGGCCAAGGGCGGCGACTACACGTTCTTCTGCTCGTTCCCGGGCCACTTCGCGATGATGAAGGGCCGATTCGTTTTCGGCTGACGCGCAGCTGCCGTCGTGTGAATGCACGCAATGCCTGACCGAACGGCAGCCACGCATGGCGTGGCTCTACGATGGTCGGATTGCACGCGTAGAGCCACCCCATGGGTGGCTGAGGCAACCCGTCCGCGTAGAGCCACCCCATGGGTGGCTGCACGCAATGCCTGATCGAACGGCAGCTACGCGTGGCGTGGCTCTACGATGGTTGGATTGCACGTGTAGAGCCACCCCATGGGTGGCTGCACGCAATGCCTGATCGAACGGCAGCCACGCATGGCGTGGCTCTACGATGGCCGGATTGCACATGTAGAGCCACCCCATGGGTGGCTGCACGCAATGCCTGATCGAACAGCAGCCACGCATGGCGTGGCTCTACGATGGTCGGATTGCACATGTAGAGCCACCCCATGGGTGGCTGCACGTAATGCCTGATCGAACGGCAGCCACGCATGGCGTGGCTCTACGATGGTTGGATTGCACGCGTAGAGCCACCCCATGGGTGGCTGCACGCAATGCCTGATCGAACGGCAGCCACGCATGGCGTGGCTCTACGATGGTCGGATTGCACGTGTAGAGCCACCCCATGGGTGGCTGCGGCGAGCCATCCGCGTAGAGCCACCCCATGGGTGGCTGCACGCAGCGCCTGATCGCAGGGCCGCCACGCAGGGCGTGGCGCCACGCGCCCGCTCAGCCCTTGACGACCTTGAACGCCTCGCGCGCCGCAGCGATCGTCGCATCGATCACGCCGTCATCGTGCGCGCTGGACATGAAGCCGGCTTCGTACGCCGACGGTGCCAGGAACACCCCGCGCTCGAGCATCGCGTGGAAGAAGGTGTTGAATGCGCTGATGTCGCAGGAGGTGGCCTGGGCGTAGGTCTCCACCTTCTGGTCGGTGAAGAACAGGCCGAACATCGCGCCCACCTGGTTGGTGGTCACGGCCACGCCCGCCTCGGCGGCGGCTGCCTCCAGCCCCGCGCACAGGCGCGCGCTGGCCGCGCCCAAGCGGTCGTGGAAACCCGGTGCCTGCACCAGGTCCAGCATCGCCAGGCCGGCGGCCATCGCCACCGGATTGCCGCTGAGCGTGCCGGCCTGGTAGATCGGGCCGGACGGGGCGATCTGCTCCATCAGGTCCGCACGGCCACCGTAGGCGCCCACCGGCATGCCGCCGCCGATGATCTTGCCGAAGGTGGTCAGGTCCGGGGTAATGCCGTAGTGCGCCTGCGCACCGCCGAGGGCGACGCGGAACCCGGTCATCACCTCGTCGAAGATCAGCAGCGCACCGTACTGGGTGCAGAGTGCGCGCAGGTGCTGCAGGTAACCCTCGCGCGGCGGAATGCAGTTGGCGTTGCCGACCACCGGTTCGATGATCAGCCCGGCGATGTGCTCGCCCTGCTCGGCAAACAGCGCGGTGGCCGCGTCGACATCGTTGTAGGGCAGGGTGAGGGTGAGTTCGCTCAGGCCGGCCGGCACGCCCGGCGAGGTCGGCACGCCCAGGGTCAGCATGCCGCTGCCGGCCTTGACCAGGAACGAGTCGCCGTGGCCGTGATAGCAGCCTTCGAACTTCACGATGCGGCTGCGCCCGGTGGCCCCGCGCGCCAGACGGATCGCCGACAGCGTGGCCTCGGTACCGGAGTTGACCATGCGCACCATCTCGCACGACGGCACCAGGCGGGTGAGCGTTTCGGCCATGGTCACTTCGGCTTCGCAGGGGGCGCCGAAGGACAGGCCGTTGTTGATCGCGTGCTTCACCGCCTGGCGTACGGCCGGGTGGTTGTGGCCGACGATCATCGGGCCCCACGAACCGACATAGTCGATGTAGCGGTTGCCATCGACGTCGTACAGGTACGCGCCGTCGGCACGCTCGACGAAGAACGGCTCACCGCCGACCGACTTGAACGCGCGCACCGGCGAATTGACGCCGCCCGGCAGCAGCGTCCGGGCGCGGGTGAACAGGGCGTGGGACTGGTCGTGGTTCATGGGGTGTCCTGGGTATTACGGGAACTGGGCGAGGAAGGCGCGCTGGGTGGCGACCGGATCGGCGGCGGCGAACACGCTGCTGACCACGGCCACCAGATCGGCGCCGGCATCGATGATGGGACCGACATTGTCCGGGCTCAGCCCGCCGATCGCCACCCGCGGTACGCCGAGTGCGGCGCTTTGCCGCAGCAGGTCCGGCGTGGCGCGGCTGGTGGTGACCTTGGTGGTGGTGGGAAAGAACGCGCCGAAGGCCACGTAGCTGGCACCGGCGGCGACGGCACGCTCGGCGTTGGCCAACTGGTCGTAGCAGGACGCGCCGATGATGGCATCCGGCCCGAGCAGCGCCCGTGCGGCGCCGATGTCGCCATCGGTGCCGCCCAGGTGCACGCCGGCAGCGCCCACGGCCTGGGCCAGCAGGGGATCGTCGTTGATGATCAGCGGCACGCCGTGTTCGGCGCACAGCGCCTGCAGGGCGGTGGCCTGCGCCCGCTTCAGTGCGGCGTCGGCGCTCTTGTTGCGGTACTGCAGCCAGGTGGCGCCAGCGGCCAGCAGCGGCGCGGTGCGCGCCAGCAGGCGCGCGGTGTCGGCATCGTCCGGGGTGATCAGGTAAACGCCGCGTGCGCGGGGCGTGGAGGCTGAAGCTGGAGTCATCGGTGGCTACCGGTAGTACGACGGGAGTGGGACAATGGCCTTCGCCAGTTCTTGCCCAGCCGTGATTATCCAATGACCGATGCCACCGCCACCACCTTCCGCACCTGGATGTGCGTTGTCTGCGGGTTCCTGTACAGGGAAGAGGACGGCCTGCCCGAAGAAGGCATCGCGCCGGGCACGCGCTGGGAAGACATTCCCGAGACCTGGACCTGCCCGGACTGCGGCGTGACCAAGGACGATTTCGAGATGGTCGAGGTCGATTGAGGGCAGCGGCCTGGTTCCTTGGCCTGCGGGGGAAAGCAGCCGAGCATGGCTCGGCTCTACCCGGTCGCAGCCAATGTTGCCTTCCCCAGGTAGTGCCGAGCCATGCTCGGCAACCCGGCAACCCGGCAACCGACGTCCCTCAATGCAGGCGCGGTGCCCGCCCGCCGATCTCCACCAGCTTCTCGCGCACCCACTGGGCATCGCTGGCCTGGCCGTTGCGCTGCAGGTACAGGCCCAGATCGCGGTGGGCGCCGGCCTGGTAGTCCAGGTGCAGGTAGGCCAGGCCACGATCGCGCAGGGCGTCGTCCTGTTCCGGGGCCAGCTTGAGCAGGCGGTCGGCGCTGCGCGCGGCGCGGTCCCATTCACCGCGTTCGACGTAGACGCCATGCAGGTTGCGCAGCATCCGCATCAGGATCGCGCGCGCGGGCGCGGCGTCCAGGATCTGGGCCAGCACGTGGTCGTCCGGGGTTTCCCCGCCCAGGTGCGAGCGGGCGCGTTCGCGCAGTTCCTCCACGTCCAGCGGGCGCCCGCCATTGAAGGGGTCCATCACCAGCATGCCGTCATCCACCGGCAGCCGCACCAGGAAATGCCCGGGGAAGGACACCCCGTCCAGCGGGATGCCCAGTCGGCGCGCGACTTCCATCTGCACCAGCGCCAGTGAGATCGGGTTGCCGAGGCGGCGCTCGAACACCTGGTTGAGGTAACTGTTGCGCGGGTCGTAGTACTCGCCGTGGTCGCCGCCGTAGCCCAGTTCGTCGAACAGGTGGCGGTTGACCGCGGCGATCTTCAGCGGCCAGTGCTCGATGGTGTCCACTTCGGTGCGCAGGTGGTCGGCATGGCTCTGCAGCACCGCGTCGTAGACTTTCGGGTCCAGGTCCGGGTACTCGTCACGCGCGATCAGCAGCGCGGTGGGCAACAGCGGCAGCGCCTCGTCGTCCAGCTCGGCCAGCGAATCCCACGTCGGCAATGTGATCTGCCCCTGCATGGCGACAGACTGGCGTCAAACGCGGCCGGATTCAAGCGTCCCGGCGTGAAAGCGCCGGGCGCGCCTGTCGTCCACGCAGCGCGTGGATCTAGCGGTCGGAGATGCCCGGGCCGAAGGTGATCTGGGTCCCATCCTGCAGTCCCAGCTTTTCCGCCTGGCCGGCGTTGAGTTCGAGCACGTAACGTGCCGGGCCGCTGCTCGGGTAGGGCGGGCAACGATCGCCCGCCGAGCACGGCGGCACGTCGCGCTGCTGGCTGACCAGGCGGCGCTGGTCGTCGAAGTACAGGATGTCCAGCGCGATCTTGGTGTTCTTCATCCAGTACGCCTGCAGTTCTTCGCGCTCGTGCAGGAACAGCATGCCGTGGTCGGCCGGCATCTGGTCGCGGAACATCAGCCCGCGTGCGCGGCTGGCGTCATCCACGGCCAGCTCCACCTGGTAGCGGGCACCGCCCAGTTCCACCCAGTGGCGGGCGCCGCTGCTGGCGCAGCCGGTCAAGGTCATCAGGAGCAGCAGCGACAGCAGGCGGGTCAGCGACATCGGGTCTACCTCGAAGTTGGGGAAGCCGGCCATCGCGGGCCGGCCGCCGGATCAGAACACCTTGGGCGGCTGCCCACCGACGATCACCACGTCGGCCGGGCGCCGCGCGAACAGCCCCACGCAGACCACGCCGGGCAGCTGGTTGAGCTCGCGCTCGAGCTTGACCGGGTCGGTGATCTGCAGGTGGTGGATGTCCAGGATCGCGTTGCCGTTGTCGGTGACCACGCCTTCGCGCCACGCCGGCTGGCCGCCGGTCATGTCCATGATGCGGCGGGCGACCAGGCTGCGAGCCATCGGGATCACTTCCACCGGCAGCGGGAAACGCCCCAGCACCGGCACCTGCTTGCTCGGGTCGACGATGCAGACGAAGCGCTCGCTGGCTTCGGCGATGATCTTCTCGCGGGTCAGCGCGGCGCCACCGCCCTTGATCAGGCACTTGTTGCCGTCGCATTCGTCGGCCCCGTCCACGTACAGCGACAGGTTGCCGGTGTGGTTGAGCTCCATCACCTCGATGCCGTGCTCGCGCAGGCGCGCGGTGCTCTGCTCCGAGCTGGACACGGTGCCCTTGATACGGTGCTGGATGCGGGCCAGGCCATCGATGAAATAGGCAACGGTGGAGCCGGTGCCGACCCCGACGATCATGCCGTCTTCGACGTATTCCAGGGCTTTTTCGGCAGCCAGGCGCTTGGCTTCGGACATGGCGGGCAACTCTTGAGGGAAAGGGGGATCAGTGCTTTTCCAGCGACAGCAGCAGCTTCCACTGCGCTGCGGTCACCGGCAGGATCGAGAGGCGGTTGCCGCGCGCGGTCAGCGGGAAACCGTCACCCAGCGCATCGGCATGCAGCTTGATCTCGTCCAGCGAAATGGTGTCGCGCAGTTTGCGCTCGAAGGCCACGTCCACCAGCATCCAGCGCGGTTCTTCGCGGGTGGCCTTGGGGTCGTAGTAATCGGATTTCGGGTTGAACTGGGTGTCGTCCGGGTAGGCTTCGCTGGCAACCGTGGCCAGGCCCACGATGCCCGGCACCTTGGTGTTGGAGTGGTAGAACAGGACCCCATCGCCGACCTTCATGCCATCGCGCATGAAATTGCGCGCCTGGTAGTTGCGCACGCCGTTCCAGGGCTCGCGGCCCACGCGTTGCAGATCATCGATGGAAAAGGCGTCCGGTTCGGACTTCATCAGCCAGTAGCGCTTGCGTGCGGTCATCCGTCTTTCTATCGCGAAGGGTAGCGGCCAGCGGCCGATACGGGAACAAGGGTGGACGCGTCGGTGCAGATCGCATCCACCGCGACATCCCAGGGCTGTACCGGCAGGTCATCGACCTGCTGCACCGAGAAGCCGACCCCGACCAGCCACGGCGGGGCCGGGCGCTGGTGGCGGAATGCGAAGCTGCGATCATACCAGCCGCCCCCCATGCCCAGGCGTCGGCCCAGCGCATCGAACCCCACCAGCGGTGCGACCACCAACGCCATCTGTTCCGGGGCGAGGGTAGCCTCGGCGGCGACGTCGGGCTCGGGAATGCCATAGCGGTTGGCGCCCAGCGGCTGGCCAGGGCGCCACGGTGCAAAGCGCAGGGTGTCGCCGGCGAGGATCGGCAGGCAGTAGGTCAGCGACGGCGGCAGTTGCATCTGCCAGCGGTGCAGGGCGATCTCGCCATCCATCGCCCAGTACCCCGCAACGAAGCCTTCGGCCGGGGCGAACGGTAGCTGCAACAGGGCATCGGCCAGGTGCTCGGCCGCGGCCAGGCGCTGGGCGGCGGGGATGTCGCGGCGGCGTTGACGCAGATGCTGGCGCAGTGCGGAGCGCGGGTCGGTCATGCCTGGGTCCGGGGCGTGGTGCGGGCGCGGATAAAACAAGAGCGACGCCCCGGTGGGACGTCGCTCTTGCAGGAATACTGCATTCTCCGCGGTGACGATGCGTGCGAAACGACCTTGAACCCGGGGTTCAAGTGGGTACGCTGGGACTCCTTCGGGCTTCCCGCTACAAGGCGGACTTGCACTCCCGGCGCCGTCGCGCACCCGTGGTCGTAATTAAGGGACAAGGCGAATGTTTGCACACGCCGTCGTTCACAGCAGAGAACGCGTCGCCATTATAGCCAAGCACGCGCCGAGGGGGAGGCCGTTCGTCGGTCGAATTACACCTGAATTCAGATCGATGATGGCCATGCGATGGTCTTGTGCAATGGAACATCGCGTGGAACACCGCAGCGCCGCCGGTGGGTCGGCTTGCCCCTGCCAATGATCCCGGTAGAGCCGACCGTCGGGCGGCTGCTTACGCCCCGTCGATCGCCCGATCCAGCCGCCGGTTCAGATCGGCCAGGGTCTGCTGCAGGGCCACGGCCTGGCGGGCGTGTTCATCGCGCAGCTGCTGCAGTTCATGCGCCAGGTTGAGCGCGGCCAGCACGGCGACGCGGTCCACGGCGGCCATGCGGTTGCTGCCGCGAATCTCGCGCATCTTGGCGTCCAGCAGGCGCGCGGCAGCCGTGAGGATCTCGCGCTCTTCGGCGCCCACGCCCACGGTGTACTCGCGGTCGAGGATGCGGACACTGACCGGCTCGGTCTGGCTCATGTGTGCTGCTCCAGGGACTTGAGGCGGGTGATCATCGCTTCGACCCGGGAGCGGGCCTGCTCGTTCTTGGCCAACAGCTGCGAGCGCTCGGCCACCAGCTGTTCCTGCTGGTGGCGCAGGCTGCGGTTTTCCTCGGCCAGGCGCTGGTTGCGCTCCAGCAACGCCTCCACCCGGGCGGCGAAGGCCTGCAATTGGGTGATGGCGTCGGAAGGTTCCATGTTCGGCACGATAGGCAAGGGCGGTGGAGCCGGTCAAGCGAATAATGACGGGGCAGGCGGGCACCGCCGCCCGGGCGCCCGGCAGCGGCGACCGCGCCCCGGAGCGTACGGTCGGATTGCTACACTGTGAAGCTGCCAGAGCCCCGCCCGCGGTGGCCTTGGCGCCTTTTTCCGATCGAGCCCCAAGATGACCGAACTACCGAGTGTCAATGACGTGAACCTGGCCAGCCAGGCATTGGGCCTGGGCGCCAATGCCGCTGAACTGCACGGCGGCCTGTGCGGCTGGCTGTCCGCCGGCGGCGCGCCGGTGCGCGAATGGCCGGCCCGGGTGCTGGCCGATGACAACCTGCCGCTGCCGGCCGAGGGCGATGCGCTCTCGCAGCTGCTGCAGGCCAGCGTGGCCCAGCTGGAAGACCGCGATTTCGCCTTCGAACTGCTGCTGAGCGATGCCAATGACACCGCCGCGCAGGCCGATGCCCTGTTCACCTGGGCGCGTGCCTTCCTGGGCGGCTTCGGGCTGGGCTCGGGCGGGCGCCGACCGGCGCTGTCGGAGGAGGGCGAGGAAGCCCTGAACGACCTGGCCAAGCTGGCCCAGGCCTCCAGCGAGGATTTCGAGAGCGGCAACGACGATGATGAAGACGCGTTGGCCGAGATCGAGGAGTTCATCCGCGTGGCGGTGCTGTTGCTGCACGGCGACTGCGTGATGGCGGCGCGCCATCGGCAGCGCCTGAACTGAGATGGATATCCGGCAGCTGACCGGCATCTCCGCCGCCGAATACCGTCGTCGTCGCCAGCAGTTGATGGAGATGGCCGGCGACGATGCCATCCTGGTCCTGCCCGCCGCGTCCGAGCGGGTGCGCAGCCTGGATACGCATTACCCGTTCCGCCAGGATTCGGACTTCTGGTACCTGAGCGGCTTCCCGGAACCGGAGGCCGTGCTGGTGCTGATTCCGGGCCGACGCCACGGTGAGGTGATCCTGTTCTGCCGCGAGCGCGACCCCGACCGCGAAGCCTGGGATGGCGCGCGCGCCGGCCAGGAAGGGGCGGTGTCGCAGTACGGGATGGACGATGCGTATCCGATCGACGACCTGGACGACATCCTGCCCGGCCTGCTGGAAGGGCGCTCGCGGGTGTACTACCACTTCGGTCGCGATGCCGAGTTCGATCTCAAGCTGATCGGCTGGGTCAACCGGGTGCGCTCGCAGGTGCGCCACGGTGCGCAGCCACCGCACGAATTCCTCGAGCTGGGCCACCTGCTGCATGAGCAGCGGCTGTTCAAGTCCAGCGCGGAGATCGCGCTGATGCAGCGCGCCGCCGACATCAGCGTACAGGCGCATCGGGTGGCGATGCGGGTGGCCCGGCCCGGCATCCACGAGTACGAACTGCAGGCCGACCTGGAGCGCGAGTTCCGCGCCCACGATGCGTGCGCGGCCTATTCGAGCATCGTCGGTGCCGGTGCCAACGGCTGCATCCTGCACTACCGCGACAACGCGGCGCGCTCACGCGATGGCGACCTGGTGCTGATCGATGCCGGTGCCGAGTATCGCGGCTACGCCAGCGACATCACCCGGACCTTCCCGGTCAACGGCCGTTTCAGTGCCGAGCAGCGCGCGCTGCACGATCTGGTCGGCGCGGCGCAGGCGGCCGCACTGGCCGAAGCCAGGCCGGGCAATGCCTATGAGGCCGGGCATCTGGCTGCGGTGCAGACCCTGACCGAGGGCCTGCTGCGGTTGGGGCTGCTCAAGGGAACCCTGGAAGAGAACATTGCCGAGGGCCATTACCAGCGTTTCTACCGGCACAAGACCGGGCATTGGCTGGGCCTGGACGTGCATGACGTGGGCGATTACCGCCTGGCCGGCGACTCGCGCATGCTCGAGCCGGGCATGGTGTTCACCATCGAACCGGGCCTGTACGTTTCTGCGGACGATCGCAGCGTGGAGGCGCGCTGGCGCGGCATCGGCATCCGTACCGAAGACGACGTGCTGATCACCGACGACGGCCACCAGGTGCTGACCGCGGCATTGGCGCGCAGCGCCGATGAGATCGAAGCGGTGATGGCGGATCGCTGACGAGGGGCGCGGGTGTTGCGCGTAGCCACCCATGGGGTGGCTCTACGGGTTGGGTGTTGCGTGCAGCCACCCATGGGGTGGCTCTACGGGTTGGGTGTTGCGTGCAGCCACCCATGGGGTGGCTCTACGGGTTGGGTGTTGCGTGCAGCCACCCATGGGGTGGCTCTACGGGTTGGGTGTGCGTGCAGCCACCCATGGGGTGGCTCTAGGCGCCGCCCCGCTTCAATCGGCGGCTGCGAAAGCCGGGCGGGTCAGGTTGTCCGCGTCGGCCTCGGTGCACAGCACTTCGTCCTCGATGCGGATGCCCCCATACGGGCGGAAGAAATCGACCCGTGCCCAGTCGATGCTGTCGCCATGGCCGGCCTGCTTCACTTCGTCCAGCAGCATGTCGATGAAGTACACGCCCGGCTCGATGGTGACCACCATGCCCGGCTCCAGCACGCGGGTCAGGCGCAGGTAGGGGTGGCCCTGCGGGCGCTCGATGCGACCGCCGCGGTCGCTGGCGGCGAAGCCGGCCACGTCGTGTACCTGCAGGCCGATCAGGTGGCCCAGGCCATGCGGGAAGAAGGCCGCGCTGACGCCGGTGGCCAGGGCCGCTTCCGGCGACACTTTGAGCACGCCGAAGTCCTTCAGGATGCCCATCAGCGACAGGTGCGCGTCCACGTGCAGCTGCTTGTAATCGACGCCGGCGCGCACACCGGCGGCCATCTGCTGCTGGGCCGCGTCGACCGCGTCGATCATCGCCTGGAATTCGTCGTGGCCACTGGCCGCGTAGGTGCGGGTGATGTCGCTGGCGTAGCCGTGCGCGCTGGCGCCGGCATCGATCAGGAAGCTGCGCAGCGGGGACGGCGCGCTGCGGCCCAGGTCGGTGTAATGCAGGACCGCGGCATGTTCATTGAGGCCGATGATGTTGCCGTACGGCAGTTCATTGGCGTCCTGGCCGACGGCACTGCAGTAGGCCATGTGGATGTCGAACTCGCTGGCGCCGGCGCGGAAGGCGGTCTCGGCGGCACGGTGGCCACGCACGCCCAGGCGCTGGGCCTGGCGCATCAGCGCGATCTCGTAAGGCGTCTTGTAGCCGCGCTGCCAGTCCAGGTAGTGCAGCACCGGCTCGGGATTGTTCGGCGCGAAAGCGCCCAGCGTGCTCTGCGGTTCGCCCAGGATCGCGCAGCGCGCCGGGTCCTTGGGAAGCAGTGCCAGCGCCTGCTCGGCGCTGCGGATGATGTGGATGTCGACGTGCTCCACCCACCAGCCGTTGGGCGCATCCGGCACCACGTGCCAGTAGTCGAACGGTTGGAAGAAGATCAGCGCCGGGCGCTGGCCGGGGGTGTAGACCAGCCAGCTGTTGGGCAGCTTGGTCAGCGGCAGCCAGGCCTTGAAGTTCGGGTTGACCGCATACGGGTAATCGCGGTCATCGAACACCTGGTAATGCTGGGTGCCGCTGGGAATCACCAGATGGTCGAAACCGCCGCGCGCCAGCGCTTCGTCGGCGCGCTGGCGAAGCACGCTGACGTGATGGGAATACAGGGCGCCGAGGTCTGGCTGGTTCATCGCGGGGGCTCGTTCGACAGTGCGGAGTGCAGCCCCTGATTCTGCCGCAATCGCGGGCGTCGCGCTGTGCCGGAACCGGCACTCAGACCGCCGAAGTTTCCTGTGCGATCCAGTCCCGCAGGCGTTCGCGATGGTCGCGGCTGAGGGTGAGGAAACGGAAGCCCACCCAGGCCTGGCCGGGGGCGTGGGTCTGTTCGCTCCACAGCAGGTGCGCGCCCACGTCCAGCGCCAGCGGTTGGCCCTGCGGACCGGGGATGGCGAACTGCAACTGGTACAGCGCGTCCTCGTGCATCGGGACCGAGGCCAGCATCAGCATGCCGGTCTCGGACACATTGCCCAGGCGCCCGATTACGGCCTCGGCCAGCATGTCGGTGACGGGGACCAGTTCGGCGACCTGGCGGCGCGGCGCCCGGCGGGTATCGGTATCGGTGCTCACTGCGCGCTCTCCACGGTGGGGGCGTTGCCGGCCAGCGAACGCAGCGTGCGCAGCGTGGCCTGCCAGGCCCGGTCGATCAGGCGGCTCTTGTCTTCGCTGACGAGCCGGACCTGGCCATGCGCCATCAGCCTGGCCAGCGCGTCCAGCGAATGTTCGCCGACCTTCTGCCCGCGCGGATTGACGAACAACGCGTTGTCGGTGACCAGGCTGTACCAGGACAGGCGCTGGCGGCGCAGGTCGCCCTGCTGGTTGGTGGTGAACTCGAACCAGGTGCCGAACGGCAGCGTACGCAGCTGCCGGTAGCAGTCTTCTTCGGCCATGTTGCGCGCCAGCGGCGCGACCTTCCGCGCTTCGTTGCCTTCGGCCTGCTCACCCAGCCGGGTGCGCGCGCGGATCCGTGCCGTCAATTCGGTGCGCGAACTGCTGTCGTCCTCGCCGCCGGGGGTGGACAGCCGGCGAGCGATCGCCGCCGCCTCGTCCTGGTGGTAGCCGACCTGGGTCAGCGCGGTTTCCACCTGGCTGCCCAGTTCGGCGTCGCTGGGCGCGCTGCCCGGCGCCTGGCAGGTGACGTCGGCGATGCGTGCGGTTTCCTGCTCGCGCTGCTGCCATTGCTCGGAATCGTCGCCGTGGCGCAGCAGGGTCAGGGTCAACACGTCCGACCAGGCCTGCTTGAGCAGCGACTGCACGAAGCGCGGCGGCTCGGCGCGGGCGCACAGGTGCTCGATGCTGGCCCCGGCCTGTTGCTTGGCGGCCTCCAGGCGTTCCTTGCCGCGCGCGGCCTCCACGTGGCGCCGCTCGGCCAGCTCGGCCTTGTGCGCCAAGGCGCGGAAATGCTGCTGGACATCCTCGTTGGCGGTTTCAAACACCGCTGCGTCGCCCTGGTAGTCGCTGACCACCTGGTCGACCGCGCGGCCCAGCTTCTGCACCAGTTGCGGGTCGACGTCTTCCTCGCCCAGCCAGTTGGCGCCCGCCTCGGCCACGGCATTGAGCAGCTCGCGTGCCGGGTGCTGGTCGCGCACGAAGAAGGCCGGGTCGGACAGGGCCGCGCGGGCCACCGGCACCTGCAGCCGTGCCAGCAGGTCGGCGGCCACGGCGTCCGGGCGGACCTCGCGCTGGATCTGCCCGTACAGCATGTCCAGCAGGTCGAAGGTGTCGTTGTCCTTGACCGTCAGCGCGGCCTGCGGGCCATGGTCGGCGCGCATCTGGGCCAGCAGCGCGTTGTGCAGGTCAGCCATGCTGCGCCGCGCGCCGCCGCTGCCCACGCTCTGCGCCTGCAGCTTGGCCAGGGTGGCATGCACTGCCTCGCTGGCCACGGCGACCGGCGGCGGGCCCGGGGCGGGCGCGGGGGCGCTGGATGGGCCGGGGGCAGGCGCGGTCGCGCCGATCTCGGCCGGACCGCCGGCCGCCGTCTGGCCAGCGACGCCGGGCGTGCCGCCGGCACTGGCGTGACGGGCGGCATCCAGCAACTGGTGGAGTGCGGACATGGCCGGCGCGGACAGGTCCTGGGCAGCGGCGCCCACGGCGTCCGCGCCGGACGAAGGGGATGCGGTCGCCGCTGCGGCCACCGGCTCGGCGGCGGCCGGCCGCAGTGACGCAGGCAGGTCGCCCATCGCTTCACTGGTCATGGCCGCCCAACTGCCGCTTTGGGCCGAGCCGCTCCAGCCGGTCAGCGGGCGGGTCACCTTGCCGCCTTCACGCGGGGTGGCCGTGCGCTCGGGGCCGGTGACGATCCGGCGGGTGGTGGCCGAGCGCGCCAGGTACGGGGTGTAGACCAGCCCGGGCAGGATGCCTTCGTGGCCGAGCAGGATGTTGGCGCGCTCCAGCAGCTCGCCCAGGCGCTCGATCAACTGGCGGTCGAACACGCGGTAAAGCGCGAGTTGGGTTTCCAGCCCTAGCTCGAACTGCTCGCCGAGGCCGCGCACGATCCGGCACAGCACCTGCGGACCGAACGGCATGTCCTCGACGTCGAATTCGGGCCCGGCGGCGAGCACGCCGAAGCGCTGCCCCAGCAGCTGCAGCGCGCTGGCAGAGCGCTGCGATTCGCGGCGGATGATGTCCACCAGCACGATGTCGCGATCGATGTCGGTGTCTGCCACCAGGGTGAGGGTGGTCGCCGACATCGCGGCAGGGGAGACGGCCGGCACGTGGCGCACGCGTGGCTGGCGCAGGTTGGCCAGGGTCTCGGCAAGTTCCTCCAGGAAGCGCGGCGCGAACTGGGCGTTGATCTCGTGCAGGCGCCGGCTCTGGGCGTAGATGTCGGCCTGGATCTGGCTGTTGCGCGCCCGTTCGGCGTCGCGGAACAGCTCGCGTTCCAGTTCCACGATGGTCAGCTTGAGCGGGTTGGCCAGGGTCTGCGCCGCCAGCGCATGCAGGGCTGCCAGCAGCCGGCGCACGCGCGGCGGTGCGGCCACGTGGGCGAAACGGGCCGGATCGGCGTGGGACGATGAAGGTGCGGACGCAGACATCCGTTGTAGTTCCAGCTCCCCTGAGAGCACAGAATCTAACGTTTTCGCCCGGTCACCGCCAGAAGGGATACCCCGACCGTTGGTCGGCTGCGTTGCGTGGTCTTGCCGGGCCGGATCACGTCGGCGGATCCGGGGCCGCCGACGGGAGTCGAGGGGCGGAGACGATCAACTCAGGGGATCGGGCGCAGGGATCTGGAGCAGGGGATCTGGAGCAGGGGATCAGGGGCAGACGATCAAGAGCAGACGATCAGGAGCAGCCGACCAACGGTCGGCTCTACGGGAGGAAGAGTTCGACGACGTCGTTGGTGAAGCGTCGGCCCAGCTCGGTGGGTCGGGCGTGGTCGCCGTCCAGGGTCATCCAGCCGCGCGCGATGGCCGCCTGCAGCGGCGTGGCGATGGCCGCCCGTTCCAGGCCGGTGCGCGATTCGAAATCCTTCAGGGTGAAGCCTTCATGCAGCCGCAGCAGGTTGAGCATGTACTCGAACGGAAGGCGCGGCGCATCGATCACGTCGTCGCCGCCGATCGAGGCTGCGCTGCCGGCAGTGTCCATGAAGGTCTGGGGATGCTTGTGTTTCCAGCGGCGCAGCACGTGTTCTTCGGCACCGCTGCTGATCTTGCCGTGAGCACCCGCGCCGATCCCCAGGTAATCGCCGAAGCGCCAGTAATTGAGGTTGTGCTGGCTCTGCCGGCCGGGTTTTGCGTACGCGCTGACCTCGTACTGCGCATAGCCGGCCTCGGCCAGCATCCGCTGGCAGTGTTCCTGGATGTCCCACGCCGAATCCTCGTCGGGGATGCCCTGCGGCGGCTTTGCGAAGAACACCGTGTTCGGCTCCAGGGTGAGCTGGTAGTGCGACAGGTGCGTGGGCTGCAGCGCGAAGGCGCGCTCCAGGTCATGCGCGGCCTGCGCAAGCGTCTGCTGCGGCAGCGCGTACATCAGGTCGATGTTGAAGTTGTCGTAGCCGGCGTCCTGCGCCAGCTTCACCGCGCGCTCGGCCTCGCCACTGTCGTGGATGCGGCCCAGGCGCTTGAGCGCTTCGTCGTTGAAGGTCTGGATGCCGAAGCTGATCCGGTTCACCCCGGCGGCGCGGTAGCGGTCGAAGCGGCCGTGCTCGGCGGTGCCCGGGTTGGTCTCCAGGGTCACCTCCAGGTTGGGCGCGAAACGCAGCCGGGCCGAGGCGGCCTGCAGGAAGCGGTCGATCGCCTCGGGCGGGAACAGGCTGGGGGTGCCGCCCCCAAAGAACACGCTGCTGACCACCCGGCCCCAGACCAGCGGCAGGTCCTGGTCCAGGTCGCGGATCAGCGCGTCGATGTACGCCTCGAACGGCAGCTCGCCCTTGGCCGCGTGCGAGTTGAAGTCGCAGTAAGGGCACTTGCGCACGCACCACGGCAGGTGCACGTACAGCGACAGCGGCGGCGGGACCAGCCGCGGCGCGTGATCGTGGTCGCCCGGGCAGTGTTCGCCGGGCAGGTGGTCGCAGTGGTCGTGTGGCTGTGGCATGGAATTCAACGGTCGTGCCGGCCGCGGGCCGGCTCTCCAGGCATCATCAGGGAGGGCATTACAGCAAGGCGGGCAATGCCTGCTTGAGCAGCTGCAGGGCGATGGCGCGGTGGCTGATGGTGTTCTTCTGCGCCGGCTCCATCTCCGCCGCGGTCAGGCCATGCGCCGGGTCCAGGAACACCGGGTTGTAGCCGAAGCCGTGGCTGCCGCGCAGCTCGTCCAGGATCACCCCTTCCCAGCTGCCTTCGCAGATCAGCGGCTGCGGGTCGTCGGCGTGGCGCAGCAGCACGATCACCGCGTAGAAGCGCGCGGTGCGGCGTTCGGCCGGGACCCCGCGCAGCGCCTCCAGCAGCTTGGCGTTGTTGGCGGCATCGTTGGTGGGGCTACCGGCATAGCGCGCGCTGTACAGGCCGGGCGCGCCATCGAGCGCATCCACGATCAGGCCCGAGTCGTCGGCCAGCGCCGGCAGCCCGGTGCTCTGGCAGGCATGGCGCGCCTTGATCAGCGCATTCTCGACGAAGGTCAGGCCGGTTTCGGGCACGTCGCTGACGCCCAGCTCGCCCTGCGCGACGATCTGCAGTGGCAGGTCGCCGAGCATGGCCTGCAGTTCCTTCAGCTTGCCGGCGTTGCCGCTGGCCAATACCAGTTTCATCATTTCGGCTCCAGCAGATCCCAGGTGTTGCCGTAGAGGTCGCGGAACACCGCCACGGTGGCGTACACCTCTTCGCGCGGGGTTTCCAGGAATTCCACGCCCTGGGCGGTCATGGCCGCATGGTCGCGCTGGAAATCATCGGTGTTCAGGAAGAAGCCGACCCGGCCGCCGGTCTGGTTGCCGATCCGCGCACGCTGTTCGTCGGTGCTGGCGCGCGCCAGCAGCAGTGCCGCGGCGCTGCCGTCGGTCGGTCCGACCACCACCCAGCGCTTGTCGCCCTGGTCGATGTCCTCGATCAGGGCGAAACCGAGCTTGCCGGTATACCAGGCGATTGCCTCGTCATAGTCGGCCACCACCAGGGTGGTCAGGGCGATGCGACGGTTCATGCAGACGCCAGGGCGGCCTGCTGCGCCGCGAACAGGTCCTTGATTCCCTTCTCGGCCAGCAGCAGCAGCGCGTCCAGTTCATCGCGACGGAAGGCATGGCCTTCGGCGGTGCCCTGCAGTTCGATGAAGCCGCCGCCATCGTTCATGACCACGTTCATGTCGGTATCGCAGTCGCTGTCCTCGGCGTAGTCCAGGTCCAGCACCGGGGTGCCGCGGTACACGCCCACCGACACGGCCGCGACTGCGCCGAAGATCGGGTTGCGCTTGATGTCGCCGCGCTTGAGCAGGAAGTTGACCGCGTCGACCAGGGCCACGTAGGCGCCGGTGATGGCGGCGGTGCGGGTGCCGCCGTCGGCCTGCAGCACGTCGCAGTCCAGGGTGATGGTGCGCTCGCCGAGCGCGCCGCGGTCGATGCAGGCGCGCAGCGTGCGTCCGATCAGGCGCTGGATCTCCAGGGTGCGGCCGCCCTGCTTGCCACGGGCCGCCTCGCGGTCGTTGCGGGTGTGGGTGGAGCGCGGCAGCATGCCGTACTCGGCGGTGACCCAGCCTTCGCCCTTGCCGCGCAGGAAGCCCGGCACGCGGTTTTCCACGCTGGCGGTGCACAGCACGCGGGTTTCACCGAAGCTGACCAGCACCGAGCCCTCGGCGTGACGGGTGAAGGCGCGCTCGATGCGCACTTCGCGCAGCTGGTCGGCCTGGCGGCCGCTGGGACGGGGATCGGACATGCTTGGCTTCCGTAAGTCAGGGGATGCAGGGCCGCGCCCGGACCGGGGACCGGCAGGCGAGGAGGCTCTGAGAAGACCGCTAGGGTACCATTTGCACTTTGAGAGCACCGGAAACCCGCATGATTCGAAGCATGACCGCCTATGCCGGCGGCGAGCGCGCCACGCGCTGGGGCACGCTGGCCTGTGAGCTGCGCTCGGTCAACCACCGGTTCCTGGAGGTGGGCGTGCGCCTGCCCGAGGAACTGCGTGCGCTGGAGCCGCAGCTGCGCGAGCGGGTCGCCGCGCGCTGCAGCCGCGGCAAGATCGACCTGGTCATGCGCCTGCGGGCGCCGGAGGTCACCGGCGCGCTGGTGGTCAACGATGCGCTGCTGGGCCAGCTCGGGGAGCTGGCCACGCGGCTGGCGGCCGGGTTCCCCAGCCTGCAGGTGAGCTTCACCGAACTGCTGCAGGTGCCGGGCGTGATGCAGGGCGAGGCGGTGGACGCCGCCGCACTGCAGGCCGAGGCACTGGCCCTGCTCGAGAGCACCCTGGATGGCTTCGTGGCCGCGCGCGAGCGTGAAGGCGACAAGCTGGCCGCGGCCATCCAGGAGCGCGTGGACGGGGTGGAGCGCATCGCTGCCGAGGTCACCACGCTGATTCCGCTGATCCGCGAAGGCCAGCGCACCAAGCTGGCCGCGCGCCTGGCCGACCTGCCGCACCCGGTCGACCCCGGCCGCGCCGAGCAGGAGCTGGTGATGTGGCTGCAGAAGCTGGACGTGGATGAGGAGCTGGACCGGCTCGGCAGCCATATCGTCGAAATCCGCCGGGTGTTCACCCAGCGCGAGCCGGTCGGGCGCCGCCTGGACTTCCTGCTCCAGGAATTCAACCGCGAGGCCAACACGCTCGGGTCCAAGTCGGTGGACAGCCGCACGTCCAACGCCGCGGTCGAACTGAAGGTGCTGATCGACCAGATCCGCGAACAGGTGCAGAACATCGAATGAGCAGCCAGCCCACGCCCGTCGGTGCGCCCGCGCGCGGCACCCTGTACATCGTGGCCGCGCCCTCCGGGGCCGGCAAGAGCAGCATCGTCAATGCCACCCTGGCGCGCGATCCGCAGATCGCGCTGTCGATCTCGTTCACCTCGCGCGCCACGCGCCCGGGTGAGGTCAACGGCGAGCATTACCACTTCGTCAGCGCCGAGGAGTTCGAGCAGATGATCGCCGCCGGCGACTTCTTCGAGCATGCCTGGGTGCACGGCGACTGGAAGGGCACCGCGCGGCAGTCGGTCGAGCCGCAACTGGCCGCCGGCCAGGACGTCCTGCTGGAGATCGACTGGCAGGGCGCCCAGCAGGTCCGTCAGCTGGTGCCGGGCACGGTCACCGTGTTCATCCTGCCGCCGTCGAAGCAGGCGCTGCAGGACCGCATGCGCAAGCGCGGGCAGGACAGCGAGACGGTGATCGCCCAGCGCCTGGCCGCCGCGCGTGAAGAGATGCTGCACTTCAACGACTTCGACTACGTGATCGTCAACGAGGTCTTCGAGACGGCGGTGGACGAACTGTGCGCCATCTTCACCGCCAGCCGCCTGCGCCGGGAGGCCCAGAAGGTCCGCCACGCGGGCCTGATCCAGGCCCTGTTGACCCAGGATCAGCCCTAACTGACTGATTCCCAAGAGGGTGCTAGCGGGTTGGCTTGATTTTGTCCAGCCCCCGCGAGTACAATCCGTCCCCTTTCCCTCATTCGATTGAGCAACCGTCACTGGTTGCCGGGAGCCCGCATGGCCCGCATCACCGTAGAAGATTGTCTGGAAGTCGTGAACAACCGTTTCGAACTGGTCATGATGGCGTCCAAGCGCGCCCGTCAGCTGGCCAATGGCGTCCAGGCCACCCTGGACAACAGCGAAACCGAAGACAAGCCGACCGTGCTGGCGCTGCGCGAAATTGCCGCCCGCAAGATCGACAACGCCCTGATCGACGAAGTCGAGAAGGCCGAGCGCGAGCGTGCCGAGCGTGAAGCACTGGAATGGGCCGCTGCCGAAGTCGTCGCCGACGAAGACATGTCCAAGAACGACGACTGATCGCCCCGATCGTGCGTTGTTGCCAGAACAGCCCGCCTTGGCGGGCTGTTCTGCGTTTGGGCGCGGCACATCAGGGTGACGCTGCGTCGCGATCACGGTCGCTCGCCGCAGCGCGCCCCGCGATCACCGGCGGGCGATGACCACGGGGCGACGCATCGGGGGCGATTCCCCTGTTCAGATGTTTGCCGTTATCCCGCCGCTGGCATAGTCTTCCAGCCATGAACCCAGGCCCCACTGCCAAGGTCGCCACGCCCCCCGGCGCGGCCGTACCCGACTATGTCCTCCAGCTCGAACGCGCAGCGCATTACCTGCCGCCCGAGCAGCTGCCGTTGCTGCGCCGTGCCTGGGAAGTGGGTGCCTCCGCGCATGCCGGGCAGACCCGCAAGTCCGGCGAGCCCTACATCACCCATCCGGTCGCCGTGGCGCAGGTGCTGGCCGAGCTCGGCCTGGACGTGGAGGCGCTGATCGCCGCGATCCTGCACGACACCATCGAAGACACGCCGCTGACCCGCGAAGAACTGGCCGCCGAGTTCGGCGAAGCCGTGGCCGAGCTGGTCGACGGGGTCACCAAGCTGGACAAGCTGAAGTTCCGCGACCGCCAGGAAGCGGCCGCCGAGAGCTTCCGCAAGATGCTGCTGGCGATGTCGCGCGACCTGCGCGTGATCATGATCAAGCTGGCCGACCGCCTGCACAACATGCGCACCCTCGGCGCGCAGAGCCGCGAAGCGCGCGGCCGCATCGCCCGCGAAACCCTGGAAATCTACGCCCCGATCGCGCAGCGGCTGGGCATGAGCCTGGTCAAGAGCGAACTGCAGAACCTGGGCTTCAAGGCGCTGTACCCCTGGCGCCACGCGATCCTGGAAAAACACATCCGCAGCCAGCCGGTGGTCCGCCGCGAGGCGATGGCGCAGGTGGAAGTGCAGCTGAGCCAGCGCCTGGCCAAGGAAGGGCTGGAACACCGCCTGGTCAGCCGCATCAAGACCCCGTGGAGCATCTACAACAAGATGCACGACGAGAACAAATCCTTCGACCAGGTCATGGATGTGTTCGGTTTCCGCCTGGTCGTCCGCAACGTGCCCAGCGCCTACCACGCGCTCGGCGCGGTGCACGCCACCTTCAAGCCGCTGGACGGGCGCTTCCGCGACTTCATCGCGATCCCCAAGGCCAACGGCTACCAGTCGCTGCACACGGTGCTGTTCGGGCCGTATGGGTCGCCGATCGAGGTGCAGATCCGCACCGAGGAGATGGACCTGATCGCCGAGCGCGGCGTGGCCGCGCACTGGACCTACAAATTCGGCGGCGACTCGCCCAACAGCGCGCAGAGCCGCGCGCATGCGTGGATCGTGGAACTGATCGACTCGCAGCGCGCCGCCGGCTCGTCGCTGGAGTTCCTGGACAACGTCAAGGTCGACCTGTTCCCGGACGAGGTCTACCTGTTCACCCCGAAGGGCAAGATCCTGGCCCTGCCGCGCAATTCCACCGCGCTGGACTTCGCCTACGCGGTGCACACCGACGTGGGCAACATGGCCGTGGCCTCGCGCGTGGACAAGAAGCTGGTGCCGCTGCGTACCAAGCTGGTCAGTGGACAGACGGTGGAGGTG
Source organism: Stenotrophomonas sp. 05N37 (assembly GCF_056397365.1). Lineage (NCBI taxonomy): Bacteria > Pseudomonadati > Pseudomonadota > Gammaproteobacteria > Lysobacterales > Lysobacteraceae > Stenotrophomonas > Stenotrophomonas sp. 05N37. The sequence goes on along the minus strand of NZ_JBFTNG010000001.1, from coordinate 1,044,675 downwards.
ATCACCGCGCGTTCGGCCACGCCCAAGCCGCAGTGGCTGGAGTTCGTGGTCAGCTCCAAGGCACGCACCGCGATCCGCCACCAGCTCAAACAGCTGGAACACGAAGACGCGGTGCAGCTGGGCCACCGCATGCTCGACCGCGCGCTGGAGGCGATGGACAGCTCGCTGGAGCGCCTGCCGAAGGGGCGCCTGGATGCGTTCCTGGCCGAACACCGGTATCCCCGCCTGGAGGCCCTGCTGGCCGAGGTGGCACTGGGCAACTGGATGCCCAACCAGGCCGCGCAGGCACTCATGGCCTATGCCGAATTGCGTGGCGGGGCGCATTCGCGCCATTCGCAGGAAAAGATCCTGATCAACGGCAGCGAGCGTGGCGTGGTCAGTTTCGCCAACTGCTGCCAGCCGATCCCCGGCGACGACATCATGGGCTACCACACCGCCGGCAAGGGCATCGTGGTGCACCGCATGGATTGCCCCAACCTGGCCGAGTTGCGCAAGTCGCCCGAGCGTTGGGTGCCGATCGGCTGGGACACCACCGTGTCCGGCGATTACGACACCGCGTTGGTGGTGGAAGTGGAGAACGGCACCGGCGTGCTGGCCCAGCTGGCGGCGGCGATCGCGCAGAGCCACTCCAACATCGAGCGGGTGGACTACCTGGATCGCGATTTCAACGCGGCGGTGCTGGCGTTCAACATCCAGGTCCGCGACCGCAACCATCTGGCCGAGGTCATGCGCAGGCTACGGCGGTTGTCGGTCGTGCAATCGGTCCGCAGGCAATAAGCCGCGTCCCGTGAGACGACGGTCGGTAGAGCCGACCGCCGGTCGGCTGCCCGCACGCCCTGCGGCGATGATCGCCCCACGGTAGAGCCGACCGTTGGTCGGCTGCCCGCACACCCCGCGGCGATGATCGCCCCACGGTAGAGCCGACCGTTGGTCGGCTACCCGCACACCCCGCGGCGATGATCGCCCCACGGTAGAGCCGACCGTTGGTCGGCTACCCGCGCACCCTGCGGCAACGAGCCCCACGGTAGAGCCGACCGTTGGTCGGCTACCCGCGCACCCCGCGGCGATGATCGACAGGGTCGGCCTGCCGGCCAACCGTCTTCGTCATTCTCCAGTCAGCCGACCAACGGTCGGCTCTACCGTGGATCGCGGCGTCGATCGCGGGTCGATCGTGGCATTGATCGCGGGTCGATCGTGGCGTTGATCTCGGCTCTGATCACGGCTCTGATCTCGGCCCCGATCGCGGCTTCGGCGCTACAATTGCGCTCCCCCTTTTGAACCGTGGAGCGTCCATGTCCCGCCAGATCATCACCAGCGCCAAGGCCCCGGCCGCGATCGGCCCGTATTCGCAGGCCGTGCGTGCCGGCAATACCGTGTATTTCTCCGGCCAGATCCCGCTGGACCCGGCCACCGGTGAGATCGTCGGTGCCGGCGACGTTGAAGCCCAGGCGCGGCGCGCCTTCGACAACCTCAAGGCCGTGGCCGAAGAAGCAGGCGGCTCGCTGGACAAGATCGTGCGCCTCGGCCTGTACCTGACCGACCTGGCCGAGTTCGCCAAGGTCAATGCGGTCATGCAGGACTACTTCCAGGCCCCGTTCCCGGCCCGTTCCACCATCGAAGTGTCCGGCCTGCCGAAGGCCGCCAACTTCGAGGTCGATGCGGTGATGGTGCTCGACCAGGCCTGACGTGGCGCGGTCACGGGCTCCTGCACCGGCACTGGCCGCGGCCGGGGAAGCGTCGTTGTCGATGCTTTCCGGGATCGGCCCGGCGGTGGCCACCAAGCTGGAGGCCCGTGGCCTGTCCTCGTTGCAGGACCTGTGGCTGCATCTGCCGCTGCGCTATGAAGACCGCACCCGGCTGACCACCATTGCCCGGTTGCAGCCGGGCGTGGCGGCGCAGGTGGAAGGGCGGGTGAGCGCGGTCGAGCGCGGTTTCCGCGGTCGGCCGGTGCTCAAGGTCGCCCTCGAAGACGAATCCTACGGCACCCTGGTGCTGCGCTTCTTCCACTTCCGCGCCCAGCAGGTATCGCAATTCGCCGTCGGCACGCGCATCCGCTGCTACGGCACCGCCAAGCCCGGGCATCTCGGGCTGGAAATCGTCCACCCCAGCTACCGGGTGATGGGCAGCAACGACGACGACGAACTCGGCGACAGCCTCGATCCGGTTTACCCGGCCATCGAAGGGGTCGGCCCGGCCACGCTGCGCCGGTTCATCGGGCTCGCACTGGACCGGCTGCCGGAGGAGTCCACGCTGGAGCTGCTGCCACCCGACTGGCTGTCCGGGCTGGGCCTGCCCTCGCTGCGCAGCGCGTTGCTGACCGTGCACCGCCCGCCGCCGGACGCCGACCTGGGCGCGCTGGCCGCGGGCCGGCACCCCGCGCAACGTCGCCTGGCGATCGAAGAACTGCTGGCCCACCACCTCAGCCTGCGCCGCCAGCGCATGGCGTTGCAGGCGCACCACGCACCGTCGTTGCGCGGGCAGGGCGCGCTGGTCCGGCAACTGCGCGACAGCCTGCCGTTCCAGCTCACCGGCGCGCAGCAGCGCGTGTTCGAGCAGATCCGCAAGGACCTGGGCAAGGCGCATCCGATGCTGCGCCTGGTGCAGGGCGACGTCGGCTCGGGCAAGACCGTGGTCGCCGCGTTGGCCGCGATGCTGGCGGTGGAGCGCGGCAAGCAGGTCGCCTTGGCGGCGCCGACCGAACTGCTTGCCGAGCAGCATCTGAACAACCTGCGCGCCTGGCTTGAGCCGCTGGGCGTGCGCACCGCGTGGCTGGCCGGCAAGGTCACCGGCAAGGCGCGCAGCAAAGTGCTGGCCGAGGTCGCCTCGGGCGAGGCGCAGGTGGTGGTCGGTACGCACGCATTGATGCAGGACAGCGTGGTATTCAAGGACCTGGCCCTGGCCATCGTCGACGAGCAGCACCGCTTCGGCGTGCATCAGCGTCTTGCGCTGCGCGACAAGGGTGCCGACGGGCGCAGCGTGCCGCACCAGCTGGTGATGACGGCGACGCCCATTCCGCGCACGCTGGCGATGTCCGAGTACGCCGACCTGGATGTCTCGGCCATCGATGAACTGCCGCCGGGCCGCACCCCGGTGCAGACGGTCGCGCTCAACAACGACCGCCGCCCGGAACTGATCCAGCGCATCGCCCTGGCCTGCCGCGAAGGGCAGCAGGTGTACTGGGTATGCACGCTGATCGAGGAGAGCGAGGAACTGGACGCCACGCCCGCCCAGGCCACCTTCGAATCGCTGCAGGCGTTGCTGCCGGGCGTGCGCGTGGGGCTGGTGCACGGGCGGCTGAAGGCCAGCGAGAAACTGGCCACGATGGTGGCGTTCAAGGCCGGCCAGATCGACCTGCTGGTGGCCACCACCGTCATCGAAGTGGGCGTGGACGTGCCCAATGCCTCGTTGATGATCATCGAAAACGCCGAGCGGCTCGGCCTGGCCCAGTTGCACCAGTTGCGCGGGCGGGTAGGGCGGGGCTCGGCGGTATCGCGCTGCGTGCTGCTGTACCAGGCGCCGCTGTCGGCGATGGCGCGCGAGCGCCTGGAAACCATGCGCCAGACCAACGACGGGTTCCTGATCGCCGAAAAGGACCTGGAACTGCGCGGCCCCGGCGAGCTGCTGGGCACCCGCCAGACCGGCCTGGCCGGCTTCCGCATGGCCGACCTGGCCCGCGACGCGGACCTGCTGCCGGGCGTGCATGACCTGGCCGAGCGATTGCTGGCCGAAGCCCCGGACGTGGCCGACAAAATCGTGCGCCGCTGGATCGGCACGGCGGTGCGCTACGCCTCGGCATAGCGCCCGCCGCCTGGCTCCCTGCCGGCCGCGAAGCGGGCCCGCCGGTCGCGGCCATGGCAAACCAAGCAGCCGCCCTGGACAGCGCCACCGGCACCCGGTCACCCCCGCCTTGTATTTGTCATGACAGGGTGCGAAAGTCCCTTGCCGATTATCAAGACGGCAACGATGAGCAAGAAGATTCCGCTGTTGATCGACACCGACCCGGGTGTCGATGATGCCCTGGCCCTGTTGATGGCCTTCGCCGATGAGCGCCACGACATCGTCGGCCTGACCATCGCCGCCGGCAACGTTGGCCTGGACCACACGGTCCGCAACGCCCTGAAACTGTGCGAAGTGGCTGGCCGCGAAGACGTGCCGGTCTATGCCGGCACCCCCGATCCGCTCCTGCACCCGTCGGTCGATGCCGCCCACGTGCACGGCGCCGACGGCTTCGGCGATGTGAACCTGCCGGCCGCCAAGCGCCAGGCCGAGGCCGAACACGCCGCCCTGGCGATCCTGCGCCTGTCGCACCAGTACGCCGGCGAGCTGTTCCTGGTCGCGCTCGGTCCGCTGACCAACCTGGCCCTGGCGCTCAAGATGGACCCGACCCTGCCGCAGCGCGTGAAGCGCTTCCTGGTCATGGGCGGTGCGGTCACCTGCCACGGCAACATCACCCCGGCGGCCGAGTTCAACATCGCCTTCGATCCGGAAGCCGCGCACGTGGTGTTCACCGGCTTCCCGCACATCGAAGTGGCCGACTGGGAAGCCACCGTCGCCCACGGCCTGCTGCATGCCGACGTGGAGAAGTGGCTGGCCGCCGATACCGACAAGGCCCGCTTCTACGAGCTGATCTCGCGCCAGACCCGGTTGTGGTCCGAAGACAGCCGCGGCGAGCGCTGGTTTGCCGCCGATGCCCTGGCCATGGCCTGGGCGCTGCAGCCGGAAGGCGCGCTGCGGGTCGAATCGCGCCCGCTGAACGTGGAACTGGCCGGCGTGCACAGCCGAGGTGCTACCATTGTCGACTGGAACCGCCAGACCGGGCAGCCGGACAACACCCAGCTGCTGATGGCCTACGACCAAGGGCGTTTTGAAGCCCAGGTCCGGGCGGCACTCGGCGCCTGACGGCGCCGCTGCGGCGGACCTTTCGCACGGCTGATGGTCCCGGCTTGCCCTTGGTGGCATCCGGGGCTATAATGCCGCTCTTGACCACCAGCCCTTATTACGGTGCGCGCCCATGAAGGCCGATATTCATCCGAACTACCGCGACGTGGTTTTCCACGACGTTACCTCTGATTTCAAGATTCTGACCCGTTCCACCATGGCCACCAAGGAAACGGTGAAGTGGGAAGACGGCAACGAGTACCCGCTCGTCAAGGTTGAAATTTCCTCGGCTTCGCACCCGTTCTACACGGGCAAGCACAAGGTCATCGACACCAGCGGCCGTATCGACAAGTTCCAGAAGCGTTTCGGCAAGCCGGCGCCGACCGCAGCCTGAGTTGTCGCTGCAGTTGCATGAAAACAACGGTCGCCTTGGCGGCCGTTGTTTTTTGCTGTCTGGCGTATGGAGCGGCTGCGTCGCTGCGCCTCTGTATCTGAACGCCAGCTGGCGACGTCGCCAGGCCGGTGCAACGGTGTGTCCGGACAAAAACGTCCTGATCCGCCGCAGCCCTTGCGCTGCCTGGCGGCAAGCACCCGACGCAGGTCCGTATCCGCGTCTACGACTTCCGTCCTAGGGCGGCAGAAATGTTGCTGTGCGATAATGGCGGGATCCACGATAACGATCGTGGACTTCCTTCACGTGCCTGCCCCATGCGCTTGGGCGGGCGCCTTCCCTCGAGGAGCGCACACAGTGTCCGATCTTGATCAGGTCACGCTCAACGCCGGCGACAAGTCGGTTGTTCTGCCAGTCATCAAACCCACGCTCGGCAACGATTGCGTCGATATCTCGAAGCTGACCAAGGAAACCGGTCTCTTCACGTACGACTCCGGCTTCACCGCCACCGCCAGCTGCAAGTCCGCCATCACCTATATCGACGGTGACAAGGGCGTGCTGCTGTATCGCGGCTATCCCATCGAGCAGCTGTCTGAAAAGTCGAGCTACGTCGAAGTGGCCTACCTGCTGATCAATGGCGAGCGTCCGAGCGCCGAGCAGCTGAAGGCCTTCACCGACGAGCTGGCCGCCGAAGCCGATGTGGATCCGTCGATCAACACGCTGATCGGCAGCTTCGCCAAGGATGCCCATCCGATGGCCATCCTGACCGCCGCCATCGCGCAGCTGTCGGGCATTTACCACGCCTCGCTGGACCTGTCCGACGCCGAACAGCGTCGCCACGCCGCGGTGCGCCTGATCGCCAAGGTGCCGACCCTGTCGGCCCTGATCTACCGCCACGGCAAGGGCCTGCCGGCCAACAAGCCGGACACCTCGCTGGATTACGTCAGCCGCTTCCTGAAGCAGACCTTCGAGTCCGCCGATGGCCAGTACGCGCTGAACCAGGACGTGGTCAAGGCGCTGGACCTGCTGTTCATCCTGCACGCCGACCACGAGCAGAACGCCTCGACCTCGACCGTGCGCCTGGTCGGTTCGACCGGTGCCAACCCGTATGCGTCGGTTGCCGCGGGCGTCACCGCGCTGTGGGGGCCGGCCCACGGCGGTGCCAACGAAGCCGTGCTGAAGATGCTGGAAGAAATCGGCTCGGCCGACAACGTCGAGTCCGCGGTGCTCAAGGCCAAGGACAAGACCTCCGGCTTCCGCCTGATGGGCTTCGGCCACCGCGTGTACAAGAACTTCGACCCGCGCGCCAAGGTCATCGGTGAGATGACCGGCAAGGTGCTCAAGCAGCTGGGCGTGCAGGATCCGCTGCTGGACGTGGCCGTCAAGCTGGAACAGGCCGCGCTGCAGGACGACTACTTCGTCGCCCGCAAGCTGTACCCGAACGTCGATTTCTACAGCGGCATCATCTACAAGGCGCTGCAGATCCCGACCGAAATGTTCACCGTCATGTTCGCCCTGGGCCGTACCTCCGGCTGGGTCGCGCATTGGCTGGAACAGCAGGTCGATCCGGAAATGAAGATCGGCCGTCCGCGCCAGGTCTACACCGGCAGCGACGTGCGTGACTACCAGGGCTGATCGCCCCGGTTGATCCGCCGATGAAAAAACGCCTCCGCAAGGGGGCGTTTTTTTTGGATGACGCGGACTCACCGTCGTCCGCGTCGGGGGCGGGAGCGGCATTGGGATGGGATGCAGATCGACACGGACGATCTACCCAGGCGCTCCATGGCGGCATACACGCCGGTTGAACGGCATGGCACGGTCGATACCCATCGGATAGCGCCGCGATAGCGATCTGCAGCACGTCCGCGGCCTCGCGCTGCGCTGAGAGTGGCATGTGCACTGGCACGCCGTCGGCAGGAAACCTGATACCCGACGCACCCCGTGTCGGGCGAGGCTATGCGTTGCCGTCCCCGCGGCCTGCATGGCACGGGCGCGCTAGCGCAGATCCGGTGCTGCTGCACTGATTCTGCGCACTTTGCCGGAATGCACTTCAATAGCCTTCGCATACTGAAATGGAGATCGGCTGAAAGACGTCATCCCGCGACGGAATCAGCGGTCATGCCTGCGCTGCAAAACACCGCCATTCTACGAGCGCCCCCGCAACGCCGTCCCAAAAATGCCGCATCGGATTCATTGCAGTGGCGCTGAACCCCAAAGTCGGTTCCAGAACGACATATCCCATTGATTTTTAAGAATGGTTGAATAGGGCCTGCACGAACTGATTACTAACATGAATGCGCTCTCATCGTCGGCCGCCGGCGGCGAAAGCGCCTCCTGAGTGGAGGCTCCCCAATCCCCAAGGAGCGATCATGTTCAATCATTTCAAGAAGGCCGCCTTGGCTCTGGCGTTGGCCAGTGCCTCGATGTCCGCCCATGCCGTGCAGGCCGATATCACCGTGTGGGCCGACGTCGACCCGACGCTGGCGCTGCTCAAGGCTGACGGCACCCCGCTGACCGACGTGGTCGAGATGTCCTACCGCCCGGGCACCGCCGCTACGGCTGGCCTGACCCCGTGGAGCGAGCGCGTGCGCGTGTTCTCCAACGACATCGCCAAGGACATCACCGTCAGCCTGGGCAGCGACGCCGCCCTGCTGCCGGAATCCACCGGTGGCGCCGCGGCCAAGGTGGACCTGACGGTGAGCCTCAACGGTATCGAACTGGGCACCGCCGGCAAGGATTTCACCGCAGCCACGCTGTACCCGGGTTCGGACATGCCGGGCGCCTCCAAGGCGATGGATCTGCGCATCGAGCAGAAGACCCCGGGCATCATCGCCACCGGCGGCAAGTACAAGGGCATCGTCAGCGTCATCATGGTGCTGAAGTCGTAATCCAGGCTTGAGCGGTGCAGTCGCCGCCCTGGGCGGCGGCTGCGCTGCGGGCAACTGCCATGCACACACACCCACTCTCCCACTCACGCCTTGCGATCGCGCTGTCGCTGGCGCTGGTCTGTGCACCTGTGTGCGCACGGCCGGTGCCGGCCGGCTTCGAAGAGCTTGCAGCCGGACAGATCGAACGCCTGGATGTGCGCTTGATGGGGCGCTCGGCAGGGGTGTGGCCGGTGTTCGTGACGCCGGAAGGCGTGCGTCTGATGGACCCTGAGCCGGTACTTGCCGCGCTGGAGCTCAGCGAGGATGCCAAGGCCGTTCTTGCGCCTGCGTTGAGTCACACGCTGCCGCGCAATGGCCACCTGGCCTGCCAGAACACGGCGCCGGAAGCGGGCTGTGGCTATCTCGCACCGCCGGAAGATCCGGCCACCGTGGGCGTGATCCACGACGAAAGCGAAGGCGTGCTCAATCTCTTCCCGGCGCGGCAGTGGCTGCCGGCGGCAGGACCGGAGCGCGAGCGCTACCACCGCCCCAACGAGCGCGCGCAGAACGCTTTCATCCACCAGCAGATGCTCAACGTCAGCGGTGGCAGCGGCCACATGAGCCTCTCGGCGCTGGGCAACGGCACGGTCGGCGTGCTGCGTAGCGCGTACGTCGGCGTGGACTGGAACTACAACCGCCAGCAGAACCGTGGCTATGGCAGCCGCGATGATTTTTCGTTCAACGATTTCTATCTGCGCCATGACGTCGCGCGTACCCATTACGTGCAGGTCGGCCGCATGGATCGACGCAACCTGTCCAGCTCGCAGGGCGGCAACTTCGCCTTCGGCATGCTCCCGCTCGACCGCTTCGAAGGCGCGCGCTTCGGAACGACACAGGCGTATCTCGACCAGGCCGTGGTCGGGCAGGGCAGCCCGCTGACCGTGCTGCTCAGCCGCAACGCCCGGGTGGATGCCTATGACGGCGAGCGCCTGCTGCAGACGTTCTACCTGGAAAGTGGCATCAACGATCTCGATACCACGCGGTTCCCGGCGGGCAGCTACATCGTCAGCCTGCGCATCTTCGAAGATGGCACCCTGGTGCGTACCGAAGATGCGCCCTTCAACAAATCCGGCGTTACCTGGGATGACACCAGCGTGCAGTGGTTCGTGCAGGGCGGCCGCCTGATCACGCGCGATGCGCGCCACCACGAGGGTGCCGTCCAGGCCGGCCTGCGCATGCCGCTGCGGCCCAACCTGGCCATGACGGTCGGCTCCGCCATCGTCGACAAGGTCGCCTATGGCGAGCTGCGCCTGGAGGGCCGCAAGGCCTTCGGCACCCATGAATTCATCGGCAGCAGCGCCATGCTGCGCGGCGATGACGGCAGCCGCGGTCTGCAGCAGCAGGCGAGCTACCGCCACCGCATGTCCGGCACGGTCTACCACCAGCGCATGCGCGGTGGCGCCTGCACCGGCAACTACCTCAACCCCGAATCGCTGGGCTGCAGCGATGCGTTGAGCGCCTCGCTGTCCGTACCGCTGGCCGGCGGCAACCTCTATTTCGGCTTCACCCGGCGTACCACCTATACCTTGGGCCGCGAGCGCAATGACGTGCCGTGGTTCGACGGCGGTCTGCCGCCCATCGCGCCCTGGCAACCCGGCGATCGCCAGGGCCAGCTCAGCCGCACCCTGCAGGCCAGCTACAGCCGCACCTTCCAATGGCGCGGCATGAGCATCGCCACGCGCACCGGTGCATTCACCCAGCACACCGGCGCCACCGAGGGGCCCCGCCGTGATACCGGCGTGTACCTGAATCTGGCGGTGTCGCGCGTGGTGCGTACGCCCATGACCACCCGCCAGGACCGTATCGGCGTGGACCTGCAGCATGGCCGCGACGAGCAGCCGGACATCGGCTACCGCATCGGCCGCACCCGCCGCTGGGAGTGGGGCACCGGCTACCGGGAGCTGGGCGGCGAGGTCAGCGGTTACAGCAATGATCAGAAGAGCGCCAGCGGCAGCCTGCGCCAGCAGGACGACTACGGCGCTACCGCTGCGGCGGTGTCGCATTACCGCAGCCGCCAGCATTCGGATACGGCCTACACCGCCACCCACACCTCCTCGTTTGCGTGGGGGCGTTCGGGCCTGTTCTGGGGCAGCGAATACGGCAGCGGTGCCGGAGTCGCGGTGCAGGTGCAGAGCCCGGAAGACCTGGAACTGCACGGCCAGGCGGCCGAAGTGCGCGTGGCCGGCGCCCGCCGCCAGCTGCTGCGCTTCGGCCAGCGCCGCCTGCTGCCGCTGAGCACCTACACCCTTACCCGTGCAGAAGTACAGGACGTCAGCTCGCACGATGTCGCCGCCGCCGTCCGCGTGGACGGCCAGGGTAGCGGCCAGAACCTGTTCCTGCCCCCTGGAAAGATCTGGATGATGCCGATCGAACTTGACCTCACCTACACCTTCATCGGCAGCGCCCACGACGACGAGGGCATCGCCCTGCAGGGTGCCCGGATTCTCAACGCGCCGCTGCCCACGCTTGGCAACGATGGCGGCTTCATCGCCGATTTCCCGCAGCGCGAACGAACGCTGTATCTGTTGAAGGAAAGCCGCCTGATGGAATGCCCGCTGCAGGTGCGCGAGCAACGCAGCGTGGTGTTCCTGGTGGGCGCGGTGCGCTGCCAGCCCCTGGCGGTGGATCGCCTGCCGGCGAAGATCCAGCAGCAGGCACGCGTGCAGCGGTTGTTGCGCGAGCAGAAGCTGGGCGAGCAGATGCCGTCGGTGGCTGGGCGGAGGGCGCAGCTGTGAGAGGCACGTTGCTTGTTCTCTTCCTAGCCGTTCTAGGGATGCCCCTTGAGGCAGCCGCACAACGTCCGCCGGAGGTCTTACCCAGTGATCGACATGAAAGGATTGCACTGAGCTTCGACCGCTCGGCAGTTCCAGGTGACCAAGTTCTCCTGCCTCGTCGAACTATCCTCGGCCACAGCTATGCGGCGAGCGAAGGTCTCGGTGCTATCTACCTAGTTTGCAAATCGCAATCAGATTCGGAAAGAGGTAAGTGCCCCACGGCAGACACTTCAGAAGCAAATGCCTACGTTAGCTCGGTGCCTCTGCGCTTCACAGAGCGCAGAAGCGGACTAACTACCGATCTGAATGTCCGCGGATTCCTGACCCGGATCGATGGCGTTAGAAGCTGCTACTTCGAATACTGGGCAGATGATCAATTCCCTTTGTGGACGTCAGTTGGGCCTGACTGTTTGGGCAGCCCGCCAGTTGGGACAGGTGCGGAACTGACCTTGGAATCCGCGGAGCTATTGAAGCTGGTCGCTGGTAAATGGGATGCCAAGCTGGAGTTGCAGATGCAAAAGGAAGGGATGGCATTGGCGTCACAGACATTCACCTTCGAACTCGTTATTACCGACCACGATCGCGTCAGCATCTACTTCCCCGAGTACGACCAGGCTACGCCGCACGTCGGTTTGAACGTGAAGTACAACCCGTTCCCGACGCCCACCATCGCGGGCAAGCGCGAGCTGGAGATGTGCCTCTATGACGGTCTGGGCTCGCAGAGCAACTATCTGGAAGTAACGATCAGCGATTCTGGCCGGGCAGCACCTGGACGACCGCTTGACCGGTTCTCCGTCTGGCATGAGGGCGGCGGCGGTGAAGAGCGGGACCGCTTGGACTACAAGATCCAACTGCAGCACGCCGGCGTACCGATTTCGATGGAAAACGGCCGCCTGCAGCCGTTGAGCGGCATCGATACCGCTGACCTGCGCCTGGTGGTGCTGCCCGGCATGTCCCAGCCCGTGTACTGCGTGCCCACGCCCTTGACGCTGGAGATGCCGCGTGTGGATGCCTCCACCAAGGCCAACGGCTACTACTCGGGCAACCTGAGAATCCTGATGAACGTTCCCACCACCACGCCGTGATGGCTTCCAACCGAGACACCGCAATGAACAGCGCCACCGCCCGGCTGAGGGCGCTTCTTCTCCTGCTGGCCGCCGCCGTCGCCGCGCCCGCGCAGGCCAATCTCACCGTGCACCCGATGCGGCTGCCGGTGCACGACGGCCGCGCGGGCCAGATCCGGGTGTACTCGCAGACCAGCAAAGTGCAGTACGTGCAGACCCGGGTGCTGCGTCTGGACCAGCCCGGCACGCCGGAGGAAAAAGAGGTTGAAGTGAGTCCTGGCAACCAGGACGGCGTGGTGGTCACCCCCGGCAAGTTCGTGCTGGCCAGCGGCGGCAACCGCCTGGTGCGGGTGATCTCGCTGGAATCGGTCCGCCAGGAGACGCCCTACCGCGTCTACTTTGAGGGCGTCCCGCCGCCGCAGGAGGAAACCACCGACGAGGCGACTGAAACGCCGACGGCCAATGTGGGCGTGAGCCTGATCTGGGGCGCCCTGGTCCATGTCATTCCTGCCCAGCCAGTGCCGGATATGCGCATCGACGGTAACGAGCTGCACAACATCGGCAACGTTCGTCTGGGCGTCACCCACATCCAGGCCTGCACGGCCCCGAGACACTGCACCGAGCACACCCTGGAGCGCAGCTTGTATCCGGGCGCGCGAATGGCGCTGCCGTTCGATCCCGGGCAGCAGGTCCAGCTCATTGTTTCCTACCGTCTGAGCTATCAGGGCTACAAGAACTACACCCGCACGCTGACGCCGTAGCCGCAGGCGTCACCCCGAATCTCCACCTGCAGCCACGGCATCGGCCGTGGGCGGCAGCGCTTTGCCTGACATTCCCTTCCACTCCATGGAGCTTCTGCCGTGAATCGAATCTACCGCCTTATCTGGAACACTGCCCTAGGCTGCTGGACCGTCGCCAGCGAGAACACCAAGGGCCGCGGCAAGCGCGCCAGTGGCGCACGCGCCGTTGCAACCGCCGCTGTTGCGCTGGTGCTTTCGCTGCCGGTCATGGCTGCGGACGATCCCGCTGTGGACGATGCCGAAGGGCAGTCGCGGTTCACCGTGGTGCCGGAAGCCGTCATGTCGCCGTTCGCAGCGCAGGGCATCGCACCGCGAGCCGTCGCGGGCATCCTCAGTACGCACTATCAGAATGCCATCACCTCCGATACGTCATATAAAAACGCGACGCTGAGCGGCGATCATTCCATCGTGCTCGGCTCGCGGGCCACGGTAGGTGGCGGGTATGCCACCGGTTACGGGAACCAGGTCTATGTCAGCGGCAGCGAGGCCAGTGGCTTTGGTTTCCTGGCCGTCGCCCAGGGCCGCGGCGCTACCGCCCTTGGTTCGTATGCAAATGCACTGAAACCCGATGGTACGGCCATCGGCTACAGAAGCCGTTCTGGTGGCTCGTCGTCCACCGCGATCGGCAGCCATGTTATGGCGAACGGCAATCATTCGCTGGCCGCCGGCACCTCCTCTGTCGCTTCGGGCGCGCAATCCATTGCGATGGGCGTCTCGGCAGTTGCTTCCGAGAACTACACCACCGCAATCGGTAATGAAGCCAAGGCCGCGGGGTACAGCTCCATTGCGATGGGACCCTATGCCGTTTCGTCTGGCAGCCATTCCATCGCCGTGGGTGACCGCGCGTCCGTCACGGCCGGCGGCATCGACGGCGTTGCGTTGGGCAGGAATGCCGGTGTGACCGCAAGCGGGGGCGTTGCGCTGGGATACGGCTCTTTGGCGACGGTAGCCAACACCGTCTCGGTGGGTAACGCAACCTCACAACGCAAGATCGTCAATGTTGCTGACGGAGCGCTGACCGCAAGCAGCACCGATGCGGTTACCGGCAAGCAGCTCTACGCCACCTCGTCCAAGCTGACCAGTCAGCGCACAGCGATCGGCCAGGGCGCCGTGGCCTCTGGCACCTCCGACACCGCCATCGGCTATGCGGCCTCGGCCACGGGCACATACGGCAATGCGATGGGCTACAACGCCACTACCGCCGGCGCCAATGCCGTGGCGATCGGCACGTTGGCCAAGGGCGCCGCCAACGGTGCCGTGAGTCTTGGCAATCGCGCCGAGGTGGATGCCACCTCGACCAACAGCATTGCCATGGGGAGCGGTGCCAAGGTCAACGCCAATGCAGCGGGTTCGGTGGCGCTGGGCAATGGCTCAGTCGCTGCGGTGGGAAACTCAGTGTCGGTCGGTAATGCGACGGTGAAGCGCAGTATCGTCAATGTGGCTGATGGTCTGGTTGCAGCCGGTAGCTCGGAGGCGGTGACCGGCAATCAACTGTTTGCGACCCATCAAAGGCTGGCCGGTGCCCAGGTGCAGCTCGGCAAGGATGCAAGCGCCACCGGAGGCAACGCCGTTGCACTGGGCAATGCTGCCAAAGCAGAAAGCTGGTCGGCGGTCGCCATCGGCCTGGAGTCGCAGGCCTCAAAGGAGTACTCGGCAGCGCTGGGCCACAAAGCCAAGGCAACGGGCAGCACGTCCACTGCCATTGGCTACGAAGCGGCAGCGACAGGCGGCGGCACCATCGCCATGGGCAAACTGGCCAAGGCCAGCGGCGACGCCGCTACGGCGCTTGGCTACGAGACTGCCGCCGCCGGCAAGATGTCTGTCGCGCTCGGCGCGCAGGCCACGTCAACGGCCGATACCTCCATTGCCATAGGCTACAAAGCCACCGTCAACGCCACAGCAACCGGCGCCATTGCCCTTGGCAACGGGTCGGTGGCATCGGTCAGCAACACCGTGTCTGTGGGCAGCAGCACGCTGCAGCGCAAGATCGTCAACGTCGCTGACGGCACGCTGGCGGCAGGCAGCAAGGAAGCAGTCACCGGCGGGCAGCTGCACAGCACCGACCAGAAGGCGGTTACCGCAGGAAACACCGCGACCACGGCGAACACCACCGCCAATGCCGCCAAGACGGCCGCCGCTACCGCCACCACGACGGCCAACACGGCCAACACCACCGCCAACACCACGGCCGCCAAGCTGACCAGCGCGCAGACAGCGCTGGGCAAGGGCGCCGTTGCCACGGGCACCGATGCCACGGGCGTGGGCATCAACGCAAAGGCGACCGGGGCCAACGCCACGGCAATGGGCACTGGCGCGGAAAGCGTGGGCTCCTCTGCCGTGGCGGTTGGCGCAGGCGCCAAGGCGATGACCAGCGGCGCGGTTGCCTTGGGTCAATCTGCCAGCGCTTCGCAGGCCAATGCCCTGGCGGGGGGTGTCTCCGCGGTCGCCAATGGTACCGGGGCCATCGCGCTGGGCAACAAGGCCAATGCCTCCAATGCCCAGGCAACGGCGATGGGTACGCAGGCCTCCGCAAGCAACTCCTACGCCAGCGCGGTGGGCTATCAGGCCACCGCCAGCGGCTCCAGCTCGGTAGCCATCGGCTCTGTTTCCAATGCCGCAGCCCAACACTCGCTGGCCTTCGGCGACCGTGCATCCGTTGCGGCGACCTCCGCAGCGGGCATGGCGCTCGGCCGCAATGCCAAAGTGGATGAAAACGCCAGCGGAGCCGTAGCACTGGGCACCGGATCGGTCGCGACGGTGAGCAACACGGTGTCGGT
This sequence comes from Stenotrophomonas sp. 05N37, assembly GCF_056397365.1. Taxonomy (NCBI): domain Bacteria; kingdom Pseudomonadati; phylum Pseudomonadota; class Gammaproteobacteria; order Lysobacterales; family Lysobacteraceae; genus Stenotrophomonas; species Stenotrophomonas sp. 05N37. Next base: position 1,029,064 of record NZ_JBFTNG010000001.1, on the reverse strand, counting down.
GGGTAGTGCCACGATGAAGCGCAGGATCGTGAACGTGGACGATGGCCTGGTCGCCTCCGGCAGTTCGGAGACGGTGACCGGCAATCAGCTGTTTGCCACCAACCAGGCCGTCACCAAGGTGCAGGGGCTGGTCTCGGAAGCCGCCGTCAATGGCACGGTGCGGCTGGGCATTACCAACACCGGCAACCGTCTGGACGTGCGCAACCAGGCCAATGCCAACCGCGTTCTGACGGGCTTGAGCAACGGCGCAGTGACCAGCTCCAGCACGGAGGCGGTGACCGGCAGCCAGCTGCACGCCACCGAAGGCAAGGTGACCACTGCCGACACCAAGGCCGTGGCAGCACAGACCTCGGCCACGGCGGCCGCAACCGCAGCGGCCAAAGCCCAGACCGGTGCCGATCTGGCCAACAGCCTGGTGAAGCAGACCGCGGCAAACGGCAGCGTGCGTCTGGGTGCTGAGAACACCGGCCGTGGGCTGGATGTGCGCAATAAGAGCGACCAGACCCGGACGATCTCGGGCCTGACCGACGGCGCAGTGACGGCGACCAGTACGGACGCGGTGACGGGCAAGCAACTCCACACCACGGATGGCAAGGTGACTGCAGCCGACACAAAGGCCGTAGCAGCACAGAGCACCGCTGATGGCGCCAAGGGCGATGCCGCGGCGGCCCTTCAGCGGATCGCCAGCGCCAAGGCCATCATTGGCGCCAGTGCGACCGCAGCGGGCAGCAATGCCAACGCGATGGGTTACGAAGCACAGGCGGGCGGCTCGCACAGCAATGCCGTTGGCTTCCGGGCCAAGGCGGCCGGTACCAATGCCGTCGGCCTCGGCACCATGGCCGATGCCGCAGCAGACGACGCCATCGCCATGGGTAACCGCACCGTCGTGGATGCCGGTTCGAAGGGTGGCGTCGCGCTGGGTGCCGGGGCCAAGGTGGAGGCGGGTGCCAGCAATGGCGTCGCCCTGGGCCAGGGTTCGGTCGCCGCGTCGGGCAATGCGGTATCGGTGGGCAACGCTACCACCAAGCGCAAGATCGTCAATGTGGCCGACGGTCTCGTGGCGAACAACAGCAATGAAGCCATCACCGGCAGCCAGCTGAAGACCACCAACGATCTGGTTGCCGCCCAGGCGGCCGCCGTGTCGGCCAATGCCGAGAAGATCGATGGCAACCGCAGCAGCATCGAAGGCAACCTCGCCGGGATCGGAACCAATCGCACGGGGATCGAAACCAATCGCACCGGCATTGATACCAACCGGACCGGCATCGCGACCAATCGCACCAGCATCGATTCCAACCGCGCCAACATTGGCGTGAACCGCGACGACATTGCGGCACTGCGCAGTGACTTTGAGGGCTTTGTGCCGGACCTGGAAGGCGCGGTGACGTTCAATGAAAATCGCACGATCGTGGATCTGGACAACGCGCGGATCAGCGGGCTGTCGGCTGGGGATATCAGCCATGCTGGAAGCAAGGATGCGGTGAATGGGGGGCAGTTGTTTGCAACGAACACTCGCGTTAACAGTCTCGAGGAACAGCATCGGTTCCTTTTTGTATCCTCTGACGCGTTCAGCGAAGCGGCAAGCGCCGGTAGGGGCGGGGTAGCGATCGGTGATTCCGCGGAGGCATCGATTGAAGGAGAAGGTGGGACAGCAGTGGGCAGCTTCTCGAAAGCGCAGGCCAGCAACTCGGTTGCATTGGGGCGAGCCGCCCATGTTCAGCGGGGGGCAGATGGTGGATTTGCACTCGGCACGAGGTCGCTGGTTGAGGTGACGCACGGCGTCGCCCTGGGCACAAGCAGTGAAGTCAAGGCTGAGGCTACTAATAGTATTGCTCTTGGATATCGCTCAATTGCCACTGAAGCCGACAGCCTATCCATCGGTAATGACGGAGCTACCGGTCTGAAGCGGCGTATCGTCAACGTGGGCCGCGGCACGCGGGACGACAGCGCTACTACAGTCGCACAGCTTCGGGAGGCAGTTGATGGGCTGGGCGGTGGCGCGACGGTAGACGCGTCCGGCACGGTGACGCGCCCTGGGTACGTATTGAGCCTAGGCACGCATGCCAATGTCGGCTCCGCGCTTCTGGCGCTTGATTCCGCCATCACCACAACCACCTCCGACATCGACGCGCTGGGCAACCATGTCAACCGGCTGTTCCAGGAAGAAGCCAGCACGCGCGCAGACGGCGCAGGCCGTCTGGCGCTGGGCGGTGCACAGGGCATGGTGCTGGGCAATGTGGCCGCCGGCCGGATTGATGCAGGCAGCCGTGACGCCGTGAACGGTGGGCAGCTGCATGCCACGAACCAGAAGGTGGGCGAGAACCGCAGTGAGATTTCCGATCTGCGCGCAGCACTGGATGGGATGCAGCCGCGCACCGCACGTAGCTTGATGACGGAGGGCGGACCGGTGTTCGACTTCGGTGGCACGCGCCTTGCCGGTGTGGGGGCGGGCGATATCTCGTCGGCGGAGAGCAAGGATGCTGTGAACGGTGGGCAGTTGTTTGCAACAAACTCACGGATAGCCGGAATTGAAAAGCGGAACGAGTTCTTCACTCTAGGCGACAACGCTGAGGGAAGTGCTGCTTTCGCAACTGAATACGGTATAGCTGTTGGGGGGAGCGCCGAGGCTTCCGCGAATGGCGCTCTCGCGATCGGCAGCTTCGCAATCGCGGCAGCGACCAGTTCAGTGGCGCTTGGCCGGGGCTCATATGTCTCTGAGGACGGTGTAGAAGGATTTGCCCTCGGTACGGGTACTCGCGTATCCGCAGACTCAGGTCTCGCAATTGGTGCGAAAAGCGTTGTCGATCATAATGCGGTGGGAGGTGTAGCACTTGGCAACAGGTCAGTCACAACCGAGCGAGACACCGTGTCTGTCGGTAACGACACTCTCAAACGCCGCATCGTCAACGTAGCCAACGGCACCGCAAACCACGACGCCGCCACCGTCGGCCAGCTCAAGCGCATCGCGTCGGTCTTCGGTGGCAGCGTGGATGCCAACGGCAACCCGGTCACGCCGTCGTTCAACGTGCAGGGTGGCGAGTACCGCACCGTCGGCGATGCGCTCACCGCGCTGGATACCTCGGTGGCGGACAACGAGAAGTCGCTGGCCTCGCTGGATCGCAACTTCAACCGCCTGTTCCAGGAAGACCCCACCGCCCGTACCGACGGCCCCGGTCGCCTGAACCTGGGCGGCGCCCACGGCATGGTCCTGGGCAACGTGGCCAACGGCCTGATCGCCTCCGGCAGCCGCGATGCGGTCAACGGCGGGCAGCTGTACGAGGTGCAGAAGAACCTGCAGGGGCAGATCGACACCCTGGAAGGGCGCGGCGCCGAGCCGGTCGCGATGATGAGCCGGATGGGCGCACCGGTGGCGATGTCCGCCGATGCACCGGTGACCACCAGCGAGACTGCGCCGGCGCCGTCCCCGGCCCCGGTGGAAACCCCGGTGGCCAAGGTCGACACGCCCGAGCCGGTGGTCAAGACCGAGGGTGACAATGCCGTGGCCGTGGGCAGCGAGGGCAAGGAGCGCAGCATCCGCCACGTGGCCAAGGGCACCGCCGATACCGATGCGGTCAATGTGCGCCAGCTCAATGATGTGCTCACCCAGTCCAACGAGTACACCGATCTGGCGGTGGAAGGCTTGAACAAGCGCCTGGATGGCATGGACAAGCGCTTCAATCGGATGGCGGCGATGAGCAGCGCGCAGAGTGCGATGGCGATGAACACCGCCGGCCTGAATACCTACAACCGCCTCGGCGCGGGTGTGGGCCATTCCGATGGCGAATCGGCCCTGGCGGTGGGCTACCAGCGGGTGATGAACGAGCGTGGCTCGGCCACCTTCAGCCTCAATGGGGCGTTCACCAACAGCGGCGAGAAGACCGTGGGCGTGGGCGTGGGCATCGGCTGGTAAACACGAGGGGCAGGGCTCCCCGCTGGAGCCCTGCCTCCCCATTGCATCGCGTGGCGGTTCGCGCCGCCCCGCCGGAGACGCTTCCATGCACCACATTCCCGACCAGATCGCGCTGCGGCTGGGGTATCTCAACATCCTCCAGGGCATCATCAACCGCCTCGCGGGCAGTGCCTCGACCATGAAGGCCGGCAACGTAGCCGTCATGACCGCCTTGCTGGCCTGTTCGCTCGGCGAGCGGGTGCAGTTCCACTGGGCACTCTTCATCGTGCCCGGCGCGCTGTTCATGGTGTTTCATGCGTATTTCCTACAGCAGGAACGCGCGTTCATCGCCCTGTACAACCATGCCGCCGACCAGCCCCTGGCGGAGACGCTTGGCCTGCGCATCGACGTGGCCCGGTTGAGCCGCATGCGCGAACCCCTGTGGACGGTACTGTGCCGTCCTGCGGTGCTGGCCTTCCATAGCGCGCTGGTCGCCGCATGCATCGTGATTGTCCTGGCGGCGCGAGGGCAATGCTGATGCTGCTGGACCTGACCATCCGCAACTTCGCAGTGCCGCCGATGGACGTGGACGCGGCGGCGGTAGCCGCCTTCGAGCGGCGCGGCAAGCAGCCGCTGGTGGATCTGGGCGCCTATCTGCAGGGTGAAGACAACCTGCTCGACGCCGACACCGTGCAGCAGCAGTTGTTTCCCACCGTGCATGCCGATGTTTTCCTCTCCCATGCCTCGGGCGACCGCCAGCAGGTCATGCAGTTGGCGGTAGCGCTGGAGCGCCTGGGGCTGACGGTGTTCGTGGATTCGTGCGTGTGGGGCAATGTCTATGCCCTGCTGCAGGAAGTCGATGACCGCTTCTCCGCGCGGGGGAGTGCGCCCGGCACCTACCACTATCACTACCACCGGGTAACGCGGACCACCGCCAGCGTCTACATGATCCTCAATGCGGCCCTGCAACGCATGATCGATGGCTGCGAGTTGTTTCTGTACCTGGAGACCGACGCGGTGCGGGTTGCGGACTACGTGGGCGACACCCGCTACATCGGCTCGCCCTGGGTGTTCGCCGAGTTGATGTTCGCCCGGCATGTGGCGCGTCGCGGCCGGGTCCGTCCGTCGCTGGAGGCATTCAAGGGCCATGCCCCTGTCCAGACGTTCGACGGCGTGGCGCGCTTCCGCACGCCGGCCTCCTCGCATGCGCTGGAGTGGGATGTGCTGCTGCGTGCGATGGCCGATATGTCCAATTTTCCGCCGTCGGCGTACTGGCAGGATGCCCCGGTGTTCCTTGACCACCTGTACCGGAAACTGCCGCTGAGCGACGCGGAGAAAGCGTTGTTGGGGTGGAGGTAGGCAATCCTTGTTGTCGCTGCGACGGGGATGAACGCATGCCCTGTATCTGGATTTTTTGGCCTGGAGAGCTTTGAATGTTGCTCGACGTAAAGATTACCGGCTTCGATGCACTGTCGTTTGACGTCGATGACAGCGCCATTGATGCCTTCAAGGCACGTAACAAGGGCCTCACCACCGACATCACTGATTACCTGGCCGGCGCGGACAACATGCTTGACGCCGAGAGCATCGCCGGTCACCTGTTTCCTGTGCAACATGCCGATGTCTTTCTGTCGCATACGCATCAGGACCACGATGCGGTGGTGAAGCTGGCGGTGACGCTGGAGCGCCTGGGAATGAAGGTTTTCGTCGATTCCTGCATCTGGGGCGACGTGTATGACCTGCTGTTGAAAGTAGACAAGGCGCGCTCTCCGATCCCGGGCAAGCCCAATACGTACTACTACGAGCGGACGGTCCGCACCGCAGCCAACATCTACATGATCCTCAACGTCGCCCTGCAGCGGATGATCCACAACACCGAGCTGCTGATGTTCCTGGAAAGCAAGGCGGTGCGGGTTGAGGACTATGTGGAGGGCAAGGCGTACATCGGTTCGCCGTGGATATTCTCGGAGCTGATGTTCGCCCGGATGGTGAAGCGGCGCGCACGGCCGGCGCCAGCAAAGGGTCTGGAGAACTTCAAGGAAGCGGTGGCCAGGACCGCGGATGCCGCGCCCGCGCCGTTGGTCCGCTACCGGTTGCCGGAAAGCGCGCATACGATGGCGGCGAGCGACCTGCGCACGCTGATGGCCAACGCCAGCCCGCAGGCCACCTTGGCGAGGATGATGGGTACGACGCCCGACAAGAATGTATTCCTGGATGCGTTCTACACAGGGCTGCCGGTCACCGCAGCCGAGCGCCGCCTGTTGCGCTGGCCACCGCTTCCCGCTCAACCGGCGAGATAGCCCTCGATTTCAGCTTCGGCCAGCAGCTCGCGCAGCTGCACGGCCGATGCCCGCCGCATCGGCTTCTCATCGATCGCCGACAGCGGTGGTTGGCGCAACGCGTCGTAGGGCAGTACGGCGATATCGAAGGTCAGCTCTTCGGCGCTGAACACCCATACCGGCACATCCAGTACGCGCTCGCGGTCCAGCCGCAGGCGGCGCGTACGCGATTCGGCCGGGACGCCGTGTTCGTCGAAATAACGCTGCACCGCATCGGCGTCGTCGCTGTGCACCTGCAGTTGCACGGGGCTGTTGGCGTCGGCGGTGCCGTCCAGCACCGGGCCGCACAGCCGCGGCGCGAACCCGCGCAGGAACTCCATCGCGCGCAGGGCGGCTTCGCGGCGCTGGCGCAGTTGGCTGCCATGGTCGGCACCGGCGAACAGACGCTGGTACTCGCGCAGCGCATCTTCGATCTCCGCGTTGCGCGGCAGCGAGGCGTCGTCGTGGATGTCCAGCCGGGCCGCGGCCTTGAGCTTGGCCTGGTGGTAGTCGCGGATGCCGCCTTCGGCCATCAGCCGGGCCGCTTCGTGGGCGAGCCGGTGGCGACGCTCGCGGGTCTGGGTGGCTGCATGCTGACGGGCTCGATGCATGACCGGAACTCCTGGGCGACCTGCACGGCAATGTACACCGGCGATGTGACAACGGGGTAGAGCCACCCCATGGCTGCGCCTGCGATAAGGATCACGTGCAGCCACCCATGGAGTGGATCTACGGTGCGGTCGGGGATTGCGTGCAGCCACCCATGGGGTGGCTCTACGCTGCGATCGGGGATTGCGTGCAGCCACCCGTGGGGTGGCTCTACGGTGCGGTCGGGGATTGCGTGCAGTGGCGATGGCGCGGCCGGCGAAGCAAAAAGGCCGGGCATTGCCCGGCCTGTGCTCGTTCCGGGTGCCGGGGCGTACCCGGCACGGGGGAATCAGAAGATGTCGAAGGCGGCGTCGTCGGCCTGCTGCACATGGGTGTCGAAGCTGAAGTCCTCGATCTTGTCCATGTCTTCCACCTTGACCCATTCGGTGGCGCCGTTGAGGGTGGCCTGGACCATGCCCGACGGCGGGTCGTTCTTGGCGACCGGGGTGTCCTTCAACGCCACGCGCATGTAGTCGATCCAGATCGGCAGCGCTGCCTTGCCGCCGTATTCGCGGTAGCCCAGCGAGCGGAAGTCGTCGCGGCCCACCCAGACGGTGGTGGCGTAGGGCCCACCGAAGCCGGAGAACCAGGCATCGCGGTGGTCGTTGGTGGAGCCGGTCTTGCCGCCCACGTCCTCGCGGCCAAGCACCTTGGCGGCCGTACCGGTGCCGCGCTGGACCACGTCGCGCATCATCGACACCAGCTGGTAGGCGGTGCGGGCATCGATCGCGCGCGGGGCCACCTTGGCATCCGGGTTGACCGGCTTGGGCGCCTCGACCGGCTGCTGCGGCTTGGCCGCCGCGGTCGCCGCCGGCGCCGGCGCCGCAGCCGCACCGAAGTTGAAGCCGTCCACGACCTGGCTGACCGGGGCGCCGCCGCTGGAACCGGCGCACTCGCGGCAGGCCATGGCCGGGTTTTCCTTGAACACCAGGTTGCCGTCACGGTCGGTGACCTGGTCGATCACCCAGGTGTCCACGCGCGAGCCGCCGTTGGCGAACACCGCATAGCCGCGGGCCACCGACAGCGGCGTCAGCGAGGCGGTGCCGAGGGACATCGACAGGTTGGGCGGCAGCTCGGCCTCGGCGAAGCCGAACTCGCTGATGTACTTGCGCGCGTAGTCCACGCCCATGCCATCGAGCAGGCGCACCGAGACCAGGTTGCGCGACTGCACCAGCGCTTCACGCAGGCGCATCGGGCCACGGAAGCCGCCGCCATCGTTCTGCGGCGACCAGGTCTTGCCGCGACGGTCGCGGAACACCACCGGCGCGTCGAGCACGATCGAGGCCGGGTTGAAGCCCTTGTCGAACGCGGCCGCGTAGATGAAGGGCTTGAAGCTGGAGCCCGGCTGGCGGCGCGCCTGGGTGGCGCGGTTGAACTTGTTGCCGGAGAAGCTGAAGCCGCCGACCAGCGCCTTCAACGCGCCGCTTTCGGCATCCAGCGAGACCAGCGCGGACTGGCCGCGCGGGATCTGGTCGATCAGCCACTCGCCTTCCTTCTCGCCGGCGCGCACGCGGACCAGGTCGCCGCGGGTCAGCAGCTTGGCCGGGGCCTTGTTGACCCAGCGGCTGGCCGCGACCGGCAGCACCAGCTCGCTGCGGTTGGCCAGCACGACCGTGGCGCTGCCGTCGGCAGCGGTCGAGGCCACGATCGCCGGCAGCAGCCCGGACTGGGACGGGATCCCGACCAGCTTGGCGGCCAGGGCCTTGGCGTCGGCGTCGGCGGGCACGTCGAAATGCTGCTCCACCCCGTGCCAGCCATGGCGGTGGTCATACACGCGCAGGCCATCGCGCACGGCGATGTTGGCCGCCGTCTGCAGTTCGGCATTGATGGTGGTGGTGACGTGGTAGCCCTTGTTGACCACGTCGCCGCCGAAGCGGGCGATCATTTCCTGGCGGACCAGTTCGGCCACGTACGGCGCGTCGACCTGCACCGGCGGCTCGTGCGCGCTGGCGTGCATCGGCACCGCCTTGGCCGCGTCGGCCTCGGCCTGGGAGATGAAGCCCAGGCTGGCCATGCGCTGCAGTACGTAGAAGTCGCGGCGCTCACGGGCGCGCTCGGGGTTGCTGATCGGGTTGCCCGAAGAGGGGAACTTGGGGATGCCGGCCAGCGAGGCCATCTCGTCCAGGTCCAGTTCGCCCAGCTTCTTGCCGTAGTAGAACTCGGCCGCAGCGGCCACGCCGTAGGCGCGGTTGCCGAAGAAACTCTTGTTCAGGTACAGCTCGAAGATCTCGTCCTTGCTCAGCTCGGACTCGATCTTGCGCGCCAGCAGGATCTCGGCCAGCTTGCGGGTGTAGCTGTACTCCGAGCTCAGGAAGAACTGCCGGGCGACCTGCTGGGTGATGGTGGACCCCCCCGGCACGCGCTTGTCGTTGGTGGTGGCCAGCAGCCACACCGCGCGCCCGATGCCCTTGTAGTCCACGCCCCCGTGCTCGTAGAAGCGGGCGTCCTCGGTGGCCAGGAAGGCCTGCTTGAGGCGCTCGGGGACCTCTTTCATGGTGATCGGGGTGCGCCGGGACTCGCCGAACACCGCCATCAGCTTGCCATCGCTGGCATAGACGTACATGGGCTCCTGCATCTCGATGTCGCGCAGGCTCTGCACGTCCGGAAGCTTGGAGGAAACAGCGTAATAGAGGCCACCTGCGACGGCGGCGCCGATCAGGCCCAGGACCAGGAAGGCGACCAGCAACCAGCGCAGCCAGCGGCGAAAGCGTGTCATCAGTGACAGATTCCGATTGCGAATTTCGTGGCCGCAGAGTATAGATTACGCAAGGGAACGGCTGGGGCCGTTCCTGGGGAGAGCAGGTCGATCATCGTTTGGGGACGTGTGAAACGTGTCGTAGTGCACGTTTTGCCGCGAACGGTTGCGCTTTGCTAAAAAAACGTTATTAATGCGCGGGCGCAGGTTCTGCGTCCAAGTGCCCGTCGGCAGGGGAGAAACCGTGGGGCTTATCCCAAAAAGCCAGTCGCCGCTTATTGGCGTCGACATCAGCTCGACTGCAGTAAAGCTTTTGCAGCTTTCCCGCAGTGGCAATCGTTTCCGCGTGGAACATTACGCTGTGGAACCACTACCGCCGAATGCGGTGGTGGAGAAGAACATCGTTGAGGTCGAGGCTGTCGGAGAGGCTATCCGGCGCGCCGTGAACCGTTCCGGTACCAAGGCCCGGCACGCCGCCGCGGCCGTGGCCGGTTCGGCGGTGATCACCAAATTGATCCCGATGCCGGCCGACCTGGACGAGAACGACATGGAAGCCCAGGTCGAGCTCGAAGCGGTCAATTACATCCCGTACCCGATCGAGGAAGTGAACCTCGACTTCGAAGTGCTGGGCGCCATCCCCAACAACCCGGAGATGGTCCAGGTGCTGTTGGCGGCGTCGCGGTCGGAGAACGTGGAGCTGCGCCAGTCGGCGCTGGAACTGGGCGGCCTGACCGCCAGGGTCATGGACGTGGAGGCCTTCGCGGTCGAAAACGCCTTTGCCCTGGTCGCCAGCGAGCTGCCGATCGCCAGCGACGGCGTGGTGGCCCTGGTGGACATCGGCGCCACCATGACCACCCTGAACGTCCTGCGCGGCGGGCGGAGCCTGTATAGCCGCGAACAGGTGTTCGGTGGCAAGCAGCTCACCGACGAGGTGATGCGCCGCTATGGCCTCACCTACGAGGAGGCCGGCCTGGCCAAGCGCCAGGGCGGGTTGCCGGAAAGCTACGAAATGGAAGTGCTGGAGCCGTTCAAGGAAGCCACGGTCCAGCAGATCAGCCGTCTGCTGCAGTTCTTCTACGCCGGTAGTGAATTCAACCGGGTGGACTACATCGTGCTGGCCGGTGGTTGCGCGGCGCTGGCCGGGCTGCCGGAGATGGTGGAAGAACAGCTGGGCGTGGCCACCGTGGTGGCCAATCCGCTGGCACAGATGACGCTGGGTCCGAAGGTGCAGGCGCATGCCCTGGCCCAGGACGCCCCGGCGCTGATGATTGCCACCGGTCTGGCCCTGAGGAGCTTTGACTGATGGCAAGAATCAATCTATTGCCTTGGCGCGCCGAGCGGCGCAAGCAACGCCAGCGCGACTTCTACGGCATGCTCGGCTTCGCCGCCATCGGCGGGGTCCTGCTGTCGTTGATGATCTGGTTCTACTACGACCGCCAGGTCAGCGGCCAGGCCGAGCGCAACAGCTTCCTCACCGCCGAGATCGCCAAGGTCAAGGACCAGAACAAGGAGATCGACCGGCTTGACCGCCAGAAGGATCGCCTGCTGGCGCGCAAAAAGGTGATCGAGGAGCTGCAGGCCAAGCGCTCGCAGATGGTCCACCTGTTCGACGCGCTGGTGCGCACGATCCCGGACGGGGTGGTGCTGACCGCGCTCAAGCAGGAAGGCGACATCCTCACCCTGGAAGGCCGCACCCAGTCCAACGCCCGGGTCAGCGCGTACATGCGCAACCTGGAAAGCTCGGGCTGGATGAGCAAGCCGGAACTGTCGGTGATCGAAGCCAAGAAGCCTGACCAGAAGGCGGGCACCGCGGGTCCTGTCACCGACATCAGCGCCTTGCCGTACATGTTCGTGGTCAAGGTGACGCTGCCGGCACAGAGCGCACCGGTCGATGGCGTGGCGCCTGATGGCAGCGTGATCGTTCCTGCGGAGACGACCGACCCGGCCGCCAATCCCGCCGCAGCGCCGGTGGCGCCGTTGTCGCCGGGCACCGCGCCCGCTCCGGCCACCGCACCTGCGACCGATCCGGCCGCTCCGCCCGGCAAGCCCGGCGGCAGCCGTCTCGCTCCGACCGCCGCACCCGCACAACCGGCGGCGTCCAGTACGCCGCAGAAGGGGGCCGCATGAGCCAGAAGATCAACCTCAAAGAGCTGGACTTCAACAACATCGGCAATTGGCCGCAGAAGGCCAAGGTGGTGTTCTGCGTGCTGCTGTCGGCCCTGATCGTGCTGCTGGCCTGGTTCGCCCTGATCAGCGGCAAGCGTGAAGAGCTGGCCGGCCTGGAGCGTACCGAATCCGGCCTGCGCGCCGAGTTCGAGAAGGAGCAGGGGCGTGCGGTCAACCTGGAGCCGCTCAAGCAGCAGCTGAGCCAGATGGAGCAGGTGCTGCAGCAGATGCTGCGCCAGCTGCCCAGCAAGACCGAAATGCCGGACCTGATCATCGACATCTCCCAGACTGCGTTGTCCAGCGGCCTGGTCAATGAACTGTTCCAGCCCGGTGCCGAGCAGCCCAAGGAGTTCTACGCCGAGAAGCCGATCGCCCTGCGCATGGTGGGCAGCTACCACCAGTTCGGTGCGTTCGTCAGTGGCGTGGCCTCGCTGCCGCGCGTGGTCATCCTGACCATGCACGACATCAACCTGAAGCCCAAGGACCCCAAGACCGGCATCACCGCGCGCAGCGGTGCGCTGGAGCTGTCCGGCACGGTCAAGACCTACCGTTACCTGGACGAGCTGGAAATGGAAGCGCAGGAAAAGGCAGCCGCCGCCAAAGACGCCAAAGACAAGAAGTCCAAGTCCGGAGGCCGGAAATGAGCCTGGCGATGACCGCACGGATCTGTGGACTGCTGGCGCTGGCCTTGCTGGCCGGCTGCGCGCGCGGGGTGAGCAGTACCCCGGGCGATGCACCGAACCTGGCCAAGTGGGTGGAGGACGTGCGTGCACGTCCGGCGCCGCCGCTGGAGCCCCTGCCGGTGATGCAGCAGTTCGAAACGTTTGAATACTCCGCCCAGGGGATGCGCGATCCGTTCACGGATGCCTGGACCAATCCACAGGGCGGCTCGGGGCTGCGTCCCGATCCGAACCGTCGCAAGGAGCCGCTGGAAGTTTTCCCGCTGGATGCCTTGGACATGGTGGGTTCGATCGGCAACGGGGGCGGGCTGGTCGCGCTGGTGATGGCGCCGGACAAGGTCACCTATCGGGTGCGTCCAGGCGTGTACATGGGGCAGAGCGACGGCCGCGTGACCGGGGTCTTCGAAGACCGGATCGAACTGATTGAACTGGTGCCGGATGGCGCGGGCGGCTGGCTGGAACGGCCTGCATCGCTTGCGCTTGAAGATCAATGATTGATTATGGGGATAGCACGATGACCTTTTCCAATGCCATGCGGCAGCGTCCCAACCGGCGCCCGAAGCTGATCCACCTGTGCGCGCTGGGAGTCGCGCTCATGGTGGCCAATGGCACGCTGCTGGCGGCAACGCCAGTGGCAGCACCCACGCCGGCAGCGGCTGCGCCGGCGATCGCGCCGGCCTCGCTGGCGGTATCCAAGATCGACTTCAAGCGCGGTGAAGACGGCGCCGGCCGCCTGATCCTGAAGTTCGACGGCCAGGGCGCCAGCCCGGACCTGCGGACCCAGGGCAACAACGTCGTCATCGACGTCGGCAACGTGCGTCTGCCGGAGAACCTGCAGAAATCGATCAACGTGACCGACTTCGCCACGCCGGTGCAGCGCATCGATCCCAAGCCCTATGGCGGCGGTACCCAACTGGTGCTCAGCACCAACACCGCCTTCGAGTCGCTGGCCTACCAGTCCGGCAACGAGTACGTGGTGGAGATCAGCGCGCGCAAGGAGGCCCCGGCCACCGGTGCGATCAATGCCACCACCGTGAGCCAGGCCGCGGCAGCGGTCGGCCAGCGCGGTTACAGCGGCAAGCCGGTGACCTTCAACTTCCAGGACGTGCCGGTGCGCACCGTGCTGCAGTTGATCGCCGAGGAGTCGAACCTGAATGTCGTTGCCTCCGACAGCGTCGAAGGCAATGTCACCCTGCGCCTGGTCAATGTGCCGTGGGACCAGGCACTGGACATCGTGCTGCGGGCCAAGGGCCTGGACAAGCGTCGCGAAGGCGGCGTGGTGTGGGTTGCCCCGCAGCCGGAACTGGCCAAGTTCGAGCAGGACAAGGAAGACGCCCGCATCGCGATCGAAAACCGCGAAGACCTGGTGACCGATTACATCCAGATCAACTACCACAACGCAGTGCAGATCTTCAAAGCACTGACCGAGGCCAAGGGCATCGGCGGCGGTGGTGGTGGTGGCGGTGGTGGCGGCAGCAGCTCGCAGGAAGACAGTGGCTTCCTGTCCTCGCGCGGTCGCATCGTGGCCGACGAGCGCACCAATACGCTGATGATCAGCGACATCCCGAAGAAGCTGGCGCGCATGCGCGAGCTGATCAACGTCATCGACCGCCCGGTCGACCAGGTGTTGATCGAAAGCCGCATCGTCATCGCCACCGATACCTTCGCTCGCGAGCTGGGTGCCAAGTTCGGCATCAGCGGCAGCCGCGACAACGTGTACTTCAGCGGCGACCTGGCGGCCAATGCGGCCACCCGCAGCTCGCAGGTCAATTCGCAGACCGAGTACAACAAGGCGGTCAACGAATGGCTGGCGGGCGGCGGCACGGGCCCGGCACCGGTCAGGACGCCGTCCACGATCACCCGTGGCTTGAACTGGAACCTGCCGGTGGCCGCGGCCAGCAACCCGGGCTCGCTGGCATTGTCGATCCTCAACGCCGGCTACCTGCTGGACGTGGAACTGTCGGCCATGCAGCAGGAGTCGCGTGGTGAAGTGATCTCCAACCCGCGTGTGGTCACCACCAACCAGCGCGAAGCCACGATCAAGCAGGGTAAGGAAATCGGCTACGTCACCATCAGTGGCGGCGGCGGTGTGGGCACGGTTGCCACCCCGAACGTGCAGTTCAAGGAAGTGCTGCTGGAGCTGAAGGTCACCCCGACCATCACCAACGACAACCGCGTGTTCCTGAACATGGCGGTCAAGAAGGATGAAGTCGAGAGCTACATCGTGCTGGAAGGCTACGGCCAGGTGCCGACCATCAACCGCCGCGAAGTGAACACCGCGGTGCTGGTGGAAGACGGCCAGACGGTGGTGATCGGTGGCGTGTACGAGTTCACCGACCGCAACAGCGTGAACAAGGTGCCGTTCCTGGGCGATGTGCCCTTCCTGGGCAACCTGTTCAAGAAGCGCAGCCGCAACAAGGACAAGGCCGAACTGCTGGTCTTCGTCACCCCGAAGGTGCTGCGCGTGGCCAAGACCAACTAAGGCCGCCGCACTACCTGCAGCGAAAGGGCCGCCTCGTGCGGCCCTTTTCGCGTTCAGGCAATCTTGATCCCGCTCCGGGGCCAGCCCTGCCATCATGTCGGCGGAACCTTGCGCACCTCGCGTGGGTCACATGGATGCCATGAACCTGCCTCCCCCGATGCCCGACACCCAGACCGATACCCCCGCCGCCGCCGACGCGTCCCTTGGCCGCCTCCACGATGGCTTCCGCGCGCTGCGCGATGCGCTGTCCAGCGAGATCGTGGGCCAGGCCGCGCTGGTCGACCGCCTGCTGATCGCCCTGCTTGCCGATGGCCACCTGTTGGTGGAAGGCGCGCCGGGGCTGGCCAAGACCACGGCGATCCGCGCACTGGCTGCCCGCCTGGAAGCGGACTTCTCGCGCGTGCAGTTCACCCCGGACCTGTTGCCGGCCGACCTGACCGGCACCGAGATCTGGCGGCCGCAGGAAGGGCGCTTCGAGTTCGTGCCCGGTCCGATCTTCCACCCGATCCTGCTGGCCGACGAGATCAACCGCGCGCCGGCCAAGGTGCAGTCGGCGCTGCTGGAGGCGATGGGCGAGCGCCAGGTCACGGTGGGCCGCCACACGTATGCGCTGCCGGCGCTGTTCCTGGTGATGGCCACGCAGAACCCGATCGAACAGGAAGGCACCTTCCCGCTGCCCGAAGCGCAGTTGGACCGCTTCCTGATGCACGTGCGCATCGGTTATCCGGATTCGGACGCCGAGGCGGAGATCCTGCGGTTGGCGCGCGACCGCGCGCGCGACGCACTGGGCACGCCGCCGCCGATGCCGGCGCGGATGCCGTTGGAGGATGTCTTCGCCGCCCGCAAGGCGGTGCTGTCGCTGCACATGGCGCCGGCGCTGGAACGCTATCTGATCGAGATCGTACTGGCCTCGCGCGATGCCAGCCGCTACGACCCGGCGCTGGGCCGTCGCATCGCCTGGGGCGCCAGTCCGCGCGGCTCGATCGCGCTGGAGCGCTGCGCCCGCGCCCGCGCCTGGCTTGCCGGCCGCGACTTCGTCACCCCCGATGACGTCCGCAGCGTCGCCCCCGATGTGCTGCGCCACCGCGTGCTGCCCAGCTACGAGGCGACCGCCGAAGGCTGGGATGGCGACCGCCTGGTCGCCGAGCTGCTGGCACGCGTGCCGGCGCCCTGACCCCGATGGGCTCGAACGTGGACGACCCCGCAGGCGCCAGCCAGGGCGACGGCCTGCGCCCCAGCCTGGCCGAACTGGTCGCGCTGCGCCGCAATGCGCATCGCCTCGCACCGGCCCGGCGCGGGCGGCTCGGGCATGCCGGCAGCGCGCCGGCGCCGATGCGCGGCCGCGGCATGGAGTACGCCGAATCGCGTGAGTACGTGGCCGGCGACGATGCGCGGCATATCGACTGGCGCGTTACCGCGCGCACCGGGCGGGCGCATACCAAGCTGTTCCAGGCCGAGCGCGAGCGCTTGACCCTGCTCGTGGCCGACACCGATCCGGTGCTGTATTTCGGCACCCGCGTGCGCTTCAAGTCGGTGCAGGCGGCCCGCGTGGGTGCGATTGCGGCGTGGCTGGCGCAACGCCAGGGCGACCGGCTGGGCGCACTGCGCGGCAGTGCGGTGGAAGCCCCGCTGCCGCCCGCGGGCGGCACCCGCGGCGTGCTGCGCGTGCTCGATGCATTGACCCGCTGGTACGCGCAGCCTCCCGCCGAGGACGCCGGGCTGGACAGGGCGCTCGAACAGGCCTCACGCCTGCTGCGCCCCGGCGCGCGCGTGGTGGTGCTGGCCGACCCGGGCCAGGCCGCGGCGATCAGCGTCTCCCGCTGGACCGCGCTGGCGATGCACCACGAAGTCCTGGTGATGCTGCTGGTGGACCCGCTGGAACTCGCCCCGCCGTCGGCGCCGCTGGCCTTCCTGTCGGAGGGCCGCCGCGTGCTGCTCGACCTGGACCGGGCCAGCGTGCGCGATCACTGGCGCGAACGCTTCGTGGCGCCGCTGGAGGCGCTGCAGAAACAGCTCGCATCACGCCGCATCCAGGTGCATGTGGTGGCCACCGATGACGCCAGCGATTGCTGGCTGACCCCGATGCCCTCGGCGGTGGTGGCATGAGTACGCCCACGTCACTCCCGCTGCGCGACGTGCACCTGCCGGCGGCGCCGTCGTTGTGGCCGCCGGCCCCGGGCTGGTGGCTGCTGGCGGCCGCGCTGCTCGCCCTGTGCCTGCTGGCCGGCGGATGGCGGCTGCATCGCCAGCGTCGCCAGCAGCGGTGGGAACGCAGTTTCGACGAGGCGGTGGCGCAGGCCGGCACGCCGGTGGAAACCGTCGCCACGATCGCCACCTTGTTGCGCCGCGCCGCGCGCCTGCGCCAACCCGGCGCCGAGCTGCTGCAGGGGCAGGCGTGGCTGGAATTCCTCGATGCACCGGGCAGCCGCGCCTTCTCCGATGGCGACGGGCGCCTGCTGCTGGACGGCGGCTATCGCCCCCACGTCGATGCCGAGGCAGTGCGCCGGTTGCAGGTGCTGGCCCGCATGCGCTTCCTGGCGCTGGTCTCGGGGCGACGCCAATGATCGCGCTGAGCGTGCCGCAGGACCTGGCCGGCGCGTTGCCCGGCTGGCTGTCATGGCTGGACGTGCTGGCCTGGCCATGGATGCTGGCGGCGCTGCCGCTGCCGGTGCTGATGCACTGGTGGCCGCAGCGCAAGGCCACCGCCGCGGCGCTGCGCGTGCCGTATGCAGCGGCGCAGTTGCAGGCACTGGGCGCGGGCGCGGGCGGGCGCGCGTTCGGGGTCGGTCGCGTGCTGTTGTGGTTGGCGTGGGCCTGCCTGTGCGTGGCCGCATCGCGGCCACAGCAACTCGGCGAGGCGGTCACTCCGCCGCAGCAGGGCCGGCAGATGATGCTGGCGGTGGATGTGTCCGGCAGCATGAGCGAGGCGGACATGCTGCTCGGCAACCGGGTCGTGGAGCGCCTGACGGCGGCCAAGGCCGTGTTGGCCGACTTCCTCGACCGCCGGGCCGGCGACCGGGTGGGCCTGCTGATCTTCGGCGAACGCGCCTACACGCTGACCCCGCTGACCAGCGACCTGGCCAGCGTGCGCCAGCAGTTGGGTGACAGCGTGGTCGGCCTTGCCGGGCGCGAGACCGCGATCGGCGATGCGATCGCGCTGGCGGTCAAGCGCCTGCGCGAGCAACCGCAGGGCCAGCGCGTGCTGATCCTGCTCACCGACGGGGTCAGCAACGCTGGCGTCCTCGAGCCGCTGCGCGCGGCCGAGCTGGCCAAGGCCGAAGGCGTGCGCGTGTACACGGTGGCCTTCGGCGGGGATGGGGGCTTCAGCCTGTTCGGGATGACCATCGCCCCCGGCGAGGATCCGGTGGATGAAGCGACCCTGCAGAAAATAGCCGCGCAGACCGGCGGGCGTTCCTTCCGCGCGCGCAACACCGATGAGCTGGCCGGCATCTATGCCGAGCTGCAGCGCCTGGAGCCGGTGGTTTCGGCCGGGCCGGCGGTGCGGCCGCGGATCGAACGCTACGCCTGGCCATTGGCGCTCGCGCTGTTGTTGGCGTCATTGGCGTGGCTGCTGCCCAGGCGGTGGGCATGAACATCGACTGGACCGCGCTGCACCTGGTGCGCCCGCAGGCGCTGTGGGCCCTGTTGGCGCTGCCGCTGATCGCGGCGCTGTGGTACTGGCGCCGCCGCCGTGGCAGCGCCTGGCATGGCGCGGTCGATGCGCACCTGCTGCGCCACCTGCTGGTGGCCGGCGGGCAGCGCGCCTGGGGCGGACTGGTGCTGCTGATGCTCGGCTGGACGCTGGCGGTGTTGGCCCTGGCCGGGCCGAGCTGGCGCCAGGTGGCGCAGCCACTGTGGCAGTCGCCTTCGCCGCTGGTGGTAGCGCTGGACCTGTCCACGCGGATCACCGCCACCGACCTGCCACCCTCGCGCCTGCTGCAGGCGCGCGCCAAGCTGGCCACGCTGCTGCGCGAGCGCCAGGGCGGTGAGGTGGCGCTGCTGGCGTATG
This sequence comes from Stenotrophomonas sp. 05N37, assembly GCF_056397365.1. Taxonomy (NCBI): domain Bacteria; kingdom Pseudomonadati; phylum Pseudomonadota; class Gammaproteobacteria; order Lysobacterales; family Lysobacteraceae; genus Stenotrophomonas; species Stenotrophomonas sp. 05N37. The sequence goes on along the minus strand of NZ_JBFTNG010000001.1, from coordinate 1,010,177 downwards.
CCGACGATGCGTACACCGTGGCGCCGCTGACCGCCGACGCTGCCAACGTGGCGCTGTACCTGGACGCGCTTGGCCCGGACGTGATGCCGCGCGATGGCCAGCGCGCCGAGCGCGCGCTGGATGCCGCGGTCCTGCTGCTGCAGCAGTCCGGCGCACATGACGGCGACATCCTGCTGCTCACCGACCGCGCCGACGCTTCGGCCACCCCGGCGGCCGCGGCGGCACGCCGGCAGGGTATCCGCGTGTCGGTGCTTGGCCTGGGGACACCGGCCGGCGCGGCGTACCGCAGCGGCGATGGCCAGATTGCCCAGGCCAGGCTGGAGGAGGCGTCCCTGCAGGCGATCGCCAGCGCGGGCGGAGGGCGCTACGTGCGTATCGCAAGCGACGATGCCGACCTGAAGCAGCTCGGCGTGCTCACGCCGACGCTCAGCCAGGCCGATCGCCGCGACGGCGATGGGCTGGCCTGGCGCGATGAAGGATTCTGGCTGTTGCCGCCGCTGATGCTGCTCGCGCTGTGGGCGTTCCGTCGTCGCGGGCTGGCGATGGCGCTGGTGCTGTGCACCGCGCTGCCGCTGGCCGCGCCGGCGCCGGTGTACGCCGCCGAGGGCACCTGGTGGCAACGCGCGGACCAGGCCACCCAAGAGCGCCTTGGCGCCGGCGTGGATGCGTACCGGAAGGGCGACTTCAAGGCCGCCCAGCAGCAGTTCGACGGGATCGACACCGCGACCGGCTGGTACAACATGGGCAACGCGCTGGCGCGCCAGGGCCAATACGACGCGGCTATCGCGGCCTACGACAAGGCGCTGCAGCGGTCGCCGGGGATGGCCGATGCCGTGGCCAACCGCGCCGCGGTGGAGGCCGCGCGCAGGCGCAAGCCGCCGTCGCCGCCGCAGGGCAAGGACGGACAGCCCGCGAAGACCCCGCCGTCGTCGGGGCAGGGCGGACAATCCGGGCAGGATCAGGCGCCGCCCAGGCAGCAGGGCAAGCAGGACCCGGGCCAGGCGCCGCCCACGCCAGGGCAGTCACCCGGCACCCCGCAGGAGGCCAAGGGCGAATCCGGGCAGCCGAACCCGGCCGCGCAGGCGCAGGCCGATGCCGCCCAGCGCCAGCGCATGCAGCAGGCGCTGCAGCGGCAGGACACGCCCGGCAAGGCCGGGCAGGACACGGCGGCCCAGCGCCAGGCCGGCGAGACCCCGCAACAGCGCGAACAGCGCCAGGCCGTCGAGGCGTGGATGCGGCGCGTGCCGGACGATCCGGGCAGCCTGTTGCGGGCCAAGTTCCAGCTGGAAAACGAACGCAGGAAACGGGAAGGACGATGAGCATCCACTCCATCACGCGGCGCTGGATGCAGGCCGGTTGCTGGCTGCTGCTGGTGCTGTGCGCCACGGCGCAGGCGCAGACACGGGCCTGGCTTGACCGGCAGGACATCAGCGACACCGATACGGTCACCCTCACTATCGAGAGCGATGCCGCCGGCGCGCCCGATTACGCGCCGCTGCGCGCCGATTTCGACCTGAGCGCCCAGACCAGCAGCCGCCAGGTGCAGTGGAGCAATGGCGGGGCCAGCACGCGCAATCTGTTTGCCGTGGTGCTGGCGCCGCGCCGCACGGGCACCCTGCAGATTCCGAGCCTGCAGGTCGGCTCCCAGCGCACCGCGCCGTTGCAGCTGCAGGTGGCTGCCGGGGCCGGGGCGTCGGCGGCGGTACCGGGCAATGCCGCGGTGTTCATGGAAACCGAGGTCGATGACGCCACGCCGTATGTGCAGCAGAGCGTGGGCGTGGTGGTGCGGCTGTTCTACGTGGCCCAACTGGTGTCCGGCGAACTGGTGCTGGATACCCCCGACGGCGCCTCCATGCAGCGCGTGGGCGAGGACCGCAGCCTGGTGCGCGAGGTCAATGGCCGCCGCTACAACCTGGTCGAGCGCCGCTTCCTGCTGATCCCCGAGCGCAGCGGGCCGTTGCAGGTGCCGGCGGCCCAGTTCAACGGACGTGCGGCGGGGGGGTTCTTCGATGACATGTTCGGTGGCGACGGGCGGCTGCGCGCGAGTGCGCCGGCGCGCACGTTGCAGGTGCAGCCGCAGCCGGCGAGTGCGCCGCAGCCGTGGCTGCCGCTGCACGACCTGCGCCTGCGCTACACCGCCGCGCCCGACAGCGGGCGGGCCGGCGAAGCGGCCACGGTGGTGGTGGAAGCCGTCGCCGTGGGTGCCACCCGTGCGCAGTTCCCGGAGCTGCCCTCGCTGGACGTGGGCCCGGATGCGCAGGTGTTTGCCGAGCCGGCCCAATACGATGAGACCTTCAACGGCGGCACCCCACAGCTCAAACTGACCCGACGCTATTCGATCGTGCCGCGCGGCCCCGGCACCCTGCGCGTACCTGGTCCGCGCATGGCGTGGTGGGACGTGCAGGCGGGCGAGGCACGCATGACGGCCCTGCCGGACCTGACCCTGGCCGTGGCGGCGGGTGGCGCGGGCGGCTCGGCACCCGCGCCGCTCCCGGTGGATACGCGCTCGGCGCTTCCCGGGCAGGCGCCGGCGGCGTCCAATGCGCTGCCGTTGGCGGCGCTGCCGGCGCCCACCCGGCCCTGGGGCTGGATCGCGGCGGCCTGCTTCGCGTTGCTGTGGCTGCTCACGCTGGCGTGGGGCTGGCGCCGGAGGCGGCATGACGGCCGTCGCGCGCCCGCGCCGGTCGGCGTAGCGGCCGCGCCGGTTGCGCCGGTGTCGCGGGCCGAACTGCGCCGGGCCATGGAAAGCCAAGGCCTGGACGAGATCATCAGTTTGTTGGCGGCGATGGGCCGGGTGCAGGGGCTGGAGGGCGTGATCGGGCGGCTGGCCGACCCCGTCCAGCGCGAGGCCCTGCTGGCCATGCAGCAGGCGCGCTGGTCCGGCCAGGGCGGCGATGTGGCCGCCGCCCGCCAGGCCCTGCGCCGGGCGTTCCATGACGGACCGCACTGGCAGCCGGTCACGGTGGCGGAAAACAATGGGCTGGCGCCTCTATATCCTTCAGGACCTTGATGCGCCGCCGGGCCTGCGGGACCGGCTTTGCTAAGCTGATTCACTTCTTTACAGGAAAGCCGCTACATGACTGAGGCCGCAACGACCCGGAAGAAACTGCCCTTGCACTGGAAAATGGGCATTGGCTTCGCGCTGGGCCTGGTGCTCGGCCTGATCGTGCATGCCGCCGGCCCGGGCGTCCCCGGCCTGACCGATGCCGCCAGGGGCGTGATGGCCTGGGTGACCACGCCGCTGTCGGGCCTGTTCCTCAACCTGATCTTCATGCTGATCGTGCCGCTGATCTTCTCGGCGTTGATCATGGGCGTGTCGGAGATGGGCGACATCCGCGCGCTCGGCCGGATCGGCTGGAAGACCCTGGCCTACACGGTGCTGCTGTCGGGCATCGCGGTGGGCATCGGCCTGGTGCTGGTCAACGTGCTCAAGCCCGGCGCCGGCATGGACCCGCAGGTGGCGGCGCAGATGCTGTCGGAGAACGCCGAGCGCAGCAAGGAAATCGTCGCCGGCATCCATGAAACCCCCAAGGGCATGGACATGCTGCTGTCGATCGTGCCCAGCAACGTGCTGCAGGCCGCATCGGACAACGGCGCGATCCTGTCGCTGATGTTCTTCGCGCTGATGTTCGGCATCGGCATGGTGCTGAGCCCGGAAGAAAAGGTCGCGCCGCTGCGCCGCGCCATCGAAGGCGTGTTCGAAGTCTCTATGACCCTGATCAACCTGGTCATCCGCCTGGCGCCGTATGCGGTGGCCTGCTTCATGTTCAACCTGGCCGCGCTGTTCGGCTTCGACCTGATCATCCGCCTGGGCGCATACGTGGGCGTGGTGGTGCTGGCGCTGGGCCTGCACATGGTGGTGACCTACGGCACGGCGGTGTGGCTGTCCGGGCGTTCGCCGCTGTCGTTCTTCCGCGATACCCAGGAAGCGACGGTGATGGCCTTCTCCACCGCCTCCAGTAACGCCACCCTGCCGACCGCGCTGCGCGTGGCTGACCAGATGGGCCTGCCGCAGAAGGTCTCGCGCTTCGTGCTGACCGTGGGCGCCACCGCCAACCAGAACGGCACCGCGTTGTTCGAGGGCGTGACCGTGATCTTCCTGGCGCAGTTCTTCGGCGTGGACCTGAGCATCGGCCAGCAGGTGATGGTGATGGCGGTCTGCATCCTCGGTGGCATCGGCACGGCCGGCGTGCCGTCCGGCTCGCTGCCGGTGGTGGCGATGATCTGCGCCATGGTCGGGGTTAACCCGCTGGGCATCGGCCTGATCCTGGGCGTGAACCACTTCCTGGACATGTGCCGTACCGCCCTCAACGTCACCGGTGACCTGGCCCTGACCACGCTGGTGGCCAAGGGCGAGACCGACGACAGCCCGGTCCCGGTGCAGGTCGGCCGCGACTGACTCCCCGCCGGGCGCCGCCGCCGCGCCAGCCCCGATCAACGCCCCGCCCCGAGCGGGGCGTTTTTTGTTCAGGAAGCAGACGCACGGCCTGACCCCGCTGGACGTCTGTGGGACAATGGCGCGCCCGCACGTTCGCGGCCGCCTCCCGATTCCGACAGAACCATGACGCAGCCTACCCGCCGCCAGTTGGCCAATGCCATCCGCTTCCTCGCCGCTGATGCGGTCGAAACCGCCAAGTCCGGGCATCCCGGCATGCCGATGGGCATGGCCGATATCGCCGAGGTCCTCTGGAACGACTATCTCCGTCACAACCCGAACAATCCGAAGTGGTTCAACCGCGACCGCTTCGTGTTGTCCAACGGCCACGGCTCGATGCTGCAGTACGCGCTGCTGCACCTGAGCGGTTACGACCTGCCGATCGAGCAGCTCAAGCAGTTCCGCCAGCTGGGCAGCAAGACCGCCGGCCACCCGGAACACCATGAAACCCCCGGCGTGGAGACCACCACCGGTCCGCTCGGCCAGGGCCTGGCCAACGCCGTGGGCTTCGCGCTCGCCGAGAAGTTGCTGGCACAGCGCTACAACCGCCCCGAGCACGAGATCGTCGACCACCGCACCTGGGTGTTCCTGGGCGACGGCTGCCTGATGGAAGGCATCTCGCACGAAGCCGCCTCGCTGGCCGGCACCTGGGGCCTGGGCAAGCTGGTCTGCTTCTGGGATGACAACCACATCTCCATCGACGGCAACACCGAAGGCTGGTTCACCGACAACACCCCCGAGCGTTTCGAAGCCTATGGCTGGAACGTGGTGCGCGGCGTCGATGGCCACGATCCGGAGAGCATCAAGGCCGCCATCGACAGCGCCCTGGCCCAGTTCGACAAGCCGACCCTGATCTGCTGCCGCACCACCATCGGCTTCGGTTCGCCGGGCAAGGCCGGCAAGGAATCCAGCCACGGCGCGCCGCTGGGCAAGGACGAGCTGGAGGCCACCCGCAAGCAGCTGGGCTGGAACTACGGTCCGTTCGAGATTCCCGAAGAGATCTACGCCGGCTGGCGTGCCGGCGGTACCGGCACCCTGCGCCAGGCCGAATGGGAACTGCAGTTCGACAAGTACGCCGCGCAGTTCCCGGCCGAAGCCGAAGAGCTGACCCGTCGTTCGCACGGTGAGCTGCCGGCCGATTTCATCGCCAAGGCCGATGCCTACATCGCCAAGGTCCAGGAAGAAGGCCAGACCATCGCCTCGCGCAAGGCCTCGCAGCTGGCGATCGAAGCGTTCGCGCCGCTGCTGCCGGAGCTGGTGGGCGGCTCGGCCGACCTGGCCCACTCCAACCTGACCCTGTGGAAGGCCAGCAAGTCGGTCGCCACCGATGACCCGAACGCCAACTACGTGTATTACGGCGTGCGCGAATTCGGCATGACCGCCATTGCCAATGGCCTGGCCCTGCATGGCGGGTTCATTCCCTTCGATGCCACCTTCCTGGTGTTCAGCGACTACGCCCGCAACGGCGTGCGCATGAGCGCGCTGATCCCGGCGCACGCCATCCACGTCTATACCCACGACTCGATCGGCCTGGGCGAAGACGGCCCCACCCACCAGCCGGTGGAGCACCTGGCCTCGCTGCGCTACATCCCCAACAACGATGTGTGGCGCCCGTGCGATGCGGTCGAGTCGGCGGTCAGCTGGAAGTCGGCGATCACCCGCACCGACGGCCCGAGCTGCCTGGTGTTCAGCCGCCAGAACCTGCCGCACCAGCCGCGCAGCACCGAGCAGGTCGCGCAGATCGCGCGCGGTGGCTACGTGCTGGCCGACGCCGAAGGCGGCGTGCCCGACGTGATCCTGATCGGTACCGGTTCGGAAGTGGGCCTGGCCGTGGCCGCCAAGGCCGAGCTGGATGCTGCCGGGATCAAGACCCGCGTGGTGTCCATGCCGTCCACCGACGTGTTCGATCGCCAGGACGCGGCGTATCGCGAGTCGGTGCTGCCCAACGCGGTGCGCAAGCGCGTGGCGGTGGAAGCCGGCGTCACCGGTTTCTGGCGCCAGTACGTGGGCCTGGACGGTGCGGTGGTCGGTATCGACACCTTCGGTGCCTCGGCCCCGGCCGAAGCGTTGTACAAGCACTTCGGCATCACCACGGACCACGTGGTGGCCGCTGCCAAGGCGCTCTGATGCACTGAGTGCCGTTGCAGGGTTTGCAGCAGAAGGCCGGGGATTTCCCCGGCCTTCTGCGTTTCCGGGAGAGCAGCCGAGCATGGCTCGGCTCTACCACCCCCCGATCGATGCACGGCCCGGGGTAGAGCCGAGCCATGCTCGGCTGCGCCAGACGACGGACGTCGTCACCCTGGGGACGATGCGAGGCTCGCCGGTAGAGCCGAGCCATGCTCGGCTGCGCCAGACGACGCGCGTTGTCACCCTTGGGACGATGCGCGGATCGCCGGTAGAGCCGAGCCATGCTCGGCTGCTCCAGACGACGCGCCTTGTCACCCTGGGGACGATGCGTGGCTCGCCGGTAGAGCCGAGCCACGCTCGGCTGCGCCAGACGATGCGCCTTGTCACCCTGGGGACGATGCGCGGATCACCGGTAGAGCCGAGCCATGCTCGGCTGCTCCAGACGATGCGCCTTGTCACCCTGGGGACGATGCGCGGATCGCCGGTAGAGCCGAGCCATGCTCGGCTGCGCCAGACGATGCGCCTTGTCACCCTGGGGACGATGCGTGGCTCGCCGGTAGAGCCGAGCCATGCTCGACTTCTCCAGACGATGCGCCTTGTCACCCTGGGGACGATGCGCGGCTCGCCGGTAGAGCCGAGCCATGCTCGGCTGCTCTAGACGACGCGCCTTGTCACCCTGGGGACGATGCGTGGCTCGCCGGTAGAGCCGAGCCATGCTCGGCTGCGCCAGACCACGCGCCCCGCGCTCAGGCGGCTGCCGTCCGCGCCAACGCCAACCGCACCAACCGCGCTTCGATCCGCTCGCCAAAACTCGCCGGTGCATCCAGTCCCATCCGCTGCAGGTACACCGCATCGCCATCGCCGGCCGGCTGGGTCAAGGCGGCCAGGACCGTGCGCAGCTTGCTGCCGCGCGTCTGCGTGTTCTGCTTCAACCAGCCCAAGGCCTTGACCAGGTGCTGTTCGACCTCGGTGAAGTCGCTGCCCAGCGGGTAGTCGGGCAACAGGCCCGAGTGGCGGAACGGGGCCAGCGCGGCACTGACGGCCGTGGCACTGTTGCGCCGTTGCCAGTGCTCGGGCGCGGCGAAGGCGGCGTCCAGCTTCTTCGATGCCTTGGCCGTCTGCAGCAGCTCCGCCTGGAAGGCCGCATCGGTGATCCCGGCCATGCCGATCACGCAGTCCTCGTCGGTGAGGTTGCGCAGGTCGGCAATGCCGTACTCGTTGATGTAGATGTCGCGCAGGTGCCGCGGGATGGTGGTGTGGCCGTAATTCCAGCGCACGTTGGACTGCAGCCGGCCCTTGTCCTCGCGCACGGCGCGGAACATCAACGCGCTGCGTGCCTCCGGCAGCGCGTGCGCCATCGCCACGAAGTTGTACTGGCCGCCCACGCCGGACACCACGCGGCCGTCTTCCAGGGCGTCGGATACTGCCGCGCCCAATGCGGTGGCGATCATGCACGAGTTGAAGAAGCGGGCGTGGCGGCGCTGCAGGCGTTCGAGCACTTCATCGCCGCCGTAGAGCTGGTTGATCTCGCTGATCCGGCGCATGCCGATGGCCCGGCGTTCGTCGTCGGGCAGGTCGCGCAGCCACTGGTAGAACTCCGGCGAGCCCAGGTAGAACGCACCATGCAGGTACTCGCCCTCGGCGGCGAGGGTGGCGTGGTCGATGGTCAGGGTGCTGCCGTTCTCGATGCGCTGCATCAGGGCCACGTCATCGTGCACCTTGCGCCGGATCACGCCGGTCTGGACGAGGCGGCGGAAACCTTCGTTGAGCATTTCGCTGCAGCCGTACAGGCCGATCTCGAACGGCTCCAGGCCACCGCATTCGCGCACGGTGGGGTGGCTGGACAGGGTCGGGTCGAGCGCGTGCAGCAGCTGCCGGTAGCGCGCGTTGTCGGTATGCCGCAGCACCAGCGCATGGCTGATCGCATCGGCGAGGGTGCCGATGCCGATCTGCAGCGTGCCACCGTCGCGGACCAGCGCGCTGGCGTACAGGCCGATGGCGTAGTCGGCGTCGCTCACCGGCTGCCGCGGCAGGCCGAACAGGTCGGGGTAGGGCGGTGGCGGGCTGATCACCAGGTCGAAGAAGCTCACATCCACCGTGGCCGAGCCGGCCAGGTACGGCAGCTGCGGGTCGATCTCGGCGATCATCAACGGGCGCGGCAGGCCGCGCGCGACCATCGCGTCCAGCGTGTCCTGGGTGATGTCGTTGTTGCACGACAGCGACAGCCGCCGGTCATCCGGGCGCACCGCCACCTTCTGCACGATCGCGTGCGGCGCGCGCTGGGCCACCGCATCGGCGGCGTGGGTGTAATTGAGGCTGGTGTAGCTGCGCTGTGCCTGCGAGGAAGTGAGCAGCGCGCCGGACTGCATGTAGAACTCCTCCACCTGCACGTGCGCGGGCAGGCGGTCGCGGGCAACGGCGTCGGCATAGGCCAGGCGCGGGAAATCCTCACCGAAGTGGCGCGCGGCGAACGGCGCCATGAAGCGCGCCTCCAGCCCGGTGCCGCTGGGCTTGGGCGGGTTCAACGACAGCGCGGTGTAGATCTGCAGCGGGCGCGACGGATCGTTCTCCACCCGCGCATACAGCGCGTTGAGCAACCGGTGCGGCTTGCCCAGCGCCAGCGGCGCGCCGATGCGCAACGGGCCCTCCACGCGCTGCAGCAGCCAGTCGGTCGCCGCGTCGAGGTCGGTGAGGTGTTCGGTCATCCAGCGCCATCCTGCAGGTATATGCGGGCCATTACAGCATCTCGGGCTTGAACAGACGGCGACGCGAGACTTCATCGCCGGACAGCATGAACTGGCCATCGCCCCGGTAGTGCACGGTGCGAGGCACCTTCGGCGTGCGCGCGACGTGCGCCTTGACCACCTCCCAGATGAACATGCCATGCCGCGAGACCTGGCTGCGGTCGGCCAGCCGGCACTCGAAGCTGGCATGGCACTGGGTCAAGAGCGGTGCCGCCACCGCGCTGGCGGCGACGGTGTCCAGGCCGAAGTGCTCGAACTTGTCGATCGCCGCGCCGCTGCTGTTGCCGATGCCCACGACGGTGTCGAGCATGGCGGCCGTGGGGACATTGATGACGCATTCGCCACTGCGGCGGATCAGCTCGAAGCTGTGGTTGCCGCTGGAAATCATGGTCGCCACCCGCGAGGGAGTGAATGCCAGCACCATGTGCCAGCCGAGCGTCATGACGTTGCGCTGGTCCTTCCAGGCCGAGGTGACCAGCACGATCGGGCCGGGTTCCAGGAAGCGGCGCACGTCCTCGACCGGATAGTCGAATTTTCGGTAGCGTCTCATCGAGGGCTCCGTGGGGCGTCGCCCGATGCTGGCAGCGAGGGGATGAACCGGCTGTCGAAGGGGTTGACACGGGCTTCGATTACGTGCGTAATCGCTCCGTCGATTACGGATGTAAATGATGAGCCAGATCAGCGAAGCGGAAGCCGTGGTGATGGATGTGCTCTGGGGCGAGCATCCGTTGGGTGCCGATGAGGTCGTGGCCGCGCTGGCCGGGCGTGGCTGGGCCGAACCCACCATCAAGACCTTGCTCAACCGGCTGCTCACCAAGGGCGCGATCAGTGCCAGCCGCGATGGGCGCCGCTACCTCTACTCGCCGGTACTGCAGCGCCAGGCCTGGGTGGCCGAGCAGAGCAGCGGCCTGCTGGACAAGCTGTTCGATGGCCGCGTGGCGCCGCTGGTCGCCCATTTCAGCCAGCGCGGGGAACTCAGTGCGCAGGACATCGCCGAGCTGAAGGCGCTTATCGAGGGACTGGACCATGACTGAGCTGCTCACCGGACTGATGCAGGCCAGCGTATGGCTGGCGATCGCGGTGCTGCTGCTGGCCGCGTCGCGCCCGTTGCTGCTGGCCTTGGGCGGGGCGGCGCTGGTCTATCGCAGCTGGTGGTGCGTGCCGGTGCTGCTGCTGACCTTGCACCTGCCGTTGCCGGTGGCACCGTTGGCCGATGCGCTGCCGATGCTTGCCGCCGCCGCGGCCTGGAGCGCGCCGGTCGTGGCCCCGGCCGCGCCTGCCTGGCCCTGGGTGCTGCTGGTGGCGTGGGCACTCGGTGCGCTGGGCAACGGCGCCGTCGCCTGGCGCGCGCAACGCCGCTTCGAGCGCGCCCTGGGCACGCTGCGGCCGCGTGCCGACGGCAGTTGGCAGGCCAGCGCCGATCCCGGCTTGCCCGCCCTGGTCGGCCTGTGGGCACCGCGCATCGTGGTGGGCCCGGGGTTCGAGGCGGATTTCAGCGCGGCCGAACAGGCCCTGATCCTGCAGCACGAGCGCAGCCATCGCCGCCATGGTGACCCGTGGGCCAACCTCGCACTCCTCGTGTTGCGCTGCGTGTTCTGGTTCCACCCGCTGTTGCCCTGGGCCGCGCGTCGTTTCCTGCGCGACCAGGAGCTGGCCTGCGATGCACGCACCATCGATCCACACCCGGCCCAGCGCCGGCTTTACGCCAACGCGCTGCTGAAGGCGCAGTTGGTCCACCCGGTTGCGCCGATGGCCTGCCACTGGCGCAGCCAACCGATGTTGAAGGAGCGTATTGCCATGTTGAAGGAACACAAGCGGAAGGCACTGCCGTGGATGACCGGGCAGGTGCTGGTGGTGGGGATGAGCCTGGGTCTGGCGGCGGTGGCGTGGGCCAGCAAGGGCGGGATCGACACCGCGTCGATCGAAGCGGACCCGGCGGCGCTGGCCAACCAGGCCAATACGGCCGCAGCCGTCGACGTGCCGGCCAAGACCCGCGACATGGCGCCGCCGAGCTATCCCAGCGCTGCGTTCGAGCAGGGTCTGTCGGGCAAGGTGGTGCTGCGGGTGGAGGTGGATGCCGAGGGCAAGGCCGGCGAGGTGCGCGTGCTCAGTTCCACGCCGGCCGGCGTGTTCGACGCGGCCTCGATCGCCGCGGCGAAAAAATGGACCTTCGAGCCGGCGCGCCGGGACGGCAAGGCGGTGGCCTCGGCGCTGAAGATCCCGATGACCTTCCAGATGAACGAGACGGGTCCGGCGCCGTGAGGCAGGCGCTCCCCCTGCTGGCCGTTGCGTGCCTGCTGGTCGGCTGCGCAAGCCGACCGTCGGTCACCACGGTGGACACCCGCAGCGAGAACGTGGCGCTACAGCGGCTGCACGCCGATGGCGGCGGAGGTGCAGGCCAGGTGCAGCCGTATCGGCTGCTGCCCAGCCAGGGCTACCGCATGCCGCAGTTGTACGCGGCGCAGGACCCGGTGGTCGGGGCACGCGACCCACGTCGCGAGCTGCCGCCCACCGTGGTGTGCCTGCAGGTGGTGGTAACGGCGGAAGGCAAGGTGGACCGCAGCGTGGCCCTGGCCGATCGCCCCGAATGCACCGCCGGCACCGCGGCGGAAAATGCGCCGTTGCTGCAGGCAGCGCAGGAGGCGGTGGCGCACTGGCTGTTTTCCCCGGCGGCGGTCTGTCACTACGCTGCCGGCGTCGTCCCCGACAACAAAGGGCATTGCGACGGCGCGCAGCGGATCGAGCCGGTGCCGGTAAGCCTGCTGTACGCCTTCACGTTTGAAATCGTGCACGGCCAGCACACGGTGCATAGCCAGGGGCGCTGAGCACCGTCGTGGCGGCCGGTGGCCGGCAACCGCATGAACCGATCATCGCGGGGTGGAAGGCCAGCTGCCGACACTAGGATCGGCCGGGGCCGCCCTGGATATTGGCTTTCACCGAGGGATGCATCAGTTTCGGCTCGGCCAGCGTTGCATCACGGGCCCGCCGCGTGGCGACGAAGTCGGCTTCGCTGACGCCCTCAGCCAGGTGGATGTTGCGCGCGCGCTGTGCACCGATGGTGGTTTCGTTGGCGACCTCGCGACCACCCGGGCCGTAGTCGTGGCAGATGAACACGCGGGTGGCGTCGGGAAGGGCCAGCAGGCGCTGGATCGAGCGGTACAACTGTGCGGCATCGCCGCCCGGGAAGTCGCAGCGGGCGGTGCCGCCATCAGGCATGAACAGCGAGTCGCCGGTGAACAGCGCATCGCCGATGCGGTAGGCCACGCTGTCGCTGGTGTGGCCAGGCACGGCGATCACCTCTGCATCTACCGCGCCGAGCGCGAAGCGTTCGCCATCGGCGAACAGGTGGTCGAACTGCGAGCCGTCGGTGGGCACGTCGAGCGCATAGCGGGGGGCGAACGTGCGCTGTACCTGCACGATGCCGTTGCCCATCGCCAGCGTGGCCGCCGGCCAGTGCTGCTTGAGCCAGCGGCCGGCACTGACGTGGTCGGCGTGGGCGTGGGTTTCCAACAGCCAGCGCACCTGCAGGCCGCCGTCACGGACATGCGCGAGCAGCGGTTGCAGGGGCCCGGCGCCGAGTGCGTCGGTGTCCGGGTCGTAGTCCAGCACGGGGTCGATCACCGCCGCCTGCAGGGTCGCCGGATCGTGCACCACGTAGCTGAAGGTATGGCTGTCGGGGTGGAAGAAACTGGCGACGTGCAGTGACATGGGGGTGGCCTCAGCGTTTGCCCAGCGTGGCGTTGAGCAGCACCGCCAGGCGTTCGCCGGCCAGGCGCAGCTCCTGTTCCGCCATCGGGCGATAGGTCGCGGTGTATTCCGGACCCAGCGTACGCCTGGTCGGGTAAACGCCAGGTGCAATGGCGATACGGCAGCTGGCTTCGGCCCACTCGACCGCGTCGGTGGCGATGCTGGAGCGCTTGCCCACCTTGGGCGCGGGCAGGGCCATCAGGCGCTTGAAATACTGGTCGTCGTCCAGCTTCTGCTCGTTGAGCATGCCGCTGTCCCACAGCGAATGCAGGTTGGTGCCCCGGTTGTTGAACTGCACCTGGAAGTCGTTGCCGCCCTTGTCATGGCCGTACCCGGCGTGCATCGGCTGGTGGATGTCACCGGCGAAGTGGACGACGAACTTCAGCGCCTGGGCGCGTTCGGCATCGGACTTGCTGCGGTCGCCGAGGATGGCGGTCTGGGCCTTGAGCGCCTCGACCACGCAGTTGCCATCGGTGCAGTGCTTCTGCACCTGGTAGTGGCAGTCGTCCTCGCCGATGTTGACGTAGTGCCAGCCCGCCGAGCGCTTGCCCAGGCCCGGGTCCTTGGCGCGCAGCTGGTCGGCCCACGGGGCGATGGCATGCATGGTGGGGTCCGGCTCGCCGGCCAGCAGGCGATCCACGTCGGCCTGGGCCTGTGGGGTGAGCCGGGTTTCGGCGATGCGGGCGACCAGCCGGTGGCCTTGCGCGCCCCAGGCCAGGGCGTCGGTGGAGACGAAGGTGAGGGCCAGCGCGAGGGCAGTGGCGGGGAGCAGGGAGGCAATTTTCATCGCCCGCATTCTAGCGGGCTGCCCGCGGGCGCGGCTTGGCCGGATCTGGCCGGCGGCGTGCTGGCGGCGGTACGCTGGGCGCTGGATCGACGGCGGGAGCGGCGGGGTGCAGAAGGTCTTGGGGCTGATCGGCGGGATGAGCTGGGAGAGTTCGGCGCACTACTACCGGATGATCAACGAGCAGGTGCGCGATGCGCTGGGCGGCATGCATTCGGCGCGGATGCTGCTGTGGTCGTTCGATTTCGCCGACATCGAGGCCATGCAGCGCGCCGGGGACTGGACGGCGGCGACGCAGGCGATGGTGGAGGTGGCACGGCGGCTGGAGGGCGCGGGCGCGACGGCGGTGGTGATCTGCACCAACACGATGCACCGGATGGCCGAGGAGGTGCAGGCGGCGATCGACGTGCCGCTGCTGCACATCGCCGATCCGGTGGGTGAGGCGATCCGGGCGTTGGGGCTGACGCGGGTGGGCCTGCTCGGGACGGCTTTCACGATGGAGCAGGATTTCTACCGGGTGCGGTTGGCGCAGCGGTATGGGCTGGAGGTGCTCATACCGGAGGCGGACGACCGCGCACAGGTGCATCGGATCATCTACGAGGAACTGGTGCAGGGACAGGTGCTGGATGCATCGCGCGAGGTGTACCGGGCGGTGATGCAGCGTCTGGTGGATAACGGCGCGCAGGCGGTGATCCTCGGCTGCACGGAGATCATGCTGCTGGTGGGCGATGACGATGCAACCGTGCCGTTGTTCGATACGGCGGCCCTGCATGCGCAGGCGGCGGCACAGCACCTGCTCTCCTCCCCGTAGAGCCACCCCATGGGTGGCTGCTCGCAGCGCCGGATCGAACAAAGGTGCTCCACCCATCCGCATGGCGCGCTGTGGACCCTTGCTGGCGCGCGGCGGTCGGTGGGTCGGGGGCTGGGGCCCTATGCCCTTTCCGGCGAATGTCCTCCGGCGTCGGCCTGCGGCCGCCCCCTCCTCCTTTATTTCGCCTCCAAGGGCATAGGGCCCCAGCCCCCGACCCACCGACGGCCATCAAAAAAGCCGGGCGCCTCACCTGCGCCGCAAGCCGAGCCCCGTAGCGGTCGGTAGGCTCCTGGGCAAAATAAAGGAGGCGGCCGCTTGGCGGCCGGGGGACATTTGCACCAGGAGCCTACCGGCCGCTACGGGGCCCTCATGCTCGCGACAACGCCGATCGGAGACGCCAGCCGATCACTCTGCACACCCGGCAACACGCGTAGCGCCTCAAGCCATCTGCCACGCCCTGTGGAGCAGGACGCAACTTCCCTTGCGAGAAGCGCAAAAAAAATCCCCGGCCGAAGCCGGGGAAAAACGCTTGCTGCGAGGGGTGTTGCGCTGTTGGGTTCCGATCCGCCGATCAGAACTTGAACACGTAGGACACGCCGTAAGCCAGCGGGTCGATGTTGACCGTACCGATCTTTTCGCCGTTGAGCTTGACCTTGCTGTCGATGTCCATCCAGCGCACATCGACGCGCAGCGCGCCCTTGTCGCTGATCGCGACGTCCAGGCCCGCATGCGCGGCCAGGCCCCAGGAGTCGTCCAGCTTCAGTTTGTTGCCGGCCAGCGCGCCGCCGGTCTTCTCGCTGAAGAACGTGGTGTAGTTGATACCCGCGCCAACGAACGGGGACACCTTGCCCTTGCTGTTGAAGTGGTACTGCAGCGAGATCACCGGCGGCAGGTGCTTGGTGCTGCCCACGTTGCCCAGGCCGGCGATGTTGATGTCGTGCTTGAACGGCAGCGCGGCCAGCAGCTCGATGCCCAGGTTGTCGGCGATGAAGTATTCACCGGTGATGGTCGGCTTGATGTCGTTGTCGACGTCCACCTTCAGGGTGCCACCGGCCAGCGAGCCGTTGTTGGACTTCGGGGCGACCTGGTGCACGCCGGCACTGATGGTCCAGTCGCCCTTGGACTGGGCCATGGCCGGCGCGGCGGCCAGGGCGAGCGCGGCGGCCAGGCTGGCCAGCAGGAGGGGGGAGGTATTGCGCATGAGGGTGTCTCGTTGCGGGTGGAATGGGGCAAGTTTTCCCTTGCCGGGCCGGGCGCGCCTTGATCCGGATCAATCCACGGGCCGGGCCGTGTAACCGCTTCCGATTTATCGCCCGGGGGCCTGCCCCGGTTCGGCCCTGCTAGAATGGGTATCCCTTTCCATCGGCGCCGCACCGTCGCGGCTGCAGGAGCGTGTGAACATGGCAATCAAGGTTGGCATCAACGGTTTCGGTCGCATCGGTCGCAACGTGCTGCGTTCGGCCGTGCTGAATTTCGGCAATGACATCGAAATCGTCGCCATCAACGATCTGCTGGAGCCGGACTACCTGGCCTACATGCTGAAGTACGACTCCGTGCACGGCCGCTTCAAGGCCGACGTCGAGGTGTCCGGCAGCGACCTGCTGGTCAACGGCAAGAAGATCCGCCTGACCCAGGAGCGCGACCCGGCCAACCTGAAGTGGGACGAGGTCGGCGTGGACGTCGTCATCGAATCCACCGGCCTGTTCCTGACCAAGGACACCGCGCAGAAGCACATCGACGCGGGCGCCAAGAAGGTGATCCTGTCGGCGCCGTCCAAGGACGACACCCCCATGTTCGTGTTCGGCGTGAACGACAAGACCTACGCCGGCCAGGCCATCGTTTCCAACGCCTCGTGCACCACCAACTGCCTGGCCCCGCTGGCCAAGGTCATCAATGACAAGTGGGGCATCAAGCGCGGCCTGATGACCACCGTGCATGCGGCCACCGCCACCCAGAAGACCGTCGATGGCCCGTCCAACAAGGACTGGCGCGGTGGCCGTGGCATCCTGGAAAACATCATTCCGTCCTCCACCGGCGCAGCCAAGGCCGTCGGCGTGGTGATCCCGGAATTGAACAAGAAGCTCACCGGCATGAGCTTCCGCGTGCCGACCTCGGACGTGTCGGTGGTCGACCTCACCGTCGAGCTGGAAAAGGAAGCCACCTACGCCGAGATCTGCGCCGAAGTGAAGGCACAGAGCGAAGGCGCGCTGAAGGGCATCCTGGGCTATACCGAAGACAAGGTCGTGGCCACCGACTTCCGTGGCGAGACCCACACCTCGGTGTTCGATGCCGACGCCGGCATCGCCCTGGACAGCACCTTCGTCAAGCTGGTGTCCTGGTACGACAACGAGTGGGGCTACTCCAACAAGTGCCTGGAAATGGCCAAGGTTGTCGCCGCCAAGTAAGCGCGGCACGCCAGCGCTGAACACCGCGAACCCCGGCCCCGTGCCGGGGTTCGTCGTTTGTGGGCCCTGGCATGCCGGGCAGGGGGGGGCACCCCGCAGCCGCCGCCGATCCATTAGCATGGCCGCGTGCCACCGGCATGGCGTCGGCAGGATGCCGCCGGGGCTCCCCTTTGAGGATGGCGTGGAATGGAAGCTCTGATTGTCCTGCTGGCGGTGGTGGTACTGCTGATCCCGGTGTTGCTGGTGGTGGCGTTGGTGATGATCGCCGGCCTGCGCCGGCGCGTGTCCGCGCTGGAAAGCCAGCAGTTCCCCGCCAGTGCGCGGCCATCGGCCGAAGTGCCGGTCAGCACGCCGCTGGGCTGGGCCGAGACTCCCTATCGCGCGCCGCCGCCAGCGGCCGCCGAACCGCCACCCGAACCGGCGGTGATGGCCGCGCCATTGGCCGCGGCCCCGGAGCCGCCCCGTCGTCCGCCGCCGTTGCCGGCGTCCGCACCCATACCGGTGGCGGCCAGTGCCCCCGTCCCGCCCGCACCGCCACAGGGCCCGGGCATCGGCGAACGGATCATCGGTGCGATCAAACACTGGTTCACCGAGGGCAACGTGCCGGTCAAGATCGGCATGCTGGTGCTGCTGGCCGGCGTTGCCGCGCTGCTCAAGTACGCCAGCGACCAGGGCTGGTTGAACGCGCCCATCGAGCTGCGTCTGGCTGCGATCGCCGCGGGTGCGCTGGCGGGGCTGGTGTTCGGCTGGATCCAGCGCGATCGCCGGCGCCTGTTCGCGCTGGCCCTGCAGGGCGGGGCGATTGGCATCCTGCTGCTGACGATCTTCGCCGCGTTCAAGCGCTACGACCTGATCGAGGCGCTGCCCGCGTTTGCGATGAGCGTGCTGCTGATCGCCGGCATGGGCGTGCTGGCGGTGGTGCAGAACTCGCGCACGCTGGCGGTGCTGGGCATCCTGGCCGGCTTCATGGCGCCGATCTGGCTGTCCACCGGCAGTGGCAACCATGTCGCGCTGTTCTCCTATTACGCCGTGCTCAACGCCGCGATCCTGGCCATCGCCTGGTGGCGTCCGTGGCGGGTGCTCAACCTGCTCGGGTTTGCCTTCACCTTCGGCATCGGCACCGCCTGGGGCGTGCTGCAGTACAACGCCGACAAGTTCAGCAGTACCGAGCCGTTCCTGCTGCTGTTCTTCGCCTTCTACCTGCTGATTCCGATCCTGTACGCGCGGCGCCAGCCGGCGGAGAGGCGCGATCTCGTCGATGGCAGCCTGGTGTTCGGCACGCCCCTGATCGCGTTCTCGCTGCAGGCCGGCATGCTGCACGATGACCGCCTGCTGCTGGCACTGTGCGCGCTGGGGCTGGCCGCGTTGTATGCGGTGCTCGGCTGGGCGCTGATCCGCCGCGCGCGCTATGCCGCGCTCGGCCAGTCGCACGCGGTATTGGCGGTGGGCTTTGCCACGCTGGCGGTGCCGCTGGCGCTGTCGGCGCGTGCCACCGCCAGCGTGTTCGCGCTGGAAGGTGCCGGGCTGGTGTGGCTGGGCCTGCGCCAGAAGCGCTGGCTGCCGCAGATTGCCGGCGCACTGCTGCAGCTGGGCGCGGCCTTCGGGTTCGTGGTGGGCGCCGACTACTGGCACGCCGATGCCACCGCGATCGCCAACCCGACCTTCATGAGCGGGCTGCTGCTGGCACTGGCCGGCTTCGCCTCGGCCGCCTGCTACCGAAGGGCACGCCAGGATTCGCCGGCCGTCGTCTACTACCTGTGGGGCCTGGTGTGGTGGCTGGGCGGTATCGCCCACGAGGTCGGTCGCTTCGTGGCACGCGACAGCCGTCCCGACGCGCTGCTGATCGCGGTCGCGGTCACCGCCTGGCTTGCCGCCGAGTGGCATCGCCGCGCGCCGGCCCGCGCGCTGGTGCTGACCACGCTGGCCATGCTGCTCAGCGCCTTCCCGCTGGTGCTGTGGCAGGGTGAGGCGCACCAGCAGCCCTTCGCCGGCTATGGCGCGCTGGCCTGGGCGGTGTTCGCCGTGCTCGGCGTGCGCAGCCTGTGGTGCCTGCGTGGCGGCCAGGACCGCACCGCGCTCGCGGCGCAGTTCACCTGGTGGCTGCTGTGGCCGACGGTGGTCTCGCTGGCCTGCATGTGGCTGGCCGACCGCTTCGCGCTGGCGCAGGGCTGGTCGGTGGCGCTGGCGCTGCTGCCCTGGCTGCTGGTCACCGCCACCGCGCTGCTGCGCTGGCCGTGGCTGGCGCTGCCGCTGGGTGCGCGCTTCGACCCACTGCGCACCGCGCTGGGCACCACGCTGTTCGCGGTGCTGGGCGTGAGCTGGCTGTGCCTGCTGGCCGCGCGTGGCGCCGCCGCCCCATTGCCGTGGGTGCCGCTGCTCAACCCGATGGAACTGGCGCAGCTGGCCGTGCTGGCGCTGGCCGCGCGCTGGCTATGGGTGGGGCCAGCGCCGTCGGGCGTGCGCAGCATGCGCGTGCCGTTGCTGGCGATCGCCGGCTTCATCCTGCTCACCAGCACCACCCTGCATACCGTGCACCACTGGGGTGCGGTGCCGTGGAACGACGCGCTGTGGTCCTCCACGCTGGCCCAGACCAGCCTGACCGTGGTCTGGAGCGTGCTGGGCGTGATCAGCTGGGTATGGGGCTCGCGCCGCGGCCAGCGCATCCTGTGGCTGGTCGGTGCGGTGTTGATGGGCGTGGTACTGGCCAAGCTGGTGCTGATCGACCGCCAGCACCTGGGCAACCTGCTGGGCATTTCCTCCTTCATCGCCTACGGCCTGCTGTGCACGGTCGTGGGTTACCTCGCGCCGGCGCCGCCGCGCGCACCGGAACCCTCCGTGGAGCCACATCCGTGAACCGAATGCGCATCCTGATCGCGGCGCTGTCGCTGGCCGTTCTTCCGTCCCTGGCACTGGCCGCCGACGCGCGGCAGGCGTATCGCCAACAGTGGCCATTGCAGTTGTCGCAGCCGCAGGCCGGTGCGTACCGGGTCCTGCTGGACGAGGCGGTGTACCGCAGTGCGGTGTCGCCCCAGCTGGCCGACGTGCAGGTGTTCAATGCCCAGGGCCAGGCACTGCCGACGACCCTGCTGGCGGCCGACCAGCCGCTGGCACGCGAGGCGCACTGGCAGACGCTGACGTGGTTCCCGTTGCCGGCGCTGGCGGGCGCGGCCGCCGATGACCTGCAGCTGCTGACCGAGCGCAATACCGACGGCAGCGTGCGCCGGGTGGAAGCGCGCCTGGGGCGCAGCGGCGCGGCCAGCACGCAGGCGGCCGGTTGGCTGGTCGATGCCAGTGCGTTGCAGGTGGGCGTGCAGGCGCTTCGGTTGGACTGGCAGACGCAGACGGCGTTGCAGGCGCGGGTGCGGGTGGAGGCCAGCGACGACCTGCGGCAGTGGCAGCGCATCACCGACGAGGTGCCGCTGGTGGATTTGCAGCACGATGGGAAGCGGCTGCAGCAGCGGCGCATCGAGATCGGGCACCAGGCAAAGTACTTCCGGATCCTGCCGATGGGCGCCGACGCGCTGCCGGCATTGTCGGCGGTGCAGGCCGAGCTGGTGCCGGCGGCGCAGTCGATCGACTGGCGCTGGCAGTCGCTGACGGGCATGGCGGGCAAGCCGGGTGAGTTCGAGTACCGCCTGGAGGGTCGCTTTCCCATTGCCCAGGTGGACATCGCCACGGCCGACAACAGCGTGGTGCAGTGGACGTTGCTGAGTCGCGATGATGCCAACCAGCCGTGGCAGGTGCGCGCCGGTCCGTGGGTGGCCTATCAGGTGCAGGATGCGGCGCAGCGGCGTCAGTCGCAGACGCAGTCGTTGCCGGTGCCCAGTCGTGATCGTTACTGGAAGCTGGTGGCGGGGCAGGCGCAGCCGAGCGTGGCACCGACGTTGAAGCTGGGCTATCAGCCGGAAGCGCTGGTGTTCCTGAGCCAGGGCGCGGGGCCGTACAGCGTGGCAGCGGGCAGTGTGCGCGCGGCGCGCAGCGATGCGCCGGTGGGCACGGTGATCGCGCAGTTGCGTGAGCAGCAGGGGGCGCAGTGGCAGCCGGCACTGGCGACGTTGCAGGGGCCGGCGCAGGTGCTGGCCGGCGACGCGGCGGTGGCAGCGCAGCGCGACTGGAAGCGCTGGCTGCTGTGGGGGTTGCTGGTGCTGGGCGTACTGGTGGTGGGTGGTTTTGCGGTGAGCGTGCTGCGGCAGAAGCCGGGCGGTGCTGCGGGGTGACCGATCGGCCGGTTCCTGCGGCAAAGGCAGTGCAACGGCGTTGGAAGCAACGGCTTGGCAGCAGCGCCTTGGTGTCGCACCGTCCGGCGCGCTCGGCCTCCGGCTCCGGTCTAAACGTTGCTTCGGTATTGGCGTGCGCAATCCTGAAGAAAAAAGACCGGAAATTTGCGATGCGCCCGCGCAGCCGGGACAATGGGCGTCTGCGCCGTGCGCGGCGCCCTTTCCTTTTCCAGCCAAAGAGTTGCCCATGTCCATCGTTCGCATGACCGACCTCGATCTCTCCGGCAAGCGCGTGCTGATCCGCCAGGACCTCAACGTGCCGATCGAGAATGGCAGCATCACCTCCGAACAGCGCATCACTGCATCGCTGCCGACGCTGAAGCTGGCGCTGGAGAAGGGCGCGGCGGTGATGGTCATGTCGCACCTGGGTCGGCCGAAGGAAGGCGTGTGGAGCGACGCCGATTCGCTGGCGCCGGTGGCGCTGCGCCTGTCCAGCCTGCTTGGCGTGGACGTGCCGCTGGTGCGCGACTGGGTCGACGGCGTCGACGTCGCGCCGGGCTCGATCGTGCTGCTGGAAAACTGCCGCATGAATGTCGGCGAAGGCAAGGACGACGAAGCGCTGGCGAAGAAGTATGCCGCGCTGTGCGATGTGTTCGTGATGGATGCCTTCGGTACCGCGCACCGCGCGCAGGCCTCCACCCACGGCGTGATCCGCTTCGCCCCGGTCGCTGCTGGCGGCCCGCTGCTGATGGCCGAGCTGGATGCACTGGCCAAGGCCCTGCATGCCCCGGCAACGCCGCTGCTGGCGATCGTGGCCGGCAGCAAGGTAAGCACCAAGCTTGAGCTGCTCTCCAGCCTGGTCGGCAAGGTCGACCAGCTGATCGTCGGCGGCGGCATCGCCAACACCTTCATTGCGGCCGCCGGGCATCCGGTCGGCAAGTCGCTGTACGAGCCGGACCTGCTGGAGACGGCGAAGAAGATCGTCGCCGATGCCAAGGCGCGCGGCGCCGAGATCCCGCTGCCGACCGACGTGGTGGTGGCCAAGCAGTTCCTGCCCGATGCCGAGGCCACGGTGAAGGCGCTGGCCGATGTCGCCGAGGATGACCTGATCCTGGACATCGGCCCGGACACCGCCCGGCACTATGCCGGGTTGATCGCCAAGGCGGGCACCGTGGTCTGGAACGGCCCGGTCGGTGTGTTCGAGTTCGAGGCCTTCAGCCACGGCACCCAGGCGCTGGCGCAGGCGATTGCCGCCTCGCAGGCGTTCTCCATTGCCGGCGGCGGCGACACCCTGGCCGCGGTGGACAAGTACGACATCGCCGATCAGATCAGCTACATCTCCACCGGCGGCGGCGCGTTCCTGGAGTTCCTGGAAGGCAAGACCCTGCCGGCCGTGGCCGCGCTCGACGCACGGGGCGCCTGATGGGCACGCTGGGACGTTTCGCCGATCCCGGCCGGGACGTCCTGTTCTTCGACCTCGACGGCACGCTGATCGATTCGGCCGTCGGCATCACCCAGTGCGTGGCGCATGCGCTCACGCAGATGGGCCAGCCGGTGCCGCCGCAGGACGCGCTGCGGCGCTGGATCGGCCCGTCGCTGCGCACCAGCTTCGCGCCGCTGTTCGCCGATCCGGCCGATGTCGAGCAGGCGGTGACGTATTACCGCGAGCGTTTCGACGTGGTCGGCTGGCGTGAACACGCGGTCTACCCGCGCATCGGCGAGGTCGTGCAGGCGCTGCACGGCCGCGGCCACCGCATGGCCATCGTCACCGCCAAGAACGAGCCGCATGCGCGGCGCATCATCGACCACCTGCCGTTCGGCAGCTGCTTCGAGGACGTGATCGGGGCCACCCTCGACGGCAGCCGCAGCGAGAAGCCGCAGCTGGTGGCCGAGGCGCTGCAGCGGCTGTCGCTGGTCCCGCAGCAGTGCTGGATGATCGGCGACCGGCGCATGGATATCGCCGGTGCGCGTCATCACGCCATGCGCAATATCGGCGTGTTGTGGGGTTTTGGCGGGGCTGAAGAGCTGCAGGAAGCCGGTGCGCAGCATCTGGCCAACACGCCGGATGACCTGCTGACCGTGCTCGCCTGAGGCAGTCGGCGGCGTCCCGTACGCCGCCGCATGTCCTGCGCAAAGCCAATCGTGCCGGGGCTTGTCGCCATTCGCGCGTCAGCCGGTGTCCGCGCGGCAGTCCGATGCTGTCTGCGGGACATCGGACAAACCCAGACACCGCAAGGCTGTAAACGTATTCATGGGACGTGAAGGGTGTGCTAATTTCGATCCTTTCCCGGGAGCCCATTTACCATGATTGAGCGTCAGCGCCGTACCAAGATCCTTGCCACCCTCGGACCGGCAACCGACCCGCCGGGCGTGCTGGAGGATCTCTTCCGCGCCGGCGTGAACGTGGTTCGCCTCAACTTCAGCCACGGTGATCCGTCCGGCCAGGCCAAGCGCGCGGCCGACGTGCGCGCCGCCGCCCAGCGGGTGGGCGTGGAAGTGGGCATCCTGGCCGACCTGCCGGGCCCGAAGATCCGTATCGAACGGTTTGCCGAAGGCAAGATCCACCTCAAGGCGGGCGATCGCTTCGACCTGGTGGCCTCGCCCAACGCACCGGCTGGTGACACCACCCAGGTGGGGGTGAGCTACCTCGGCCTGCCGCAGGACGTGGTGGCCGGTGACGTGCTGCTGCTCGACGACGGCCTGATGCAGCTGCAAGTGATCGAGGTGCAGGGCGAGCGCATCATCAACACCGTGCTCAACGATGGCGTGCTGTCCGATCGCAAGGGCCTGAACAAGCAGGGCGGTGGCCTGTCGCTGGGCGCGCTGACCGAGCGCGACAAGGAACTGATCGGCATCGTGGCCAAGATTGGCGTGGACTTCATCGCCGTCTCGTTCTGCCGCAATGCGCAGGACATGAACGATGCGCGCGCCATCGCCGAATCGCACGGCTGCTACGCCGCGCTGGTCTCCAAGATCGAGCGCACCGAAGCCATCGAGAACCTGGAAGAGATCGTCGACGCCAGCGATGTGGTGATGGTGGCCCGTGGCGACCTCGGCGTGGAAATCGGCGATGCCGAACTGCCGGGCCTGCAGAAGAAGATCATCAAGGCCTCGCTGGCCCAGAACAAGGTGGTGATCACCGCCACGCAGATGCTGCAGTCGATGGTCGAAAGCCCGATCCCGACCCGTGCCGAAGTGCTGGACGTGGCCAACTCGGTCATCGACGGCACCGATGCGGTGATGCTGTCGGCCGAAACCGCCGCCGGCGCCTATCCGGTCAAGGCGGTCGAAGCGATGGCCCGCATCTGCCTGGGTGCCGAACGCCAGTTCCAGACCGAGACCGACTTCGGCGCCTCGCCGCGCAACCTCGAACGTGCCGACCAGGCCATCGCCATGGCGACCATGTTCCTGTCCCAGCACGTGGGCGTGCGCGCGATCGTGGCGATGACCGAATCCGGCGGCACCGCGCGCTACCTGTCGCGCTTCCGTGCCTCGGCGCCGGTGTTCGCGGTGACCCGCCATGACGGCGCCCGCCGCCAGATGGCGCTGATGCGCGATGTGTTCCCGATCAACTTCGACAGCCGCGGTTTCACCCCGCGCGAAGCCGCCCGCGGCAGCATCCGCCTGCTGGTGGAAGCCAACCAGCTGCAGGCCGGCGACCGCGTGGTGTTCACCAGCGGTGAGCACATGGAAACCCATGGCGCCACCAACACGCTGCGCCTGCTGGAAGTGGGCGAAGACGGGCGCGCCAGCGGCCTGGGCGACCTGTAACGGAACGGCCGGGCGACGCCCGGCGGTGCAGCACGCGGCGGCGCGGCGGAAACGTCGCGCCGTCCTTCATTGGGAAACTGAAAGCGGTTCCAGACTCCGTGGACGGCCAGTTCACGGGAGGGGCGGTCTATAATCAGCGTTTTCCCGCACCCGCCACAGGAAATACATGAGCATCGAACAGCTGGCCGAAACCGCCCAGGCCATGGTCGCCCCGGGCAAGGGCATCATCGCGATCGACGAATCCACCGGCACCATCGGCAAGCGCTTCGCCAGCGTCGGCCTGGAAAACACCGAAGAGAACCGTCGCGCCTACCGCGAAATGCTGCTGACCACGCCGAAGCTGAACGAGCATGTCTCCGGCGCGATCCTGTACGACGAAACCATCCGCCAGTCGACCAAGGATGGCGTGCCGTTCGCCAAGTACATGGCCGACAACGGCATCATCCCGGGCATCAAGGTCGACAAGGGCGCCCACGCCCTGGCCGGCTGCCCCGGTGAGCTGGTGACCGAAGGCCTGGACGGCCTGCGCGAGCGCCTGCAGGAGTACTACAAGCTGGGTGCGCGCTTTGCCAAGTGGCGTGCGGTGATCAACATCGGCGAGAGCATTCCGTCGGGCACCTGCATCGAGTCCAACGCGCACGCGCTGGCCCGCTACGCCGCGCTGTGCCAGGAATGCGGCCTGGTGCCGATGGTCGAGCCGGAAGTGATCATGGACGGCGACCACGACATCGAGACCTGCTACGAAGTCACCGAAGCGACCCTGCGTTCGCTGTTCGACGCGCTGTACCAGCAGAACGTGCTGCTGGAAGGCACCATCCTGAAGGCCTCGATGGTCATCTCGGGCAAGGGCTGCGAAGAGCAGGCCGACGTCGAGGAAGTGGCCGAGTCGACCGTGATGTGCCTCAAGAGCACCGTGCCGGCGATCCTGCCGGGCGTGGTGTTCCTGTCCGGTGGCCAAAGCGACGAGCAGTCCACCGCGCATCTGAATGCCATGAACCAGATGGGCAACCTGCCGTGGCCGCTGAGCTTCTCCTACGGCCGCGCCATGCAGCAGGCCGCGCTGAAGCTGTGGGCCAAGGACACCAAGGCCAACATCGCCAAGGCGCAGCAGACGGTCTACGACCGTGCCAAGGAAAATGGCCAGGCGGCACTGGGCAAGTGGAACGGCTGATACCGGCCTGACCGCGCACGAAGAAACGCCGGCCTCGCGCCGGCGTTTTTTTTGGCGTAGAGCCACCCCATGGGTGGCTTCGCGCGGTGGCTGGATGGCCGCGTGCAGTCCCAGCCGGCTGCGCGGTGCCTGATCGCCAACAGGAAGCAGCCACGCATGGCGTGGCTCTACCCGTCGCTGTCTGGCACGATGCGATCCACATTGCCGGGATGGATGCCATGATCGTGCGACGCTGCGTTGGGCTGTTGGCGTTACCGCTGCTGTTGGGTTGCTGCGTGGTGCACGCTGCGCCGCCACGCGGTTTCGACGTACTGCACTACAGCGTGGCGCTGGTGCCTGATATCGCGGCCAAGCGCGTGCAAGGGCAGCAGACCGTCCGGTTCAAGGCGGAGCAGGTGCTGTCCACGCTCACCCTCGACGCGGGCACACTCGAGGTCACGTCGGTGACGCAGCACGGTCGTGCCCTTGCCTTTGCGCAGGCCGGCCAGCAGCTGCACATCACCTTGGCCACGCCGCTGCAGCGCGGTGCGTCGGCCGAGCTGCAGATTCGCTACCACGGTGCCCCGGCATTCGGCCTGACGTTCGCCCCGGAGCGCGAGGAGGTCTACACGCTCTTCTCCACCAGCCAGTGGATGCCGTCGGTGGATGCGCCCGACGAGCGCGCCACGCTCGATCTCGCGGTGACCCTGCCGCCGGCGCTGCTGGCCGCTGGCACCGGGCGCGCGCTGCCCACCCGCACGCTGGCCGACGGACGCATCGAGCATCGCTGGCGGCTGGACACACCGATGCCCGGCTATGTGTACGGTTTCGCGGCAGGCCGCTACCAGCAGGCCACGCAGCAGCATGGCCCGGTGCAACTGCGCTACCTGTCGGTGGAGCGCTCGCCGGCGCAGCTGCGCACGGTATTCGCGCGCACCGGCGACATGCTCGATTTCTTCGCCGAGCGCGCGGGCCTGCCGTATCGCGGTGATTACCAGCAGGCCCTGGTGGCCAGCACCATCGGGCAGGAGATGGCCGGCCTGTCGCTGATGTCCGAAGCGTATGGCCAGGACGTGCTCGACGATGCCGACCAGATCGCGTTGATGGCGCACGAGGCCGCGCACCACTGGTGGGGCAACCGGGTCACCTGTGCCGGCTGGGAGCATTTCTGGCTCAATGAGGGCATGGCCAACTTCATGACCGCTGCCTACCTGCAGCAGGCGCAGGGCGATGCCGCGTACCAGGCGCAGGTGGACGGCTGGCGCACGCGCCTGGACGCGCTGCGGGCCAAGGGCGCGGACCACGCGCTGGTGTATGCCGATTGGGATGCACCGACGGCCGATGACCGCGCGGTGGTCTACCGCAAGGGCGCCTATGTGCTGCACCTGTTGCGCGGCGAGCTCGGCGATGCGGTGTTCTGGCGCGGGCTGCGCGCGTATACCGTGGCCAACGACGGGCGCTCGGTGGTCACCGCCGATTTCCAGCGGGCGATGGAGACGGCTGCAGGACATTCACTGCAGCCGTTCTTCGACGAATGGGTCTACACCGCTGGAACAGCGGCGCGGTAACGGAGTTGCAGCGCCGGTAAGCCCGGTGGGCGGCAGAGCGCGGCCAGGCGCGGATTCACACAGGGGGACGCGGCGCCGGCATCGGCCCCCGGCAACGGCCCCGCCGTTTCCTCAGTGCGCCGCCGCCGGCGGCAGCCCCAGATCCAGCGAGGGCAGCAGCGGTGAGGGGGGCGGTTCGATCGGCTGGCCCTGTGCGGCCAGCGCCGACTGGTAGGCCTTGTACGTGGCCGCGTTGTAGGCCACCAGGATGATCCGGCGCGGTTCGCGGTGCGAACGCTGCCAGGCCACGGTCTCGGTGGCGGCGATCTGCGCGGCCTGGTGCAGCGGGTAGCCGAACACCCCGCAGCTGATCGCCGGGAAGGCAATGGAATGCAGGCCCAGCTTCTCGGCCAGTTGCAGCGATTTCCAGTAGCAGTTGGCCAGCAGCGCGGGCTCATCGCGCTGGCCGTCCTGCCAGACCGGGCCCACGGTATGGATGACGTGCCGGGCGGGCAGGTCATGGCCGGCAGTGGCGCGCACTTCGCCGGTAGGGCAGCGCACGCCCAGCCGGATCTGCGGCAGCGCCTCGCACTCGGCCAGCAGGCGCGGGCCGGCCGCACGATGGATCGCGCCGTCCACACCGCCCCCGCCGAGCAGGGATTCGTTGGCCGCATTGACGATCGCATCCACCGCCAGGGTCGTGATGTCGCCCTGCCACACTTCGATCTTCATGCGTACCACTCCTGACTGAAACCGGGTCCATGCAACGGGATGTCGCCTTGTTACTGCACCGTACCGGGCAGCAGGTAGACAGTGCGTCATCGTCGTCTCAGGCAGTGCGACCCGGCATGCACCGCCCTGCATTCACACCATGCGGGGCACCGGCTTCACCGTAGATGAAGCCGATGGCGACGCCTGAATACGAAGACGCCCACCGGAGGGTGGGCGTCCGAGCGTGCCTGGTGACAACGCGGCGGTCAGGGCAGACCGGCCAGCCAGTCGTCGTCGGAGCCTTCGTTGATGTCGGCGAACAGCGGGGTGGAGAAGTAGCGTTCGCCGGTGTCCGGCAACATCGCCAGGATGACGCTGCCTTTCTCGGCGCGGGCGGCGATGTCCAATGCGCTGGCCACCGTTGCACCCGCGGAAATGCCGACGAAGATCCCTTCCTCGGCCGCCAGCCGCCGCGAGGTCTCGATCGCGCGGGCGTCGTCGATGCTCAGCAGCTCATCATAGACGCCACGGTTGAGCACCTCCGGCACGAAGTCCGGGGTCCAGCCCTGGATCTTGTGCGGCTTCCATTCCTCGCCCTTGAGCAGGGCCGCGCCGGCCGGCTCGGTGGCGACGATCCGGGTCTCCGGCCGGGCCACCTTGAGCACCTCGCCGACGCCGGTCAGGGTGCCGCCGGTGCCCCAGCCGGTGACGAAGTAATCCAGCCGCTTGCCGGCGAAGTCGCGCAGGATCTCCGGCGCGGTGGTGTTGCGGTGGTAGGCCGGGTTGGCCGGGTTGGCGAACTGGCTGGCGAGGAACCAGCCATGCTCGTCGGCCAGTTCCTTCGCGCGGCGCACCATGCCCGAGCCGCGCTCGGCGGCCGGGGTCAGGATCACCTTGGCGCCGTAGGCGCGCATCAGCTTGCGGCGTTCGATGGAGAAGGTCTCCACCATCGTGGCCACGAACTTGTAGCCGCGGGCGGCGGCCACCATGGCCAGCGCCACCCCGGTGTTGCCCGAGGTGGCCTCCACGATGGTGTCGCCGGGCTTGAGCACGCCGCGCGCCTCGGCGTCGAGGATGATCGCCAGCGCCAGGCGGTCCTTGACCGAGCCGCCGGGGTTGAACGACTCGACCTTGGCGTAGAGGCTGACGTGGTCGGGGGCGATGCGGTTCAGGCGGACCACCGGGGTGTTGCCGATGGTGTCCAGGATCGAGTTGTAGAGGGCCATGGGATGCTCCGAAGAAGACCGTTCACCGCGGCCGGCGCGGCAGGGGGGAGGGCAGGCCGGCGGCAGCGGCGCCGCGCGGTCTCCGGGACGGCGGGCGCCGGCCCCGGGTGCTCCGGCAGACCGTAGCCCCGGCATATGCCCCCGGGAAATGACCTGATACCCTTCATAAACAACATTTGGTTATAAGCTGGTGACGGCAATTGCCCTACAGTCGGATTGCCCTTCCTTCGCCTGCCGTGCCGCACGCCCATGACGCTGACCCAACTCCGTTATCTGGTGGCCATCGCCGACGCCGAGCTCAACATCACGCTGGCGGCCTCGCGCGTGCATGCCACCCAGCCTGGCCTGTCCAAGCAGCTCAAGCAGCTGGAGGATGAGCTGGGTTTCCTGTTGTTCGTGCGCAAGGGGCGCAGCCTCGAAGCGGTGACGCCGGCCGGGGTGGAAGTGATCGGCCGTGCCCGCGCGGTGCTCTCCGAAGCCAACAACATCCGCACCTACGCCGCCAACCAGCGCCGCGAGAGCCAGGGCCAGTTGATCCTCACCACCACCCACACCCAGGCGCGCTTCGTGCTGCCGCCGGCCGTGGCGAAGATCAAGCAGGCCTATCCGCAGGTCAGCGTGCACCTGCAGCAGGCCGCCGAAAGCGATGCGCTGGACCTGCTCAGCCAGGGCGATGCGGATATCGCGATCATCTCCACGGCGGGCGCCGAACCGACCGCGGGCCTGGCCATTCCGCTGTACCGCTGGCGCCGGCTGGTGCTGGTCCCGCGTGGCCATGTGCTGGATCGCCCGGGCCCGGCGCCGGACCTGCAGGCGCTGGCCACCCAGCCGCTGATCAGCTACGAATCCTCCACCCGCGGCAGCTCGTCGCTGCAGCGGGCCTTCGCCAGTGCCGGCCTGACCCCGGACATCGCGCTGACCGCGCTGGATGCCGACCTGATCAAGACCTACGTGCGGACCGGGCTGGGCGTCGGCCTGCTGGCGGAAATGGCGGTCAACGCCAGCGACGAGGACCTGCGTGCCTGGCCGGCGCCGGCCCCGATCGATGAATGCATCGCCTGGGCGGTGCTGCCGCGCGACCGCGTGCTGCGCGATTACGCGCTGGAACTGGTGCACGTGCTGGCCCCGCAGATCGACACGCGCGACCTGCGCCGGGTGATCGACGGCAACCAGGAGGCCAACTGGCCGCTGCCGCCGACCTGGGAATCGCTGACGCAGACCATCACCGTCTGAGAAGCGACGGTGATGGCCGCGCATGCTTCCTCTCCCCCGCGCCGTTGGCGCGCCGCCCTTCGGCAGAAGGGGGCTTTTCTCCAGAGGGGGTGAGGGGTTCGGTGGGCGCTTCGAACGCGCCGCTGCGACGGTTGGTCGCAGGGCGCCGGGCTGCCCGGCCCAGGGGCGGGCGCTACCATGAGGGGGTGAACGTTCGCCGTCGCCCGTATGCCGTCTTTCTTCAGCTTGCCTTCGTGGCGACGCTGCTGATGGTGCTGGCGCCGCTGGTCAGCCGCTGGCAGCAGGCGCACGCCGACGCGCCGGTGATGCGCATGCCAACCGGGATGACCCACGCGATGCCGGTGCCGTTGGATGCCCACGCCGGGCACGTCATGGCGCATCAGGACATGCAGCATGACGGTACGCAGCACGACGGCGCGCAGCACCATCACATGCCGACGCAGCCGATGCCGGTGCACGCGATGCAGGGCGCTCACGAGCAAGCGGCACCGTCGCCGCCGATGAGCGAGCACGCCGGGCATGGCGACGCCTGCGAGTACTGCATGATGGCCTCGCGGCTGATGCCGTGGCTGGCGGTGCTGATCCTGCTGTTGCCGGCGATGCCGGTCATCGCACCGCGCGTGCGGCGCGCGGTGCCCACGCCACGCAGCCTGCGCTGGCCCGCCCACGCCGCGCGCGGCCCGCCCGCGCGCTCCTGAAAACCACCGCCCTTCCTGCCCGTGTCGCCGTGATGGCGGCGCGCGCCTGCGTGCTTTTCTGGAGTTTCACCATGACTGTTGCTTCCCGCAGCGCGGGCGCACTGACGCGCCTGTCTGTTTCCCTGTCGCTGGCCCTGGCGGCGCTGCCGCTGCATGCCGCCAATGACGACGCCCGCACCCTCGATACGCTGGTGGTCACGGCCACGGCGCCGTCCTCGCCGCTGCACTGGGTCACCGATCCTCGCCTGCCGCGCCAGCCGGTGCCGGCCAGCGATGGTGCCGACTACCTCAAGACCGTGCCCGGCTTCGCGGCCATCCGCAATGGCGGCACCAACGGCGACCCGGTACTGCGCGGCATGTTCGGCTCACGCCTGAACATCGTCAGCAACGAAGGCAACCTGATCGGCGCGTGCCCGTCGCGCATGGACAACCCACTGTCCTACATCGCCCCGGAAACGTTCGACCGGCTGACCATCATCAAGGGGCCGCAGAGCGTGCGCTGGGGCGCAGGCGCGTCGGCCGGCACGGTGCGCTTCGAACGCGATACCCCGCGCTTCGATGCCCCGGGCATCGACCTCGACGCCAGTGCGCTGGTCGGCGCGCGCAACCGCAACGACCAGGTGCTGGATCTCACCGCCGGGGCCTCGCAAGGCTATGTGCGGGTCAACGGCAACCGCTCCGAAGCGGACGACTACAAGGACGGCAACAGCGAGGTGGTGCCGTCGAAGTGGCGCAAGTGGAACAGCGACGTCGCCGTCGGCTGGACTCCCGATGCCGACACCGTGCTGGAACTGTCGGCCGGCACCGGCGACGCGATCGCCCGCTATGCCGGCCGCGGCATGGATGGCGCCGCGTTCAAGCGCACCAGCTATGCGGCGCGGTTCGAGAAGGACAACCTGCCCGGCGCGTGGGACACGCTGCTGGCCAATGTCTATTACAACGACGCCGACCACCTGATGGACAACTACACGCTGCGCACGCCCAACCCGGACAGCAGCATGCCGATGCCGATGGCGGCCAATGTCGATCGACGCACGACGGGCGGCCGCATCGCCTCGGAGTGGCGCTGGCAGGACGTCGCCGTCGTGGCCGGTATCGATGCGCAGGACAGCCGCCACCGCAGCCGCAGCGGCATGGGCCGCAACAGCTATCGCCAGCAGCCCTGGAGCACCGACGCGCGCTTCGCGAACCTCGGCGCCTTCACTGAAATCACCCTCGGCGAGGGCACTGCGCAGCGCTGGGTCGGCGGCCTGCGCATCGACCGCGCCGAGGTCACCGACGAGCGCGGTAGCGCCGGGATGATGGCCCTGCCCAATCCGACCGGGGGGCAGCAGCGCCGCGAGAACCTGGGCAGTGGTTTCCTGCGCATCGAGCGTGATCTCGCCCCGGCACTGACCTGGTATGCCGGCATCGGTCACAGCGAACGCATACCCGACTACTGGGAACTGTTTTCCCCGGACAGCGGGCCGATGGGCGCGGCCAACGCGTTCGCCGGCATCCAGCCGGAGAAAACCACCCAGCTCGACCTCGGCCTGCAGTACCGCAGCGACCGCGTCGACGCATGGGTATCGGCCTATGCCGGCCGCCTGCAGGACTACATCCTGTTCACCTACCTCGACGGCGGCATGATGGGCAGCATGACCCGGGCCGACAACGTGGATGCCCGCATCGCCGGTGCCGAAGCGGGTGCTCAGTTCCTGCTCGGCCGGCAGTGGACGCTCGGTGGCACGCTCGCCTATGCCTGGGGCGAGAACCGCAGTGACGGCCGGCCGCTGCCGCAGATGCCCCCGCTCGAAGCCCGGCTCAGCGCGAGCTGGGAAGGCACGCGCTGGCGCCTGGGGGCGCTCGCCCGCGCAGTCAGCCACCAGCATCGCGTCGCCGACAACCAGGGCAATGTCGTCGCCCGCGACCTCGGGCCCAGCGCCGGCTTCGCCACGCTGGCGCTCAACGCCGGCTACCGCATCAGCGACGCCCTGCAGCTCAGCGCCGGCGTCGACAATCTGTTCGACCGCGCCTACAGCGAGCACCTCAACCTGGCCGGCAGCGCCGATTTCGGATTCCCGGCCGACCCGGTCCGGATCAATGAGCCGGGCAGGTCGATGTGGATGAAGGTGAACGTCCGGTATTGAGCAGCGGCGGGTGCCGTCCGTGGGGCGGTACCCGTGTGCCCGGTTTTGCGTGCAGCCGACCAACGGTCGGCTCTACGGGGTGCAGCCGACCAACGGTCGGCTCTGCGGGGTGCAGCCGACCAACGGTCGGCTCTACGGGTGCAGCCGACCAACGGTCGGCTCTACGATGGGGTCAATCGACATGCTCTGACACACGCCGACATATCCGTCGGGCCCCCCAGCACGAAAGGCATTGCCTCCGTCACCGGTCGTTGCGCGGCCCCCGGTAAACGCTTGGCACATATGCCTGGGCAGCCCCGGCCCGTACACTCGGCGGTCGTGGGATTTAACGGGATTTTTCCAAATGTTGGGACGCATCACAGCGCGCATCGCCGCTGGCCTCACCTTCGCCGTCCTGGCCGGGTGCAGCAGCAAGGACGACACCGCGCGCCGGCAGGCAGACGCCGTACCGGTCACCACCCAGGTGGTGCAGACCTCCGCATGGAACGACACCCTCCAGGCCCTGGGCACCGCCAAGGCCCGCGAATCGGTCACGATCACCGCCAAAGTCAGCGAGATCATCGAAACCGTCCATTTCGACAGCGGCCAGCAGGTCAACGCCGGTACGCCGCTGGTGACCCTGCGCGGCCAGGCCCAGGAAGCGGCCCTGCTGCAGGCCCAGGCCACCTTCGCCGAGGCCGACCAGCTGTACAAGCGCCAGCGCGAGCTGGCCGCCCAGCAACTGGTGGCCAGCGCCACCCTGGACACCCAGCGCGCCATCCGCGATGCCGCCGAGGCGCGCGTGCGCGAAATGCAGTCGGACATCGGCGACCGCCGGGTGCGCGCGCCGTTCGCCGGCGTGCTGGGCATCCGCCAGGTCAGTGCCGGCTCGCTGGTCACCCCCAGCACCACCATCGCCACGCTCGACGACATCGAACGCATGCACGTCGACTTCCAGGTGCCCGAGGCCGAACTGGCCAGCCTTGGCAACGGCGACAAGGTCACCGCCACCAGCGTCGCCTACCCGGGCCGCAGCTTTGAAGGCGTGGTGGCCACCATCGACACCCGCGTCGACCCCGGTACCCGCGCGGTCACCGTCCGCGCCGACTTCATCAACGCCGACCACGCCCTGCGCCCGGGCATGCTGCTGGACATCCGCATGTTCCGCCCCGAACGCCAGGCGCTGGTCATTCCCGAGATCGCCGTGGTCCAGGTCGGTCGCGACTCGTTCGTCTACCGGGTCAAGGCCGACCACAGCGTCGAGCGCATCGACGTCAGCAGCGGCGCCCGCCGTGCCGGCGTGGTCGAAATCCGCAGCGGCCTCAAGCCCGGCGACCGCATCGTCGTGGACGGCACCGGCAAGCTCCGCCCCGGCCTGAAGGTCGATGACCGTCCCGCCACCGCGCCGGTCGCGCCTGCCACGCCTGCGGACCGCGCCGGATGAAGCTCTCCGACGTTTCCATCCAGCGCCCGGTATTCGCCGTGGTGATGAGCCTGCTGCTCGTCGTGCTGGGCATCATGTCCTTTACCCGCCTGACCCTGCGCGAACTGCCCGCGATCGACCCGCCGATCGTCTCGGTCTCGGTCGACTACACCGGCGCGTCGGCAGCGGTCATCGAGAGCCGCATCACCCAGGTGCTGGAAGACGCGCTGGCCGGCATCGAGGGCATCGACACCATCAACGCGCGCAGCTCCAACGGGCGCGCGCAGGTCAGCATCGAGTTCACCTCCAACCGCGACATCGAAGCGGCGGCCAACGATGTCCGCGACGCGGTCAGCCGCGTCGCCGACCGCATGCCCGAAGAGGCGCGCCCACCGGAAATCGCCAAGGTCGAGAGCGACGCCGATCCGATCATCTGGTTCAACATGACCTCTTCCAGCATGGACACGCTGGAATTGAGCGACTATGCCGACCGCTACGTGGTCGACCGCTTCTCCAGCCTGGATGGCGTCGCCCAGGTCCGCATCGGCGGGCGCCAGCGCTATGCCATGCGCATCTGGCTCGACCGCGACCAGCTCGCCGCGCGTGGCCTCACCGTCGGCGATGTCGAAACCGCGCTGCGCAACGAGAACGTCGAACTGCCGGCCGGCCGGATCGAATCGACCGACCGCGATTTCACCCTGCGCGTGGAGCGCAACTACGTCAAACCCGAGGATTTCGCCACCATCCCGCTGGGCAAGGGCAGCGATGGCTACGTGGTCCGCATGGGCGACGTGGCGAAGATCGAGCTGGCCTCGTCCGAGCGCCGGGCCTACTACCGCAGCAACGGCGAGCCGGGCATCGGCCTGGGCATCGTCAAGACCTCCACCGCCAACTCGCTGGACGTGGCGCGCACCGCACGCGCCGAGGCCGAGCGGGTCGGGCAGACGCTGCCCGAGGGCACCCACATCTTCGTGGCCTTCGACAACACCACCTTCATCGAAGCGGCCGTCGACCGGGTGTACGCCACCCTGGTGGAAGCCATGCTGCTGGTGCTGGCGGTGATCTGGCTGTTCCTCGGCAGCTTCCGCGCCGCGCTGATTCCCGCGGTGACCGTGCCGGTGTGCCTGGTCGCGGCGTTCATCGCGCTGTATGCCTTCGGTTTCTCGATCAACCTGCTCACCCTGCTGGCGCTGGTGCTGTGCATCGGCCTGGTGGTCGATGACGCCATCGTGGTGGTGGAGAACGTGCAACGCCGCATCGACCTGGGCGAACCACCGCTGGTGGCCTCCAAGCGCGGTACCGCGCAGGTCGCCTTCGCGGTGATCGCCACCACCGCCGTGCTGGTCGCGGTGTTCCTGCCGGTCGGCTTCCTGGAAGGCAACACCGGGCGCCTGTTCCGCGAACTGGCCGTCGCGCTCGCGGCCGCAGTGGCGTTGTCGGCGTTCGTCTCGCTCACCCTGACCCCGATGATGGCCTCCAAGCTGCTCAAGCCGCATACCGGCCAGCCGCCCCGGGGCCTGCACGGGCTGATCAACCGCAACCTGGACCGCGTCTCGGCGGCCTACGGGCGCGTGCTCGACGCGCACGTCGGGCGCACCTGGCTCTATGTGGTGGTCATGCTGCTGTCGCTGCTGGCCAGCGCTCTGCTGCTCAGGATACTGCCCTCCGAGCTGGCCCCGGCCGAAGACCGCGGCTCGTTCCAGATCATGATCGATGGCCCGGAAGGTGCCGGCTACGATTACACCGTGGCCCAGGTGCAGGAAGTGGAAAAGGTGGTCGCCGGCTTCGTCGGCGAGGACAAGCCGATCGTGCGCGCCAACCCGCGCGTGCCCGGCGGCTTCGGTGCCAGCGAGGAAATGCATACCGGCCGCATCAGCGTGTTCCTGCAGCCGTGGCGCGAACGCCAGTCGGCCACGCCGGACGTGGCTGCCGAGCTGCAGAAGCACCTGGACGGCATGCGCGGCGTGCGCGTGCGCACCCAGGTCGGTGGTGGCCTGGTGCGCAGCCAGGGCCAGCCGTTCCAGATCGTGCTGGGGGGGCCGGAGTACGCCGAGATCGCGCAGTGGCGTGATCGCATGCTCCAGCGCATGGCCGACAACCCGGGCCTGGTCGGCCCGGACTCGGATTACAAGGAAACCCGGCCGCAGATGCGGGTCAACATCGATCGTCAACGTGCGGCGGACCTGGGCGTGTCGGTCACCGCGATCGGCAGCGCGCTGGAAACCATGATGGGCTCGCGCCGGGTCACCACCTTCGTCGACAACGGCGAGGAGTACGACGTGCTGGTCCAGGCCGGCCGAGACGGCCGCGCTTCGCCCGCCGACCTGGCCGCCATCCGGGTGCGTGCCAGCAGCGGCGAGCTGGTGCCGCTGTCGAACCTGGTCACCCTCAGCGAAGTGGCCGAAGCCGGCAACCTCAACCGCTTCAACCGGCTGCGCTCGATCACCATCACCGCTGGCCTGGCCCCGGGGTATCCGCTTGGCGAGGCGATCGCCTGGGCCCAGCAGACCGCGCGCGAGGAGCTTCCGCAGCACGCCCAGCTGGACTGGAAGGGCGAATCGCGGGAATACCAGAATGCCGGCAGCGCGGTGCTGCTCACCTTCGCCATGGCCCTGCTGGTGGTGTATCTGGTGCTGGCCGCGCAGTTCGAGAGCTTCATCCACCCGCTGGTGATCATGCTGACCGTGCCACTGGGCGTGCTCGGCGCACTGCTCGGGCTGTACGTCAGCGGCGGCAGCATCAACCTGTTCAGCCAGATCGGCATCGTCATGCTGGTCGGCCTGGCGGCCAAGAACGGCATCCTGATCGTGGAATTCGCCAACCAGTTGCGCGACGAAGGCCGCGACGTGCACAAGGCCATCGTCGAATCGGCGATGGTGCGGCTGCGCCCCATCCTGATGACCTCCATCGCCACGGTGGTCGGCGCGATCCCGCTGGTGGTGGCCGGTGGCCCGGGTTCGGCCAGCCGCGGCACCATCGGCATCGTGGTGATCTTCGGCGTTACCGTGTCCACGTTCCTGTCGCTGTTCGTGGTGCCGGCGTTCTATTCGCTGCTGGCCCCGTATACGCGCTCGCCCGAAGCGGTGGCGCGCGAGCTGGAAAGGCAGGAGGCGGAGACGCCGTCGGTGGGGGGGCATGCCTGAGCTGGCGGTGCCGCGTATCGTCGGTGGGGGTTGCTTGCTGCGTCACGTCGACGCCGAGCCGATTGCGCGCGCGCTGCGCGACTGCTTACCGTATCTGTTTTCCCCGCTGCGCAGCCTGTAA
The DNA here is from genome assembly GCF_056397365.1 of Stenotrophomonas sp. 05N37. Lineage (NCBI taxonomy): Bacteria > Pseudomonadati > Pseudomonadota > Gammaproteobacteria > Lysobacterales > Lysobacteraceae > Stenotrophomonas > Stenotrophomonas sp. 05N37. The sequence goes on along the minus strand of NZ_JBFTNG010000001.1, from coordinate 971,776 downwards.
CGCAGCGTTGCCGTAGAGGCAGCCGGGCATGGCCCGGCTCTACCGAGGCTTGGATCGCTCCGGGTGAGACGCAGCCGGGCATGGCCCGGCTCTACCGAGGCTTGGATCGCTCCGGGTGAGAGGCAGCCGGGCATGGCCCGGCTCTACCGAGGCTTGGATCGCTCCGGGTGAGACGCAGCCGGGCATGGCCCGGCTCTACCGAGGCTTGGATCGCTCCGGGTGAGACGCAGCCGGGCATGGCCCGGCTCTACCGAGGCTTGGGTCGCTCCGGGTGAGAGGCAGCCGGGCATGGCCCGGCTCTACCGGGCTTAGGTCGCTTCGGGGCAGAGGCAGCCGCGCATGGCCCGGATCTACCGAGGCTAGGCTCCCTCCGGAAGGACCGGGCATCCTGCCGGGCCGATGAACCGCTGCTGCTACCGCAGCGGCTCCCGATCATGGAGAATCGACCCGGTCCCTTCCAGCCGACGGGACGTCCTTCATTTTTCCGCCGACTGGAGAGAGCGCGTGGAAGCAGCCGTACATTTCATCAACAGCATCATCTGGAGCAAGGCGCTGATCGCCGTGTGCCTGGGCGCTGGCCTGTTTTTCAGCGTCCGCACCCGGTTCATGCAGATCCGCGGCTTCTTCGAGATGTGTCGCCTGACCGTCCAGGGTGAGAAATCCGAGGCCGGCGTGTCCTCGTTCCAGGCCCTGGCCATGTCGATGGCCGGGCGCATGGGCATCGGCAACATCGCCGGCGTAGCCACCGCGATCGCCTTCGGCGGCCCCGGTGCGATCTTCTGGATGTGGGTAATGGGCTTCCTGGGCGCGTCCACCTCGTACGTGGAATGCACGCTGGCGCAGATCTACAAGACCAAGGATGCCGAAGGCCGCTACCGTGGCGGCCCGGCGTATTACATCGAAAAAGCGATGGGCATGAAGTGGTACGCCCTGGCCTTCGCCGTGGCCACGATCATCGCCGCCGGCTTCCTGATGCCGGGCGTACAGGCCAACGCGATCGCCGACAGCATCATCAACGCCTGCCGCGGCGGCGCACTGTGCGGCCCGCTGGATGGCCAGGTCATGGGCATGGACGCGGTGCAGGCGCTGAAGCTGGGCATCGGCATCGTGGTCGCGCTGCTGCTGGGCGTGGTCATCTTCGGCGGGGTCAAGCGCATCGCCAACTTCGCCGAAGTGGTGGTGCCGTTCATGGCCGCCGCGTTCATCCTGATGGCCATCGTCATCATGATCATCAACTACGACCGCGTGCCGGAGATGTTCGGCATCATCTTCGACAGCGCCTTCGGCACCCACGCCGCGTTCGGCGCGATGATGGGCCTGGCCGTGGAGTGGGGCATCAAGCGCGGCATCTATGCCAATGAAGCCGGGCAGGGCTCGGGCCCGCACGCCGCCGCCGCCTCGGAGGTCTCGCACCCGGCCAAGCAGGGCTACGTGCAGGCCTTCGCGATCTACTTCGACACCATGATGGTGTGCACCGCCACGGCCTTCCTGATCCTGGCCAGCGGCACCTACAACGTGTATTCGCCGGTGGAAGGCGCCGCGCCGCTGTTCCAGGGCCTGGCCGGCATCCCCGAAGGCGCCGGGTACGCGCAGGCCGGCGTGGAAGCCGTGCTGCCCGGTTGGGGCGCCTCGTTCGTGTCGCTGGCGATCTTCTTCTTCGCCTTCACCACGATCATGGCCTATTACTACATGGCCGAGACCAACCTCAGCTACATCAACCACAACCGCAAGCGGCCGCTGACCGTGCTGGTGCTGCGCCTGGGCATCATCGGCATGGTGGTGTTCGGCGCGTTCCACAACGCCACGCTGGCCTGGGCGCTGGGCGACATCGGCGTGGGCCTGATGGCGTGGCTGAACATCATCGCCATCCTGATCGTGCAGAAGCCGGCGATGCTGGCGCTGCGCGATTACGAACGACAGAAGAAGCTCGGCCTGGATCCGACCTTCGACCCCGATGCCCTGGGCATCAAGAACGCCGACTTCTGGCGTCAACGCAAGCTGGAGCTGTCCCGTAGTGAATGATCCCTGGAAAAATGCCCGCCGCCCGTCCTCGCGGCCGCCGCGGGCAACCCCGTTGCCCCCGCGCGAGGGCGGCACGCCGCCACCGCCGGGCCGCGGCAACGACGAGCTGCGCCTGTACGGCTGGAATGCCGTGCAGGCACTGTTCGCCTCGCGCCCGCAGGCGCTGCGCAAGCTGTACCTGGTCGAGGCACTGATCCCGCGCATGCAGCCGGTGCTCAAGTGGTGCGTGGCCAACCGCGTCGGCTATCGCGTCGTGGAGGAGGGAGACCTCAACAAGCTCGCCGCCACCACCCATCACGAAGGGGTCGTGGCCGACGTGCTGCGTGCGCCGATGCTCGAGCTGGGCGAGTGGCTGCAGGCGCTGCCGGCCGGCAAGCCGGTGCTGGCGCTGTGGCTGGACGGGGTGGGCAACCCGCACAACTTCGGCGCAATCCTGCGTTCGGCCGCGCACTTCGGCGTGGCCGGGCTGCTGTTGCCGCCCGGTGCCACGTTGGCGTTGTCCGGCGCGGCCGCACGCGTGGCCGAGGGCGGTGCCGAGGCGGTGCCGCTGGTGCGGCTGCCGGCCGTGCCGCAGGCCATGTCGCAGTTGCGCGAGGCCGGCTTCGGGCTGGCCGCCACGCTGGTCGACGGTGGCAGTGACCTGTTCGCCAGCGAGGTGCCGGCACGCCTGGTGTATGTGATGGGTGCCGAAGGCGAGGGCATGGACCGCGAGCTGGCGCAGGCATGCGACCAGCAGGTGTCCATTCCCGGTACCGGTGCGGTGGAGAGTCTCAACGTGGCATCGGCGACCGCGGTGCTGCTGTCGCACTGGTACGCGCGTCAGTCGCGCTGATCCGGTGCTGTTTTTCGGGTAGCGCGCGTGCGCGCTCGCCCAACGCGGTGTGAACCACGTCACCGATAACTCGGTGACTACAAGGGATTCGGACTTTTCGCATGGTGAGCGGCTGTAGCGCTGCGTCACAGTGCAAGGCGGTGCTGTGTTGGGTTGGTGAGGAGAGACACCCACCCAGCGCGGCGCTGTTGTCCGGATCGCAGCAAGTCTGTGGCGCTCACCGCGTGGGGTGTGACGAGTCCCGGTGGCCCGGTCGCTTTTGCGGCCGGGCTTTTTTTATTCTTCTGCCATCCGCGGGCAAGCAGAAGCGCGCTCTGGATCTTTTTCCGCGCGGCGGTCGGTGGGTTGGGCGCTGGGCCCCCATGCCCTTGGAGGCGAACGCGCTCGCGACAGACCCGAGCGGACAAACCCCCCGTTCCACTCAGCCCAAGGACTGCCCGACCACGCGCTCATGGCCGTGAACCATCCGCCACAACGCGTTGGAACAACGCTCCCCGCGATTGCAGGAAGCGCCTTTTTCAGGACATCGCGATCAACACACGCAAGGCGACGACGCCACGCCGTCGCGCGCGGCGATCATTCGTTGGGCGGGGTGGTCGGCTTGGCTTCGCTGCCGAAGCTGCCGTCGGCTTCCGCGGCCAGGTAGGCGAACACCGTGTACGCGGCCACGTTCTGCGCCAGTGCGGCCGGGTCGATCTTGTCCAGGGTATCGTCGGCGGTGTGGTGCAGGTTGAAGTAGTCGGTGCCGTCCTGCGCCAGCCACGCCCACGCGCCGCCCTTGGCAGCCAGCGGGCCCACGTCCGGCCCGGGGCCGCCCTTGTCGGGCGCGTACTCGATGCCCAACGGCTTGAGCACGTCGGCGATCTGCCGGGTCGCCTCGCGCGAGTGTTCCGGGTTCGGCGAGCCGGTGTTGAAGGCATAGATGCGGCCGGCGCCGAAGTCGCTTTCGGCGGCGAGCTGGTGCAGCACCACGTCCTTGGCATGCGCTTCGGCGTAGGCCTTGCCGCCATACAGGCCCTGTTCCTCGTTGGCGAAGGCAACCACGCGGATGGTGCGCTTGGGCGCCTGCTTGAGCTGGCCGATCAGGTGGCCGGCGGCCATGGTGATGCCTACGCCTGCGCCATCATCGATCGCCCCGGTGCCCAGGTCCCACGAATCCAGGTGACCGCCGATCACCACCACTTCCTTGGGCAGGCTGCGCCCGGTGATCTCGCCGATTACGTTGTAGGAGGTGGCCTTGCCATCCCAGCCGCAATCCAGGCTCAGCTTCAGCGTGGTCCTGCCGCGTGCGACCAGGCGCGCCAACTGGTTGGCATCGGGCACCGACAGCGCGGCCGACGGCACCGGGGTCAGGCCATCGTCGAAACGGGTGATGCCGGTGTGGGGCACGCGATGCGAGTCGGTACCGGCCGAGCGCATCACAAAGCCCACCGCGCCCTTGCGGATCGCTTCGGACGGGCCCTTGCTGCGCACCGCGCCGCCGTTGCCGTAGTCGCGGCCATCGCGGTAGGCGGTCATCTGGTAATCAACGAAGGCGATCTTGCCGGTCAGCGAGCTGGCGGGCGCCGCCTGCAACGCGGCGAGATCGGCGAAGCGCACCACCTCGGCCTCGACCGTGCCGCCCGGGCTGCCGCCCAGCGCGGTGATGGTCAGCGGCTGCGCATGCGTGCCGGTGACCTGCGCGTGCTCGCTGCGGCGCTCCCACTTGGGGAAGGTGACCGGCTCGGTCCATACCTTGTCAAAGCCCAGCGCCTTGAACTTGGCCACGGCCCAGGCCACCGCGCGCGCGTCGGCTTCACCGCCGGCGATGCGCGGGCCGATCTCGGTGGTCAGCGATTCGACCACCTTCCAGCCGGTGTCATCCTTGAGCGCCTGCTCGCGCAGTTCGGCCGCGGTGGCCAGCGACCTGGGCGGCAGGGTGGTGGTGCCGGTCGCCGCGAATGCAGGCGCAGCCAGCAGGGCGAGGGAGGATGCGATGGCAAGGACGCGGCGACGCATGGACAACTCCGGGAAACAGGGGCGGAAGCCTTGGAGCTTAGCAGCCTGCCCGGACCGCACATGGGCGGTAGGTCATGGTTGCGCGGACGCTGTTTTCCATACGCGAAAGCCCCGCCAGGGCGGGGCTTTCGACTGTGCCTCCGACACGCGCCGGAACGCGGGCCAAGGGCCGGCGCCAGACGATGCCGGGTGGCGGCAGCGCCGGCCAACGGCCGGCCCTGCCCGGATCGCCTCAGCGCTTGAGGTTGTCGCGGATCTCGCGCAGCAGCAGCACTTCTTCGGCCGGTGCGGCGGGGGCGGCTTCCTTCTTGCGGGCCAGGCGGTTGATCACCTTGACCACCAGGAAGATGGCGAATGCCACGATCACGAACTGCACCAGCGTGTTGAGGAAGTCACCGTAGCCGATCACCACCGCCGGGATCTCCTTGCCGTCGGCGGCCAGCCGGGCCGGGGCCAGGGTCCAGGCCAGCTGCGAGAAGTCCACGCGTCCGATCAACCAGCCCAGCGGCGGCATGATGATCTTGTCCACCAGCGCGGTGACGATCTTGCCGAACGCCGCACCGATGACGACACCGACCGCCAGGTCGATGACGTTGCCACGCATGGCGAATTCCTTGAACTCGGTAATCATTCCCATCGGGATCTCCTGTGGCGGGTTTATCAAAAGACGGCGCAGGGTAGCGCAGCCGATGTCATCCAGCGATGACGCCGTGGCGCTCGGCCACGTTTTCCAGGCGCGCGCTGAAACGGTCGCCCGGCTTCAATGCCGCCACGCCCGCCGGGGTGCCCATGAACACCAGGTCGCCGGCCTTCAACGCCCACAGCTTGGACAGCTCGTGCAGGATCTCCGGCACGGTCCAGATCATCTGGTCCAGCAGCGACTGCTGGCGCACCTCGCCGTTGATTTCCAGCGACAGGTTGAGTGCGGCGAGGTCGCCCACTTCGCCGGCCGGGACCAGTTCGCTGACCGGTGCGGACTGGTCGAAGCCCTTGGCCGGGTCCCACGGATGGCCCTTGGCCTTGGCGGCGGCCTGCAGATCGCGCCGGGTCAGGTCCAGGCCGACGCCGTAACCGAATACCAGTGCCTCTGCCTGCTCCACCGGCAGCTCGCCGGCCGGCGCATCACGACCGATCGCCACCACCAGTTCCACCTCGTGGTGCAGGTCGGCGGTCGCCGAGGGGTAGGGGATCACATCGTCGTGCCCGACCACGATCGCATCGGCGGGCTTGCTGAAGAACATCGGACGGCCACGGTCGTCGGCAGCCGGCACCGCCGCGCCCATTTCGCGCGCATGGTCGGCAAAGTTGCGCCCGACGCAGTAGATGCGGCGCACCGGGAAGGTGCCGCCACCGGCCACGGGAATGCGCGGTTGTTCGGGCGTGGGGATTACATCGGTCATGCTCGCGTCCTGTCACGAAGGGTCACGGGCAGTCTAGAACGAGCGTGCGCGAGGTGCCACGCCAAACGTGGCGTCATGCGTTGCGCGACAGTATCCGGGCAGGGGCCGCGCAGCCGCGCGGCACGACCTCAACGCGACAGCGGCAAGGCCTGCTTGCGGACAACGCGGTATTCGGCATCGACCACCTGCGGGTCGCTCTGGCGGCTGGCCTGCTTGCGCTGGGCCAGCAGCTTCCACGCCAGCCCGGCAATGATCATCGCCGCGCCCACGAACACCCCGACAAACACCAGTGCCGCCAGGATTGCCAGGCCCAGCAGGCCCACCGCAACGCGCACCAGCGGATGGCGCGGCTTGCGCGGCGCGAACAGGGTGCGCAACGTGTTGAACTGGAAGAAGCGGTTGTACATGGCGTTTCTTTGGCTGAAGTCAGCGAACCCCGAGTATCCGGGCTGCCCTCTGTCATTGAGTGAAAAACTCGTTAAACGCAGTTCGCGTTCATTTCAAATCAATGACTTGTGTTCATCGCCGAGCCAGCCACATGACGGCGTGAGAGAATGCGCCTCCCTTGTCGCCACCGCCGAACCTGCCCGTGTCCGAGACTGCCGCCGCCCCTTTGATCGCCTTGCAGGCCATTGCCGACGAGGGCTTCGCCGAGGTCGATGCCTGCGTCGACGGCGACAGCGAATCGCTGGTGCTGTATCGCCAAGGCGACCAGGTGCGTGGCTGGCTGAACATCTGCCCGCACGCCGGGCGCCGCCTGGACTGGGCACCGGGCCAGTTCCTCAAGAGCCGCGAGGGCCATCTGGTCTGCGCCGCGCATGGGGCCTCGTTCTCGCTCGACGACGGCAACTGCGTGGCCGGCCCGTGCAAGGGGGACCGCCTGCGTGCGGTGCCGCTGCAACTGCGCGACGGCCAGGTGTGGCTGGGCTGATGGCGTGCGACAAGCACGGCGCCGGGCACCGATCCGCGCATGGCGTGGCTCCAGCAGCGTGCAGCCACCACGGGCGATGACGTAGATCCACGCCATGCGTGGACGCCGCCTCAGAACATCAGGTTGATCATCAACACCACCACGATGGTGTAGATCAGCGACAGCGGCGCGCCCACCCGCCACAGTTCGCGCGGGGTGTAGTTGGCCGGGCCGGTGATCATCGAGATCACCGGGTTGGAGGCGGTCATCAGGTTGTTGGACGCCGACAACGCCACGATCAACGCGAATGCGGTCGGGTTGCCGCCGGCCGCCAGGGCCAGGTTGACCGCGATCGGCACCATCACGATGGTCGCCCCCACATGGCTGATCACCAGCGAGAACATCGTGGTCAGCAGCGCCAGCGCGATTTCCAGCACCCACACCGGAATGCCGGTCGGCAGGCGATCGATGGTGTGGCCGGCGATCCAGGCCGCCGCGCCACTGCTGTCCATCGCCCAGCCCAGCGGGATCAGCCCGGCCATCATGAAGATGGTCTTCCAGTTGATCGAGGCGTAGGCCTCGTCCATGCGCAGCACCCCGGTGAGCAGCATGCCGGCCACGCCCGTCATCAGGGTCAGCGCCACCGGCAGCTTGGAGGTCAGCGCGATCAGGATGGTGATGGCGAAGATGCTCATCGCGATCTTGAACTTGTGCGGGCGCTGCTCGCCCTTGGGGTAGTCGGTGACCACCACGAAGTCGCGGCTCTTGGCCGCCTGCGCCAGGTCGGTCCAGATGCTGTGGAAGACCAGCATGTCGCCGGCGCGCAGCGCCACGTTGCGCACGTCCTCGCGGATCACCTGCTTGTCGCGGTTGATCGCCAGCAGGCTGATGCCGCGCTGCTTGCGCAGGCGCAGTTCCGAGGCGGTCTTGCCGATCACGTCCGAGGTCGGCGGGATCACCGCTTCGGAAATGCCGGCGCGGCTGGGATTGAACAGGTCGCCCAGGTGCTTCAGCCGCGAGGACATGCGCAGAAACTGGTTCTGCGCGAAATCGCCCACCTGCTGGCGCGCGCCCATCACCCCGAGCACGCTGCCCACCCAGATGCGCATCTCCGCCGGCGGCGCAAGGCGGGTGTCGTTGCCGGTCTTCAGGGCCAGCAGCAGCGGTGCATCGTGCACGTTCTCGGCCTCGCCCAGGGTCATGCCGACCAGCGGGCTTTCGGCGGTGACCACCAGCTCGAACACGTCGCCTTCGATGCCGTAGGTCTTGGCGAAGTAGCTCTCGGTGCGCGCGGGGGTGACCCCGTCGTTGGCCAGGGTCTCCTCTTCGACCAGCTTGCGGTCGCCGAAGTAGCGGAAGTACAGCAGCGAGGCGATCAGCAGCGCCACGCCGATCGGCAGCGGCGCGAACATGCGCAGCGGCTCGATGGTGGCAAGGCCCGAGGGCAGATTGTTGTTGGCCGAGGCCAGCAGATCGTTCAACAGGATCAGCGGCGAGTTGCCGACCATGGTCAGCGCGCCGCCCATCACGATCGCCGCGGCGATCGGCAGCAGCAGGCGCTGCAGGGTCAGCCCGGTACGCGCGGCCAGCCGCGAGGCGACCGGCAGGTACAGCGCCATCACCGAGGGATTCTGCATGAACGACGAGTTCAAGCCGGCGATCGCGGTGGTCATCATCAGCAGGCGGGTTTCCACGCCATGCCCGCGCCGCAGCAGCCAGGCCGCCAGCCGGTTCAGCGCGCCGGTGCGGTCCAGGCCCGCACCGAGGATGGTGGTGGCGATGATGCTCATCACCGCGTTACCGGAGAAGCCGCCGAAGATTTCCTCCGGTGCGATCAGCCCGGTCACGCCCAGCACCACCAGCACCACCAGCGCCACCACATCGGCGCGGATGCGCTCGAACAGGAACATCGCCATCGTGAAGCCGACCAGCCCCAGGACGAGCTTCATGTCGGTGGTCAGCGTCAGCGCGGTATCCATGGGGTGGCGCGGTTCCTTGGGCCAGGATCAGGTGCGGTCGTACAGCAGGTCCCACACGCCATGGCCGAGCTTCTGGCCACGGGTCTCGAAGTGCGTCTGCGGACGCCATGCCGGGCGCTCGACCTGGCCGCGCGGGCCGGCGCGGTTGCTCAGCCCGGCGGTGGCATCGAGCACGTCCCACATCTGCTCGGCGTAGTCTTCCCAGTCGGTGGCACAGTGCAGGCGGCCACCGACGCGCAGCTTGCGCACCAGCAGGTCGGCAAAGCCGGGCTGGATCAGGCGGCGCTTGTTGTGGCGCTTCTTGTGCCACGGATCGGGGAAGTAGATGCGTACTTCATCCAGCGCGCCATCGGCGATCTCCTTTTCCAGTACCTCCACCGCATCGTGGTGGTACAGGCGCACGTGGTCGGCGTTGTCGTCGGCCAGGGCATTGAGCAGGCGGCCCACGCCCGGGGCGTGCACTTCCAGGCCGATGTAGTCGCGGCTCGGGTCCTGCTGCGCGGCGAAGCGCAACGCGGCGCCGTTGCCGAAGCCGATCTCCAGCACCTTGTGCGCATCGCGCCCGAAGGTGGCATCCAGGTCGCGCGGCTCGCCGGTGAAGTCCAGGCCGAAGCGCGGCCAGCGGTCATCGAACGCGCGCTGCTGGGCCGGGGTGAAGCGACCCTGGCGCAGGACGAAGCTGCGCACCTCGCGGCGGCCTTCGGTAATGGTGAAGGGCTTGGCCGGGGCCTTGGCGCCGGCGCTGTCGAAAGGATTGGTCATCAGCCGATCAACCCGTCCACCGGCGAGGACGCACTCGCGTAGCGCTTGCGCGGAATGCGCCCGGCCAGGAATGCCTCGCGGCCCGCTTCCACGGCCTTGCGCATCGCGCTGGCCATCAGGATCGGGTTGCGGGCGCCGGCGATGGCGGTGTTCATCAGCACGCCGTCACAGCCCAGTTCCATCGCGATCGCCGCGTCGGAGGCGGTGCCCACGCCGGCGTCGACGATGATCGGCACCTTGGCATCTTCGATGATCTGCAGCAGGTTGTACTTGTTCTGGATGCCCAGGCCCGAGCCGATCGGCGCGGCCAGCGGCATCACCGCGGCGCAGCCGATCTCTTCCAGGCGCTTGGCCAGGATCGGGTCGTCGGAGGTGTAGACCATCACCTCGAAGCCATCCTTCACCAATTGCTCGGCCGCCTTCAGGGTCTGCACCACGTCCGGGTACAGCGTCTTCTGGTCGCCCAGCACTTCCAGCTTGGTCAGGTTGTGCCCGTCCAGCAGCTCGCGCGCCAGGCGGCAGGTGCGCACCGCGTCGTCGGCGGTGTAGCAGCCGGCGGTATTGGGCAGGATTGTGTAGCGATCCGGCGGCAGCACGTCGAGCAGGTTGGGCTCGCCCGGGTTCTGCCCGATGTTGGTGCGGCGGATCGCCACGGTCACGATCCGGGCCCCGGCGGCATCGGTGGCCAGGCGGGTTTCTTCCAGGTCCTTGAACTTGCCGGTGCCGGTCAGCAGCCGGGAACCGTAGGTCTTGCCGGCGATCACCAGCGAATCAATGGGGGCATTTGCATTCATGCGCGCAATTATCGCCTATCGCGCGGCGCGATGCTGCGTCGCTCAACCGCCACCGAGTGCGTGTACGATCTCGACCCGGTCGCCATCCTGCAACGCGTGCCCGGCATGCCGGCTGCGGGTGACGATCTCGCCATTGACCTCCACCGCGACGCGGCGCTCGAGCAGGTTCTCGACCTGCAACAGGTCAAGGACGGTGGCGGTTTGCGGAAGCTGGCGGGTCTCGCCGTTGAGCACGATGTTCATGACGCCATTGTCCCTCAATGGCGCTGGACTGCGTACCCTTGCAGCCCCCTCCCGGGGCCGCGGAGGCGGCCTCGCCGGGGGCTGGCCGGTCCCCGGGGCATTTCATGCGGCAACGCAGCGTGAATTGGCCCGGGTGCAGTGAAACCATTACACCGTGCGCCGGCGTACGTCGGTGGTTCTCCCACTTCAAGGAGCTTTACATGCTGATCAGCAAGCGTCCCCTGCGTTCCCTCTTGGCCGTGGCCATCGCCCTGGCGGCGGCGCCGGCCATGGCCCAGTCGCCGTACACCAAAACCGTGTTCATCGGCGACAGCCTGACCGACGCAGGGTACTTCCGTCCGCTGCTGCCCGCAGGCGTGCAGCCGGTCACCGGTCAGTTCACCACCAACCCGGGCTGGACCTACGCCCAGTACGTGGCCAACTACTACGGTACCAACGGGTCGGCGCACGGCAACGGGCAGGGCGGTGACAACTACGCCATCGGTGGCGCTCGCGTCGGCGTGGATACCAGCCAGGTGCTGGCCGCAGGCACCCCGGCGGTGCCGGTGTACTCGCTCAAGACCCAGACCGCGCAGTACCTGGCCGCCAACGGCGGCAAGGCAGACCCGAATGCGCTGTACACCGTGTTCGGTGGCGCCAATGACCTGTTCGCCATCCAGGCCGGCGCCCCGCTGGTCTCCACCCTGACCAACGCGGTCACCGACCAGGTCGGCATCGTCGCCACCCTCAAGGGTGCCGGCGCCGAGTACATCGTGGTCCCGACCATCCCCGACGTCGGCCTGACCCCGGGCGCACGCGCCGGTGGCCCCGCCGCGATGGCGGCCGGCACCGCGCTGGCCAAGGCCTACAACGACGCCCTGTTCGGTGGCCTGAAGGCCGCCGGCCTGCAGGTGATCCCGGTGGACACCTTCCACGTGCTGCAGGAAATCGTCGCCAACCCGGGCCAGTACGGCTTCGTCAATGTCACCAACCCGGCCTGCACCACGGCCTCGTCGCTGACCTGCAACCCGACCAGCTACGCCACCCCGACCGCCGCCAGCACCTACGTGTTCGCCGACGGCGTGCACCCCACCAGCGCCACCCATGAGATGCTCGGCCAGTACACCCTGTCGATCCTGGAAGCCCCGCGCAATCAGCAGATCCTGACCCACTCGGCGCAGACCATCGGCCGCTCGCGCGCCGACCAGGTCAGCCTGCACCTGGGTGGCCGTCCGGACGACGGCATGTCCTGGTGGGGCGGCGTGCGTGGCGACATGCAGCGTTACTCGCACGGCGACCTGTACGACGGCATGGCCCCGGCCGGCCTGTTCGGCGTGGATTGGGCGCGTGACGGCCTGGTGCTCGGCGGCTTCGCCGGTTACGGCCGCATGGACGCCGACTTCGGCAACAACAAGGGCGACTTCACCCAGTCCGACACCTCGCTGGGCCTGTTCGCCGGCTGGTACGGCCAGCACGCCTGGGTCAACGGCCAGGTCAGCTACAGCTGGCTGGACTACGACGTCACCCGCAAGGTCCAGCTTGGGCCGGCTACCCGCACCCATGAAGGGTCGCCGGAAGGCAGCAACCTGACCGTGGCACTGAACGCCGGCTACGATTTCGGCGGCCAGTCGCACTTCGAAGGCGGCTTCCGCCACGGCCCGATCGCCGCGGTGATCTGGCAGAAGGTCAAGCTGGACGGCTACGCCGAAAGCAACCCCAGCGCCACCGCGCTGGGCTATGCCAACCAGGACGTCGACTCCACCGTCGGCCGCCTCGGCTGGCAGGCGCGCTTCGAAGGCAGCACCGTCACCCCGTACGTGCAGGTCACCTACGACCACGAGTTCGAAGACGGCCAGCAGGCCAGCGCGTGGCTGCAGTCGATGCCGGACGTGGGCATGTACAAGGTGCCGGGCCTGGAGTTCGACAAGGACTACGTGACCGCCGTGATGGGCGCACGCGTCAAGCTGGGCGGCCTGCAGAGCAACATCGGCATGAGCGCCACCACGCTGCAGAAGCGTGCGCGCGACGTGTCGCTGTTCGCCAGCTTCAGCGGCAGCTTCTGATCCACCCTTGCGCAGCGCCCCTTGCCGGGGCGCCGCGCAGGGCCGGCGAAAGCCGGACGCAGCGGGCGGCCCAGTGCCGCCCGTTGCCTTTTGACCACTCCGCCGCATAGACTTGTCCGGCACCACGCGGGTGTAGCTCAATGGTAGAGCTGTAGCTTCCCAAGCTACTGACGAGGGTTCGATTCCCTTCACCCGCTCCATGTCCCCCAGCGCTTTCGGGGATCAAGGCCGCTCCGCAATATCCAGGCCGCTCCGCAATTCCTCGTTTTGTATCGCAGATATCTAGGCCACAGAGTCCAGGTTTCGCTCCGCGATCTGCGCGTCTTTGTCGCTTGCAGCGACGAACCTCCATTGTCGCCCGAACGATGCCGAGCCAAATTCAATGAATGTGCTTGTAACGGCCCGTAAGCTCAGCCGCCAGCAAATTCTTACGCTTTAGTCGCGCGACTATCTTGTGAGCGTTGCTTTGGCACCCATCTTCTTTTACACGTAGACCTTGGTTGTCGCGGCCTATTTGTGCCCGAGCGGGGCTTGCGCTTCGGGAACTTCGTTCGCCGAATTGGCCTCGTATGTGCCTGCCTTCTCGCTCAGGTGCGAAACTGAAAATTCCCCTTTGCATTACCGGCGCCCTTCCGGTGCAGCGATGCCGCCAGTTCAGCCGTGATCTCCACGAGCACCTTGTTCTTGGACTTCGCTTGCTAGATAGCCAAGTCGCGTGATGAGGCCTGTCGAAGATTCATCGACCAGACGTCGCCCACACACCGGCCGGTTAGCAGGCGAGGTCCATTTCAAGGCTCTATGCGTGCGTCCAGACTAGCGTGTTTCCTCAAGAGGGAAAGCAGTCCGCTTCCATGGATCAGCTCGCTTGGTTTGTCCTTGGCGGTGTAAGCCGCGGTAGACATCGGTGCATGCGAGGATGCCTGCACTGGTGCGCAGCAGGCTGCTGGACGGTTAGAGGGAACTAGGTGAAATCAAAGAAATCAGCAAGCAACAAGCCATTGGCCTCCCTGTTCCTGGCGTCGACACACACGACTTCAGCACCCAACGCTTGGAGCTCAGAATGCAAGTCGCGGAATGGAAGGAAATTGTCCAGAGTAATACCTTGGCGATTGGGGGCAAGGAACGCCAATCTAACCCGCTCCGGAGTGAATGCCTTCTGGAACCGACGCACCGTCTCCACAACGTCAGGCATGCGTTTGAACGCATTTGGCTGCAGGGCGCCTGCAAAGTTCCATCGCCCGCCGTCCATTTTTCCCCTAGCCTTTCGAATGAACTCTGCTGAACTCTCGCCGTACTCATGCGGAGAGGTCAGCCGAAGATACAGGCGCCTTTCCCGGCCGAGCGAATACGTGTCAGGAAGTTTGCTGTGCGTGGGAATCTTGCCTCCGTTTCCCAGCCGGGGATCAAGGAACATCGCTCGCAACTGGGTGCTTTTGCCAAAGCCTTGGGGCGCGACAACGAACAGTACTCTTTCCAGATAAATAGTCATCCAACGTCCTGGCTTGATTAGCTTGCTTATCGGCAGGTCCGTCCCGCCTGCTGCTCTGTCTCCCCGCGTTGCTGTGCCTGTTCTTGCGCCTGCTGCTGTCCCTGCGTTCGTTGAAGCACTTCTGCCTGCTGAAGGCTCTGCTCGGCAGGCTCCTGCGCAGCCTGCCTTCCATCTACATGAGTATGGAAGTGCGGGCCCTTGTCGCCGAACGGCGCATAGACCGCGAACACGTTGTGCGCACCATCTCTTCCAAGGCCACCCGTGACGTGATCGACTCTCTGAACGAGAGGGGCGCTCAGCTGCTGCTTATAGAGCGAAGCGGCGACGTTGCGGCTTTCGGCCTCGTTCCAATTACCAGTGCCTTTGACCCATTCATGGATCCGGCCATAAGTGGCGTGGTCGGCGTGGGCAGGATGGTCTGCGAACACCGCCGCAGGGCGATCAGTTTGCTGAGCAGCGATGTCCGGCTGAGCATGGCCGATAGGCCCTACCTGACGGACCTCAACCGGAAGATGCCGGCCACCGGACGTGTCTGCGAAGCCAAATACCTTGCCGGTGCCGCCCAGCGAAACGCCAGCCGCCTGGATCTCAGCAACTGAGCTCCTCAGCTCGGCCAAGTTCATCCCCACCTGCGGCATGGTCTGGGTAGAAGCTTGACTGCGCTCCTTCAGTAATTCCGCACCGACGGAGACAACGTAAGAAAGGTAGTAGGCGTTGTAGTCGGCCTTTCCTTGGACACCCAGCGTGCTGCTCGACTTATCGAACTGGCAAACCGCCACCGCCTCAATGGCAGGGCTTTGGATCGTCGTCCCGGGGCGCTGCATGAAACCTGGCCCTATCTGGATCCCTGTTGCCAACTTTCCGTCGGTGACACAGGGGGTTGTGTCGTCCAAGCGTTTCACGACCTGCTCCAGATCCGCTCCGTTGACCGTAGTCTTGATGCGGCTTGCAACCGCGTTCATCGAAACCAATTCGGCAAAACCTTCGTTCTTGCGGGAGGCATTGATGTACGTTTGCGCGAAAGGTGTGATGTCTACTGTTGCATCCCCGTATTGCACGCCTTGCTTCAAGGCTCCTTCAATGTCAAAGGAGAGCCTGTGATTGGTGAGGTGGGTGGACCGCGCCATAAGAGCGTGACCCGTTTCGTGCCCGAGTACGGCCGTGAGCTGATCCACTCGTTGATGTTGGCGGGGCCAGTCCCAGACGTGAGAGCTGATGCTGATGGTCTGATTCTTGGCATCATAGTGCCCCCTTCGTTAGGGGAATCAGCGAAGCGAATGTGCTTGAGGTCGCCGGAATCCATCGCTTTGCGCATGATGTCAGCGAGAAACGGGGACGTCTCAATGGCTTCTCGCAGATCGCGTGCTTTCGCTTCTGACAGCGACGCCTGCGTATTGGCTTCTTCGAGCATGCGCTCAATGCGGGGATCAAGCATCGCTTGGCGCCACTTCCAGATTTACAACCGAGGCACAGGTTGGAGCATCACGCACGTCCACTTTTATTGACACATAGAGTGTCAACGAAGGACTGACACTCTTATAGAAGGTAATGCGTTGATCGTCGCCAAACGCTGGGACATGCATTCGAAAACCATTATCCACGAGGGGTGACTTGAGCAGCTGGAAGTCCAGACAAGCTTCAGCCGGCGCGACGGTCAACTCGATAGCTTGGCCACCGCCATCTGGCGAGAATTTCCAGACCGCCCACTCGTAGGTTCCAGCGCCGACTTTTCCCGTTACCCCTCGACGACGTCCCTCACTATCCGGCGACAGAGCCGTTCCCAGAACCTCTTCGACCCGTTGGGGATCCGAGTCGGCATAGGAGCGAAGAGAATCTGCAAGCTTGTGGACCTGATCAATCAGGCTCTGCGGGGTCTGCGCCGCCCCGGGTTTCATGGGAGGATAGCCGGCCCAGCTGATCACTGGCCCCGTTTCTCTTGGAATGGCGGCATCTACGATCGCCACTGCATTGTCCTGTTCGCGCTGAATGTCAGCGGCCATAGCATCCTGCATGGATTTTTCCTGGTTGGCTTTCGAAGGCTGCGCACACGCCACTAGCCCCACTATCAGGGCCCCAGCTATCAGACCCATGGGAATGCAGCGCCCTTTGCAAGTAATATCCATTGCCTGCTCACACGTAGGGAGGGGGCGCTGTCAGTGTAGCCCCGGGCCAGATAGGGAACAAACCCTATGGTACCGTCGGTCCATTATCAGCACCGACTCACCTCCCCAGGCGGCTTGATCACCGCGACCAATCGGCTACACCGCATGTCGATGGCCGGCTCGCCGTGGCCGATGTCGCGCGTGTGGCGTCTGACCGCCCCGCAGCGTTGGCACGCACCGGGTCGTTGGACCTGCTCACGCCCTAGTCGCCAACGACCTCGAAGGCAAACGGATTGTCCGGGTCGGGAAAACGCAGCAGATAGCGCGCAATGCGCGTCCGGCCATCTGGCAGCAGGTAGTCCACCTGCAAGCCGCGCGGAATGTCTTCCATTCCGGACCCCAGGTAGGTATTGCTCGGGTAGCTGAAACGGTGGTGCGGCGCGGTCCGAATGGCGGCACACGTGCCAAACAGCGGGGGCAGAAGGTACAGCCGCTCCCCATGCAGCAACAGCACCTTGGTGTAACGATCGCCCTTGCCGCTGCTGACGTAGCGCATGTCCAGGCACACCGACGTGCCGTGCTGCCACGCCGTGACGTCCGCCAGGTTCTCCGGGCGGATGGATGCATCGGTGCGCCATGCCGGCGGGGCGAGGTCGACGGCGCTTCGCAGTGGCCAGCGCCGCGCACCCACAAACATCGTCTGGCCATCGAAAACAACGTCGGGTAGGCCGTCCGTGGGCTCCAGTGCCAGACTGCCTGGCACGGTCCACTGTGCGTCTGCATGGCGACGCATCGCCTGGATCGTCGAGGTGGCCCACAGGCAGTGCCGCGGCGATTCGGTGCAGGGCATGCCCAGTTCGGTTCCCGGGCCCAGGAACAGGTTGCCACCCAACGATCGGTAGAAATCGTCGTAGCCGGTGAACTGCACCGGCCCGGCACCGGTCGTGCCCGACAGGAGGACACTCAACAGGGCCACTGGAGCGAGCGTTGCGGGTTTCATTGGCATGCGTCTGCGGCGGTCGCCGGTCGGGCGTCGAGGGTATCGGTTCGAGGGGGCCAGCGGAACACCGTTACGCCCACACAGCGTGGGTAGCCGCCGACGCACCGCACGGGAGTCTGTTGGAAAGTGAGGCTGTCTTGCCCCCAGGTCGATGAGGGGCCCCCTCAAGGGGGATCGCTCACGCTTTCGTTTCCATGAAACCGTGGCGGCGCCGAGCCTCGCCGATCCTCATCGCAGCGTACCCCGCGCAGGCTATGCTTCGCGTTTTCCGGCCCCGTGCGCCCATCGCGATGAAACTCGCCATCCTGTCCCGCAACAGCAAGCTGTACTCCACGCGCCGGCTGGTGGAAGCCGCGCGCGCGCGCGGCCACACCGTGCGCATCCTCGACCCGCTGCGCTGCTACATGCGCATCGCCGCCGACGGTTTCACCATGCACTACAAGGGGCGGCCGATCACCGGCGTGGATGCGGTCATCCCGCGCATCGGCGCGTCGGTGACCCGTTACGGCACCGCCGTGCTGCGCCAGTTCGAGATGATGGGCGCGCGCACGCCCAATCCGTCCGATGCCATCCTGCGGGCCCGCGACAAGCTGCGCGCGCACCAGATCCTGGCCTCCAAGGGCATCGACATGCCGGTGACCGTGTTCGGCGACAACCCCGACGACACCGTCGACCTGTTGTCCATGCTGGGCCCTCCGCCGCACGTGGTGAAGCTCAACGAAGGCACCCAGGGCAGGGGGGTGATCCTGACCGAGAAGGCCAGCGCCTCGCGCGGCATCGTGGAGGCGCTGCGCGGGCTGTATGCCAACTTCCTGATGCAGGAATTCATCGGCGAGGCGCAGGGTGCGGACCTGCGTTGCCTGGTGGTCGGCGACCAGGTGGTGGGGGCGATGCAGCGCCAGGCCCCGGACGGCGACTTCCGCTCCAACCTGCATGCCGGCGGCAGCGCCCGGGCTGCGAAGGCCAGCCGGGCCGAACAGCAGGTCGCGGTGCGGTCGGCCAAGGCGCTGGGGTTGGGCGTGGCGGGCGTGGACCTGATCCGCTCCAGCCGTGGCCCGCTGGTGCTGGAGGTCAACTCCACGCCGGGCCTGGAGGGGATCGAAGCGATCTGCCAGACCGACCTGGCCGGGCGCATCATCGACCACGTTGCCAACATGAAAAAGCCAGCAAATTCAAAGCCTTGATGGTTTTACGGAAAGCTTCGGCGGATTTAACGAGGCTTTAATCGCCCCCAGCGTAGGCTTCGACGAACCGCAGCTCTGCCCTCCTCAGCAGGATCGGTAATCGGGAACGCACTTCAGGCCCAGGCGGTTTCCGTCTGGGCCTTTTTACAGGCCGGCGGCGTCGACCGGGCGCGCCTTTGGACCCCTGCCATCAGTCCCTTGTCCGGCGTTCGGTGGGCTCGTACAGTGGCGCTTCGTTCATGGAAGGATGGAGTTTTGGCGATGCGTCGATATACCGTTTTTCTGCTTGCCCTGTGTGTGGTTGGCTCCGCCGAAGCCAAGCGTGATGATGGGGTGGTCAAGATCACCGAGGGCGAGCCGGTATCGGCCCAGGTGGATCGGGTAAAGGCTGCGCTCAACAGCGAGTCCTACAGCGAGATCAGCCCGGAAGACAAGGGCCGGGTCCAGCAGGCGCTGGGCAGGATCGAGCAGAAGATGGAGGGGCACACCCTCTCCAGCGAGCTGAGTCCGGTTGACCGCACGGCCGTGTTCAATGACCAGGAACTGGTCAACACGGTGATGAGCAAGGCCAAGGAGGACAGCCGGCTGATCTGCCGCCGTGAGCGTGCCACCGGCAGCAACATGTCGCAGAGCGTGTGCACCACCGTGGCGCAGCGGCGCCGGGCCACAGAGAACGGCCGGTCCCTGCTCAATGAGCACCAGCAGTTCAACAATCTCAACCCCGGCAGGTGATTTGACGCTGTCATGGCACGGGCCGGTGTCTACTGTTAACAATGAAGCCTGTATCGTTCAGCAGGCAGCGCAAGGTAATGGCTCGCTGCGGTTTCGGCCGCAGCGACGCTGTCCGGGCCAATCCCTCATGAAACAGAGGTCACAGTGCGAATTCTTGTAATTGAAGACAACAGCGACATCGCCGCCAACCTGGGCGATTACCTCGAAGACCGCGGACACACCGTGGACTTCGCCGCCGACGGCGTGACCGGCCTGCACCTTGCCGTGGTGCACGAATTCGATGCGATCGTGCTGGACCTCAACCTGCCCGGCATGGACGGCATCGAAGTCTGCCGCAAGCTGCGCAACGAAGCGCGCAAGCAGACCCCGGTGTTGATGCTTACCGCGCGCGATTCGCTGGACAACAAGCTGGCCGGCTTCGATTCCGGTGCCGATGACTACCTGATCAAGCCGTTCGCGCTGCAGGAAGTGGAAGTACGCCTGAACGCGCTGTCGCGCCGGGGCAAGGGGGTGCAGACCCGCGTGCTGGAAACCGGCGATCTGGAATACAACCTGGACACGCTGGAAGTGCGCCGCCAGGGCAAGCTGCTGCAGCTCAACCCGACCGCACTGAAGATCCTGCAGGCCCTGATGGAAGCCGCCCCTGCGGTGGTGACCCGCCAGGAGCTGGAAACCCGCGTGTGGGGCGAAGAACTGCCCGATTCGGATTCGCTGCGCGTGCACATCCACGGCCTGCGTGCGGTGGTGGACAAGCCGTTCGAAGTGCCGCTGATCCAGACCCGCCATGGCATCGGATACCGCATCGCCGCGCCGGAAGCCTGATCCGGTGACGGCCAAGGGGGAGCGTCGCCGCGCGCCATATCGGCGCCGGCTGCGCAGCCGCATCATCGTGTCTTTTGCGCTGTTGGGCTTCTGCCTGACGGCGCTGTTTGCGTTTGCCACCAATTGGACCCGCGCGCGGGTGGAAAACCAACTGGTGGAAGACGTGATGAACCGCAATATCGACGAGTACGCGATGCGGTTCCAGCTCGACCCGAGCCGCAGCCCGGATCTGCCGTTCCAGCAGATCCGCGCCTTCGCCTATTCCAAAGACAAATTCGACCGCGTGCGCGAAGAGCGCCCGGAATGGGCGGCCTACGCACCTGGAAATTACAGCGTCAGCGGGGTCGATGAGGAGAACAAGCCGTTCTCCTACAAGCTGGCAGTGCGCAAGACCCCGGAGGCCTGGTTTTTCCTGGCCTACGACATGACCGAAAGCGTGCGCGGGGAGGCCCAGCTCAATCGTGCGCTGTTGATCTCCGTACTTGTCTTCAGCCTGCTGTCCCTGGTGCTGGGCTGGTGGTCGGCGTCCAAAGTGATGAAGCCGGTATCGGACCTGGCCGCGCGCCTGCGTGCCTACCGTGGTGGCACCAGCGAGCCGGAGCCGCTGGCCCCGCGTTTCCCGGATGACGAAGTGGGCCAGCTGGCCCAGGCCCTGGATGATTATTCTTCGCGGCTGACCGAAGTGGTGCAGCGCGATCGCGAGTTCAACGCCGACGTCAGCCATGAGTTGCGCACACCGTTGGCGGTGATCCGCGGGGCAACCGAGCTGCTGCTGGCCCGGCCGGGCCTGGACGAGAAGGTGCTGCAACGCCTGCAGCGCATCCAGCGCGCCGAACAGCAGTGCACCGACCTGATCGGCTCGCTGTTGCTGCTGTCGCGCAACGAGCGCGGGCAGGGCAGCAGCAACGTGGCGCGGGTGGGCGAGCAACTGCTCGATGCGCACCGCGCCCAGCTCGGTGGCAAGCCGCTCGAGCTGGTGCTGGAGGGCGACCGCGACCTGGTCATCGATGCGCCGGAATCGGCCCTGTCGGTGGCGTTGGGCAACCTGATCGGCAACGCGGTGAAGTATTCGCAGGAAGGCTCAGTGCGCGTACGCATCACCGGCAACCGGGTCGATGTCATTGACAGTGGCCCGGGCCTGAGTGCGGAAGATGCGGCCAAGCTGTTCCAGCGCGGCTATCGCGGCACCCACGCCGGGCATTCGCAGGGCGGCGGCATTGGCCTGTCGATCGTCAGCCGGCTGTGCGACCTGTACGGCTGGCAGGTGAGCGTGCGCCCGGGCGACCAGCGCGGCGTGGTGGCAACGCTGACGTTTGCGCCCGCATAGCGCCACGCCACGCGCGGCTGCCGTTCGAGCCCATCCAGCTGCCGTGCAGCCACCGATGGGATGGCGCTACGGTTTGGCGGCTGCTGCCAGGGCGCGATAGCGGCGGTCGAGTTGCTCGACCTTGGCCTGCAGGTGGTCCGGGTCGCCGTCGTTGACCACGACGTCATCGGCCAGCGCCAGGCGTGCCTCGCGGCTGGCCTGGGCGGCGATCATGCGGTCGGCCAGCGCGGCGCTGATCCCGTCGCGCCGCAGCAGGCGGGCGTGCTGGACCGCCACCGGGACATCCACCACCAGAATGCGGTCCAGCCAGGGATACTGTTGGCGGCCGCCGGCTTCGGTGAGCAGTGGGATGGCGGCGATCGCGTACGGCCCGTCGGCCTGCTCGCAGGTCTCGCGCAGCAGCGTGCGGATGGCGGGGTGGGTGATGGCTTCCAGCGCCTGGCGCTCCCGTGCCGAGGCGAAGATGCGCTCGCGCAGGGCGGCCCGGTCAAGCTGGCCGTCGGCCAGCAGGATGCCCGGGCCGAAATGCGCCGCGATCCGGGCCAGACCTTCGCTGCCGGGGGCGACCACCGCACGCGCGGCGACGTCGGCATCGGCGACGGTAATGCCCAGGGCGTTGAACCGCCGGCTCAGTTCGCTTTTGCCGGCGGCGATGCCGCCGGTCAACCCGATGAGGTAGCGCGCCATCGGCCGGCCCTCAACGCAGGCCGGCAAAGCCCATATAGGCGCTGATGATCTGCTCGCCCCACATGAAGACGATCCAGCCGGCAATCGCCAGATAGGGGCCGAACGGGATCGGCGTGGCGCGGTCGCGGCCGCGCGCATACAGCCAGACCGAGCCGATGATCGCGCCGACCACCGAGGACAGCAGGATGATCGGCAGGATGCCCTTGAGCCCGCACCAGGCGCCCAGCGCGGCCAGCAGCTTGAAGTCGCCGTGGCCCATGCCTTCTTTGCCGGTGATCTGCTTGAACAGCCACCACACCGACCATAGCGACAGGTAGCCGGCCAATGCACCCAGGAGGGCCGGCTTGGCGGGCATGTACAGGTTGTCGCTGGCGGCGATCAGGCCCAGCCACATCAGCGGCAGGGTCAACTGGTCGGGCAGCAGTTGGGTGCGCAGGTCGATCCCGGACAGGGCGACCAGGAAGCAGCTCAGCACGATCGCGCCGAAGCCTTGCCAGCCGAAGCCGAACTGCCAGACGCTGGCCAGCACCAGCAGCGCGGTCAGCAGTTCCACCAGCGGGTACTGGATCGAGATCGGAGCGTGGCAATGGCGGCACTTGCCACGCTGGATCAGCCAGCTGAACAGCGGGATGTTCTCGTACCAGGCCAGCTTGTGCTTGCAGTGCGGGCAGTGCGAGGGCTCGACCACGATCCCCGGCGGCGGCGGCTCGTAGATGTCCGGCTCTTCCAGCACTTCGCGGGCGTCGCGCTTCCACTGCCAGTCCAGCCGCTTGGGCAGGCGCAGGATCACTACATTGAGGAAGCTGCCCAGGAGCAGTCCCAGGCCGGCCGCGGCGGGGTAGCCGAGACCGGGGTGCTGGTCGAGAAATGCCATGTGTGTATCAGACCACCGAAGCGAGTTTGAAGATGGGCAGGTACATGCCGATCACCATGCCGCCGACGATGGTACCAATAACCACCATCACGATCGGTTCCAGCAGGCTGCTCAGCGCGTCCACCGCGTTGTTCACTTCCTGCTCGTAGTACTCGGCCACCTTGAACAGCATGGCGTCCAGCGCGCCGGCCTCTTCGCCGATGCCGGTCATCTGGATGACCATGTGCGGGAACAGGTTGGTCTGCTTCATGGCCATATTGACCGGGTAGCCCACCGACACGTCGTCGCGCATGCGCAGCACGGCTTCCTCATACACCATGTTGCCGGTTGCGCCGGCCACGATGCTCAGGGCCTCCACCAGCGGGACACCTGCCTTGAAGGTCACCGCCGTGGTCCGGGCGAAGCGGGCGATGGCACTGTTGTGCATCAGCTGGCCGATCACCGGTACCTTCAGGATCAGCCGGTCCAGGGTGTGCTGCATCGTCGGCGAGCGCTTGTAGGCGGCGAGGAAGCCGAACACGCTGCCGACCAGGACGATCAGGATCGGCAGCCACCAGGACACCATGAACCGGGACAGGTTCACGATCATCTGGGTGAAGGCAGGCAGCTCGGCGCCGAAGCCCTTGAACACGTCCTCGAACTGCGGCACCACCCAGACCAGCAGGATGCCGCTGACCAGCATGGCCACGGCCATGACCATGATCGGGTAGAACAGGGCCTTCTTGATCTTGCCCTTGAGCGCTTCGATGTTCTCTTTGTAGTTGGCCACCGTCTCCAGCACGGTTTCCAGCACACCGGCGCCTTCACCGGCCTTGACCAGGTTGCGGTACAGCTCGTCGAACTGGACCGGGTGCCGGCTGATCGCCTCATACAGCGAGGAGCCGCCCTCGATGTCGGTGCGGATGGTGTCGACCATCTTCTTCATGCGCGGGTTCTTGTGCCCGCTGGCGATGATGTCCAGCGCGCCCACGATGGGCACGCCCGACTTCATCATGGTCGCCATCTGGCGGCTGAAGAAGGCGATGTCCTTGGCGCTGATCTTGGCCCCGGCCGCGCCGAACAGCGGCTTGGGCTTGGGCTTGACCACGGTGGGCGTGATGCCCATCCGGCGCAGCTCCGCGCGCAGCAGGTTCATGTTCTTGGCGGGCTGTTCGCCCTTCATCTTCACGCCCCGCTTGTCGGTCCCCTCCCAGACAAACGGCTGCAACTCCATGGTGCTGCGCGCCACGGGCTCTTTCTTGACTGCACTACGGCTGACAGACATACAGGCTCCCCAGCCACGCCATCCCCAGGCGGGCTATCTGCGCCGCATGTTAGCCGGTTCCGGGGCGCTGTGGCATCCCCAGTTCGGGACGAAGCGTGACCG
Organism: Stenotrophomonas sp. 05N37; assembly: GCF_056397365.1. NCBI lineage: Bacteria > Pseudomonadati > Pseudomonadota > Gammaproteobacteria > Lysobacterales > Lysobacteraceae > Stenotrophomonas > Stenotrophomonas sp. 05N37. The sequence continues at coordinate 947,211 of NZ_JBFTNG010000001.1, read as the reverse complement.
GGATCCGGGACCCCCACGGTCACAAGGTGACGCAACACGTCACATTGCCGGATTGGTCGCAGATTTCCGTGAAGGGGGTTCCAATCCTGAAGATTGCTGCCATCATTGCGCCGGGGAATGCTGGGGAGCATTGCTGATCACGTTGGCACGCAACCTGCTTTGATCCACCCGCACGGGCGCCAGCCTCGCTCACCGGTCCGCCGGCCCAGGCTTCGACCCAGTGTTCATTTTTTTCCTACCTCTAGGGGATGTACTCATGAAGAAGCAGCAGGGCTTTACCCTGATCGAACTGATGATCGTTGTCGCGATCATCGCCATCCTGGCCGCCATCGCACTGCCGGCTTACCAGAACTACGTCGCCAAGTCGCAGGTCACTGCCGGTCTGGCCGACATCCGTGGCGGCGTGACCGCGTTCGAGGAAGGCATCCAGTCGGGCACCAAGACGGGCTCTGCGACCACTACCGACCTGGGCCTGGCTTCCAGCACCCCGCGTTGCGACATTGCGCCGTCGGGCAAGTGGGATGATGCCTCCGGCCAGAAGATCACCTGCACCCTGAAGGGCAACCCGAAGGTTGCTGGCAAGACCATCGAGCTGGAGCGCAATGGCTCGGGCGCGTGGAACTGCACCGCCGCCAGCGACCTGGAAGCATACAAGCCGGCCGGCTGCTAATTATTGGCGCCAGACGTGTTTGAAAGAAGGGGGCGGTTTCGCCCCCTTTTCTTTTGAAGGGCAACCGAACAGCATCCTATGGGGGGACGCCATGCGTGGGGAGCGTGGTTTTACGTTGATCGAGTTGATGATCGTGGTCGCGATCATCGCGATCCTGGCAGCCATCGCGCTGCCGGCTTATCAGAATTACGTGGCCAAGTCGCAGTTGACGGCGGGGCTTGCCGAAGTGACCGGCGGCCGCACCATGTTCGAGTCGCAGGTGCTGGCCAACAATATCACCACCTTCAATCTGGCCGACATCGGTCTGCCCAGCAGCACCGCGCGTTGCCGGATGAGCATGTTGTCCACGGATGAGGGATTCATCCGGTGCACGCTGCGCGGCAGTCCGACCGTGGCCAACAAGACCATCGAAATCGCACGCAGCCGCTCGGGCGAATGGCGCTGCAAGGCCGACGCGTCGGTTGATGCAAAGCTGCTGCCTGCCGGCTGCAGTTGATTGCGCCGATATCGAGGGAGAGGGCGTTGTTGAAATGTGAGCGTGGGATGCATCGTTGGCAGCAGTCGGCAGGACTATGTCTACTCTTTCTCGTCGTACTCGCGGTCTACTGGCCGGGCTTGAGCGGCGCCTTCATCTTTGATGATTACAGCACGATCGTAGACAATACGCGGCTGCACGTGGATGCGCTGCAGCCGTCGTTGATCTGGAAGGCCGCAACCTCTTTCGATCCTGGCGGGACGCTGGGCGCCCGCCCACTGGCCATGGCCTCGCTTGCGGTCAACCATGCGTTGGGTGGATTGAACCCCTGGGGCTACAAGTTTGGCGGTCTGCTGGTGCATGCATGCAACAGCGTGCTGGTGTACCTGCTGGCAAGCATGCTGCTGCGTACCTCGGCCGCATCGACGGGGCGTGGTGGATGGATCGCCGCCCTGGCGGTGGCATTGCTTTGGGCCATTCACCCGATCCAGGTGTCCAGTGCGCTGTATGTCGTCCAGCGAATGGAGACGTTGGCGGCAAGCTTCATGCTGGCAGCCCTGATCTGTTACCTGCATGGGCGCTTGCGCCAGGTCGACGGCATGCGGGCGTGGCCCTGGCTGGCCAGTGCTGCGCTGCTCACCTTGGCCGGCCTGCTCTCCAAGGAGACGGCGGTCCTCGTACCCGTGTATGCGCTGGCGATGGAGCTGACCGTACTGCGTTTTGCCGCCGCCAACCCGGCAGTGGGACGTCGCTGGCGGGTCCTGTATGCCGCTATGGTGGTGGTCGGTATCGTCGTGTTCGTGACGCTGGTGATACCGCGGTACTGGTCCGAACACTACCTTGCGCGAAACTTCGGTACCTGGGAGCGACTGCTTACCCAGCTCCGTGTCCTGCCGATGTACCTGAAGCAGATGTTCGTGCCAACGCCGGGCAATCTTACGTTCTATTACGACAACGTCCTTCCGTCACGAGGACTCCTGCAGCCGGTCACCACGTTGCTTGGTGGGGTGCTGTTGTCTGGGCTGCTGGCGCTCGCCATGTGGGCGCGTCGGCGGGCGCCGCTGTTTGCGCTCGGCGTGTTGTGGTTCTTCATCTCACACCTGTTGACCAGCAATGTGGTGGGGCTGGAACTGGCGTTCGAGCATCGGAACTACCTGGCGCTGCTCGGCATACTGCTCGCACTCGCCGACCTTGCGTTGCGTCTTCCTGCCGCATCCCACCAGTTGGTGGTGCCCGCTGTGGTGGCCGCGGTGGTTGTCGCTTGTCTCGGGCTCACCCTGATCCGATCGGCGACCTGGGGTAATCCGTTGCTGCTGGCTACCGAGCTGGCCGTGGAAAATCGTGGATCTGCACGAGCCAGTGCCGATTTGGGCGCCAAGTATGTGGAAATGTCCGACGGATATGCGACTTCTCCCTTCGTGGATATGGCCATCGCCGAGTTCGAGCGCGGGGCTGCGTTGCCCAATGCATCCATCATCAGTGACCAGGGCTTGATCCTTGTCGCGGCGAACAGTGGCCGCCCGGTGCCTGACCTGTGGTGGGATCGGCTGGTGGGCAAGGTCCGCACGGGGATGCTGAGCCCGGAAACGACCGGGGCGTTGTTCTCCCTGCTTGCCAACCGCTACAAGGACGTGCCGCTGGATGATGTCCGGCTGGTTGAGGCGTTCCGTGCCCTGTTCGCCCGTGCCACGTTGCCGCCCTACAGCTATGCACAGGTCGGGGATTACGCCATGGCGTATGCCCACGACGAGGCGTTCGCCGATGAGATGTTCGTCCGTGCGATCGAGACCAGCAAGTCGCAGCCCGCGTATGCTCGGAAGGTAATTGATACCCTTGAGCAGAAAGGTTGGCGTCGCCAGGCTGGACTGGCCCGTGCGAAAGCCGAGGCCATGGGGTTGCTCGATGCGTCGCCTGCTCCAAAGGCCGGCGGCAGCGACTGAGTGCACCGTGGCATGGGCCCGGCCGGACAGGCCGGGCGCCTGTACTTCCACCGCAGATCGATAGCGTCCAGCATAGCCATGTCATCTCCGCTTGTCCGCAACACGGTGCTGATGGTCTTCTGGCAAGCCCTTCGGGCTGGCCTGCAGGCGGTGTGGGCGATCGGCTTGGCCCGGGCGCTGGGTCTGGGCGGCTACGGCACCTTTGCGGGATTGGCGGGGCTGGCGACCGCACTGGGTGCCTTGAGCGGGATCGGTTTCGGCCTTGTGATGTTGCAGGCAGCGTCGCGCGATTCCGGCGAGTTTCCGCTGCAGTGGCGCAAGGCGCTGTGGCGGTTGCTGGGCAGTAGCATCGCCCTTGGTGTCGTTTACGTGACCTTGGCGGTCACTTGGCTGGACAGCCCGGTGGCGATCACCGCGCTTTTGGCCATTGCCGGCCCCGAACTACTGCTGGCGCCCCTGCTCACCCTTGCCAGTTACGCGTTCCAGGCGCACGACCGGATGGGGTGGGCCGGTGCAATGTATGCGCTGGGGCCGCTGGGCAACGTGGTCGCGCTTGTCGTGTGTGTGTCGCTGGCGGCGCCGGTGAATCTGAGCGGCTACTTGTATTGGCATGTGTTGCTGGGCGCGGGGGCCACCGGCCTGGCGCTTCTGGCGGTAGCGCGCCTGCTGCGGCCGGGTTGGGCGCCGGCTGCGGCGGTCGCAGGCGAGTATGCAGAAGCATCGGGGTTTCTGGCCATGCGCGTGGTCGACACTGGCCTGGGCACCCTCGACAAGTCATTGGTCTACCGGTTGGCCGGGGCGGATGTGGCCGGCCACTACACGGCCGCTTACCGGCTGGCCGCGCTGATCGCGCTGCCAGCAGTATCGTTGGCGATTTCCGCTGCGCCCAAGCTGTTTCGCCGTTTGGGCAGCGCCGATGAACAGGCTCGCTTCCTGCGCCGGCTGGCGGGTGCGGGGGTGGGGTTGGGTCTGGTCAGCATTCCCGTGGCGTGGACACTGTCGTTCGCGCTGCCATGGCTGTTCGGCGCCGAGTTCGCCCATGCGGCCGAGCTGGCGCGCCTGAACTGCCTGTTCCCCGCGCTGCTTGGCTTGTCGGCACTTGGCTGTACCATGTTGATGGCGCGCGGACGCAAGCGGATACGGATCGGGATGCAGCTGGGGGCGCTGCTTCTGTTGCTGGTGTTGATGGTCGCATGGGTGCCGGCGTTTGCCGGGGCCGGTGCGGTCCTGGCACTTGGCACGACCTACCTGCTGTTGGTGGTCGCGTTGTGGTGGTCGTTATGGCGGCCCGCGCAGGCATGAAAACAGGGGAACTGGTGTGGCAAGGATAACAACGGCATTCGGCGACGCATCGCCTCCCGAGCTCGACCCGCAGGAGGTGGCCGCCTTTTTCGAGGATCGCGCCCGGCGCATGGACGAGGTGGGGCCCACGCGAGCGGTCATCTATCAGGACAAGCAGGGCGACCTCGCGGAACGTCGCGATGCGGCCGAGGTTGCGCGCCTGCTGCCGCTGCTGCGGCTGGACGGTCGGCAGGCCTTGCTGGATGTAGGCTGCGGTACCGGACGCTGGAGCCGTCGACTGGTTCCGCGCTTGGCGCGCTACCACGGCATCGATGCAACGGAGGGGTTGCTGGCGCATGCGCGTGCGCAGCATGAGGACGATTCACGGTGCCGCTTCAGCCACCTGCACGCCGAGGATCTGTCGGCTGACGCGTTGGGCGAGACTCATTTCGATCGGGTGTTGTGTGCCGGCATTTGCATGTACCTCAACGATGCGCAGCTGAGCACCTTGTTCGGCGCGATCGTCGACGTTACCGCGGTCGGAGCGCTGGTGCTGCTGCGAGAGCCCGTGGCAACGGAGGCGCGGCTGACCCTCAAGGGGCATTTCTCCAGCGAACTCGAGCACGACTATCACGCCATTTATCGCAGCGTCCCGGAGTTGATGACGCTGATGCGGCCGACACTGCTCGATCGGGGATTTCAACTGATCGATGAGGGGGACGTTTACGAGCAGGACGGCTTGAACAATCGTGCGGAAACCCGCCAGCGCTGGTTCCTGCTGGAGCGAACATGAGCGTAACCGCCTTCTGTTTTGATCTGGATGGGACGCTGACGTCCACCGAGATCCTGCCGTGCATCGCCGCCGAACTGGACATCGCCGGCGAGATCGCCACGCTGACGCGATTGACCATGGATGGGCATGTGCCTTTCGAAGATTCGATGCGCCTGCGGACCTTGATTCTTGGGCAGGTTCCGTTGGCGCGCGTGCACGAGATCATTGCGGCGGTGCCGTTGTCTGCAGAGTTGCAGGCGTTCGTGGCTGCCAATGCCGACCGCTGCTTCGTGGTGACCGGTAATCTTGACCTATGGATTGCGCCCATGGTGGCGCGGCTTGGCTGCCGATCGTTCAGCTCCAGCGCCGAGGCCACCCCGGCCGGCGTGCAGTTGAAATCCATCCTGGCGAAGGATGATGCGATTCGCGCCCTCCGCCGCGAGGGTGGTTACGAGCGGATCGTCGCCATCGGTGACGGTGCCAACGACGTGCCGATGCTGCGCGAGGCCGACATCGGTATCGCATACGGCGGCGTGCACGCCCCGGCACCGCAGACCATCGCGGCGGCCGATATTGTGGTCAATGATGCGAGTAGCCTATGCAAGCTCTTGAAGGCGCTGTAATCGCCTGTGCCGGCCTGGGCTCGCGCCTGGGCATGGGCATGCCCAAATGCATGATCGAGATCGATGGGATCACGTTGCTGTCGCGGTTGATCCATGCCCTTCAACCGCTGGTGCCGCGCATTCACGTAGTGGTCGGTTACCGCGAGGAACTGATCATCGATCATTGCAGTCGTCACCACCGTGACGTCGTGCTGGTGAGGAACCCGGAGTACCGCACGACCAATACGGCCCATAGCATCCGCCTCGGTTCGGTGGGCATGCACGACCGGGTGCTGTATCTGGACGGCGACCTGATCATAGATCCCGCATCGCTGCGGTCCTTCGTCCAGGCCGCGGAAAAGGTGCCTCTCCTGATTGGCGTCACACGGGCCAAGAGTACCCAGGCGGTGTTCGTCAGCACTGATGGGGCCGGCGATGCCATCCAGTCGGTCTCGGCTTTTCATCGCGATCCAGCGACGGAATGGGAATGGGCCAATGTATTCGCCGGGCCGCCGCATCTGCTCGTGTCTGGCACGCGTTACGTCTACGAGTGCATCGAGCCGCTGCTGCCGGCGGCGGCGCGCGCGCTGGAGCTGTTCGAGGTGGATACGCCGGAGGACCTGGAGCTGGCGCAGGCCGGCATTGCTGGCTTCGCTGCGGCGGGGTGACCGATGCAATCCCCGTTGCGTGTGCTATTCCTGCTGCAGCGCCCGGAGGCCTGGGGTAACGTCGCGTCGCTATGGTGCCGGATGCGGGTCGATTCGCGTTTTGAACCGGTTGCGTGGTTGCTGCCGTACAACGTCGAGAACGCGTCGTTGAGCGCGGTCCGCGCGGTTGACCATCGGGCGCTGTTGAGTGCCGAGCAGGTTTCGTACGTTGAATGGGATCCGTCGCTGCTGCTGCAGCCTGGGCAATTCGACGTAGCGATCTTTACCCATCCTTACGATCGCGAACGTCCGCAGCCCCTGTGGTTCCAGCGGGTGCGCCGCTGCGTGGAGCACATCGTGTACATCCCCTATGGGTTGACCGTGGGGGCGGGCGCGAAGAACCTGCGGTTGCAATTCGCTCAGCCGTTGCAGATCGGTGCTGATCTCATCGTTGCGCGTTCGATGGGTGAGAAGGCGATGTACGCGCGGCACTGCCCACGCGGCGATGCACATGTCCGGGTGGTCGGCCATCCTCGTTTTGATCGCATGGTCCAGGCATTGAGTGCGTCGGTGGATGATGCTCTTCAATCGCGGATCGGTAACCGCACAGCCATCCTCTGGAACAGTCACTTCAGCTTCGGCCACCGCTATTCGCAGTCGTCCAACTTCTCCACGTTCGATCTGCTGGGTCCGGAGTTGTTCGAGTACTTCATTGCGCGTCGCGAAACGCTATGCCTGATCTGGAGGCCACATCCCGGGCTGTTTCCCGCGTTGCTGGAGCAGGCGCTGCTCACGGCCGAGCAGTTGCCCATCCTGCGAGCGGAGTTGCAGGCCCTTGGGATCGTTGTGGATGAGAGCCCCGGGCATCTCCCTGCTTTCGCCTGTTCGCGCGCCATGCTCAGTGATCCTGGCTCATTCCTGTTCGACTACCTGGCGCTGCAGAGGCCGCAGCTGGTGTTGGTGAATCCGGAAGGAGAGCCGCTCAACGAAGAGGCCAGTACGCTTGTGCAGGCGTTGGGAGGGGCAGCGAGCATCGCGCCGGTGGAGGCGTTCATTGACGCTGTGCTCGATGGACGGATCGATACCGAAGTGTTGGCGGAGCACCGCAAGCAGTTCCTGCCATGGGCCGACGGGCATAGCGCCGAACGCATTCTCGCACTGATCGCTGACGGAGAGGCTGCGGTGACGCCCGCCCCCTTGGTAACCGCCCCCTTAGGGGGCGCGCATGCTGGCATGCGGGAGCAGGACGGGCCGGCGGTGCCACTGCCCACCGCCGCCGTTCCGCCGGTGCTGGCGGCGCTGCTGGATGGCCTTCGACGGATCCGGGCGGAGAAAGCTGCAGAGGCTGCGACGCGAAAGCGCCTGCGTCGCGTGATGAACCGGGCAAGGACCTGGCTTGGGGAACGCATCAAGCAACACCCCGGATTGATGGCGGCAGTCAGCCGTGTTCGCGCCGGGCGGAAGTGATCTGGCGGTAGAGGTCGATGTAGCAGGCCACCGCCCGGTCCTCGCTAAAGTGGCTTTCCGCGCGTGCACGTGCTTTGGTGCCGAGCGTCCTGCGCAACCCGGGGTCGTCGGCAAGCCGGTGCAGGTGCGCCGCCATCGTCGCCAGGTCGTCGACCGGCCCAAGCAGCGCGGTTTCGCCGTGGCGGCACACTTCTGCGGTCCCTGTGCTGTCGAATCCCACCACCGGCACGCCACAGGCCATCGCTTCCAGCGCGACGTATCCAAATGCCTCATAGCGGGTGGGGATGAGCACGACGTCCACGCTGTTGTAGAGCGTGGGCATGTCCTCCGGCGCGTGCCGCGGTAATACCTTGAGGAGACCGCGAAAATGCGCGGACTCGCTGCGCAGTCCGCCCAGGCACAGGATCTCGAATCCGCCGCCAAGCCGCGCCGCCAGCGCGGGAAGAACATCACTACCCTTGCGCCGAGACGGATTGCCGACAAACAGACAGCGCAGCGGCGCGCCGGCTGGCCGGGACGAGGCATCGGGATGGAAGTACTCGAGGTTTACCCAGTTGTGAATATGCGCGACGGGTCGATGCAGTCTGCGCTGCATGGCCTCGGCAGTGTGCCGACTGACCGCGACCACACCATCGGCGAGCCGGTAGGACGCATCCACCTGGCGCTGGATCAGGACGCGGTGGTACATCCGCTGCATGGGCGTGAGGTACGGCGCGAAGGCGGGATCGGCGATGTAGTGGTGTTCGGTGACCAGCAGGGGCAGGCTTTCGCGGTTGAAGGCATGCGCTGTCCAGCTGTTGCCGTGGATTACGTCGGTGCCAGGTGGCGCCGGAACCCCGCGAAGCCGGCCGGGCCAAGGCTCATTTCGATGCGCGAAGAACTGGGGCACCGGATCGTGCCCGCGTACCGCGAGCGCGTCGGCCAGGCGACGTGTGAAAACATCCGTGCCACTGCCGGTATGGATCGCAGGCAGCCAGATCTTCATCGGTCAGGCCTGCGCCTGTAAGCCAAGGACGTTGCGCACCTGGCGACCAAACGCTTCCCAGTCGAACTGCGCGGCGAAGGCCAGCATGGGCGCGTCGTCCAGCGGGCGGTCGATCATGGCGGTCACCGCGGCAACGAATCCGGTGCTGTCACCGGGCGTGACCAGCATGCCGGATACGCCCTCCGCGATGGCATCGACGACACCACCGGAGGCGTAGGCAACGGTAGGCAGGCCGTGCGCGGCTGCTTCGATCGCCACCATGCCAAAACCCTCCGGGTCGCTGCGCTGGGAGCGGACCGGAAACACATGCACCGCCGCGCTGAGCATGGCGATGCTGAGGTCCTGATCGCTCACTTCGCCGATGAAGCGTACCCGTTGCCGGGTTGCTTCCGTTGCGCTGGCCAGCACTCGTTCCGGTGTGAGCGCTTCTGAGCTGAGTGCCTGAGTGGCCACCCCGCCGACCACCACCAAGGTCGCTCCGGGATGCGTTCGCAGGATCGCGGGCATCTCATCACGTACAAATTCCAACAGGCCCTTGCGCGGGGTCAGCCGACCGACCGACAGCAACAGTGGGCCTTCCCCCAGTCCGTGCCGGGAACGGAAGGCCGCGGCGCTGATCGCCTTGCGGGCATCGTCGGGCAAGGCAGGCAGACTGACACCCGGGTGAACCAGATGGAGTCGGGCTGGCAGAATCCCGGCCTCCACGGCCAGTGCGGCGGTGGCTCCACTATTGACGATGACCAGATCCAGCCGTCGCAGGATGGGTACCCATAGGTGTCGGTATACGGCATTGTCGACGGTGATGTCCAAGCCATGCAGGTAAGCGATGCAGCGCCCGCCGAATACTCTGCTCGCCAGCCATGCCTGGGGCGCGGTAAGTCCGCTGCCGGCGATATAGGCGCTTGGGCGTCCGCGCCTGCCGAGTGCGAGCGTTTGCCACAGCGAGGCAAGCATGAAGCGCCAAAGAGGGCGCAGGTGCGCCTCACGCACCTCCGGCCCCTGCGGTGCCAGTGCTGCCGCGCCCTGCGGCCCCACCACCTGCATGTCCGCTACACGCTGAAGCTGATGCAGCAGATGCCAGTTGAGGCGCTCCATGCCGCCCTGAAGTGGCGGCAGGTTACGCGTAATCAACAGCAGGCGCGCACGTTGCGGCTGCGTCCCACTCACTCCGCGTCCCGCCCGTCCCGCGCTGCCAGGTAGGTCAGCCCGGTGATCTGCTCGGAGATCAGCCCGATCAGGAAGATGATCACCGAGGCGCTGAACAGCAGGGTGCTCATGTTGGTGAAGCGGTGCATGGTGGCGAAGGTGTAGCCGTAATAGCCCAGGCCGAGCAGGAAGAAGCCGACCGCGATCGGCGCGAACAGCTTCAGCGGCGAGTACAGGGTGGCGATCTTGAAGATGATCAGCAGGAAGCGGATGCCGTCCTTGATCGGACGGATGTGGCTGCCGTTGCCCACGCGCCTGGCGACCGGGATCGGCACGTAGGCGACCGGGTAGGCGCTGCGGAAGAACGCCATGGTGCTGGTAGTGGGGTAGCTGAAGCCGTTCGGCAGCAGGTGCAGGAACTCGCGGAAGCGCCGGGCACGGGCGGCGCGGAACCCGGAGGTGAGGTCCAGGATCCTGAACCCGGTCATGCGGCTGGCCAGCCAGTTGTAGAAGCGGTTGGCCAGGCCACGGTGGACGCTGGCCTGGCCGCTGCTGTCGCGGGCGCCCACGACCATGTCGTAGCCCTCGGCAAGCTTGCCCAGCAGGGTCTGGATGTGGGCCGGGTCGTGCTGGCCGTCGGCGTCCATGAACACCAGGATCTCGCCGCTGGCGGCGCGGGCGCCGCGCTTGATGGCGGCGCCGTTGCCCATCGAGTACGGGCTGGACAGGACCACGGCGCCATGGCGGCGGCCAATCTCGGCGGTGCTGTCGGTGGAGCCGTCGTCGACCACGATCAGCTCGGCGTGCGGATACAGTTGACGCAATGCCGGCAAGGTGCGGAGCAGGCCTTCTGCTTCGTTCTTGGCGGGCAGGATGATGCTGATGCTTTTCACGTTGTTTCCCCGGTTTCCCCGCGCCAATGTTACCCCGGCACCCCCGTCGCCGGGGGCCGTCGAACGGGTCGGAACGCAGGATCGGAGCAGGCGCGGGACCCCGTCCCATCCCGCAATGCAGTAATCTTCCGCCTATGACATGGGGAGCCTGCATCCAATGAACGCCGTGGTTACTGCCAATCTCGTCGGGATCACCGGCATCGCCCGCCGCCTGGTCCAGGATGGCGCGCTGGACGAAGCCACCGCGCGCGATGCGATGGCCAAGGCCAGCGCGGCCAAGCAGCCGTTGCCGCAGTACTTCGCCGAGAAGAAGCTGGTCACCGCCGCGCAACTGGCCGCCGCCAACGCGCTGGAGTTCGGCATGCCGCTGCTGGACGTATCGGTGTTCGACAGCGCGCAGAATGCGATCAGCCTGGTCAGCGAGGAGCTGCTGCGCAAGCATCACGTCCTGCCGCTGTTCAGGCGTGGCGGCAAGCTGTTCGTGGGCACCAGCGATCCGACCCATTCGCTGGACGAGATCAAGTTCCACACCAACCTGGTGGTCGAGCCGATCCTGGTCGACGAGGAGCAGATCAAGCGCACCCTGGAGCAGTGGCAGTCCCGGCACGACACCCTGGGCGTGTCGCTGGGCGGCGACGACGAGGGCATGGGCGACCTGGATGTGTCCGGCGGCGATGAAGACGGCGCGTCCGGCGACACCGGCCACGATGCCAAGGGCGACGACACCCCGGTGGTGAAGTTCGTCAACAAGGTGCTGGTCGATGCGATCCGCAAGGGCGCCTCGGACATCCATTTCGAGCCCTACGAAGACGATTACCGGGTGCGTTTCCGCATCGACGGCCTGCTCAAGAACGTGGCCAAGGCCCCGGTCAAGCTCAACCAGCGCATCGCCGCGCGCCTGAAGGTGATGTCGCAGCTGGACATCGCCGAAAAGCGGGTGCCGCAGGATGGGCGCATCAAGCTCAACCTGTCCAAGACCAAGCAGATCGACTTCCGCGTCAGTACCTTGCCGACCCTGTTCGGCGAAAAGATCGTGCTGCGTATCCTGGACGGCAGCGCGGCCAAGCTGGGCATCGACAAGCTGGGTTACGAGACCGAGCAGCAGCGGCTGTTCCTGGACGCCATCCACAAGCCGTACGGCATGGTGCTGGTGACCGGGCCGACCGGTTCGGGCAAGACCGTGTCGCTGTATACCGCGCTGGGCATCCTCAACGATGAAACGCGCAACATCTCCACCGCCGAGGATCCGGTGGAAATCCGCCTGCCCGGCGTCAACCAGGTGCAGCAGAACGTCAAGCGCGGCATGACGTTCGCCGCGGCGTTGCGCTCGTTCCTGCGACAGGACCCGGACATCATCATGGTCGGCGAAATCCGCGACCTGGAGACGGCGGAAATCGCGATCAAGGCGGCCCAGACCGGCCACATGGTGCTGTCCACGCTGCATACCAACGATGCGCCGCAGACCATCGCGCGCCTGATGAACATGGGCATCGCCCCGTTCAACATCACCAGCTCGGTGACCCTGGTGATCGCCCAGCGCCTGGCGCGCCGGTTGTGCAGCAACTGCAAGCGTTCGATCGACCTGCCCGCCAACGCCCTGCTGGCCGAGGGCTTCACCCAGGCGCAGATCGACGCGGGCATCCGGCTGTATGAGCCGGTGGGCTGCGAGGAATGCACCGAGGGCTACAAGGGCCGTACCGGTATCTACCAGGTGATGCCGATGAGCGAGGAAATTTCGGTGATCGTGCTGGCGGGCGGCAATGCCATCCAGATCGCCGAAGCCGCGCAGCGGGCCGGCGTGCCCGACCTGCGCCAGTCGGCGCTGATCAAGGCCGCCGCCGGTACCACCAGCCTGGCCGAGATCAACCGCGTCACCAAGGATTGAGCGACGGCGCTGCTTGAACGGACAAGGCCCGCGGATGCGGGCCTTGTCGTTCTGGTTCCTGGTGCAGCCCTGCAGGGCGTGGCGCTGGCGGAAAGGGTGACCCCTCAATCCATCCCGAGCTTTTTCAGCTTGTAGCGCAGCGCCCGGAACGTAATCCCCAGCTGCGCCGCCGTTCGGGTCTTGTTCCAGCGGTTCTCCTCCAGGGCCTTCTGGATCGCGGTGCGCTCCATCTGCTCGATGTAGGAGGGCAGGGCACCGTTGCCGGCCGGCAGGTCGACCACCGCTTCTTCCTGCACGGCGGCGGCACCGCCGTGGCGCGCGCTGCCCGGCTGCGGCAGGCGCAGGTCGCTGGCGCCGATGCTGTCCGCCTCGGCCAGGGCCAGGGCGCGCTCGAGGATGTTCTCCAGCTCGCGCACGTTGCCCGGGAAGTGGTACTGGGCCAGGGCATCCAGCGCCGAGGGCGCCAGCAGCGGGGTGGCGCGCTCGTGGGTGCGGGCCAGCCGCGCCAGGATCGATGCAGCCAGCTGCGGCAGGTCGCTGCGGCGTTCGCGCAGGGGCGGCACGCGCAGTTCGATCACATTGATGCGGTAGTAAAGGTCGTGGCGGAAACGGCCGTCCTCGACCAACTCGCCCAGGTCCTTGTGCGTGGCCGAGAGGATGCGGACGTCGACCGGCACCTCGGTGGCCGAGCCGACCGGGCGGATCGATTTTTCCTGGATCGCCCGCAGCAGCTTCACCTGCATCTGCAGGGGCAGTTCGGCGACCTCGTCCAGGAACAGGGTGCCGCCGTGCGCGGCCTGGAACAGGCCGGGCTTGTCGGCGTGGGCGCCGCTGAAGCTGCCCTTCTTGTGCCCGAAGAACTCGCTTTCCATCAATTCGGACGGAATCGCACCGCAGTTGACCGGCACGAACGGGCCGGCGGTACGCGCGCTCTGCGCATGGATGGTGCGTGCGACCAGCTCCTTGCCAACGCCGGATTCACCGAGGATGTAGACCGGGGCCTGGCTGCGCGAGACCTTGGCGATCGTGCTGCGCAGGCCATCCATCGCCGGCGAGTCCCCGAGCAGGCGCGCGGCCTGCTCGCTGGCCAGCGCGGGCGGGACCACCCGTTCGCTGTTGTTGAGCTCCAGGGCGTGCTTCACCAGCCCGCGCAGCACGGCGATGTCGACCGGCTTGCTGACGAAATCGAAGGCGCCGGCCTTCAGCGCCTCCACGGCCAGGTCCATGCTGCCGAAGGCGGTGATCATCGCCACCGGCGTGCGTGGGTAGTGCTGGGCGATCTCGGTGACCAGCTCGATGCCGTTGCCGTCGGGCAGTCGCATGTCGGTGATGCACAGGTCGTACGGGTTGCTGGCCAGCAGCTCGCGGGCTTCGGCGAGATTGGCTGCGGTGCTGATGCGCAGGCCCATGCGGCCCAGGGTCAGTACCAGCAGTTCGCGGATGTCACGTTCGTCGTCGACGACGAGGGCGCTGCGGTTTTCGTTCATATGGGGGAAAGATAGCCGAGGGCGGTTGAATCCGACAAATGTTTGACGGTGGGCGATGGGGGCGTGCCCCGGGTCATTGCGGCAGCATCGTATGCGGGCCGGACAGGACCAGCCGGAAGCAGGCGCCGCCGGCGGGCACCGACACGTACTCCAGGTTGGCCTGGTTGGCCCGGCACAGCTCGCGGGCGATATACAGGCCCAGCCCGGTGCCGTGCTCGGAGGTGGTGAAGAACGGGCGGAACAGCTGGCTGGCCACCGTCTCGGGGATGCCAGGCCCCCGGTCCATGACGTCGATGACCGCAGCGCGGTCCTGGCGCGCCACGCGCAGCCGCACCCGCGCCGGTTCCTGCCCGATCCGGCCGTACTTGAGTGCGTTGTGCACCAGCACGGTGAGGATCTGGTGGAGGTGGCGCGGGTCGATCAGGGCATGCACCGAGGTCTCGGTGATGATCGGCTCGACGCTGTCGGTTTCCAGGCTCAGGCCCTGCTTGTATTCCAGCACGAAGCGCCGCACGAAGGCCGCCAGGTCCAGGTTCTCCGGGTTGGCGCGCTCGCGCCGGGCCAGGCCGAGCACGCTTTCGACGATGCCGTTGGTGCGCTGGCACTGCTGGTGGATGATCTGCAGCAGGCGGCGGTCGGTATCGCCGATGCCGGTGGATTCCTCCAGCAACTGGGCGGCGTAGTTGATCGCCGCCAGCGGGTTGCGGATCTCGTGGGCCAGGCTGGCCGAAAAGCGTCCCATCGCCGACAGGGTCAACGATTCGGCGCGCCGCGAGACCACGCTGGAGTCGTCCAGGAACACCAGGGTCAGGTCGCTGCCGGCCAGCAGGCGGGCGAACCGGGGCTGCACTTCGGGCTGGTCGGGGGACAGCTGCAGCGGGGTTTCCTCGTTGGTCCAGCCATTGCGCCAGCGCTGCAGGCGCCGGCTCAGGTCCGGGGCGGCACTGCCCAGTTCCAGCTGCCCGCTGCCGCCGTTGCCCTCGCCATCGCCGATCAGGGTGGAGGCGGCCTCGTTGGCCAGGGTGATGCGGTTGGCACCATCGACCACCAGCACCCCGGTGCGCATGCGCCGGATGATCAGTTCGTTGATCTCGAACAGGTTGGCGACCTCGTCGCCGCGCTGGTTGGCCAGTTGCTGGTTGCGACGGGCGCGGTTGCCGACCTGGTAGCTGACGAAGGCCAGGGCCAGGTAGCTGGTGATGAACATGGCCAGCTCGGCCAGGGTGCGGGTGGGGTCGCCGCCCTCGACCAGCTTCCACACGTATTCCCCGGCGGTGGCTGCGCTGGCAGTGAGGGCGATGCCCATGCCGAGCGTCAGCGGCAGCAGGGTGGCGGCAGCGGCGACGTTGAACAGCAGCGACATCGAGATGCCCGCGCTGGCGCCGGGCAGGGCATGCGCCAGCAGGGTGGCGGCGATGATGTCCACGGCCACGCCACCGACCACGATCGGGCGCAGCCAGCGTTCGTTGCGGCCCACGGCCAGGATCAGCAGCGACAGCACCAGATAGGCGCCGCTGACCCAGGCGGCCAGGCGTGGGTGGTCGGCGGCACCGACCAGTGCGCTCAGCGGGCTGAACAGCAGGGCGGCGATCACCGCGGCGATCAGTACCCGGTAGAGGGCGAAAAAGTACAGCTCCCGCCTCGGTATCGATTCGATGCGGTCGATCAATGAAGCACTGGGTGACACGCCGGAACTCCCCTTCTGGCTGCCCTGGTGGAGGCGGGCCATGCTCGGCTGCCTTCAACGGCCCGGGCCCGCTCCGTTGAAGGTCCAGTATAGGCAAGCCGCACTGCCGACGGGGCGGCTGGAAGGCCGGGCGTCGCGCATTTGACCCGCCACCCGGCCAGTGGCCCACCCAGGCCGGTGCCGCAACTGCCTGAATGACCGCGAAAAACCGCCGGGTGCCGGGCGGGGCGTCGCACGTCTTTGCGCCTGCGCGCCGGCTCGTCCACAATAGTGGGCCCGCCGCGGTCCGTACCGGCGCCCCGTGAGGGAGCCCTGGAGATGCGTGCGGTCGTTCCTATTCCCACGGTGACGCATGAATTTCCACGAATACCAGTCAAAACAACTGCTTGCCGAGTACGGCATTCCCGTTCCGGCCGGCAAGGTCGCGGCGACCCCGGATGAAGCAGTTGCAGCGGCCAACTCCCTGGGCCAGGGCCCCTGGATGGTCAAGGCGCAGATCCACGCGGGCGGCCGCGGCAAGGCTGGCGGCGTCAAGTTCTGCAAGACCACCGACGATGTGAAGGCCGCTGCGGCCAAGATGCTCGGCACCAAGATGGCCACCTACCAGACCGCCGGCGTGGAACTGCCGGTCAACCTGGTGCTGGTGACCACCGCTGGCGAGATCGTCAAGGAACTGTACCTGTCGGTACTGGTCGACCGCGGCACCAAGACCATCACCTACATCGCCTCCTCGGAAGGCGGCGTGGAAATCGAGCAGGTCGCTGCTGAAACCCCGGAGCTGATCCACTCGCTCAACGTCGACTTCGTCGAAGGCGTGCAGGGTTACCACGGCCGTGATTTCGGCTTCAAGCTGGGCCTGACCGCCAAGCAGGCCGGCCAGTTCGCCAGCATCATGGTGAACCTGTACCGCCTGTTCAACGAAAAGGACCTGGCCCTGGTTGAAATCAACCCGCTGGCCATCCTGGACGACGGCAACCTGTACGCGCTGGACGGCAAGTTCGACAGCGACGACAACGCCGCGTTCCGTCAGAAGGCCCTGGTCGCCATGCGCGACAAGACCCAGGAAGACGAAACCGAAGTGACCGCTTCGGAGCTGGACATCAATTACGTCACCATGGACGGCAACATCGGCTGCATGGTCAACGGCGCCGGCCTGGCCATGGCCACCATGGACGTCATCAAGCTCAACGGCGGCGAGCCGGCGAACTTCCTGGACGTGGGCGGCGGTGCCAACAAGCAGCGCGTCATCGAAGCCTTCAAGCTGATCCTGTCCTCGGACAAGGTCGAAGGCATCTTCGTCAACATCTTCGGCGGCATCGTCCGCTGCGACATGATTGCCGAGGGCATCATCGCCGCGGTCAAGGAAGTGGGCGTCAAGGTTCCGGTCGTGGTGCGCCTGGAAGGCACCAACGTGGAAGAAGGCAAGCAGCTGCTGCGCGACAGCGGCATGGCCATCATCCCGGCCGACAACATCAACGACGGTGCCAAGAAGGTCGTCGAAGCTGTCAAGAACGCCGCCTAATTTTCCACGGCATCGGATCGCCGGCAGAAGCCTGACATGCCCCCTCGAGTCAAGGGGGCTGGCACTCCGCAACGCGGCGTGACGGGGCTTCTGGTGGCGTGCGGTACGGACATCGACCTGGTCGATGGCTCCTCCTCCGACGCCGGCCTAAATAATTTACGAAGGACTTCAAGACATGTCCGTTTTGATCAACAAGAACACCAAGGTGATCGTGCAGGGCTTCACCGGCCAGCAGGGTACCTTCCACGCCACTCAGATGATCGAGTACGGCACCCAGGTTGTTGGCGGCGTGACCCCCGGCAAGGGCGGCACCACCCACATCGATCTGCCGGTCTTCAACACCGTTGCCGACGCCGTGTCGGCCACCGGTGCTGACGCGTCGGTCATCTACGTGCCGCCGCCGTACGCGGCCGATGCGATCCTGGAAGCCGCGGCTGCCGGTATCAAGGTCATCGTGTGCATCACCGAAGGCATCCCGGTGCTGGACATGCTGCGCGTCAAGAACGTGCTGACCCGCGCGCATCCGGACACCGTGCTGGTCGGTCCGAACTGCCCCGGCGTGATCACCCCGGGCGAGTGCAAGATCGGCATCATGCCGGGCCACATCCACATGCCGGGCAAGATCGGCATCGTGTCGCGTTCGGGCACGCTGACCTATGAAGCGGTCAAGCAGACCACCGAAGTCGGCCTGGGTCAGTCGACCTGCATCGGCATCGGCGGCGACCCGATCAACGGCCTGAACTTCGTCGACTGCCTGAAGCTGTTCAACGAAGATCCGCAGACCCTGGGCATCATCATGGTCGGCGAAATCGGCGGCGACGCTGAAGAAGCCGGTGCGGAGTACATCAAGAACCACGTGAAGAAGCCGGTCGTCGGTTTCATCGCGGGCGCCTCGGCGCCGGCCGGCAAGCGCATGGGCCACGCCGGTGCGATCGCATCGGGCGGCAAGGGCACTGCCGAAGGCAAGTTCGCGGCGATGGAAGCCGCTGGCGTTGTCACCGTCCGTTCGCCGGGCGACCTGGGCGCGGCCATCGCCAAGCTGGTCAAGTAAGACCGCCCGCCGCGCAAGCGGCGGCCGTGTCGGTAGAGCCGAGCCATGCTCGGCTGCTTCAAACAGAAAGGCCGCCTCCGGGCGGCCTTTCTGCGTTTGCAATGGGGGGTGCCGATGAACCCCATCCACGCGTGGCGTGGATCTACAATGAGCGTATTGCAACCACAGGCTGGACGTTCATGGCTTCGATCCGCATCGCGATGGCGCAGTTTGATTTCCCGGTGGGCGCGGTGGCGCAGAACACCGACAACATCATCGCGATGATCGCCGAGGCGCGCGACGAGTATGGTGCCGAGCTGGTGGTGTTCCCGGAACTGGCGATCAGCGGTTACCCGCCGGAGGACCTGCTGCTGCGCCCCGGTTTCCTTTACGACTGCGAGCTGGCGCTCAAGCGCATCGCCGCCGCCACGACCGGCATCGCCGCCGTGGTCGGCTGGCCGCAGGCGGCCGGCGCGGTGGTGTACAACGCGGCCAGCGTGCTGCGCGATGGCAAGGTGGAACATACCTACCGCAAGCGCGAACTGCCCAACTATGCGGTGTTCGACGAACGCCGGTACTTCGACGTGGACCCGGACGGCGGCAGCTGCGTGTTCGCGCTGAAGGGCGTGCCGGTGGGCGTGTTGATCTGCGAGGACCTGTGGTTCGCCGAGCCGCTGGCCGACACCGTGCGCGACGGTGCGCAGCTGGTTCTGGTGCCCAATGCCTCGCCCTACGAGCGCGGCAAGCACGCCCAGCGCGACGCCCTGTTGGCCGAGCGTACCCGCGAAAGCGGCGCGGCGATCGCCTACCTCAACGTGGTCGGTGGCCAGGACGCGCTGGTGTTCGACGGCGCCTCGGTGGTGGCCGACGGCGATGGCACCGTGCACCCGGCCGCGGCCGCCTTCACCGACCAATGGCTGGTGGTGGACTACGACGCCGAAACGCGCCGCTTCCTGCCGCGCGAGTGGATCGATGACGGCGACGAAAGCATGGATGCGCTGGCCTGGCGCGCGGTGACGCGCGGCATCCAGGACTACTGCCGCAAGAACGGCTTCAGGAAGGTCTGGTTGGGCCTGTCCGGCGGGATCGACTCGGCGCTGGTGCTGGCGATGGCGGTCGATGCGCTGGGCGCGGACAACGTGACGGCGGTGCGCCTGCCGTCGCGCTACACCGCCGACATGTCCAACGACCTGGCCGCCGAGCAGTGCCGCGCGCTGGGGGTGAAACTGGAGGCGGTGTCGATCGAACCGGTGTTCGAGGGCTTGATGGCCGCGCTCGGCCCGATGTTCGAGGGCCAGGCGGCCGATGTCACCGAAGAAAACCTGCAGTCGCGCAGCCGCGGGGTGATCCTGATGGCGCTGTCCAACAAGTTCGGCGGGCTGCTGCTGACCACCGGCAACAAGAGTGAATACGCGGTCGGCTACGCCACCATCTACGGCGACATGTGCGGTGGCTACGCGCCGCTGAAGGACCTGTACAAGACCGAGGTGTTCGGCCTGTCCAAGTGGCGCAACACGGTAGGCGGCGCGCCGGTGATCCCGCCGGCGGTGATCAGCCGCCCGCCGTCGGCCGAGCTGCGCGCCAACCAGACCGACCAGGATTCGCTGCCGGCCTACGACGTGCTGGACGGCATCCTGTACCGCTACGTGGACCAGGAGCAGTCGCGCGAGGAGATCGTGGCCGCCGGGTATGCCCCCGAGGTGGTGGACCGGGTGCTGCGCCTGGTGCGCACCAGCGAGTGGAAGCGCCACCAGGCCGCGCCGGGCCCGAAGGTGTCGCGGCGTGCGTTCGGGCGCGAGCGCCGCTATCCGATCAGCAACGGCTACAAGGGCTGAGTCGATGGCGGGCAGGCGCCCGCTATCCGCCCTAGGCGGCCTTCGCCAGGCGTCCGCGGCCCAGGGCGGTCAGCCGGCCGTCGATGCGCGGCTCGGCCTTGGATCAGGCGGGTGATCAGCTAGCCCAGGGAGGCGTTCGCCGCGGCGCCGAGCGGCGCGACGGGAGCCGGGTCCCAGGCTACGCGGGGTGAGGTGGACCCGCGCCGGCGTGCCGGTGCCCACCGCGACGTGAAGGCCCAACGCCGGGCCGCCGAGCGCGCTGGCGACGCTGGGGCGGCGAGGATGGCCGCGGCCGTGTCCTGCGAGTAGCCCTGCGAGACCCAGCGTGGTGCGAGAAAGGATGATGTGCCTGCCGGCCGGCTGCCGTGGCAGCCCCGGCGCGGGCAGGCTGGCCGCGACGCGGCAGGGGGCCGGGAAACGCGAGGTCACGCAGGCTTCGGGCCCGGACGGGCCCGCTGCAAGCGCTGAAACCTGCGCGGGCACGGGCCCGGAAGGCCGCTACCCCGTGCACGACTGGGCCGGTTTCGTGCGATGCCTGGCCTCCGGGCCTGCTGATCGGCCACGAAAAAGGGCCCCTCGCGGGACCCTTGTTCGTGCAGGACGGCAGGCTCGACCGCGGTCTTACTTGCGTTCCAGCGTCGCGTTGCGCTGACCGGTACTGGCGGACTTCTCGCCGGCGAACGGGTTCAGCTTGCGGATCATCCACGGGTACTTCGGCCAGTTGCCGGCCAGCCATGGGTGCTGCGGCTGGTTCAGCTCCAGCACGCGGCGGGCGTCGTCGGCCAGGGTCTTGTTGCCCAGGTGGGTGTAAGCCTCGCCCAGGGCGGCGACCGCGTCGTACTGGTAGGCGCTCTGCGGGTAGGTCTCCAGCAGGTAGTTGGCGCGGCCGGCGGCCGACACCCAGGCCTGGCGGCGCAGGTAGTACAGGGCGTTGTCCAGCTCGTGCTGGGCGAACACGTCGCGCAGCTCGAGCATGCGCTTGCGGGCATCGGCGGCGTAACGGCTGTTCGGGTAGCGGTCCACGACGATGTTGAAGTCGGCGTAGGCCTGGCGCGGGGTGGACAGGTCGCGGCGGCTCGGGTCCAGCGACCACACCCGGCGCAGGAACACCGTGTTGCGGTTGCCGTTGGCCAGGCCACGCAGGTAGTACAGGTAGGCGATATTGCGGTGGGTCGGGTAGGTACGGATGAAGCGGTCCACGCTGGACACCGCGTCATCGTGCTTGCCGGCCTTGTACTGGGCGTAGGCGGTCTCGATCATCGCCTGCTCGGTGTACGGACCATACGGGTACTGGGCGATCAGGCGCCGGAAGCTGGCCTCGGCCCCGCTCCAGTTGCCGCCTTCCATCAGGCGGTGGCTCTTCTCGTAGATCTGTTCGACCGGCTGGCCTTCATCCGGATTATCGCCCTTGGTGCCGCGGTGGCAGCCAGTGGCGACGAGGGCCAGGACCAGCAGCAGGGCGGCGGTGCGGACGGGCGCGGACAGCAAAGAAGAGCGTCGGATCATGGGGTCAGGGCGGGACGCGGCTGGAATACGAAGGGTCGATGATAGCCTAGTGGCCTGTCCCGCGACTGAAACTGGTCGCCCGGACCCCAAATTTGTCTCCTTGCGGTGCTTTCCCCATGTCCGATAACGCTTCTGAATCCGAATCCCCCCGCCAGGCCGTGGTGCCCGATACCGCCGCTGGACGGCGTTTCGATGCCGTGCTGGCCGAGCTGTTCCCTGAATTTTCCCGATCCAAGCTGACCGAGTGGATCAAGTCCGGCGACGTCCTGCTGGACGGCGAGCAGGTCCGCGGGCGCGACCCGGTGCGCGGCGGCGAGGTGGCCAGCCTGCATGTCGTGCTCGACACCCAGACCCATGCCGAGCCGGAGGACATCCCGCTGGAGGTGCTGTACGAGGACGAGCACGTGTTCGTGATCAACAAGCCGGTCGGCCTGGTGGTCCATCCCGGCGCGGGCAACCCCACCGGCACCCTGGTCAACGCGCTGCTGTTCCGCGACCCGTCGCTGTCGGTGCTGCCGCGCGCGGGCATCGTGCACCGGCTGGACAAGGACACCAGCGGTGTCATGGTGATCGCGCGGACCATCCAGGCGCAGACCGCACTGGTGGAACAGCTGTCCGCGCGCCAGGTGCACCGCCAGTACCTGGCGATCGTGGTGGGCGCGCTGGTCTCCGGCGGCACCGCCGATGCGGCGATCGACCGCCACCCGCGCGACCGCGTGCGCATGGCGGTGCGCGAAGACGGCAAGGATGCGATCACCCATTACCGCCTGCGCGAGCGCTTCCGCGCGCACACCGCGCTGGAGTGCCGCCTGGAAACCGGGCGTACCCACCAGATCCGCGTGCACATGGCGCACCTGCGCCATCCGATCATCGGCGATCAGCTGTACGGCGGCGCCCTGAAGCTGCCCAAGGGCGCCAGCGATGAACTGGTCGCCCAGCTGCGTGGTTTCAAGCGCCAGGCGCTGCACGCCGAAACGCTGGAGTTCGTGCACCCGATCACCGGTGAAACGATCACCAACAGCGCGCCGCCGCCGGCCGACATGCTGGCGCTGATGCAGGCACTGCGCGAGGACAGCAAGCGCTTCGCCGAACTGGAACGCGGTCGCCGTTGATGCACGCGTCGCTTCCCCTGCTGGTGGCCGATTGGCCTGCACCGCCCCGGGTGCGGGCCTGCACCACGCTGCGGCACGGCGCAGGTGGCTCGTTGCCGCCGTTCGACCAGTTCAACATGGGCAACCGTTACGCGGTGGATGGCGACGACCCGGTGCAGGTGCAGCGCAATCGCGACCTGTTGCAGGCCGGGCTGGCACTGCCATCGGCGCCCCATTGGCTGCGCCAGGTGCACGGCACCACGGTGCTGCGGTTCGATGCGCCCCCCAGCGCCCAGGGCGTGGACGTGGAGCCGACCGCCGATGCATCGGTGACCTCGGTGCCGGGCGTGGTGCTGGCCATCCTCACCGCCGATTGCCTGCCGGTGGTGTTCGCTGCCCGCGACGGCACGGAAGTCGCCGCGGCCCACGCCGGGTGGCGCGGCCTGGCGGACGGCATGCTGGAAGCGACCGTGGCGGCCATGCACACGCCGCCCGCGCAGGTGCAGGCGTGGTTGGGCCCGGCTGCCGGTCCGGCCCACTACGAGGTGGGCGAGGACGTGTTCGCCGCGTTCGTTGATCGCGATGCGGGTGCGCAGGCAGCCTTTGTCGCCACCCGCGCCGGTCACTGGAAGGTTGATCTGTATGCGCTGGCGCGGCGACGACTGCACGGCGTCGGGATCGATCCTGCGCAGATCAGCGGCGGTCAGCTGTGCAGCATCGCCGAGCCGCAGCGTTTCTATTCGCACCGGCGTGACCGGCGTACCGGACGCATGGCGACGCTGGCGTGGATGGCGCCCTGAGCGCATGAACGGCGACGACGCGCGTGCCGAGGGTGCGGTGATCGTGTTCGACGGCGTGTGCGCGTTGTGCAGCCGCTGGGTTCGTTTCCTGCTGCGTTTCGACCATCGCGGGCGCTATCGCTTCGCGGCGATGCAGGGCACGCACGGACGTGCGCTGCTGGAGCAGCACGGTTTGGATCCGGAGGATCCGCTGTCGTTCCTGCTGCTCGAGCAGGGCAGGGCCTGGACCGATACCGATGCGATCATGCGGGTGGTGGGCGGGCTGGGCGGCGCGTGGCGGATGGTCATGGTGCTAAGGGTGCTGCCACGGGTGTGGCGCGATGGTGCCTACCGCGTGCTGGCGCGCAACCGCTACCGCTGGTTCGGGCGGCATGACAGCTGCTATCTGCCGACACCCGCGCAGGCGACCCGCTTCCTGGATTGACCCGGGGGCGCAGGCCAGGCCGGCACGTCGCCGGGATCCACGGGGTGTCGGACTGCAGCGGGTCGCCGTCGAAGGTCGACCCTGGCCATCGCCCGGCAGGTGCGGCCGCCGGGCACTCGTCCGCGTCAGCCTTCCAGCGCCTGCAGGTACGTCTGCCGCCAATGGTTGATGTCGTGCGCGCGCAGATGCTCCATCATCGCCTGCCATCGCTCCACGCGTTTGCGCAGGGGCATGGTCGCAGCGGTGGCGATGGCGTCGGCCACGCCGTCCAGGTCATGCGGGTTGACCAGCAGCGCCTGCTTGAGCTCGTCGGCGGCGCCGGCCAGCAGCGACAGCACCAGCACGCCCGGGTTCTCCGGGTCCTGCGAGGCCACGTATTCCTTGGCGACCAGGTTCATGCCATCGCGTAGCGGGGTGACCAGGCCCACCGCGGCGGCACGGTAAAAGCCGGTCAGGGTGGCATGGGTGAAGTTCTGGTTGACGTAGCGCAGCGGCGTCCAGTCCGGGGCGGCGTGGCCGCCATTGATGTGCCCGGCGATCTGTTCGAGCTGGCTGCGCAGTTGCCGGTATTCGGTGACATCGCCGCGCGAGACCGGGGCGATCTGCAGGTAGGTCAGGCTGCCGTGCTGGTCCGGGTGGCGCTCCAGGTAGCGCTCGAAGCCCATGAAGCGCTCGGGCAGGCCCTTGGAGTAGTCCAGCCGATCCACCCCGATCGCCAGTTGCCGGTCGCGCAGGCTGTTGCGCAGGTCGCGCACGGCCGGCTTGTTGGCGCCGGCCTTGGCCTGGCGGGCGATGTAGTCGGTGTCGATGCCGATCGGGAAGGCGGCCGCACGGAAGCGGCGCCCACCGGGGGCTTCCAGTTCGCCATCGGCCAGCACCCGGCCGCCGCCGAACAGGCGCACGTAGGACTGGAAGCGATCGGCGTCGCGCTGGGTCTGGAAGCCGACCAGGTCGTAGGCATACAGGCTGGAGAACAGGCGCAGGTGGTCGGGCATGGCCTGCAGCAGGTCGGCCGACGGCATCGGCACGTGCAGGAAGAAACCGATCCGGCAGCCGATGCCACGCTCGCGCAGCAGCGACGCCAACGGGATCAGGTGGTAATCGTGGATCCAGACGATGTCGTCTTCGCGCAGCAGCGGCGCCAACTTGTCGGCGAACAACGCATTGACCCGCCGATACGTCTCGCGGGTGGCGCGGTCGTAGTCGACCAGGTCGAGGCGGAAGTGCAGCAACGGCCACAGCGTGCGGTTGGCGAAGCCGTTGTAGTAGCCGTCGACGTCGCGCTTGTTGAGGTCCATGGTGACATAGCGGATATCACCCTCGACCTGCTCATGCAGGGTGCCGCTGTTGTCGCGGACCGATTTGCCACTCCAGCCGAACCACACCCCGCCGCGTTCCTTCAGTGCGGCCAGCAGCCCCACCGCGAGCCCGCCCGCGCGTGATTCACCGGGCACGGCGACCCGGTTGGAGACCACCACCAAGCGGCTCATGACGCTTCCTGCCAGCTGCGCGACAGACGCATCGCCGCGGTGATCAGGCCCACATGCGAGTAGGTCTGCGGGAAGTTGCCCCAGGCTTCGCCACTATCGAAGGCCAGGTCTTCGGAGAGCAGGCCGAGATGGTTGCGGCGCTCCAGCAACATCTCGAACATCTCGCGTGCCTCGTCCAGGCGGCCGATCGCCGCCAGCGCGTCGATGTACCAGAAGGTGCAGATGGTGAAGCTGGTTTCGGGCTCGCCGAAATCATCCGGGGCGACGTAACGGTACAGCGCGTTGCCATGCTTCAGGTCACGCCCGATCGCCTCGACGGTGGCCACGAAGCGCGCGTCGCCGGCCTCGATGAAGCCGATGTCCGCCAGCAGCAGCAGCGAGGCATCCAGGCGGTGGCCGCCGAACGTATCGGTGAAGTGGCCGAGTTCCTCGCTCCATGCCTCACGCAGGATCCGCGCGTGGATGGTGTCGGCGCGCGCGCGCCAGTAATCGGCGCGGTCATCCAGCTTGAGGCGGATGGCGATCTTGCACAGACGGTCGCAGGCGGCCCAGCACATCGCGCTGGTGTAGGTATGCACTTCGGTGCGGCCGCGGAACTCCCACAGACCGGCATCGGGAACGTCGTGCAGGGCGAAGGCCTGCTCACCGAGCGGCTCCAGTCGCGCGAAGGTATGCGCATCGCCCGGGTCCTGCAGGCGCTGGTCGAAGAACAGCTGGGTGGAGGCCAGCACCACGCTGCCGTAGACATCGTGCTGGCGCTGCACCCAGGCCAGGTTGCCGCGACGCACCGGGCCCATGCCGCGGTAGCCGTCCAGCGACGCCACTTCGGTCTCCTCCAGCTTCGCCTCGAAGCCGATCCCGTACAGTGGCTGCAGGCTGCCATCGGTGGTGGCCAGGTTGAAGATGTAGCCGAGGAACTGCTCCATGGTGCGGGTGGCGCCGAGGCGGTTGAGCGTGCGCACCACGAATGCCGCGTCGCGCAGCCAGCAGTAGCGGTAATCCCAGTTGCGGATGCTGCCCGGCGCCTCGGGAATGGAGGTGGTCATCGCGGCGATGATCGCGCCACTGTCTTCGTACTGGCACAGCTTGAGGGTGATCGCGCTGCGGATCACCGCGTCCTGCCATTCCAGCGGGATGGACAGGTAGCGGACCCATTCGCGCCAGTAGTCGCGGGTGCGCTGGAAGGACTCCTGCACATAGCCGCTGAGCGAGCGGTTCAGCGATTCGTCCACGCCCAGCACCAGGTTGACCGGGTGGCTCAGCACGAAGGGCAGGCCGTCGCGGACGAAGCGCAGCGGCACGTCGGTGGTCAGCCGCAGCACGTGGTCCGGGAGGATCCAGCGGATGTGGTTGCTCCCCCAGGTGGCCTCCGGCACGCGTGCGCCCCAGTCGGCCAGCGGGCGCGCGCGCACGATGATGCGCGGGTTGCCGGCCAGCGGACGCACCTGGCGGATCAGGCTGACGGGACGGTAGAAACGCTCGTTCTGGCGCCAGCGCGGGGCGAAATCGAGGATTTCCAGCGAACCACCGTGCTTGTCGTGCAGGACGGTGCGCAGTATGGCGGTGTTGGTGAGGTAGCTCTGTTCGCTGCCGACCAGGTCTTCCAGTTCGATCGCGAAGTCGCCGCCTTCGTTCTGGTTGGGGCCGAGCAGGGCGCAGAAGGTGGGGTCGCCGTCGAAGGTCGGCAGGCAGCTCCAGACCACGCGTGCGTGCTGGTCGATCAACGCGCCGAAGCTGCCGTTGCCGACCACGCCAAGATTCAGATCAGGTTCTTTCATAGGGAGCGGTGCATCTCGTTCGGGCCGCCCCGCGACAGGGCTGCAGCGGGGCGGCGGCGGTGGGGGAGTCAGTACGCGTTTTCCTGCAGCCAGGCGTGCACGCTGCGGATGTGCGGCAGGGCGAATACCGCGGCGCTGGGGCTGCGCGCGCCGACCAGAACGCTCCAGCCGTGCTGGGCGTTGGCGGCGTTGAAGCCGAATTCATCGGTGAGGTCGTCGCCGAGGAACACCGGCAGGCGCCCACGGAACGGGGGTTGCTGCATCAGCTGCTGCAGGGCGCGGCCCTTGTCGCTGCCCTCGGGCACGAATTCGACCACGTGGTCGCCCGGTTGCAGCCGGTAGCCGGTATGCCCGCGGATGTGGCGGTCGGCGAAGGCACGCACCTCGGCGGCGGCATGCGGCGCGCCGCGCCAGTGCAGGGCCAGGCTGCGGCCCTTGTCTTCGACCAGCACGCCGGGATTGCCGTGCGCGAAACGCATGGCCTGCTGGTGTACGGCGTGCAGCCATTCGCTGGTATCGGTGCTGTTGGCCTGGCTGTCGACGTGGCCATCGGCGTGACGCAGTTCATGACCGTGGAGGCCGGCGGCCGGGAGATGCAGGGGGGCGAAGAGTTCGTCGAGCTGGTTGAGCGGGCGGCCGCTGATGAGGGCGACGGCGCCCTCAAGGCGATCGCTGATGCGACCGATGGCGTCGCGGACTTCGGGCAGCAGCGTGACCGCTTCGGGGTCGCGCTCAAATTCGATCAGGGTGCCATCCACGTCGAGGAACAACGCACAGGCATCGTCCAGCAGTGGCGGCGACGGACGCGGGGGGAGGTCGTTGGCCATGCGTGCAAACATGCCATTCACGGTGTGATTGTCAGGTCATGGGAGACCGGCCAACCGCCGCCCGTGCTTGACATGGCTTGATCGCAGAGGAAGGCAGCCGACCATGGGTCGGCTCTACCTTGCCTCGTCACCCGCGGGTAGAGCCGACCGTTGGTCGGCTGCACCAACGATCAGAACGTATACCGCACAAGACCCGTGGAGCCGACCGTTGGTCGGCTGCACCAACGGTGCGCGATCCTGGGCCGGGCCAATCGCCGGCCGTCCTTGACATGGCTTGAGCGCAGAGGAAAGCAGCCGACCATGGGTCGGCTCTACCTCGCATCATCATGCTACCGGTAGAGCCGGGCCATGCCCGGCTACACCAATGATCGGAACGCATACCGCACGCGACCCGTAGAGCCGACCGTTGGTCGGCTGCACCAACGGTGCGCGATCCTGGGCCGGCCAATCGCCGGCCGTCCTCGGCATGGCTTGAGCGCAGAGGAGGGCAGCCGACCATGGGTCGGCTCTACCTTGCCTCATCACCCGCGGGTAGAGCCGACCGTTGGTCGGCTGCACCAATGATCGGAACGCATACCGCACGCGACCGGCAGAGCCGACCGTTGGTCGGCTGCACCAATGATCGGAACGTATACCGCACGCGACCGGTAGAGCCGACCGTTGGTCGGCTGCACCAACGATCAGAACGTGTACCGCACGCGACCGTAATAGTACGCACCATTGCTCCCCACCGGCGACAGCACGTCATACGGCAGATTGCCGTAGTAGTAGATGTCGTCGTTGGACAGGTCCGAGTAATTGTCGGTCAGGTTCTGCCCGCCCACGGCCACGCTCCACTGTGGGGTGATCTTGAACTCCACTTCCGCATCGAGCTGCCATTCGGCGCCATAGGTCTGGCGCGGGATGAAGCCATCGCCGAAGTTGAACACGCGGGTCACGCTGCCGTAGCGGCTGAGCCGGCTGCTCAGCGACCAGCGGTCGTCACTCCAGCTGGCGGCCAGGGCGGCACGGGTGCGTGGGGTGGCGTCGGTGAGGGTGTTGGTCTCCTCCACGCCGAACAGCACGTAGTCCGGGTCCAGCGCCAGCAGGCTGGCCGGCGTGGCCAGCACGTTCTTCAGCGTGGTCTTGGTGTAGGCATAGGTGCCGGTCAGCACCAGCTCGCCATCGCCCAGCGACTGCCGCCAGTTGCTGACCAGCTCGGCACCGCGGGTGCGGGTGTCGGCGGCGTTGACGAAGAAGCTCGCGCTCTGCAGGCCGGCCACGCCGAACTGCTGCTGCACGTAGTCGGTGAGTGCGTCGCCGGTGATGCTCTCCGACAGCGCGATACGGTCGTCGATATCGATCTGGAAGAAGTCCAGCGACACATCGAAGTGGTCGCCGATGCGGCTGGTGAAGCCCAGGCTGGTGTTGAGCGACTTCTCCGGCTTCAGGTCCGACGCCCCCAGGCCACGGGCGATCGGGTTGTTGACCGACAGCACCCGGCCCTGCACCAGCTGGCCAGCGGCGTTGTAGCCGGTGGACGTGGACTCGTAGCCGATCTGCGCCAGCGAGGGCGCGCGGAAGTTGTTGGAAATCGCCCCGCGCAGCGCGAACGCCGGGGTGAATTCATAGCGCAGGCCCAGCTTGCCGGTGAGCTCGCCGCCGTAGTCGTCGCTGTGTTCGTAACGCGCGGCCAGGTCGCTGGAGAAGTGCTCGCCGAACTGGCTGGACAGGCTGGCATAGGCGCTGGCCACGTCGCGCGACAGCGAGGTGGCGTCCTGCGGGGTCAGGCCACCGCCGGCCTGGGAGCCGGTCGGGCGGTCGGTGAACGGGCCGGCGGCGTAGCTGCTCGGGTCGCCCGGACGGGTCTGGTAGTGGTCGCGGCGTGCTTCCACGCCCAGCCCGAGGCTGTGGGTGATGGTGTCGCCCTGGTTGAACACGCGGCCCAGGTCGAGGTTGGCGACGGTCAGTTCGTTCTGGTAGTCGCCGGTCTTGAAGCGGGTCGGGCTGGTCGGGCCGAGCGAGGCGTTGAGCGAGTTGCGCAGGCGGTAGGTGAAGCTGTTGGTGCCGTAATCCAGGCTGGCGTCGTAGTTCCACTCGCCCCATTGGCCCTTCGCACCGGCCACGGCCTGCACGTCGCGGTTTTCGCCTTCGGAAATCGGGCGGTAACCGTTGGGGTAGACCTGCGCCCAGTTGGCGTCGCTGTCGGGGTAGCGGAAGTAGTTGGCGCCTTCGCTGTCGCGCTGGTTGAACGTGCTGAAGAAATAGAACTTGGAGGTCTCACCGAACGGCAGTTCGCTGTTGATCCAGGCGTTGAGGTCACGGGTCTTGCCATCGCCCAGCACGTAATTGCGCTTGCCCTGCAGCGCCAGGTTGGTATCGCTCTGGTCCCACGGCGGGATCTGGTCGAAGCCGGCGCGGTTGGTGCCTTCGTGGTTTTTCAGCTCCAGGCCCACGCGCAGGAAACCGCCGTCGTCGCCCAGCCGGGTGCCGACCTTGGCGCTGGCGTAGCTGGTCTGGCCATCGGTGATGGTCCGGTCGATCGGCTTGAGGTCGGTGTGGTTGGCGCCGAAGCTGGCCTCGAACGCGCCGCCTTCCGGGGCGTCATCGAGAATCACGTTGATCACCCCGGCCACCGCATCGGAGCCGTACAGCGCGCCGGCGCCATCGCGCAGTACCTCGATGCGCTTGATCGCGCTGATCGGGATCGCGTTGAAGTCCACCGGCGTGGTGCCCTTGCCGATCTTGCTGTCGGTGTTGACCAGCGCGCTGGTGTGGCGGCGCTTGCCGTTCACGAGCACCAGCACCTGGTCCGGCGACAGCCCGCGCAGCTGCGCGGCACGGATGTGGTCGGCCCCGCCGGAGTTGGACTGGCGCGGGAAGTTGAACGAGGGCAGCAGCGCCTGCAGCGCGCTGCCCAGCTCGCCGTTGACCACGCCGGCCTTGCGGATGTCCTCGGCGGTGAGCACGTCCACCGGCGAGGTGGATTCCAGCACCGTGCGGTCGACCGCGCGGGTGCCGGTGACGATCACGGTGTCCAGCGTGGTGGCCGAGCCGGGCGCGTCCTGCGCATGTACGTCCTGGGCGAGCAGGCGGGAGGAGAGGACGAGCGCGATGGCAAGGCCAAGGCGCGACGCGGACGGACGGGACATGCGGACTCCAGCGGGACGACGGGGGGGGGGGGGGGAGGGGAGAGCGGGGAGGCGGCGTTGCCGACCAACGGTCGGCACTACCAATCCATCCGGATGAAGCGATATATTATCTTGGCGTGATGGCGGATGTGATGCAAGTCCCATCGCCTATGGTCATCAGCAGATAACGGCTGGTGATCTATGCAGGAACCGGATGTCCTGCACCCTTCTTCCCCCTGTACGCCTGCATTTCCTGGAGTTTTTCAATGAAGTCCTATGCTGTCCTGTTCGCCGTGGCCCTGGCCGCCACTGGCTGCGCCACCGCCGCGCCCACGGCCAAGCCGGCGCCGCCGGCCACCGCCACCGCCACCCTGCAGGGCGATGCCGCCCGCCCCGATGCCGCCGCAGGCTGGGTGCGCAGCGAGCTGTACTTTGGCGTGGGCGAGGAGAGCGGCGCGTCCGAGCGCAAGCAGACGGACGCCATCAGCGAGGCGCAGTGGCGCGATTTCCTCGACAAGCAGGTCACCCCGCGCTTCCCCGATGGCCTGACCGTGTTCGACGCCTACGGGCAGTGGCTGTTCCGCGGCGCGGCCGAGCCCAACCGCCTGCGCACCAAGGTGCTGGTGGTGCTGCACGAGAACACCCCGCAGCGCCGGGCCGACATCGAAGCCATCCGCCTGGCGTGGAAGCAGGCCACCGGCCACCAGTCGGTGCTGTGGGCGCAGCAGGCGGTTGAAGTATCGTTCTGATCCAGGGCGCCGCGGTGGCGCCACGCGGAGCGATGATGAAGCACAGGGATGGATGGGCGCTGGCACTGCTGCTGAGTCTTGCGCTGCCGCTCGCGCAGGCGCAGGCGGGCGATCCGGGGCGCCTGCGGTTCGAGCCCGCGCCGGGCGTGCAGGTGCAGGCCGAGGTACAGGAAGGCGGCGACATCGCCGTCGTGCTGCAGCCTTCGGGCGCGCGCCAGCGGCTGCCGGGGGCGCCCGATGCCGACGGCAATGCCGACCTGACGGCCGAGGACGTGGATTTCGACGGACGCCCGGAGCTGGTCGCGCGGGCGAGCGTGGGCATGGTCAACGAGGCGGTGGCCGTCTACCGCTTCGACCCACGGCGGCAGGCGTTGGTGGCACTGGCGCCGGCCACGCATGACCACGCGCAGTGCGGCGGCCTGATGGGGTTGACCGTGGACGCGGACAACCGCCTGCTGAGCAGCAGCTGCCGCAGTGGCCCGATGTGGTACGTGGACCAGTACCGCTATGACGGCGCGCGCCTGTACCTGTACCGCGCCGAGCGCATGATGATGCTGGGCGACGCGCTGGAGGCCGTCGTGTTCGTCAAGCAGACCGCCGACAGCGGGCCGCTGGCTGTCTGGAGCACGTTCGATCCGGCCGGTCGCGTGCTGGAGACCGCGATCGCCGATGGGCTGGTGTCGCCGCGCGGCACCGCGCCGCTGCTGCCGGTCAGCGGCCAGGTGGTGCCCGCGCGCCTGCCGCTGTACACGCGCCCGGGCGACACGGCTACCCGGCGCTACCTGGTCAAGGACGATCGCGTCGAGCTGCTGGATGAGCAGGACGGGTGGGTGAAGCTGCGTTACGCCAACCCCACGCGGGGCGATGTCATCGGCTGGGTGGATGCGCGTCCCTGAGGGCGGTGCACGCATTTCCCGCGTGCCCATGGCCGCGCCGATTCGCACATGGAGATCACTTTCGCGGGTCTACCCTGACGCTTCCCCCAGGTCGTGGACGTTCCCCCATGAGCAAGCGCGTTGCCGAGATCGTGGTTGAAACCCTGCAGGCCGCCGGTGTCCGTCATTGTTACGGCATCGTCGGCGACACCCTCAACTACGTTACCGATGCCATCCACCACAGCGAGATCGAGTGGGTGCACATGCGGCACGAGGAAGTGGCCGCCTTCGCCGCCGGCGCCGAGTCGCTGATCAGTGGGCAGCTCACCGCCTGTGCCGGCTCGTGCGGCCCGGGCGGGCTGCACTTCATCAACGGCGTGTTCGAAACCAACCGCAACCGCGCGCCGATGGTGCTGATCGCCAGCCAGGTGGTCACCGCCGAGCTGGGCATGGAGTTCCCGCAGGAGGTGGACTTCAAGGCGGTGTATGCCAGTTGCAGCGTGTTCTGCGAGCAGGTGTACAGCGCGCAGCAGGCGCGTCGCGTGGTCGCGTTGGCCTGCCAGGCGGCGATAAGCCGGCGCGGCGTGGCGGTGGTGATCCTGCCGGCGGACATCAGCGAGGCCGAGGTCAAGCACGATGTGCCGTTTTCGGTGCACTACACCCAGCCGGTGCTGCGCCCCAGCGACGACGAACTGCAGCGCATCGCCGCGCTGATCGGGCAGGGCAAGCGCATCGGCATCTATGCCGGCGCCGGCTGCGAGCATGCCCATGACGCGCTGGTGGCGCTGGGCGAACGGCTCAAGGCACCGATCGCGCATACCTCGCGGGCCAAGGATTTCGTGGAGTACGACAACCCGTACAACATGGGCATGACCGGCATCTTCGGCATCGAGTCGGGCTACCACACGCTGATGTCCTGCGACACGCTGCTGCTGCTCGGCGCCGACTTCGCCTGGGGCCAGTACTACCCGGACAAGGCCACGCTGATCCAGGTCGATCGCGATGGCAGCCACCTTGGCCGCCGCCACCCGGTCAACCTGGGCGTGGTCGGCGACATCGGCCCGACACTGGAGGCCTTGCTGCCGCTGCTGCCGCCGCGCGAGGACCACAGCTTCCTGGACGAGTGCATCAGCCACCGCGACAAGGCGCTGGCCACGCGGGCCAAGGAGGAGGAGCCGGGCGAGGGCGAGCTGATCCACCCGCAGCACCTGACCGCGCTGATCAACCGCTACGCCAGCGACGATGCCCTGTTCACCGCCGACGGCGGGTCGCCGATGGTGTGGATCCTGCGCCACATCCGCGCCAACGGGCGCCGCCGCACGCTGACCAGCCTGCTGCACGGCACGATGGCCAACGCGATGCCGCAGGCCCTCGGCCTGCAGAAGGCCTATCCCGGCCGACAGGTCATCTCGCTGTCCGGCGACGGCGGCATCGCGATGCTGCTCGGCGACCTGCTCACGGCGGTGCAGGAAAACCTGCCGATCAAGGTGGTGGTCTACAACAACAGCTCGCTCAACTTCGTCGAACTGGAGCAGAAGGTCGAGGGCCTGCTGGACAACTACACCGACTTGAAGAACCCCGATTTCGGCCGCCTGGCCGAGGTGGTCGGCTTCTACGGGCGCACCGTGACCCGTTCCGAGGACCTGGAGCAGGCGGTAATGGACTTCCTGGCCCATCCCGGCCCGGCACTCCTGGATGTGCACACCAGCCCGACCGAACTGGTGATGCCGCCGCAGGTGGAAGCCAAGCAGGTGGCCGGCACCGCGCTGTATGCAGCCAAGGCCTTGCTGAGCGGACGGGTAGGCGACGTGCGCGACCTGCTGGCGAATAACTTCCTCAACAAGCCCTGAGGCAACCGCCCGGCGAGTGCCGGCCACTGGCCGGCACGACGCAACGCGGCCCCCGGGGGGCGGGCCGCGCCGCAGCCGCGGGGGCAGGGGGGCAAGCCGGAAGGGCCCGCGGCGCGTAATGCGATGGCGCGTACCCCCGGCGTTCCATCCATGTGCCTGTTGTTGCCGGCGGCGAGGCCCTACCATCGGCTACCCCCTCCCCACGGCAGTACCGCGCATGTCCGCCCCCGCCCCGGTCCGTTCCGGACCCCCTCGCTGGTTCGTCGCCGGCGATTTCAACGGCTTCTTCGGTCTGGTGGTCGACAACCTGTCGATCCTGGGCTTCATCGCGATGGCGCTGGTCGGCATCTTCCAGTTCCCGCCCGACGTGGTATTCGGGCGCATGTTCCCCGGCACGGCGTTCGGCGTGCTGGTCGGCAACGTGCTGTACACCTGGATGGCGCGCCGCCTGGCCATCCGCACCGGGCGCGAGGATGTCACCGCGATGCCACTGGGCCTGGATGCGCCGACCAGCATCGGCATGGCCCTGCTGGTCCTTGGCCCGGCCTTCCTCGCCTTCAAGGCGCAGGGACTGGCCCCGCACGATGCGGCCATCGCGACCTGGCAGTTGGGCATGGCTTCGCTGGTGATCATGGGCGTGCTGAAGGTGATCCTGTCCTTCTTCGGCGAAGCGGTGACCCGCGCGCTGCCGCGCGCGTCGCTGCTGGGCTCCATCGCCGGTATCGCGATCGTGCTGATGGGCTTCCTGCCGCTGCTGGAAACCCTGCGTTCGCCGATCGTCGGCTTCGTCACCCTGGGCCTGCTGCTGTACGTGCTGATCGCCAAGCGCACGCTGCCGATCCGCGCGCCCGGCGTGCTGGTCGCCTTCGTGTTCGGCACGCTCCTGTACTACGGCCTCGGCCTGGCCGGACTCGGCGCGCCAGGCTTCAAGGTGCCGGACTGGACGCCGCCGCAGGTGGTGCTGCCGTGGCCCACGCTGGGCTTCATCGATGGCCTGCCGACCGCGCTCACCTACCTGCCGCTGCTGCTGCCGTTCGGTCTGCTGATGGTGGTGGGTGGTATCAACGTGTCCGAGAGCGCGCGCGCCGCGGGCGACGACTACCGCACCCGCGACATCCTGTTGGTGGAAGCCGTGGCCACGCTGGTGGCCGGACTGTGCGGCGGCGTTGCGCAGACCACCCCGTACATCGGCCAGCCGGCCTACAAGCACATGGGCGCGCGCAGCGGCTATACGCTGCTGACCGGGCTGTTCGTGGGCATCGGCGGCATGCTCGGGGTGATTTCCGGGCTGGTGCAGTGGCTGCCGCTGGCGGTGCTGGCACCGATCATCGTGTACGTGGCCATCGACATCACCACCCAGGCATTCCAGGCCACCCCGCGCGAGCATGCCGGTGCGATGGTGCTGGGCTTCCTGCCCTCGGTGGCCTACCTGCTGGCGATCAAGGCACCGGGCTGGATCGCCCCGGCGCAGCTGGCGGCCATGACCAGCACGCTGGACGGCCATGGCCTGCCGGAGCTGGCGGTGATCTTCACCCTGGGCAATGGCTTCATCATCACCTCGATGTTGTGGATCGCGGCGGTGGTGGCGATGATCGATGGCCGCCTGCTGCGCGCGTCGGGTGTGCTGCTCGTGGCCGCGGCGCTGACCCTGTTCGGGCTGATCCACTCGGTGGACCCGCGCGGCGGCATCTACCTGCCGTGGCAGCTGGTGGGGTTGCCGAAGAGCATCATGTGGCAGTTCGCTGGCGCGTATGTGGCGCTGGCCGGGTTGCTGGCGCTGCTGTCGTTGCAGAAACAGGAGCGCTGAACACGGGCGCGGAAAGCGCCGGTCGCTGGCCGGGGCCATGTGGCCGCCGTACCGCCTGGTGGCCGGCCAACGGCCGGCACGATCGATCCGGGTCGATCGGCGTGGATCAGGTCTCGCCATCCAGCGCCGGGTAGTGCCGGAAGATACCGTTGGTGTTGAATGCCAGGCGGCGTTCGGAGGCGAGGTAGGCGGCGATGTTCGGTCGTCGCTCCACCCGGTCCTTGAGCGCGCGCAACAGCGGCAACGTGGGCCACAGCGCCTGCATGCGCCGCGGGAACATGTACTCCAGGCCGCCCAGCACCTGGAACAGCGACAGGTCCACGTAGGAATGTTCGCGCAGCGGATGCCGCTCGCCGTTGTCCTTGAGCACGCGCTCGAAATAGCCGAGGAACTTGGGCATGCGCTCACCGCGCATGCCCGCTGCACGGGCCTTGGCTTCGCGCTTCTGGTCCTCGTAATACTGCGACATGGAAATCGGGTGGTGGGTGTCGTGCACCTCGGCCACCAGGTCGGCGATGGTCAACTGCAACTGCAGCGCCTGCTGGCGGCGCGAGGCGGCGTCGGGAACCAGGCCGAGGTCGGGACCCAGGTGATCCAGGATCGCCGCGACCTGCGCGATCACTTGCCTGCCACTCTTTACGAACGGCGGCGCGAAGGGCTGCAGGCCGTCTTCCTTGCCGTCCAGGAAAGGCTGCATCACCGCATCGCCATGCACCCGCGCCATGTCGGTGTAGGCGGCACCGGCATCCTCCAGCGCCAGCCGGATGAACTCGCCACGCCCCTGGATGCCGGTCCAGTAATAAAGCTCGTAATGCATCGCGGTGCTCCGCAAGGACAGCCCACAGCTTCGGCGCGGGCGTGCAAAGCGCACGTGATCGTGTCGTGGTGGCCGTGATAGGGTCCGGTGCAGGCACACATCGACCACAGGAGTGACACGATGCGGTATTGGGTATGGGCGGCAGGTGCCTTGCTGGCGCCGTGTGTCGCGCACGCACAGGTCAGCGTGTTCAGCGATGGCTACGGCTACAGCCGTGCGGTGATGACCGCGGAGCTCGGCACGCTGCAGAAAATGAGCAAGGCCCCCGGTGCAGCCGGCAAGCTCGGGGGCGCGGGTTACTACCGCGTGCGCGGCGAGCTGGAGAATGCCAACCGGGCGGCCCGGGCCTGCCTCGAGGCGGTGGCCGCCAGTCCGCCGGAGACGGTCAAGGGCATGGCCTTCCTGTGCGAGGCCACGCTGGCCGGCAACGCGTTGATCGAAGGCGATATCGCGGGTTGGGCGCGGCACATGCAGCAGGTGCGCAGCGCGTACGCGCAGACCATCAAACCGATGCTCAAGAGCGAGGCGGAGATCGCCGACATCGCCCGACCGCGGCTGGAGCGTTTCGTCGACTGGCCACGCAGCGCATGGCCGGTTGCACCGCGCGGCGCGGACGTGGACGTGCCGATCCAGCCCAGCAACGAGCTGGCCTCGCTCACCGCAACGGTCAAGGGCGGCGACGGCCAGGCGCAGTCGCTGACGTTCCTGCTCGATACCGGCGCGGCCCGTTCCCACCTCAGCCGCAGCGCGGCCAAGGCATTGGGGCTGGCGGTGACCGAGGACTTCGTGGTGGTGGACGATGCCCCGGGCAAGGTGCGGATGGCGGGCCTGGTGGCCCCGGCCGACCTGGTCCTCAACGGGGTGACGGTGCGGGAGGTATCGTTCAACAGCGAGGAAGGACGCGAGGTCAACCTGATCGGCCTGGACGTGTTGCGCGCGCTGGGCCGCGTGCGCATTTCCCGGCAGTCGCTGACCCTGCTGGCAGCGCAGACCCCGGTGGACTGCGAGCGGCGCATGGCGACAACGTCGTCGCTGTGGGGACCGTTCTTCCAGCAACGCTACCCGATCCGCAGCGGCGAGAAGAACCAGTTGATGCTGGTCGACACCGGGTTCAATGGCGCGTTCCAGATGCGTGGCGCGCCGCGCAGCGCGGTCCCGGCCGCCTCGATCCGGCGCAAGAACGTGATCACCACCGCCGGCGCCGAGGATATCGAGTACGCCGAGGCGAGCACCCCGGTGATGATCAACGACAAGGTGCTCAACATCCCGGTGGACGTGGCGTTCCAGGCGCCGGACCTGTTTGCCAGCTCGTGGCGGATTGGTTACGGGGTCACCGCGCGCTATGACCTGTACATGGACATGCAGAGCACCTACGGCTGTCTGATCGAGCGACCCGTCGAGCCGTCGCTGCTGCCTGCGCCGACGCCGCGGGCGGCCGCCGCCGGTCAGGCGCGGTCATAGCGTGCGCAGGAACGCCTCGATGGCCTGCAGCTCGTCGCGCTGCAGGCCCAATGGGCGCAGCAGCGGGTCCGGTTGCGGGAACGGTGGGGCACCGGTGGCAGGCATCACGGGCGCACGCGGCTTGCCGCCGCCGACGTTGTAGAACGCCAGCACGCTGTCCAGGCGCGGCAGCATCCCGTTGTGCATGTACGGGGCGGTGCCCGCCACGCCACGCAGCGACGGGGTGCGGAAGCGGCCGCTGTCGGCAGCATCGCCGGTGACCTCGTAGCGGCCCAGGTCCTGGCGTGCGCGGCCGTGGAGATGCAGGCCCAGGTTGTGGAAGGCGTTGTCGGTAAGCGCCGGCCCGCCGTGGCAGTTCATGCAGCCGCCGCGGGTACGGAACAGGTGCAGGCCGCGCAGCTGCTGGTCATCCAGTGCGCGGGACTGGCCGCCGAGGAAGCGGTCGAAGCGGTTGCGGACGGGCGTCAGGCTGCGCTCGAACGCGGCGATGGCCTGGGCCAGCTGCCGGCTGTCCACGCGCTCGTTGCCGAACACCGCGGCGAACTGCCGTCGATAGCTGGCGTCCTGGCGCAGCCTCGCGGCGGCCGCGTCGACGCTGAAGGCCATTTCCCTGGGATCGGCGATGGGCGCGCGTGCCTGGTCTTCCAGCGTCGTTGCGCGCCCGTCCCAGAACAGCGTCTGCGCATGGCCGGCCATCGCCACGCTGGGCGCGTTGCGACGCCCGGGCTGGCGGTCATGTCCGAACGACACGCGCCGGCCATCGGCGAACCCGAGGTCACGCTCGTGGCAACTGGCACAGGCGATCTGGCCGGAACGGGACAGGCGCGGCTCGTTGAACAGGCGTTCGCCGAGGGCGACCTTGCCCGGCGTGGTGGGGTTGTCCCGGGGCTGGGGTGGCAGCGGCAGCGGGGCCAGTTCCTGCCAGTCCACGCCGGGGTCGACGTGGGGGGCAGGCCATTGCGTGCTGGGACGCGCGTACAACCGGCGCAGGCAGTCGGCACCCGGTTCGACCGTGCCCGCTTGGCAGTCCAATGGAACGGCCGGCGCGGCGTCGCGGCGCGCATCGACCGGGAGGCTGCCACCCAGCGCCAGGCACAGGGCAAGCACCGCGGGCGGCCAACGCCGATGGCATGGCCGCCGGCGGCGATTCGCGCAGTCAGAAACGATAGCCAAGCTCCAGCCAGAACTGGCGGCCGGTTTCGTACAGCACCGTGCGGGTGGCACTGCTCGACTCGCCATAGGCGTTGGCCTTGTCGAGCAGGTTCGTCACGTCGACGTTGGCAAAAATGCGGCCGGCGCTGGAGGGCAACGGCTGCTCCCAGGCCAACCGCAGGTCCCACGTCAGCGCGGGCGAATAGGACTGCTGTTCCCACACGCGCGCGGCCTCGCCGTCGAACAGGACGTTCCTGCCGGTATCGCGGATGGCCCGGTAGCCGGCGCGGTAACGCAGCAGGTTGCTCACCGTGAGGTTCCAGCGGTCGATCCGGGTGATCGTGCTCAGGCGCGCGGTCCAGGGGCGGTTGTAGTTGTCCGGCGGCAGATCCCGGTAACGAATGAAGTCGCCGTCGTAGCGGATCCAGGGATTCTGGTAGAACAGATCGGACTGGTCATCGTATTCGGGAAGGGTGCTGCGCTGATCGGTCCAGTCCAGCGCGAGCAGCGCCGTCGAACGCGTGCCGCCCCAGGCGAGATTGCGCAGCGGCTGCACGGTGAGCGAGTAGATGTTGGTCTCGGCACGGCCGCCATTGGTCCAGGTGTCGTAGCTGGTGGCCAGCGTCGGGTCGTCGGCCTGCTGGTCCAGCGTCCGGCCCTGCACCTTGATCACCTGGTCGCGGTACCTGCGGTTGACCACCTTGAGGTTGACGCGCAGACCTGCCCAGTCCTGGCGCAGGGCCAGCATCAACTCGTCCGCGTATCCGACCCGGTCCAGATCGAAATGGGTGTCGTTGCTGGCCTGGGTGCCCACGGTCCAGTCGCTGTCGAGGCTGGTGCGACGCTCGCTGTTGTAGCGCAGGCGGTTGACGCCGTCGCGCAACCGCCAGGTGGCGATGTCGCGATCGTAGTAGCGGTTGGCGCCCGCCGTGAGCAGGGTGCCGTCGCGGACCGCCCAGCTGGCGGCCAGTCGTGGGGCAACGGTCGTTCGACCGATGTAGGTATCGCGCTCGATGCGCAGGCCGGGGCGCACCGAGACCGGGCCAAAACGCATGTCGTCTTCGACATACATGCCGTAGGTTTCGGTGTCGAAGCCGATCTCACCGGTGGTGTAGCGGGTGCGCCGGGTCAGGTACTGGCCGGGCCAGCCGCTGGCGGTGGTGCCCATCGCGCAGGTCAGGGCATCGGTGACGCCGGCGCGGTTGGTACAGGTGCTGGTGCGCGCGGGCGTGGTGTAGGTGCTGCTCTCGGTCAGCCGCGCGTAGCGGAAGTCATCGCGTTCCAGCAACACGCCGGCACCGAGGCGATGCTCCCCGCCGAATGCCTGGAGGGCATCGGTCTTGAGGTCGAGCTTGTACTGGAGTCGCTTCTGGCGCTGTTCGATATCACCGAATTCACCTTCGAGGGTAAGCGCGGTGGTTCCCCAGTCCTTGCTGGTCGAGCGCGACCAGGTCATGTAGTCGTCCTGCTCGGCATCGCGCGATTGTTCGGTGTCCGACCAGCCCAGTTGCTGTGTCACGGTGCCCCAATCCGTGGTCCATGCCGCGCGCAACGACGCCAGGGTGCCGCCTGTCTCGATCCGGATGCCGGCATGGCGGATGTTGGAGCGGAAGAACTGGTTCTCCGTTGGCGTGTGGGTCAGCGTGGCATCCACGGTCAGCCGTTCGTTGACGTCCCATACGCCTTTCAGCAGCGATTGGGTGGTTTCGCGCCGCTGCATCGCCTTCTCGCGACCGTAGTCGTCCACGAGGTGGGACGAATAGAAGTACGTCGGGATGGTGGAGCGCTTGCGGGTGACATTGGCGAGCAGGCCGACACGCTCGCTCGGGTGGCCTTCCAGCGTGATGCGGGTGATGGCCTTGTCGAACTCGGGCTGGCCGTCGCCCCACGACGAGGCGTTGGCATAGTTCTCCGCGTCCGCTTCGGCGATGTGGTAACGCGTCCATGCCGACCGCGTGATCTGATGCGAAATGCTGCCCGACAACGCGTCGCTGGGGCGGCGCAGCCTGGCGTCGACCACGCCCCCGGAGAAGCCGCCATAGGCGGCCGGGACGTTGCTGTCCAGCACCGTCAGCGTGTCGAGCAGGTCGGTATCGAGGGCCAGCGCCTGGCTGCCACCGGGCGCGGCGAACAGGCGGTAGGGCGACCCTTCCTGGCCAGGATCGATGTCGTTGTTGAAGCTCATGCCATCCACCAGGAAGCTGTTCTGGTAGAACTGCGCTCCGTTGATGCTGATCTCGGCCGGGCTGATGTCGCCCGGCGTATAGCTGCTCAGCTGGGCGTTGTCGAACTGCACGGCGGGGTTGATGCGCAGCATGCTGCCGATGTCGCCGTTGCCCGCGACCTGCGCCTGCAGGTAATCCGCTTCCAGGGCCAGGCCCTCGCTGTAGCGGAACGCCGGCTGGGTGAGTCCGCCGACCTTGAGCG
Source organism: Stenotrophomonas sp. 05N37 (assembly GCF_056397365.1). Lineage (NCBI taxonomy): Bacteria > Pseudomonadati > Pseudomonadota > Gammaproteobacteria > Lysobacterales > Lysobacteraceae > Stenotrophomonas > Stenotrophomonas sp. 05N37. Next base: position 904,723 of record NZ_JBFTNG010000001.1, on the reverse strand, counting down.
CCGGCATCCGTCCGCGCGGCGCTGGCACTGCGGCGGCAGGCTCCAGGGCGTAGCTGCCATCACGCCGCCGTACCGCCTGCAGGCCGGTGCCATCGAGAAGGCGGGCGAAGCCTTCCTCCAGCGTCGTCCCCGCGGTCAGCGCGGGCGCCTGCCGCCCGGCGGTCAGTCCCGGGTCGAACGCGAGCGCCACGCCGTGCTGGCCGGCCCACCCGGACAGGGCGCGGCCCAGCGGCACCGCGGCGTGGGCCTGGCCAGGCGGCGTGGCCTGGGCATGGACGAAGATCGGGGTGGCCATCAGGGCCAAGGACAGGGCGCTGCGGGCAATCAGGGCAGGACGGGAGGTCATGGAGGGCGATGGAATGAGAAGGATTCCCCTACTTGCCCCGCGAACACGGAAAAAGTGTCACCCGGCGCAGGAACCAGCCGCGAACCCTCAACGCGGTGCGAACATGACCCACCACCCGCCGGCGCTGCGGTGTATCCGCACGGGGTAGGTGGCTTCGAGCAGGCCGAGGCTGCGCTCGCTGTCGTCCAGCGGGTAGGCGCCGGAAACCGGCATCGCCGCAATCCGGGGGTCGCAGCGCAGGACGCCCCGGCGGTATCGGGACAGCGCGGCGAGCACCTCGCCCAGCGGCCGGGCATCGACCTCGAGCATGCCTTTGGTCCAGGCGGCGACGCTGGCATCCAGCGCCTCGCTGGCGTGGCGGCCCGCGGTGTCGAACCAGGCTTGCTGCCCGGATGCCAGCCGCCACGCAGGACGGGTACCTGCGTGGATTTCAAGCACGCCGTCGAACAGGGCAAGGCGGGTGCGGTGTGGCGACAGGCGAACGTTGAAGCGCGTGCCGAGTGCACGTACCCGACCGTGTACGGTAACCACCTCGAACGGACGCGCGGGCGCATGACGATCCACGGCGGTGTCCACCTGCAGCTGGCCGCGCTCGAGCCGGAGCCGACGGTGGAGCGGATCGACCTCCACGCGCACCTCGGTGTCGGTGTCCAGCCATAGCGCGCTTCCGTCGGGCAGGATCACGCGACGCCGCTCGCCGATGGCGGTCCGTTCGGCCTGCCCGGGCGAGGGCCGCGCAACCATCTGCCACCCGAGCCAGGCGCCCGGCACCAGCGTCATCCACAGGCCAATGCGCTTGATCGCTGCGCGACGCTGCCGATCCTGCGGCCGGCCCAGTACCGGCAATGCCCAGTCGCCGGGTACCTGCGCCACCAGCGCTTGCAGGCGCCGTGCGCGCTGCCAGGCACGCGCATGGTCGGGGTGTTGCGCACACCAGCGTTCGCAGGCGGCGCGCGTGCCCGGGCTGTCATCGTCATGCAGGCGCAGCAGCCAGTCGGCGGCCTGTTCGAGCGCCTCGCGCGGGAGGGGCTCGCCGCTGCCAAGGTGTTCAGCCGGCATGGGCAAGGCAGCCGACCAACGCCCGCTTCATGTGCCGCTTTACCGTGCTCAGCGACAGGTGCAGCCGCTGTGCGATGGCCTCGTAGCGCAGTCCCTCGAACTGGGCCAGCAGGAAGACCTGGCGCGCCGCCACGGGCAGGCCATCGAGCATCGCATCGATCTGCTGCAGCGCTTCACGCACCAGCGCCTGGTCTTCCAGCGACGGCACCACCCCCTCCGGCAGGGCGGCCAGTTGGTCCAGGTAGGCGCGCTCCAGCGATTGCCGGCGGAACCAGTTGGCGGCCAGTCCGCGTGCCACGGTGGTGAGGAACGCGCGGGGTTCGCGCAGGGCGGCCAGGTCGCGGTCCTGGAGCAGGCGGATGAAGGTGTCCTGGGTGAGATCGGCGGCGGTCTCGCGGCAGCCCACGCGCCCGCTCAGCCAGCCATGCAACCAACTGCGGTGGTCCCGGTAAAGGGTGACCAGGTGCTCGCGCTGTGCCTGCATGGGAGTGCCTTGGGAGCGCGGACGGCGCCGCACCCGTATTGATGGGAATGAGAATGATTCGCAAGTATGGCAATACCGACGCTGTATTGCCAGTGCCGATTTGTCTTGAATCACTGCGCGACAACCGCATATCCGTTACATCTGCCAGCCACGCTGGCCATGACACGAAAGAGGAACTCCCCATGCGGATGGACAAACTCACCTCGCGTTTCCAGCAGGCGCTGGCCGACGCGCAGTCGCTGGCCGTGGGCCGCGACCACAACATCATCGAGCCGGTGCACGTGTTCACCGCCTTGCTGGACCAGCAGGGCGGCAGCACGCGCCCGCTGCTGTCCCAGGCCGGCGTCAACGTGCCGGTGCTGCGCGAACGCCTCAACGAGGCGCTCGATGCGCTGCCGAAGGTCTCCGGGCAGGAAGGCAACCTGTCCATCGGCAACGACCTCAACCGCCTGCTCAACAACACCGACAAGCTGGCCCAGCAGCACGGCGATGCCTTCATCGCCAGCGAGTGGTTCGTGCTGGCCGCACTGGACGACAGCGGCACGCTGGGCATGGCGCTGCGCGCCGCCGGTGCCGACAAGACCCGCATCGACGCGGCGATCGACAAGATCCGCGGCGGTGAAAGCGTGCAGTCGGAAAACGCCGAAGAACAGCGCCAGGCGCTGGAGAAGTACACCATCGACCTGACCGCGCGCGCCGAGAGCGGCAAGCTGGACCCGGTGATCGGCCGCGACGAAGAGATCCGCCGCACCATCCAGGTGCTGCAGCGCCGGACCAAGAACAACCCGGTGTTGATCGGCGAACCCGGCGTGGGCAAGACCGCGATCGTGGAAGGCCTGGCCCAGCGCATCATCAACGACGAAGTGCCCGAAGGCCTGCGCGGCAAGCGCGTGCTGTCGCTGGACATGGGCGCGCTGATCGCCGGCGCCAAGTTCCGCGGCGAATTCGAAGAGCGCCTCAAGGCCGTGCTCAACGACCTGGCCAAGAGCGAAGGGCAGGTGATCCTGTTCATCGACGAGCTGCACACCATGGTCGGCGCGGGCAAGGCCGATGGCGCGATGGATGCCGGCAACATGCTCAAGCCGGCGCTGGCCCGTGGCGAACTGCACTGCGTGGGTGCGACCACCCTGGACGAGTACCGCAAGTACATCGAGAAGGATGCCGCGCTGGAGCGCCGCTTCCAGAAGGTGCTGGTGGGCGAGCCCAGCGTGGAGGACACCATTGCGATCCTGCGCGGGCTCAAGGAAAAGTACGCCGTGCACCATGGCGTGGAAATCACCGACCCGGCGATCGTCGCGGCCGCCACGCTGTCGCATCGTTACATCGCCGACCGCCAGCTGCCGGACAAGGCCATCGACCTGATGGACGAAGCCGCCTCGCGCATCCGCATGGAAATCGACTCCAAGCCGGAAGAGCTTGATCGCCTGGAGCGTCGCGTGATCCAGCTGAAGATCCAGCGCGAGATGCTCAGGAAGGAAAAGGACGAGGCCTCGCGCCAGCGCCTGGCCGACCTGGAAAGCGATATTGATGCGCTGGAGCGCGAGTTCTCTGACCTCAACGAAATCTGGAAGTCGGAGAAGGCCACGTTGCAGGGCGCCACCCGGATCAAGGAGCAGATCGAGCAGGCCAGGCTGGAGCTGGAATCGGCCCAGCGTCGGCAGGATTTTGGCCGCATGAGCGAGATCCAGTACGGGCAGTTGCCGCAGCTGGAGAAGCAGTTGGCCGCGGCGCAGCAAGTGGAGACCACCGAGTTCAAGCTGGTCCAGGACCGGGTCACCGCCGAGGAGATTGCCGAAGTGGTCTCGCGCTGGACCGGCATCCCGGTCAACCGCATGCTGGAAGGCGAGCGCGACAAGCTGCTGCGCATGGAAGACATGCTGCATGACCGCGTGGTGGGCCAGGAAGAGGCGATCAAGGTGGTGTCCGATGCCGTGCGTCGTTCGCGCGCCGGGCTCTCCGATCCGGATCGTCCCAGCGGCTCGTTCCTGTTCCTGGGCCCCACCGGCGTGGGCAAGACCGAGCTGTGCAAGGCGCTGGCCGAGTTCCTGTTCGACAGCACCGACGCGATGATCCGCATCGACATGAGCGAGTTCATGGAGAAGCACAGCGTGGCCCGCCTGATCGGTGCACCCCCGGGCTACGTGGGCTACGAAGAGGGCGGCTACCTCACCGAGGCGGTGCGCCGTCGCCCGTATTCGCTGATCCTGCTGGATGAGGTGGAGAAGGCGCACCCGGACGTGTTCAACATCCTGCTGCAGGTGCTCGACGATGGCCGCCTCACCGACGGTCAGGGCCGCACCGTGGACTTCCGCAACACCGTCATCGTGATGACGTCCAACCTGGGCTCGCACCAGATCCAGGACATGAGCGGCGATGACAGCCCGGAGGCCTACACGCAGATGAAGGCCGCGGTGATGGGCGTGGTCCAGGCGCACTTCCGCCCGGAGTTCATCAACCGCCTGGACGACATCGTGGTGTTCCACCCGCTGGACAAGGTGCAGATCAAGCAGATCGCCCGCATCCAGATGCAGGGCCTGGAGAAGCGGCTGGCCGAGCGCAACCTGCGCATCGAGGTGAGCGATGCGGCGTTCCAGCTGCTGGGCAACGTCGGCTTCGATCCGGTCTACGGCGCGCGCCCGCTCAAGCGTGCGATCCAGTCGCAGCTGGAAAACCCGCTGGCGCAGAAGATCCTGTCCGGCGAGTTCCTCAGCGGCGACGTGATCCAGGTCGATGCGGCCGAGGGCAAGCTGGTGTTCGTGAAGGGCTGAGCCCGGCGCCCGTGAACAAGCCCCTGCCTACGGGCGGGGGCGTACTTCGCGGTACGGGCCCTCGGTGCCGAATCCGCGCCCGCGCGACCATGAATGTCTTTGTTGCGGCGCTCTGATCTCTCGCTCCCTTTTCTCCGCAGCAGGTGTCTCTGCGTGCGATGGCTTTCTACGTGATGCCATCCACTTTGACGGGAGCGTTTTTCCCATCGTGGCCCATGGTCGGTGAGGTATGTGCGACGTCGGATAGTTTGACGTGGGTCCTTGGATTCATTTCAGGCGTGCTTTGCTGGCTGCAGCCATGTGAATGCTGAAGGCTTCTTGCTTGAGCGCTTGTGCAAGCGAATCGAGCTCGTCTTCGCTGATGCTGTTCGCCAGGTAGGGCCTTCCATTGTCCTGTGCATGGACATGCCTTGGCAGGTAGCGTGTCACCACGCCTTGCTCCAGCGCTTCACTTGTGGAGCTCGCGCGGAAGTAGACGCGCTCATTGACATCGGGTAACTCGAAATCGGCCCAGGCCAGCGCCAGCTCCCAGCGGCAGGGGCCACGCCCGTAGTAATCCTTCTCGGACATCCGATCGAGAAACAGGACGAAAGAATACTTGCCATCACCCAGGTCCCTGACCGGCAAGGTGACCGCGTAAGTTGCTGGCGCCCGCTGCACACCTTGAAGGTTGGTGACCTCCGGCAGACAGTTCTGGTTGGCCACGTGGTAAGAGGCGCGTGCTTGATGTGCCTCCAGGCCGTTGGGCCCGTTATCCACGTTGATGAGGATTTCAACCGCATCCTTCGGGAGCGGATCAAGCGCATAGGGTGGATACGTTGGCTCAGAGCAGCCTGCTAGCAGAAGAGCGGCCAACACGACTGCGCCCGTGCTCAGGCGGCGCCGCACTCTTTGAACCACTGGGGCAGTTGCGTTCATTGCCACTCCGGGACGGGGCTGTGCCCACCCTGTTCGATGTCAGGCTTGTCGAGAGAATTGTGCGCGATTCCAAGCCGGCAGAAGGGTAGGGAATCTCTGAAATTGCGCCCTGCGAGACGCGGTTTCCCCTGCATCCCCCCTTGCCGCGCTACGCTTCCTTCGCCCCACTGGCCCGTGGTTTCCAGGCCGCTGAGGATCAGCACGGATATTCACTCCACAAGGATTGCCCATGTCTCGCACGTTGCCCCTCGCCGGCTGCCTTGCCACTCTCTTGTCGATGCTGGCAACGGCCCACGCACAGGAGGCCGCCACCGCAGCAAGTTCCGAAGTGTTGTTGCGCCCCACCACCGCGGACTATGTGCAGGGCTATGAGGCGACCCAGCCCGGCTCCGGCAACCGGATCCTCGAGTTCGTTCCCAAGGGGGAGGACGTGCAGCACTGGACGGAATTGCTCACCGTGCAGCAGTTCCGCGACTCGGCGCACGTGCCGCCGCGCGAATTTCTGGACATCATCGGCAAGGGCTGGATGCAGGCCTGCCCGGAGGCCAGCGTGACCTTGATCCTTGAGGACGTGGAGAACGGCTATCCGATTGCGGTGGCGCAGATGATCTGCCCCAACAACGCGCAGACAGGCAAGCCGGAGTACACCTGGCTCAAGGGCATCCAGGGCCAGGCCAGTCTGTACGTGGTGCAGAAGGCCTTCCGTTTCGTCCCGGATCGCGAGCAGATGACCACCTGGGTGCGTTACCTCGGCCAGGTGAAGGTCTGCAATGAGAAGGAAGCGCAGCACCCCTGTCCCTGATGCAGCGGTGCCGGCCGGAGCGTAGATCACCGCCGCTTACAAGCCCATGCGTAATCGGCATGAGCCGACGCGTGCGGCGGTGCTGTGCTGCGCTATCGTCCGCATTCAACCGGAGGAGGCGTGATGGCAGAGCACGGTAGTCAAGGGCAGGCCCCAGCACCGCAGTGGAAGGCGGAAACCATCGCCGTCCACGGCGGCTACACCCCGGACCCCACCACCCGCGCGGTGGCGGTGCCGATCTACCAGACCGTGGCCTATGCCTTCGACGATACCCAGCACGGTGCGGACCTGTTCGATCTGAAGGTGCCGGGCAATATCTACACGCGCATCATGAACCCCACCACCGACGTGCTGGAGCAGCGCATCGCCGCGCTCGAAGGCGGTATCGGCGCACTCGCGCTGGCCTCGGGGCAGGCCGCCATCACCTACGCGATCCAGACCATCGCCGAAGCCGGTGACAACATCGTCTCCTCCAGCGCGCTGTATGGCGGCACCTACAACCTGTTCGCGCATACCCTGCCGCAGTTCGGCATCCAGACCCGCTTCGCCGCCTACGACGACCCGGACGCCTTCGCCGCGCTGATCGACGAACGCACCAAGGCGGTGTTCGTCGAGTCGATCGGCAATCCGCGCGGCAACATCACCGATATCGAAGCGGTGGCCAGGATCGCCCATGCGCATGGGGTGCCGGTGATCGTCGACAACACCGTGGCCACCCCGTACCTGCAGCGCTCGTTCGACTTCGGTGCCGACATCGTGGTGCATTCGCTGACCAAGTACCTGGGCGGCCATGGCACCAGCCTGGGCGGGGCGATCGTCGACTCCGGACGCTTTCCGTGGGCTGAGCACAAGCAGCGCTTCCCGCGCTTGAACGAGCCCGACGTGAGTTACCACGGCGTGGTCTACACCGAGGCGCTTGGCCCGGCGGCGTACATCGGGCGCGCACGTGTGGTGCCGCTGCGCAACACCGGTGCGGCGATCTCGCCCTTCAATGCCTTCCTGATCCTGCAAGGCATCGAGACGCTGGCGCTGCGCATGGACCGGATCAACGCCAACACGCTGGCGGTGGCCGCGTTCCTGCGCGACCACGCCAAGGTCGACTGGGTGAACTACGCGGCGCTGCCCGATCACCCTGAGCATGCCTTGGTGCAGAAGTACCTGCGCGGCCACGGCTCCGGCGTGCTCACCTTTGGCCTGCCCGGCGGGCGTGCGGCCGGCGCGCGCTTCCTGGATGCACTGCAGTTGTTCACCCGGCTGGTGAACCTTGGCGATGCCAAGTCGCTGGCCACGCATCCGGCCTCCACCACGCACCGGCAACTGGATGCGGCCGAGCTGCAGAGAGCCGGCGTGAGTGAAGACACCGTTCGCCTGTCCATCGGCATCGAACACATCGACGACCTGCTGGCCGACCTGGCCCAGGCCCTGTCCAAGGCGTAGAGGCGGGACCCACGGCGGCCGGTGCGGGCCGGCCGTCGTGGGGTTTTTCCCTCCAAACCGTGCCGTTCCTGCAATGGGGGTATCGCCACGCCACGCGTGGCTGGGCGGTGACGGACGAAGGTGCAGCCACGCATGGCGTGGCGCTACCGGCGGGGTTAGCATCGGCTGGCGTTCCCCCAACTCCGCAAGATCGGCCACGCGGCGGCCCATGGGATGACGCACCCTGAGCGTCACCTTGAGAGGGAGCCCGCCATGAGCCGCATCGCCCAGGTCCGCCAACGCCACGGTATCGACCGCGTCATCGCCCATCTGCAAGCGTGCCTGCGTGCGGGCGATCCCTTGCCGGATCTGGAGACACTGGCCGCGATCGCGCACCAGTCACCGTTCCACTTCCATCGACTGTACCGCGCGCTGACCGGCGAGACGCCCGGGCGCACGGTGGCCCGCCTGCGGTTGCTGCAGGCGCTGCAGCTGCTCGGCCACGCGGAGAGCCGGGTGACCGAGGTCGCCTTGAACGTCGGCTATGAAAGTCCGCAGGCGCTGGCCCGTGCCTGTCGCCAGGCGCTGGATGCCACGCCGAGTGCGCTGCGCGAGGATGCCGGGCTGCGCAGCCATTGGCAGCAGCAGCTGTCGCTGCCGGTCGGCGACCAGGCTGACGAGCGGGTGCCGTTGCGGGTGACGGTGACCACGCTGGAACCCTTCGATGTGGTGGCGCTGCGCCGGAAAGGTGCGTTCGAGGATCTGGACCAGGCATTTGGCGAGGTCTTTGCCTGGGCGGCGGAGCAGGGCTGGGCCGAGCAGCTGCAGCACCTGGTGGGCATTGCGCGCACCGATCACCGCGATGTGCCGGCGGGCGAGTGCGTGTTCGATTGCGGCATGGGCTTTGGGCGCACGCCGCAGGCGCTACCGGACCCGCTGCAGACACTGACGCTGGGTGGGGGCGCGTATGCAGTGCTGCGCCACGTGGGCCGCTACGCACGCCTGGAGGTGGCTACGGACACACTGCTGCGGGACTGGCTGCCCGACAGCGGCCACGTGCTCCGCGATGCGGAGCTTTACTACCACTACCTGGATGACCCGGAAGAGGTGCCCGAGGCCATCCTGCGTGCCGATATCTGCGTGCCGGTGGAGCGCCCTGGCACCTGAGAAAACGGCATCCACGCACGGCGCGGATCCATGCGCGGGCGTAGACACGCCACGCGTGGACGGGGCATTGCCTTGGTGATCCCTCACACCACCGGGATGCTGTGCTTGCCCAGAGTGCGGTACGGCGGGGTGGCCATCACCATCTCGGCCAGCGAATACGCCAGTTCGCGTTCGGCCATCACCGTGCCGTCGGCGCCGTGCTCGAGCAGATGCTTCACTTCGGCATCGCTGTGCGCGCGGGCCAGCAGGGTCAGCCCCGGGTTGAGCGCGCGCAGCTTGGCCAGGGTTTCGCCCGCTTCCAGCGGCTGCGGGATGGCCAGCACCGCGATCTTGGCGCGCTCGGGATGGGCCTCGGCCAGCACCTTGTCCGAGGCGGCACTGCCGCGGATGCCGGGCAGGCCGGCCGCGTGCGCCTCGGCCACGTGTTCCTTGTTGTCGTCGATCACCAGCACCGGTACCCCGCGATCGCGCAGTACCTGGGCCAGCGCACTGCCGACACGGCCGTAGCCGATCACGATGGCGTGGTCGTGCAGGTCCAGCGACGGCCCGGGCGGCAGTTCGATCTCGACGGCGGTCGGGGTGGTTTCCTGGTGCTTGGCCAGCCAACGGTCGAGCAGCCCGAACACCAGCGGGTTGAGCATGATCGAGATCAGCGCACCGGCCAGCACCAGCGCCTGGCCGGTGGGCGGCAGGATCTTCAGGGTCACGCCGAGGCCGGCGATGATGAAGGCGAATTCGCCGATCTGCGCCAGGCTGGCCGAAATGGTCAGCGCGGTGCCGGTGGGGTGCCCGAACGCGCGCACGATCACGAACGCGGCGGCGGACTTGCCGAACATGATGATCGCCGCGGTCGCCAGTACCTGCCACGGGTGCTCGATCAGGATCGCCGGATTGAACAGCATGCCCACCGAGACGAAGAACAGCACCGCGAACGCATCGCGCAGCGGCAGCGAATCATTGGCCGCCTTGTGGCTCAGCTCCGATTCGTTGAGCAGCATGCCGGCGAAGAATGCACCGAGCGCAAACGACACCCCGAACAGCATCGCCGAGCCGAAGGCCACGCCCAGCGCGATCGCCAGCACGGCCAGGGTGAACAGCTCGCGCGAGCCGGTACCGGCGATGCGCTCGAGGATCCACGGGATCACCCGGCGCCCGACCACCAGCATCACCGCCACGAACAGGCCCAGCTGCACGAATGTCCAGCCGATGCTGGCCAGCACGCTGCCGACGGTATGGGTTTCATTGGCCGCATCCGGGCCGAACACGCCGGCCAGGACCGGCATCATCACCAGGGCCAGGACGCAGGCCAGGTCTTCCACGATCAGCCAGCCGATCGCGATCTTGCCGCGCGTGGTTTCCAGCAGGCGCCGTTCTTCCATCGCGCGCAGCAGCACCACGGTACTGGCGGTGGCCAGCGAGAAACCGAACACCACGCCGTAGATCACCGGCCAGCCCATCAACGCGGCCAAGCCCCAGCCGAGCAGGGTGGCGACCAGGATCTGGCCGATCGCACCCGGGATGGCGATCGCCTTGACCTCCATCAGGTCCTTCAGCGAGAAATGCAGGCCGACGCCGAACATCAGCAGCATCACCCCGATCTCGGCCAGCTGGTTGGCCAGCGCCTGGTCGGCCACGAAGCCAGGGGTGAACGGCCCTACGCAGATGCCCGCAACCAGATAACCGACCAGGGGAGACAAACGCAGCTTGTTGGCCAGCGCGCCCAGGATGAAGGCGAGCCCAAGGCCAACGGCGACGATGTTGATCAGGTCGGTGTCATGGTGCATCGGGGCTCGCAGAAATAGGGGATGTCCCGATTTTCACCGATGCGGCCGATCCGGGCAAACACTGCGTGCGGCGATGCTGGTATGTCCCCATGGTCAGGTGATGCGCTGTCCCGGACAAAGGACGGGCGGAGCGATGAATGCGCAGATCCCCGTATTTGCACGGCCCAAACGCACATGCCCCGGCGTACCGGGGCATGGTGGTCATCAGGCAGAGGTACTTACCACTTGTAGGTCACGCGGCCATACACGTACGCGCCATTGAACCCGTACGGCGAGTAGTTGCTGTACGGCAACATGCCCCAGGTGGAGTTCTGCAGGTCCACGGTGCGGTCGGGGTACTCGTCCAGCAGGTTGTCCGCGCCCAGGGTCAGTGCCCAGTTCTCGCTCGGCTTGTAGCTGACCGACGCGTCCAGCACCCACGAGGCGTCGTAGGTCTGGTCACGCAGTGCGGTGGCCGAGTTGCGCACGGTGAAGCTGCCGTAGCGCGTGGCGGCCAGGTTCAGGTCCCAATGGTCGCTGCGCCAGGTGCCGCTGAGGATGGTCTTGTCGCGCGGGTAGCTGTCCTCGATGCGGCCGATCTCATCGCGACCGATCAGCGACTGGGTGATGCCCAGCGTGCCGAACACCGGCGGCGAGGCGATGAACTTCTTCACCTCGGTTTCGTTGTAGCTGTAGGCCGCGGTCAGTTCCAGGGTGCTGGCGCTGAAGGGAATGCTGTAGCTGGACACCGCATCCACGCCACGGGTGCGGGTATCCACGCCGTTGGTGAAGTAGGAGAACGCGGTGACGCCCGGCAGGCCCAGCCCGCTGAGCAGCGAGTTGGCCGCCGCATTGGTGGTGATGTTGGTGGACAGCACGATGCGGTCGTCGATGTCGATCTGGTACGCATCCACCGTCAGGTACAGACGCTCGACCGGCTGCAGCACCAGGCCCAGGCTGTAGGACGTGGAACTTTCGGCCTTGAGCGGGCTGGCCCCCAATGCCTGCGCGGCCTGGCTGGTGGTGGGGAAGGTGCCGCGTTCGACGAAGGCGCCGTTGACGATCGTGCTGGTTACCGCCTGGTAGCTCTGCTGGGCCAGCGACGGCGCGCGGAAGCCGGAGGACGCGGTGGCGCGCAGGGCGACCTTGTCGGTGAACGCGTAGCGCGCCGACAGCTTGCCGGAGAACTTGTCGCCGAAGTCCGAGTAGTCTTCGTAGCGACCGGTCAGGCCGGCCGAGAACTTGTCGGTGAGGTCTGCCTCCAGCCCGGCATACACCGCGTAGTTGTGGCGATCGTTGGACACTGCGTTGAGCGGGGTGAATCCACCGAAGCCCTGCGCGCCGCTGCCGAAGTACGAATTGGCTTCACCGGCGGACTGTTCCCACTTCTCGCGGCGGTACTCACCGCCGAAGGACAGCGTGACCGGGTAGGCCAGGCCCCAGTCCAGCGACTTGGTCAGATCGGCGTTGACGATGTCCTGGGTGTACTTCAGCGCACCGTCGTAGAACGAACGCGGACTGGTCAGGCCGAGGCTGTAGTTGATGCTGTTGCGGGTGTGGAAGTCGATCGTGTTCTCGCCGTGGTTGGCGCTCACGTCCCAGGTCCAGCCGTTGTCGGTGTCGCCCTTGACCCCGGCCACCAGCGAGCGGTCCTTGGAGTACTGGTTGATCTGCGGCACGAAGCCGTCCGGATAGGTCTGCGCCAGCAGCGCGCCCTGGCCACTGTTGGTGCGCGAGCGGTAGAACGCGAACGAGGTGATGTCGCGGTTGCTGGCCATCGCCGTGGCATAGGCCGAGACATGGTCGTTGAACTGGAAGCTGGCGTTGACCGACGCGGCGGTGGCGTCCACCTGCGGGTCGCCCACGACGAAGGTCTTCTGGCCGATATCGGGGAAGTTGCCGGTGTTGGGCGTGGTGCCCAGGTACGGACCGGCGCGGTTGCTTTCATCCTGCTGCAGGATCTGCCCGGCCACGTGCACGCTGCCGCGACCGTCGGCGAAACCGATCCCGGCATCGCCGGAGATCTGGTACTTGTTGCCGTCGCCGGCCGAGTACTGGCCCGCATCCACGGCCAGGCTGCCGCCGGAGGCGGAGCCCTTGAGCACGATGTTGACCACGCCGGCGATGGCGTCCGAGCCGTACTGGGCCGAGGCGCCGTCGCGCAGCACTTCCACGCGCTCGATGGCCGCGATCGGGATCGCATTGATGTCCACTGCCGACGAGCCGCGGCCGATGCTGCCGTTGACGTTGATCTGCGCCGAGGTATGCCGGCGCTTGCCGTTGACCAGCACCAGCACCTGGTCCGGGGAGAGGCCGCGCAACTGGGCCGGGCGGATGCCGCTGGTGCCGTCGGTCAGCGCCGGGCGCGGGAAGTTCAGCGAGGGCAGGGCACGCGCCAGTGCGGTGGCCAGCTCGGTGGTGCCGGTGGACTGCAGGGCTTCGGGGGTGATGATGTCGATCGGGGACTGCGACTCGGCCACGGTGCGGTCGGCCACCCGGGTGCCGGTGACGATGATGGTGTCCAGCGTATTGGCCGCGGTGCGCGCGGGCGCGTCCTGGGCCAGGGCGGCGAAGCTGGACGCGCCGAGGACGACAGCGACGGCGGCGGCGAGCGTACTGGTCTTGCGGTTCATCAGGGTGGGGCTCCGGTAGGAATGGCGCGGCACCGGAACGACATCGCGACGGGGTGGGGCGGGGTCGGCGAAGGCGGGTGTTGCGGTGCGCAATAAACGAATTAACGGGATATTCATCGCTTGTCAAATGCCTGCCATAATCCAAAAAACGTTGCAGCAGCAACCATTTACGTGAATATGCAGGTCAGTTGGCGGGTTCAACGGGAGGGTCCCGGGGAAGCGCGGGCAGGGTCGTGGGAGAGAGAACGAGACCTGCCGCGCATCCCGGGGCGCGTCAAGTATTCGTTAACGTTAGAATTACGTCGCAGGAAGGGTGCTTACCAGCACATTCCATTCCGTTATATGGACCCCCCAAGATGATTTCCCTTCGTAACTTCGCCTTGCGCCGTGGCGAGCGGCTGCTGTTGTCCAATGTCGACCTGACCCTGCACGCGGGGTACCGCGTCGGCGTGGTCGGCCGCAACGGGGCCGGCAAGTCCAGCCTGTTCGCCGCCGTGAAGGGTGAGCTGGAGGCGGACAAGGGTGATGTCGACCTGCCCGGCAAGGTCCGCATCGCCAGCGTCGCCCAGGAAACCCCGTCGCTGCCCGATCCGGCGCTGCAGTTCGTGCTGGAGGGCGACACCGAGGTGGCCGCCGTCATGCGCATGGAGGCCGATGCGGCCGCGCGCGAAGATTGGGAGGCGGTCGCCACCGCGCACCAGAAGATGGCCGAGATCGGCGCCTATGACGCCGAAGCGCGGGCGGGCAAGCTGCTGCACGGCCTGGGCTTCCCGGCCGAGACGCACTCGCGGGCCGTGTCCTCGTTCTCCGGCGGCTGGCGCGTGCGCCTGAACCTGGCGCGCGCGCTGATGATGCCCAGCGACCTGCTGCTGCTCGACGAACCGACCAACCACCTCGATCTGGACGCGGTGTTCTGGCTGGAACAGTGGTTGCTCAAGTACCCGGGCACCCTGTTGCTGATCTCGCATGACCGCGAGTTCCTCGACAACGTGGCCACCCACACGCTGCACCTGCATGGCGGTGGCGCCAAGCTGTACCCGGGCGGCTATACCGACTTCGAGCGCCAGCGCGCCGAGCAGCTGCGCCAGCAGCAGATCGCGCACGACAAGGAACAGGCCGAGCGCGCCCACCTGCAGAGCTTCATCGACCGCTTCAAGGCGCAGGCCAGCAAGGCCGCCCAGGCGCAGAGCCGCATGAAGCGCCTGGCCAAGCTGGCCGGTACCGAGGCGGTGCGCGCCGAGCGCGAGTTCCGCATCGAGTTCTCGCCGCCGGCCAAGCTGCCGTTCTCGCTGATCCGCCTCAACCACGTCGACGCCGGTTACGGCGCCGATTCGGTGATCCTGCACAACGTGGGCTTCGGCCTGGAAGCCGGCCAGCGCATCGGCCTGCTGGGCCCGAACGGCGCGGGCAAGACCACGCTGGTGAAGACGCTTGTCGGTGAGCTGGCCCCGCTGAGTGGCGAGCGCGCCGCGCACCCGGACCTGCGCATCGGCTACTTCGCCCAGCACACGGTGGAGTCGCTGCACGAAGGCCAGTCGCCGATGGAGCACTTCCGCGACCTGGACCGGGATGCACCGAACCAGACCTTCCGCGATTTCCTCGGCAAGTGGAATTTCGCCGGGGATCGTGCGTTCGAACCGGTGGATGGCTTCTCCGGCGGCGAGCGTGCGCGCCTGGCCCTGTCGCTGATCGCCTACCAGCAGCCCAACGTACTGCTGCTCGACGAACCGACCAACCACCTTGACCTGGAAATGCGCGAAGCGCTGGCCGAAGCGCTGGCCGACTTCGAGGGCGCGATCGTGATGGTCTCGCATGACCGCCACCTGATCGGCCTGGTCTGCGACACCTTCTGGCGCGTGGCCGATGGCGTGGTCGAGCCGTTCGACGGCGACCTGGACGCGTATGCGGCGTGGCTGCGCTCGCGGCCCGCCGCACAGGGCACCAAGCAAAAGATGGCCGCCGCCGCGCCGGAACCGGCGCCGCCGACGCCGCCGCTGCCGGCCCGGAAGCCGGCCAACCCGCACAAGCTGGCCGCTGCCGAAGCCAAGGTGGGCGAACTGGAAGCCCTGTTGGCCGACCTGGACCGCCAGCTGGCCGACCCCGCCAATTACGCCGATGCGACCCGCATGGCCGTGCTTGGCCGTGACCGCGAAGCGACCGCCACCCTGCTCGGCAAGGCCGAGCAGGCGTGGATGGAATTGCTGGACGCCTGATCGCGGTGGGTGATGCGGCACGTGGGGACGTGCCGCATCCTGCGTAGATCCACGCCATGCGTGGATGCGCCGGGCGGCGGCGTTGCGCCGGCCACGCATGGCGTGGCCCTGCGCGGTTCAGCGCGTGGGATCCTGTGTTTCCAACCATGCCCGGAACCGACGCGCGGCGTCGCTCTCGGCGCGTGAGCGCAAGCGCGTCAGCCAGTACCGCCCCAGCTCGAGCGTCGGCGTAAACGGCTGCACCAGCCGCCCCTGCGCCAGGTCCTGCTCGAACATCTTCAGCGGCAGCAGGGCCACGCCAGCCCCGGACGCCGCCGCGCTGGCCAGGGTCAACGAGGAATCGAACACCGGCCCGCGCGCCTCCAGTTCGGCCACCCCCGCGACCTGCAGCCAACGCGGCCACTCGTCGCTGCGATAGGACCGCAGCAGCGTCACGTTGGCCAGGTCACGCGGATGCCGCAGCGCGCGCGCGACCGCGGGTGCGCACAGCGGCGCGAACGGTGCGTCCAGCACGGGCGTGCAGACCTGGCCCTGCCAGTCGCCATCGCCGAAGCGGATGGCCATGTCCAGGCCCTCGCCGGCCAGGTCGATGCGGTTGTTGTGGGTCTGCACGCGCAGCTCGATGTCCGGGTGCAGGGCGGCAAAGCCCGCCAGGCGTGGCAGCAGCCAACCGGTGGCAAACGTGCCGACTACGCCCACCCCGAGGACCTCGCGGAAGTGCCCGCCGACGAACCGGTCCAGGCTCACGGCGATGCGGTCGAACGCCTCGTTGAGCACCGGATACAGTCGCGCGCCTTCGTCGGTGAGCGCCACCCCGCGTGGCAGCCGGTTGAACAGCGACACCCCGAGGCGGTCCTCCAGCGCCCGGATCTGGTGGCTCAGCGCCGCCTGGCTGACGCACAGCTCGAGCGCGGCTCGGGTGAAGTTCTGGTGGCGCGCGGCCGCCTCGAAGGCACGCAGTGCGTTGAGTGGCAGCTGGGGGCGGATCATGGGCGAGCCGTGAGAAGGGATGATGGATGATCGCATTGATTCGGCGACCTGCACCCGCCCGGGGGCGATAGGGTCACGCTCTCGATCCAGCGCCGCCGCGTCCACTGCGGCAAGACATTATCCTGGCTAATGGCTCTCCCTGAAAATGCTCGCTGGTTCGTCGCGGCCACGGCGTGAATACTTCCGCCTCCCCTTGGAGATCCCACATGCTCGCTCGACGACAGTTCCTGCATTGGACCGGGGCCGCCGCTGCCTCGGCGCTGGCCGCATCCGCGCTCGCCAAGGTGCCGCCCGTCGCGCCCGCGCCGGTGGCGGCCGCCAAGGACTTCGCGGCGCTGGAGGCCGCCAGCGGCGGTCGCCTCGGCGTGACCCTGCTGGATACCGGCAGCGGGCAGCGCATCGGCCACCGCCAGGACGAGCGCTTCCCGATGTGCAGCACCTTCAAGTTCGCGTTGTGCGCGACCGTCCTGCACCAGGCGGATGCCGGTGCGCTGGCGCTGGATCGGCGGGTGCCGGTGCGCCAGCAGGACATGCTCTCGCATGCACCGGTCACCACCCGGCATATCGGCAAGGACCTGAGCGTGCGCGACCTGTGCCGGGCCACGATGGTCACCAGCGACAATCCGGCGGCCAACCTGCTGCTCGGCGTGGTCGGTGGGCCACCGGCGGTGACCCGCTTCCTGCGGGACACAGGCGATGCGGTGACCCGCAACGATCGGCTGGAGCCGGACATGAATCGCTTTGCGCCGGGCGATCCGCGCGACACCACCAGCCCGGCGGCGATGGCCGCCAGCCTGCACCGCCTGGTACTGGGGCCGGTGCTGGCGCCGGCCTCCCGCCAGCAACTGGCCGATTGGCTGATCGACAACGAAACCGGTGACGCGCGCTTTCGCGCCGGCCTGTCCAAGGCGTGGCGGGTGGGTGACAAGACCGGGAGCAATGGCGAAGACACCACCAACGACATCGCGATCCTGTGGCCCGTGGCCGGCGGCGCACCGTGGGTGCTGACCAGCTACCTGCAGGGCGCCACCGTGGACGATGCCGGCCGCAACGACGTGCTGCGCCAGGTGGCCGTGCTCGCCGAGCAACGCATCCGCGCAGGGGGCTGATGCCCGCCGCAGGCCGGCGTCAGCCACGCCCGGGCCGGGTTACGCCTCGGCGTGGCTGGTGCGTACCGCCTCCAGGAAATCGCGGCCCCAGCGGTCCACGTCGTAATACTCCACGCTGCCGAACAGCTGGCGCATGCGACCGGTGGCTTCCTCGTCGGGCATCGACAGCGCCTGCAGCAGCCCGGCGGTGAGGTCGGCCGGATCGTGCGGATTGGTCAGCACCGCGCCCTTGAGTTCGGCCGCCGCGCCGGCAAATTCGCTCAGCACCAGCACGCCGCTGCTGCCTTCGATGCCGTGGGTGGCGACGAATTCCTTGGCCACCAGGTTGAGCCCATCGCGCAGCGGGGTGATCCACATCACCTGCGCGGCCGCGTAATGCGCCACCACCTGCTCGAACGGCAATGCCTGGGCGAAGAACCGCACCGGGGTCCAGTCCAGGCGTGAAAAACGGCCGTTGATGCGGCCCACCGCCTGTTCGATCTGGTTCTGCAGCGTGCGATACACGGTCATTTCGCGGGCCGCCGGCACGCATACCATCAGCAGGGTGACCTTGCCCTGGCGCTCGGGGTGCTGTTCGAGCAGGCGCTCGAACGCTTCCAGCTTGGCCAGCGTGCCCTTGGTGTAATCCAGCCGCTCCACCGACAGCACCAGCTTGCGCGCGCCGATCTCACGTCGCAGCTTGAAGATGTCGTTGCGCACATCGCTGCGGGCCAGCACGCTATGGATGCGGCGCAGGTCGGTGCCGACCGGGTGCGCGCCCAGCGCGATCTCGCGGTCGCCCACGCGCAGGCGCGTGGTCATGGTGTCCAGGCCCACCGCGCAGCCGTAGGTGAGGAAGCGCGGCGCGCAGCTTTCCCAGGCCAGTCGCTCCGTCGGTACCGCACCGCGCACCACGTCCACGAAGTTCTCCACCTGGCGCGGGATGTGGAACCCGATGTAGTCGCACGACAACAGGCTGCCGATGATCTCGCGCCGCCACGGCACCACGTTGAACACGTCGGCCGAAGGGAAGTAGGTATGGTGGAAGAAGGCGATTTTCAGGTCCGGGCGCAGCTCGCGCAGCGTGGCCGGCACCATCCACAGGTTGTAGTCGTGGATCCATACGGTGGCCCCGTGCGCGGCTTCGGCGGCGGTGGCCTCGGCGAACTTGCGGTTGACCTTGAGGAACACCTGCCAGTCGTCTTCGCGGAAGCGCGCACGTTCCCAGAACACATGCAGCATCGGCCAGAACGCTTCCTTGGAGAAGCGCTTGTAGAAGATGTCCACCTCCTGCTTGCTCAGCGGCACGCGTGCGGCGGTCAGGGTGGGGTAGCGCTCGGCGTCCACGGCCATGTGGGTCTGGAACGGGCCGCGCTTGGGCTCGTCGATCCCCCACGCAACCCACGAGCCTTTCTGACCGCCTTCGAAAAAGCTCAGCAGCGAGGGAATGATGCCGTTCGGCGAGCGCGGCGGGCGTTGCACCAGCACGCCGTCTTCCATGACTTCATCGAACGGCATGCGGTGGTAGACCATCACCAGGTCGGCACCGTCGGCACGCGCCTGCACCGGTGGGTACAGGAAGGCATCGTCGGCGGCTAGCAGGCCGAAGTGTTCGATCGCTTCGAGAATGCCGCCGCAGCCGGGCGCCTGCGCGTGGAAGGTGTGCGTGAGGTCGGCGGTCGCCGCGGTCAGTGCCGGCTCCGAATCGCCCACGCATACGCCGCGGAAACCGGAGGTATACATCGACAGGTCGTTGAGGGTGTCGCCGGCCACCAGGATGCGGTGGCGCGGCAGTTCCAGCAGGCGCGCAAGCGCGGCCAGGGTGCGGCCCTTGTCGGTGTCCGGCGGCAGGATGTCCAGGTAGCGGTCGGCCGAATACAGCACATCGCAGCCCAGCGCCTGTGCGGCCGCCTGGATCTGCGAGCGCAGGGGCGCCAGCGTCTGTGGATCGCAGAAATACGAGCAGCGGCGTTCCTGCGGCACATCCTGGCGCTGCAGCGCAGTGAACGGCCGCATCGCCGCCGCGACGGCCTGTTCGCCGGGCCAGTGCGCGTCGATCATCGATTGCAGGGGCTGCAGCGGCTGCAGGGTGCGGCCGTCGACCACCGTGGCGCCGACATCGCAGACCACGTAGTCCGGGCGCGGAATGGCCGGGTCGGAGAGCAGCGGCATCACCGCTTCCAGGCCGCGGCCGGTGATGAAGATCAGGGCGATACCGGGATGCTGGTCGACCAGCCGGTACAGGCGATGACGCGCGGCGGCATCGCCGGCGAGAAAGGTGCCATCCAGGTCGGTGGCGAGGATGAGGTGCGGTGCCGGCCGGGCCGGCGGTGTACGGGTGGGAATCGCAGGGGTCGGTGTCGATACAGTCAATGCACTTCCTTATCGGAACGGAGGGGAGAGGGGGTGTCCGGCGGTGGGCCGGCATCGGTTTCGGGCATCATTTCCAGCGCCGAGGGCGTGGTGCGCAGCATCAGCCGGAACCCGACCGGGTGCGTGCGCAGGCGCTGGAAGCGCAGCAGGCGGGCGGTGGTGAACGCGGCCAGCGCCACCAGCACCAGCGCGAAATACAGCGGCAGCGCGGCCGGCCCGAAGCGCTGCATCGCCGCGCCGGCCAGCGCCGGGCCAAGCGCGGCGCCCACGCCGTGCACCAGCAGCAGGCTGGAGCAACCCGACAGCAGGTGCGCGCGCGGCAGGTAGTCGAGCATGTGCGCCACCGCGAACGGATACAGCGCGAAGGCGAGCCCGCCATACAGGAAGAACAACCCGAACAGCAGGTGGGTCTGCACTTGGATCATCGGCAGCGAGGCGACCACGGCGATGCCGGCGGCGGCAAGGCTGAGCGCCACCAGCCCGCTGCGGCGGTCGTGGCCGTTGCTGATGTGGCCCAGTGGCCATTGCAGCAACGCGCCGCCCAGGATCGCGGTGAGCATGAACAAGGCCACGCCGTTGCGGTCCAGGCCCACCGCGCCTGCATACACCGGCAGCAGCCCCCAGAACGCCCCCATCGCCAGCCCGGACAGGCCCGCCGCGACGGTGGCCACCGGCGCCATCGCATACAACCGGCGCAGCGCCAGGCGGGTGACCACCGGCACCTCCGGTTGCCGCAGCCGGGTCGCGGTCACCGGCAACACCGCCGCGCAGATCAGGATCGCGGTCAGCATG
The DNA here is from genome assembly GCF_056397365.1 of Stenotrophomonas sp. 05N37. Lineage (NCBI taxonomy): Bacteria > Pseudomonadati > Pseudomonadota > Gammaproteobacteria > Lysobacterales > Lysobacteraceae > Stenotrophomonas > Stenotrophomonas sp. 05N37. The sequence continues at coordinate 883,911 of NZ_JBFTNG010000001.1, read as the reverse complement.
AACATGGCCATCGCGCTGGCGTCGCCCAGCATCAACAGCACCTGGCCCAGCGCCAACGCCGACAGGTTGACCACCATGTACAGCGAGAACGCACGGCTGCGCCGGGCCGGCTCCGGTTCGGCGTTGAGCCAGCTCTCGATGACGGTGTACAACCCGACCAGCGCGATGCCGGTGGCAACGCGCAGCACGCCCCAACCGAGCGGATTGATCCACAGCGGATGCAGCAGCACCGCGATCGCGGCAAGGGCGGCGAAGAAGGCGAAGGCGCGGATATGCCCGATCCGGCCGATCAGCGAGGGCGCAAAGAAGGTGCCGACGAAAAACCCGGCGAAGTAGCCGGACATCACCAGCCCCAGCGTGCCGGCGCCGAACCCGGCCTGGCCGCCGCGTACCGCCAGAAGGGTGCCCAGAAGCCCGCTGCCCGTGAGGAGCAACGCGACGCCGCAGAGCAGGGCGGTCAGCCGCCACATGCGGGCAGCCTCGGTGGAAATGAAAAAGCGAACACCTGATCCACCCTACCACAGCCCACTTGAAGGCTGCGCCAGCGTGGGGCGACGCACGCGTCGCGTGCGGGTTGCGCTGCCGGGATGAACGCTGGAAACTCCGCGGGCCCCGCGCGGCCGTTGCCTGCGTGCCGGCCTTTGTCATTTTCTTCTCCCGGCCTGCCGGGTGGTTCAACAGGAGTAGCAGGTGTGATCCAGGACATCGATTCGAAGCGCAGCCACGTGCCGGGCAAGATCCTGCTGTACTTCGCCGCGGTCATGCTGGTGGCGCTGCTCGTCTACGGCTGGTCGATGCCGCCGGTGGACGCGTCCGGTTTCCGCCAGACCCAGACGGCGCTGTCCATCGATTGGATCGCGCGTGGCTTCCCGGTGTTGAGCTACATCACCCCGGTGATCGGCGCGCCATGGTCGATTCCCTTCGAGTTCCCGTTGTACCAGTGGCTGGCCGCGATCCTGGCCAACGCCACTGGCATGGGGATCGACAACAGCGCGCGGCTGGTGTCGGCGGTGTTCCACGTTGGCTGCGTGGTCATGGTGTACCGCGTCGTGCTGGCGATCCGCGCCGATCGCGCGTTGGCGCTGTGCATCGCCGGCGCCTTCGCCGCCTCGCCGTACGCGCTTTTCTGGGGTCGATCGGTGATGATCGAGTCCACCGCGGTGTTCTTCGGCCTGGTCTTCGTCTGGGCGCTGGCGCGGCTGCGCGAAGCGCCGCTGGGGTATCCGCGCATGCTCGGGCTGGGCCTGGTCGCGGTGCTGTCGGCGGTACTGTCGGCGCTGGTCAAGGTCACCACGTTCTTCGGGTTTGCCGCGTTTGTTGCCCTGGCCTTCGCCTGGCTGGCGTTGCGCGAGCACGGCTGGCGCCCGCAGTGGCTGGCCCGGCAGTGGCCGCTGTTGGCCTGGGGCGCGTTGTCGGCGCTGGCGGTGGTGGCGGTGATGACCCAGTGGCTCACGCATGCCGACGCGCTCAAGGCGCAATCACCGTTGGGCCATGAGATCACCTCCAGCGCGCTGTCGGCCTGGAATTACGGCACGCTGCAGCAGAAGCTGGACCCGGCCACCTGGTGGGGAACGGTGTTCAAGAAGCGCTTCTCCGGCGCGGTCGGCTCGAACTGGGTGTTCCTGGTGTTCCTGGTCGTCGGCCTGTGCGCGCGCCCGATCCGGGCGGCGGTGCTGGTGCTGCTGGTGGCCTACCTGGCGCCGGTGGCGGTGTTCACCAACCTGCACATCGCCCATCCGTACTACCAGGCCGCCACCATCGTGTTCGCCACCTCCATCGTCGGCCTGGTGGTGTGGTGGAGCATCCTGCGCGCCCAGGCCAGCGGCAAGACGACGCGCCCGATCTGGCTGGTCGGCTTCCTGTGCCTGCTGTCGTTGGGCACCCTGGGGGGCAGCTACTTCAAGCGCATGAAGGAGGCCCGCGAGCCGGGCCAGGTGGCGCAGATCGCCGCCGTGGTCAAGGCGGCAACGCCCGAGGACAGCGTCATCGTCGGCTTCGGCCAGGACTGGTCCTCCGAGCTGCCGTACCTGGCCGGCCGGCGTGCGGTGATGGTGCCCGACTGGGCCCCGACCACCGCGCTGGCCTCGATGGCCGCGTCGGATGCGGCGCTGGGGGGTCTCCCGCTCGGCGCGCTGGTGGAGTGCCCCAACGCCATCGGCAGCGATCCGGCGCGCAGCGCGCACCTGCAGCAGATCATCGCCAGGTACAGCGCTGGCGTCAGCGTGCAGACCGTGGGGCAGTGCCAGGTCTGGCTGCACCGCTGAGCGCATGCGCTGGCCGGCGCCGTGGTTTGCGCCGGCCGTCCTGCGCCGTTAGGGTGGGGGCATGAATGTTTCCGACGTCGCTCCCGCTGTTCTCCTGCTGGCGCTGGCCGCCTGTTCCCGCCACCCCGATGCGGTGCCGCACGACATCGCCAATGCGCCGGCCGATGCCTTCCTGGCCGCGGTCGCCGCGCATTGCGGCAAGGCCTACGAAGGCCGGGTGATCGCCAACGAACCGCGCACCGATGCGCCCGATCCCTTCGACGGCAAGCGCCTGGTCATGCACGTGCGGGGCTGCGAGGACACCGCGCATGAGCTGCGCATCCCGTTCCACGTGGGCGACGACCACTCGCGCACCTGGGTGATCAGCCGCACCGAGCACGGCCTGCGCCTGAAGCACGACCATCGGCATGCCGACGGCAGCCCGGACGCCGTAACGATGTACGGCGGCGACAGCGCACCACCCGGCACCGCGCAGCGCCAGTCCTTCCCGGTCGATGCCGACTCGGTGGCGATGTTCCGCAAGGCCGACATGCTGCCGTCGGTACACAACACCTGGGCGATGGAGATCGAGCCGGACCAGCGCTTCGTCTACGAGCTGACCCGGCCCGGCGGGCGGCGTTTCCAGGTCGAGTTCGACCTGCGCAAACCCGTCGCGCTGCCCCCGCCACCGTGGGGCAGCGCCGCACGCTAGTGCCGGCCGCTGGCCGGCTCCTGGCCTGGCTGCCGGTTGGCTGCTGCCCAACCGGCCCGTTTCAACCGCTCAACGCACCCCGAATCGCGCACGGCAGCCGTTGCTGACCCACAGGCTGCCATTGGTGTAGCCCCAGCTGCGGCCTTCCACGCAGGCACTGCCGGACAACTGCTGCAGCAGCACCGGGCGGCCCTGGCGGGCTTCCCAGGCACAGGTCTGCTGGCGGTTGCTGTTGCTGCTGCAGGTCACGCTGTAGTTGCTGTTGCCGCCGCCATTGCCGCCACCATTGCCGCCACCCCAGCCACCGCGGGCCTCGGCGAACTCGCCGCGGCACCCGCGATTGACCCAGATCGCGCCATTGCGCACGCCCCAGGTCTGGCCCTCCACGCAGGCCGAGCCGGACACCTGCCGCACCAGCGTCGCATTGCGCCAGCCGGTGTTGCAGGTGCGTTCGCGATTGTCCTGGCTTTCGCAGCGGATGGTGCCGCCGGTGCTGCCACCGTTGCCACCGCCCCAGTTGCCGCCGTTGCCACGGCCTTCGACGAAGTCGGCCCGACAGCCGCCGCTCACCCACACCGTGCCGTTGCGCGAGCCCCAGGTGCGGCCCTCCTGGCAGGCGGTGCCGGAGATCTGCCGCGACAGCCGGGCGCTGCGCCAGCCGGTGTTGCAGACGCGCTCGCGGTTGTTCTGGCTTTCGCAGCGCACCGTGCCGTTGTTGCCGCCACTGCCGCCGCCGTTCCAGCCACCGCCACCGGTCAGCGAGGTGGCGATGTCCTGCTTGATCCGCGAGAAGCCCCAGCCGGAATTGACCTGGGCCAGGTAGAAGCGCAGCTGGTCGTCGGGGATGCGCCGGCCGTTGGACTGGTCGGCGTACTCCTGGGTGATCACCCGCGAACGGTCGCTGGAGGACAACTGCGCCAGGTTCTCGGGCGCGTAGGCGCGGGTGCTCATCTGGGCCTGTACGGCCGGGGCGCTGCAGCCCAGTGCGAGGGCCAGGCAGGCAATCGTGAGGCGACGGTTCATGGCGACATCCCCTTGCGGTCGTTGGTGCGCGGACTATAGGAAGGGGGCGGGTTCACGGGGCGTGATGCCCGCCAGCCCCCGGCCCGGCCCCAGGCGGGGCAGGGGGCGGCGCCGGCCGATTTGCCCCGGCGCAGGCTACGCCGCAGAATAAAGGGCTGTCCGGCGCAACCTGGTGCCGGCATTCTCCTGCGGAGCTTTACCCCCATGCGTACCCACTTCTGTGGCCTGGTCGACGAGACCCTGATTGGCCAAACCGTTACCCTCGCCGGCTGGACCGACGTTGCCCGCAACCAGGGCGGCGTGTGCTTCATCGATCTGCGCGATCATGAAGGCATCGTGCAGGTGACGGTGGAAGTCGACAACGCGGCCGTGTTCGCCGTGGCCGCCAGCCTGGGCTACGAGGACGTGCTGCAGGTGGAAGGCGTGGTGCGTGCGCGCCATGCGGTCAACGACAAGATCCGCACCGGCAAGGTGGAAGTGATCGCCACGGCCATCACCGTCCTCAACAAGGCCGAGCCGCTGCCGTTCCACGCCCACGAGAACCCGGGCGAGGAAACCCGCCTGAAGTACCGTTACCTGGACCTGCGCCGCCCGGAAATGCAGCGCATGCAGCGCACCCGCATCAAGCTGGTGCAGGCCCTGCGCCGCCATCTGGACGCCACCGGCTTCCAGGACATCGAAACCCCGATCCTGACCAAGGCCACCCCGGAAGGCGCGCGCGACTTCCTGGTCCCCGCGCGCATGCACCCGGGCGAGTTCTACGCCCTGCCGCAGAGCCCGCAGCTGTTCAAGCAGATCCTGATGGTGGCCGGCTTCGACCGCTACTACCAGATCGCGCGCTGCTTCCGCGACGAGGCCCTGCGCGCCGACCGCCAGCTGGAATTCACCCAGCTGGACATGGAATTCGCCTTCGTCCGCGAGCAGGATGTGCAGGACTTCGTGGAAGGCATGATCCGCGCCATCTTCAAGGAAGTGGTCGACGTGGAGCTGGCCGCCAGCTTCCCGCGCATGACCTGGGCCGAGGCGATGCGTCGCTACGGGTCGGACAAGCCGGACCTGCGCATCGCGCTGGAACTGGTGGACGTGGCCGAGCTGGTCAAGACCAGCGAGTTCCCGGTGTTCACCGCCGCCGCCAATGATGCCGACGGCCGTGTCGCCGCGCTGCGCATCCCGGGCGGGGCCACGCTGAGCCGCAAGCAGATCGACGAGTACGCCGCGCATGCCGCCAAGTACGGCGCCAAGGGCCTGGCGTACATCAAGATCGCCGACAACGGCGAAGTCAGCTCGCCGATCGCCAAGTTCTTCAGCGAAGACGCCTTCGCCGCGCTGGTCGCCCACGTCGGGGCCGGCAACGGCGACATCGTGTTCTTCGGCGCCGGTGGCTACAACAAGGTGTCCGACTTCATGGGCGCGCTGCGCCTGAAGGCCGGCAAGGACTTCAACCAGGTCGCCGACGGCTGGGCACCGCTGTGGGTCACCGACTTCCCGATGTTCGAGTACGACGACGAAGCCCAGCGCTACGTCGCCCTGCATCACCCCTTCACCGCTCCGGCGGTGGACGACATCGCCGACCTGCGCGCCAATGCGAAGACCGCCGTGTCGCGCGGCTATGACATGGTGCTCAACGGCAACGAGATCGGCGGCGGCTCGATCCGTATCCACCGCTCGGACATGCAGAGCGCGGTGTTCGAACTGCTGGGCATCGGCGCCGAAGAGGCCGAGGGCAAGTTCGGCTTCCTGTTGGATGCCCTGCGTTTCGGCGCGCCGCCGCACGGTGGCATCGCCTTCGGCATCGACCGCATCGCCGCGCTGATGGCCGGCACCGAGTCGATCCGCGACGTCATCCCGTTCCCCAAGACCACCGGTGCGCAGTGCCTGATGACCGGCGCCCCGTCGCCGATCCCGGACGAGCAACTGGCCGAAGTGCACGTCCAGGTTCGCCCGCGCAAGAACTGATCCACACCTACCGACCCGGAGAGCCAGGCAATGAGCGAGTTCGCGTTTTCGCTGGAGTGGGAAAAGCTGGGCAATGAAGGCGCCGACGCCAACCTGATCACCGAACGCGCCCGCGTGTTCGGTGGCTGGCTGGTGCGCGTGGGCACCAACCCCGCCGCCATGGCCTTGACCTTCGTGCAGGACGGCGAAGGCCGTTGGGATGGCGAGGACTTCGGCGTGGAAGATTACGAAGAAGACGAGGAAGACGACCTCGACGAGGACGAAGAGGACGAGGACGAAGAAGAAGGCGACGAGGACGAGTACGAGGACGAAGAAGAAGAGGAGGGCGACGAGGAAGACGACGCCCCCCACGGAGCGCAGGCCTGAGGCCTGCCCGGACCTGACCGTGTACGCCATCCGCCGCGCCACCGTCGACGATGCACCGACCCTGTCGGTGCTCGCTACGCGGACCTTCGTGGAGACCTTCGGGCATCTCTACCCTGCGCAGGACCTGCAGGATTTCCTGGACGAGGCCTATGCGGTCGACCGCCAGCACACCATCCTGGCCCACCCGGACTATGCGGTGTGGCTGCTGGAGCGGGACGGGGTGGCCGTGGGCCATGCCGCGGCCGGCCCCTGCGGCCTGCCGCACCCGGACGTGCAGCCGGGCGATCGCGAACTCAAGCGCCTGTACCTGATCAAGGACGAGCAGAGCTGTGGCTGGGGCAGCCGGTTGCTGGAAACCGCGCTGGACTGGCTCGAACGCGACGGCCCGCGCACGCTGTGGCTGGGCGTGTGGTCGGAGAACTTCGGCGCGCAGCGGTTCTACGCGCGCTATGGGTTCAGCAAGGTGGGCACCTATGAATTCCCGGTCGGCAGCGTCCGCGACCTGGAGTTCATCCTGCGCCGCCCGCCCGGCCCGGCGCGCTGACCCCCGGCGTTCAGCACCACAACCGAATGGACCGCAACGGCTTCACTTGCCGTTGGCCGGTCCATTCGTCTAATGGGGGCATCGCGCCGAATCGACGCATCATGCTCCCTGCCTTGCACGTCCCCCCTTCCAGGCCCGCCCCATGACTCCCCCCGTTTTACTGCTGCACGGCATCTGGAACGCCCGCGCGTGGGTCGGCCCGCTGGCGTGGCGCCTGCGCGCCCGCGGCTTCAGCGTCGATACCTTCGGCTACTCCAGCGTCTTCGGCGGGCCCGACGTGGCCGTGCCGCAACTGCTCGAGCGCCTCAAGGGCTCCGGCCCGGTCTCGCTGGTCGGGCACAGCCTGGGCGGGCTGGTGGCGCTGGAAGCGTTGCGGCAGCAGCCGGACCTGCCGGTCTCGCGGGTGGTCTGCCTCGGCTCGCCCCTGCGCGGCAGTGGCACCGCCCGCTCGCTGGCCGAACACGGCTGGTCGCTGGCGCTGGGTCGCAGCAGCGACCTGCTGCTGGATGGCCTGCCGGCCTGGGAGGGCCGGGCCAAGGTGGGCCTGATCGCCGGCTCCGTGCCGCACGGGCTGGGCAGCCTGCTGGGCGCGATCAGCACCGCCTCCGACGGCACCGTGGCCCTGGACGAGACCCAGCTGCCGGGCCTGGCCGACCATTGCGTGGTCGCCGCCAGCCACAGCGGCCTGGTGTTCTCCCCGGACGCAGCGCGCCAGACCGCCGCCTTCCTGCGCGATGGCCAGTTCCGCCACGACCGGGCCGCCCACGCCGCCTGAGCCCGGTGCCGGGCTAACACGGTACAGGCGGGGGATCAGGTAGAATCCGCGCCCTGTTCCTCACGCAAGCACGGAAACACCCATGGGTAGAGGCCCCTCGATCGAGAACCGCAAAAACGCGTCTGACGCGAAGCGCGGCAAGATTTTCACCAAGATCATCCGCGAGATCGGCGTTGCCGCGCGCGGCGGTGGAGGCGACCCCAACAACAACCCGCGGCTGCGGGTTGCCATGGACAAGGGCCTGGCCTCGAACATGTCCAAGGACGTGATCGAACGCGCCATCAAGAAGGCCACCGGCGAGCTGGAAGGCGTGGAATACGAGGAGATCCGCTACGAGGGCTATGCCCCCGGTGGCGTGGCCGTGATCGTGGACTGCCTGACCGACAACCGCGTGCGCACCGTGGCCGATGTCCGCCACGCGTTCAGCAAGTGCGGCGGCAACATGGGCACCGAAGGCTCTGTGTCCTTCATGTTCAAGCGCGTGGGCGTGCTGCATTTCGCCTCGGGCGCCAATGAAGACGCCATCACCGAAGCGGCCATCGAGGCCGGCGCCGACGACATCGTGGTCTATCCGGAGGATGGCGCGATCGACGTGCTCACCGCCGCCGACAGCTACCACGCGGTCAAGGATGCGATGGACGCGGCCAAGCTGACCCCGGACCACGCCGAACTGACCTTCCGTGCCGACAACGACATCAAGGTCGAGGGCGACACCGCCCTGCAGGTCAAGAAGCTGCTGGACATGCTCGAAGACCTGGACGACGTGCAGGACGTGTTTTCCAACGCCGATCTCGGCGTGGACGCCTACGCCTGAACGGACGCCCCACCGGTCGCTTTGCGCGACCGGTGAGCGGACAATGCGGACCATGATGACTCCAGCCGTTTCCTGCCATCGCCGCCGCAGCCGTTCGTCCCGGGCCATGCCCGGCCGCGTGCGTGCCGCATGACCCGCATCCTCGGCATCGACCCCGGTTCGCAGCGCACCGGGGTGGGCATCATTGATGTCGACGCCACCGGCAAGGTGGTGCACGTGCACCACCTGCCGCTGGTCCTGCTGGGCGCCGACGATTTTCCCCAGCGCATGAAGCTGCTGGTGCTGGGCCTGAACGCCCTGGTCGAGGAATACCGGCCGGACGAGGTGGCGATCGAGCGGGTGTTCATGGCCCGCAACCCCGATTCGGCGCTCAAGCTGGGCCAGGCGCGCGGCGCGGCGATCTCCGCCGTGGTCATGCGCGACCTGCCGGTGAGCGAGTACGCCGCCACCGAGATCAAGCTGGCCGTGGTCGGTCGCGGCGGCGCGGAAAAGCAACAGGTCCAACACATGGTCGGGCTTATGCTCAACCTCAAAACCAAGCTGCAGGCCGACGCCGCCGATGCGTTGGCCGTGGCCATCACCCACGCCCACGTACGGGCCACGGCGCAGCGCCTGGGCGTCAACGCCCGCATGGCCTGGAGCCGCAAATGAGGAACACTGCATGATTGGTCGTCTGCGCGGGATCGTGGCCTACAAGGCGCCGCCGTGGCTGCTGGTCGACGTCAATGGCGTCGGTTACGAGCTGGAGGCGCCGATGAGCACCTTCTACGACCTGCCCGAGCTGGGCCGCGAGGTCACGCTGTTCACCCATTACGCGCAGAAGGAAGACAGCGTCTCGCTGTACGGCTTCCTGCGCGAGGGCGAACGGCGGCTGTTCCGCGACGTGCAGAAGGTCAGCGGGATCGGCGCCAAGATCGCGCTGGCGGTGCTGTCCGGGGTGAGCGTGGACGAGTTCGCGCGCATGCTGCAGGCCGGTGACATCACTGCGCTGACCCGCATCCCCGGCATCGGCAAGAAGACCGCCGAGCGCATGGTGCTGGAGCTGCGCGACCGCGCGGCCAATTTCGGTGGCGGCGGAGCGCCGATCGCCGGGGCCGCGCCGGCCACCGACCCGGTGTCCGAGGCGACCGTGGCGCTGCAGCAGCTGGGCTACAAGCCGGCCGAGGCCGCGCGCATGGCGCGCGATGCCAACGCCGAGGGCGACGATGTCGCCACCGTCATCCGTAAGGCCCTGCAGGCCGCGCTGCGCTGAGCCGCGCGCCGCCTCTTCCCTGATCCCGACCGCGCCCGCCCGGAGCCCCATGTCCCCCTCTCCCACCCAGCACGACAGCGGCCACGCCGCGCACGGCCACGCGCCGGCGGCCGGCGGCATGGCGCTGATGATCGGCGCCATCGGCGTGGTCTTCGGCGACATCGGCACCAGCCCGCTGTACACGCTCAAGGAAGCGTTCTCGCCGCACTACGGCCTCAACAGCGACCACGACACGGTGCTGGGCGTGCTGTCGCTGGCGTTCTGGGCGTTGAACATCGTGGTCACGCTCAAGTACGTCACCATCATCATGCGGGCCGACAACGAGGGCGAGGGCGGCATCATGGCCCTGATGGCGCTGACCCAGCGCACCCTGCGCAACGGCTCGCGCTCGGCCTACGTGGTCGGCATCCTGGGCATCTTCGGCGCCTCGCTGTTCTTCGGCGACGGGGTGATCACCCCGGCCATCTCGGTGCTGGGCGCGGTGGAAGGCCTGGAGGTGGCCGCGCCCGGGCTGCATGCGTTCATCGTGCCGATCACCGTGGTGGTGCTGCTGGCGGTGTTCGCCGTGCAGCGCTTTGGTACCGAGAAGATCGGCAAGCTGTTCGGCCCGATCACCTCGATCTGGTTCATTTCGCTGGCCGCCATCGGCATCTGGAACATCGTCGATGCGCCCGAAGTGCTCAAGGCGTTCAACCCGATGTGGGCGCTGCGCTTCTTCATGGAGCACGGCTGGCACGGCATCTTCATCCTCGGCGCGGTGGTGCTGGCGGTGACCGGTGGCGAGGCGCTGTATGCGGACATGGGCCACTTCGGGGCCAAGCCGATCCGCCACGCCTGGTACTTCTTCGTGCTGCCGTGCCTGGTGCTGAACTACCTGGGGCAGGGCGCGCTGGTGCTCAACAACCCGGAGGCGGTCAAGAACCCGTTCTTCGAGGCGGTACCGGACTGGGCGCTGTACCCGATGATCATCCTGGCCACCATGGCCGCGGTGATCGCCTCGCAGTCGGTGATCACCGGGGCGTTTTCGGTGTCGCGGCAGGCCATGCAGCTGGGCTACATCCCGCGCATGCGCATCACCCACACCTCGCACGACACCATCGGCCAGATCTACATCCCCGGCATCAACTGGGGCATCGCGGTGATGGTGATCGGGCTGGTGCTGGCCTTCCGCAGCTCGTCCAACCTGGCGGTGGCCTACGGCATCTCGGTGTCGGCGACCATGCTCATCGACACCCTGCTGCTGGCGCTGGTGGCGCGCGCGCTGTGGCCGACCTCGCGGTACTGGATCATCCCGCTGTGCGTGATCTTCTTCGCCATCGACCTGGGCTTCGTGATCGCCAACGGCGCCAAGCTGCTGCAGGGGGCGTGGTTCCCGGTGGTGCTGGGCATCGTGCTGTTCACCATGATGCGCACCTGGCGGCGTGGCCGCGAGCTGCTGCGCGATGAGATCCGCAAGGACGGCATCCGCATCGATACCTTCCTGCCCGGGCTGATGCTGGCCCCGCCGGTACGCGTGCCGGGCACCGCGGTGTTCCTCACCGCCGACCCCACCGTGGCCCCGCATGCGCTGATGCACAACCTCAAGCACAACAAGGTGCTGCACGAGCGGAACGTGTTCCTGCACGTGGTGACGCTGCCGGTGCCGTATGCGCCGGAGGGCCAGCGCCTGAAGATCGAGTCCGTGGGCGATGAGTTCTACCGCATCTACGTGCGCTTCGGCTTCATGGAGACCCCGGACGTGCCGCTGGCCCTGATGCGCTCGTGCGACCACGGCGGCATCTACTTCGATCCGATGGACACCACCTTCTTCGCCAGCCGCGAGACCATCGTGGCCACCGCCAACCGCGGCATGCCGATCTGGCGCGACAAGCTGTTCGCGCTGATGCACCGGAACGCGGCCCCGGCGACCGGCTTCTTCCGGATTCCCGGCAACCGGCTCGTCGAGCTGGGGGCGCAGGTGGAGATCTGACGTCGTCAGATCGCCACCTGCGTCCCAAGGTTTGCTTCGCAAACCTTGGGACCCGGGCGCATTCCACCTGATCCCCGCGCCTTCGGCGCGCCCCCTTGAAACGCAGTCGCCGTTGGCGCCGGCGTTCCGCGCATTCCACCTGATCCCCGCGCCCTCGGCGCGTCCCCTTGAAACGCAGTCGCCGTTGGCGCCGACGTTCCGCGCATGCCACCTGATCCCCGCGCCTTCGGCGCGCCCCCTTGAACACCAAGGGGGCTCTCCTCCAGGCGCTTGGCGCGAGCTGTGACGAAGAGCCTTTGGGTTGCCTGCCTGGCGGCGCGCGGCGTGGTGGCGAAGGCGGGGTGGGTCCGCTTGCAGGGGCGTGGAGCGCCATGGATAGCGCGACCGAGGCTACAAGGACGTACGTGCGCCGTCCCCCGCAAGCGGGCCCATCCCGCTGTCCCTCAGTACACCGGCTGTTGCCTTGGCTCTTGCCGGGCAGAGCCCGGCGCTACGCACGGCGCCGGACGCAGCCCGGCCGAACCTCCCTCTTTTGCCGCATAATTGCCGAATGACAGACGACCGCATCATCGGTGCCGGTGCCACCCGCGAAGACGAGGGCACCGACGCCAGCATCCGCCCCAAGCGCATGGCCGATTACCTGGGCCAGGCGCCGGTGCGCGAGCAGCTGTCGATCTACATCGAGGCGACCAAGGCCCGCGGCGACGCGCTCGACCACGTGCTGATCTTCGGGCCGCCGGGGCTGGGCAAGACCACCCTGAGCCATGTGATCGCCAACGAGCTGGGCGTGGCCCTGCGGGTCACCTCGGGGCCGGTCATCGAAAAGGCCGGCGACCTGGCCGCCCTGCTGACCAACCTGCAGCCGCACGACGTGCTGTTCATCGACGAGATCCACCGCCTCTCGCCCGTGGTCGAGGAAGTGCTGTACCCGGCGATGGAAGACTTCCAGATCGACATCATGATCGGCGAGGGCCCCGCGGCCCGCTCGATCAAGATCGACCTGCCGCCGTTCACCCTGATCGGGGCCACCACCCGTGCCGGCCTGCTCACCGCGCCATTGCGCGACCGCTTCGGCATCGTGCACCGGCTCGAGTTCTACACCCCGGACGAGCTGACCAAGATCGTGCGGCGCTCGGCGGCCATCCTCAACATCGACTGCACCGCCGACGGCGCCGCCGAGATCGCGCGGCGCTCGCGCGGTACCCCGCGCATCGCCAACCGGCTGCTGCGCCGGGTCCGCGACTATGCCCAGGTCAAGGCCGCCGGCCACATCGACCAGGACGTGGCGCAGGCGGCCATGCAGATGCTCAAGGTCGACCCGGAAGGCTTCGACGAACTGGACCGGCGCATGCTGCGGACCATGGTCGACTACTTCGATGGTGGCCCGGTCGGCATCGAATCACTGGCCGCGGCGCTGTCCGAGGAACGCGGCACCCTGGAAGACGTGGTCGAACCCTACCTGATCCAGCAGGGCTTCCTGATCCGTACCGCGCGCGGCCGCATGTGCACGCACAAGGCCTACCGGCACATGGGGTTGAAGCCCAAGAACCCGCCTGCGGACCTGTTTGCCGAGGCGATCGATGGCAGTTGATCCCCGGTTCAGTTGGCCGACACGCATATATTGGGAAGATACCGACGCTGGCGGGGTGGTCTACCACGCCCGCTACGTGGCCTTCATGGAACGCGCTCGGACCGAATGGATGCGGGCGCTGGGCTTCGGCCAGGAGCGCACGCGCACCGAGCATGGCCTGGTGTTCGCGGTCCGCGCGATGACCATGGACTTCCTCAAGCCGGCGCGCCTGGACGATGCGCTGGAGGTGACCGCCACGCTGGTGCAGTGCAAACGCGCCAGCATGGTGTTCGACCAGCGCGTGTGTCGCGGCGATGAAACGCTGCTGACCGCCCAGGTCAGGATTGCGGCATTGGATGCCTCCACCTTCAAACCACGCGGCATGGACGATGCACTCCTGGCCGCGTTGAAACCCTACGAACTTCAAGTATCCGCACAGTGAGGAACAACGGATGATCGCAATGCTCCTGGCCCTGCAGGCCACGGTGACCGAGGCGCTGCCGCAGGAAGTGACCAGTGCTGCGGCGCAGACGGTCGCGCAGGCCGCGCACGGCGGTGGCATCAACTACCTGGACCTGATGGTCAAGGCCAGCATCCCGGTGAAAATCATCGTGCTGCTGCTGCTGGCCGGCTCGTTCATCAGCTGGGTGATCATCTTCCGCAAGGCGCGCGTGTTCAACGCCGCCAACCGCGAGGCCGACGAGTTCGAAAGCCGCTTCTGGTCCGGCGCGGACCTGGGCAAGCTGTACAGCTCGGCCACCGACCGCAACCGCAAGGTGGGCGGCCTGGAGGCGATCTTCGAAGCCGGCTTCCGCGAGTTCACCCGCCTGCGCGACAAGCGCCGGCTGGATGGACGGGCCCAGCTCGAAGGTGCCCAGCGCGCCATGCGCACCACCTACACCCGCGAAGTGGACCAGCTCGAGCGCAGCCTGGAGCTGCTGGCCAACATCGGCTCGACCGCCCCGTACGTGGGCCTGGTCGGCACCGTGTTCGGCATCATGGTGACCATGCACGACATGATCAACAGCGGTGAGCAGGCCGGTATCGCCTCGGTGGCCCCGGGCATTTCCGAAGCGTTGTTCGCCACCGCCATCGGCCTGTTCGTGGCGATCCCGGCGGTGTGGGCCTACAACCGCTTCACCACCCGCGTGGAGCGCATGTCGGTCCGCTTTGAAACCTTCGCAGAAGAGTTCAGCTCGATCCTGCAGCGCCAGAGCGCCGGCGACGAGTAAGCGCCCCGCACCAAGGACCCTGCCATGACTGCTGCCATCGGCCGCCGCAAGCGGCGCAAGCTCAAATCCGAAATCAACGTGGTGCCCTACATCGACGTGATGCTGGTGCTGCTGATCATCTTCATGGTCACCGCGCCGCTGCTCACCCTGAGCTTCGATGTGGACCTGCCCAACTCCCAGGCCAAGGCCCTGGAAAGCAAGCAGGACCCGGTGATCGTCTCGGTCCGCCTGGACGGCCAGCTCAGCCTGAAACTGCCCGACGCCAAGGAACCGGCCCCGATGGAGGCCGGCCAGCTGCAGGCGCAGCTGGGCGCACTCGCCGCGCAGGACAAGAACCTGCGCGTGATCGTGGCCGCCGACAAGGCCGTGGCCTATGAAAAAGTGATCGCGGCCATGGACGTGATCAAGCGCGCCAACGTGGAAAAGGTGGGCCTGGCGACCGATGCACGCTGAAGCCCTGCCACCGCAGCGCCCTTCCGAGGAGAAGTGGGGTCTGCCGATCGCGCTGGCGCTTGGCGTGCACCTGCTGCTGGCGCTGGTGTTCATTGCCGCCTGGCTGTGGTCGCCGCAGCGCACCACCGAGGCCGCCGCCGGCGATCCGGCGATCGAAGCCAGCATGCAGTTGTCCGCCTCCGAGGCGGCTGCCGCGCGCCAGGCGCTGCGTGCCTCGGAAAAGCTGCCGGACCTGCCCGAACCGGTGCTGCCGCCCGAGCCGATCCCCGAAGACACCGTGCCGCCGCCGCAGCCGATCGAGGAGCCGCGTCCGCAGGATGCACCCACGCCGCAGCAGCAGCAGGCGCAGGAGCGCGTGGCCCAGCCCGACACCGTCGACCAGGACGCGGTCAACGCCCTGGCGATCTCGGCTGAAAAGGCCAAGCAGGAGCAGGAGGCCAAGCGCCGCCAGGAACAGATCGACCTGACCGAGCGCAAGCGCCAGGAGCAGGCCGAGCAGAAGCTGCGCCTGGCCAAGCAGCAGGAAGAGGCCGATCAGAAGAAGAAGCTGGCCGAGCAGGAGCAGAAGGCCAACGACGCCAAGGCCGACGCCGAACGCGACAAGAAGCTGGCCGAGATCCGCCGCAAGCGCGCCCAGGCCGAAAACGAAGCCAAGCTGGCCGAGCAGAAGCTGCGCCAGGTGACCGCCGCGCGCGCGGCGACCGGCACGGCCGCCACCACCGGCGCCACCGGCGTGGCCAAGCCGGCCTCCGGCGCCGGCGGTACCAGTGATGATCTGTCGGCCAAGTACGCCGCGGCCATCCAGCAGAAGGTGAAGGGGCAGTGGACCCGTCCCGATTCGGTCCCGCTGGGCCAGCGCTGCCAGGTCTCGATCACCCAGATCCCGGGCGGGCAGGTCATCCAGGCCAAGGTCGTGGGCAACTGCGCGTTCGACGAGGCTGGCAAGCGCTCGATCGAGGCGGCGGTGCTCAACGCCCAGCCGCTGCCGTACCGCGGCTTCGAGTCGGTGTTCCAGCGCACGATCAACTTCAACTTCACCGCGCAGGATTGATCCCGCGCGGTCCGTGACCGTCCTGCGACCATCGAGGCCTTCCCGATGAAACCAACCTCCCTGCTTGTGACCCTGGTGGCGCTGGCGTTGCCGTTGCTTTCCCGGGCAGGCACCGCGCCTGCGGGCGCAGATGCCGCCGCCGCCGGGCGCCCCGCGGCCAGCCGCCTCGTGGCTCCGGCCGACGACCAGGCGCTGCGCGCCCGGTACGCCGCTGCGATCCGCGATGCGATCATCGCGCAGTGGTCGATCGGCGCGTCGATGCCCTCCGGTGCGCGCTGCCGGCTGGCGATCAGGCAGCTGCCGGGTGGGGCGGTGGGCTCGGTCCAGGCCGATCCTGACTGTGAGTTCGACGCGGCCGGGCGGGCCGGGCTCGAGCGTGCCGTCATGCGCGCCCAGCCGTTGCCCTACCGGGGCTTCGAGCGGGTGTTCGAGCGCAGCCTGAACCTCCAGTTCACCGCCCCGCGTTAACGGATGGTGAGTTTCGGGGGCGCGGTGACTCTGCTTTCACGCACCTTTGGTTCATGATTGCGAAACGGTTCACTGCCGCCCTGTTATCCCTCGTTGCTGTTTCCCCCTATTGAGCGATCCATGAAGAAGATGCCTCGCTGGCTTGCCGTATTCGCGGCCCTGTTGTTGCCCTTTGCTGCCGTGGCGCAGCAGAAGGGGCTGGATATCGACATCATCGGCGGCAACGCCTCCGCTACCCCGATCACCGTCGTGCCCATGCCGTACCAGGGCTCGGCCGGTGCGCCGCAGACCGATGTGGCGGCCGTGGTCCGGGCCGATCTGGAGCGCTCAGGCCAGTTCCGCACCCTTCCCGAAGCGCAGATCGTCGAAAAACCCACCCGTGGCAGCGAGATCCAGTTCGCCACCTGGCGCGCGCTGAAGCAGAACTACATCGTGGTCGGCCGCGTCATGGACGCCGGCGCCGGCGCCTACCGGGTCGAGTACGAGCTGTACGACGTGCCCAAGGGCGAGCGCCTGCTGGGCCTGGCGATGACCGCCCGTGGCAATGCCATGCGCGATGTCGCCCACCAGATGGCCGACGCCATCTACGAGAAGATCACCGGGGTGCGTGGCGCCTTCTGGACCCGCATTGCCTATGTCACCGCCAGCGGCAAGGGCGATGCCATGCGCTATGCGCTGATGGTGGCCGATTCGGACGGCTTCAACCCGCAGACCATCGTCCGCTCGGCCGAGCCGCTGCTGTCCCCGTCGTGGAGCCCGGACGGCAACCGTCTGGCCTACGTCAGCTTCGAGCGGGGCAATTCGGCGATCTACATCCAGAACATCTCCACCGGCGCCCGGGAACTGGTCACCAGCTTCCGCGGCATCAACAGCGCCCCGTCGTTCTCCCCGGACGGCCGTCGCCTGGCCCTGTCGCTGTCGCGCAGCGGCAATCCGGAAATCTACGTGATGGACCTGGGCAGCAAGCAGCTGACCCAGCTGACCAACCACTTCGCCATCGACACCGAGCCGACCTGGAGCGCAGACGGTTCCAGCGTCTATTTCACCTCCGACCGTGGCGGCCGCCCGCAGATCTACCAGGTGCCCTCCAGCGGTGGCAGCGCCTCGCGCGTGACCTTCCAGGGCAACTACAACGCCACCCCGAGCCTGTCCTTCGACGGCAAGAAGCTCGTGGTGGCCCAGGGCAGCGGCAATACCTACAAGATCGCGATGATGGACAGCAGCCTGGGCTCGGCGCGCTGGAGCACGCTGTCGCCGGGGTCGCTGGATGAATCGCCGAGCTTTGCGCCCAACGCAAGCATGGTGTTGTACGCCGCCCGCGAGGGTGGTCGTGGCGTGTTGTATGCCGTTTCGGCCGATGCGCGCGTGCGCCAGCGGCTGGTGCTGGCGGACGGTGATGTTCGTGAGCCTTCTTGGTCGCCATACCGTACAAAGCGCTAACAGAGTGTTAAGATTTCCACCGTATTCATCCCACATCCGGCTTTAGGAGCCTCAAAGGTATCGCCATGAACAAGACCACCCGAGTTCTGCTTGTCTCCCTGCTGTCCGTGGCCGCCCTGGCCGGTTGCTCCAAGAAGGTGAAGGAACAGCCGGCAGCCGCGGTTGATACCGGCTCCTCGTCCACCAGCCCGACCGGCCCGTCGACCTCCGGCCTGTACGGCCCGGGCGACCTGGATACCGATTCCTGCCTGCGCCAGCGCGTGGTGTACTTCGACCTGGACAAGGAAGAAGTGAAGCCGGAATTCCAGGCCATCATGGCTTGCCACGCCAAGTACCTGCGTGACCGTCCGTCCTCGCGCATCACCCTGCAGGGCCACACCGACGAGCGCGGTTCGCGCGCGTACAACCAGGCCCTGGGCGAGCGTCGTGGCAATGGCGTCAACTCCGCCCTGCAGGCCAACGGTGGCTCGGCGTCGCAGCTGACCGTCGTGTCCTACGGCGAAGAGCGTCCGGTCTGCACCGAGTCGGGCGAGTCCTGCTGGTCGCAGAACCGTCGCGTCGAGATCGTGTACACGGCTCAGTAATAGATGCGCTTTCGATTTCTATCGATGATCGTTGCGGCAGCCCTCGTGGCTGCCGCTCCGGCCAATGCGCAGCGGCAGAGCCTGGCCGACCGCGTCGGCTCGCTCGAGCAGCAGGTGCAGAACAACCAGTCCAACATGGACATGCTCAACCAGCTCAACCAGCTCCGCACCCAGGTGCAGGCGCTGCAGTCGCAGGTCGAGCAGTTGCAGCATGACAACGAACAGCTCAAGCAGTCTGCCAAGGACCAGTACCTGGACCTGGACAGCCGCCTGAACCGTCTCGAAGGCGGCGCCCCCGTGCTCCCCGCCGCACCCGCCGCCGCCGCGCCCAAGCCGGCAGCAGCAGCCCCCACTCCGGCAACGGCCGCTTCCGAGCGGCCGCCATCCGTGCATGGCGATGCTGGCAGCCTGGCCGCCAGTGGCGATGAGCGTACCGCGTACAACGTGGCGTTCAATTCGCTCAAGGCCGGCAACTACGACGACTCGGCCCAGCTCTTCCTGAGCTTCCTCGAGTTGTACCCCAACGGCGTCTACACCCCCAATGCCCTGTATTGGCTGGGTGAGAGCTATTACGCCACCCGCAATTTCCCGCTGGCTGAGGCGCAGTTCCGCGACCTCATCTCGCGCTACCCGACCCATGACAAGGCGTCCGGTGGCCTGCTCAAGATCGGCCTGTCGCAGTATGGCGAAGGCAAGGTCGACCAGGCCCAGGCGACGCTGGAACAGGTCGTGTCCACCTATCCGGGCTCGGACGCCGCGCGTACCGCGCAGGACCGCCTGCAGTCGATCCGGCTGGGCCAGCAGATCCGCTGAACGGCGCCGGGTCGCTCCACGCGGCCGTGCCGGTATAATCACCGGTTGCATCCCCCGATATCGGGGCTCCCGTAGAGCCGAGCCATGCTCGGCTATAGCCGTTTCCGCAGCCGTCCCCCAAGAATCACCGCCATGACCGTTTCCTTGTCCGCCGCCGCCGCGCTCCCCAGCGAGATCGTGCAGTCGCCGTTGCCGCGCCTGAAGATCACCGAGATCTTCACCTCGCTGCAGGGCGAAGCCGATACCGCCGGCTGGCCGACCGTGTTCGTGCGTCTGACCGGCTGCCCGCTGCGCTGCAGCTACTGCGACACCGCCTATGCCTTCCACGGCGGCACCTGGTGGGACATCGACGCGATCGTGGCCGAGGTGCTGGCCCAGGGCGTCCACCACGTCTGCGTGACCGGTGGCGAACCGCTGGCGCAGAAGCGCTGCCTGGTGCTGCTGGAAAAGCTGTGCGACGCCGGCCTGGACGTGTCGCTGGAGACCTCCGGTGCGCTGGACGTCAGCGCGGTCGATCCGCGCGTGTCGCGCGTGGTCGACCTCAAGACCCCCGGCTCCGGGGAGATGGCCCGCAACCTGCTGGACAACCTGCCGCTGCTGACCCGCCGCGACCAGATCAAGTTCGTGCTGTGCAGCCGCGAGGACTACGACTGGGCACGCGGCATGGTGGCCGAGCACCGGCTCAACGAGCGCTCGATGGTGTTGTTCTCGCCGAGCAAGGGCCAGGTCAGCCCGCGCGAGCTGGCCGACTGGATCGTCGCCGACCGCCTGCCGGTGCGTTTCCAGATGCAGCTGCACAAAATCCTCTGGGACGACGAACCCGGCCGTTGATCCCGGCGAGCGAGCGGTCGCGCGCTACGCCTTTTTTTGAAGTCATCCCGGCGCGGGACAGCGTGCTGGCTCCCGCAACCCACCGGAAACACCCCCATGAAGAAAGCAGTCGTCCTCCTGTCCGGCGGCATGGACTCCGCCGCCGTCATCGCCATCGCCCAGGAACAGGGCTTTGCGGTGCATGCCCTGAGCGTGCGCTATGGCCAGCGCCACACCTCCGAACTCGATGCCGCCGCCGCGGTCGCCAAGGCGCTTGGCGTGGTCGCGCACAAGACCGTCAACGTGGACCTGCGCAGCATCGGCGGTTCGGCGCTGACCGACGACATCGATGTGCCCGACGCGGGCGGCGAGGGCATCCCGGTCACCTACGTGCCGGCACGCAACACGATCATGCTCTCGGTCGCGCTCGGCTGGGCCGAAGTGCTGGGCGCCAACGACATCTTCTGCGGCGTCAACGCAGTCGACTATTCCGGGTATCCGGATTGCCGGCCCGAATTCATCGCCGCCTTCGAGGCGCTGGCCAACCTGGCCACCAAGGCCGGCGTGGAAGGGGCGGGGATTAAGGTCCACGCACCGCTGCAGTTCCTGAGCAAGGCCGACATCGTGCGTGAAGGCGTCCGCCTGGGCGTGGACTTCGGCCTGACCGTGTCCTGCTACAGCGCCGACGACAGCGGCGCGGCCTGCGGCCACTGCGACGCCTGCCGCCTGCGCGCGCAGGGCTTCACCGAGGCCGGCGTGCCCGACCCGACCCGCTACGCCTGATCGCCGCACGGGTACGCCTGGGCGCCAAGATAGGTTAGAATGCGCACCCCCGGCAGCGATGGCGGGGCAAGCAATGGGCCGTTAGCTCAGTCGGTAGAGCAGAAGACTTTTAATCTTTTGGTCGATGGTTCGAATCCATCACGGCCCACCAATTGCGGTATCAAAAAAGCGCCCATGTGGCGCTTTTTTCGTAGGCGCAGGCAGTAGCTCCCCAGCCGACCGGGCGGTGCGGATCGCGTCCGCTAGTTCGCGGCCTGTTCCCTGGCAAGCCGTTCGCGCGAGCGCGCGTCGCCGAGTGCCGCGCCGCGCTCCAGCAGCAACAGGGCCGCGGCGCGGTCGCCGCCGTGGCCGCGTTCCAGCCGCATCAACGCGGCGTTGTAGGCGGCAATCGCACTGCCTTTGGCGGCGGCGTCCTCGAAGCCGGCCAGGGCCTTGTCCGGGCAGAGGAAGAACACATCGACGCCGGCGGCGGCGCGCATGAGCAGGTCGGGGTCGTCGGCCGGAATACGCGCCTGCACGAAGGCCGGCCAGCCGGCGGCAAGGGCGACCAGCACGTCGGCGCCCCGCGGCAGGAAGTACGGCCCATCGCCCTCGCGGAGGGTGAACGCCTGACGGGTGGTGCGGCGGGTGCCGTCCTGGGCCAGCCAGAGGAAGCCGTCCTCGCCGCTCACCGGGACGCCGCCGAGCGCCGTGGAGACGCGGCTGGCGAGCGATGGCGTGCCCGGGGCGGGCGATACGCCGGTCCATGAGCCGAGAAGCTCGACGCGTTGCACCTTGCCGACCAGCTGCGGCCTGGCCGCGGCGGCAACGTCCTCGACCGACAGGATGCGCATCTGCGCGTCGTACATGCGCCATGGGCTGGCCTGCAGGGCGATCGTGAGCACCGTATCGCGGTCGGGCACCGCCTGGGTGTACGCATACACGGTGCTGCCGGCGGGCACGCAGCCGGTGGGGTCCTGCGCCGGGGAACAGCTCGGCACGGTGACCGTGCCCGACAGCGGCAAGTGGTGGGTGGTGCAGGCCAGCGCGGCGGGGCTGAGCAGGCAGAGCGCGAGCAGCAGGGGCTTCATCGGCTACATTCCATGTAGAGAGTGTCCAGCCGTCATTAAACTCCGCTTTTCGTGCCCGCGCCCGTCGCGGGTCTCCCGCGTCGACCAAACGGACGTTGGTTTGCTGCGCATGATCAACCCCGGTTGCACGGGCATGCATCGAATCGGAAGACAGTCAGGCGTCGTAGCGCGGCGGCAACGTTTCCGCTGCGGAGATGCCCCCGGAGGGGCTGCGCAACCTCGCGCCGGAAGGCCAGCACAGCCACGGCGCACGCTATCGGCCGCCAGTGTGGCCGGCCCGCGTCACATCTGGCACAGCGCGTTGCAGGGCGCGGCGTGGAAGATGGCCGCGGCCTTGCGCAGGTGCGCCTGCTGCGCCACCTCGGCTGCAGCCGCGCTGGCGTCCAGGCGCTCGGCGATGGCCTGGCGCTGCGGCACGCTCAGCATGCGTGCGGTGGCGTCGGCGGTATCGGCCAGTGCCGTCGCCAATGCCTGCTTCAGGTCGGGGCCGTAGCCGGGGACATCGATCATGCGTAGCACCCCCAGGTACCCGCGCTGGACGCCGGCCCGCATCGGGGCCGGGTCGATGCGCTCGCTCTCCGCGAGGTCCTGTTTCGCCCGGGCGTCGAGAACCTGCTCCAACAGTCGCGGCATGATCGCAGAGCAGCGCATCACGAACGGCAGCGTCACGGTGAGCTGCGGCTGGAAGCGCAGCCGGTTGCGTTCCATCTGCTCTTCCACGCGGACCGCGAATGCCTCATGCAGTTGCCCGGGGGCGGGTGCCGTCGGTACCCCAAGCTGGAACAGCTGGTTGTTGGCGTCCTGGGCGCGTCGGCATATGCCCATCAAGCGGTCGAGGTCTTCCGGCCGATACGTGACCTGCTCCAGCAGGCCGCGCTGGTCGGCGATGCGTGCCAGCAGGTCCATCGCGTCCTGGCGGGCCAGCCGCGCCACGGCACCTGCATCCCCGGCCTCCAGCACCAGCAGCCGGAACTGCAGCAGCGCGCGTTCCTGGGCCACACCGGCATCGTCGAGTGCGTCCGCGGCCGCCGGGCCGGCGAGCAGGGCCAGCGCGCCGGATACGACCCAGCCGGCGATGCGACGGCGCCAGCGCTGCGCGCCTGGTCGAGCAACCGGGAGGGCGCGCGGCGCGGTCCCGGGCAAGCGTCCTTGCATGGTCGAGAGGTTCCTGGAGGAAAGCGAGTCGGGAGCGTAGGCGAGCTGCTCCCGCAGGGCAATGTGGGGCTTGGTCGATCGCCCGCGACGATGGTGCTAGTCTGCTGCCTCAACCAAACGGACGTTGGTTCACAGACCATGATCAGAATCGGCCGCACGCATACGCGACTGGAATCCGAGGATGGCGAGACGCTCTGCCGGCTTGGCAACGTTCTTGTCCTGGACACGCGCAGGGAGGGCGTGACCATCGCGGCGGTCGGGAACAGTGATGACTGGGAACCCGATCAACTGCCGCTGCCTGCCCATCTGGTCCAGATCGACCTGGTGGCCGCCGCGCTGGAAAAGCATGAGCACGCGGCGACGCTGTGGGAAGGATTCGTCCGGTTTTTCATCACGGCCGGCAGGTTCAAGCGCCCAGTGCCGTTTCGCACGCGGCTCAAGCACCTGTTCGTCAAGCCGGTCATCGAGGTCCGTGTTGCCATTGGCGACGTGAACGCCCGGGCGGCGGTGTGTGCTGCCATCGAGAATGCCGGCTCCAGGCATGTGCTCCGGGTAACCGGCACCGACGGCGACTGACCGCGGGGCGCGGCGTGGCGTACTCCCTGGCCGCCGACTATGGCTACAATCGAGCCATCCCGGTAGCTCCCGGGCGCTGACCAAGTGCCACACAGTGAAGATTCTGCTGACAGGAAGTTCAGGCCGGGTCGGGCGCGCAATCTTCGGCGCGCTGGCCGCACGGCACGAGGTGGTGGGGGTCGACCGCAACCCCTTCAACACCACCCGGCACGTGGCCGACATCACCGACGCGCGGGCACTGCGCAGCGCGCTGGTCGGGGTGGACGCGGTGATCCACTCGGCGGCGCTGCATGCGCCGCACGTCGGGCTGGTCCCGGACAGCGAATTCCAACGCGTCAATGTCGAAGGCACGCGCTCGCTGGCGATGTTGGCGCGCGAGGCCGGGGTGTCGCGCTTCGTCTTCACCAGCACCACCGCGTTGTATGGCCATGCCATCGTGCCGGGGCGCTGCACCTGGATCGACGAACGCACGACGCCGCTGCCGCGCACGGTGTACCACCGTTCCAAGTTGGCGGCCGAGCAGTGGTTGCAGGAGGCGGCCAGCCCGGGGTTCCAGGTGCGGGTGATCCGCATGTCGCGCTGCTTCCCGGAAACGGCCGAGCGCCTGCTGCTGTACCGGCTGCACCGCGGCATCGACGTGCGCGACGTGGCCGACGCGCATGCGGCGGCGCTGCACAACACCGGCCCGATGTTCCAGCGCTATATCGTCAGCGGCGCCACGCCGTTTGGCCCGGAAGACTGCGAACGGCTGGTGACTGAGCCGCGCGTGGTGCTGGCGCGACGCTGCCCGCAGTGGCTGGCCGAGTACGATCGCCGCGGCTGGGCGCTGCCGGTGATCGACCGCATCCACGATGCCACCGCGGCCAGCATCGGCCTGGGCTGGCGAAGCCAGCGTGGCCCGGAAGCGGTGTTGGCGCAGTTGGCCGAGCATTCCATCGAAGTGCTGCCGCATCCGATGCGCGACGCACCCTGCACGGTGGACTGATACGCCGCGCGTCAGTGCCGGGCCAGGTCCACGCTTACCGCATCCAGCACCCGCTGCGCGCGGGCGCGGGCCGATTCATCGGTGCGCATGTCGATGGGCAGGTCCGGTGAGATGCCGGCCACTTCGTCGCTGCCATCGGCGCGCAGCCGCACGCAGTTCGGGATGCGTATGCGCAGCTTCGAGTGCGGCAAGGTGCGGGCTGGTGGTGGACTCATGAAGCCGCAGCCGTAGCCGCCGGTCGTGCTCCCGACCACGCGTGCGATGTGGTTGTCCTGCAGCCGTGCGGCGAACATTTCCGCCGAGGAGACGGTCTTCGCATCGGTGAGCACATACACCGGCCCTTGCCAGGCTGCCCAGTGCCGGCGCAGGTCCTGGGCCCAGTCCAGCCGGTGGGCAATCAGGAAATCATTGATGCGGTCCACCGCCGGGGTGGCAAGGGGACCGCCCGAGCTGCCGGCGGCGACCAGGCGCCGGCAGGGCAGGGCCTGCCAGTCGCGCGATGACTGCCACACCCACGTCATGTCGCAGGGCGGCGCCTGCGTGGCGCGCAGGGACGCGGCGAAGCGGTCGCGCTGCTGGACCAGCAGCGGACGCGCGCCTGCGTCGGGATGATGGCGGCGCAGGGCATCGTCGATGCGCTCGTACTGCTCCTGCAGGTAGTCGCGCCCGGCCGCGGACTGGCTGACCCAAAGCGGCGCCGACTGCACCGGCGAGCCGCTGAACAGGCGCGTGAGCGTGTCGCCGGTGTCGTCGCCGCCCGGGTTGGTGCCCACATCCACCAGCACCGCATCCACGCCCTGCTGCTGGAAGCGCCGCAGCGTCGCGGCGATCTCGGCCACCCACGCGTCACTCAACGTGGCCCGCATGTCGTTCACTGCGTCGGCATGCCGCAGTTGCCCCCAGAGGCGGTGGCACAGGCCGGGGTAACGCAGCGCATCGAATTCATGCAGGCGCAGCAGGCCGAGGCGGTGGCCTTCCGGCAGCGCGACGATCCCACTGCGCAATGCCGGGTCGGCGCCGCCGGCCGTAGGGTGGTAGCCGGGCAGGGTCTGTAGCGGCACGCTGTAGTCGTGCCGACCTTCGTCCAGTACGCCCAGCGCCGCGCAGCCTGTGGAGGCCTCCAGCGTGCGCGGGTCCACTGCGGCGGGGGCCGATGCGGGCGCCTCGGTTGCCTGCCGATCCAGCAGTTTCAGGTGGCCATCGTGAAACCCGGCCAGGAACGCGCGCAGTGACTGTTCCGCCTGCGCATCGCTGCCGGCCGTGGTGATGGCCTGCTGTGCATCGCGCTCGAGGGCGGGCAGGTCAACGCCGCTCTGCCCGGACGCCATCCAGGCCAGGTGTGCATAGTCGTTCTGCAGGGTCTGCTTCAGTACCGCCAGATCGCCGCGCCAGGCGTCGCGATCAATCGCGGGGGCGGCGTGGCTGGCAAACGCCATCGACAGCGCCACGGCCATCACCGCTCCTGGCCTCGAGAAGTGTCCTGCCGACATCGCCGCGCTCCCTGCCAAGGCGCTGCATGCGCCTGCGAACCTCGATCCTAGCCAACGCGGCACGGTGGCGAAAGGGCCACGCATGGCAGGTCCTGGAGGCAACGGTGCATTACGCAGCACGCCTGGCTGCAACAGCGGTATCCACTGCACGCTGTTCGCCCGTGGGCACTGTTGAACGGCTTCCACCACAGAGTGCCGGGAAGAAACACCGACAGCATGAGGCTGCGCGTAGCGCAGCCCCACTCTCTACGCCGCAGTTACTTCTGCTGCTGGTTCTTGCTGGCGTCCTTGGTGTCCTGTTCCTGCTTCTGCTGCCTGGCCAGCGTGTCCTTGCGCTCCTGCTCCTTCTGCTGGTCGGTCTGGGCGGCGGCATTCTTCTGGACGTTGTTTTCGTTGTTCTGCATGTTGGACATTGCATACTCCACTACGACGTTATGTCGTGATATCGATGCTGCGCGCATCGCTGTTACGCAGCGGTCGCATGCGGATGAGGGTGGGGTCAGGGTGGTGCGCAGGCCGTCCTGCCATTAATGTTCACGCTGGATCGCGTCGTCCCGCTCCGCCTGTCCGCCGCAGGCCCGACGGCGCCGTCGCGCATGCACGCCACCGTTGAACTGGCTTGGCCTGCACACGTTGCTGGCACGATTCGGCGCACAATAGCGGGTCTTTCGTCGATCGCTGTTGGAGGTGCCATGAACCGTTTCGTCCTGCTGGGGGTGGGGGCGCTTGCGCTCGCGGCCTGTTCCAAACCTGCGCCGTCCGATACCGACACGCCCGCACCGGCGCCAGGCACCGCCACGACGACGCCTGTGCCGACCCCCGCGCCCCCCGCCACGGCGGCCGAGCCGACCCTGCAGCCGCCGTCATTCGATTGCGCCAAGGCGCAGTCCGAATCAGAAAAACTGGTCTGTGGTGACGCCCGCCTGGCCGCGCTGGACCGGCAGTTGGCCGCTCTTTACAAGCGCGTGCAGACCAGCCCGGATGAGCTGGATATCGCTGCCGAACAGCGCGGCTGGGTGAAAGGGCGAGATGCCTGCTGGCAGGCCGTGGACCGTCACCGCTGCCTGGTCGAGTCCTACCAGACCCGGATCGTCGAACTGAACATCGGCAGTGGCGGCGTGTCCGCACCGACGCCGGTGAGGTACCAGTGCGATGACGCCAGCAAGCCGGTCAGCGTGGTGTTCTACAACGAACTGGACCCGCAGGCGGCCGTGGTCAGCTGGGGCAAGGACCAGGCGATCGTGTTCCCGGCCCAGGCCGCCAGCGGCAGCCGTTATACCCGCGAGGGCGTGGAGTTCTGGGAGCACCAGGGCGAGGCCACGCTGGACTTCTACGGCACCACGATGAGCTGCAAGGCCGCCGGCTGAGCAGGCCCGGCGGACGTCGCGTGCGCGCTCAGCGCACGCGACGGTAGCGCACCTCGTTCTGGCGATCGCCGACTTCGGTGGTGACGAAGCCGTCGCGGCTCTGGTTGATGTCGAACACGTTGCCGCCCACATTGAGCTGGCCGCCGTTGACCCAGCCGCTCAGGTTCTGCCCGCGCGCCTGTGCGCTCATGCGGCCGTCGCTGTCGATGCGCATGCGGATGTCGGCCCCGTAGATGGGGTTGTAGCCCTCGAACTCGCCGACCATCCAACCGGGCACGTAGGACGTGTGCCGCGGGCCCTGGTAGTTGTCGTCGGTGTAGCGGTCATCCTGCTTGCTCGCGTTGTGGGCCAGCGCGCCGAGGATGGCCGCGCCGATCAGGACGCCGGCGGCGACCTTGGCATCATGGTTGTCGCTGTGGTCATCGTCGCGGGAACCGCCACCGTGCACCCGGAAGGAGGCGCGGCAGCCATCATCGACCCAGACCTCGCGGCGATCGTAGTCCCAGCTGCGGCCCTGGCGGCAGTCGGCGCCGGAGAGTTTGCGGTCCAGGCTGACGTAGCCGGCGCGCGGCAGCGGGCAGGACTGGTAGCGGTTGTCGCGGCTTTCGCAGGTGACGAAATCGTCGGCACGGGCGTCCGACAACGACGCGGCCAGCAGCAGGGGGGCGGTAAGCAGAAGGCGGGTCTGCATGGTGCGGTTCCGGCAGGAGAGGGCACAGGCGAACGATGCCATCCATGGATGAAAACCGGATGAAGGCGTAGGCTTTCCCCGCGGCACAACGCTGCGGTGGCCACAGGGGGCCAGGATGCGCGGTCACGGACGACGAGGCGGGATGGCCTGGCTGCTGCTGGCGGCGTGCATGATGGCGAGCGCGGTTGCGGACGCGGGCAACACGCCATGCTCCGGTCGCAAGGGTGGGGTCTCGCACTGCGCCGCAGGCCGGTTCGTCTGCAACGATGGCTCGGTCAGTGCGTCGAAAAAGGTCTGCAGCGCCCCAAGCAATAGCGCGTGGGTCGCCCCGCCTGCCGCGACTGCGGCGGGCAGCTGTCCGTGCAGCGCGGGCGCGCTGTGCACGGGCCCACGGGGTGGCCGCTACTGCCTGACGCCGTCAGGCAACAAGCGCTACACGCCACGCAACTGAGCGCACGCGCCTCACGCGGCCTGGTCGGTTTCCACGGCGCCGAAGCAGGCGCGGATGGCGTCCAGCAGCTCGCTCATCGAGTATGGCTTGGGCAGGAAATGGATGCCTGGGCGCAGCTGGGCGGTGACGTCGGCCGGGTCCAGCCCGGAGGTGACCAGCACCGGCAGGCTGGGCTGGAACGCCTTGATGCGCTCGGCAGCCTCGATCCCGCTCAGGCCGCCCAGGCAGACATCGGTGAACACCAGGTCGAACCGCTCGCCGGCCAGCAGCAGCCCCAGCGCGGCTTCGGCCGAACTCACCGCAGCCACATCGCAGGCCTGGCTTTCCAGTGCCATCCGGCTCAATTCACGGGTGTCTTCGGTGTCTTCAATCAACAGCACGCGCGGTGCAACGTGGCGCTTGGACAACAACATGACGCGGTGTTCCTTGGGGCTGGGGCGGAAAGGGCGCGCAATTATGCGGGGGCCCGTGGTGAGGAGGTCGTGCACGCGGCGCCGGCTACCGCGGCGCGTCCGGTGACGGCCGCGGCCAGCAGGCCAGGGTGAGCACGGCCATTGCCGCAGCGGCGAGGCGCAGCGCAGTGACCTTCCCGTCCAGGGCCATTGCCTCATCGAGGATGAACAGGTTCCAGGCCAGGTTGAGCGACACATGCAGGGCCAGACCGCTCCACAACGTGAGCCGGTCGAGGTGGTTCAACCAGGCGAACGCCAGGCCCCCGACGGCGATCAGGACCAGGATCTGCACGGCGCTGGCGCCCCCGTCGATGCCGCCCGCCCCGAGCCAATGCACGGCGCCGAACATCACGGCCTGGGGCAGGGCGGCCAGCCACGCGGGCCAGTGCAGTACGCGGACCAGGAAAACAAAGCCGAGGCCGCGATACAGGATTTCTTCGGCGAGGGGGAACAGCACGGCAAGCAGCAGCAATGCCAACGGCTCGGGCGCCGTATTCAACCGGCCAAGCGCGGCCAGGCCGACCCAGCAGGGCAGGGTGGCCAGCAGCACGAGCAGGGGACCGCGCGCGCCGTGCCAGCGCAGGCCGAGGCTGTCCGCCAGCGCCAGGTCACGTGGCTTCAGCAGCC
Source organism: Stenotrophomonas sp. 05N37 (assembly GCF_056397365.1). Taxonomy (NCBI): domain Bacteria; kingdom Pseudomonadati; phylum Pseudomonadota; class Gammaproteobacteria; order Lysobacterales; family Lysobacteraceae; genus Stenotrophomonas; species Stenotrophomonas sp. 05N37. The sequence continues at coordinate 854,189 of NZ_JBFTNG010000001.1, read as the reverse complement.
AGGCCAGCAGCACCGCGGTCAGCACCGCCAGCAGGTTGTCGAGCAGGCTGCCGCCGAACGGGATCGGCAGGCGCGGGATGGGCACGCCGATCGCGGCGCTGAGGTCGCGCAGGTTCAGGCCGATTGCCACGCCCAGCAGGGCCAGTAGCGATGCCCACCAACGGGTTTGTCCTGGGAAGGGCATGACGGCATTCCTTGCGGGGAGCAGGCAGTCTGCCGCGTGGACGCCCAGCGAGCGCGCGCCGGAAGTCCCCGTGCCGATGGTCATGGCCGCGGCACGCGTTGCGTTGCAGTCATCCGCGCGCAGGTACAGTCGGGGTTGGAACAGGATGAGGATGCGCGACGATGCAATGCCCCGTATGCAAGACCCAGGCGCTGGTGATGTCCGAGCGCCAGGGCATCGAGATCGATTACTGCCCGCAGTGCCGTGGCGTGTGGCTGGACCGCGGCGAGCTGGACAAGATCATCGAGCGTTCGGCCGGTGCCGCTGCACCCGCGCCGGTGCGCGCCGCGCCGCCACCGCCGCCGACGGCCGTGCAGCACCGTGACACGCGCCACCTGGGCCAGCAGCAGCCCTATGGCGACCAGCACGGCTACCGCAAGAAGAAGAAAGAGAGCTTCCTGTCGGACCTGTTCGACTTCTGAGCCGCGCGCCGGTCCTGCCGATCAGGGCCGGCGCAGGATGAATTCCAGGTCGCGGCTGTCGCCGACCACGAAATCGTAGGTGCCGACCTGGACGCAGCCGTAGCGCGCATAGAAGCGTTGCGCCCCGTTGTTTTCCGACCACACGCCCACCCACAGGGTGCGGCGTACCGGCTGGTCGAGCCACGCCAGGAACGCCGCCATCAGCCGCGCGCCGTGGCCGCCGCCCTGGTGGCTGGCCAGGACGTACAGGCGTTTGAGTTCGATGTCGCCCTCACGGGCATCGGCGTGCGGCAGGCCGTTGGCCCCCGCCGCCAGGTAGCCGACCGCACGGCCGGCATCCTCCAGCAACCACACCGCGCTGCGCGGGTCGTCCAGCTCGGCGCGTTGCGGGGCGACGCTGTAGTGATCCTCGAGGAACGCCTGCAGGTCCTGCGGCGGGTAGGAGTCGCCGAAGGTTTCGGTGTAGGTGGCGATGGCGATCGCCGACAGGGTCTGCGCATCGGCCGGGGTGGCGCGTCGGATCTGCAGGGGCATGGCGGCAGTGAGCGGGCGGGCCGGGACGGGGCGCAAAGCGTACGCGATAAACCCTTGATCGCACGAAAACGGCGCGGCCGATGGCGGAAGTTTCCCGCCGGGGCATCACATCAGTACCCGGGTCGCCAACGAGCAAGGCCCCGGGTGTCGGACAGGTCGCAACCGCGCCAGGCGCGGCGGCCTGTGACGCCCCGCCTGGGCCCGTCGGATCCGGCATGCACGACCCCTGTTATCCCGGGCGCCCGCCGCGCCCGGGATCTTTTTTTACCTCAGAACCAGACGCGCACGCCGGCCACCCAGCGGGTGTCGCGGGCGCGTTCGCCAGCGGCCTGATGGTACTCGGCGGTGTCGCCGAACAGGCGTTCGTGGCTGATGCCGATGTACGGGGCGAAGCGACGGTTGACCTCGTAGCGCAGGCGCAGCCCGGCCTCGACCTTGTTCAAGCCGCTGCCATTGCCGTAGCGCGGATCGTCCTTGGCCGTGAACGTGGCTTCCACCAGCGGCTGCAGGATCAAGCGGTTGGTCAGCAGCAGCTCGTACTCCACTTCCACGGTGGCGGCGACCTGGCCGCCTTCGCCGACGTAGGCGGTCGCCGAGGTCTCAAACTTGTACGGGGCCAGGCCCTGGACGCCGAATGCCGCCCAGGTGCGCGAATCGCCGCGGCCCAGGTCCTGTTTGACGCCCACCAGTACATCCCACCACGGCGATACGCTGCGGCCGTACAGCACTTCCACGTCGGCCGCCTCGGTCCGCCCGCCGCTGCGTTCGCCTTCGCTGCGCAGCCAGACCCGGTGGATGTTGCCGCCGATCCAGCCGCTGGCCTCCCAGGCCTGCCCGTTGCCGTGCTGGCCATCCCAGTGTTCCAGACGGTTGACCAGCAACAGGCTGTGGAGGTCGGGGGCGTGCTCCATCGCGCCGTGATCGATCGGCGGGAAGGCGGCGATGCGGTCGGCATCGGTCACCGCCGGGATCGGTTCGCGCGGGTCACTGCGGGCAGGCGGCTTGGTCGGGCCGTGGCCCATGGCGGCGTGGTCCATCGTCGAATGGTCGGGGGCACCGTGGTCTGTCCGGGCATGATCCGTCGGGCTGTGATCCACGCTGCCGTGATCCATCTTCGCGTGGTCCATCTGGCCGTGATCCACGCTGCCGTGATCCATCTTCGCGCGATCCATCTGGCCGTGATCCATCTTCGCGTGATTCATCTGGCCGTGGTCCATGGCGCTGCGATCCATCTTCGCGTGATCCATCTGGCTGTGATCCATGGCGCCGTGATCCATCTTCGAGTGATCCATTTCGCCGTGGTCCATGGTGGCGTGGTCCACCGTGTCTGCAGCGACCGTGGGCGCATCGGCGCTGGGCGGCGGGGTCATCGCATGGCCGGCGTGCGACTGCGCCCACGCCGGGGCGGAGATCGCCAGCAGCAACGCGCTGCTCAGGATCGACATCGTGAACATCGGAGAACGGCTCATTCGTCGATCCTCACTTCGCGCATCATCCCCGCTTCCATGTGGTACAGCAGGTGGCAGTGGTACGCCCAGCGGCCGAGGGCATCGGCGCGCACGCGGTAGCTGCGGCGCGTGCCCGGGGGCATGTCGATGGTGTGCTTGCGAAGCTGGAAGTCACCGTCGGCGTTTTCCAGGTCGCTCCACACGCCGTGCAGGTGGATCGGGTGCTGCATCATGGTGTCGTTGACCAGCACGATGCGCATGCGCTCGCCGTAGTTCAGCCGCAGCGGTTCGGCGCTGGCGAAGGGGATGCCGTCGAAGGACCAGCTGAACTTTTCCATGTGGCCGGTCAGGTGCAGCTCGACCTCGCGGCCGGGTTCGCGGCCATCGGGATCGTCGAAGAGGCTGTGCATCGCGGCATAGGTGAGCACGTGGCGGCCGTTGTCGCGCAGGCCGATGCCGGGATCATCGAGCTTGGGTTCGGTCGCCATGCTCTGCATGTCCACCAGCGGGTTGCCCTGTTCACTGGGCGGATGCCGTGGCGCCCTGGCCGTGCCGCCGTGGGCCGCGTGGCCCATGTGCGCGCCGCAGCCGCCTTCCATGCCCTTCATCTGGTGCCCCATGCCGGGCATGTCGTGGCCCATCGTGCCCATGTCATGACCCATGTCGCCCATGGTCAGCAGCGGACGCGGGTCACGTGCGGGAATCGGCGCCTGCAGGCCATGGCGCACGGCCAGGGTGCCGGCGGCGTAGCCGGTGCGGCCCATGTCCTGGCAGAAGAGGGTGAACGCATCCTGGCCGCTGGGTTCGACGATCACATCGAAGGTCTCGGCCGGGGCGATGCGGAATTCATCGATGCTGACCGGATGGATGTACTGGCCGTCGGCGGCGACCACGGTCATCTTCAGGCCGGGGATGCGCACGTCGAAGTAGGTCATCGAGCCGCCGTTGATGAAGCGCAGCAGCACCTTCTCGCCGCTGCGGAACAGCCCGGTCCAGTTGCCGGCCGGGGCGGTGCCGTTGAGCAGGTAGGTGTAGGTGTGGGCGTTGATGTCGGAGATGTCGGTCGGGGTCATCCGCATCCGGCCCCACATGCCGCGATCGGCGGTGGCGGCCGCCCAACCGTCCTTGCGTACGTCACGCAGGAAGTCGGGCAGGGTGCGCTTGTAGTAGTTGTCGAACTCGGCCAGCTTCTTCATGCGCCGGAACAGCGCGCCGGGGTCCAGGTCGGTCCAGTCCGACAGCAGGATCACGTGTTCGCGGTCGAAGCGGTACGGGGCCGGCTGCAGCGGGTCGATGATCAACGCGCCGTACAGGCCGGCCTGTTCCTGGAACATCGAGTGGCTGTGGTACCAGTAGGTGCCGGACTGCTTGAGGGTGAAGCGGTACTGGTAGGCCTCGCCGGGCGCGATGCCGTTGAAGCTCAGCCCGGGCACGCCGTCCATGTTGGCCGGTAGCAGGATGCCGTGCCAATGGATCGAGGTGGGGTGGCCCTGCAGGGTATTGGCCACGCGCACGCTGACGGTGTCGCCCTCGCGCCAGCGCAGGATCGGCGCCGGCAGGCTGCCGTTGACGGTGATTGCCGGGCGGGTGCGGCCGGTGAAATTGGCCAGGGATTCACCGATGCTGAGCTGGACATCCGCGGCAGTGAGCACCTGCGGGGCGCTGGCGACGGCGGGGCCGGCGGCGGCAAAGGCGCGCGCGGGCAGGCCGCTGGCGACCAGGCCGGCGACCACGCCACCGGCGGCGGCGCCCTGCACGAACAGGCGGCGCGACGGCATGGGCGGGCTGCCCGTGCCGGGTTGGGTTGGGAACGACATTGCAACTCCGGATCGAATCGGACGGGCACGTGGGGTGCCGCGGAGCCGTGTGCGCAGGCACACGGGATCACATCGTTGGGCGCTCGCGGCGCGCGGTCAGCCGATCGGAGGGCGGGTGATGCGGTCCAGCGGCGGCGCTGGCAGTGCTGGGCGCGGCAGGCTCACCGGTGCCAGCGACAGCGGCGGCGGGCTGGGCAGCCAGGCGATGGACGGGGGCAGGCTGGATTGCTGCGCGCAGCTGCGCAGGCAGTCCTTGATCGCGCAGTGGTCGCCGTCGTGCGGCGCCTGGGCGCCGGCATCGATGTGGCTGTGGTGGCCAGGCTGCATCGGCGTTGCGGCCGGTGCGTCGTGGCAGGGCGGGGCCGCCGTTGCGGCAGCGGGCGGGGTGGCCATCGCCAATGCCATGGGCGCGGCCATGGCGGCGTTCAACCCGTTGAGCAACAGGCTGAGCATCAACACCACGCGCAGGAGCAGGCCACCAGCAGACATGGGGCTTACCCTAGCGCCAAACCGGGCGGTGCGCACCTGCGGCTGAACGCGGTGTTCAACCCTGGACCCGGCTCCGTCAGGGCGCACGCGGGCCATCAGCCCTGCTCGCGGACGATTTCGACCAGGCGCTCACCGTAGCGGGACAGCTTGGTGCCGCCGATGCCGCCGACCCGGCCGAGCGCGTCGACGCTGGTGGGGCGCTGTTCGGCGATGTTGCGCAGGGTGCTGTCGTGGAAGATGACGAAGGCCGGGACATTCTGTTCCTTGGCCAGTTCGGCGCGCAGGCTGCGCAGCGCGTTGAACAGGGCCAGGTCCTCGGGCAGCACGGACAGGCCGGTGCGCTGGCCGCTGCGGTCGCGCTCGCGGGTCTTGGGGCTTTCGCGCCGCATCATGACCTTGCGCTGGCCCTTGAGGACCTCGCGGCTGCCGTCGGTGAGGCGCAGGCCGCCGTAGGCTTCGCTGTCCACTTCGAGCAGGCTGGCGGCCACCAGCTGGCGGAACACGCTGCGCCAGGTGCGGGCGTCGAGGTCCTTGCCGATGCCGTAGGTGCTCAGTTCGCTGTGCCCGAACTGGCGGATCTTGTCGTTCTCGCCGCCGCGCAGGATGTCGATGAGGTGGCCGACGCCGAAGCGCTGGCCACTGCGGTAGACGCAGCTGAGGGCCTTCTGCGCGGCGACGCTGGCATCCCATGCATCGGGTGGGGTGAGGCAGTTGTCGCAGTTGCCGCAGGGCTGGGGGTAGGTTTCACCGAACCCGGCCAGCAGGACCTGGCGGCGGCACTGCATGGATTCGCAGTAGCCGAGCAGGTGGTCGAGTTTGTTGCGCTCCAGGCTTTTGCGTTCCTCGCCGGCCTCGGACTGCTCGATCATCTGCTTGAGCAGGACGACATCGCCCAGGCCGTAGCAGAGCCAGGCGTCGGCCGGTTCGCCGTCGCGTCCGGCGCGGCCGGTTTCCTGGTAATAGCCTTCCATGGACTTGGGCAGGTCGGTGTGGGCGACGAAGCGCACGTCGGGTTTGTCGATGCCCATGCCGAAGGCGATGGTGGCGCACATGACGATGCCGTCCTCGCGCAGGAAGCGGCGCTGGTTGGCGGCGCGCACGTCGGCGGGGAGGCCGGCATGGTAGGGCAGGGCGTTCATGCCCTCCTTGCACAGGAACTCGGCGGTTTCTTCGACTTTGCGCCGCGACATGCAGTAGACGATGCCGGCCTGTTCGCGGTGGACCTTGAGGAAGTCGAGCAACTGGCGCTTGGCGTTGTCCTTCTGGACGACGGTGTAGCGGATGTTGGGGCGGTCGAAGGAGCTGACGAAATGCTGGGCACCGGTGAGGTCGAGCCGCTCGGCGATTTCGCGCTGGGTGGGCGGGTCGGCGGTGGCGGTGAGGGCGATGCGCGGGACGTCGGGCCAGCGTTCGTGGAGGACGGTGAGCTGGCGGTACTCGGGGCGGAAGTCGTGGCCCCACTGGGAGACGCAGTGGGCTTCGTCGATGGCGAACAGGGCGATGCGGCTGCGCGAGAGCAGGGACAGGAAACGGCCGGTGAGCAGGCGTTCGGGGGCGACATACAGCATGTCGAGCTCGCCGGCGAGGAGTTCGCGTTCGACCCGGGCGGCGGTCTCGCCATCGAGGGTGGAATTGAGGAATTCGGCACGGACGCCGAGCTGGCGCAGGGCTTCGACCTGGTCCTGCATGAGGGCGATGAGCGGGGAGATGACGATGCCGGTGCCGTCGCGGAGCAGGGACGGCACCTGGTAGCACAGCGACTTGCCGCCGCCGGTGGGCATCAATACGAGCGCGTCATTGCCGGCAGCGACATGTTCGACGATCGCTTGCTGCGGACCGCGGAAATCGTCGTAACCAAAGATGCGGCTGAGCAGGTCGTGCGCGGGGCGGGAAGACATCGGGCTAGTTTACCCCGGCGGGCGGGTTGGCCGTGTCCTCCAACAGAGGATCAGTGGGTAGGGGCTTGCCTTCGGGCCTCACGAGCCGCAGCGCAAGCCAAAGCCAGAGCCAAGGCCAGAGCCAAGGCCAGAGCCAAAGCCCATGGTCTCTGTGCTGATGGTTGGCGCGGGGTGGGTGGGTTGGCGGGACACGCCGTAAATCCATCCCTGGAGGCTCGTGGGCGCCATCCATGGCGCCCAACGGTCCCGCCAACCCACCCACCCCACGCCCCGACAGTTGGCTGGTGCGTATGGGAGGGTGGGGCAACGGCGAATGCGGGCCGGCGTTGGTGCTGGATCCAGAGCAACGGGTCAAAAGCAAAGAGCAAAAGGGGGGAAGGGGCCAAGAGCCAAGAGCAAAGGGCCAAGAGTAAAAGGCAAAAGGCAAAGGCAAAAGGCAAAGGCAAAAGGCAAAGGCAAAGGGCAGGAGGTGGAGCCAGATCCACAGCCAAGGGCAAAGACAAAGGGCAACGTGCGGAGCCACTGCCGAATCCGGGTCCAGAATTTTGTCTTCCATCCAGCAAAAGAGGGCCCATAACGCAGAACAGGCGCCACCGGGCGCCTGTTCTGCATGCTTTTCTCTCTTCCCAACCGCCGGATGCACATCCATCTGGGCGAGGGTCCGACCCCCTTGCCGGGACCGTCGGGCGCCATGGATGGCGCCCGCGAGCCCCCAAGGATGGGTTTACGGCGTGTCCCGGCAAGGGGGTCGGACCCTCGCCGCGCGCAGATGCCAGAAGCGCAAACGCTTTACTGCAACAAAGAACGCAGCATCCAGGCGTACTTTTCGTGCGTCTGCAGGCGCTGGGTCATCAGATCCTCGGTCGGCGCGTCGTCGGCGTCGTCGGCCACGTCCAGCACCTTGCGGGCGGTGCGGCACACGGCCTCGTTGGCCGCGACCAACTGGCGTACCATCTCACGCCAGTCCGCGCTGTCGGTCAGGCCCGGCTCCTCGGCGATCGAGGTCAGGGCCGCGAACTCGCGGTAGGAGCCCGGGGCATTGAAGCCCAATGCGCGGATGCGTTCAGCGACGTCGTCCAGGGCTGCCCACTGCTCGGTGTACTGGGTCTCGAACATGGTGTGCAACGAGTTGAACATCGACCCGGTGACATTCCAATGGAAGTTGTGCGTCTTCAGGTAGAGCGTGAACGCGTCCGCCTGGAAGGATGCCAGCCCATCGGCAATCTTCTTGCGATCGCCTTCCTTGATCCCGATATCGATGTTCGGGGCCGACGGGGCGGCCGATGCCAGCTTCTGCTTACCGGTCTGGGTCTTCTTGGCCGGTGTCTTGGTCTTCGCCATGGGGATGATCCTCCTTGTGGATTGGATGGCCTTCACAATAGATCAGACTACGCTTTCAGTAGTGATCAAAGTTCTAAACGATTCGATTGATGAGCACTATCGACAGACAAAATCTTCCACGCCTGCGCGAACAGCGCGCCGCGATTGACGGGGCCATGAGCCGCGACCGCGGCCGCTTGCTCGGGTTGCTTTCGCGCTGGCAGTCCAAGCCCGCCGATGCAGGCGTGGCCGCCGCGTTCGAGCAGGCCTTGCAGGCGTCGGTGCAGCGGCGCGAGACGCGCGCGCGGCACCTGCCGGCGATCAGTCTGGACGATAGCCTGCCCATTGCGCGTGAAGCTGAACGCATCACGGCCTTGATCCGCGATCACCAGGTCGTGGTGATCGCCGGTGAAACCGGATCGGGCAAGACCACCCAGCTGCCCAAACTGTGCCTGGCCGCCGGCCGCGGCGTGGCCGGGATGATCGGCTGCACCCAGCCGCGACGGATTGCCGCGCGTGCGGTGGCTACCCGCGTGGCGCAGGAGCTGAACACCGAGCTGGGCACGGTGGTCGGCTACCAGGTGCGCTTCACCGACCGGGTGGGGGATGACACCCGCATCAAGTTCATGACCGACGGCATCCTGCTGGCGGAAATCAGCAGCGACCGCTGGCTGTCGCAGTACGACACGATCATCGTCGACGAAGCGCACGAGCGCAGCCTCAACATCGACTTCCTGCTGGGCTATCTCAAGCAGCTGCTGCACAAGCGCCCCGACCTGAAGCTGATCGTCACCTCGGCCACCATCGATACCTCGCGTTTCGCCGAGCATTTCAACGATGCCCCGGTGATCAGCGTCGAGGGCCGCACCTTCCCGGTCGAGGTGCGCTATCGACCGCTGGAAGGCGAGGGCGGTGGCGATGCGGACGGTGGGCGCGACGGCGAACGCACCGTCAACGACGCCATCGTGGCGGCGGTGGATGAGATCACCCGCATCGATCCGCGCGGCGACATCCTGATGTTCTTCCCTGGCGAGCGCGAGATCCGCGACGCGCACCAGGCGCTGGAACGGCGCAAGTACCGCGAGACCGAGGTGCTGCCGCTGTACGCGCGGCTGTCGGTCAAGGACCAGGACGAGGTCTTCAACCCGGGCGGCAAGCGCCGCATCGTGCTGGCCACCAACGTGGCAGAAACCTCATTGACCGTGCCGCGCATCCGCTACGTGGTCGATCCGGGCCTGGCCAGGGTCAAGCGCTACAGCCCGCGCCAGAAACTGGACCGCCTGCATATCGAGGCGGTGTCCCAGGCCAGCGCGAACCAGCGCAAGGGCCGCTGCGGGCGTGTCTCCGAAGGCATCTGCTACCGGCTGTACTCGGAAGCCGATTTCCTCTCGCGCGCCGAGTTCACCGATCCGGAAATCCGTCGCTCCAGCCTGTCCGGGGTGATCCTGCGCATGCTGCAGCTGGGCCTGGGCCGGATCGAGGACTTCCCGTTCCTGGAAGCGCCCGACGAGCGTGCCATCGCCGATGGCTGGCAGCAGCTGGGCGAACTGGGCGCGGTGGATGCCGAGCGCCGGCTGACCCCGGTCGGGCGCCAGATGGCGCGCCTGCCGGTGGACGTCAAGCTGGCCCGCATGCTGGTGGCCGCCCAAGCGCAGGGCTGCCTGCGGCCGATGCTGGTGATCGCCTCGTTCCTGGGCATCCAGGACCCGCGCGAGCGTCCGCCGGAAGCGCGCGGCGCAGCCGATGCCGCCCACGCGCTGTTCGCCGACGGGCGCTCGGAGTTCGTCGGCGTGCTGCGCTTGTGGGACGGCTATCGCCAGGCCCACGAAGAGCTGACCCAGTCCAAGTTGCGTGGGTGGTGCGAACGGCACTTCCTGGGGTTCCTGCGCATGCGCGAGTGGCGCGAGCTGCATCGCCAGCTGCGCGTGCTGTGCGAGGAACTGGGCTGGACGGAGGAGCCGGCGGCGACGTCGTTGGCCCCGCTGCTGGCCGGGTCGTCCGCGCCGGCGCCGGCGCGCGACGACGACGCCCGGATCAAGGCGACCCGCGGTCAGCAGCATCGCGCCGCGCGCCTGGCCCGCGAGGGCAAGACCGAACCGGTGGCGGCCCCGGCCGCCGTGCCGGTGGCCGATGCGCGCGAGGCCGGGGGCGGGTTCACCGAGAAGGTGCGCGCGGCCGCCTATCAGACCCTGCATCGCGCGCTGATCGCCGGCCTGCCGACGCAGATCGGCCACCGCAGCGACAAGGGCGATTTCCTGGCCCCGCGCCAGCGCCGCTTCCTGCCGTTCCCCGGTTCGGTGCTGGCCAAGCGGCCGCCGCCGTGGCTGCTGACGGCCACGCTGCTGGACACCCAGAAAATCTGGGGCCTGACCAACGCCGCGATCGAGCCGGACTGGGTGATCGCCGAGCTGCCGCACCTGCTGCTGCGCAAGCATTTCGATCCGCACTGGTCGCGTGCCCAGGGGCAGGTGCTGGCCTCCGAGCAGATCAGCCTGTTCGGGCTGGTGCTGGCCCCGAAGAAGCCGGTGCACTACGGCCGCATCGCGCCGGGCGAGGCGCATGACATTTTCGTGCGCCAGGGCCTGGTGACCGGTGAGATCAATACCCGCGCCAGCGTCATCGCCGACAACCTCAAGGTGCTCGAACAGGCTCGGGAAGAGGAGGCCAAGCTGCGCCGCGCCGGCATCGTGGCCGACGAGGCCTGGCAGGCACGCTGGTACCTGGACCGGGTGCCGGCGGAGATCCATTCGGCCACCGCGCTGGACACCTGGTGGAAGGGGCTGGCCCCGGACAAGCGCCGCGGGTTGGCCTGGACCCTGGCCGACCTGTTGCCCGGCGAGGGCAGCGATGCCGAGCGCTATCCCAAGTACCTGCCGCTGGGGGATGCGCGGTTGGCGCTGCATTACCGCTTCGAGCCCGGCAGCGAGGACGACGGGGTCAGCCTGGATGTGCCGTTGCACCTGCTCAACGCGCTGGATGCGGCGCGCCTGTCGTGGTTGGCGCCCGGCTTCGTGGCCGACAAGGCGTCGGCGCTGATCCGCGGCCTGCCCAAGGCGATGCGCCGCAACTACGTGCCCGCGCCGGACTTCGGCCGCGCGTTCGCCGAGGCCTTCCCCGATCCCAGCGCCGACGACATCCGCGGCGAACTGGCGCGGTTCCTGTCGCGTGCCACCGGCGCACAGGTGGCCGCCACCGATTTCGACGATGCCGCGCTGGAAGCGCACCTGCGCATGAACCTGCGCCTGTTCGATGCGGGCGGAAAGCTGCTGGCCAGTTCGCGTGACCTGGACGCGCTGCGCGCGCGCTTCGGCGACAAGGCCGGCGAAGCCTTCGCCGCGCGCGCCGGGCGGGCATTGGCGGTAGAGGGCCTGCGCGACTTCCCGGCCACGCCGATTCCGCTGCAGGTGCCTGGCGAAGCCGGCGTGCCGGCGTACCCGGCACTGGTGGACGAGGGCGACACCGCCGCGCTGCGCATCTTCGCCGACCGCAACGAAGCAGCCGAACAGCATCCGCGTGGCGTGCGCCGGTTGCTGGAGATCGCCCTGGCCGACAAGGCCAAGCAGGCGCGCAAGCAACTGCCGGTGCCGCCCAAGACCGGGCTGCTGTACGCCGCGATCGAGTCGCAGGAGCGGCTGCGCGGCGACCTGGTCGATGCGGCGATGAACGCCGTATTGGCCGAAGGCCTGGCGGAGATCCGCGATCCGGCGGCCTACGCGCAGCGTCGCGACGCGGCCGCCAAGGGTTTGTTCGCCGAGGCGATGGCCCGGCTCACGCTGGCCGAGAACATCCTGGCCCACGTGGCGGAATTGAAGCCGCTGCTGGAATCGCCGCTGATGGGGTGGGCGCGCGGCAACCTGGATGACCTGGAGCAGCAGCTGGCCGCGCTGGTGCATCCCGGGTTCCTGCGTGAGACACCCGCCCATGCACTGGCCCAGTACCCGCGCTACCTGCGCGCGATGATCCTGCGCAGCGAGCGGGCCAAGCGCGATCCACCGCGCGACCAGGCGCGCATGCTGGAGCTGCGGCCGTTCATCGATGCATTGGCCGAGGCCGACGTGCGCGGCTTGCGCCAGCGTCCGCAGTGGCAGGCCCTGCGTTGGGACCTGGAGGAACTGCGGGTGTCGCTGTTCGCGCAGGAACTGGGGGCCAGGAGCGGCATCTCGGCCAAGAAACTGGCCCAGCGCATGGCCGCGTTGCGCCAGGCCTGAGTGCGCTGGCTGCGCCCCGTGCCCGATGGGCGGGGGGCGCAGCGGCGTGCGCTTACTTGGTGCGGCGCACCTTGGCGCGCGTGTTGACGCCTTCCACGCGCATGTACCAGACGCCGGCCACGCCGGGGGTGATCGAGACGGCAGGGTCGGTCTTGCGCACGGCCGAGAGCGTGGTGCCGTCGGTCTGTTCCCATTCCTGGGCGTTGGCCAGCACGTAGGTGCGGCCCTTGCCGAAGCCACGGAATTCGCCCGGCAGGGTGCTGGTGATCGGCTCGTTGCTGCCGAAGTCGAAGAAGCCGCGGTTCTTGACGATCACTTCCTGGCGGCCTTCTTCGCGGGCTTCCTCGCGCGCGCGCTGGCGCGCGTCGGCGGTCACCGCCGCCACTTTGCCCTGCAGCCAGCCGTTGAGCGCCGCCAGTTGGGCCGGGCTGAGCGTGTCCAGGCCGGCGGCCTTGAACTCGGCCGGCGACATCTGCTGCTGCAGATCCCCCTCGACCACGCGCTGGGCCAGGGCAGGACTGGCCAGGCTGAGCAGGACGGCCGCACTGGCCAACAAACGTAGACGGGAAAAGCGCATGGCAGGTCTCCGGAGGTTTGCCGCAGTGTAGGGCCAGAGGCGGGCGTTGAGGGGAACGCAGCCGGGGCGTGCGGGCGCGATTGGCGACGTGGCGCGCGCAGCAGGCATGAGCTGATGCGTGCCGGTGCGATGGTTTTGATTGTCCGGACGCGGTCGCGGCGCTAGTGTAGATGCCTCTGTCTTGCCTGCATGATGCTGTGAACCGCGCTTCTGTCCCCGGCCTGGATGCCTTGTTGAACCGACCCTCGGCCGCGTCGCTGCCGCCCGCGCTGCGCGAGGCGCTGCTGCTGCGCTGGCAGCTGCCCGAGGCCGATCCGCAGATGCGCAGCAGTTGGTCGGTGCTGGCCGACACGCTGGATGCGCTGGCCCTGTTGTCGGCCGACGAAAGCGCGCTGCTGGCGGCGGTGCTGTTCGACCTGCCGTGGCTGCGCGCGGGGCTGGACGGGTTGCCGCTCGGCGCGTTGAAACCGGCCGTGGCCGGGTTGCTGGAAGGCCAGGATGCCGCCGACCAGGTCTGGGCGCTGCATGCCGGCCGCGATGCCGGGCGCAACAGCGAAGGCCTGCGCCGGCTGCTGCTGTCGATCATCCAGGACCTGCGGGTGGTGCCGGTGCTGCTGGCGCGCCAGTTGGCGCGCATGCGCGGCGCCGACCGCCTGCCCGAGGAAGAACGCCGCGCGCTGGCCCAGCTCACCCGCGACATCCATGCCCCGCTGGCCAACCGGTTGGGCATCTGGCAGTTGAAGTGGGAGCTGGAAGACCTGGCCTTCCGCCACCTGGAACCGGAGACCTATCGGCGCATCGCGCGCGAGGTGGATGAAACCCGGCTGGCGCGCGAGCGCTACGTGGAGACAGTCAAGAAGGCGCTCTCGCGCGAACTGCTCGCGCAGGGCATCAGCGCCGAGGTCAGCGGCCGCCCGAAGCACATCTACAGCATCTGGCGGAAGATGCAGAAGAAGAAGCTGGCCTTCGAGCAGCTCTACGACATCCGCGCGGTGCGGGTGATGGTGCAGGACGTGGCCGCCTGCTACGCCGCACTCGGGGTGGTGCATTCGCTGTGGGCACCGGTGCCCAGCGAGTTCGACGATTACATCGCCCGGCCCAAGGCCAATGACTACCGCTCGCTGCACACCGCGGTGATCGGCCCGGAAGGGCGCACCATCGAAGTGCAGATCCGCAGCCATGACATGCACGCCCAGGCCGAGCTCGGCGTGGCCGCGCACTGGCGTTACAAGGAAGGCAGCAAGGGCGCGGAAAAGGCCTTCGACCGCAAGATCACCTGGATGCGCCAGTTGCTGGAGCATTCCCAGGACGGCGCGGCTGGCGAACTGGCCGGCGCACTGGATGCCGAACTGACCGAAGACCGCGTCTACGCGCTCAGTCCCAAGGACGAGGTGATGGACCTGCCGCAGGGGGCCACGCCGCTGGATTTCGCCTACCACGTGCACACGATGGTCGGGCATCGCTGCCGCGGCGCGAAGGTCAACGGGCGCATCGTGCCGTTGACCTACCGGCTGCGCAGCGGCGACCGCGTGGAGATCCTGACCGGCAAGGAGGCCGACCCCCGCCGCGACTGGCTGCTGGCCTCCAACGGCTTTCTGGCCAGCAACCGCTCGCGCGAGAAGGTGCGCGGCTGGTTCCACAAACTCGACCGCGCGCGCAACGTGCAGGCCGGGCGCGACCTGCTCGACCGCGAACTGAAGCGGCTGGGCCTGCAGCATGCCGACCTGGGCATCGCGGCGAAGAAGTTCCATGCCGACAGCGTCGATGACCTGTACATCCAGGTGGCGCTCGGCGATACCGGGCCCAACCAGGTCAGCCGCGCGCTGCTCGAAGCCGAACGCGCGGCCACCCAGCCGGCGGCGCCGGCGTTGCCGCGGCCGACCGCGCGCCGCGACAGCCTGGGCACGTCCAAGTTCACCGTGCAGGGCGTGGGCAATCTGCTGGTGCAGCTGGCGCGATGCTGCCAGCCGGTGGCCGGCGAACCGATCGTCGGCTACCTCACCCGCACCCGCGGGGTCACCGTGCATCGCACCGACTGCGCTGCGCTGGCGCGGCTGCAGGCGACCAGCCCGCAGCGGATCCTGCCGGTGGAGTGGGGCCAGGCCGGCGGTGGCTACGAAGTGGACGTCGTGGTCGATGCGGTGGACCGACGCTGGCTGCTCAAGGACATCACCAACCTGATCGCGCAGGAAGATGCCTACGTGCTGGATATCCACAGCGACAACGTGCGCAACAGTGGCCGCGCGCACCTGCGACTGCGCCTGAAGGTCAGCGACTACGGCCAGCTTTCCACGCTGCTGGGCAAGCTCGATGCCTTGCCCGGGGTGAGCGAAGCGCGACGTCTAGGCTGACCTCACGTGACGCACGCTAGGCTCAAGGAATGAGTCGCCCCCCAGACCACGAGGATGCCGCGCACGCCGCGTTGCGCCGGGTGCGCCGCGAGGGCCGCTGGTGGTGGCTGCAGGCGCGGCATGCCCGGCATGTGTGGCGTTGGGTGCTGCCGATGGCGGTGCTGCTGTTCCTGGCGCTGGTCCTGCTGCGTGCGCCGCTGGCCAACTGGTTCTGGAACGAACCGCAGATCGAACAGCTGCTCGACCAGGGCGACCGCGCGCTGGCCGCCGGTCGGCTGAGCGTGGCCGACGGCAGCGGCGCGCGCGAGTCCTACCAGGCCGCGTTGGCGCTGGACGGCGACCGCAGCGAGGCGCGCACCGGCCTGGCACGCACCGCGCAGGCGGCCCTGCAACAGGCGCGCGATGCGCTGGCCGCCGGCGACCTGGACGCTGCCCGCGCGCGACTGGCGCTGGCGCGCGACCTGCAGGTGCCGCAGCGCGAGGCCGAACAGGTGGCCCAGCAGCTGCGCCAGCGAGGCAACGCCCACGCCGGTGTGGCGGTACTGCTGGGCCGGGCCGAAGCGGCGTTGCAGGCGCAGCGCTTGGATGCTGGACCGGACAGCGCACTGCCGTTGTTCCAGCAGGTGCTGGCGGTGGCGCCCAACCAACTGCGTGCGCTGGAAGGGCGCGAGGATGCCTTGTCCGATCTGCTGCAGCAGGCGCGTGTTGCCTGCCAGGCAGGCGAGCTGGCGCGCGCGGCGGCGTTGCTGGACAGCGCGCGTCGCTACGACCCGGGGCACGTGGACCTGCCCGCCACCCAGGAAGCGCTCAACAACGCGTTGGAAAAACGCCTGCAGCAGGCCAACCAGGCGCTGCGAAGGCAACGCTGGGAGAGTGCCGCCGCCGATTTCCAGGCGGTGCTGGCGGCGGTGCCCGACGATACGGTCGCGCGCCAGGGGCTGCAGCGGGTGATTGACGCGCAGTTGGCCAATGCCGTGCGCCTGGCAGGCGATTTCCGTTTCGCGCCGGCCGAACAGGCGCTGGCCACGGCGCAGGGCCTGGGCGCCTCCGAGCGCGCGCTGGCCACGGCGCGGCAGGCCGTGGTCCAGTCGCGCCAGGCCGAGCAGGCACTGCAGGCGCCCGGTGCGCCGCGCGCGCAGCGCGAGCGGCGCCTGCGCGGGTTGCTGACCCGCATCGTCGAGGCCGAGGCGCGCGGCCAGTTCCTGTCGCCGCCCGGCCGCAGCGCCTACGATGCGCTGCGCGAAGCACAGGCGTTGGCCGCCTACGATCCGCGCGTGCGCGCCGCCGCCCAGCGCCTGCTGCCGGCGAGCCGCCGCTGTTTCGAAGACCGGCTGCGTGAAAACCGGGTCCAGGCGGCCGGCGCCTGCCTGGATGCCTGGCAGACCCTGGCTCCGGGTGACATGACCTTGCCGCCGGCGCGCCGGCGCCTGGCCCAGCGTTGGCTGGCGATCGGCAGTGAGCGGCTGGGCGCGGGCGACCTGGCGTTCGCCCAGCAGGCCCTGCAGCAGGCGCGGCACTGGCAACCGGACCTGGCCGAATTGGGCGATTTCGAGCAGCGCCTACGCAACGCAGGCGGCCCGGGCTGAGGTCTCAGCCCAGGAACACCCGCTGTACGGTGTCGCGCGCGGCATCCAGCGAGAAATGGTCGGCCACGTTGCGCCGCCCGGCGCTGGACAGCTGTTGCCAGAGCACCGGGTCCTGGTACAGGCGCACCACGGCGGCGGCGAATGCTTCCGCGTCGTCGGCCACCAGCACGTCCTGGCCGTCCTGCAGGTGCATGCCTTCCACGGCGCAGGTGGTGGCGACCACCGGCTGCCCGTGGGCCATGCTCAGGTTGACCTTGCCCTTGACCCCGGCGCCGAAGCGCAGCGGGGCCACCGCGATGCGGACCTGGTCCATGTAGGGCGTCACCACCGGTACGAACCCGTGGATCTCCACCCCGGGCTGGGTGGCGGCCAACGCGCGCAGCGCATCGGGCACGTCCGCGCCGATGCAGTGGAAGCGGACCTCGGGCAACTGCGCGCGGATGCGTGCGAACACCTCGCCGATGAACCACTGCATGGCGTCCACGTTCGGCGGGTGGCGGAAGCCGCCGACGAACACCAGGTCGTGGCGATGGGCCCAGTCTTCGCCACCCGCGGCCACTTCATGCAGGTTGGAGATGAGTTCGACGGTCACCCCGGGGGCGTCGATCCGCAGCTGCTCGCGCTCGGCCGCGCTGACCAGCACGGTCACATCGGTGGCGGCCATCACCGCCAGCTCGCGCGCGCGGGTGCGTTCGGCATCGCGCAGCAGCCCGGCGTTGCCGGCCAGTTCGGCGCCGCGTCGTTCGCGCAGGTAGTGCAGGTCGACCGTGTCGAACACCGTGCGCGCCTGCGGGGCATAGCTGCGCAGCAGCGGCAGGCATTCACTGGCCACGTGGTGGCGCACCATCATCACCACCGCAAAGCGCGGGCCATGCTCGCGCAGCCACGGGCCGATGCCCTGCAGGAACGGCGCATGCCATACCTCCACGCCCAGCTGCTGCAGGGCCTCGGTGGCCGCGCCGGCGTGTTCGCGCCGGGTCGGCACGAACACCACGTGGGCACCGCCGTCGACCAGCATGCGGATCAGGTTGTACTGGCGCAGCGAGCCGGAATCGCGGTCCGGCTGTGGCATCGCCTCGTCCAGGATCAGCACCTGGCGCTGGTGGCGGTGCAGCAGGGCGGGCGAGGGCACGCTGCCCACGGGCGGCTGCGCACGCAGCGCCTGCGCCCATTTGGCGGCGAACACGCCCTGGTTGCGGACCTGGTAGGCCTTGACCCCGCTGCCGGTATCGGTGCCGTTGCTGGTGCCTTCGTCGTGCACCACGCGGCTGGCCGGTTGCACCAGCACGCGATAGCCGGCGGCGCGCACCGCGAAGGCCAGGTCGGTGTCTTCGTAGTAGGCCGGGCGGTAGCGGGTGTCGAAGCCGCCCAGCGTGTCCCACAGCGCGCGCGGGATCATCAGCGCCGCACCGGAGCAGTAGTCGGCATCGCGCAGGGCGCTGTAGCGCGGGTCTTCGGCCGATTCGAAGCGGCCGTAGCTCCAGCCGCTGCCATCCTGGAAGACCACGCCGCCGGCTTCCTGCAGGCGCCCGTCCGGATACAGCAGCTGGGCGCCGACCAGGCCGGCGCGGGGCACGGCGGTGAAGGTGGCCAGCAGCGCATCCAGCCAGCCGGGCTGGGGCACGGTGTCGTTGTTGAGCAGCACGACGTAACGGCCCAGCGAGCGCGCGACGCCGTCATTGCAGGCCTCGATGAAACCGCCGTTGCGCTCGCGCACGACATAGCGCAGCCCCTGGACCTGGGGCATCCACGTGGCGGTCTGGTCGCTGCTGCCGTCGTCCACCACCAGGATTTCGCAGGGCACCTGCGGCGGGTGCGCGGCCAGCGCCCGCAGGCAGGCCAGGGTGTGCGCGGCCTGGTTGTAGACCGGGATGACGATGCTCACCACCGGCGCGGCACTGGCCGGCAGCGTGAACGGGGCGAAGGGTTCGGCGGCAGGCAGGTACAGCGGCGCGCGGCGCGGCGGCGGCAGGGTCTGGGTATGCACGCGGATGCGCTGCCAGGTGGCGCGCCAGCCGCGGGTACGCAGGCTGGCCAGGCTGCGGTGGAACAGACCGACCATTCGGTTCAGGAAGTAGCGTGCATCGGCCAAGGACATCGACATCCCGTTGCAACTCCAGCTTAAGCGGGGGAACCCGTGAGAACGCGCCGCTTGCGGTGGCTGCGTTAGACTCGCCGGAATTCATAATCTCCCATTCTCGCATCCCCGTGCCCCGACGCTACGATTCCGACGACATCGACGAGTTCGAAGACGACACCGAAAGCCGTGGCCCGCTGTGGCGGCGACGGTTGATTACCTGGGGCATGGCGGCAGTCGCGCTGGCCCTGGGTTTCCTGATCCCCTATACCGTCTACCTGAACAAACAGGTCACCCAGCGCTTCGGCGAGCTGCGCTGGCAGATCCCCACCCGGGTGTACGCGCGACCGCTTGCGCTGGCACCGGGGGTGGCGATGGACGCGGCCACGTTGAAGACCGAGCTGGCCGCCGCCGCCTATCGCGATGACGCCATCGGCAAGTCGGCCGGCACCTTCAGCCAGGACGGTGGCCGCTTCGTCATTTCCAGCCGCGGCTACAACGACGTCGATGGCCGGATCGCCCCGCGTCGGGTCGAACTGAGCCTGTCCGGTGGCCAGATCGCCTCGCTGCGCGATGCCGACAGCCGCAAGGCGCTCAAGGCCACGCGCCTGGATCCGGCGCGCATCGCCACGCTGTACGGCCAGAAGCAGGAAGAACGGCGGCTGGTGCGCATCGAGGAGACCCCCGAGCTGCTGGTCACCGGCCTGCAGGCGGTGGAGGACAAGGACTTCAACCGCCACCACGGCATCGACCTGAGCGGCATCGCCCGCGCGATCTGGGTGACCGTGCGTTCCGGCGGCCAGAGCCGCCAGGGCGCCTCCACGCTCACCCAGCAGCTGGCCCGCAGCGGCCTGCTCGGCATCGGCAAGGAACAGACGGTCACCCGCAAGTTCAACGAGGTGCTGTACGCGCTGATCATGGAGGCGCGCTACGACAAGCGCACCATCCTGGAGGCGTACCTCAACCAGGTGTACCTGGGCCAGCGTGGCAGCCAGGCCATCCACGGCATGTCCTCCGGCGCCGAGTTCTGGTTCGGGCGCGACCTGTCCTCGCTCAATACCGAGCACGTGGCGCTGCTGATCGGCCTGGTCAAGGGCCCGTCCTACTACGACCCGCGGCGCAATCCCGAGCGCGCGCTGGACCGCCGCAACTTCGTGCTGGGCAAGCTGCACGAGAGCCAGCTGATCGACGACGCCGAGTACCAGCGCGCGCTGAAGGCGCCGCTGGGCGTGCCCAAGACGCCGGGCCTGATCGCGGCCAATCGCTTCCCGGCCTACGTGGACCTGGTGCGTCGCCAGCTCGGCCATGACTACCCCGAATCGGTGCTGCAGGGCGCCGGCCTGAGCGTGATGACCGGCATGGCACCGTCGGCGCAGGCCTATGCCGAAGGCGCGGTCACCAAGACGATCAAGTCGCTGGAGAGCAAGAAGCGCCCCGAGCTGCAGGCCGGGATGGTGCTCACCGACGTGCACAACGGCGACGTGCTCGCCGTGGTCGGCAGCCGCGACGTGGCCGAGCCGGGCTTCAACCGCGCCATCGAGGCCCAGCGCCCGGTCGGCTCGCTGCTCAAGCCGTTCGTGTACCTGCTGGCGCTGGCCCAGCCGGATCGCTACTCGCTGGCCACCTGGGTGGACGATTCGCCGGTGACGGTGCAGCTGGGGCGCGGCCGCAACTGGTCGCCCGGCAACGCCGACAACCGCAGCCATGGCACGGTGCGGTTGATCGATGCGCTGGCCCATTCCTACAACCAGGCCACGGTCCGGGTGGGCATGCAGGTGGGCCCGGAGCGGGTGACCCAGCTCATCCACGTGCTGGCCGGGATCAAAGCCGACCCGAATCCGGCGGTGATCCTCGGCTCGACCGACCAGAGCCCGTATGCGATGGCCCAGCTGTACCAGTTCCTGGCCTCCGGCGGCGAGATCCAGCCGCTGCATGCGGTGCGCGGCGTGCTCGATCCGCAGGGCAAGCTCATGAAGCGCTACGACAAGAGCCCGGCGCCGGCGCAGGAAGGCGACTCGATCGCCGCCAACCTGATCAGCATCGGCCTGCAGCAGGTGGTGGCCAGCGGCACCGCGCAGCGCCTGAACGCCGACGGCCTCGGCCGCCTGCAGCCGGCCGGCAAGACCGGTACCACCAACGATGGGCGTGACAGCTGGTATGCCGGCTACACCGGCGACCACCTGGCGGTGATCTGGATGGGCAACGACCAGAACGAGCAGGCCGGGCTGTATGGCGCCACCGGTTCGATGCGGGTCTGGTCGAGCATCTTCCAGCGCCTGCCGAGCGCGCCGCTGAAGGTCAACAACAAGGGCCTGGACTGGCAGTACGTGGAGGCCAGCGGCACCGCCTCCACCGACGAGGCGTGTCCCGGCGCGCGCCGCTTCCCGTTCGTGGTCGGTTACGCGCCGGCCTTCGCCGCCTGCGCACCGCCGGCCGCCCTGCCCGAAGGCGAGGGCGGCGAAGCTGGCAGCGAAGGCGGCGGCTGGCGCAGCTGGTTCGGCCTGGACAAGAAGCCCGAGCCGGCCGCCGAGCCGGCCCCGGCGGCTGCATCGACTCCCCCCGCGCGATGATTCCGGAACGAGGCCGGCCCGCATGACCACCCGAACCCTGATCCGTTCCACCGCCGTGCTCGCCCTGAGCCTGTCCCTCGCGGCCTGTGTCACCCCGGCCGCGCCGGTGAAGGCGCCGGTGGACACCACCACGCCGGCCCAGCGCATGGCCGCGGTGGAGGCCGTGGCCGCCGGCTCGGATGCCAAGGAACTGGCCGTACAGCCACTGCGCGACGCCGAGATCGAAGACCTGCGCATGACCGCACAGGTCAAGCGCCAGGCCAACGACCTGGCCGGTGCCGCCGAGGCGCTGAACCAGGCGCTGCTGGTGTCCGACGGCGATCCGTCGATCCTGCAGGAGCGCGCCGAGATCGCGCTGCTGCAGGGCGACTGGGCGCGCGCTGAAACGCTGGCGCGCAAGGCCGTGGAGCTGGGCTCCAGGACCGGCCCGCTGTGCCGCCGCCACTGGGCCACCATCGAGCAGTCGCGACTGGCCCGCGGCGAAAAGGAAAACGCGGTGTCCGCGCACGCGCAGCTGGAAGGCTGCACGGTGCCGGGGATCAAGCGGTATTGACCTCATGCCGGCCGTTGGCCGGCATTGACCCCGTCCATGTCCCGCCTTGCCCATGCCAGCCGCGACGCCCTCAGCGAGGGCGGTACGCTCGCCAGCCAGCTGGATGCCTTCGTCGCACGACCGGCCCAGCTGCGCCTGACCGCGGCCATCGCCGAGGCCTTCGACCAGCGCGACGTGCTGCTCGCCGAGGCCGGCACCGGCACCGGCAAGACCTACGCCTACCTGGTGCCGGCATTGTTGTCGGGATTGAAGACGATCATCTCCACCGGCACCCGCGCGCTGCAGGACCAGCTCTACCATCGCGACCTGCCACGCGTGCGTGCCGCGCTCGGGGTCGGCCACAGCAGCGCGCTGCTGAAGGGCCGGTCCAACTACCTGTGCCGCTATCGGCTGCAGCAGGCGCGGGGCGAGCCGCGCTTCAGTTCGCCCGAACAGGTGGCGCAGTTCCAGCGCATCCTGGCCTGGTCCGGGCGCAGCCGTTTCGGCGACATGGCCGAGCTGGAGGCGCTGCCCGAGGACTCGCCGCTGTACCCGATGGTGACCTCCACGGTCGACAACTGCCTGGGAACCGAGTGCCCGTTCTGGAACGACTGCTTCGTGGTGCAGGCGCGGCAGCGCGCGCAGGCCGCCGACGTGGTGGTGGTCAACCACCACCTGCTGCTGGCCGACCTGGCGCTCAAGCAGGAGGGCTTCGGCGAAATCCTGCCGGGCGCGCAGGCGTTCGTGATCGACGAGGCGCACCAGTTGCCCGAGCTGGCCGCCAACTTCTTCGGCGAAGGCTTCGGCATGCGCCCGTGGCAGGAACTGGCCCGCGACTGCCTGGCCGAAAGCCGCAGCGTGGCCGGCGCGCAGGCGGCCCTGCAGGGCCCGGCGGCGACGCTGGAGCAGGTCCTGCGCGACCTGCGCACCGGCATGGACGGGCTGCCCCCGCGCGGTACCCAGTGGCGCGCGCTGGCGGTGCCGCAGGTGCGCGATGGCTTCGATGCGGCGATGAGCGCGCTGGTGACCCTGCGCGATGCGCTCAACGGCGTGCGCGAGGCCTCGCCGGGGCTGGATGCCTGCCATGCGCGCGCGATGGAAGCGGTGTCGCGGTTGTCGCGCTGGCTCGGCGATGACGCGCCCCTGCTGGATTTCGACAGCGACCCCGAGCAGGCGCCGCCGGCGGCGGACGTGCTGTGGTACGAACTCACCCCGCGCGGCTTCCGCTGCCAGCGCACGCCGATGGACGTGTCCGGGCCATTGCGCGAACACCGCCAGCGCTCGATGGCGGCCTGGGTGTTCACCTCGGCCACGCTGACCGTGGACGGCGGCTTTGCACATATTTCCCAGCGGCTGGGCCTGGACGATCCGGTCACGCTGCTGCAGCCCAGCCCGTTCGACTGGGCGACCCAGGCCTTGTGCTACCTGCCCACCGACCTGCCTGACCCGGCCGCGCGCGGATTCGGCACCGCGTTGATCCGCGCGCTGACGCCGGTGCTGGAGGCCTCGCAGGGCCGCGCGTTCCTGCTGTTCGCCTCGCACCGCGCGCTGCGCGAGGCCGCCGAGGCGCTGCGCGATGCGCCCTGGCCGCTGTTCGTGCAGGGCGAGGCCCCGCGCGGGACGCTGCTGCAGCGCTTCCGTGAGTCCGGCAACGGCGTGCTGTTGGGGTCGGCCAGTTTCCGCGAAGGCGTGGACGTGGTTGGCGATGCGCTCAGCGTGGTGGTCATCGACAAGCTGCCGTTCGCCGCGCCGGACGACCCGGTATTCGAGGCCCGGCTGGACGCGATCCGCCGCGACGGCGGCAATCCGTTCCGCGATGAACAACTGCCGCAGGCGGTGATCGCGCTCAAGCAGGGCGTGGGGCGGTTGATCCGCAGCGAGACCGACCGCGGCGTGCTGGTGCTGTGCGACCCGCGCCTGCTCAGCCGAAGCTACGGCCGGATCTTCCTGGACTCGCTGCCACCGTTCCGGCGCACCCGCGCGCTGGACGATGTCCGCGGCTTCTTTGCGCCACAATGGCCGCCTGCCGATGAACCGCCGGCGCGGGTTGCCGCAGCGGCGCCGGCTGCCGTGCCCGTGCCTGCTGCCGCCCCCGATGACTTCCCCACTTCCCTGTTCTGACCGCCATGAAACTGCTCGCCTTTGAAACCGCCACCGAAGCCTGTTCCGTCGCCCTGCACGTGGATGGGCAGGTGCTGGAGCGGTTCGAGATCGCCCCGCGCCGGCATGCCGAGTTGAGCCTGCCGTGGGCCGAGGCGCTGCTGGCCGAGGCCGGCGTGGCGCGTTCGCAGCTGGATGCGGTGGCGCTTAGTCGTGGCCCCGGCGCGTTCACCGGTGTACGCCTGGCGATCGCGATCGCCCAGGGCATCGCGCTGGCCCTGGACCGCCCGCTGGTGGCGGTCTCCACGCTGCAGGTGCTGGCGTTGCGCGCCCCGGCCGACGCCGACCACGTGCTGAGCAGCATCGATGCGCGCATGGGCGAGGTGTACGTGGCCCGCCAGGTCCGCGTGGACGGGCAGTGGCGGTTGCAGGGCGAGGAAACCGTGTGTGCACCGGAGGCGGTGACGTTGCCTGATGGCACGCGCTGGTTCGGCGTGGGGACCGGCTTCGGCGCGGCCGACGGGCTGCTGGCCGATCGCCTGGCCGATCAGCTCGACGGGGTGAACGCACAGGCATTGCCGCATGCGTCGGATGTGCTGGCGCTGGCGGTGCCGGCCTTCGCGCGAGGCGAGGGCATGGCCCCGGAGCGGGTGGAGCCGGCGTACCTGCGCGACAACGTGGCCTTGACCCTGGTCGAGCAGCAGGCGGCGCGGGCGGCGAAGCAGCAGTCCTAGGAAAGCCACAGCCACGCATGGCGTCGCTGCACGGGGCATGGCGCCGCGAGCGGTAGCGCCACGCCATGCGTGGCTGCGCCGTCCGGCGGTGCTGCCGGTCAGCGGTCGTCGCGCAGCGTGCCGCCGGGCAGGAACGCCCAGGTCCGGGTGACCTGCAGGATGTCCACGCCGTCGTCGGTCTTGGGCAAGGGCGGGAACGGCTGGGCCAGGCGCACCACGCGCAGCGCGGCCTCATCCAGCAGCGGCGTGCCGCTGCTGCGCAGGATACGCGCGCTTTCCACGCTGCCGTCGCGGCGCACGCCGACGGTGATCACCACCTGACCACCCAGGCGGCGCTGGCGCGCCTCGTCGGGATAGTTGAGGTTGCCCACGCGCTCGGCGCGATCCACCCAGGCGCGCAGGTAGTTGGCATAGGCGTACTCGCGGGTACTGGCCGAGACGAACTTGCGGTTGGGCCGCTTGGCGTACTGCGCCGAGCGCAGGTGGACCTCGGCGGCAAGCCGGGCCATCTCCGCGTCGCGCTGCTCGCGCGCATTCAATGGCGCCTCCGGGAGCGGGTGCTCCGGCAGCGGCTGCGGCTGCGCAGTGGCCACCTGCTCGGTGCTGTTGCGGCTGGCCACCACCCGCGCCTGCGGCGGGGGCGGGCTGGCCGCGTCCTGGCGCTGCTGCGGCACCGGCGACAGCCCGGCCTGCGGCTGCGGCACGATCCCGGCCTGGTTGTCGCGCGGGCGCTGCGCCTTGTCGTGGTCGCCGCCGCCCTGCTGGTTGGCCTGGGCCAGGAAATCGGCCTGCCGGGGCGTCAGCGGGGTCTGGGTCTGGCTGAAGATCACGTCCAGGGTCGGCACCAGCGCGGCCTTGTCGCTGACCGCGAAGCCCACCCCCAGGATCAACAGCGCATGCACCAGCAGCGACAGCGCAAGGGTCGCGCCCAGGCGCTGCGACTCGCGCGCCCGCAGCGGCAGCAGCGGCTCGACCGTCGCATTCATCGCGGCAGGCCGGCCTCGATCGCGTCGAACAGGGTGCCGGCGATGTTCAGCCCGAACTGCGCATCCAGCTCACGCACGCAGGTGGGGCTGGTGACGTTGACCTCGGTCAGGTAGTCGCCGATCACGTCCAGGCCGACGAAGCGCATGCCGCGGCGCTTCATCTCCGGCCCGACCTGGGCGGCGATCCAGCGGTCGCGCTCGCTCAGCGGGCGTCCTTCGCCGCGGCCACCGGCGGCCAGGTTGCCGCGGAATTCGTCGCCCTGCGGGATCCGCGCCAGGCAGTAGTCCACCGGTTCGCCATCCACCAGCAGGATGCGCTTGTCGCCGGCGGTGATGTCCGGGATGAACTTCTGCGCCAGGGCCAGCGTGCGCTCGCCGTCGGTCAGGGTTTCCAGGATCACGTTGAGGTTGGGGTCACCGGTGCCGCTGCGGAAGATCGAACGCCCGCCCATGCCGTCCAGCGGCTTGAGCACGGCCTGGCCGTGTTCGAGCACGAAGGCCTTCAGGTCGGCGTTGCGGCGGCTGACCAGGGTCGGCGGACAGCACTGCGGGAACAGCAGGGCGGCCAGCTTCTCGTTGAAATCGCGCAGCCCCTGGGGGTCGTTGACCACCAGGGCACCGGCCTGCTGGGCCACGCTGAGGACGTGGGTGTCGTAGATGAATTCGGCATCCACCGGCGGGTCCTTGCGCATCAGCACGACCTGGCCGGGGCCGAACACGGTCTGGCTGAACTCGCCCAGGGTGAACCAGTCTGCCTTGTCCTCGCGGACCTGCAGCGGCGCCGTCCGCGCCACCGCCTGGCCGTCGCGCAGGGCCAGCCCGCCGGGGCTGACGTAGTGCAGGGCGTGGCCGCGGCGCTGGGCTTCCAGCAGCATGGCGAAGGTGGTGTCCTTGGCAATCTTGATGTGGGCGATGGGGTCCATCACCACGATGACGTTCAACGGCATGGTCGCAACCTGGCAGGCAGGGCGATGATGGTAGCCGCAACCGCGCCCGCCTGCCTGCCCCGGACCGGCGCAACGCAGTGTCCGGCGACCGCCCCGGTTTGCGCAAAACCGGCCGTTGGCGCCGCCGCCGCCCCGGCTGCGGCTTGGCTGAAGTGATGGCGCTTGAAGCCTGCGCCGGAAGTGCGATATAGATACGCTTTCGCAGCGGCGCCGGACCAAAGCAGAAGCGTCGCGCGCTCGGGGAAAGGTAATGACTGAAAACATGGCTGCGGGTGGGGAACTCGCAGGGCTCAGGGTCATGGTCATCGATGATTCGAAGACCATTCGCAGGACCGCGGAAACACTGCTCAAGCGCGAAGGCTGCGAGGTGGTGACCGCGACCGATGGTTTCGAGGCGTTGGCCAAGATTGCCGACCAACAGCCCCAGATCATCTTCGTGGACATCATGATGCCGCGTCTGGACGGGTATCAGACCTGCGCGCTGATCAAGGGAAATCAGCTGTTCAAGTCGACCCCGGTGATCATGCTGTCCTCCAAGGACGGCCTGTTCGACAAGGCGCGCGGGCGCATCGTGGGCTCGGAGCAGTACCTGACCAAGCCTTTCACGCGTGAAGAACTGCTGGGTGCCATCCGCACATACGTAAACGCCTGACCAGGGGGGAAAGGCACAATGGCTCGAATCGTTCTGATCGAGGATTCACCGACCGACCGTGCGGTGTTCACGCAGTGGTTGACCAAGGCCGGGCATGAGGTTCTCGAAGCGGACAACGCCGAGGACGGGCTGGTGCTTGTCCGCGAGCAGTCGCCGCAGCTGGTCCTGATGGACGTCGTGCTTCCGGGCATGAGCGGTTTCCAGGCCACCCGCGCGATGGCCCGGGATGCGGCGATCAAGCACATCCCGGTGGTCATCGTCAGCACCAAGGCGATGGAGACCGACAAGGCGTGGGGGCTGCGCCAGGGGGCCGCCGACTACATCGTCAAACCGCCGCGCGAGGAGGAACTGATCGCGCGGATCAACGAGCTGGTGCTCTGATGCGTTCTCCTTTCGACATCCTCGAAGCCTACGAACGGCGCAGCCTGGCCCATGCGGTGCAGCTGCCCGAGCGGCAGTTCGCGCAGGACCTGTGGCGTGGCGTCGGCTACCGCGTGGGCAAGCGTCGGCTGGTCTCGGATTTCCGCGAGGTGGTGGAAATCGTACCGATGCCGCCGATCACCCCGGTCCCCGGCGCCCAGCCGTGGCTGCTGGGCGTGGGCAACCTGCGCGGCAACCTGTTCCCGGTGGTCGACCTGAAGTACTTCCTGGAAGGCGAGCGCACGGTGCAGCAGGAAGGCCAGCGCGTGCTGATCATGCGCCAGGCCGGCGGCGACGTCGCCCTGACCATCGATGAACTGTTCGGCCAGCGCAGCTTCGAGCTGGAGCAGGACATCGTCGCCGGCGACATCGCCAGCGGCCGCTACGCCCATTTCATCGACCGCGCCTTCCATGGCGACGGCCACGACTGGGGCG
Organism: Stenotrophomonas sp. 05N37; assembly: GCF_056397365.1. Taxonomy (NCBI): domain Bacteria; kingdom Pseudomonadati; phylum Pseudomonadota; class Gammaproteobacteria; order Lysobacterales; family Lysobacteraceae; genus Stenotrophomonas; species Stenotrophomonas sp. 05N37. The sequence goes on along the minus strand of NZ_JBFTNG010000001.1, from coordinate 825,863 downwards.
TGTTCTCGTTGTCGCTGTTGTCGCGTACTCCCGAATTCAGGCAGGCCGCAGCCTGAGCGCTGTGGTCTGTCTCACCGCATTGAAGATCGAGGTTGAACGATGAGTACTGCTTCGGAATCCGCCAAGGCCGGCAAGCTCGGGTCGGTGGGAACCAATTTCTGGCTGGGCCTGCTGGCCCTGTCGATGATCGTGTTCGGCGTCAATACCGGCGTGGCCACCTGGCAGGGCAGTCGCCTGGCCGGCGCCAGTACCGGCGCGGCCGACCTGCAGGTGCTGTCACAGCAGCTGGCCAACCAGGGCCGTGAGGCGGTCTCGGGCAACGCCCAGGCGTTCACCGCGTTCAAGGACACCAAGACCCGCATCGAGAGCACGGTGAGCAGCCTGCAGGGCCGCTACGGCGCCGAAGCCAACGTGTCCGGGCCGCTCAACCAGCTCAGCCAGACCTGGGAGCCGCTCGGCAAGAGCGCGGCCCAGTTGGTGGCCAGCGAGCCGGCGGTGCTGGCCCTGGCCGGCAACGCCAACAACTTCGTCAACGGCGTGCCGGCACTGCAGGCACAGCTCAATGAAGTGGTGCGCGCGATGTCGGCCGGCGGTGCGCCGGCCTCGCAGGTGTACAACGCGCTGCAGCAGGTCGTGGTGGTGGGCTCGATGGCCCGCCGCGTGACCGAAATGCGCGCCGGTGGCGGCAGTGCCGCTGCCGCGGGCGACGCGCTGGCACGCGACTCGGTGGTGTTCACCCAGGTGCTGGATGCGCTGCGCAACGGCAACGAGGAGCTGGGCATCGCCCCGGTCCGCAACGCCGGTGCCCTGGCCGCGCTGGAGCAGTCCCAGAAGCAGTGGGACACCATGAAAAAGGACGCCGACGCCATCCTGGCCAGTTCGCGCCAGCTGTTCTCCGCGCAGTCCTCGGCGGCGGCGCTGACCGGTGGCTCGACCAAGATGCTGGACGACAGCAAGAAGCTGTTCGAAGCCTTCTCCTCGTTCGGTTCGGTGCGCGACACCCGCCTGTTCCCGAACTTCTGGCTGGGCGTGATCTCCGGCGCGCTGTCGCTGATCGCCATCATCGGCTTCGTCAGCAGCACCGTGCGCAGCCGCTCGCGCGAGCAGGACCTGCGCTACCAGACCCAGGTGGAGTTCAACAGCCGCAACCAGCAGGCCATCATGCGGCTGCTGGACGAAATCAGCTCGCTGGGTGAAGGCGACCTGACGGTCAAGGCCTCGGTGACCGAGGACATGACCGGCGCCATCGCCGACGCCATCAACTACGCCGTGGACGAACTGCGCCACCTGGTCACCACGATCAACGACACCTCGGCCAAGGTCGCGCTGTCCACCCAGGAAACCCAGGCCACGGCCATGCAGCTGGCCGAAGCGGCCGGCCACCAGGCCAACCAGATCACCTCGGCGTCGGACCGCATCGGCGAAATCGCGTCGAGCATCGAGCAGGTGTCGCGCAACTCGGCCGAGTCGGCCGACGTGGCACAGCGCTCGGTGGTGATCGCCGCCGAGGGCGCCGGCGTGGTCCGCGAGACCATCCAGGGCATGGACCAGATCCGCGACCAGATCCAGGAAACCTCCAAGCGCATCAAGCGCCTGGGCGAGTCCTCGCAGGAAATCGGCTCGATCGTGGAACTGATCAACGACATTTCCGAGCAGACCAACATCCTGGCGTTGAACGCCGCGGTGCAGGCGGCCTCGGCCGGTGAGGCCGGTCGCGGTTTCGCCGTGGTGGCCGACGAAGTGCAGCGCCTGGCAGAACGTACCTCCGGCGCCACCCGACGCATCGAAGGCCTGGTCCAGGCCATTCAGGCCGATACCAACGAGGCGGTCAGCTCGATGGAGCAGACCACCGCCGAGGTGGTGTCCGGTGCGCGCCTGGCCGAGGACGCCGGTACCGCACTGACCGAAATCGAGCGCGTGTCCAACGCGCTCAACAACCTCATCAAGAACATCTCGATCGCCGCCCAGCAGCAGTCGTCGGCCGCGTCGGACATCACCCGCACCATGGGCGTGATCCGTCAGATTACCGGCCAGACCTCGCAGGGCGCGGGACAGACCGCCGAGTCGATCGGTCATTTGGCACAGCTGGCGGCCGACCTGCGCCGCTCGGTTGCCGACTTCAAGCTGCCGGCGTGAGCCGCGGGCAGGGCGGAGAGGGAAGGAATCAGCAGATGATGCATCGCCAGACGCAACAGCACGACACGCGCGCCCACCTGCCGGGAGTTTCGGCATGAGCACGCTGCGCGATGCCATGAGCCACGCTGCCCTGGGCTGGGTCAAGCCGGAGCTGGACGAGACCCTGCGCCAGGTGCGCAACGAGGTCGAGTACTACGTGGAAGACCCTGCCGACGGCAGCCGCATGCGCTTCTGCGCCGGGTACCTGCACCAGGTGCAGGGCACCTTGCGCATGGTGGAGCTGTACGCCCCGGCGATGGTGGCCGAGGAGATGGAGCAGCTGGCCAATGCCATCGGCGCCGGCCAGGTGCCCGACCGCGACGAAGCCTGCGCCACCCTGATGCGCGGCAGCGTGTTGCTGCCCGACTATCTCGAGCGCCTGCAGAACGGCCACCGCGACATCCCGATCGTGCTGCTGCCGCTGCTCAACGACATCCGCTCGGCACGCGCCGCACCGGGGATCAATGAAAGCGTGCTGTTCGCCTTCGCCCCGGACAGCGTCAGCGCCACCGAGGCCGAGCTCGACCATGCACGCGGCAGCCTGAGCGGGCGCAACCGCGAGCTGCTCGACACGGTCGGCAATGCGGTCAAGGAAGAACTGCTGCGGATCAAGGACGCGCTGGACCTGCACCTGCGCACCGGCGGCGAGCCGGTGCAGCTGCAGACCCAGGTCAATGAACTGGGCGCGGTCGCCGACACCCTGGGCATGATGGGCCTGGGCGTTGCCCGTGGCGTGGTCGTGCAGCAGCGCGATGCGCTGCGTGGCGTGGTCGATGGGCAGCAGCAGATCGATGAAGGCCTGCTGCTGGATATCGCCGGCGCGCTGCTCTACGTGGACGCCTCGCTGGACGACCAGGTCGCCCACCTGGGCGCCGGCGGCAGTGGCGAGGACGACCCGAGTGCGGTCGAGAACCGGCGCACGGTGGAAGTGCTGGCGCATGAAGCGATCGCCAACTTCGCCGCGGCGCGCGAGCATTTCGTCGCGTTCATCGAAACCAACTGGAACCACCAGCAGCTGCAGGAAGTGCCGCGCCTGCTCGGCGAGGTCGCCGGCGCGCTGCGCATGCTCGACCTGGCCACCCCGGCCGACTACCTGCAGGGCGTGCGCCAGTACATCGCGGTGGAACTGATCGGGCGCCAGCGCGTGCCCAGCGGTCGCCAGCTCGATACGCTGGCCGATGCCATGGCCAGCCTGGAGTACTACCTCGAAGCCCTGCGCGAACGCCGCCCGGGCCGCGAGGAAATCCTCGACATCACCCGCACCAGCCTGGAGACGTTGCGCTACTGGCCGCTGCCCGACGCGCATGCCGCTGCCGCCGATGCCAGCGCCGAAGCGCTGCCGGTCGCGCCGGAAGCGATCGAGCTGGCCCCGTGGGAAGCGCCGTCGGCCGACCTGGTCGACATCGCGGTCACGCCGGCCGCACCGGCCCCGGGCAGCGTGCCGCCCTCGTTGCCGGACATCACCTTCGACCCGTTGCCGGCAGCCGCCGACGCCTCCTCGCTGGTGTTCGCCGCCTCCACCGCGAGCGCGCCGGAAAGCGCCCAGTGGACGCTGTCGCAAGCCGCCGACCGCGACGAAGGCGCAGGCACCTTTGGCCATTTCGATCCGGTGATCGCCGAAGACAGCAGTGCAACCCGCTGGGACGCGCTGCCGCCGATGCATGCGGCGCTTGACGCATTGGATGCGGTCCACGCCGATGCGGGCGCCCCGGCCGATACCGCTGCCGAGCCGCTGGCCGAACCGACCGTCGCAGCGGCCGCATTCGCCGGCGGCTTCGACCCGGTGGCCGCCGAACACGATGCGCTGGAGATCAGCGACGAGCCGATCGAATTCACCTTCGATGCGCCGCTGCACAATGCCGGCGACGTGCTCTCGCTGCAGGTGGATGACGCCCCGACGGTGCAGGTGATGGACGCTTCGGGCGATGCCATGCCGGCGCTGGATGTGCAGCGCCTGCCGTCGTTCCTGCAGGCCAGCGAGGCCCGCGAGACCCAGGCCAGCGAGAGCCAGGCCAGCGAGAGCCAGGCCAGCGAGACCCAGGCCGACCGTGGCGACGTGCTGGCGATCCAGCCCGACGACGCGGTGGCATCGATCGGGATCGAGCATGCCGACGCGTGGACGGTCGAACCGACCGAACCCGCTGATGCGATCGAGATCGAGCATCTCGAGGCCGTCGAGGCCATCGCGGACGAACCGACCGACGCCACCGAGAGCGTCGACGCCTTCGACGCCATCGAGGCAGCCGAGGCAACCGAACAGATCGACACGACCGCACAGGCTGCGGCGCCGATCATCACCCACAGCAGCACCGGGGTGCATGCGGCGGTGATCGGCAAGATCGAACTGGACGACGAGTCGGCCCGCTTCCTCGCCGAGCTCGATGCGGCCGCCGCGCAGTTCAGCACCGAGTCGTCGGTGTCGCCCGCAGCCGAGCCGGTAGCGGCCGAGGCCGCCGCGCAGGACGTGGCCGGCAGCATCGAGGCGGGCTTCGAGGACGATGGCGAGAACATCGACCAGGACATCCGCGAGGTCTTCATCGAAGAGTTCGACGAAGAACTGGTCAACCTCGGCAACCTGTTGCCGGTCTGGCGCGCCGCGCCGGACAACATGGACCGGCTGCGTCCGATCCGCCGCGTGTTCCACACCCTCAAGGGCAGTGGCCGGCTGGTCGGCGCACGCACGCTGGGCGAGTTCAGCTGGAAGATCGAAGGCATGCTCAACCGCGTGCTCGACGGCACGCGTCCGGCCTCGCCGGCGGTGGTGGCCATGGTCACCCAGGCCTACGAGGTGCTGCCGCAACTCAACGCGGCCCTGCGCGGCGAAGGCCGCGTCAGCGCCGATCTGCAGGCCATGCAGGCCATCGCCGACCGCGTCGCGGCGGGGGAGGAAACCTTCCATGTGCCGCTGCAGCGCGCGACGCCCGTCGTCGCCGCACCGGTGGATACGGTCGAGACCGTGGTCGAGGCGCCGGTCGTCGACGCGCCCGTCGTCGAGGAAGCCAGCGGCACCCCGGCCAACATCGACGAGGTGCTGCGCGAGATCCTGGAAGCCGAGGTGGACGCCCACCAGGCGACGCTGCAGGCATGGCTGCGTGATGCCAGCGTGGCGCCACTGCCGGTGACCGACGCGCTGCTGCGCGCCGTGCACACCATGAATGGCGCGTTCGCGATGACCGACGTGCCGGAGATCACCGCCGTCACCGGTGGCGCCGAGAGCTTCATCAAGCGCTCGCTGGCCGCCGATGCCACCCCCGACGCCGATGGCGTGCAGGCGCTGTCGGCGACCGCCGCGGCGATCAGCGCCACCATGGACGCGCTGCAGGCCGAATCGCCGCGCATTCCGGTCCAGGCCGCGCTCGCCGCGCGCCTGCATGCACTGGCCGACACCTTGCCCGAGGCGCGCTGGCCGGCGCTGGTGGCCGATGATGACCTGGCGCTGGACGAGGACGACGCGGACACCCTGGCAGGCGAGGAAGCGCACGCAGACGGGCAGGGCAGCGATGCGCTGCTGGACGGCAGCGCCGATGCCGGGCTGCAGCAGGCAGACATCGAGGCCGATGACCTGTCGGTGATCGAACTGGCGACCGTCGAGGCTGAGGATTCCCTCGCGCTCGACGTGCGCGACGCCGCGGACACCCTGGCAGGCGAGGAAGCGCACGCAGACGGGCAGGGCAGCGATGCGCTGCTCGACGGCAGTGCCGATGCCGGGTTGCAGCAGGCAGACATCGAGGCCGATGACCTGTCGGTGATCGAACTGGCGGCCGTCGAGGCCGAGGATTCCATCGCGCTCGACACGCGTGACGCCGACGCAGCGGTGGTGGGCGAATTGACCGGCAGCGATGACCTGTCGGCCTATTTCGATGCCGACCTGCCGGCCAACGCACTGCCGTCCGTGCCGTTCGATAGCGAAGCGCCGACCGAGCCGGCCCGCTTCGAGGCGATCGAACTGGCCTCGATGGACGTCGAGGCCATCCACCTTGAGCCGGCCCATGACGACTCCGGCGCGACGCCGGCGGACGCAGCGGCGGGCCTGGAAAGCATCGAGCTGACCGACGCCGAGGACCTGTCGCGCTTCTTCGACGCGGCGGCCACGCCGCGTGCCGACGCCCCGGTCGCCGAGGCGGACGCTGGCGCACCGGTGATCGAGGCGGAGACCCCGCCAACCGCGCGCACGCCGGAGGCGACGCTGTCCGAGGCGCAAGCCGACGTGGACACGCCGGCGTTGGACACCTCCCCGCTGGTCGCCGAGCCGTCCTTCGCGGACGTCGAGCTCGACACCGACAGCGAGGCCCACTCGCTGGACGACGCGCTGCCGCCGCCGCCGGCGTTCGGCGACGTGGTCGACGAGCAGCAGGCGCTGGATGACGGCCTGACCGTGGTCGACGCCCTTCAGACCGACGATGCCGGCGACAACGTGCTGGGCCTGGAGGCCGGTGACGCCGCGCAGGACCACCGCAGCGAAGCCGACGCCTTCGTCGAGGACGCGGGCGACACCGACCTGGACGCCGCGGTACCGGCGCCGTTCTTCGAGCTGGAAGACGCACCGCTGGCCACCGCCGCCGAAAGCGCGGCGCTGGCCTCGCTGCCGGCCGCCAACGACCGGGCCGACGCGCTGGCCGTGGCTGCCGCGGACGCCGCCGACCACCAGGCCGACGCCGACACCGATGAGGCCGAGGCCAACGACGACGGCGCCGACGCGCTGGACTTCAGCGTGCTCGACCAGGAACTGGTCGACATCTTCGTGGAGGAAGGCAAGGACCTGCTCGACCATTGCGATGGCCTGATCAGCGAACTGCGTGCGGCCCCCAACGACCGCGAGGTCATTGCCGGGCTGCAGCGTGACCTGCACACCCTCAAGGGTGGCGCCCGCATGGCCGGGATCAACCCGATCGGCGACCTGGGCCACGGCATCGAATCGTTGCTCGAAGCGGTCGCGGCCAACCGCACCGACATCGACCGCAGCGACGTGCATCTGCTGGAGCGCGGCTTCGACCGCCTGCACCAGATGCTCACCCGCACCGGCCAGCACCGCAGCGTGGCCATGCCCGAGGACCTGATCGCTGCATTCGACCGGCGCACCTTGGGCCGGGTCGAGCCGGTCGTGGTTGTCGATGACAGCGAGGGCGCCGTCGATACCGCCCCGGTGGTGGTCGACCGTGCCGTCGCCGCCGCACCGCTGTCGGCCCCGGTTCCGCTGGAAAGCAGCACCGACGAGGACAGCCTGGCCCGTCCGCAGCAGGAACAGGTGCGCGTGCGCGCCGACCTGCTCGACCGCCTGGTCAACCATGCCGGTGAAGTGGCGATCTACCGCTCGCGGCTGGAACAGCAGCTCGGTGCCTTCCGCGGCGCCATGGGTGAACTGGACCGTACCAATGCGCGTCTGCGCGACCAGCTGCGCCGCCTGGATCTGGAAACCGAGGCGCAGATCGTCGCCCGCTACCAGCGCGAACAGGACCAGGCCGACCACAAGTTCGACCCGCTCGAGCTGGATCGCTTCTCCACCCTGCAGCAGCTCAGCCGCGCCCTGAACGAATCGGCGGCCGACTTGAGCGGCCTGCAGGGCGTGCTGGATGACCTGTCGCGCCAGTACGACGTACTGCTGCAACAGCAGTCGCGGGTCAGCTCGGAACTGCAGGACGGCCTGATGCGCGCGCGCATGGTGCCGTTCGACGGCCTGGTGCCGCGCCTGCGCCGCGTGGTCCGCCAGGCCGGCCAGGACACCGGCAAGCAGGTCCACGTCATCCTCGAAGGCACCCACGGCGAACTGGACCGCAACGTGCTCGACCGCATGGTCGCGCCGCTGGAGCACATGCTGCGCAACTCGGTCGCGCACGGCCTGGAGACCCCGGAACAGCGCCGCGCCGCTGGCAAGCCGGAAGAAGGCGAGATCGCCATCCGCCTGCGCCGCGAAGGCTCGGAAATCGTGCTGGAAGTGGCCGACGACGGCGCCGGGCTGGACCGCGAGGCGATCCGTCGCCGTGCCGAACAGCGTGGCCTGGTGCAGGCCGATGCGGTGCTCGGCGACGCCGAACTGGACGCGATGATCTTCTCGCCCGGGTTCAGCACCGCCGACCAGGTCAGCCAGCTGGCGGGCCGCGGCGTGGGCATGGACGTGGTCCACAACGAAGTGCGCCAGCTCGGCGGTTCGGTGGACATCCACTCGGTACGCGGCCAGGGCGTCACCTTCACCCTGCGCCTGCCGCAGACGCTGGCGGTCACCCAGGCGGTGTTCGTGCAGATCGGCGAGACCACCTTCGCCGTGCCGGTGGCCTCGGTCAGCGGTATCGGCCGGATCTCGCGCGAACGCTTCGAGACCGCCAACGGCGGGTACCACTACGGCGGCGAAGAGTTCGCGTTGCACGATCTGGGCACGCTCATCGGCCAGGCCCAGGCCCGCGCCGAAGGCCAGGCCCAGGTGCCGCTGCTGCTGGTTCGCGCCGGCGACCTGCGCGTGGCCGTGGCCATCGACCAGGTGCTCGGCAACCGCGAAATCGTGGTCAAGCCGGTCGGCCTGCAGATCGCCTCGGTGCCGGGTATCTACGGTGCGACCATCACCGGTGATGGCCGGGTCGTGGTCATCCTCGACGTGGCCCCGCTGGTGCGCCGCTTCATCGCCAACCCGCACAAGCCGATCGCCGAGACCACCCAGGTCAGCGACCGCGAGGCGCCGGTGGTGATGGTGGTCGACGACTCGCTGACCATGCGCAAGGTCACCGGCCGCATCCTGGAGCGCCACAACTTCGAAGTGACCGTCGCCCGCGACGGCATCGAAGCGCTGGAGCGCCTGGAAGAACGCGTGCCCGACCTGATGCTGCTGGACATCGAAATGCCGCGCATGGATGGCTATGAACTGGCCACCGCGATGCGCGCCGATCCGCGCTACAAGGACGTGCCGATCGTGATGATCACCTCGCGCAGCGGCGACAAGCACCGTCAGCGCGCCTTCGAAATCGGTGTCCAGCGTTACCTGGGCAAGCCTTACCAGGAACTGGACCTGATGCGAAACGTGTACGACCTGCTGGGGATCGCCCGTGTCCGCGACTGACCTGCCTTCACTGTTGTCCGTCGCGCTGCTGGCGCGGGTCGGTCCGGCCCGTGAACGCCTGCGCGAGGCGCTCGGTCAGGCCGGCGCCACCCTGGTGCTGGAGGAGGATCCCAACGCGCTGGACCTGCAGGTGCTGCGCGATGCGGCGCCGGGTGCGGTGCTGATCGCGCTGGAGCCGGCGATCGAGGATGCGCTGGAGCGGCTGGACCCGGTGCTGGGTTCGCCGTCGCTGACCCTGATCTTCGACGAGGCCGAACTGGCCGCCCGTCGCGAAGGCTGGGAGGCGCAGCGCTGGGCGCGCCACCTGGTGGCCAAGCTGCACGGCCACCTGGACGTGCTGCCGCCGGGGTCGGAACAGGAGGGCCTGCTGCAACCCGAACCGGGCCTGCCGACCACGCCGGCGCAGTTGCATGCCGACGCGCCGCTGGAATTCCATGTCCGCGAGGCGTTCGACGCCGCGGGCGAGGTGCCTGCCGACGGCCTGTACCAGGCGCCGGGTACGCTGAGCGAACCGATGTCTCTGGAAGAAGCGCTGGCGGCGTTGCAGCCGGCGCCCAGCGCGCCGGCCGAGCCGCCCCCGGCGCCGGCCGCCGCGCCGCCGATGGCACCGCCGCCGATACCGCTGGGCGACCACAGCAGCTGGTCGCTGGTCGACGATGACGCCGCCGCCCCGGCGCCGGCAATCCCCGTCGCAGGTCGCGAGCCGCCCCCGGCGCCGACCGATTTCGACACGGCACGGCTGTCGCTGGTCGAGCTGGACGCCGAGCGCCCCGCCGACGGTGCCGCCGCGGGTGCGGTGCTGGTACTGGCCGGTATCGGCGGTCCCGATGCGCTGCGCCGCCTGCTGGCGGCCCTGCCCGACGGGCTGGCCACGCCGGTGCTGGTGCACATGCGCCTGGATGGCGGCCGCTACGGCAACCTGGTCAAGCAGATGGCGCGCGTGTCTGCGCTGCCGGTGCTGCTGGCCGAGGCCGAGCTGCCGGTGCAGCCCGGCAACGCCTACATCCTGCCGGACGACGTCGGCCTGGCCGTGCGCAACCAGGGCCTGTACTTCACGGCCGATGCGCAGGGTGTCCAGGTGGGCGCGCTGCCGGCCGCGCACAGCGCGGTGGTGCTGCTCAGTGGTGCCGATGCCAGCCTGGTCGATGCGGTGCTGGGGCTTGCCGCCGACGGTGCGTGGGTGGCCGGGCAGGTCGGTGAAGGCTGCTATGACCCCACCGCCGCCAATGCCGTGGTCGCCGCCGGAATGGACGCGGGCGAGCCGCCGCAACTGGCCCAGAGCATCGTCGAACGTTGGGGCGTGAGCGAGTAATCGCGCGCGCCGTACCACTTCCAGGAATCACGCCATGAGCTACGCCAGCAACGACGAAATCCGCGGGGTATTGATCCAGGCCGGGCACGAGCGCGTGCTGCTGCCCAATGCCACCGTGGCTGAAATGATGTCCAAGGTCGCCGTGCAGACCGTTCCCGACGCGCCGGGCTGGCTGGTCGGGCAGATCGCCTGGCACGGTTGGGACGTGCCGCTGCTGTCCTTCGCGCGGCTGTCCGGGCTTGGCGACGAGCCGGTCACCAGCAACAACAAGGTGGTGGTGCTCAAGGCGCTGGGGGGCAATGCCAAGCGCCCGTACTTCGCGCTGCTCACCCAGACCTTCCCGCAGCTGATCTCGGTGCCGCGCGACGGCCTGCTGGCCGACGCCTCGGAAGAAACCCTGCCGCAGGGCGTGCACATGCGCGTGCTGCTCGGCGAACAGAGCGCGCTGCTGCCCGACCTGGATGCACTGGAAGCGGCATTGGACGAGGCCTACCCGGTCGCGGGGTGAGTCTTCGCGTTCGCGAAGGTTCCCACGATCTGCGTTGCAGATCGTGGGCCCCCCGTCACATGCCTCCAGATTCCGGCGCCTGACGGCGCGCCCCCTGACTCAAGGGGTTGTTCCACCCGATGTTTATCGGTGTGCTGGCGCACTTCGGCGCCCGTGCCTTCTGCTGCAAGTCGGCACCGCATGTGGCGCGGCGCCCGTATCGATCAATGATCCATACCCACCGAACGCACACGATTCGGCCCTCCAGTAGCGCCACGCCATGCGTGGCTGCCGGTGCCGTTGCCGCTTACCCCAGGTCGCCCAGTCGCGCCTGCACGGCGGCGATCGCGGCCAACCCGGCGGTTTCGGTACGCAGGATGCGCGGCCCCAGCTGCAGGCCCTGGAAACCGGCCTCGGCCAATGCCTGGCGGTCGCGTGGCGACCAGCCACCTTCCGGACCGATGGCGATCACCACGCCACCCGGTGCCGGCGGCAGGGTGGACAGGCGATGCTCGCCGAGCGGGTCCAGGGTCAGTTTGAGGGCGGCCGCCGGCACCTGCCGTGCGGCGTCCAGCAGCGATCGCGGCGCCGCCACCTTGGGCACCCGCGCGCGCCCGGATTGACCACACGCCGACACCACCACGCTGGTCCAGTGCGCCAGCCGCTTTTCGGCGCGCGCCGCATCGAGCTTCACTTCGGTGCGTTCGGCGTTGACCGGCACGATCGCGGCCACGCCCAGTTCGGTGGCCTTCTGCAGGATCAGGTCCATTTTCTCGCCGCGCGCGATGCCCTGCAGCAGCGTGATGTGCAGCGACGATTCGTTGTCCAGCGCGCTCGCCGCCTCGATCCGGACCTGCGCGTCGCGCTTGCCCACCACCACCAGGGTGGCGTGGTAATCGTGCCCATCGCCGTTGAACAGCACGCAGCCGTCGCCCTCGCGCAGACGCAGCACCCGCACCAGGTGGTTGGCCGCTTCCTCGGGCAGCGGCAGGGTCTGGCCGACGGCCAGCGGGTGGTCGACATGGCACCGGGTCACGCGCATGCAACGGCCTCCTCGATGGCGGCCAGGGTGGTCTGGGCCAGCAGGTCCAGGTGGTCGTCTTCCACGCAGTACGGCGGCATCCAGTACAGCACGTTGCCCAGCGGCCGCAGTACCACTCCACGCTTGAGCGCGGCCGTATAGGCGTGCAGCCCCACCCGCGCGGCGGCGGGGAAGGGGGTGCGCTTGTCGCCGTTGCGGGTCAGTTCGAAGGCCACCACCATGCCGGCCTGGCGTACGTCGGCCACGTGCGGATGGTCGTTGAACGGCGCCGCCAGCGTGCGCATCACCTCGGCGGTGCTGCGGTTGCGCGCAATCACGTCGTCGCCAGCGAAGATGTCCAGCGTCGCCAGCGCGGCCGCGCAGGCCAGCGGGTTGCCGGTGTAGCTGTGCGAATGCAGGAAGGCGCGCTCGCGCGAGTCATCCAGGAACGCGTCGTACAACGCCTGGGTGGCCAGCACCGCCGACAGCGGCAGGAAGCCGCCGGTCAGGCCCTTGGACAGGCACAGCAGGTCGGGCATCACGCCGGCCTGCTCGCAGGCGAACATCGTGCCGGTGCGGCCGAAGCCGGTGGCGATCTCGTCGGCGATCAGGAAGGCGCCGTTGGCGTCGCACAGCTCGCGGGCGCGCTGCAGGTAGACCGGGTCGTGCATGCGCATGCCGCCGGCGCACTGCAGGCGCGGTTCCAGGATCACCGCGCAGATCTCCCCGGGGTGCTGGTCGAACAGCGTGGCCAGGGCGTCCGCGGCCTGGTGGGCACGCTGCGCCGCGCTCTGCCCGGGTTCGGCCAGGTAGGCGTCCGGCGACGGCGCGAACAAGGCCTCGGTCAACAGCGGCGCATATACGCGGCGATACAGCGGGATGTCGCCCACCGACAGCGCGCCCAGGGTCTCGCCGTGGTAGCCATTCTCCAGCGCCACGAAGCGGGTACGGTGGGCTTCGCCGCGGTTGCGGAAGTAGTGGAAGGCCATCTTCAGGGCCACTTCCACCCCGGCCGAGCCATTGTCGGCGTAGAACACCTTGGCCAGCGGGTCGCGCCCGGCCTGGCGCGGGGCGATCGCCAGCAGGCGTTCGGCCAGCAGCACCGCCGGTTCATGGCTGAACCCGGCCAGCATCACCTGCTCCAGCTGGGTGGCCTGCCGGGCGATGGCCGCGCCGATCCGCGGCTGCGCATGGCCGAACAGGTTGGTCCACCAGCTGCTCACTGCATCCAGGTAGCGTTTGCCGTCATGATCGAACAGCCACGGGCCTTCACCCCGCGCAATCGGGATCAGTGGCAGGGTCTGGGGGTGCTCCCGCATCTGCGTGCACGGGTGCCACAGCACGGCCAGGTCGCGATCGCGCCACTGGTCGGCCAGCGTCAGGGGGGCTGGGTCTGCTAGCATTTCGGGCTCATGAAGACGTTTTCACCAGTCCCCATTCTAGAGATGCTCGCATGAGCCGTCGCCTGCCCATCATCCACAAGGTCACGGACGAGCAGAGCGGGCCGTTCCAGCGCCAGCATCTGGACCTGGAATTCTCCAACGGCGAACGCCGCCGCTTCGAGCGCCTGGTCAGCCATGGCCATGGCGCGGTGGTGGTGGTGCCGATGCTGGACGAGGACACCGTGCTGCTGGTGCGCGAGTACGCCGCCGGCGTGCACCGCTACGAACTGGGCCTGGTCAAGGGCCGCATCGACGCCGGCGAAACCCCCGTGCAGGCCGCCAACCGCGAACTGAAGGAAGAGGCCGGCTACGGCGCCCGCCGCCTGGACGTGCTGCGCGCGATGACCCTGGCCCCGACCTACATGAGCCACCAGTCATGGCTGGTCGTGGCGCGCGACCTGTACCCCGAGCGCCTGCCCGGCGACGAACCGGAGGAACTGGACGTAGTGCCGTGGAAGCTGGCCGAGCTGGACCAGCTGATGCTGCGCGAGGACTTCTCCGAAGGGCGTTCACTGGCGGCGCTGTTCATCGCCCGGCAGTGGCTGGGCGGCAGGGAATGATCAAGCTCACCACCGACCTGCGTGAAACCGTCATCGCCATCGCCCAGGATGCGGCCGCTGCGATCATGGCGGTCTACGCCACGCCGTTCGAGGTGGACATCAAGGCCGACCACAGCCCGCTGACCGCCGCCGACCTGGCCGCCAATCGGGTGATCGAGCGCGGCCTGCAGCAGCTCACCCCGGACCTGCCGATCCTGTCCGAGGAATCGGCACAGGTGCCGTGGGACGTTCGCCAGCACTGGGGCGCCTACTGGCTGGTGGATCCGCTCGATGGCACCCGTGAGTTCGTCAAGCGCAACGACGAATTCAGCGTCAACATCGCGCTGATCTACCAGGGCGCGCCGGCCTTCGGCGTGGTCCTGGCGCCGGTCAGCGGCATCGCCTGGCACGCCATGCGTGGCGAGCTGGCCTACCGCCGCCAGGGCATGCACGATTCGGTGCTGCGCACCCGCACCCCGGCCACCGCGCCGCTGAAGGTCGCGGCCAGCCGCTCGCACCGCAGCGTGCAGACCCAGGCGATGCTCGACCGCATGGGCGAGATCGAGCTGGTCGCGCAGGGCTCGTCGCTGAAGTTCTGCCGGATCGCCGATGGCACCCTGGACGTGTATCCCCGGCTCGGTCCGACCTCCGAATGGGACACCGCGGCCGGCCAGTGCGTGCTGCACGCGGCCGGCGGCGCGGTGTTGTCGGCAGCCACCGGCAAACCGTTCCGCTACAACCGCCGGCAGACGCTGTTGAACGGCGATTTCATCGCCCTCGGCGACACCCGCCTGCCCTGGCGCGACTGGTTGCCCGACTGATGCCTGCCCAGGAGCCCCCGATGTCCGCGACTGCCGAACTGGAACGCCTGCTGGGCATCATGGCGCGGCTGCGCGACCCGCAGCAGGGCTGCCCCTGGGACCTGCAGCAGGACTTCGCCAGCATCGCCCCGTACACCATCGAAGAGGCCTACGAGGTCGCCGACGCGATCGACCGCGGCGACCTGGATGACCTGCAGGACGAACTGGGCGACCTGCTGCTGCAGGTGGTGTTCCATGCGCAGATGGCCAGCGAGCGGCAGGCTTTCGCCTTCGCCGACGTGGCCCGCTCGATCAGCGACAAGATGCAGCGGCGGCACCCGCACGTGTTCGCCGAGGCAACGGTCGACGGTGCCGAAGCGGTCAACGCCAATTGGGACGCGATCAAGCGCGCCGAACGCGCGGCCAAGGGGCACACCGATACCTCCGCGCTGGCCGGCATCGCGCGCGGGCTGCCCGAGTGGCAGCGTGCGGTGAAGCTGCAGGCGCGTGCGGCGCGGGTCGGCTTCGACTGGCCGGGCCCGGCGCCGGTGATGGACAAGGTGCGCGAGGAGCTGGACGAAGTGGCAGCGGAATTCGCGCGCGGGCCGGTGGCGGACAACCACGCACGGCTGCAGGAAGAGCTGGGCGACCTGTTGTTCGTCTGCGCCAACCTGGCCCGCCATGCCAAGGTCGACGTCGGCGCCGCGCTGCGCCAGGCCAACCACAAATTCGAGCGTCGGTTCCGCGCGATGGAAGCGCAGGCCGATGCCGCGGGGCAGTCGATGGCCGCACTGGACCTGGACGCGCAGGAACAGCTCTGGCAACAGGCCAAGGCCGACGAAGCCAAGCCGTGAATACGCTGCTCCTGTTCATCCTCACCGCCGTGGCTGAAATCGTCGGCTGCTACCTGCCGTGGCTGTGGTTGCGCAGGGACGGCAGCGCGTGGCTGCTGCTGCCGGCGGCCGCCAGCCTGGCCCTGTTCGCCTGGTTGCTGACCCTGCATCCGGCGGCCAGCGGCCGCGTGTACGCCGCCTATGGCGGGGTCTATATCGGCACCGCATTGATGTGGCTGTGGCTGGTGGACGGGATCCGCCCCAGCCGCTGGGACCTGCTCGGCGTCGGCCTGTGCCTGGCCGGGATGATGGTGATCATGTTCGCTCCGCGCCCCGCCTGAGCAGGGCAGCGTCGCCCAGCGCCTCGGGCGGCCTGCGGAGCCGGCAAACGGCCGGCACTGCCGGGTGTCCCGCGCTATGCTGGGTGCATCCGGTTCCGCAGGGCGCGCCATGTCCCGCTTCGCCACCTTTCGCCAGTTCTACCCCTTCTATCTGGACGAGCACCGCCATGCCGTCTCGCGACGGCTGCGCTTTGTCGGCAGCTGCGGGGTCCTGCTGCTGGTCGCCTTCGCGCTCGTGCGCGGACAACCTCGTTGGCTGCTGGCGGCACTGGTCTGCGGCTATGGCTTTGCCTGGGTCGGCCACATCTTTTTCGAGAAGAACCGGCCGGCCACCTTCAGGCACCCGTTCTATTCTTTCGCCGGCGACTGGGTGATGTTCTGGGACATCCTCCGTGGCCGGATCCGGCTGTAACGGCAGCAACGCCACACCCGGGCGCGGCCCGGCATCAAGGGAGTGATTCGATGTTTCCAACCGTGCTGTTTTCGCTGGTACTGGCCTTCGTGGCCGTGGTCATCCTGTTCAAGGCGGTGCGCATGGTGCCGCAGGGGTATGAGTGGACGGTGGAGCGCTTCGGGCGCTACACCCACACGATGTCGCCCGGCCTGCATTTCCTGATCCCCATCGTGTACGGGGTGGGGCGCAAGGTGAACATGATGGAACAGGTGCTGGACGTGCCCGGCCAGGAGGTGATCACCAAGGACAACGCCGCGGTGCGCGTGGACGGGGTGGTGTTCTTCCAGGTGCTGGATGCGGCCAAGGCCGCCTACGAGGTGTCCGTGCTGGAGGTGGCGATGATCGCCCTGGTGCAGACCAACATCCGCACCGTGATCGGTTCGATGGACCTGGATGAATCGCTCAGCCAGCGCGAGGTGATCAACGCCAAGCTGTTGAACGTGGTCGACCACGCCACCAACCCGTGGGGCGTGAAGGTCAACCGGATCGAAATCCGCGACATCCAGCCGCCGCGCGACCTGCTCGATGCCATGGCGCGGCAGATGAAGGCCGAGCGCGAGAAGCGCGCGCAGATCCTGGAGGCGGAGGGCTCGCGGCAATCGGAGATCCTGCGCGCCGAAGGCGAGAAGCAGGCCACCGTGCTCGAAGCCGAGGGCCGCAAGGAGGCTGCCTTCCGCGATGCCGAGGCGCGCGAGCGCTCGGCCGAAGCCGAAGCCAATGCAACCCGGATGGTGTCCGAAGCCATCGCCCAGGGCGACGTGCAGGCGATCAATTACTTCATCGCGCAGAAGTACGTGGAGGCGTTCAAGGAACTGGCGACCTCGCCGAACCAGAAGCTGGTGCTGATGCCGATGGAGGCCAGCGGGGTGATCGGCTCCATCGCCGGCGTCGCCGAGCTGGCACGCGAGGCGTTTGCCAAGCAGGAAGACAAGCGCACCCCGCGCGCCGTTCCGCCGCGGGTGGGAGGCTGAGATGCGCTGGGAAGTCGTCGGCTGGGGCGCACTGGCGCTGGTCCTGTTCGCCGCCGAGGCGCTGGCCCCGGGCGCCTTCATGTTGTGGATCGGGATCGGTGCGGCGGCGGTGTTCGTGCTGGTGGCGGTGGTCGCCGATGTTCCGTTGCTGTGGCAGGTGGTTGCCTTCGTGCTGCTCAGCGTGGTGTCCATCCAGTGCTATCGGCGCTGGGGACGCGGGCGCGACCGGCAGAGCGATGCGCCATTGCTGAACCGGCGTGCCGAACAGCTGATCGGCCGCGTGGTGGAACTGGACCAGGCCATCGTCGCCGGCAAGGGCCGGGCCAAGGTCGATGATGCGTTCTGGCAGGTGGAGGGGCCGGACCTGCCGGCCGGCAGCGCGGTGCGCGTGGTGGCGGTGCAGGGCATGGCGTTGAAGGTGCAGCAGGTCTGACGCAACGCCGCAGGCGTTGTGAAGACGGTTCTGGGATAATGGCTGTCTTGCCTTCATTCCCCCGGAAAAACGGTCATGACCCAGAAGACGCTTCTCAACGACACCCACCGCGCGCTCGGCGCCAAGATGGTCGATTTCGGTGGCTGGGACATGCCCATCCACTACGGTTCGCAGCTGGACGAGCACCACCTGGTGCGCAGCGACGCGGGCATGTTCGACGTCAGCCACATGACCGTGGTCGACCTGCGCGGCGCGCAGGTCAAGCCGTTCCTGCGCACGCTGCTGGCCAACTCGGTGGACAAGCTCAAGGCCACCGGCAAGGCACTGTACTCGTGCATGCTCAATCCGCGCGGCGGGGTCATCGACGACCTGATCGTGTACTACCTGGCCGACGATTTCTTCCGCATGGTGGTCAACGCCTCCACCCGCGAGAAGGACCTGGCCTGGATCCGTGAGCAGGCCGCCGCCTTCGACGTGCAGGTCACCGAGCGCGAGGACCTGGCCATCATCGCGGTGCAGGGCCCGACCGCGCGCGCCAAGGTGATCGG
The DNA here is from genome assembly GCF_056397365.1 of Stenotrophomonas sp. 05N37. Taxonomy (NCBI): domain Bacteria; kingdom Pseudomonadati; phylum Pseudomonadota; class Gammaproteobacteria; order Lysobacterales; family Lysobacteraceae; genus Stenotrophomonas; species Stenotrophomonas sp. 05N37. The sequence goes on along the minus strand of NZ_JBFTNG010000001.1, from coordinate 807,462 downwards.
CCTGGTGGGCGAGGGCGACCGCGCCGCGCTGGAAAAGCTCGGCCGTTTCGCCGCGCTCGAGGCGACCGCCGCCAGCGGCACCCCGCTGTTCGTGGCGCGCACCGGCTACACCGGCGAAGACGGTTTCGAGATCCTGCTGCCGCAGGCCGACGTGGTCGCGTTCTGGACGGCGCTGGCCGCCGCCGGCGTGCGCCCGGCGGGCCTGGGCGCGCGCGACACGCTGCGCCTGGAAGCCGGCATGAACCTGTATGGCCAGGACATGGACGAAGCGATCACCCCGTACGAGGCGGCGCTGGCCTGGACGGTGGCGCTGGACGAAGACCGCCCCTTCATCGGCCGCGACGTGCTGGAAGCGCAGAAGGCGGCCGGCGACGCACGCCAGATGATCGGCCTGGTGATGGACGAGAAGGGCGTGCTGCGCCACGGCCAGGCGGTACTCACCGCCAGTGGCCAGGGCGAGATCCTGTCCGGCACGTTCTCCCCCACGCTGGGCAAGGGCATCGCCTTCGCGCGTGTGCCGGCCGGTGAACTGGGCCAGGTGCACGTGGACATCCGCGGCAAGCAGGTGCCCGTGCGCGTGGTGAAGTTCCCGTTCGTGCGCGACGGCCAGGCCCAGCCGGGCGTGCTCGTCGAGGCTTGATTTTTTCATGGCGCCGGCCTGTCAGTGGTCGGCGCCGCTGGTTACACTACCCCCGTTTCTTGACCCCTGATATTCCTCGGAGCAGTCCCATGAGCGAGATCCCCGGCGACCTCAAATTCCTCAAGTCCCATGAGTGGGCACGTGTCGAAGGCAATGGCCGCGTCACCGTCGGTATTTCCGACCACGCCCAGGGCCTGCTTGGCGACCTGGTGTACGTCGAACTGCCGGCGGTGGGCGACGAAGTGAAGGCCGGCCAGCAGGCCGCCGTGGTCGAGTCGGTCAAGGCCGCCTCGGACGTGTACAGCCCGGTCACCGGCACCGTGGTCGAGGTCAATTCGGCGCTGTCGGACAAGCCGGAAACCATCAACGAAGACGCGTACGGCGAAGGCTGGATCTACGTGGTCGAGTTCTCCGCGAACGACGAGTTGAACGACCTGCTGGGCCCGGACGAGTACGCCGAACTGCTGGAAGACGACGAGCACTGATCGTCGCCTGCTCGAAGGAACGGCCGCCTGGTGCGGCCGTTTTTTTTTGCCCGCGCGCCGGCCGCGGCGGTCGACAGCGGGCGGTGCTTCCGCGCCTGGATCTGGCGCGCACGTTTCTGCTGTTATGCGTACGTGATGAAAAACCACCGCGATGCGCGCCGCTGGCGATCGGTCGGCGTGCTCATGCGCAACCGTTCGGTCGGCGTCCGCGGTGGTCATGAGCATGCCGCCGGGTGTCGCCGCGCGCGCATCGGACGCCAGCGCGATGGTCGCGCGCGGTGCGCGCGGCGTCTTCGGCAGGGGCGAACCTAACGGTCGCGACGGTCAGAAAGTTTGCGCATTTGCGCAAATCGGGTGTCAAAAAGCGATCGAAGATGTGAAAAGTTTTCGGGTCCGTTTGGGTGCCGTGTGGGTAGGCATTCGGGCGTTGGCCAACGCGCGTGCGGGAGCGATGGCGCGCATGCGCCGCGTGCGTGCCGAAAATACGAAAGTGCTTCTTTTAAGCGGTTTTCTTTTCGCGCGGGCTGCGCACCGCGTGCCGGTGCGGTGCGTGCGTGGTGTCGCGGCGCGCCGCCGACGGCGTTTGCAGCGGGGTTGGGGACGCTGTCGCGGAGACGCTCCATGTGAAAATTTTTCGCCTGGGTTGTTGACAGTGAAAAAAACCGTGATTAGGTTTCGCCACAGCAGACCTTGCTGCGAACAGAGTGAGCAGAATCGACATCCAGTCGCGAAGCACAACCTGGACATCCACCTCGCGTCAGAAGACGGTGGAGATGGCGTCGCTTCCCCCGGCGAACTCCAAGGCCCCTTCCCATTCGATACCTGCCCGGCCACCTGCGGTGGGTATCCCTGTATCCGTCACGACGCGCTTGACGCGACGGCGGTCCCCGCGATGTCCCACTGCGGGTTTGCTTTACCTGGGCGTTTCAACTCCATAGATCACTGACGAGGAGCCATCCCATGGCAACCAAGAAAGCTGCGAAGAAAAAGCCGGCCGCCAAAAAGGCCGTCAAGAAGGTAGCCAAGAAAGCCGCTGCCAAGAAGGCCGTCAAGAAGGTAGCCAAGAAGGCGGCTGCCAAGAAGACGGTGAAGAAGGCAGCCAAGAAGGCGACCGCCCGCAAGGCAGTGAAGAAGACGGCAAAGAAGGCAGTCCGCAAGGTCGCCAAGAAGGCCGCCGCCAAGAAGACCGCGAAGAAGGCAGTAAAGAAGACGGCGAAGAAGGCGGTCCGCAAGGTCGCCAAGAAGGCCGCCGCCAAGAAGACCGCGAAGAAGGCCGTCCGCAAGGTTGCCAAGAAGGCTACGGCCAAGAAGGCTGCCAAGAAGACCGCCAAGAAAGCCGTCCGCAAGGTAGCCAAGAAGGCCACCGCGAAGAAGGCCACCGCACGCAAGGCGCCGGCCAAGAAGGCGGCCGCCAAGAAGGCGGTGAAGAAGGTCGCAAAGCGCAAGCCGGCCGTTCGCAAGAAGAAGGCCGCTCCGGTCGCCCTGCCGGCAACCCCGGCACCGCTGATCTAAGTCGTTCCCGATAGCCGTACCTGAAACCCCCTTCCCTGGCAGCCCAGCGGGGAGGGGGTTTTTTTATGCCCTGCACAGTCTCCCGGTAGCGCACGCGAAGGGTAGAGCCGAGCCACGCTCGGCTGCCGTTGCCGTTGCCGTTGCCGTTGCCGTTGCCGTTGCCGTCGCCGTTGCCGTTGCCGTCGCCGTTGCCGTTGCCGTCGCCGTTGCCGTTGCCGTCGCCGTTGCCGTTGCCGTCGCCGTTGCCGTTGCCGTTGCCGTCGCCGTTGCCGTCGCCGTTGCCGCTGCCGCTGCCGCTGCCGTTGCCGCTGCCGCTGCCGTTGCCGCTGCCGTGCTTACCCCGCGCTTCGGGCAGTGCCGGCCGTCGGCCGGCTCCCGGCAATGCCTGCCGCTCCCCGACGCTGCAGACGACCCACGTCGGGCGGATCGGTTGGACCAAAAAAAGGCGGCCATGCGGCCGCCTCCTTGATTCACGCCAGGCCCGCGATCAACGCGGCGAGGCCACCGCGCGGTTGGACGACACGCCCTTGCGCTTGGTCGCCGGTGCGCCGTCTTCGGCCATCAGGCTGTCGCTGCCGAAGTCGGTGTCCACGTCCAGCCAGCGCTGGGTCGGCAGGCCCATGGCCTGGTCCAGGATGGTCGGCAGCAGGCCGCTGGGCAGGCTGCTTTCGCCGTTCCACATGATGGCGATGCCGAGATCGCGCTCCGGCACCAGCGCGACCAGGCCGCGATAGCCCTGCACGGCACCGGCGTGGAAGACCACTTCATGCCCGGCGTAGTCGAAGTTGCGCCAGCCCAGTGCATAGCCGGCCGAGTGCAGGCGCTCGCGGCGCCAGCCCGAACGCATTTCGCCCGGGGTATTGATCAGGGTCGAATGCAGCGTGGCCAGCAGCGGGGCGGGCAGCACGTCGGGGCGGTGGCCGGTATGCGCCAGCAGCCATTGCGCCATGTCGCTGGCACTGGCGTTGACGCCGGCGGCGGGGGCGAGGCGGTAGTAGGTGGGCTTGGGATTGAGCGACACCCACCCATTGCGGCTGCGCACGTGCGGGCGGGCCCAGCGCGAACTGGCCTGGATGCCGGCCAGGCCGAGGCTGGCATCGTCCATGCCCAGCGGCTTGAACAGGCGGCGCTCGACCGACTGCTCGTAGAAGCTGCCGGAGGCGGCGTAGACGACGTCGCCGATCAGGCTGAAGGCCACGTTCTGGTACGCATAGCAATCGCCCGGCAGGCACTTGAGCGAGGTCGAGGCCAGCTTGTGGGTGAGGGTGTAGTACTCGGCGTTGGCTTCCACGTCGCGGTCGTAGGCGTTGTAGGGCAGGCCAACGCGGTGGCTGAGCAGGTCGGCCACGGTCAGGCGCTCGGTTGCCTCCGGCGTGCTCAGCTGGAAGCCGGGCACGTAGTCGGTGACCTTGCTGTCCCAGCGCAGCGTGCCATCGTTGACCAGCAGGCCGGCCATGGTGCCGGCGAAGGCCTTGGACAGCGACGCCAGGCGGAACACCGTGTGCGCATCGACCATCTGCGGGTTGTTGACGTCGGTCACGCCGTAACCGCGCGCGCTGAGGACGCGGCCGCCCTGGACGATCGCCACCGCCATGCCCGGCACGCGCTCACCATAGGTGAGCTGCTGCGCCATCGATTCGATCGCGGCGACGTTGAAGCCCTGCGCCGGCGGCAGCACCTGCGGGTTGGCCGCCGTGGCGCGATACGCGGCCGGTTGGGTGTGCGGGATCGCCGCGGCGTTCTCGATGTTGACGGGGAACGCGGGGGTCTGGGCAGTGGAAGACATTGCGATGGGCATCAACATGCCCAGCAACCCGGTTGCCGCCGAACGGATCGGTCGGCGCCTGCTGTTCTGATTCATCGTTTGGGGCCCGTGCGCAACTGCTGTAGGGGATTCTAGCGCCGGTTTTCCCGATTGCACAAACCAAGCGAAGATGAATGCGTATCTGGTTGAAAAGGCGCGCTTTTTGCATCACCCGGTCATGTCCGGCCGGCGCCCGCTGGCGCAGCCCTGTTCAGGCGTTCGCGGCCGCCTCGACGATCCACGCCGCGGCGCGTTCGGCCAGCATGATCGTGGGGGCATTGGTGTTGCCGCTGACCAGGGTCGGCATTACCGAGGCATCCACCACCCGTAACCGGCGCAGGCCGTGCACGCGCAGCTGCGGGTCGACCACGGCCTCGGCATGGGTGCCCATCGCGCAGGTGCCGACCGGGTGGTAGATGGACTCGGCCTTGGCGCGGATGAAGGCGACCAGGGCCGCATCGTCCAGGGTGTCGCCGGGCGGAAAGATCGGTGCGCCACGCCAACGGTCGAAGGCGGGCTGGCCCAGGATCGCCGCGGACATGCGCACGCATTCCTTCATCATCGCCAGGTCCACGCCCTCGGGATCGCCCAGGTAGTTGGCCTCGATCCGCGGCGGCGAGGCCGGGTCGGCGTCGCGCAGGCGGATCCGACCCCGGCTGCGCGGGTGCAGCGCGCAGGCATGCAGGGTGTAGCCATCGCCGGGCAGGCGGTGGCGGCCATGGTCATCGAGCATGGCGGGCACGAAGTGGAACTGCACATCGGCGCGTGCGTCGCTGGCCAGCGCGGAGCGGGCGAAGCCGCCGGCTTCGGCGATGTTGCTGGTGCCGGCGCCGCGATGGCCGCGCAGGAAATAATCGATGGCGATGCGCAGCTGGTTGCTGCGGTCGTAGCTCACCCCGGGATGGGTGTGGACCAGGGTGCAGATGTCCAGGTGGTCCTGCAGGTTGCCCCCCACCCCGGGCAGGTCCGCGCGCGGGGTGATGCCGTGCCCGCGCAGTGCCCTGGCCGCGCCGACGCCGGACAGCATCAACAGCTGCGGGGAGTGGACCGCACCGCCGCAGAGGATTACTTCGTTGCGGGCGGCGGCATGCCGGTGCTGGCGACCGTGGCGATAGTACACGCCCGTCGCGGTGTCACCACGGAAGCTGAGCACGGTGGCACGCGCGCCGGTCAGCACGGTCAGGTTGCGGCGCGCGCGTGCGGGGTGCAGGTACGCGGTCGCGCTGGAACAGCGCGCGCCATCGCGCTGGGTGACCTGGTACAGGCCCACGCCGAGCTGCCGCGTGCCGTTGAAGTCGTCGTTGCGGGCGTGCCCGGCCTCCGTGGCGGCCGCCAGGAACGCGTCGGACAGGGGGTTGTGGTGGCGCAGGTCGGACACCGACAGCGGCCCCGCATCGCCGTGCAGCGCGCTGGCGCCGCGGCTGTTGGCTTCGCTGCGCACGAACCACGGCAGCACCTGCGCCCAGTCCCAGCCGGTGGCTCCGGCGGCGGCCCAGCCGTCGTAATCGGCGGCCACCCCGCGCACGTAGCACATCGCATTGATCGAACTGGAGCCGCCGAGCACCTTGCCGCGCGGCCACCACAGGCGGCGCCCGTCCAGGGCGGGCTCGGGCTCGGTGTCCAGGTTCCAGTTGATGCGCCGGTTGTTGACCAGGCGGGCCAGGCCGGCCGGCATGTGGATGAAGGGATTGCGGTCGCGCGGCCCGGCTTCGAGCAGCAGCACCCGGCAGTGCGGGTCGGCGCTGAGCCGGTTGGCCAGCACGCACCCGGCCGACCCGGCGCCCACGATGATGTAGTCGTACATGGTTCCCCTCTAAGACGGACCGCTCCCCAACGGTGCCCTGCGAGCATAGGGCAGGGCGGCCGGCAGCGGGGACCGGATTGCGGCCACGCTGCGTTGCGCGGATGAGCCGGCAAAGGCTGGCGATGTTGCGGTGCATCGTTTACCTTGCGCGCTCTGCTGCCGGGAGTTGCCACGATGCCGCCGTTGTCACGCCGCCCGAACCGGGAGTGGGTGCGATGAGTGCTGCAGCACCGGCACCGGTGCGGTCGGGACTGCGCGGGGCGCTGCGGCAATCCCCGCCCCTGATCTGGGCGTGCCTGTACTTCTTCTGCCTGCTCAGCGGCTACTACGTGCTGCGCCCGGTGCGCGAGGCGATGGCCGCGTCGGCCGACCCGAGCGCGGTGTTCCCGCCGTGGCTGATCGACTGGTTCAGCGCGCACGGCATCGCCCTGCAGGACTTCGTGCTGCAGGTCCTGTTCACCTGCGTGTTCCTGATCATGCTGGTGCTGCAACCGCTGTACGGCGCGGTGGTCAGCCGCTATCCGCGGCGGGTGTTCCTGCCGGCGGTGTACGTCTTCTTCATCGTTTGCCTGCTCGGGTTCTATCTGCTGTTCGACAGCGGCGTGCCCGGGCGCGGCATGGCGTTCTTCTTCTGGGCGGCGGTGTTCAACCTGTTCGCGGTCGCGGTGTTCTGGAGCTTCATGGCCGACGTGTTCTCCAACACGCAGGCACGTGCGGTGTACGGCTACATCGGTGCCGCCGGCACCGTGGGCGCCTTCCTGGGGCCGATCATCACCTCGGCGCTGGTGCAGCGGATCGGCATCGCCAACCTGATGCTGGTCTCGGCCGGCTTCCTCACCGCCTGCCTGGGGTGCATCTGGCGACTGCGGCTGTGGGCCGTGGCGCGCGAGCAGGAGCAGCAGCTGGCCTCGGGCGAAACCCCGATGGGCGGCAGCGTGCTGGACGGCCTGAAGCTGATCGCGCGCGAACCGCTGCTGCGCTGGCTGGCGGTGCTGGTGCTGTTCGGGGTGGGCATCGGCACGCTGCTGTACAACGAGCAGGCCTCGATCGTGCGCCGCCTGTACACCGACCCCGCGGCCAGCACGGCGTTCTTCTCGCGGGTGGACCTGGCGGTCAATGCGCTCACCCTGCTGCTGCAGTTGGGCCTGACCCGCTGGCTGTTGTCGCGCCACGGCATCGCCCCGGCGCTGCTGATCCCCGGCTTTGCGATCATCGTCGGCTTCTCGGTGCTGGCCGCCTCGCCGTTGCCGATGCTGGTGGCGCTGGTACAGATCATGACCCGCGCCAGCGAGTTCTCGCTGGCCAAGCCCGCACGCGAGACGATCTTCACCCGTGTGGACCGCCAATGGCGCTACAAGGCCGGCGCGGCGATCGACACCGTGGTGTACCGCGGCGCGGACCTGACCTTCGCCTGGGTGCACAAGGGGCTGTCGCTGTTCGGGTCGCACGCGGTGTTCGTCGGCGGCCTGGTGGTGGCCGCTGCGATGACCACGGCCGCGTTCGGCCTGCTGCGCGAAGAAAAGAAGCTGCCCGGCGAACGGCCGGAGTAAGCTCTGCTCAACTCATCGAGGCCTGCCCATGTACTGGACCGCACTTTCCCTGACCCTACTGGTCGCCTTGCTGCACGTGTACTTCCTGGTCCTGGAAATGTTCCTGTGGACGCGCCCGCTGGGCCTGAAGACCTTCCGCAATACGCCGGAGAAGGCCGAGACCACCCGCGTGCTGGCGGCCAACCAGGGCCTGTACAACGGCTTCCTGGCCGCAGGCCTGTTCTGGGGCGTGTTCGATCACCTGCCGATGCTGGTCAACTTCATGCTCGGCTGCGTGATCGTGGCCGGCTGCTACGGCGCCTGGAGCGTGAACAAGCGGATCTTCTTCATCCAGGCCGTGCCGGCCCTGCTGGCCGTGGCCGCGTGGTGGATGGTGCCGGCCTGACCGGTGCCACCGGCCCCTCGATGGGGGGCGCGGTGGCAACGATCAACGCTTGAGCGGCGACACCCACATCTGGATGTGCGCGTCGAACACCGGAGTGCCGGCGTCGTCGCGCACCTGCACGTGGACCGGCAGCGCGTAACCGGCGTCCGCGGCCACGATGGGCTGGGCCGGCGTGGCCACGGCATGCAGGGTTCCGGTGGCCTTGGCCAGGTACGTCACCTCCATGCCCTTGGGGATCCAGCGCATGCCCCTGGGCAGCGACGCATCCACCATCAGTCCGGCGGTGAGCTCGGCCAGGTTGCACAGCGCGATCGCGTGCACGGTGCCGATATGGTTGGTGACCTTGCGGCGATGCGCGATGCGGCCTTCGCAGCGACCGTTTTCGAGCAGGGTGATGCGCGGGGCGATGCTGGCGAAGTAGGGCGCCTTGAAGCACACCGCGCGCGAGAACAGCCAGTTGCCGGCAGGCCAGCGCTGCAGCCGTTGGTAGAGGGTCAACAGGGGAGCGGACATGGACGTCTCTCAAAAAAACGGCGGACCGAAGTCCGCCGTTGTTGCTTACATGGCTGCGTGGATCACGCCGCTTCCTGCGACTGCTGGTCCTTGCGTTCGCGGTCGTAGTAGCCGGCCGAACGCAGCTCGTGCGGATCGAAATCGTCCACCGTGATCGTTTCCAGGGTCAGCGCGCGCAGCTCTTCCAGCAGCGTGCGCTCGTCCTGGGTGATCACGCCTTCGGCCACGGCTTCGTCCAGCTGGGTGGTGAAGTCCAGGGCTTCGATGCCCTTGGTCTTGACCGCCTTGATGAACTTGCGCTCGACCGGCTCGGCCATGATCGCCTTGGACAGGTAGCTGTTGATGCGGCCACCCGGGTTGTTCTCGCACGGGGTCAGGAACACGCCACTGGCCAGACGGTCGCGGGCTTCGTTGGGCGCCATCAGCAGCGCGGCCACGCGGTGGCCCAGGCGATCGCCCGGTGCTTCGGCGCGGCGGCCGAACGGGAAGATCAGCAGCCACATCAGCCAGCCGATCGGACGGATCGGGAAGTTGCGCAGCGCCGCCGACAGCGAGGTCTCGATCGTGTGCACGCTGTCATGGAAGGCCCAGGCCAGCAGCGGCTGGTCGGCGACGGGGGCGCCTTCGTCGTGGTAACGCTTGAGCATGGCGCTGGTCATGTAGATGTGGCTCAGCACATCGCCCAGGCGGCCGGACAGCGATTCCTTGAACTTCAGCTTGCCGCCGAGCGTCATCATCGAGATGTCGGCCATCAGCGCCAGGTTGGCCGAGTAACGGTCCAGCTTGCGGAAGTAGCGGCGGGTGTAGGCATCGCCCGGGGCCGCGCCGAAGCGGGCGCCGGTCAGGCCGAACCAGAACGAACGCACGGCGTTGGAGATGCCGAAGCGGATGTGGCCGAACAGGCTGCGGTCGAAGTCCTGCAGGCCGGCCTTGGTGTCCGGATCCTGCGCGGCCTTCATTTCCTTCAGCACCCACGGATGGCACAGGATCGCACCCTGGCCGAAGATCAGCAGGCTGCGGGTCATGATGTTGGCACCCTCCACCGTGATCGCGATCGGCGCGGCCTGCCAGCTGCGGCCGGCGAAGTTGCGCGGCCCCAGGATGATGCCCTTGCCGCCGATCACGTCCATCATGTCCGAGATCACCTCGCGGCTCATGGTGGTGCAGTGGTATTTGGCGATCGCCGACGGTACCGACGGCACATCGCCGCGGTCCACGGCAGCGGCGGTGGCCTGGCACAGCGCGCTGATCGCATACGCCTTGCCACCGATCCGGGCCAGCGCTTCTTCCACGCCCTCGAAGCGCCCGACCGACAGGCCGAACTGCTTGCGGATGCGTGCGTACGCGCCGGTGATCACCGCGCCCGCCTTGGCACCACCACTGGCGGTGGAGGGCAGGGTGATCGAGCGGCCCACGGCCAGGCACTCGTTGAGCATGTTCCAGCCCTTGCCGGCCTTCTCGGCGCCGCCGATCAGCTGGGTGAGCGGAATGAACACGTCCTTGCCGCGGATCGGACCGTTCTGGAAGGTCGAGTTGAGCGGGAAGTGGCGACGGCCGATTTCCACGCCGGCGGTGTCACGCGGCAGCAGCGCCAGGGTGATGCCGATATCGCGGGTGCTGCCGATCAGGCCGTCCGGGTCGTACATGCGGAACGCCAGGCCGATCAGCGTGGCCACCGGGGCCAGGGTGATATAGCGCTTGTCGAAGGTGAGCTTGACGCCGAGCACCTGCTCGCCGTTCCACTCGCCCTTGCAGACGATGCCGTAATCGGGGATCGAGGTGGCATCGGAGCCCGCGAACGGACCGGTCAGGCCGAAGCAGGGCACTTCGCGGCCATCGGCCAGGCGCGGCAGGTACTGGTCCTTCTGCGCCTGGGTGCCGTAATGATTGAGCAGCTCACCCGGCCCGAGCGAGTTGGGCACGCCGACGGTGGAGCTGACCACGCTCGACACCGAGGCCAGCTTCTGGATCACCTTGTGGTGGGCCAGCGCGCTGAAGCCCAGGCCGCCGTATTCCTTCGGGATGATCATGCCGAAGAACTTGTTCTTCTTGATGAAGCTCCACAGTTCCGGCGGCAGGTCGGCGTAGACGTGGGTGATCTCCCAGTCGTTGACCATCTTGCACAGCTCTTCGACCGGGCCATCCAGGAAGGCCTGTTCCTCGGCGGTGAGCTGCGGCTTGGGGTAGTTCAGCAGGATGTTCCAGTCCGGGTCACCGGTGAACAGCTGGCCTTCGAAACCGACCGAACCGGTTTCCAGCGCGATGCGCTCGGTCTGCGACAGCGGCGGCAACACCTTGCGGAACACCTTCATCATCGGTGCGGTCAGCAGCGGCTTGCGGATGAAGGGCAGCAGCAGCGGCACGGCGATCACCGCCACGATGGCGGCGGCGACGAGGGTGGCGGTCTGGTTGACGTACGGAATGAACCAGCAGGCGGCCAGCAGCACGAGGCTGACGATCGTCCAGGTGATCAGCCGCATCCGATGGTAGGCGACGAAGGCGCCCGCCAGCAGGATGGCCAGGAAGGGAACGACAATGCTCATGAGCGTGCTCCGGTGACGTGCTCGGTAGTGGCGGACTGTGCCACGGCGGAGGCCGAGGGCAACACGTCCAGATAGTCCAACACAGTAGCGGTAAAGGCGTTGTTGTCGTCACCGGCGACCATGTGCGTGGCCTCCGGCAACTGCACATGGCGCGCATGCGGCACCAACGCGAGGAATTCGGCCACCGTCTGCGGGGTGACCAGGGTGCTGCGCCCGCCGCTGACCAGCAGCAACGGGCATTTCACCTGGCGCGCCGCCTCGGCGAGCGCGTCCTGGTGCTGTTCGCTGTCGCGTGCCAGTTCGGCGACCAGGCGCGGGTCCCAGTGCCAGCGCCAACGGCCGTGGCCGTCCTCGCGCAGCAGCGCGCGCAGGGAATCGTCGGACTTGCGCGGGCGGTGCGGCATGTAGGCCGAGATCACATCGGCGGCCTGCGACAGGGAGGCGAAACCGTCCGGGTGGGCGGTCATGAACATCAGGATGCGTTCGACCCCCGCGGTGTCCCAGCGCGGAGTGATGTCCACCAGCACCATCGCCGAGAACAGGCCCGGCCAGCGCGATTCGGCCAGCAGCCCGAACAGGCCGCCCATCGAGGCGGCGACCAGGATCGGCGGCTGCGGTTGTTCGCCGGCCAGCACGATCAGGTCATCGGCGAACTGTTCGCCGTGGTAGGCACGTTCGGCCGGGTTCCAGTCCGAGTCGCCGTGGCCGCGCGCATCATAGGCAAGCGTCTGGTAACCGGCCGCCGCCAGCGAGTGGGCGGTGGCATTCCACGCATGCCGGGTCTGGCCGAAGCCATGGGCGAACAGCACCGTGCCACGGCGCCCCGGCGAGGAGCGGGTAGCGGCCAGCACGGCGTCATGCGCGCCGGTCAGTCGCTCATCTTCAAAACGGGGCAGGGTAGCGGAAGGATTGACCATACTCGCTAGTATGGACCTGGCCCGTGGCATGTCAATACTTGGGGGTATGGTGATGGCGGCCGTGGTCCGCGAACGCCGCCACGGCAGGGCTGGCGAGGGCCCGGGCATGGTCCCGCGCCGCGCTTTTGGCGGACACGGACCCCGGCGTATGGTTAAATCGTCGGCATGAATGAACCTGACGCTTCCGCCGGCGAGCCACGTGCCGGCCGCAACAGCCGCCTGAGCGCGGAAGACTGGGCCCAGGCCGCCCTGGACCTCATTGCAGAACAAGGCGTTGGTGCGGTGGCGGTCGAGCCGCTGGCGCGTCGCCTCGGGGTGACCAAGGGCAGTTTCTACTGGCATTTCCCGTCACGCGATGCCCTGCTGCAGGCGGCGCTGGAGCGCTGGGAGCTGTTCGAGCAGGAGCAGGTCTTCGGCAGCCTCGAAGACGTGCCGGACCCGCGCGTGCGCCTGCGGCAGCTGTTCCAGGTGGTGGCCCATGAAGTGCAGCCGCACATCATCTACAGCGAGCTGCTCAAGGCGCTGGACCACCCCATGGTGCGCCCGGTCATCGACCGCGTGTCGCACCGCCGCCTGGAGTACCTGGTGGCCTCCTTCCGCCAGGCCGGGCTGAGCCGCACCGATGCGCAGCACCGCGCGCGCCTGGCCTATGCGGCCTACGTCGGCTTCCTGCAGTTGTCGCTGCAGTTGCAGCAGCCCAAGCAGGCGCGCGAGGATTTCGAGGCGTATGTGGAACACGTGATCGAGACACTGATCCCGATCGGCTGAAGTAGTGCCGGGTTGCAAGCGAAAAGGCCGCGGAGACGCGGCCTTTTTCGTGGACGGGCGTAGCTGCAGCGGCGGTCGGAAGCACAAAAAACAACGGCCCCTTTCGGGGCCGTTGCTTCAAGCGGTCAGATCGCGTGCAGCGGCGATCAGAAGCGCTGGGTGTACTGCATGAAGAAGTAACGGTCGAAGTCCAGCATCGGATCGATCGACGAGGAGCTGTTGTTGGTCTGCGAGTAGCTCTGCGGCGGCTGCTTGTTGAAGATGTTGCGCGCACCGACGGTGACCGTGCCATTCCACGGCGCGGCCCAGCTGACCGAGACGTCCTGGTAGGAGATCGAGCCCTTCTTGTTGGCACCTTCGCCGCCGCCCCAGCCACCGTTCGGGGTCAGGTAGGTCGGGTCGTTGCACTCCTGCGCAGAACCATCGAAGCAGAAGTCGCGGTAGCCGCCGTAGTAGCGCATGTTCCACTGCGCGGACAGGTCACCCTTGGCCCAGTTGACGCCCAAGGTGGCGCGCACACGCGGGAAGTTCCAGTAGCCGGCGTAGTTGTCCCACTCGGCCGTGGCATCGCTCTTCTGGCGGTAGGCCACCAGGTAGTTGCTGTCCAGGTGGACCGAGAACTGACCGACCGCGAACTCCGGCAGACGGTAGTTGGCGCCGAAGTTGTAGCCTTCGGTTTCCAGCGAACCCAGGTTGGTGTTGCCGCGGCTCAGCGAAACGACCTGACCACTGGCAGCGTCACGGGTGTAGTTGCAGAACGACTCAACGCCGTTGTAGCACTGCTGCAGGACGTAGGTCGCCGACACGGCGGTGATCACGTTGTCGATGGTGATCTTGTACCAGTCCAGCGAGAAGTCCAGACCCTGGACCCAGCGCGGGCTGAACACCAGGCCGACGGTACGGGTCTTGCTGTATTCCGGCTCCAGCTCGGCGTTACCCACACCGGCCTGGAACGGCGCGGTGCTCTGGCTTTCGCGGGCTTCAACCGGGACGCCGGCGCTGTCGGTCTGGTGGAAGTTCGGGCCCAGGCCTTCGCTGTTGCAGCGAGCCGCGGCCGCGGCATTGCCGCTGCGGATGCCGAGGTCGACGTCGCACGGATCGGTGAAGTAATCGAAGGTCTGCGAACCGCCACCGAAGGTGTCGTCCAGGGTCGGGGCGCGGAAGCCCTTGCCGTAGGTGGCGCGGACCAGCAGGTCTTCGACCGGCTTCCAGGTCAGGCTGAACTTGCTGTTGGTGGTGTCACCGAAACGGTCGTAGTCGGAGTAGCGGCTGGCCACGTCGAACGACAGTTCCTTGGCGAACGGCAGATCCTTCAGGACCGGGATCATCAGCTCCAGGTAGACTTCATCGGTCTTGTAGCGGCCGCTGGTGGCGCCGGCAGCAAGATCGGTGGTGTAACCGGCAGCGGACAGCTGATCCGGGTAGTCATAGCCTTCCACGGTGCGGTGTTCCACGCCCGCTGCGAAGGCGAATTCGCCCGCGCCGCCCGGCATGTCGAACAGGCCGCCGGTGATGTTGGCGAAGTACTGCTTGCTGACGCTCTGCTGGGTCGCCTGGCTGATGGTGTTGACGTACTTCAGCGCATCGGCGGTGGAGGCCGACGGGCCGCCCAGGATGTTGAACGGGGTGCACTGGCCGGCCGACAGGCTGGTGCCCAGCGCGATCGGGTTCAGTGCGCTGCCGCACTGGACCACGCCCTGGCTGTTCAGGAACGACGGACCCAGGGCCTTTTCGAGGGCGAGCAGGTTGATGTTGCCGGTGCTGATCTGGGTGACATCGAACTTGTTGTAGTTCATGCCGACGTCCCAGTTCCAGCCGTGGGAGCCGACGTCGAAGGCACCTTCAAACGCGCCGTCGAAGTGGTAGGACTTCACGTTGTTCTGCGAGACGCGCGGAATCTCGACGGTACGGCGGTACCAGTCGGTGATTTCGACGCCCACCGGGTTGTAGTAGCTGTCGGCGCTGATGTAGACCGGGTAGGTCGGCTGCGCGTTGGCGCTCAGCGGGTAGCCGGCGACCTGACGGGTCGAGTCGCGCTCGGAGTACATCACGGTCGACTTGAAGCTGATGTTCGGATTGAACTCGTAGCCCACCGAGGTGAAGATCGACTTGGTCTCCGACTCCTGCTGCAGCATCATCTGCTGGGTGGAGTTGAAGCGGTCGTCGCGGGTTACGCCGGCATGGTAGTTGGCGATGTTGCGCGAATCCGAACCGGTGCCGACGCCATCGAAGGTGCCGGTGTGGTTGAGGACCTGCATGTTCGGCGTCCAATCGCCTTCACCGGGACCAACGATGTCACCGTCGTCATTGATGTAGTTGCCCGCGCCAAGGGTGCCTTCGGGGCGCGGATCGGTGAAGCGGCCCCACGGGCCGGTGGCGCTCAGGCCGGAGAACGGGTGGTTCGGGCCGTAGGTGTAGCGGGTCAGCTCACGGTCCTTGGCCCACACCGGATCTTCCTTGGTGTAGCTGGCGCCGAACACGATCGAGGCACGCTCGCCGGTGGTGCCGGCGGTGAACGAGTACGACTGCTTCTGGCCATCGCCGCGACCGTTCTGGCCGATCAGCGCGGAGGCTTCAGCGCCTTCGAAGTTCGAGCGCATGATGATGTTGACCACGCCGGCGACGGCATCGGAGCCGTAGATCGCCGAGGCGCCGTCCTTCAGCACTTCGATGCGCTCGATCAGCGCGCTCGGAATGGTGGACAGGTCGGTGTAGCCGGCCAGGCTGGAGGTCCAGCGCTTGCCGTTGACCAGCACCAGGGTGCGGTTCTCGTTCAGGTTGTACAGGTTGACGTACTGGCCGCCCTGTTCCGGGTTGGAGGTCAGCACCGCAGCCTTGCTGAAGTTCTGGGTGCCCGACACCGACAGGTTCTGCAGGATGTCGCCGACACTGACCAGGCCCGACTTCTTGATGTCCTCGGAGGACACGGTGAAGATCGGCTGCGCGGTTTCCACGTCGACCGAACGGATGCGCGAACCGGTGACCTGGATGCGATCCAGGTTGGTTGCGCCGGTGGCCTCCTGGGCCTGGGCGGTGCCGCCGGCGGCGGCGCTCGCGACCAGCGCGACAATCACCGCGTCGCGCAGCTTGTTGGACTTAAAGTTCATTGCTCTCTCTCTCCAAGGGAATCTTGGGTATTCACTGGGGTGTTTGCCTGTAGCGGCGCCAAAACGGCAGCGCCAACAACCACGAGGCTGACTCGATAGTAACTGCGGATTCCCAAGAATTAAAGTCGCGTTAATACAGGCTGTGAGCGACTTCACCTGTTCCAAACTCCTTCCAAATCAATCACATCACCCTACACATTGCCCAATTTCGTCTCGTTGGTTAAGCAATGGTGAAGAAAATAGTTGCAATTGATTTGTCACGGTTTGTATCAACGCGTGTCTCATCACGTCATTGGGCACGGTCATGCCTTGACGCCCGCAGCCAATGCATGTCACCGCGCGGGCGCGAAAGCGCGTTGGAATCAGGCATCAACGCCATTGCTGCGGCATCGCCGACCGGTCCACCGACAGGCCGCGGTGCCTGAAGGGGGTCACCCTGCGCGTCGTGGGTGCCTCGCGCGCAGAAGGAAGAACCAAAAAAAAACGCGCCGGCGGGCGCGTTTCTTTCGACACACTCCGGGCGCGCCGGGTGCGGGGGGCTCAGAGATCCTGTTCGTAACGGACGTACGGCACGGTGCCTTCGTCGGTGCTCTCGTTACGCGGTGCGAACGGGTTCTTGCCACGGGTAATGACGTTTTCGGCGCCGACGGTGAGCTGGCCACTCCACGGCGTCCGCCAGGTCAGGCCAACGCCCAGGCCTTCCCACTTGCCGGGCTGACCCGGCACATCGACCACGCGGCCGATGATGTTGCCGCTGAAGTTGCCGTAGCCGGCACCGATGGTGAGGCTCTTGCTGTCCCAGCGGTCCACGATGGCCGGCGAGGCGTCGGACAGCGGGACCAGGCGCGCCTTGGCGTAGGTGCCGCCAATGGACACAAAGCCTTCGCGGCCGATGTTCTTCTGGCCGAACACGGTCAGGTCATTCTGCTCGGCGCGCAGCGCCGGCGACTTGTTCGGCGCTGCCAGCCAGGCCGGCAGGGTGTCGCGGCCGCTGCCGGCAGTGATGCCGACACGCCCGCCCGGGCGGTTGAAGGCCGCGGTGCCGGTGACCCGGCGGCTGATCGAGGTGGTGTCGTCGTCGTCGCCCAGGCTGGCCAGCATGCAATGGCTGGCCAGGCCGCTGATGCTGGTGCCGCGGCTGCTGTTGCAGAGCAGGCCCAGCGAATCGCCGGAGGACAACCCGAAGGCGGCATCCAGCGAGCTGCGGCCGAAATGCCAGCGTGCCCCGGCCGACTGTTCGCCGGTGGGCTCCAGGTACAGCAGGGCCTCGACCTTGCCGCTGCCCTTGTTCCACACCGGCAGCACCGTGCTGTCCTGGCGGGGCTTGGTCTGCGCATGCGCGCCCGGGATCGCGGCGAGGGCGATCACAAGGGCCAGCGGTAGACGCAGAAGGGAGCGCATGGGAACTCTCAGACAGCAGGGGTGAGCACAAGTTCCCGCCGAAGCGGGAGATTGATCCTAGGGTGTTTATGATTTCTTAACAAGTCTTGGTTCTCCCCAGAACAAAACTCGTGCGGCGATTACTGAAGCCGTTCAGGTGCCGGCGCGGATACGGCGGCATCGCTGAACAGTATGGCGAATTCCGTCAAGGGAAAGTGATACTCCCGTCCGCAGAATTCGCAGCGCACTTCCACCGCCCCGGTCGGCTCGGCGGCGGCGCGGGCCTCGGCTTCCCCCAGCGACTGCAGCATGCCCTCGACCCGCTCGCGCGAGCAGGAGCAGTCGAAGCGCAGGGGGCGTTCGCCCAGCAGTTCCGGCTTCTCTTCATGGAACAGACGGTGCAGCAGCACGTTGCCGGCCACCTCCAGCAGTTCCTGCTTGCCCAGGGTCTCGAACAGCGCACTGGCACGCGACCAGCCGTCGTGGTCGCCTTCGTCCCCCGGCAGCTTCTGCAGCAGCAGGCCGGCGGCACGCTCGCCATCGGCGGCCAGCAGCAGGCGGGTGGGCAGCTGCTCGGACTGGCGGAAGTAGTCTTCAAAGGCCTCGTCCAGGCCTGCGGCGGTCAGCCCGACCAGGCTCTGGTAGCGCTGCGGTTCGCGCGGGTCCAGGCCGGGGTTCTCGATGGTGATCGCCAGCAGGGCGTCGTCGCCCAGCGCGGTCAGATCGCGCGGCGCGTCGCCACCGCCCTCGGCCAGCTGCACGATCCCGCGCAGGGTGCCGGCGGCGGTGCATTCGGCGAACAGGGTGCGCATGGCCGTGTTGCTGCGCAGCTGGATCGACAGGCGTCCGTCGACCTTGGTGTGGCCGGTGAACAGCGCCGAGGCCACGCTGGCCTCGCCGAGCAGCTCGGCGGCGGCCGGCGGGTAGGTGGCGTGGGACAGGATCTCGCGCCAGGTGGCATCGAGGTGCACGTGCACGCCGCGGACGCCGGCATCGGGAAGCAGGAAACGGACAAGGGTGTCGGATTGGGCGGTCATCGGTTCGGTGGCTGCGCTTAAAGGGGGGCGGTTGCCGGATAATGCGCCGACAATCGTGCAAGCAAAGGATGCACCACTAATGGGGGCAGAGCGCAGCAACCTCAAGGCCGAGCCAGGCCTGGACCCGTCGCGTCCGCGGCGTTGGCACTGGAAGCGCCTGTTGTGGCTGCCGGTGCTGTTCGCCGCCTTCAGCGTGCTGCAGGTGCTGGTGCTGCGGTTCGTCGACCCGCCGCTGTCCACGGTGATGCTGTGGCGCTACGGCGAGGCGCTCGGCCAGGGCGAGTGGGACTACCGGCTTCATTACCAGTGGCGCGACCTGGACCAGATGGCCCCGAGCCTGCCCATCTCCCTGGTGGCCGCCGAAGACCAGCGCTTCCCCGAGCACAATGGCTTCGACCTGCAGGCGATCGAGAAGGCGCGCGACCACAACGCCAAGGGCGGGCGCCTGCGCGGGGCCAGTACGATCAGCCAGCAGGTGGCAAAGAACCTGTTCCTGTGGCAGGGACGCAGCTGGATCCGCAAGGGCCTGGAGGTCTGGTACACGGTCCTGATCGAGGCGCTGTGGCCGAAGGCGCGCATCCTGGAGATGTACGCCAACATCGCCGAGTTCGGCGATGGCATCTACGGCGCGCAGGCGGCGGCCCGCCAGTACTGGGGCAAGGACGCGGCGCGCCTGAGCGCGGCGGAAAGCGCGCGGTTGGCGGCCGTGCTGCCCGCGCCTCGCCGCTACAACGCGGCCAGGCCGGGCCCGTACGTGCAGCGGCGCGCGGCCTGGATCCAGCGCCAGGCGCGGCAGCTGGGCGGTCACGCCTACCTCGGCGAGGATTGAGCATTCATGCAGGTGATGGGCTGACGCTACAATCGCCGCATGAATCCCCAGCGCCTGACCGTCGTCGTTGCCGCCCACAATGAGGCCCTGGTCCTGCCGATGCTGCACCCGCGCCTGCGCGCGGTGCTTGACGGCCTGGCGGGCATCGACGGCCGCGTGCTGTATGTGGACGACGGCAGTACCGACACCACCTGGGCGGTGATGCAGGCCCTGGCCGAGGCCGATGCCTCGGTCGGTCTGTTGCGCCTGTCGCGCAATTTCGGCAAGGAGGCGGCACTGACCGCCGGGCTGGATTTCGTCGACGACGGCGCGGTGATGATCCTCGATGCCGATGGCCAGGACCCGCCCGAGCTCATCCCCGACTTCGTCGCGTTGTGGCAACAGGGCTACGACAACGTATACGGCACGCGCCTGGTGCGGGACGGCGAAAGCTGGCTCAAGCGTTCCACCGCCAAGGTGTTCTATCGGGTGATCGGGCGCTTGTCGAAAACGCCGATCCCCGCCGACACCGGTGATTTCCGGCTGCTGTCGCCGCGCGCGCTGGCCGCCCTGGGCCAGCTGCGTGAACGCCACCGGTTCATGAAGGGGCTGTTCGGCTGGGTCGGGTTCCGGCGCAAGGCGTTGCCCTACCACCGCCATGCGCGGCTGGTGGGGGAGAGCAAGTTCGGGCTGTGGAAGCTGTGGAACTTCGCGCTGGAGGGGATCACCGGTTTTTCCACCGCGCCCTTGCGGATCACCACCTACCTGGGCCTGGCCGCTGCCGGCTTCGCGTTCGTGTTCGCCATGTGGATCGTGGCCAAGGCCGCGCTGTACGGCGACCGGGTGGCGGGCTGGCCGACCATGATGGCGGTGATCCTGTTCCTGGGCGGGGTGCAGCTGATCGCGCTGGGCCTGATCGGGGAATACCTGGGGCGTTTGTACGAGGAATCCAAGCAGCGCCCGCTGTACCTGGTTGACACCTGGCATGCACCGTTCGTGGCAGACTCGGGCCTGCATCCCATCGGTGGAGAGCAGCGAGATGACCACGGTACGGCAGCTGTTGGAAGGCAAGTCCCCTGAGGTTTTCGCGGTCGCCCCGGACGCGGCGGTGATCGACGCGATCCGGTTGATGGCCGACAAGGGCATCGGCGCGGTGGTGGTGATGGACGGCCGGCAACTGGTCGGCATCCTGTCCGAGCGCGATTACGCGCGCAAGATCGTGCTGCACGAACGTTCCTCGCGGACCACGCGGGTGAGCGACATCATGACCGCCAAGGTGGTGACGGTGGCAATGACCGAACAGGTCGAGCACTGCCTGCAACTGGTCACCGACTTCCGCATCCGGCACCTGCCGGTGGTGGAGGCGGGCAGCGTGGTCGGGGTGATCTCGATCGGTGACCTGGTCAAGTCGGTGATCGACGAACAGGCGCAGAAGCTGGACCAGCTGCAGCAGTACATCGTGGCCGGGTGACCTGCACGCGCGCCGCACGTGCGGCGCCGTGACGACGATCGAGCCGGCTGGCGCGGGTATCCGGGCAGCATGCCCCAGCCCGCGTTACTTCGCGTAGCGGCCGCCGCAGTTGGTGTCCTTGCCGGGGCCGGTTTCCAGGGTGGCCAGCAGCGCGGCTGGCGGGGTGATGGTGGCCAGGGTGACGGCGATCGCGCCGCGCAGGCCCAGCGCCTTGAAGTCCGGGCGGAACGAGGGATCCTTGAACGACCCACCGATCCGCAGCGGCGAGCGCAGGGCGAGGATGCTGATGTCCTTCGGGCGCGGGCGCAGCAGCAGGTCCAGCTGTTCCTGCCTGAGATCCACGGTGCCACTGCCGACGATCAGCGTATCGCTGGTGTCGAAGGCGAGCGCACGCGAGGTCATCACGCCGTTGTCCACGCCGAAGTCGCCGAACGCGCAACGCAGCGGAATCTGCTTGTCGCCGGTGAACAGGAATTTCAGCGACTCGGCCACGTCCAGGCCAGCCAGTTCCATGATCAGGTTGCCGACATGCCCGCGGCCGATGCCGACGGCGACGTTGCCGTCGGAGCTGCCGAGCATGGCGGCCACCGAGTTGCCGCTGCCGGCCAGGTCGACATCACCGCTGACGCCGCCGGAGGCCTGTTCGGCCAGCTTGGAATCGGGCATCAGCTTGCCAAGCTGGATGTTGCGCAGGCTGGCCTTCAATTGCGTGGAAATGGTGTTCTTGCGCGCGTCCATGCGGATGGTGCTGCGGATGTCGCCGCCAGCGACGCCGAAGTTGAGCGGGTCCAGGCGCAGCAGGCCGGCGTCGAGCTTGAGGTGGGCATCCATGTCGTCCAGCGGCAGCGCGGGCGAATTGATGCGCTGTGCCTTCCAGCGCACGTCGGCATCCATGGCGCGCAGCTTGGTGAGGTTGTACGGCGTGTCGGGCAGGATCCGGGCGCGGGCGGCGAGGGCAGCCGCCTTGGCCTTCTGTTCGGCGTTGG
Source organism: Stenotrophomonas sp. 05N37 (assembly GCF_056397365.1). Classification (NCBI taxonomy): domain Bacteria; kingdom Pseudomonadati; phylum Pseudomonadota; class Gammaproteobacteria; order Lysobacterales; family Lysobacteraceae; genus Stenotrophomonas; species Stenotrophomonas sp. 05N37. Next base: position 785,752 of record NZ_JBFTNG010000001.1, on the reverse strand, counting down.
CGGTTTCGCCGGCTCCGGTGCGCGGCGGGGCCCCGATGAAGCCGGCGAGGTCATCGAAGTCCAGGCGCTTGGACACCAGGTCGGCCTTGAGGAACGGGCGCGCGCCGCCGACATCGATCTGCGCGGTGCCGCCGAGGTCGCTGTCGCCGGCGGTGCCGGTGAAATCCTCGTAGCGCCAGATGTCGTTGTCGCGCTTGAGCCGGCCGTTGAGGCGGTACGGCGGGGTGGAGGGCATGGCCACGCCGATCAGCGGGAACAGGTCTTCCATGTCCTGGCCGCTGAGCATCAGCTGCAGGTTGAACACGCGCAGCGCGAACGGGTTGGTGAGGGTGCCGCTGGCGATGGCGTGGGTGCCGCCAGCGCGCCCGTCCAGATGGATGCGGAACGGGTGGTCGCTGTTGGTCAGTTCCAGCGGTGATTCGGTGTTGCCGTCCAGCGAGAAGGCGTTGCCCTTCCAGCGGCCCTTGCCCTTGACCAGCAGCGGCGGCGCGCTGTCTTCGTTCCGCGGCTTGCCGCTGTTGAGGGCGACCAGCACGTCGGTGCGGCCGGCGGCGTCGAGGAACTGCAGGCGGCCATCGTCGATGCGCAGGCGCTGCAGTTGCGGCGGGTTGCCGGTGGACGGCCCGAGGAAGTCCCAGTTGCCGGGGGTGTCCTTGCCGGGCCCGGTTTCGAGGAGGAGGTCCGGGCGGGTGAGGCGCATCTCGGGAATGTGGACCTGGCCGCGCAGCAGGGGCCAGACGCGGAGGGCGATTTCAACGCGGTCGGCGCTGGCCATCTGCGGGGTCTTGGCCCAGTCGGCGTTGGCGAAGGTGATGCGGTCGGCGCGGATCGTCGTGGTGCGGCCAAGGTCGACGTCGAGGTCGCCATTGATGTGCAATGCGCGACCGGTCTTGGCCTGTACGGCGCGCTCCACCGGGCCCTTGAACCAGTTCCAGTCCCAGAGCGCGATCAACAGCAGCAGGGCCGCGAACAGGAACAAGAGGAGCGCAAGCCAGCGCTGCCCGCGCTTGCCAGGACGCTGCCAGCGCCAACGGCGGGCGGCAGGGGACGGAGCGGGGGAGTCAACAGTGTTCACGCGCTCCATCCTTGCCTGTTCATCGTGCAGGGAGCGCGAAGCATTGGTAAGGATGGTGTCAGGGTGGGGTGTTTTTTGCTTTGAAGGCGCTGGATCAAGCCCCCCCTCAAAGAATCTGCGCCGTCACCGCAACGAAATGACAGACGCTGCCGCCGATCACGAACAGGTGCCAGATCGCGTGCGAGTAGGGGATCGATTCGCGGTGGTAGAAATAGGTGCCCAGCGTGTAGGACAGGCCGCCAGCAAGCAGCCAGCCCAGCGTCCAGCCATCGATCGAGGCCCACATCGGCTTGATCGCCACCATCACCATCCAGCCCATCGCGATGTAGATGATCGTCGACAACAGCTTGAAGCGGCCGGTGAAGAACAGTTTGAAGATCACCCCGGCAAAGGCCAGCGCCCAGATCGCGGTGAACATGCCCCAGCCCCACGGACCGCCACGCAGCCCGATCAAAGTGAACGGCGTGTACGTGCCGGCGATCAGCAGGTAGATCGCGCAATGGTCGAACACCTTCAGGCGACCCTTGACGATCGGGTGCTGGACCGCGTGGTACAGGGTGGAGGCCGTGTACAACAGCAGCAGCGCTACCCCGAACACGATTGCGCTGGCCAACTGCCAGCCATCGCCGTAGATCGCGGCCAGGGTGATCAGCACCGCACTGGCGGCGAGCGCGGCCACCGCGCCGAGCCCGTGGGTCAGCGCGCTGGCGATTTCTTCACGTACCGAAGCAACTGTAGTCATGGCGATCGACAATGCGGGGAGGGGGGACCCGCTCCCCCCTATCATCGCCGCGTTGGCGCGCGCATGCACGCGCGCCTGTTCAGTCGCCGTGTCAGGACACCGAAATACTGTGTGCCGCTTCGCGCGTGGCGGCGAAGCGCACATCCGGCGCGCGTTCCTGCGCCAGCTGCAGGTTGACCCGCGTCGGCGCCAGGTACACCAGGTGCCCGGCGGCGTCGATGCTGAGGTTGCCCGCGTTCTTCTCGCGGAACTCCTCCAGCTTCTTCTCGTTGCTGCAGGTCACCCAGCGCGCGGTGGTGACGCTGACCGGCTCGAAGGTGGCTTCCACGCCGTACTCGTCCTTCAGGCGGTAGGCGGCCACGTCGAACTGCAGCACGCCGACCGCGCCCAGGATCAGGTCGTTGCTCATCAGCGGGCGGAAGAACTGCGTGGCGCCTTCCTCGGACAGCTGGGCCAGGCCCTTCTGCAGCTGCTTGAGCTTGAGCGGATCACGCAGGCGCGCGCGGCGGAACAGCTCCGGGGCGAAGTTTGGGATCCCGGTGAAGCTGACGGCCTCGCCTTCGGTGAAGGTGTCGCCGATGGAGATGGTGCCGTGGTTGTGGATGCCGATCACATCGCCCGGCCACGCCTCGGCGGCGATCTCGCGATCGCTGGCCATGAAGGTCAGCGCGTTGGCCAGCTTCATTTCCTTGCCGGTACGCACGTGGAAGGTCTTCATGCCGGCCACGAAGCGGCCCGAGCAGACCCGCATGAAGGCCACGCGGTCACGGTGCTGCGGGTCCATGTTGGCCTGGATCTTGAACACGAAGCCGGTCAGCTTGGATTCTTCCGGGGCGATCACCCGGCCGGTGGTGGCGCGGGCCTGCGGCGACGGCGCGTGCTCGACGAAGAAGTCCAGCAGCGGCTGCACGCCGAAATTGTTCACGCCCGAGCCGAAGAACACCGGGGTCTGCTTGCCGGCCAGGTAGGCCGCCAGGTCGAACGGGTGGCTGGCGCCCTGCACCAGCTCCAGCTCGTCGCGCAGGTCGGCCAGCATGCGCTCGCCGATCTTTTCGGCCAGGCCCGGCGAGTCGATCGACGGGAAGATGGTCGAATCCTGGCGGGTGAAGTTGCGGCCCTGTTCGTACAGGTGCACTTCGCCGCTGATCAGGTGGACCACGCCCTTCAGGCGCTGGCCCATGCCGATCGGCCAGGTCACCGGCGCGCACTGGATGCCGAGCACGCTCTCGACCTCGTCCAGCAGGTCGATCGGCTCCTTGCCCTCGCGGTCGAGCTTGTTGATGAAGGTCATGATCGGGGTGTCGCGCAGGCGGCACACTTCCATCAGCTTGATGGTGCGCTCTTCCACGCCCTTGGCCACGTCGATCACCATCAGCGCCGAGTCCACCGCGGTGAGCACGCGGTAGGTGTCCTCGCCGAAGTCGGCGTGGCCGGGGGTGTCGAGCAGGTTGACGATCTTGCCCTCGTAGGGGAACTGCATCACCGAGGAGGTGACCGAGATCCCGCGCTCCTTTTCCAGCGCCATCCAGTCGGACGTGGCGTGGCGGGCGGCCTTGCGGCCCTTCACCGAGCCGGCCATCTGGATCGCGCCGCCGAACAGCAACAGCTTTTCGGTCAGCGTGGTCTTGCCGGCGTCAGGGTGGGAAATGATGGCGAAGGTGCGGCGGCGCGCGGCTTCGTTGGCGACTTCGGACATGGCGTGACGCGCCCGCCCGGGGCGCTTTTCTTGGAGATGAGCCGTCCAGTATAGCGGGGGCTGGACGCAACCGGGGTCAGGGGGCGCCCGACGCGCCGTCGCTGTCGCTCTCGCGGGCGAAGTGCAGCTCGCCCTGTGGGGCCACGATCCGCACCGGCACCGAACGCAGCTGCATGCCGCGATTGGCCTGGACCACGAAGTGCAGGTGCGGGGCGGTGCTGTAGCCGGTGTTGCCGGACAAGCCGATGCGCTGGCCGGCCTCGACCCGCTGGCCGCCGCGCACCAGCACGCCGTTGGCCTGCAGGTGGGCGTAGACGGCCATGCTGCCGTCCTCGTGCAGGACCCGGATGAAGTTGGCACGCTCGCGGTCGCGGCTCGGATCGCGGCCGTTTTCGTGGAAGTTGCCCTGCACCTGCATGACCCGGCCGGCGCGCGCGGCCAGGACCGGGGTGCCTTCGGCGAGGGCGAAGTCGACCGCGTCGCGGTTCTCGGCATCGGTGTGGCTGAAGCGCCCGCGCGGGGCCTGGGTGACCTGGAAGCGCCTGGCGTCGAACGGCAGCAGGTAGGCGACGTCCTGCGGGCTGGCGGCCGGGTCGCCGGGCACCGCATCCAGCAGCAGGTCCAGCCGCGGCACCTCGGCCGGGGGCTGCAGGCGCGAGACCACCACGCTGGCCGAGCCCGCCAGCACCGTCTGCAGCGGCAGGCCAGGCAGGGCGGTGGCGCCGGTCGGCTGGCGCAGCGCGACCTGGACCGGGCCGAACAGGTGGTTGTCCACCCGTGCCTGCCAGTGGCCGCCGCCGCCCTCGAGCCTGACCGTGGCGATGCCGGCACCGGTGCTGGTGGTCGGCGCTGGCGCGTTGGTCTGCTCCACCAGGCCCCAGCCCGCCCGCCACGAAGGTGCGGACGGCGCGGCGGTGGCCAGGCCGGTGAGCGGAAACAGCATCAACAGCATGGCGTGGCGCATGAGCATGGCGTGGCGCATGGCGGGGATCCGATGAAGTGGGGCGACTGTACGCAACCGCTGCCGTTTACGAAAGCACCGGCGTTGCACTGGTAGGGGACTCTTTCACCGTCAACTCACCCACCACGGCTGAGACTGATGAAACCAGCGCGCCGAGAAGGGGGGTGATTCGGCCCGGTTCCCAGCTCGGTTTCGTACAAGTTGCATGGTGGTTGCCTGACCCAGGCTGGACCATCCCCTGCCGTTGGCCTGCGGCTCACATCCACTGCAGGGCGCTGTGACGCATTCCTTGCCTGATCCAGGGAGTGAACCATGACCACCGATGCCCGAACGTTGCTTTGCCTGCGCCCGTTGGCTGGCGCGATACTGCTGTGGTGTTCCGCCGCGGGGGCAGCGGCCGACAATCCGCAGGTAGCAAATCGCGTCCACCTCGACGTTCCGCCGGGCACTTACACCGCATCGACCGGTTCGGTATTCACGGCATTCGGCCAAGGGGGCTCGATCAGCGGCCGGGATTCCTTGCTGATGGCGACGGCCGAAGGCGGTGCCGGGCGCGGCATCACCGCATTCGGCGACGGCAGCCTGGTCGAGCTAGCCAACAGCCGCATCGTCGTTACCGGTCTTTCCGGCGTCGGGATAGATGCGCAGTCCGGCGGCGAGGTGCGCATTACGGGCACGCGGATCGAGATCCAGAAGCGTGGCTTTGGCGTCACTATTTTTAACGACAGTATCGGCAGCCTGACCGACAGCAGCATCATCATGGAGGATGCAGGCGTTGCAATCTTGAATTCGGGTGCGCTTTCACTGCTCCGCACGTCAGTGGAGACCCGCGCGGCGGGCGCCATCGGCCTGAGTGCCAATGGCACCTCCACCCGTGTCGTTGACAGCCAGCTGCGGACGACAGGCGATTCCGCACCTGCCATTGATGCTGCGGCAGACATCTCTGTCCAGATCAGCGGCAGCACGCTGCAGACGGCAGGCGATCGCAGCTACGGTATCAGCGTCCGCTCGGGAGCCACTGTGGACATCACCGGCGGAACGATAACGACCACCGGCAATGATGCATCCGGCATCCGGATGCTGGTCTTCAATCCAACGCTGAGCACGCTGCGCCTGGAGGGGGTCGGCATCCGGACCTCCGGGCAGCGCTCGTCCGGTATCCAGCTCAACAACGCGGCCCAGCTGACGATGATCGGCGGCAGCATCGACAGCGTCGGCTCGGCCGTGGTTGCCGCTGACGACAGCGCCCTGTTCACCGGCGCGCGATTGGCGTCCTCCGGCGACGGGGCCTCCGCCCTGCGCATGACCACGGCAGGCGGCACATTCCAGCTCATCGATACCCAGGTGCAGGCCTCCGGCGTGGGCAGCTGGGCGGCGGACGTGGCCGGCACGTTCAGCCTGGCTGGCGGCAGCCTGGAAAGCGCGCAGTACGGTGCGTTCCGCAGCGCTGGCGGGAGTATCACGCTCTCGGCAGGCGCAAGGGCGAGCGGTGGCAACGGGCACCTGTTCGACCAGGCCACCGCGGCCCCCACCACGCTGACGATGGACGGTGGGGTACAGGCAACCGGGGGTATCGGTTTTGTGCCCGGCCTGCCGGCCGGCACGTTCGCAGCGGCCACCACGGTGGCGCTTGCCAACGATTCGGTCTGGACCGGTGCTACGACCGGCACTGTCGCCCAGTTGTCCATCGCCAGCGGTAGCCGTTGGCGACTCACCGACAGTTCGGACGTGCAGGCGCTGCACCTCGACGGCGGCACGGTCGCGTTCTCCGCGCCGGTGGCCGACGACTTCAAGACGCTACGCGTGGATGGCGATCTGACCGGTGCCGGCACCTTCGCGATCAACGCCCGGCTCGGCGCCGACGGTGCGCCGCGTGACCTGCTGCATGTGGTGGGCGATACCCGCGGCGCGTTCGGTCTGCAGGTCGACAACGCGGGCGGGGCCGGCGGTCTCACTGCCGAGGGCATCCGTGTGGTCCAGGTGGATGGTGCATCCGAGGGTCGCTTTGCCTTGGCCGGTCGCGCCGTCGGGGGGGCGTATGAGTACTTCCTGTTCAAGGGCCGGCCGACTGTCGCCGACGGCAACTGGTACCTGCGTTCGGAGTTCGTACCGCCGCCGCCCGACCCCTGCGACAGCGATCCAGCCGGACCGGGCTGCACCCCGCCGCCCGATCCGGCCCCCTGCGATGCCAACCCGGCGCTGCCGGGTTGCCCGCCACCGACCGACCCCTGCCTGGCCGATCCGGAGCTGCCGGCGTGCCGGCCCCCGCCGCCGATCTGCGAGCAGGACCCGACCCTGCCGGCGTGCCGGCCAACGCCGATCTACCGCCCGGAACTGGCCGCCTACCTGGCCAACACGACGGCGGCGATCGAGCTGTTCCAGTACTCGCTGCATGCGCAGACCGGCGCTGGGACCGGTCGCACCAACGGCGCGCCTGATCGTGGAGTCTGGTTGCGGGTGGGCGGCCAGCAGGGCCGGTTGCCAAGGCAGGCGGACCAATTGTCGGCGTCGCTGGAACGCTCGGTGGTGAGTATCGGGTCGGACCTGTGGACGCGGGCCGACGGCCGGGCGGCATGGGGAGCGATGGCCGCGCACGGCGTGGCCACGGCCAGCACGGTCTCGCTGCTGACCGGCTACACCGCGCGCGGGCATGTGCAGGGCGTGGCGGTGGGACTGTATGGCCTGTGGGAGCAGGGCAGCGTGGATGGCACTGGCGCCTTCGCCGATGGCTGGATACAGGTGGGCCGCTACCGCAACCGCGTGAATGGCGAAGACGTGGCGCCCGAACGCTACGACACCCGGACCTGGGCCGGATCGCTGGAAGGCGGCTACCGCTGGCACCTCGCGGCCTCCGACACCCGCGCGCTGCTGCTGGAGCCACGTTTCCAGGCCACCTACACCCGTCTGCGCGGCCACGACCATGGCGAAGCGAACGGAACGATCATCGGCGGACTGGACCAGGCGGTGTGGGGGGGAGAGGTCGGACTTCGGCTGGCATGGCTGGATACCGCCGGACCGATGCGCGTGCAGCCATTCATCGGCGTGAATGCCCTGCGCGAGAGCCGTGCCGCCGCGCTGACGCTGGATCAGATTGGCTTTGCCACGGCGCGGCCCCAGAACCGGTACGAGGTCCAGATGGGATTCGAGCTGGCCCTCGCTTCGGGTTGGAGCGGTGCCGGCCAGGTGTCGCTGCAGCGCGGTGCCGACGGTTTCCGGCAGCAGTCCGGTGAACTGGGGCTGCGCTACCGCTGGTAGCGGCGCAGGGCGCGCGCGGCTGATGACAAAAAACTATATCGCTTCATCCAGATGAAACGATTGACATGCGCGGAAAGGGCTGGCATCGTGGCTCCACCATCGAGACCGGCAGAGGGACAGGCCCTTTGAAGCCGGGGCAGCCCGCAGACGCGCAAGCGACCTGCGTAGGTGCCAAATCCTGCGGAGACCGTTGGCGTCTTCCGAAAGATGGTTCGACCCGTGCACCGTGCGTGCACCTCGAACGCGAGCTCCGCGAAAGCTCGATGGCCGTTTTCCTACTTTGGATACCGCCATGGGTTTCGCCACCGCTACCGCTGTTGCCACCGACGCCTTCACCCCGATCAGCGTCCCGCTCGACGCCCACCCGCACGCCGTGCGCGGCGAGATCGCCGCGGTGCTGTCGATGCGCCACGCCGGGGTGCGCCCGGTGCGCCTGCGTTATGAGCTGGTCGGCCGTGCCGGCGCGCCGGTGGTGGTCCTCGCCGGTGGCATCTCCGCCCACCGCCACGTGGCCGCCAACGTGGACTTCCCCGAAAAGGGCTGGGCCGACGGGCTGGTTGCCCCGGGTCGCGCGCTGGACCCGGCGTCGCTGCGCGTGCTGGCGTTCGACTTCATCGGCGCCGACGGGGCGCTGGACGTGCCGATCGACACTGCCGACCAGGCCGATGCGCTGGCCCTGCTGCTCGACCATCTCGGCATCGCCCAGCTGCAGTGCTTCGTCGGCTATTCCTACGGCGCACTGGTGGGCCAGCAGTTCGCCATCCGCCATCGCCAGCGCCTGCTGAAGCTGGTTGCCGTCAGCGGCGCGCACCGCCCGCATCCGTATGCCGCCGCCTGGCGCGCGCTGCAGCGGCGTGCGGTGGCGCTGGGCCAGCTGCAGTGCGCCGAAAGCCATGGGCTGGCGCTGGCCCGCCAGTTCGCGATGCTCAGCTACCGCACCCCGGAGGAGTTCGGCGAACGTTTCGACGCGCCGCCGGAACTGGTCAACGGCCGCGTGCGCGTGGCCGCCGAGGACTATCTGGACGCGGCCGGTGCGCAGTACGTGGCGCGCACCGCAGTGGATGCGTACCTGCGGCTGTCCGAATCGATCGACCTGCACCGCGTCGATCCCGCCGCGCTGCTCGTGCCCACCGTGGTGGTCGCCGTGGAAGGCGATCGCCTGGTGCCGCTGGCCGACTGCGTCGGCCTGGTCGAAGGGCTGGGCCCGCGCGGCAGCCTGCGCGTGCTGCGCTCGCCCTATGGCCACGACGCCTTCCTCAAAGAAACCGATCGCATCGACGCGATCCTCGCCACCGCCATCCGTTCCCTGGGAGAAACCGCATGAGCCAGTCCACCGGTACCGAGCCGACCTGTAGCCGCGTCACCGCCGCCGTGCGTGCCGGCATAGACCGCGACACCGCCCACGGCGCGGTGACCCCGCCGATCGTGCTGTCCTCCAACTTCAGCTTCGATGGCTTCGGCAACAAGCGCCAGTACGACTACACGCGCAGCGGCAACCCGACCCGCGACCTGCTGGGCGAGGCCCTGGCCGAGCTGGAAGGCGGCGCGGGCGGGGTGATCACCTCCACCGGCATGGGCGCGATCAACCTGGTGCTCAATGCGCTGCTGCAGCCGGGCGACACCCTCGTGGTGCCGCACGACGCCTACGGCGGCAGCTGGCGGCTGTTCAACGCGCTGGCGAAGAAGGGCCACTTCGGCCTGATCACCGCCGACCTGACCGACCCGCGCTCGCTGGCCGACGCGCTGGCGCAGTCGCCGACGCTGGTGCTGATCGAGACCCCGTCCAACCCGCTGCTGCGCATCACCGACCTGCGTTTCGTCATCGATGCCGCGTACAGGGCCGGGGCCAAGGTGGTGGTGGACAACACCTTCCTGTCGCCGGCGTTGCAGCAGCCGATCGCGTTCGGCGCGGACGTGGTGCTGCATTCGACCACCAAGTACATCAACGGCCACAGCGACGTGGTCGGCGGCGCGGTGATCGCACGCGATCCGGCGGTGCACGAGCAGCTGGTGTGGTGGGCCAACGCGCTGGGCCTGACCGGCTCGCCGTTCGATGCCTTCCTGACCCTGCGTGGCCTGCGCACGCTGGGCGCGCGCCTGCGTGCGCACCAGGAGAACACCGCCGAGGTGGTCGACCTGCTGGTGGCCAGCGACGCGGTCGCCAAGGTGTATTACCCGGGCCTGGCCGACCATCCCGGGCACGCGATCGCGGCGCGCCAGCAGGACGGCTTCGGCGCGATGCTGTCCTTCGAGCTGGCCTCGTGCCCGGGCGATGACCCGCACGCGGCGGTGCGCGCCTTCGTCGATGGCCTGCGCTGTTTCACCCTGGCCGAGTCGCTGGGTGGGGTGGAGAGCCTGGTCGCGCATCCGGCCACCATGACCCACGCGGCGATGACCCCCGAAGCGCGCACGCACGCCGGCATCAGCGACGGCCTGCTGCGGTTGTCGGTGGGGATCGAGGCGGCCGAGGACCTGGTTGCCGACCTGCGGGCCGGGCTGGAGCGCGCGCAGGCGGTGATCGACCTGCACGCCAAGGCGGCGCTGCGCAAACAGGTGGATGCATGAGCGCGGTGCTGGACCTGCATCCGCCTGCCGCGCGCGGGCGGCGGCTGGCGCTGCTCGGCACCGGCACGGTCGGGACCGCCTTCGTGCAGCGCTACCAGTCGCTGCAGGCGCGTGGCCTGCTGCTGCCCGCGTTCTCCTGGCTGGCCAATTCACGCACGGCGCGCGCCTGCGAACAGGCCCCCGAGCACGAACTTCAGCAGGCCAACCTGGCCACGCGCGGGGCGCCGGCCCTGCAGCCGTGGGCCGAGGCGGAAGGCCTGCAGCGCGGCGACGTGGTCGTGGATGCGACCGCCAGCGACGAGGTGGCCCACTGGCACGAACACTGGCTGGCGCGCGGCGTGCACGTGGTCACCGCCAACAAGCTGGGGCGTGGCGCGCAACTGGCGCGCGCGCAGGCGATCGCCGACAGTGGCCACGGCGGCGCGGCGCATTACGGCGACAGCGCCACCGTGGGGGCGGGGCTGCCATTGCTGAGCAGCCTGCGTTCGCTGGTGGCCGGTGGCGACCGCATCCATCGCGTGGAAGGCGTGCTGTCCGGGTCGTTGGCCTGGCTGTTCCACCACTACGATGGCCAGCGGGCGTTTTCCGCGTGGGTGCGCGAGGCCGCAACGGCGGGCTACACCGAGCCGGACCCGCGCGTGGACCTGTCCGGCGAGGACGTCCGCCGCAAGCTGCTGATCCTCGCGCGGGCCAGCGGCATCGCGCTGCGTGCCGAGCAGGTGCAGGTGGATTCGCTGGTGCCGGCGGCGCTGGCGCAGCTGGCGCCAGCCGATGCGTTGGCGCAGCTGTCGCTGCTGGACGCGCCGTTGCAGCAGGCCTGGCAGCAGGCACGCGGGCAGGGCGGCTGCCTGCGCTTCGTCGGTGGTTTCGACCATGACGGTGCCTCGGTGGGCCTGCGCATCCTGCCGCAGGACCACCCCCTGGCCGGCGGCGCACAGACCGACAACCGCGTCGCCATCCACAGCGATCGCTACCAGGCCCAGCCGCTGCTGATCCAAGGGCCGGGGGCCGGCGCCGACGTCACCGCGGCAGCACTGCTGGATGACGTGCTGGCGATCGTGCGTCGATAGGCAATGTGTCGCTGGTGGCAGGTAGAACCGAGCCACGCTCGGCTGCCGTTCGCGCGATAGACGACCACACCGACGGCGCCAGAGCTGCAGCCGAGCATGGCTCGGCTCTACCGGTGGGCGTCCTTCAGCGCCTTCAGCAACGCTGCGTTGAATCGCTTCGGGTCCTGCACCTGCGGCGAGTGGCCCAGATCGTCGAAGCTCACCAGCGTGGCCCCGGGGATGGCGGCGGCCGCCGCCTTGCCCAGCGCTGGATAATCGCCCAGCGTGGCCTTCAACGCGGGAGGGGCGAGGTCGCGGCCGATCGCGGTGCGGTCGGTCTGGCCGATGAACAGGGTGGTCGGAACGGTGATCCGCGGCAGTTCGTAGACCACCGGCTGGTTGAACACCATGTCCGAGGTAAGCGCCTGGCTCCAGGCCACGGCCTGCCTGCCCGGGCCGTCGTACATGCGTGACTGCATGCTTACCCACTGCGCGTACGCGGGCTTCCATTGGCCGTTGTAGTACACCTCGAGCTGGTACTTTTTGATGCTGTCGAAGCTGGTCTTCAATTCGCCGGCATACCAGGCATCCACGCTGCGCCACGGCACGCCCTTGGCCTTCCAGTCTTCCAGCCCGATCGGGTTGACCAGCGCCAGGTGGCGCAGCTGCTGCGGGTACATCAGCGCATAGCGCGCGGCAAGCATGCCGCCCATCGAATGGCCGACCAGGTCGACCGTCGCCGCGTCCAGGCCGAGGTGGGCGAGCAGGGCGTGGGTGTTGGCGGCGAGCTGGCCAAACGAATACTGGTAGCGCTCGGGCTTGCTGGATTTGCAGAAGCCGATCTGGTCCGGGGCGATCACCCGGTAGCCCGCGGCGGTGAGCGCGGCGATGCTGTCCTTCCAGGTGGCCGCGCAGAAGTTCTTGCCGTGCAGCAGGACCACGGTGCCGATCGGTGTGCCGCGCGGGGCAACGTCCAGATAGGCCATCTCCAATGGCTGGCGCTGCGATTCGAACGCGAAGATCTTGACCGGGTAGGGGTAGTCGAAGCCTTCCAGGCGCGGGCCGTAGGTGTCGGCGGCGAGGGAAGTCAGCGGCAGGCAGGCGAGCAGGGCGGCGGCCAGGATGCGCATGGCGGTCTCCGGAGGGGGAAGTCCGACTTTACTTGAGCCGCCGCGATGACGCTGCCGCGTAGAGCCGACCGTTGGTCGGCTGCATTTCCCCGCGATGGTGGAGCAGCCGACCAACGGTCGGCTCTACGTGGGGGATTCGAGCGGCCGACCGGCGGTGGGCGCTACCGGGATTCGGGCAGCCGACCAACGGTCGGCTCTACGTGGGGGATCCGAGCAGCCGACCAACGGTCGGCTCTACCGGGGGCGGCTCAGCACTCGATGACGTTGACCGCGAGGCCGCCGCGGCTGGTTTCCTTGTACTTGTCCTGCATGTCGCGGCCGGTGTCGCGCATGGTCTTGATGACCTTGTCCAGCGAGACCTTGTGCTTGCCGTCGCCGCGCATGGCCATGCGCGAGGCGTTGATCGCCTTGACCGCGCCCATCGCATTGCGCTCGATGCAGGGGATCTGCACCAGCCCACCGATCGGGTCGCAGGTAAGGCCGAGGTTGTGTTCCATGCCGATCTCGGCGGCATTCTCGATCTGGCTGGGGTTGCCGCCCAGCGCGGCCACCAGGCCACCGGCGGCCATCGAGCAGGCCACGCCCACTTCGCCCTGGCAGCCGACTTCGGCGCCGGAGATGGAGGCGTTTTCCTTGTACAGGATGCCGATCGCCGCCGAGGTCAGCAGGAAGTCGAAGATGCGTTGTTCGTTCGCGCCGGGGCAGAAACGGTCGAAGTAATGCAGCACCGCCGGCAGTACGCCGGCCGCACCGTTGGTCGGCGCGGTGACCACGCGGCCACCGGCGGCGTTTTCTTCATTGACCGCCAGGGCGTACAGGTTCACCCAGTCCAGCGTGGTCAGCGGGTCGCGCATGCCCGCTTCCGGCTTGGACGACAGCTCGCGGTACAACGCCGGTGCGCGACGCGACACATGCAGGCCGCCGGGCAGGGTGCCTTCCTGGCGGATGCCGCGGGCCACGCAGGCCTGCATCGCGCCCCAGATCTCGCGCAACTGCTCGCGGATCTCGTCTTCGCTGCGCCAGCACTTCTCGTTCTCGAACATCATCTGGGCGATGCTCAGCCCGCTGCGCGCGGTCTGCGCGAGCAGTTCGTCGCCGCTCTTGAACGGATACGGCAAGGGGGTTTCATCGGGGACGATGCGGTCGTCGGCGGCATCGTCCTGGTTGACCACGAAGCCGCCGCCCACCGAGTAGTAGTCGCGGGTGGCGATCACCTGTTCGTCGGCGTCATAGGCGGTGAAGCGCATGCCGTTGGTGTGGTAGGGCAGCTTCTGGCGCTTGTTCAGCCCCAGGTCGCGCTTCTCGTCGAAGGCGATTTCATGGGTGCCCATCAGGCGGATGCGCTTGCTGCCGCGGATGCGGTCCAGCGTTTCGGGGATGATGTCGGGGTCGATCAGGTTCGGGCGCTGGCCTTCCAGGCCGAGCAGCACGGCCTTGTCGGTGCCATGGCCGCGCCCGGTCAGTGCCAGCGAGCCATACACGTCGGCACGGATGCGCACCACGTCCTGCAGCCTGCCCGGGTCCAGCAACCAGCGGTGCACGAAGCGTTCGGCAGCCTTCATTGGTCCCACGGTATGCGAGGAGCTCGGGCCAATGCCGATCTTGAAAACGTCGAACGTGCTGACAGCCATGATTGCCAAACTGCGGGTATCGGATGGAGCGCTATTCTATGCTGTCGCAGGCGCCGACCTTGATTGCGGCGCAACATTTCCCAAGGCGGGTGGGCCGGTGTTTACCTTGTTCCAGCGTGATGACTGCCATCTGTGCGACCAGGCCCTGGCGGTGCTGGCACAGGCCCGCGTGCCCGGACTGGACAGTGTGTTCATCGATGACGAGCCGGACCTGGAGGCCCGCTACGGCCTGCGCGTGCCGGTGCTGCGCGACGCGCAGGGGCGCGAGCTGGACTGGCCGTTCGACGTGAAGACGTTGCAGGCCTGGACCGGAATGAACGCGTAGAGCCGACCGTTGGTCGGCTGCCCTGAAACCCGGGCTGCCCTGAAACCCCGGCTGCCCTGAATCCCCGCCTGCCTTGACTGCCCCGGCTGTTTGACCGCTTTGCCTGCCCTGGCTGCCGTGACGGCGCGAGGAGCCAGGGCAGCCGACCAACGGTCGGCTCTACGGGGTTGGATCCTCTTTACGCAGCGCCGGCCAGCGGCCGGCGCATCCCGCCTTACTTCGCTTTCAGCACGACCTTGGTGCTGATCGCGGTTTCGTTGGGGATGGTCTTGGTGTCGGTCCAGTCGCCGCCGCCCACGCCGAAGTCCAGACGCTTGACCGTGGCCTTGCCGCTCAGCACCGGCTGCGCGCCCGGGGTCCAGGTGAAGGTAAGCGTGACCGGCTTGCTCACCCCGCGCAGTTCCAGCGTGCCGTCGGCGGCGTACTGGTTGTTGCCCAGCGAGCGGAAGGTGGTGGCGCTGTACTTGGCCTGGGCAAACTTGCCGACGTTGAAGAAGTCCGGCCCCTGCAGGGTGGAATCACGGTCGCTGTTGCCGCTCTTGGCGCCGGCCAGCGGGATGGTCACGTCCAGCCGGGAACCGTCCAGCTTGGCCGGGTCGAAGCTGAGCTTGGTGTCGAAGCCGGGGAAGGTGCCGGTGAACACTTCACCGTCGTACTTGGTGGCAAACACCAGCACCGAGCCGGGGGCCTGCACGTAGTCGGCGGCCAGCACCGGTGCGGTGGCCATCAGCCCGGCAAGGGCGGCGGCGACGGCCGCGGGAGTGGTGAGCTTGATGTTCATGGTCAATCCTTCTGGGGGGAGGCAAGCCAGCCCTGCGGCAGCATGCGCGCAAGGGTGGCATCGCGTTGGTAAAAATGGTGGTAAAGCGCGGCGCCGGCATGCGCCAGCACCACGGCGATCAGCAGCCAGAAGCCCCATTCGTGGATGGCGTGGGAGACCTGGGTCAGGCCTGGGTCCGGCCCACTGAGCTTGGGCACGTCGACCAGGCCGAACCAGCGGAACGGGCGCAGCCCGCTGGCCGAGTCGTACAGCCAGCCCGACAGCGGGATGGCGAACATCAACACGTACAGCAGCCAATGCGTGGCCGATGCGATGCGCTCCTGCCAGGTGGGCGTGCCGGGCACCGGCTGCGGTGCCCCGGCGTACAGCCGCCAGCCAAGCCGGGCCGCCACCAGCACCAGCACGGTGATGCCCACCGACTTGTGCAGGGTGTAGATCCAGAAATACTTCGGCGTCTTGGGGAACTCGCCCATGGTCAGCCCGAGGATGCCCATGGCAAGGATCAGCAGGGCGATCAACCAGTGCAGGGTCTGGCTGACGCCTCCCCAACGGGTCGCGGTGTTCAGGGCTGTCATGGCGTGGTCTCCTGGACCGGCGGTGGGGATGGGGCGTTGGAGGCGGACTGCGGCGATGGAGTTCCCTCGGCATCGACCGGCGGTGTGTCCTGCGGATCAGCGGCAGAGCGGTCACGCACGGCCTCGGCCTCGATGCGCAGGTCCACCGCGTCGCCGATCATCGACGGCCAGCCCGCCACGCCGAAGGCGCTGCGGCTGAGCGTGGCGGTGGCGGAGAACCCGGCGGTGCGGCGGAACGGCGGCAGTGGATGGCGCTTGAGTGCATTGAGGGTGACCGCCAGGGTGACTTCGCGGGTCACGCCATGCAGGGTGAGCTGGCCGACGACGTTGGCGTGCCCGGCATCGATCGGTTCCACCCGGGTGGACACGAAACGCGCCTCGGGGAAACGTTCGCCATCGAGCAGGTTGCGCGCCAGGGTGGCGGTGTTCCACTTCGCATCGCCCAGGTCCAGGCGCTGGATCGGGACGGTCACGTTGAGCGTGGCCGAGGCCCAGTCCTGCGGGTCGAACACCAGCACGCCTTCGCTGCCCGACACGGTGCCCAGCGCATGCGAGAAGCCGGCATGCTCCACCGCGAACAGCACGCGGGTATGCACCGGATCGAGCCGGTAGGAATCGGGCGCGGCCAGCGCCGCCAGCGGGGTGGCGCACAGCAGCAGGGCAAGGGTCAGGCGCTGGATCACGGGCCGGGCTCCATGGAGGTCTGGGCCGATCATACGCACAGCGCCGTCATGCCCAGCAGTGCCATGGCTGCAACAGATCGTGGTGGGCCCGGAAACAGCGCTGCATGCGGTGCGGCGTGGTGCGGGCCGCGATCACAACGAGGTGTTCCAGCGGTGTCGGCATCGGTGCGGGCGAGCTCCCGCGCCGCCCCCACGCGCCGGCCGCGCGGGCGCGCGCGCAGGCGCTGTGGGACAATCAGCCGCTACAGGGAGATCTGGATGGCGATGGGGACGCGTAGCGGGTGCGCGGGCATCGTGTTGCTGCTACTGGGCATGTGCACGGTACCGGCAGCGTCGTGGGCCGCGGGGACAACGGCAGGAACAGCGGTAGAGACGCCGCGCATGCGCCGGCTCGGTGCCGCCGAAGGCATGCCCTCGCGCATGGTGCTGGCATTGGCCCAGGACCGCCAGGGCTACGTCTGGGCCGCCACCGATGATGGCCTGGCGCGCGTGGACGGCGTCGGCCTGCGCGTGTGGCGGCATGACCCCGGCGATCCCGACTCGATTCCCGGCAACGAAGTCGAAACCCTGCTGGTGGACCCGCTGGACCGGGTCTGGGTGGGGGCCAACGGCGTCGGCCTGAGCATGCTGGGCCCGGGCCGCGAACGCTTCGAGCGCTTCCCCGACCTCAACGCGCGCTGCGACGGCCAGTTCTGGGCGCTGGCGTATGCGGCCAAGTCGCTGTGGATCGGCACCAACCGGCACGGCATCTGCCGCCGCGAGGAAGACGGCACGCTGGTGCAGTACCACGCCGACCCGGCCGACCCGGCCAGCCTGCCCGATGACACCATCTATACGCTGCTGGCCGACCCGCAGGGGCGGGTATGGGTGGGCACCGGCAGCGGCGTGGCGCGCTGGGACGGCAAGCGCTTTACCCGGATCGCGCCGGACCAGCTGGGCGGCAAGAGCGTGTTCCGGCTGACCCGCGAACCCGACGGCACGGTCTGGGCCGGCACCCAGGAGGGGCTGTTCCGGATCGACGCCGACGACAGCGTGCGCAAGGCGCCCTGGACCCTGAGCGCGGACGTGCGCGCGGCCACGGTGGTCCATGATCGCAACGGCGGCTACTGGCTGGGTACCGCCGATGGCCTGTACCGCGGCGACCAGGACACAGCTCACCTGTTGGCCGGCGATGCCGGCAGCGGCTTCCTCACCGCACGCAGCGGCGTGCTGGACATGCTGCAGGACCATGAAGGCGGCCTGTGGATCGCCATGCTCACCCAGGGCCTGGCCTACCTGCCACCGGACTGGAAGCGCTTCTCCACCTGGTACCAGCTCGACGGCAAGCCGCTGGACAGCGTGTACCTGCTCAGTGCCGCCGCGGCCGACAACACCTTCTACATCGCCGGCGCGCACGGCATCTACCAGTTGGACGCGCGCGGCACGCTGCGCCAGATCGCCGACGACACCCGCCTGGGCGTGGGCGCCAACTGGTCGCTGTTGCCGCGCGCCGATGGCGCGTTGTGGATCGGCCGTGCCGGTCGCCTGGGCCTGTACCAGCCGCGTACCGGGCAGCTGCGCGAGTGGAGGATCGGTGGCGGCTCGGATGTGCGCCAGCGCATCGACCTGATCCGCCAGGCGCCGAACGGCGAGCTATGGCTGTCGATCATGAACTTCGGCATCCAGCGCCGCGATGCCGACGGCAAGGTGCTGGACACCATCCGTATCGACGAAGGGCGCGGACTGACCGAAAACCCGGTCGAACAGATGCTGTTCGACCCGCGTGGACAGCTCTGGATCATGGGGGACATGGGCCTGCTGCGGTGGAGCGAGGGACGCTTCGAGCAGGTCCCGGGCATCTCGCGCGGCAGCATCTTCGACATCGCCTGGGCCGGTCCCGACGAGCTCTGGCTGGCGCGCAACGGTGCATTGGAACGTTACCGCTGGGACGGCCTGAGCATGACCCTGCGCGAACGCGTCGGCGCGGCCGAGGGCCTGCCGGCGGTGTCGATGGGCGGGGTGGTGATCGGCCGCAAGGGGCAGGTGTGGGCGACCACGCCGCGTGGGCTGGTGCGCTGGGACGGCCCCCAGCGCCGGTTGCGCATCTATGGCGAGCGCGATGGCCTGCCGGACGTGGAATTCAGCGGTCGCCCGCCGGTGCGCGCGGCCAATGGCCGGGTACTGGCGGTCACCGCGACCGGCTTGGTCAGCTTCGATCCGGACGCGCCGGACCTGCCGATACCGCCCTCGCAGTTGGTGATCGACAACGTGCAGGTGCGTCGCGACGATGCGCAGGGGCAGCAGTCACTGCCACCGGATGCGCCGATCGTGCTGGGCCCGCAGGACCGCGACCTGATCATCACCGCGCGCCTGCTGTCCTTCGCCAATCCGCAGGGCAACCGCTACCGCTACCGGGTCTCGGGGTACGACCAGAACTGGGTGATGCAGGCGGCCGACGGCGAGCGGATGCTGTCGCGGCTGCCATCGGGGCAGTACGCCATCGATGTGCAGGCGGCCACGCCGCAGGGGCAGTGGACGCCCGCGCGCACGCTCAGCGTGGAGGTGCTGCCGCCGTGGTGGCGCAGCGGCTGGGCGATCGTGGCCTACGTGCTGTTGTGGCTGCTGCTGGTGGCCGCGCTGGCCTATGTGGCGCGGGTGCGCCTGCGCCGACGCCAGCAATGGCAGCTGACCGTGCACAAGCAACAGATCGCCGAGCAGGCCTCTCAGGCCAAGAGCCAGTTCCTGGCCACGCTCGGGCACGAAGTGCGCACGCCGATGACCGGCGTGCTGGGCATGAGCGAACTGCTGCTGGCCACGCCGCTGGACGAACTGCAGCGCGGCTATGCCGCCTCGATCCAGCATGCGGGCACCCACCTTCTGCGCCTGGTCAACGACGCGCTGGACCTGGCGCGCATCGAAGCGGGGCGCCTGGAGCTGGACATCCGTCCCTTCGACCTGATGTCGATGCTGGCCCAGGTGCAGGCCCTGATGGAGCCGATGGCGCATCACCGCGGGCTGGCCTTCGAGCGCAGCTTCGACCTGCCGGGGCCGGTGCAGGTGAGTGGCGATGAAATGCGCGTGCGCCAGATCCTGATGAACCTGCTCGGCAACGCGATCAAGTTCACCGAGCGCGGCCACGTCGGGCTGGGCGTCACCCTGCTCGAGGGCGGCCTGGGCGTGGCGTTCGAGGTCTCCGACACCGGGCCGGGCATCAACGCCGACCAGCAGCAGCGCTTGTTCCATCGTTTCGAACAGGCCGATGGCCCGCGCACCGCGTCGCGCTACGGCGGCAGCGGGCTGGGGCTGGCGATCTGCCAGGAACTGGCGGTGGCGATGGGCGGGCGGATTGCCATCGACAGTCGTCCCGGCCATGGCGCGCGCTTTACCGTGCAGTTGCCCTTGCCGTGGTCGCTGCACGGCAGCGCGGTGCCCGTTGATGCCCAGGACACCGCGCGGATCGCGTTGCCGCCGCTGCGGATACTGCTGGTGGAAGACGACCCCACCGTGGCCAAGGTGATCACCGGGCTGTTGCGGGCACGTGGCCACGAGGTGTTGCACGTGCTGCATGGGCTGGCGGCATTGTCCGAAGTGTCGGCCGGTCGTTTCGACGTGGGCCTGCTCGACCTGGACCTGCCGGCGCTGGATGGCATCGCCATCGCGGGGCAATTGCGTGCGATGGGCTACGAGCTGCCGTTGATCGCGGTCACGGCCCGCTCCGATGCCTATGCCGAGCAGCAGGTGCTGGAGAGCGGATTCGACGGGTTCCTGCGCAAGCCGGTCACCGGCGACCTGCTGGTCGATGCGATCGCCAAGGCGCGTGCACTGCGACAGGCCGACGCCTGAAACGGCACGGTCGCGCTGCAAAATAGGCGGCCTGTTTTGATCGGCTCGGTTCGATGTGAACTGGCGCTGGAAAAAGTGTGATCTGCCGCAGTTGCGGGCCGCCTCGCGCGGCGCGAACGCTTTATCGTCGCCCCGATGATTGTGATGGGGTGGATGTAGGTCGTGGCCTGGAAGGTGGCACGGGCGTGCGCAGGCGCGTTCGGGTTGGCAGTGCTGCTGGCCGCGGCGCCGTATGCGATGGCCTCGAACGTGCTCGACCTGCCGTGGCCGCGCCCGTTGGAACGCAGGGATGGCTTCACCGGGATCGGTGTCCGCGCGATGGCCGAAGATGCCACGGGCTATCTGTGGATGGCCGGCAGCGACGGACTGCTGCGGTTCGACGGACGCCGGGCACGGGTCTGGCGGCGCGAGGACGGGTTGATCGATGAGGCGCTGTACGCGCTGCACATCGATGCCCGCGACCGCCTGTGGCTGGGCACGGCGTCGCACGGGCTGGTGATGATGTCCGCCGACCGGCAGCGTTTCGAGCATCTGCCCGACCATGCACCGCGCGCGCTGCGCCACGGTGCCATCCGCGCGATTGCCAGCGATCACACCGGCGCGCTGTGGGTGATCGGTGCGGACCGCCAACTGTACCGGCGCCTGGCTGACGGCCTGGCGTGGCAGCCGGTGGCGGTGGACGCCGCGGCGGCGACCGCATTGTCCCGTGATCGCGATGGCGTCGTATGGGTGGGGACCGACCACGGCGTACGCCGTCTGCGCGGTGGGCGCGCCGAGCGGATGGGCGCGCTCGCTGGTGCGGTCACCGCGCTGTGGGCCGATCCGCGCGGCGGCGTGCACGTGGCCAGCGCCGCGGGGTGGACGCTGCTCGACGGCGCCGGGCAGGCGCATCCGCCGCCGGTCCGCGGGCAGCCACTGCTGCGCAGCGAGGAGGGTGCGTTGTGGTTGCAGCAGGACACCGGGCTGGTTCTGCAGGAGGGCGTGCGCACCCAGGCGATCCCCCTGCGCCCCTTGCACGGTCCGCGCACCGACGGGGTGGAGATGCGCCAGGCCTTGCAGGATCGGCACGGCGATATCTGGTTGCTCAGCCGCGCCCATGGCCTCTGGCGCTTGCCGGCGCATTGGCGTGCATTCACCGCGCTGCCGAGCGCCGAAGATGGCCTGCCCGGCCTGCGCAGCCACTACGCGCTGGCCCTGGCCGGCGCCGCGGACGGGCGATTGTGGGTGGCCGGCAGCCAGGGGCGCCTGCAGCGGATCGACCTGCGCACCGGTGCCAGCAGCGATCACCTTGAGTACGCGCACGCCGGTTTCAGTGCGACCGCGGTCGGCATGGCTGAAGACAGCCAACACCGGCTGTGGCTTGCCAGTGGCGGGCAGATGCTGCGCTACGACGCGGTGCGAAGGACCGTTCGGCGCTGGCCACTGGGCCTGGCGCCCGGCAACGCGGCGTTGCAGCTGCAGGCCTGCGCCGACGGCAGCGTGTGGCTGGCCCATCCGATGCAGATCCAGCAGTGGTCCGCACAGGGCGTGCGCGAACGTGCGCAGTCGCCGCAGGCACTCGGCCTGGCCGCTGGCATGGCGACGCGGCAATTGCTGTGCGATCGCGAGGGCCGGTTGTGGGCCACCGACCGGGACGGGCTGAAGCTGTGGGACGCCACGCGCGGGCGCTTCAGCGCCGCCGAGCCGCCGGGGCCCGCGGTGGCGGCTGTCGCCGAAGCCGACGATGGCAGCCTGTGGCTCAGCCGGCAGGATGTGCTGGAGCGCTACCGCTGGGACGGCGATGCGTTGCAGCGCATCGATCGCATCGACGCGGCGGTCGGGTACCCGCAGGTGCGTGCGGAGGCGCTGGTGGTGGACGCCCGCGGGATCGTCTGGGCGGGGGCCGCGCGCGGCCTGGTCCGGCTCGATCCCGCGCACCGCCAGGTGCGTGTGCTGGGCAGCGCCGATGGCCTGCCGGCGCAGGAAATCCTTGGCCAACGGCTGGTTCGCCTGCGCAACGGGGTGCTGGCCGCCGCGGTGCGCGAGGGCGGGCTGCTGCTGCACGAGCCCGGCAGCATGCCGCAGCGCCCGGCGCCGCCCGCACTGGTGGTCAACGCGGTGCGGCTGCAGCGCAATCACACGGCCGTGAGCCTGCGCCCGGACAGCGAACCGATCCTGCTGGGCAGCGGCGATCGCAACATCCAGGTGGCGGTGAACCTGCTGGGGCGCGGCGACCCCGATCGCATCCAGTACCGCTTCCGCCTGCCCGGGCACGATCGCGACTGGATCGATACCGGCGCGGTCGCCCAGCGCATCTTCGACAGGCTGCCGGTCGGCGAGCATCGCCTGTTGATCCAGGCACGCCACGGCGAGGGGACCTGGTCGTCGGCGCACGTCGTGCTCGGGGTCGCCCCCGCGTGGTGGCAGACCCCTGCGGGCAGGCTGGGGCTGGTGGTGGCGGCGTTGCTGGTGCTGCTGGCAGGCGGGCGCGGGGTGCGCTGCCTGCTGCGGCGGCGGCGGCGGCGCGATGCCTTGCGGGGGCGCTACCGCAGCGCCGAACAGGCCTCGGCCGAGCGCACCCGCTTCCTTGGGCAACTGGGGCAGCGCATCCGTCTGCCGATGACCGCCGTGTCCGGTTGGAGCGCGTTGCTGCTCGACGGCCCGCTGTCGCCCCGGCAACGCGCGCAGGTGGACAGCCTGCACCAGGCGGGGCTGCACCTGGTACAGCTGGTGGACGACGCGCTTGACCTGGCCAGCATCGAAGCCGGGCGCGTGCACCTGCAGCCGGCGCCGTTCGTCCCGGCGCTGTTGTTGCAGGATCTGCACGCGCTGTTGCAGCCGGTGGCGCAGGCCAAGTCGCTGCGGCTGGAATGGCACAGCACGCTTGCCGGGGATTGCTGGCTGCACGGCGATGCGCGCCGGCTGCGGCAGATCCTGTTGAACCTGGTCGGCAATGCGCTCAAGTTCACCCGGCACGGGCGGGTCGAGGTCGCTGCGCGCCGCGGCGCTGCCGGTGACGGGCTGGTGCTGGTGGTGACCGACACCGGGCCCGGAATGACGGCCGCCCAGCTGCAGCGCCTGTTCCAGCGTTTCGAGCAGGCCGACGGCGCGGCCACGCTGGCGCGCCACGGTGGCAGCGGCCTGGGGTTGGCGATCAGCCGCGAACTGGCGCAGGCGATGGGCGGTGACATCGAGGTTCACAGCCAACCCGGCACCGGCAGTTGCTTCCAGGTCTGGCTGCCGCTGGCAGACGCGCGTGCGCCGCTGCTGGCTGCTGCGGGTGAGACCGGCCCGGTGGTGGCCCTGCGGGTGCTGCTGCTGTGGCACGGGCCGACCGCGGAGGTCATCGCCGCGCTGCTGGCGGCGCAGGGGCTGGAGGTGAGCTGCCCGGACCTGCACGCAGGCGAGCGACCGCAATGGCAGGGCCCGCACTGGGACCTGGTGGTGGCCGACCCGGACCGGCGCATCGACGCCGCGCCGATCGGCGCGCTGCTGTCGCAACGGCTGCCGGGCGTGGCGCGGCTGGCGCTGACTGCACGCGCCGATACCGGTGCCGAGCGTGACGCCTTGGCCGCCGGATTCGATGCTTTCCTGCGGCTGCCACTGGAACGTCGCGCATTGCGCGCCGCGTTGATGCACTGCATGGCGTCGCGATGAACGCCCGCGTGTGCCGTCGTGCGGGGTGGGGCTGGGTGCTGCTGCTGTTGGCCGCGCTGATCTGCGAAGGTGCGGCGCAACCGCTGGAAGCGGTGCGCTTCACCACGGCCGACGGCCTTCCGTCCAATGCAGTGCACCAGGTGGTGCAGGACCGCCACGGCTACCTGTGGTTCGCCACCGAGGATGGGCTGGCGCGCTTCGACGGACGCCACTTCCGTGTCTGGCAGCGTGAGCAGGGGCTGGCTGGCACGGTGCTGACCCGGCTTGCGCTGGATGCGCAGGACCGCCTGTGGATCGGCACCGCGCAGGGGGCGGTGATGCGCTTGTCCGCCGACCGCACGCGGATCGACCCGGTGGTCGGCGTGCGTGGCGCGGCGATCAGCGCGCTGCTGGCCGACGGCGACGGGGTGTGGTTTGGCGTGCGTGGCGGCGGGTTGTACCAGTGGCAGGCGCCGCACCGGCTGCGCCATTACCTGCCCACCCTGCGCGGTGATGGCGTGCCCGCTGGCGATGTCGAACACCTCCAGCCCCATCCTGTCGGCGGGGTCTGGGTCGGCACCAGCGGCGGGCTTGCCCTGTGGCGCGACGGCCGCTTCCGGCGCCCCGCGGCGCCAGGCCTGGCCACGGCGGCGATCACCGGGATGGCCGGTGATGCGGC
The DNA here is from genome assembly GCF_056397365.1 of Stenotrophomonas sp. 05N37. Lineage (NCBI taxonomy): Bacteria > Pseudomonadati > Pseudomonadota > Gammaproteobacteria > Lysobacterales > Lysobacteraceae > Stenotrophomonas > Stenotrophomonas sp. 05N37. The sequence goes on along the minus strand of NZ_JBFTNG010000001.1, from coordinate 761,168 downwards.
CGGCACGCTGTGGATCAGCACTGCGACCGGACGATGGCGCAGCGAGGGCGACAGTGCGGTGCAGATCGTGGCGGGGGCCGCGGGGGCGCGCGTGTTGGGCATGGGCGCGGACGGCGCGCAGTGGCTGGCCGATGGGGGACGGGTGTGGCGGCAAGCGGGCGACGGCAGCGCAGTGGCAGAGGTCGGCCTGGCGGTGGTGGGACGCGAGGCACCGCCGCACCTGCAGAGCGTGTTCGAAGACCGCCAGGGAGGGGCGTGGTTGTTGGGGCGGTACCTGGGCGTGTGGCGGCTGCCGCCGCTCTGGCAGCACTTCCGCGCGCAACCGGCGCCGGCCCGGCGACAGGGCGTGGATGGCGTGATTGCCGCGGCCGGCAGGATCCGCGCTGAGCTGGCCTGTGCGGGCGGCCAACAATGGCGGCTCCATGGCGAGCGGCTGGAACGGCGCGTCGCCGGCGGGAACTGGCAGCGCGTACGCTGGCCCCTGGCGGGCAGTGCGGCCGAACACGGCGCGGTGTCGCTGCACTGCACGCCCGAGGGCGGCGTATGGCTGGGGGGCCGGCACGGCCTGCTGCGCTGGGACGGCGAGCGCCTGGTGAGCGTGGAGGGCGCGCCCGGGGAGGTCAGCTCGCTGCACGTGGCTGCGGATGGCGCGCTGTGGGTCGCCGTGCCCGGTGCGCTGCAGCGCTACGCCTGGCACGACCAGGCATTGCAGCCCGGTCTACGGCTTGATCACCGCGATGGCGTGCCGGCCGGCCAGCTGCACGCCATCGCCACCGATGCCGCCGGCGTGGTGTGGGCAACCTCCGGCAGCGGCCTGTTGAGGATCGCGCCGGACCGCCGCGAGGTGCGTGCGTACTCGGGCGATGACGGCATTCCCGAGGCCGTGCTGCAGGCGGGCCTGCAGGCGCAGGGCACGCAGATGCTGGCGATCGGCCGCAACCGGGCCACGCTGGCGTTCGCACCGGACGCGCTGGAGCGTCCCGCCTCGCCACCCGCGCTGGTGATCGAACGCGTGCAGTTGCGGCGCGGTGGCCAGCGGATCAGCGTGCCGGTACTGCCACCGCTGCGCCTGCATGCCGATGACCGTGACATCCAGATCACCGCGCGGGTGTTGTCCGCGCAGTTGGACCCGCGCCAGCAGTATCGCTTCCGGCTGCGCGACGGCGCGCAGCGCTGGAGCCATACGCGCAGCCGCGGCACGATCGGTTTTCCGCAGCTTGCACCGGGCGCGCATGTGCTGCAGTACCAGCAGCGCGGCGGCGATGGGCACTGGTCGGCGGTGCAGGAACTGCCGCTGCAGGTGCAGCGCACGGGCTGGCAGCACCCGCTGGTACACCTGCTGCGCGCGCTCGCGTTGATCGGCGTGTGCGGGGTGGCCGGCTGGCTGTGCCGGCGCGCGCTGGCCCAGGCACGGCGGCGGCGCACGGCGCTGCAGCGGCGACGCTGGGCCGAGCAGTCGGCGCAGGCCAAGGCACGCTACCTGGCAACTTTCGGGCATGAACTGCGCACGCCCCTGACCGGGGTGCTGGGGATGAGCGAACTGTTGCTGGCCGACGTACAGGACCGCGTGCAGGCGCAGCGTCTGCGGCGCATCCAGGAGGCGGCCCGCGCGTTGCTGGGGATCGTCGACCAGGCGTTGGACGAGGCGCGCATCCAGGCCGGGCGATTGCCCTTGCAGTCCGCCCGCGTGGATCTGCTGGCAGTGCTGCAGGGCTGGCAGCGCTGGGCATGCGAGGCGTTGCCCGTGCAGGGCAGCGGCCTCACCCTGCAGGCGCACCTGCCGGGCCAGCGCTGGGTGCAGGCGGACCCGCACCGGTTGCGGCAGTTGCTGGAGAACGCGCTGCAGGCCGTGGTCGAGGCGTGGCGGTCCGGCCCGCTGATTGCGCGGGTCGCCTGGCTGCCCGGGCGGGCCGGCATCCTGCTGGAGATCCTGGCACCGGTGCGCGCCGTGGCCCGGTCCGCTGGCGTGGTATCCGGCGCGGCCCTGGTGCGGGCGCAGGCCTGTGCCCGCGCGCAGCACGGCCACCTGCGACTGCACGCGGTGCCCGGCGGCGGCGGACGGCTGGTGCTGAGCCTGCCGCTGGCCGCCGCCGATGCGGACGACCGTGCCGACCGGGTCGACACAGTCCCCACGGGCGACGGCGCGTGCGAGGGCAGGGTGCTGCTGGTCGAGGACGATCCGCTGGTGGCCGAGGTCCACGCCGGGCTGCTGGCCGCGCGCGGGGTGCAGGTGGTCGTCGCCGCGCACGCGCTGGCCGCGCTGTCCGAGCTGGCCACGGCCGACGTCGACATGCTGCTGCTCGACCTGGACCTGCCGGGCATGGATGGCTGGCAACTGCTGCAGGTGCTCCAGGCGCAGCACTGCCAGGTGCCGGTCGTGGTGCTCACCGCCCGGGCCGAGCCCGACCTGGCCGAGCGCGTGGCCACCGCCGGGGCGGTGGGCCTGCTGCACAAGCCCGCCGCTGGCGACGCGCTGCATGCCGTGGTGCGGCAGGCCCTGCGCCGCTGAGCGGATCGTCGCCACGCGGCGAACCGTTTACCATGCGGGCCTGGCCCCAGGCTTCGGCACGCCGCGTCCACGCGGCTTCGATCCGCTGGCGCGCCTTCCACGGACGACTCGGGAGATCCATTGGTGGTGCCTTTGCGTTGGCTGCTCCTGATCGGGATCGCGTGGCTCTGGCCGTTGCTCGGCCATGCCCAGCCGGTGCCGCCAACGCCGCGCCAGCTGACCGTGTTCGATGGCCTGCCGTCCAACACGGTCAACCGCATGGCCGAGGATGGCTACGGCTACCTGTGGATCGCCACCAACGATGGCCTGGCGCGCTACGACGGCCGCACCTACCGGGTATGGCGCGCCGAGGATGGCCTGCGCGACAACCACGTGTGGAGCGTGCACGTGGACGCACGCAACCAGCTGTGGATCGGCACCGAGAATGCCGGGCTGGCGATGATGTCGGCCGACCGCCGCGAACTGCGCTTCTTCGACCGCGCCAGCCACCCGGTGATCGGCAGCAACACCATCTGGAGCATCACCTCCACCGCCGATGGCGCCGTCTGGTTCGGGACCTATGAAGGGGGCCTGCATCGGCTGGACCGCAGCGGCAACGTGACCCGCTACATGCCCGAGCATGGCAACCCGCGCAGCCTGCCGGCCGCCTCGGTCACCCAGTTGGCCACCACCCGCGATGGCAGCCTGTGGGTGGGGACCAAGGCGGGGCTGGCGCGCTGGACCGGGCGCGACTTCGAGCGCATCGCCAGCCGCGACATCCCGCACGAGATCATCAACGGGCTCACCGCCGAACTGGACGGCAGCCTGTGGATCGGCACCAACTCGGGGGTGAAGGTGCGGCGTCCGGACGGCCAGTTCGAGCCTGCACCGTGGCAGGTGACGCCCGGCGACCAGGTGCTGGGCATGATGCTGCGCGATGAGCAGGGGGGGTACTGGCTGGATACCCGTTCCGGCCTGGGCCGTGCCTACGACAATCAATACCAGCAGGTGCCGCTGTACAGCGCGGTGGCGCGCGGCCAGGTGCGACCGAACTGGACCGGTGCCTACGAGGACCGCGAAGGCGGCATCTGGCTGGCCAGCATCAATGGCGGGCTGTGGCACCTGCTGCCGCGCTGGTGGCAGTTCTCGGTGCTGTCGCGGCTGGAGGACGATCCGGGGTCGTTGCGCAATGCCTACGTGCTGGGCATGGGCGCGGCCGCCGATGGCGGGGTCTGGACGGTGGGCACGCACGGTGCGCTGGACAAGTTCGATCCGGTCACCGGCACCGTCACCCAGCATCGCACCTGGGTGGATGGCACCGAGTGGCTGCAGTCGGTGCTCGAGGACCCGCGCGGGCAGGTCTGGATCGGCTCCAACAACGCATTGCTGCGCTATGACCCCAGGCAGGACGCACTACGCCGCTGGGGCCGTGATGCGGCGGTGGATGCGGCCATGGAGGGCCAGGTGGAATCGCTGGCGCTGTGCGATGGCGGGCGGGTATGGAGCGCCGCCTCGACCGGGCTGCAGCAGCGCGACCTGGACGGCCGCGTGCTGCATCGGATCGTGAGCGGCCACGCCGGCCTGGCCGCGGGCCAGTTGGCGTTGGACCTGGTCTGCGGCAGCCAGGACCATCTGTGGGTGGCCACCAACCAGGGCCTGCTGCAATGGGTGCCGGCACGGTCGCGCTTCGAGCCGGTGCCGGGGGCGCCGCCGGCGGCGATCCATGCGCTGGCCATCGCCGATGACCAGAGCGTGTGGCTGTCCGAGGAAGGGCGCCTGAGCCAGTACCGCTGGCAGAACGGGCGCCTGTTGCTGCAGGCCGTGATCGGCGGCGGTGCCGGCTATCCGGAAGTGTCGGCCACCGGGCTGGTGGTCGATGCCCAGGGCGTGATCTGGGCCGCCAGTGCGCGCGGCCTGATCCGGGTCGACCCGCAGATGGGCAACGTGCGCCTGTATGGCGTGCACGACGGCCTGCCGAGCCAGGAGTTCCGCCGCAGCACGCTGACCCGTACCGCCAGCGGTCGCATCGCCGGGGGCACCCCGGCCGGGGTGGTGGTGTTCGATCCACGCCAGGTGCGCCCGTCCAACCGGCGCGCGCCGCTGGTGATCGAGCGCGTGGAAGTGCGCCGCGGCGACCGCGTCGCCGACCTCACCCACCTGACCCCGCTGGAGATCGCCGACGCCGACCGCGACCTGCGGATCGTGGCGCGGTTGCTGTCCTTCGCCGATTCGTCCTCCAACAACTACCGCTATCGGCTGGCCGGGTACGACCCGGACTGGGTGGAAGTGGGCCCGGCCGGCGAGCGTGTGTTCTCGCGGCTGCCGCCCGGGCGTTACCGGCTGGAAGTGCAGGCGCGTTCGGCCGACCAGGTGTGGTCGCGGGTGCAGTCGCTGGAGTTCCGGGTGCAGCCGCCGTGGTGGCGCAGCCTGTCCGGGCTGCTGGTGATGACCTCGATGGCGCTGCTGCTGATGAGCCTGTTCGCCTGGCTGTACCGGCGCCGCCTGCAGCGCAAGCATGCCTATCAGCTGGCCCTGCACAAGCAGGAGCTGGCCGAGCAGGCATCGGCGGCCAAGACCCGCTTTCTGGCCAACCTGGGCCATGAGGTGCGCACGCCGATGACCGGGGTGCTGGGCATGAGCGAGCTGCTGCTGGGCTCTGCGCTGGACCCGCAGCAGCGCAGCTGGACGGCGTCGATCCGGCATGCCGGCGAGCACCTGCTGCACCTGGTCAACGACGCGCTGGACCTGGCCCGGATCGAATCGGGCCGGCTGCAGTTGCAGGCGCAGCCCTTCGACGTGCACAACGTGGTGGACGATGCCTGCACGCTGATGGCCGCGCTGGCCGAGCAGAAGCACCTGCGCTTCGTGGTCGACAACCAGTTGCCGGCGGGGTTGGGCAGTGTCGGCGATGCGGTGCGCGTGCGGCAGATCCTGCTCAACCTGCTGGGCAACGCGGTCAAGTTCACCACCCACGGCGAGGTGCGCCTGACGGCGACCACGCTGGCGGCCGACCGTGGCCTGCATTTCGAGGTGTCCGACACGGGCCCGGGGATCAGCAGCGACCAGCAGCAGCGCCTGTTCCGCCGCTTCGAGCAGGCCGACGGCGCACGCACGGCGGCGCAGTATGGCGGCAGCGGGCTGGGCCTGGCGATCTGCCGCGAACTGGCGTTGGCGATGCAGGGCCAGATCGGGGTGGAGAGCCAGCTCGGGGTTGGCACGCGCTTCAGCGTGACCCTGCCGTTGCCGCTGCACATCGCCGCGGTATCGAGCGGGCTCGACGGCCAGGGCCTGGGACAGCGGCTGCCGCCGTTGCGGATCCTGCTGGTGGAAGACGACGCCACCGTGGCCAGCGTGATCACCGGTCTGCTGGGCGCGCGCGGGCACCACATGGTGCATGCCGAACACGCACTGGCGGCGTTGCGCGAGGTCAGCGAGGCGCCGTTCGACGTGGCGCTGCTGGACCTGGACCTGCCGGGCCTGGGCGGGATCGAACTGGCCGGGCACCTGCACAACCAGGGCTATGACATGCCGATGATCGCGGTGACCGCGCGCACCGATCCGGACATCGAACAGCAAGTCCGTGCGGCCGGGTTCCGCGGCTTCCTGCGCAAGCCGGTGACCGGCGAACTGCTCGTGGACGCGATTGCGCGCTCACTGCGGGCCGCGCGCGGGCAGGGGCAGTGATCGGCCGCCGGAGCGGCGGTTGGCAACGGTCATCGGGCCAACGGCCCGCGACGACTACTCGGCGACCTCCTCCACATCGCGCGGGGAGGGGCGGGTGTCGGGCAGCTGCCAGAAGATGACGGTGGAAGTGAGGGTAATGGCACCGACGCAGACGAAGGTGGCATGCAGGGCGGCGGTGGCACCGCGCAGCGCGTCGAGATGATCGAAGGCGGCCAGCAGGCTGCCGGCGGCGGCCGCACCGAAACCGGTCGCCAGCATCATCACCATCGACAGCAGGCTGTTGCCGGCGCTGGCGAAGTCGCGGTCCAGGTCACGCAGGGTGACGGTGTTCATGACGGTGAACTGCAGCGAATTGACCGCGCCGAACAGGGCCAGCTGGATGACGCGCACCCACAACGGCTGGCCGGGGGTCATGAAGATGAAACTGGCCATGGCCAGGCCGACCAGCACGGTGTTGACCATGAGCACGCGACGGTAGCCGAAGCGTTCGACCAGTTTGACCGCGTAGCGCTTGGAGAGCATGCCCGCGGCGGCCACGGGGATCATGAGCAGGCCGGCATTCATCGGGCTCATGCCCATGCCGACCTGCAGCAGCAAGGGGATCAGCAGCGGCATGGCGCTGCTGCCGATCCGCGAGAACAGGTTGCCGAGGATGCCGATGCGGTAGCTGGGCACGTGGAACAGGGCCAGCGAAAACAGCGGTGCCGTCGAGTTGGCGGCATGCAGCCAGTAGCCGACCAGGGCGGCGAGGCCGGCAACGGTCATCAGCATGACCAGGGCGTGCGGCGTGGCCATGCCGGAGATGCCGTCCAGGGCGAGGGAGAGCACGACCATGCCGAAGGCGAGCATGAGGTAGCCGGCGATGTCGAAGCGGGTGCGGTGTTCGGCGTAGTGGTCGGGCATGACCTTCATGGCGGCGATGTAGCCGATGACGCCGATGGGCAGGTTGATCAGGAAGACCCAGTGCCAGGAGGCGACTTCGACCAGCCAGCCGCCGAGGGTCGGCCCGATGAGCGGGCCGATCAGGGCGGGGATCGCGATGAAGCTCATGGCGCGCAGGAATTCTTCGCGCGAGACCGAGCGCATGACGGCGAGGCGGCCGACCGGCAGCAGCATGGCGCCACCAATACCCTGCAGGACGCGGGCGCCCACCAATTGGTGCAGGGTCTGGGCGAGTGCGCAGGCGAGCGAGCCGAGGGTGAACAGGATGATGGCGACGAGGAAGGTGCGGCGGGTGCCGAAGCGGTCGGCGATCCAACCGGAGGCGGGGATGAACGTGGCGACGGCGAGGGCGTAGCTGAAGACCACCGACTGCATCTGCAGGGGGCTTTCGCCGAGGCTGCGGGCCATGGCGGGGAGGGCGGTGTTGACGATGGTGGAATCCAGCATCTGCATGAAGATCGCCAGCGATACCAGCCACAACAGGGGCCGGATCGAGGCGTAGCTGCTGGTCGTCATCGTGCGCACCCTCATCAACGAGGGGCACATGATCGCCGATGTGGGGTCAGGGCGCGGTCAAGGCGGTGTTTCGGACCGGTTCGGCAAAGCCGGCGATCGCGTGGATCGTGATGCCGCGCTGCGCGCGGTATCCACGCATGGCGTGGATCTACGGTTTTTTACGTCGCGGGTCATTGCTGGGGCGGTGTGCACGCGGATTCCATCGTAGATCCACGCCATGCGTGGATGCTCTCCGTTCCGGCGCCATGAACCCTAACGGTCTTCTTCGGCCGGGGGTGAACGTCGGACAGTCTGGTTGCGCCGCGGTCGCCCAGGCTTCGGCGGGCGTTGCCGCGCTGCGCGCGGTATCCACGCATGGCGTGGATCTACGGGGTTTTTCCGTCGCGGGTCATTTGGCGCGCGGTATCCACGCATGGCGTGGATCTACGGGTTTTTACCTTGCGGTCATTCGCGTAGATCCACGCCATGCGTGGATGCATTCCGTTCCGGTGCTGCGCGGCCGCCGCTGGGTGGCGTTACGGGCGCTGGCTGATGCGGTGCACGGCGTCCACCAGCACGCCGACGTGGTCGGGATTCATGTCCGGGGACATGCCATGGCCGAGGTTGAAGACGTGGCCCTCGCGGGAACCGCCGTTGCCTTGGGCGTAGCTGTCGAGCACGCGGCCGGCGGCGCGTTCGATGGCGTCCGGGTTGCCGTAGAGGGTGGCCGGGTCGAGGTTGCCCTGCAGGGCGACGCGACCGCCGGTGCGGGCCACGGCGTCGGACAGGTCCAGGGTCCAGTCGACGCCGAGGGCGTCGGCGCCGGTGTTGGCCAAGTCGGCCAGGTGCAGGCCGGTGCCCTTGCCGAACAGGATCAGCGGAGTGCGCTGGTCGCCCTGGCCCCGCTCGAGTTCCTGCGCGATGCGGGTGAGGTAGCGCAGCGAGAATTCACGGTACATGCCGGGGCTGAGCACGCCCCCCCAGGTGTCGAACACCTGCAGGACCTGGGCGCCGGCGGCGCGCTGGGCCGACAGGTAGGCGATGACCGCATCGGTCACCACCGAGAGCAGCTGGTGCAGGGCGGCCGGTTCGTTCAGGGCCATCGCCTTGATGCGGGCGAAGTCCTTGCTGCCGCCGCCTTCGACCATGTAGCAGGCCAGCGTCCAGGGGCTGCCGGAGAAGCCGATCAGCGGGACCTTGCCGTCCAGTTCGCGGCGGATCACCCGCACCGCGTCCATCACATAGCGCAGTTCGGTTTCCATGTCCGGCACGGCCAGTTTGGCGATGGCGGCAGCGTCGCGCACGGGATGGCGGAATTTGGGGCCTTCGCCGTCGACGAAGTACAGCTCCAGGCCCATCGCGTCGGGAATGGTGAGGATGTCCGAGAACAGGATCGCGGCATCCAGGTCGAAGCGACGCAGCGGTTGCAGCGTGACTTCGCAGGCGATGTCCGGGTTCTTGGCCATGGCCAGGAAGCTGCCGGCCTTGGCGCGGGTGGCGCGGTACTCGGGCAGGTAGCGGCCGGCCTGGCGCATCAGCCAGACGGGGGTGCAGTCCACCGGTTCGCGGCGCAGGGCGCGCAGCAGGCGATCATGGCGGGAGGGGCTGGTCACGGAACGCTTCCTTGGGATCTGGTGGCGCGGGGCCGAATGGGGTGAGTGCGGCGGTGGCCGCTCAGTGCGGCGGATCGCCGCTGGTGTAGGTCACTTCGTAGCCGCGGTGCAGGTGCGCATCGCGCGCCTTGTCGAACGCGGCCAGCGCCAGGTCTTCCTCCAGGTACAGCTCGCGGCGCAGTTGCCCGCGCCCGCCGATCGGGCCGGACTCGAGCAGCAGCTCCCAGCCACCGAACAGGTCCGGTTGCAGGGTGAGCTGGAGATAGCGGGCCGGATCGGCACCGCGGGCGTGTTGGTGCAGGAAGACGCGCATGCCCCGATTGTAGCCGCGAACGCCGGAGGCGGCCGTCAGCGACGGGGCAGGTGCGGCGGAACGTCGCAGGCTCAGCCGGCGGCGAGCACGCGCAGCACGTCGGCCTCGTCGACATCGCCGACCACTTCGGCGCGGCCGATCCCACGCCACAACACCAGGCGCAGGCGCCCGGCGACGTTCTTCTTGTCCAGCCGCATACGCGCCAACAGCGCCTCGGCGGCCAGGCCGACGGGAATGGCCACCGGCAGTTCGTAGTGCAGCAGCAGGTCGCGCAGCTGCGCGGTATCGGCCTCGCTGCTCATGCCCAGCTGGGCGGACAGGCGCGCGGCCAGCACCATGCCCACGGCAACCGCTTCGCCATGGTTGAGGTTGTCGTTGCCGGGCGCACCGTAGCCCTGCTCGGTCTCGATGGCATGGCCGAAGGTATGGCCGAGGTTGAGCAGGGCGCGTTCGCCCTTCTCCAGCGGGTCGCGGGCCACGATGTCGGCCTTGTGTTCGCAGCTGCGCGCGATCGCCTGGGCCAGCGCGGCGTCATCGCCGGCCAGCAGCGCGGCACGCTCGGCCTGCAGCCACTGGAAGAAGAGCGGGTCGCCGATGGCGCCGTACTTGATCACCTCGGCCAGCCCGGCACGCAGTTCGCGGGGCGGCAGCGTGCGCAATGCCGCGGTATCGGCGATCACCGCGCGCGGCGGATGGAACGCGCCGACCAGGTTCTTGCCTTCGGGGATGTCCACCGCGGTCTTGCCGCCCACCGAGGAGTCGACCATCGCCAGCAGCGAGGTGGGCAGCTGTATGCAGTCCACCCCACGCATCCAGCACGCTGCCGCAAAGCCGGCCAGGTCGCCGACGACACCGCCGCCGAGGGCCAGCACGCAGGCATCGCGGGTGGCGCCGAGGGCCGCCAGCGCGGTGATCGCCGCGCCGAAGTTGGCCAGGGTCTTGGAGGCTTCGCCGGCGGGCAGCACCAGTTCGCCGATCCGCAGGTCCGGGCGGGCAGCGAGCAGGGCCGACTTCACCCCGGCCAGGTACAGCGGGGCCACCGAGGAATCGCTGAGCAGCAGCACGTGGCGGCCGCGCACATGCTGGGCCAGCAGCGCGCCCTGGCCGAGCAGGCCCGGGCCGATGTGGATGGTGTAGGGGGTATCGCCGCCAACGGCGACGGTGCGGGGGGAGGTCATGCGGAGGTGTCCTGTCGCTGCCATTGCGCCGCCAGGCGCAGGACCAGCTGCGCGGTGGCGTCGGCGGGGGTGTAAAGATCGGTGTCCAGGGTCAGGTCGGCCAGCTCGCGGTACAGCGGGTCGCGCAGGGCCGCCATCTCGTGCAGCACCTGTTCGCGGTCCGGGCGCTGCAGCAGCGGCCGGGTGCGGTCGCGCGCCAGCCGCTCCAGCTGGGCGGCCACGCTGACCCGCAGGTAGACCACGAAGCCGCGGCGCGCGATCGTGGCGCGGTTGCCGGCATCCAGCACCGCCCCGCCGCCGGTGGAGACCAGCTGGTTGCGCCCGTCCAGCACGGCCTGCAGCACCTGCCGCTCGTGCTGGCGGAAGCCGGCTTCGCCGGAGTGCTCGAAGATCGTGGGAATGCTGGCGCCGGCGGCATCGACGATGGCCTGGTCGGCATCGACGAAGTCCAGCGTGAAGCGCTCGGCAAGGCGGCGCCCGATGCAGGTTTTGCCGGCGCCCATCGGGCCGATCAGGATCAGGTTCGGAGCGGGATTCATTACCCGCGATCCTAACATCTCCGTGCCGCGGCCTTTACGCGCCGGCCCCCATGGTGGATGGCGCGGAATCTCCCGCGCGCAACCGGAGCCTGTCCATGTCAGTGGCCAAAATCATCGAGATCAACGCCTCCTCCAAGACCAGCGTCGAAGACGCCGTACGCAGTGGCCTGAAGAAGGTGTCCGAGACGGTCAAGGGCATCCAGGGCGCCTGGATCAACGAGACCAAGGTGGTCACCGACGGCGAGGGCAACATCACCGAGTGGCGGGTGAACCTGCGGGTGACCTTCCTGGTCAGCTGAGTGGCCGCACCTGTCGCTGGTCATCCAGTGCGATGACCCGGTCGGCCAGCGCCGGCAGGGTGCGCAGCGCCTGGCGGCTCACCCGCTCGTAGTACTGCACGAACCGCTCCAGCTGGGCGCGGCTCATGCTGCTGCGTTCGGGCTGGGCGGCCTGCAGGTGTTGTTCCTGCTGCCAGCGCCAGCGCGGCACGACGGCGAAATCCGGCGGTTGCAGGAACCACAGCCGGTCGCAGCGCTGCCACAGGGCAGGGTAGTCCTCGGCCAGGGCCTGGTTGCACCAGCGCCGCCAGCGCCCATCGGCGTCGGCGTCGCGTTCGAGCGCGTTCAACGGCGGTTCCAGCGCATCCTCGGCCTGTGCCGGGGTGCCCAGGAACCAGCCTTCGAACACCAGCAGGTCCAGCGCGGCGTCCACGCGTGGCCAGTGGGCCGGCGCTACGCGTTCGTCGGCCAGTTTGTCGAAGCGCGGCAACGCCACCGGCTGGCGCGCGGCGATCGCCGCCAGGGTGGCGTGCGCCAGTGGCAGGTCGTGGGTGCCGGGCGGGCCGCGGGTAAGCAGCAACGGGTGCACCTGCCGTGCCAGTCGCTGGCGCTGGGCGCGGGTGAGGTAGAAATCGTCGATGGACAGCGTGGCCGCGCGCAGGCCGCGTTGGCCGGCCAGGGCCACCACCTGCGCGGCCAGCGTCGATTTGCCGCTGCCCTGCAGGCCGCTGATCGCCAATACTGGCACTCCCGTGCCCGCCGCCAGCGCTTCGTCCAGTGCCTGGGCGACCAGTGCATCGGGAAATCCCTTGTTGCGGGGCATGTACGCGGTGGCAGGCATGCGGTGACAATAAACCCAAATCGAATGGCAAGAAACCAACCATGACCGATCTGTATACCGAAGCCCTGTCCACCTTCGCCGCGCTGTTCGAGGAGGCCCGGCACAGCGCGGAAGTCGAACCCAATGCGATGACTGTCGCCACCGCCGACAACAGCGGCCAGCCGTCGGCGCGCACCGTGCTGCTCAAGGCGTTCGATGCACGCGGCTTCGTCTTCTACACCCACCTGGACAGCCACAAGGGGCGTGAGCTGCGTACCAATCCGCGTGCGGCGCTGCTGTTACTGTGGCGCAGCCTGAGGGAAGCAGGCATCCAGGTGCGGATCGAAGGCAGCGTCGAGCAGGTGGCCGATGCCGAAGCCGATGCGTACTTCGCCTCGCGGCCGCGCATGAGCCAGATCGGCGCGTGGGCCTCGCTGCAATCGAAGACGTTGGCCTCGCGCGAGGAATTCGACGCGCGCGTGGCCACCGCCGAAGCCAGCTTCGCCGATCGCGAGGTGCCGCGCCCGGACGGCTGGAGCGGGTTGCGCGTGGTGCCGCAGCGGATCGAGTTCTGGTATGGCGCGCAGTTCCGCCTGCACGAGCGCTGGTGCTATGAGCGCGATGCCGACGGGCAATGGACCAAGCGGTTGCTGTTCCCCTGACCGCCGGCAGCCCGGGCACGGCATCGGGATCTGGGTAGCCCCTGGCCGATCGCGACGCGCGGTGCTGCGGGCGCGCGCTGGGCACCGCCGCAGGCCAAGTGCGGCATGGCCAACCGTTGTGCGGCAGTGCGCGGCATGCGCGCGCCGTCACGCCGGGGTGGGACGTGGCGGTGGGCAGCGGCCGATGGGCGTGGGAAGTGCCCTCGACGCGCTAGCCGAGCCCGGCCTCGCGCAGCCGTCGCCACAGGGTGGTGCGGGAAATGCCCAGTTCGGCGGCCAATCGGGCCCGGTTGCCGTCAAAGCGCGCCAGCAAGCTCGGCAGGCTGTCCGCGCCTGCGGTCGGGGGCGCGCGGGCAGGCACTGCAGCGCCTGCCCGACCCGTGGCGTCCAGTTCCGGCAGCCACGCCAGCATCGTCGCTGCTGACAATGCGCCGCGCTCGGGCGGCCAGTGGATGCGCAGGCGATCGACCATGTTGCGCAGTTCGCGCACGTTGCCCGGCCACGGGTACTCGCGCAGCCGTGCCAGCGCCTCCACCGACAGCGGTGCATCGGTGCCGGCCAACTGGCGGAAGAAGTGGGCGACCAGCAGCGGGACATCCTCGTGGCGTTCGTGCAGGGTCGGCAGCGCGATCCGCAACGCAGCCAGGCGGTAGTAGAGATCGCGGCGGAAGCGCTGCGCGTCCACCAGCGTCTCCAGGGTCTGCAGCGTGGCGGCCACCACGCGCACGTCCACCGCAGTCGGCTCGGTAGCGCCCACGCGCAGTACTTCGCGTTCTTCCAGCACCCGCAACAGCCGGGTCTGCAGCGGCAGCGGCAGTTCGCCGATCTCATCGAGGAACAGGGTGCCGCCCTCGGCGGCTTCTACCAGGCCGACGCGCCCGCCGCGCCGGGCGCCGGTGAACGCCCCTTCGTTGTAACCGAACAGCTCCGCTTCCAGCAGGGATTCGCTGATCGCCCCGCAGTTCAGTGCGACGAAGCGGCCCCGGCGGCCACTGGCGGCATGCAGTTGCCGCGCCACCAGTTCCTTGCCGGTGCCGGTGGCGCCGGTGATCAGCACGGTGCTGTCGTAGGGCGCATACAGTGCGATGCGCTCGCGCACCTGCTGCATCGCTGCGCTGTCACCGAGCAGGGCGTGGTCGGTATCGCGCGGCCTGGCCGGTGCCCGCCGCCGTGGTGATGGCGCGCCGGAGCGGGCCAGGGTCTGGGTCAGCTCCAGCGCGTGTTCGAACGCGTGCCGTACTGAATCGGCCGAGTACAGCAGCACCCCGGGCAGGCCCACCTGCTCGGCATGGTCGATGGCCATGCCGGTGCCCACGATCACTTCGATGCCGTTGGCGCGCAGGTCGGCGATGCAGTCGCGCGCGTCTTCGCGGGTGACGAAGCGGCGATGTTCTATGTCCAGCCCGAAGCTGTGTTGGAAGCTGCCGAAGGTCGGCACGTCGGTGGCATGGGTGACCAGGCCGATCCGCGGGGCGATCCGGCGCGCGCGCGCCAGCGCTTCCATCAGGTCGAAACCGTTGGCCTGGATCGGCACCAGCGGCACCTCCAGCCGGCTGCGCAGGTAGGCCGCATTCGAGCCGCCGGCGATCACCACGTCGCAGTGTTCGCGGCGCAGGCGCTGGCCGATCACATCCACCGCCTCCTCGAAGCCAAGGTTGATCGGCACGATGCGTGCGCGGCGGTCGAACTCCGGGATCACATCGCCGAGCAGCCCGGTCAGGCGCGACACGCTGACGGTCCAGATCACCGGAAGCTGGCCGGCATCCGGGTCAGACAGGCGGGAACGGTGGCGGGGCAGGCTGATCGACATGGCGATGTTTCAATGTTTCAGTTGCAGCCATGGTACAGATGTTTCAATGTTTCAAGGTGAAACGCCTCGGTCACGGTGATGTCGCAATGAAATCAGACACTTGCAAGCTGGCACGGCCCTTGCGCCTGTCACCCCGTCAACCACGATGGAATGCCGCATGAGCACCCCTGTTTCCTCCGCTGGCGCCCGGTTCCGCGCCGCCCTGGCTGCCGAATCGCCGTTGCAGGTGATCGGCGCGATCAACGCCAACCACGCCCTGCTGGCCCAGCGCGCCGGCTACCGGGCGATCTACCTGTCCGGCGGCGGCGTCGCGGCCGGCTCGCTGGGCCTGCCGGACCTGGGCATCAACACCCTGGAGGACGTATTGATCGACGTGCGCCGCATCACCGATGTGTGCGACCTGCCGCTGATGGTGGACATCGACACCGGCTTCGGGCCGAGCGCGTTCAACATCGCGCGCACCGTGAAGTCGTTGATCAAGGCCGGCGCGGCGGCCTGCCATATCGAGGACCAGGTCGGCGCCAAGCGCTGTGGCCACCGCCCCGGCAAGGAAATCGTCACCCAGGGCGAGATGGTCGACCGGGTCAAGGCCGCCGCCGATGCCAAGACCGACCCGGACTTCTTCCTGATCGCGCGTACCGACGCCATCCAGGTGGACGGGGTGGACGCGGCCATCGAGCGCGCCATCGCCTGCGTGGAGGCCGGCGCCGACGGCATCTTCGCCGAGGCTGCCTATGACCTGGCCACCTATCGCCGCTTCGTCGACGCGGTGAAGGTGCCGGTGCTGGCCAACATCACCGAGTTCGGCAAGACACCGCTGTTCACCCGCGATGAACTGGCCTCGGCCGGCGTCGCCATCCAGCTGTTCCCGCTGTCTGCGTTCCGCGCCGCCAACAAGGCCGCCGAGAACGTGTATGCGACCATCCGCCGCGACGGCCACCAGCGTAATGTGGTCGATGCGATGCAGACGCGCGAAGAACTGTACGACCGTATCGGCTACCACGCCTTCGAGCAGCAGCTCGACGCGCTGTTCGCCGCCAAGAAGTAACCCGGCACCATTTGTTTTCTGGAGGGATCATGAGCGAAGCAACCACCGCCCCCGGCTTCAAGCCGAAGAAATCCGTCGCCCTGTCCGGCACCGCTGCGGGCAACACCGCGCTGTGCACGGTGGGCCGCAGTGGCAACGACCTGCACTACCGCGGCTATGACATCCTGGACCTGGCCAACACCAGCGAGTTCGAGGAGATCGCCCACCTGCTGGTGCATGGCAAGCTGCCCACCCGCGCCGAGCTGGTGGCGTACAAGGCCAAGCTGAAGTCGCTGCGCGGCATCCCGGCCGCGGTCAAGGCCGCGCTGGAAGAGCTGCCGCCGTCGGCGCACCCGATGGACGTGATGCGTACCGGCGTGTCGGTGCTCGGCTGCGTGTCGCCGGAGAAGGACGACCACAACCACCCCGGCGCGCGCGACATCGCCGACAAGCTGATGGCCTGCCTCGGCTCGATGCTGCTGTACTGGTACCACTGGAGCCACAACGGCCGCGCCATCGACGTGGAAACCGACGACGACTCCATCGGCGGCCACTTCCTGCACCTGCTGCATGGCGAAAAGCCGCAGGATTCGTGGGTGAAGGCGATGCACACCTCGCTGATCCTGTACGCCGAGCACGAGTTCAACGCCTCCACCTTCGCCTGCCGCGTCATCGCCGGCACCGGCAGCGACATGTACAGCTGCATCACCGGCGGCATCGGCGCGCTGCGTGGCCCCAAGCACGGTGGCGCCAATGAAGTGGCCTTCGAAGTGCAGAAGCGCTATGACAGCCCCGATGACGCCGAGGCCGACATCAAGGCCCGCGTCGAGCGCAAGGAAGTGGTGATCGGCTTCGGCCATCCGGTGTATACGGTCAGCGATCCGCGCAACAACGTGATCAAGGAAGTGGCGCGCGAGCTGTCGGCCGAGCAGCAGAACGTGAAGATGTTCGACATCGCCGAGCGCCTGGAAACGGTGATGTGGGACATCAAGAAGATGTTCCCGAACCTGGACTGGTTCAGCGCGGTCAGCTACCACATGATGGGCGTGCCGACGGCGATGTTCACCCCGCTGTTCGTCATCGCGCGCACCTCCGGCTGGAGCGCGCACATCATCGAACAGCGCATCGACGGCAAGATCATCCGCCCCAGCGCCAACTACACCGGTCCGGAAGACCAGGCCTTCGTGCCGATCGACCAGCGCAGGTAAGACCGACGTACCGCACCCGTTCGCGGGTGCTTTGCGGAACAGGCCGGCGCGATGCCGGTCTGCTCCGTTGCGGCGTCGCTACTCCTTCTTTGCCGGTGTCACGACGCCCCGGCCCGCCAACAAGCAGCTATCGCCAGCCATGAATACTCAGTACCGCAAGAACCTCCCCGGCACGTCGCTGGACTATTTCGATACCCGCGCCGCCGTCGATGCCCTCCAGCCCGGTGCCTATGCCACGCTGCCGTATACCTCGCGCGTGCTGGCCGAAAACCTGGTGCGCCGCTGCGACCCGGCCACGCTGGAGCCCTCGCTGCGCCAGCTGATCGAGCGCCGCCAGGACCTGGATTTCCCGTGGTTCCCGGCACGCGTGGTGTGCCATGACATTCTCGGCCAGACCGCCCTGGTCGATCTGGCCGGCCTGCGCGACGCCATCGCCGATGCCGGCGGTGACCCGGCGCAGATCAATCCGGTGGTCCCGACCCAGCTGATCGTCGATCACTCGCTGGCGGTGGAATTCCCGGGCTTCGACAAGGCGGCGTTCGAGAAGAACCGCGCCGTCGAGGACCGCCGCAATGAAGACCGGTTCCACTTCATCAACTGGACCAAGAAGGCGTTCAAGAACGTCGACGTGATTCCGCCGGGCAACGGGATCATGCACCAGATCAACCTGGAGAAGATGTCGCCGGTGGTGCAGGTGCGCGATGGCGTGGCCTTCCCCGATACCTGCGTGGGCACGGACAGCCATACCCCGCACGTGGACGCCCTGGGCGTCATCGCCATCGGCGTGGGCGGCCTGGAAGCGGAGAGCGTGATGCTCGGCCGTGCCTCGTGGATGCGCCTGCCCGACATCATCGGCGTGGAACTCACCGGCCGCCCGCAGCCGGGCATCACCTGCACCGACGTGGTGCTGGCGCTGACCGAGTTCCTGCGCAAGGAGCGTGTGGTCGGTGCATGGATCGAGTTCTACGGCGAGGGCGCCAATGCGCTGACCATTGGCGATCGCGCCACCATTTCCAACATGACGCCGGAGTTCGGCGCCACCGCGGCGATGTTCTACATCGACCAGCAGACCCTGGATTACCTTCGCCTGACCGGCCGCGAAGACGCCCAGGTTGCCCTGGTGGAAACCTACGCCAAGGCCACCGGCCTGTGGGCCGACGATCTGGTCACCGCGCAGTACGAGCGCGTGTTGCAGTTCGACCTGTCCACCGTGGTGCGCAACATGGCCGGCCCGTCCAACCCGCACAAGCGCGTGGCGACCACCGACCTGGCCGCCCGCGGCATCGCCGACGAAGGCAAGCTGGCCTCGGGCAAGCTGGAACAGGCCGATGGCCTGATGCCCGACGGCGCGGTGATCATCGCCGCGATCACCAGCTGCACCAACACCAGCAACCCGCGCAACGTGATCTCCGCCGCCTTGCTGGCGCGCAACGCCAACCGCGCCGGCCTGACCCGCAAGCCGTGGGTGAAGAGTTCGCTGGCGCCCGGTTCCAAGGCGGTGCAGCTGTATCTGGAAGAAGCCGGCCTGCTGACCGAACTGGAGCAGATGGGCTTTGGCATCGTCGCCTTCGCCTGCACCACCTGCAACGGCATGAGCGGCGCGCTGGACCCGAAGATCCAGCAGGAAGTGATCGACCGCGACCTGTATGCCACCGCCGTTCTCTCGGGCAACCGCAACTTCGATGGCCGCATCCACCCGTACGCCAAGCAGGCGTTCCTGGCCTCGCCGCCGCTGGTGGTGGCCTACGCGATCGCCGGCACCGTGCGCTTCGACATCGAGAAGGATGCGCTCGGCCACGACGCCGACGGCCACCCGATCACGCTGAAGGACCTGTGGCCGAGCGACGCCGAGATCGATGCAGTGGTCAAGGCCTGCGTCAAGCCGGAGCAGTTCCGCAAGGTCTACGACCCGATGTTCACCTTCAAGGTGGAACACGGTGCACCGATCAGCCCGCTGTACGACTGGCGCCCGCAGAGCACCTACATCCGCCGCCCGCCGTATTGGGAAGGTGCGCTGGCCGGTGCCCGCAGCCTGACCGGCATGCGCCCGCTGGCGGTGCTCGGCGACAACATCACCACCGACCACCTGTCGCCGTCCAACGCGATCATGGCCAGCAGCGCGGCCGGCGAATACCTGGCGAAGATGGGCCTGCCCGAGGAAGACTTCAATTCCTACGCGACCCACCGCGGCGACCACCTCACCGCGCAGCGGGCGACGTTTGCCAACCCGAAGCTGATCAACGAGATGGCCGTGGTCGATGGCCAGGTCAAGCATGGGTCGCTGGCGCGCGTGGAGCCGGAAGGCGAGGTCACCCGCATGTGGGAAGCGATCGAAACCTACATGGAGCGCAAGCAGCCGCTGATCATCATCGCCGGTGCCGACTATGGCCAGGGCAGTTCGCGCGACTGGGCCGCCAAGGGCGTGCGCCTGGCCGGCGTGGAGGCGATCGCGGCCGAAGGCTTTGAGCGGATCCACCGCACCAACCTGATCGGCATGGGCGTGTTGCCGCTGGAGTTCAAGGAAGGCGTCAACCGCAAGACGCTGGGCATCGACGGTACCGAAACCTTCGACGTGCTGGGCGAGCGCGTGCCGCGCGCCGAGCTGACCCTGGTCATCCATCGCCGCAACGGGGAACAACTGCGGGTGCCGGTCACCTGCCGTCTGGATACCGCTGAAGAGGTCTCCATCTACGAGGCGGGCGGCGTGCTGCAGCGGTTCGCCCAGGACTTCCTGGAATCGGCGCAGGTCGCCTGATTCCCTCCGCATCACGACGGCCCGGCGACGGGCCGTCTTTCCATCAGGACTTCGACATGGCGTTTCTCCCCCAGCTCCGCATCCCCGCCACCTACCTGCGCGGGGGCACCAGCAAAGGTGTCTTCTTCAGGCTGACCGACCTGCCTGCCGCTGCGCAGGTGCCTGGCCCGGCGCGCGATGCCCTGCTGATGCGCGTGATCGGCTCGCCGGACCCGTATGCCAAGCACACCGACGGCATGGGCGGGGCCACCTCCAGCACCAGCAAGTGCGTCATCATCGCCGCCGCGTCGGTGCCGGCGCATGACGTGGACTACCTGTACGGCCAGGTCGCGATCGAGACCGCGTTCGTGGACTGGAGCGGCAACTGCGGCAACCTCAGCACCGCGGTCGGCCCGTTCGCGATCAGCAACGGGTTCATCGACCCGGCGCGCATCCCGCACAACGGCACCTGCACGGTACGCATCTGGCAGGCCAACATCGGCAAGACCATTCTGGCGCACGTGCCGATCGTGGATGGCCAGGTGCAGGAAAGCGGTGATTTCGAGCTGGACGGGGTGACCTTCCCGGCCGCGGAGATCCAGCTGGAGTTCCTCGATCCCTCCGACGATGGCGAAGGCGAGGGCGGGTCGATGTTCCCCACCGGCAACCTGGTGGACACCCTGGACGTGCCCGGCGTGGGCAGCTTCCCGGTGACGATGATCACCGCCGGCATTCCCACCATCTTCCTCAACGCCGCCGACCTGGGCTACACCGGTACCGAGCTGCAGCCGGCGATCAACGAGGACAAGGCCGCGCTGGCCCGCTTCGAAGCGATCCGCGCGCACGGCGCGGTGCGCATGGGCCTGATCGACCGCATCGACCAGGCCGCTACCCGCCAGCACACGCCCAAGGTGGCCTTCGTCGCCCCGGCCCAGGACTACGTGTCCTCCAGCGGCAAGCAGATTGCCGCCGGCGCGATCGACCTGCACGCCCGCGCGCTGTCGATGGGCAAGCTGCACCACGCGATGATGGGCACGGCGGCGGTGGCGATCGGCACGGCGGCGGCGATCCCGGGCACGCTGGTCAACCTGGCCGCGGGCGGTGGCGCGCGCGAGGCGGTCACCTTCGGGCATCCCTCCGGCACGCTGCGGGTGGGCGCCGAAGCGCGCCTCGTTGACGGTCAGTGGACGGTCACCAAGGCCATCATGAGCCGCAGTGCGCGCGTCTTGATGGAAGGCGCAGTGCGGGTACCCGCCGACACGCTATAGCTTCAACAGGAGATCACGATGTCCGGTCACGACCGCAACGCGAACCAGCGGCCGCCGTGGGATGCGGTCATGACCGACATCGTCGACTACGTGCGCGACTACCGGGTGGAGTCGCCGCTGGCCTACACCACCGCGCGCCACTGCCTGATCGATTCGCTGGGCTGTGGCCTGGCCGCGCTCGCGTTCCCGGCCTGCAGCAAACTGCTTGGACCGCTGGTGCCCGGGATGCGCGTGGTCAACGGCGCGCGCGTGCCGGGAACCCGCTTCGAGCTGGACCCGGTGCAGGGCGCCTTCAACATCGGCGCGATGGTGCGCTGGCTGGATTTCAACGACACCTGGCTGGCCGCCGAATGGGGCCATCCGTCCGACAACCTGGGCGGCATCCTGGCCACCGCCGACTGGCTCAGCCGTAACGCCGAGGCATTGCGGCGACCGCCGCTGACCATGCGTGACGTGCTGGCCGCGATGGTCAAGGCGCATGAAATCCAGGGCTGCCTGGCGCTGGAGAACGCCTTCAACCGGGTCGGGCTGGATCACGTGGTGCTGGTCAAGGTTGCCTCCACCGCCGTGGTGGCGCACCTGCTCGGCCTGGACCGCGAACGCATGCTCAACGCGGTCTCGCTGGCCTGGGTCGACGGCCAGTCGCTGCGCACCTACCGCCACGCGCCCAACACCGGCTCGCGCAAGAGCTGGGCGGCCGGGGATGCGACCAGCCGCGCGGTGCGGCTGTCGTTGATGGCTGCAGCCGGCGAGATGGGGTACCCCAGCGCGCTCACCGCGCCCACCTGGGGCTTTTACGACGTCTCCTTCGGCGGCCAGCCGTTCCGCTTCCAGCGCCCCTATGGCAGCTACGTGATGGAGAACGTGCTGTTCAAGATCAGTCATCCGGCCGAGTTCCATGGGCAGACCGCAGTGGAAGCGGCCATGCAGCTGCACGCGCGCATGCGCGCGGCGGGCCGGCGCTGCGAGGACATCGCCCACATCACCCTGCGCACCCAGCAGGCCTGCCTGCGCATCATCGACAAGCCCGGCCCGCTGCATAACCCGGCCGATCGCGACCATTGCGTGCAGTACATGGTGGCCATCGCGCTGATCTTCGGCCGGTTGGTGGCCGAGGACTACGAGGACGATGTCGCCGCTGACCCGCGCATCGATCCGCTGCGCGCGAAGATCACCTGCGTGGAGGAGCCGCGCTACACCGCCGACTACCTGGACC
Organism: Stenotrophomonas sp. 05N37; assembly: GCF_056397365.1. Classification (NCBI taxonomy): domain Bacteria; kingdom Pseudomonadati; phylum Pseudomonadota; class Gammaproteobacteria; order Lysobacterales; family Lysobacteraceae; genus Stenotrophomonas; species Stenotrophomonas sp. 05N37. The sequence goes on along the minus strand of NZ_JBFTNG010000001.1, from coordinate 738,893 downwards.
CCGACAAGCGCAGCATCGCCAACGCGCTGGAGGTGGTGTTCGCCGACGGCAGCCACCTCGACGCCGCCGTCGAGTACCCGCTGGGCCACGCCCGCCGCCGCGCCGAAGGCATCCCGCTGCTGGAGGACAAGTTCCGCGCCCACCTGGCCGCCACCTTCCCGACCCGGCAGCAGCGACGCATCCTCGATGCCTCGCTCGACCCGGTGGTGCTGGAGGCGATGCCGGTGCACGACTATGTGGAGTTGTACGTAGCCGGGTAGCGCCGAGCCATGCCCGGCTGCCCGTTGCGAGGCAGGCACCGGGTAGAGCCGAGCCATGCTCGGCTGCTCGTCGCGGGGCAGGAACCGGGTAGAGCCGAGCCATGCTCGGCTGCTCTTGCCGGCCGAGTTCGCGTACGCCGGCCATCCGGCGTGTGCCCGCGTTTCAACCTCGGCGAAGCCGCATCGGTCGGCAGGGGAAAGGCTTCGGGCGGTTTGCCGCGCTGGCGCGCGGCTGCCGAGCATGGCTCGGCACTACCGGTGCGCGTCGGGTGCCCGGGCGACGGCACCGCTCGGTTCCTGGACGCGGGCGGCACCCGGGTAGAGCCGAGCCATGCTCGGCTGCTCTTGCCGGCCGAGTTCGCGTACGCCGGCCATCCGACGTGTGCCCGCGTTTCAACCTCGGCGAAGCCGCATCGGTTGGGTGGGGAAAGGCTTCCGGCGGGTTTCCCGCGCTGGCGCGCGGTTGCCGAGCATGGCTCGGCACTACCGGTGCGCGTCGGGTGCCCGGGTGACGGCACCGCTTGGTTCCTGGACGCGGGCAGGCACCCGGGTAGAGCCGAGCCATGCTCGGCTGCTCCTGCCTGCGGACTTGGCATAGGCCGGACATCCAGCGTCTGCCCGCGTTTCAACCTCGGTAAAGCCGCGTCGGTCGGCTGGGGAAAGGCTTCGGGCGGGTTTCCCGCGCTGGCGCGCGGCTGCCGAGCATGGCTCGGCACTACCGGTGCGCGTCGGGTTGCCCGGGTGACGGTGTCGCTAGGCTGCTGGACGCGGGCATGTACCCGGTAGAGCCGAGCCATGCTCGGCTGCTCTTGCCGGCCGAGTTCGCGTACGCCGGCCATCCGGCGTCTGCCCGCGTTTCAACCTCGGTAAAGCCGCATCGGTCGACAGGGGAAGGCTTCGGGCGGTTTGCCGCGCTGGCGCGCGGTTGCCGAGCATGGCTCGGCACTACCGGTGCGCGTCGGGGTGCCCGGGTGACGGCACCGCTCGGCTGGTTGTCGCGGAAGGTACCCGGGTAGAGCCGAGCCATGCTCGGCTGCTCTTGCCGGTCGAGTTCGCGTACGCCGGCCATCCGGCGTCTGCCCGCGTTTCAACCTCGGTAAAGCCGCATCGGTCGGCAGGGGAAAGGCTTCGGGCGGGTTTGCCGCGCTGGCGCGCGGTTGCCGAGCATGGCTCGGCACTACCGGTGCGCGTCCGGTTCCCCGGGCGACGGCGCCGTTCGGGGCGGCCCGGCCCTTATACTGGCCGCCTTGTTCAAGGAGCGACATCATGGCTATCCGCAGTCGGGTCGGGCAGTGGGGCTGGAAGGGAATCGTGGGGCTGGCGCTGGCCGCCGGCCTGGCCGTCGGTATCGGCGGCTGCAAGCGCAACGAGAGCGGGCAGTTGCCCACACCCTCCGGTGCGCCGATCGCGGCCAAGGCCGAGAAGGTGAGCGGGTTCACCCTGGTGCGGGCCTATCCCGACCAGAAGGGCGACGGCGTCTCGCTGGCGCTGGAATTCTCGCGGCCGCTGGTGGGGACCCAGGACTTCGACAAACTCGTCCGCTTCGCCGAAAAGGTGGGCACCGAGGACAGCAGCTGGACGCTCTCCGATGACGGCCTGACCCTGCGCTACCCGTTCGTGGAGGCGGCCAAGGAATACAACCTGATCGTCTCGCCCGACCTGCTCGCCGCCGACGGTAGCCGGATCGGCAAGGAACTGCGCCAGAAGGTGTTCAGCGGCGAGCTCAAGCCGGTCGCCGGCTTCGCCTCGCAGGGCAGCGTGCTGCCGGCCAAGGACAGCCGCGGCCTGCCGGTGGTGTCGGTGAACGTGCAGGAAGTGGACGTGGAGTTCCTGCGCGTGCGCGAGAAGGAACTGCCGCGCTTCTTCAGCCAATACCAGCGCGGCGGGCGCCGTGGCAGCTGGGAACTGGACAGCGAGTACGGCGACAAGACCCCGATGTCGCAGCTGGCCGAGCCGGTGTACGTCAATCGTTTCGTGCTGGGCGGCAAGCAGAACGAGCGCGTCCTGACCTACCTGCCCACCCAGGACATCAAGGAGCTGCAGGAGCCGGGCCTGTACTTCGCGGTGATGAAGCGCAGCGGCTCGTTCGACAGCGAGTTCGACACCGCCTTCTTCACCGTCAGCGACATCGGCCTGCACACCCGCGCCTACAAGGACAAGCTGTTCGTGCACACCGCCTCGCTGCAGAGTGGCGCGGCGCTGAAGAAAATCGAGCTGCGCATCCTCGATGGCAAGGGCGAGGTGGTGCTCAAGGGCAACACCGATGGCAATGGCAACGCGCTGCTCAATTACACCCTGGACGCGAGCCACGTGCTGATCGCCAGCAGCGGCGCGGACACCTCGATGCTGCCGTTCAACCAGCCCGCGCTGGACCTGAGCGAGTTCGCGGTGGCCGGTCGCGACAATGCCTGGTTCGACGTGTTCGCCTGGTCCGGGCGCGACCTGTACCGCCCCGGTGAAACCGTGCGCATCTCCGCGCTGCTGCGCGACAACGATGGCAAGCCGACCAAACCGCAGCCGGTGTTCCTGCGCCTGAAGCAGCCCGATGGCAAGACCTTCCGCGAGACCCGCCTGCAGCCGGGCGAGCAGGGCTACCTGAGTTTCGAGCAGCTGATCCCGGCCGAAGCGCCGACCGGGCGCTGGCAGGTGGAATTCCGCACCAATCCGGCCAGCAAGGACGCCATCCAGGGCATGACCCTGCGCATCGAGGAGTTCCTGCCCGAGCGCATGAAGCTGGACCTGGACAGCGCGCAGAAGACCCTCAAGCCCGGCGAGCCGCTCAAGCTGATCGCCGATGCGGCCTACCTGTATGGCGCGCCGGCCGACGGCAACCGCTTCACCGCGCGCCTGGCCGTGGCCGCCGAGCAGTCTCCGGTGGAATCGCTGCCGGGCTACTTCTTCGGCGACCCGACCACCGAGCTGCCGCGTGAAGCGCGCGACATCATCGACACCGAATTCCCCGCCGACGGCAAGCTGCGCCAGGACGTGGCCCTGCCCGACGAGGTCAAGCCGACCGCGCCGATCGCGGTGGTGCTGTCCGGCAGCGTGTACGAAACCGGCGGCCGCACCGTCACCCGCACCCTCAAGCGGGTGATGTGGCCGGCGCCGGTGCTGGTGGGCGTGCGCCCGCTGTTCAATCCCGACGACGGCGCCGATGCCAACGGCAACGCCCGCTTCGAGCTGATGCGCGTGGACGCGGGCGGCAAGCCGCAGCCGGCCAAGGGCCTGAAGGTCACCCTGGTGCGCGAGCTGCGCGACTACCACTGGACCTTCAACGACAACCGCTGGGACTACGACTTCACCCGGCGCTTCGAGAACAAGGAAACCCGCACCGTCGATGCCGGCAGTGCGGCGGTGGCCATCGATGTTCCGGTGGAGTGGGGCGAGTACCGCCTGGACGTGTTCGATCCGGGCACCGGGCTGACCAGCCGCTATCCGTTCCGCGCCGGCTGGAGCTGGAACGACGACAACCGTGGCCTGGATGCCCGCCCGGACAAGATCAAGCTGGGCCTGGACAAGACCGGCTACAAGGCCGGCGACACCGTGCGCGTCACCGTCACCCCGCCGCACGCCGGCAAGGGCATCCTGATGGTGGAAAGCGACAAGATGCTGTACGTGCAGGAGATCGACGCCAAGCCGGGCAGCACCTTCGACATCCCGGTCAGTGCCGAGTGGGAACGCCACGACGTCTACATCACCGCGCTGGTGTTCCGTGGCGGCAGCGCGCCCAGCAAGATCACCCCGGCCCGCGCGGTCGGCGTGGTGCACGTCCCGATGGATCGCAAGGCGCGCCAGATCGCGGTGGGCCTGTCGGTGCCCAAGCAGATGCGCCCCGAGCAGACCCTGCCGGTGGCGGTGAGCGCACCGCAGCTGGCGGGCAAGGTCGCGCACGTGACCGTCTCGGCGGTGGACGTGGGCATCCTCAACATCACCCGCTTCCCGGTGCCCGATGCGGCCGGCCACTTCTTCGCGCAGCGGCGCCTGGGCGTGGATGCCTATGACATCTACAGCCGGGTGATCGAGAGCTTCGACGGCAGCAGCGGCAAGCTCAAGTTCGGTGGCGACATGGCGCTGGCGGCGATGCCGCAGGCCAAGCGACCGACTGCGCGGGTGCAGACCGTGGACCTGTTCTCCGGCCCGGTGAAGCTCGATGCCAAGGGCATCGCCCGGATCGCGCTGAAGGTGCCCGATTTCAACGGCACCCTGCGCGTCTCCGCGGTGGTCTACTCCGATGACCAGTACGGCAAGCGCGACATGGAGACCGTGGTGCGCGCGCCGATCCTGGCCGAAGCCAGCATGCCGCGGGTCCTGGCCCCGGGCGACCGCAGCACGGTCACCCTGGATGTGCAGAACTTCACCGGCAAGCCCGGCGAGTTCAAGGTGCAGGTCGATGGCATCGGCCCGCTCACCCTGGGCGAACCCAGCCGCACCCTGCAGCTCAAGGCCGACGCCAAGAGCACGCTGAGCTTCCCGCTGAGCGCACGCGAGGGCTACACCGTGGCCAAGGTGCGGGTGCGGGTGGACGGCAACGGCTTCAAGGTGGACCGCCGCTATGACCTGCCGGTGCGCGCGGCCTGGCCGCAGGTACTGCGTGCGCAGACCCGTACGCTGGACCCGCTGGCGGCCGTGGAGATGGGCACCGGCCTGGCCGATGGCCTGATGGACGACTCGGTGACCGCGCGGATGCTGGTCAGCGCGTTGCCGCCGATCCCGTTTGCCAGCGCGCTCAATGGCGCGTTGAAATACCCCTACGGCTGCGCCGAGCAGACCACCAGCAAGGGGTATGCCGCGCTGATGCTGGACGAGGCGACCTCGGCCATGCTCGGTGCCGACGGCCTGGATGCCAAGAGCCGCCGCGAACGCATGGAAGGCGCGTTCGGCCGGCTGGCGTCGATGCAGGTGGCCAACGGCAACTTCTCGATGTGGGGCGACGACGGCTACGTCAATCCGTGGCTGACCCCGTACATCGCCGAGTTCCTGCTCGATGCCAAGGATGCCGGCTTCGCGGTACCCGATGGGGTGCTGCAGAAGGCATTGAACCGCCTGAGCGAAGACCTGTTGTCCGGCGGCAACCAGTTCTACGGCGAGGACCGCCGCGAGAACCTCAAGTTCGCCAACCAGGCGTATTCCGGTTACGTGCTGGCCCGGGTCAACCGTGCCCCGCTGGGCACGCTGCGCGCGCTGTACGACAACGAGCGTGGCAAGGCGCTGACCGGCCTGCCGCTGGTCCACCTGGGCATCGCGTTGTCGCTGCAGGGCGATCACAAGCGTGGCGATGCCGCCATTGCCGCCGGCTTCGCCAAGCCGAGCAGCGAGCGTCCGCAGTACTTCGGCGACTACGGCAGTGCGGTGCGCGACGATGCGTTGATGATCGCGCTCCTGCACGAGCGCAAGTTGTCCAAGCCGGCCTATGACGCACGCGCGGTCGACCTGGGACGGGCACTGGACGCGCGCCGCAACAGTGGCTGGATGTGGCTGAGCACCCAGGAACAGGTCGCCATCGCGCGCCTGGGCAAGGCGCTGGCGGCCAACCAGAAGAAGCTGGTGTCCGGCGAGCTGGCGGTGGGCGGCGAGGTGGAGGCGATTGCCGCGCGCCGCATGTTCGGGCGCAGCTTCGACTACGCCGCGCTGGCCAAGGGCGTGCGTTTCAGCCCGCAGGGCGAGCCGCCGATGTTCGCCAGCCTGGAAGTGGCCGGCATCCCGCGCACTGCGCCGGAGCCGGACAACCGCCACCTGGGCGTGGAACGCACCTGGTACACCACCGACGGCAAGCCGTGGACGCCGCGCGCGCTCAAGGAAGGCGAGGCGCTCATCGTACGGGTCAGCATCACCCCCAACCTGGACATGCCCGATGCGCTGCTCACCGACCTGCTGCCGGCGGGCCTGGAGATCGAGAACTTCAACCTCGGCGATGCCAAACAGTGGGCCGACGTGGTGGTGGACGGACTCAACGTCAACGACCGCGGCGATGCGGCCACGCTGCGCCACGAGGAGTTCCGCGACGACCGCTACGTGGCCGCGCTGAAGCTGTCCAAGGGCAGCACCGCCAAGGTGTTCTACCTGGTGCGCGCGGTCACCCCGGGCACCTATACCGTGCCGCCGCCGCTGGTGGAGGACATGTATCGCCCCGACCTGCGCGGGGTGGGGCGCAGCAACCCGACCACGCTGACCGTGGTCCAGCCCTGAGCCGGGCGCGGGCCGTCGCTCCGGCGATGGCCCGCACGTTGCCGGCGTCGATGTGATGAAGTCTTTCCTTTCCCCGCGCTTCACCGGTCCTGCGCGGCGCTGGCTGTTGCCTGCGCTGCGGTGGGGCACCGCCGTACTGCTGGCCCTGCTGCTGGTGCTGGACCTGGCGTTCCCGCCGCCGCTGCCCAAGGCGCGCGACACCAGCACGCTGGTGGTGGCGCGCGACGGCACGCCGCTGCGCGCGTTCGCCGACGGCGACGGCGTCTGGCGCTATCCGGCAGCGGCCGACAGCGTCTCCCCGCTGTACCTGCAGGCCTTGCTCAACTATGAAGACCGCTGGTTCTGGCGGCACCCGGGCATCAATCCCTGGGGCATGCTGCGCGCCGGCAAGCAATGGCTGCTGCAGGGCCGGATCGTGTCCGGCGGGTCGACCCTGACCATGCAGGTGGCACGCATCCTGGACCCGCATTCGCGCACGCCGTGGGGCAAGGCCAAGCAGATGCTGCGCGCGGTGCAGCTGGAAGTGCACCTGAGCAAGGCCCAGATCCTGGCGCTGTACCTGGAGCGCGCGCCGTACGGCGGCACCATCGAAGGCGTGGAGGCGGCGAGCTGGGCCTACCTCGGCAAGCCGGCCGCACGCCTGTCCCAGGCCGAGGCCGCGCTGCTGGCGGTGCTGCCACAGGCGCCCAGCCGGCTGCGTCCGGATCGCCACCCCGAAGCGGCGCAGCGCGCCCGCGACAAGGTGCTGGAACGGATGGTGTCGGTGGGCGTGTGGACGCGCGAAGACGTGGATGACGCGCGCATCGAACCCGTGGTCACCCGCGCGTTGCAGCCGCCGCTGCATGCCGCCCTGCTGGCCCAGCGCCTGCGCACGGCACAGCCACGCGCGGCGCGGATCGAAAGCACCCTGGACATCGACCTGCAGCGCACCCTGGAAGAGCGGGTGTCCTCGTATTTCTCGCAGTTGCCCGAGCGCACCTCCGCCGCGCTGCTGGTGGTGGACAACCGCACCCTGGAAGCGCGCGCCTACGTGGGCTCGGTGGCCTTCGGCGACAAGCAGCGGCTGGGCCACGTGGACATGGTGCAGGCCTGGCGATCGCCAGGCTCCACGCTCAAGCCGTTCCTGTACGGGATGGCCCTGGATGACGGGCTGATCCATTCGGAAAGCCTGATGGTGGACGCCCCACAGGCCTTCGGGGGCTACCGCCCGGGCAATTTCGATGCGGCGTTCAACGGCCCGGTGAGTTCGGCCACCGCGTTGCGGCTGTCGCTCAACGTGCCGGCGGTGGACCTGCTGGACCGGGTCGGCTCGGCACGCTTTGCCGCGCGGCTGTCGCATGCCGGCATCAACCTTCGGTTCCCGCACGGCAGTGCGCCCAACCTGTCGCTGATCCTGGGCGGCACCGGCGCGCGGCTGGAGGACCTGGTCGGCGCATTTGCCGCATTCAACCGCAACGGCATCGCCGGGCGCGTGCGCTACACCGCGGCCGATCCGGTGATCGAACGCCGGCTGATGTCGCCGGGTGCGGCCTGGATTACCCGCGAGGTGCTCGAATCCAATCCGCGCCCCGGCTACGGCAGCGGCACCTTCGATGTGACCGGGCGCCCGCGCGTGGCCTGGAAGACCGGCACCAGCTACGGCTACCGCGACGCGTGGGCGATCGGCGGCACCCGTCACTACACGGTGGGCGTGTGGGTGGGACGGCCGGATGGCACGCCGCTGCCGGGGCAGTACGGCGCGGTGACCGCGTTGCCGTTGATGTTCGAGGTGGTGGACAGCCTGCCACGCCAGGCCGGCGATGCCAGCGCGGCGGCGACGCCGGCGAACGTGACCCGCGAGACGATCTGCTGGCCGACCGGTGAACTCGCCGAACGCACCGAAGACGCGCTATGCCAGCGTCGCCTGGATGCCTTCATCCTGGACGGTGTGGTGCCACCGACGTTTGCCGAGCGCGATGCGCGCCTGTGGCAGCCCGGCCGCCAGCGCTTCAACGTGGATGCACGCACCGGGTTGCGGCTGTCGCCGGATTGCCGCCTCCCGCATGAGATCGAGACGCGCGAGATCGCGCGCTGGCCCGCCTTGCTGTCGCCCTGGCTGCCGCAGGCGCAGCGGCATGCGGCGCAGTTGCCGGCGCTGTCGCCGGACTGCAGCGACGATGGCCGCGAGAGCGGTGGCAGCCTGCACATCGATGGCCTCAACGACCGCGCCACGCTGGCGCGCGCGCCCAATGCCGAACACGGCGTGCGCCTGCAGTTGCGAGCGTTGGGCAATGACAACAGCGTGGACTGGTTGCTGGACGGGCGCTGGATCGCGCGTACCGAAGGCGCGCGCCTGTTCCAGCGTGACTTCGAGGAAGTGGGCGAGCATACGCTCACCGCACTGGCCGCCGATGGCGCCTGGACCCAGGTGCGGTTCCGCATCCTGCGCTGACGTGCCCGCCGCAGGTCACGCGCTAGGGCCGGCCAACGGCCGGCACCAGCGTTCCGGGGTGCCGCGGGGCTGTGATCGCGGGGTTATTCCCCGATCCACCCATCCAGCAGGTCGGCGAACTCGTCGGCGTGTTCCTCTTCCTGCGCCAGGATCTCTTCGAGGATGCGCTTGGTGGTGGTGTCCTTGTCGCCCACGAAGTTGATCATCTCGCGATAGCTGTCGATGGCGATGCGTTCGGCGATCAGGTTCTCGCGGACCATGTCGCGCAGGTCCTTGCCTTCCTTGTACTCGGCATGCGAGCGCGCGGTCAGCGTGGCCGGGTTGAGGTCCGGTTCGCCACCGAGCTGGACGATGCGTTCGGCCAGCTTGCCGGCGTGCGCCTGCTCCTGCTGGGCGTGCTCGAGGAACTCGGCCTTGACCGCGTCGGCGAGCATGCCCTTGGCCATGAAATAGTGGCGGTAGTAACGCAGCACGCACACGTACTCGGTGGCCAGGGCATCGTTGAGCAGCTTGATCACCGCCTGGCGATCGGCGGTGTAGCTGTCGGTGATCGCACCATCCTCGATGTCCTTGCGCGCCTTGGCGCGCAGCGTGGCGGTATCGCTGATGCCCGGCGGCCGTGCGGCGTCCTGGGCGGGGTGGTCGTTGGCGGCGGGTTGCGGAGTGTGCTTGGCTGGCTTTGACATGGCTGGCCGGGTTCCTTTGTTGCGTGGGTTCAGCTGGGCAGATGCGCCAGCACGTAAGTTGCCGAGGACACCTCGAACTGGCCGGGGTCCTCGATGAAGGCCTGCCGCACCACGCCGTCCTCGACATACAGCGCGAAGCGGCGCGAGCGCAGGCCCATTCCCGAGCTGCTGGCATCCATTTCCAGGCCGAGCGCGCGGGTCAATTCACCATTGCCGTCGGACAGCAGCTGCAGGCCATCGGGTACATGCTGGCTTTCGCCCCAGGCCTTCATCACGAACGGATCGTTGACCGCCATGCAGAACACGTCGATACCGCGATGGCGGAAATCGGCGAAGTGCTCCACATAGCCGGGCAGGTGGCGGGCCGAACAGGTCGGGGTGAACGCGCCGGGTACCGCGAACAGCACCGCGCGGCGGCCGTCGAACAGGGCATGGGTATCGATGGTCTCCATGCCCTCGCGGATACGCTTGAGGGTGACTTCGGGAATGCGGTCGCCTGCTTGGATGGTCATGCGGACTCCTTGGACGCGCCCAGCGTAGTGAGCGGGGTGGGATGGCGGCGTCAAAACGTTGAAAACCGGTGCTGCAGACCCATGTCAACGGCAACGCGGTGCAGCAGGGGCCAGCATGGGCGCCCTGCGGCGTGGGCGCATTGCGCAGGATCATGCCGGGGCGTCACGGCACGGCCGGCGCCAGCCGCTAGAATTGTCGGGACGGTGCCCGCCGGCGCGGGCGACCGAACTTATTCGAGGTGTATCGATGGAATTCAAGGACTACTACGCCACGCTCGGGGTGGAACCGAGCGCGGGCGACGCGGAAATCAAGACCGCCTACCGCCGGCTGGCGCGCAAGTACCATCCCGACGTCAGCAAGGAGGCCGGCGCGGAAGACAAGTTCAAGGCCGTCAACGAGGCCTATGAAGCGCTGCGCGACCCGCAGAAGCGCGCCGCCTACGACCAGCTCAAGGCGCAGGGCTACCGGCCCGGCGAGGAGTTCCATGCGCCGCCGAACTACGGCGGCGGGCAGGGCTTCGACTATGAGGAAGTGTTTGGCGGCGGGGCCGGCGGTGGCGGCTTCAGCGACTTTTTCGAGAGCCTGTTCGCGCGCCAGCGCGGCGGTGGCGGCCGCGCCAGTGGTTTCGGCGGCGCCAGCCAGGGCCCGCAGCCCACCCGCGACACCCGCGCCAAGCTGTCGGTGCCACTGGAGGCCGCCCACCAGGGTGACAGCCTGCGCATCAACGTCAACGGCAAGCAGCTGGATGTGCGCGTGCCCAAGGGCATCCGCCCGGGCCAGGTGATCCGCCTGACCGGGCAGGGCACCGGCGGCGGCAACCTGCTGCTGGAAGTGGAGTACGCCGAGCACCCGCAGTTCGAGGTGGACGGCCGCAACATCCTGTACACCCTGCAGGTGACGCCGTGGCAGGCCGCACTCGGCACCAGCATCAGCGTGCCCACGCTGGGTGGCTCGGTGGAGTTGAAGGTGCCGGCCGAGTCCGATGCCGGGCGCAAGCTGCGCCTGCGTGGGCGGGGCCTGCCGGGCAATCCCGACGGCGACCAGATCGTCGAACTGGAAATCGTGGCCCCGGCGCCCACCGAAGAAGCGCAGAAAAAGGCCTACAAGGCGCTGGCCAAGGCATTTGGCGAGAAGGTCTGATTGACGGGCGTACCGGCCAACGGTCGGTACGTGCCGCAGGTGGGTACCGGCCGACGGCGGGTACCTGCGGGCGCTGCATGCCGACCCGGCGTCGGCATGCGGCGCGCCGCGGCGCTTACGGCGCCGGCGGTTCCTGGTTGCTGAAGACCCGCTCCAGCACCTCGGACAGCTCGTCCTCGGAGAACGGCTTGGTGATGTAGGCCTTGGCGCCCTGGCGCATGCCCCACATGCGGTCGGTGTCCTGGTCCTTGGTGGTCACCAGGATCACCGGGATGTGCTTGGTGCTGGCATCGCGGGCCAGCGTGCGGGTGGCCTGGAAACCGTTGAGGTTGGGCATCACCACATCCATCAGCACCAGGTCCGGCAGCTGCGCCTTGGCCGCTTCCACGCCGGCCGCACCATCGGTGGCGGTCAGGATCTGGTGCCCGAGCTTTTCGACGATGCGCTGTATCCCCAGCAGCTGCGACGGTGAATCGTCGACGATCAGAATGCGTGCCATGTTGTTCCCCATGTGATGCCCAGCAGTGTAGTGCTGCGCGCGCATGGCCGGGAAGCTCCCGGCCTGCCGTCCGTCGCCTGCCTGCGACGCTCAGTCGATCCGCACCACGGTGCGCCCCAGCGAGCCGCCGGCCAGCATCGCCTCGAACACCGCCGGCAGCCCGTCCAGGGCCACTTCGCGCGTGCAGATCGCCGCCAGGTGGCGTGGCTTCCACTCGCCGGCGAGGCGCTGCCAGACCTGCTCGCGCAACGCGCGCGGGGCGGCCGCCGAGGACACCCCGAGCAATGACACGCCGCGCAGGATGAAGGGCATGACCGTCATGTCCAGCGCCGGGCTGGCCGCCAACCCGGCGCTGACCACGCTGCCGTAGGGCACGGTCTGCGCCAGCAGGCTGGCGAGCATCGGCCCACCGGCATTGTCCAGGCCGCCACCGAAGCGCGCCGATTCCAGCGGGCGGGTCGAGGCCAGCGCGTCGCGCGGCAGCACCTGGCTGGCGCCCAGGCCGCGCAGGAAGTCGGCCTGGTCGGCCTTGCCGCTGATCGCGTGCACCTCGAAGCCGGCGCGGCTGAAGATGGCCACTGCCAGCGAGCCGACCCCGCCGGTCGCGCCGGTGACCGCCAGCGGCCCGTGGGCCGGGGTGAGCCGGTTGTCGGTCATGCGCAGCAGCGCCAGCGCGGCGGTGAAGCCGGCGGTGCCCAGCACCATCGCCTCGCGCGGGCTCAGGCCGGCGGGCTGGGCGATCACCGCGGCCGATTCCAGCCGGACGTACTGGCTGTAGCCGCCATCGCGGGTCTCGCTGAGCCCGCAGCCGGTGGCCAGCACCGCATCGCCCTCGCGGTACGCGGGGTCGGTCGAGGCCACCACCGTGCCGGCCACGTCGATCCCGCCCACCAGCGGGAACCGGCGCAGGATCCGGCCCTGGCCGGTGCCGGCCAGGGCGTCCTTGTAGTTCACCGAGGACCAGTGCGCGCGGATCACCACCTCGCCCGGGTTGAGCTGGTCCAGCGCGACCGACTCGATGCCGTTGCGGTGGCCGTTGTCGTCCTGGTGGATGCGGAAGGCGTTGAACCGGTCGGGGATAGCCATGAAGATGCCTGACAGGGGAAGGATGGACCCACCTTACCCGCAGTGGCCCCCGGCGGCGGCGCGGGATGAATCGCGCCCCGCTGCGGCCTTGCCCTTCCAATCCTGTCGATCGGCCCCATCTTGTAGAATCGAGCAGGATTCACGGTTGACGGTGCGGAATGACCCGCAGGCAACCTTTCACTGATGGAGCGTGCATGGCCTGGAATACACCCGGCGGCAACAAGGGCGGACAAGGTCCCGACGAGAATCGACGGGGGCCATTCGGTCCCCGCGGCAGCGGCAACGGGGGCGGTTGGGGCGGTTTTCCCGGTCCGCTCAAGGACATGTTCGACGGCAACGTCCTGCGATGGGTCGCCGGCGCGGTGGTCCTGCTGCTGGTGTTCTCCAGCTTCCAGTTGATCGGCGAACAGGAACGCGGGGTCGTGCTGCGCTTCGGCCAGTTCTCGCGGATCCTGCAGCCCGGTCCCAATATCAAGCTGCCGTGGCCGATCGAGTCGGTCGACAAGGTCAACGCCACCCAGATCAAGACCTTCAGCAGCCAGGTGCCGGTGCTGACCCGTGACGAGAACATCGTCAACGTGTCGGTCAACGTGCAGTACCGCATCGACGATCCGCGCCTGTACCTGTTCGGCACGGTCGCGGCCGACCAGGTACTGGAGCAGTCCGCGCAGAGCGCGGTGCGTGAGCAGGTCGGCCGTGCCGACCTCAACGCGGTGCTCAACAACCGCGGCCCGCTGGCCGTGGTCGCCGAAGAGCGCCTGCAGGCAGCGCTGAAGGCCTATCGCACCGGTCTGTCGGTCACCGGGCTGACCCTGCCCGACGCGCGTCCGCCGGAAGAAGTGAAGCCGGCCTTCGACGAGGTCAACGGCGCCCAGCAGGTCAAGGAACGCCTGATCAACGAAGCCCAGGCCTACGCGGCCAAGGTGGTCCCGGAAGCCCGCGGCCAGGCCTCGCGTGCCCGCACCACCGCCGAAGGCTACAAGCAGGCCGTGGTCTCCAAGGCCCAGGGTGATGCCGAGCGCTTCAGCCTGCTGCAGGTCCAGTACAAGGACGCCCCGGAGGTCACCCGCAAGCGGCTGTGGCTGGAAACGGTGGAGCAGGTGCTGGGCCAGAACCGCAAGATCATCGGTGGCGATGGCCGCCAGCTGATCTACGTGCCGATGCCGGCCGACAACCGTACCGGCGCCGCCCCGGCCGCCCCGGCCATCACCCCGGAAGTGATGCTGCCGTCGCTGCCGGCCAGCACCCCGGTGGACGGCGTACGCAACACCGAGCGCCCGACCACCCGCCCGACCGGTCGTGAAGGAGTCAGCCGATGAAGAGTTCCCTTTGGATCGGGCTGGCCGTGGCCGCCCTGCTGGCCCTGCTGGGCTCGGTGTACGTGGTCCGTGAGGACCAGACCGCGATGGTGCTCAACCTGGGCAAGGTGGTCCGTGCGGACATCAAGCCGGGCCTGCACTTCAAGGTGCCGCTGGTGGAGACCGTGCGGGTGTTCGACCGTCGCTTCCAGGTGCTCGACACCGCGCCGGCGCGCTACTTCACCGCCGAGCAGAAGGACGTCAGCGTCGACTTCTTCGCCATCGGCTACATCTCCGACGTGCGCGACTATTACCGCGCCACCGGCGGTGATGCCAGCGTGGCCAACGCCCGCCTGGCGCCGATCATCACCGACTCGCTGCGCAACCAGATCAACTCGCGCACGCTGCAGCAGCTGGTCTCCGGTGACCGCAGCGAACTGATCGCCAACCAGCTGACCGGCATCAACACCTCGGTCAAGGACCTGGGCATGCAGATCATCGACCTGCGCATCAAGCAGATCGACCTGCCCACCGACAGCCAGGTGATCAACGATGTGTACGAGCGCATGCGCGCCCAGCGCAAGCAGGAAGCGGCCAAGCTGCGCGCCGAGGGTGAGGAGCAGTCGCTGACCATCCGTGCCCAGGCCGACCGCGACAGCACCGTGATCGTGGCCGAAGCAGAACGCGATGCGCAGCAGATGCGCGGTACCGGCGATGCCGAAGCCGCCCGCATCTACGGCAAGGCCGGCGCGGCCGATCCGTCGTTCTACGCGTTCTACCGCAGCCTGGAGGCGTATCGCGGTTCGATGGCCGACGGCAACGGCGTGATCGTGCTCGACAAGAACGACCCGTTCCTGCAGTACCTCAAGAACGATCGCTGAGGCGACATCGCCAGGGTCGCGTCCGCTCGATCCTGCGTCCACGGGGCCCGGTCACACAACCGGGCCCCGTGCTTTTTCCGGAGTTGCATGCATGAAAGACCTGTTTTCGGCCGTGTGTCTGGTCGCCGTCCTCGAAGGCCTGTTCCTGTTCGCCGCACCACGGGCCTGGAAGCGCATGGCCGAACACCTGTTGATGCTGCCCAGCGTCGCCCTGCGCCGCTGGGGCGGGGTGATCCTGCTGGCCGGCCTGACCACCTTGTGGTGGCTGAAACACTAGGCGGCGCGGTCGCGACCGGATCGGTGCCGGCCCGCCTGGCCGGGCGCGACAGCGCAGGGCTGAGCGGCGGGTGAAGACGGCCGCGGCCAGGGTGGCACCGGACCCCGGAAACCCGGATAATGCACAAAAGCCGGACGGGCCTCCCCGTTCGGCTTTTTCCGTGTCTGGGCCTTCCATCGCCGGCCGCTCCCCGTTTGGAGCCGCCACCCCCGCGCTGGCCAGCCCTGCCATGGTTTACCCGTCCGCGGCCCCGATGGCCGCAACATATGAGGAGCCCATCATGGGTCAGTCTGTCGTAGTGCTTGGTGCCCAGTGGGGCGATGAAGGCAAGGGCAAGATCGTCGATCTGCTCACCGAGGAAATCGGTGCCGTAGTGCGTTTCCAGGGCGGCCACAATGCCGGCCACACCCTTGTCATCAATGGCAAGAAGACCGTGCTGCACCTGATCCCGTCGGGCATCCTGCGTGCAGACGCGCTGTGCCTGATCGGCAATGGCGTGGTGATCTCCCCGGCTGCGCTGCAGAAGGAAATCGCCGAGCTGGAAACCTCCGGCGTGGAAGTGCGTTCGCGCCTGAAGATCTCCCCGGCCGCGCCGCTGATCATGCCGTACCACATCGCCCTGGACCAGGCGCGCGAACGCGCTGCCGGTGGCAAGGCGATCGGCACCACCGGCCGTGGCATCGGCCCGGCGTACGAAGACAAGGTGGCGCGCCGCGGCATCCGCATCGCCGACCTGCATTACCCCAAGCAGCTGGAAGAACTCCTGCGCACCGCGCTGGATTACCACAACTTCGTGCTGACCAATTACCTGAAGACCGACGCGGTCGACTTCCAGAAGACCTACGACGAAGCGCTGGCCTTCGGCGAGTACGTCGAGCCGATGAAGTCCGACGTCGCCGGCATCCTGCACGACCTGCGCAAGCAGGGTAAGCGCGTGCTGTTCGAAGGCGCCCAGGGCGCGCTGCTGGACATCGACCACGGCACCTACCCGTACGTCACCAGCTCCAACACCACCGTCGGCGGCGCACTGGCCGGTGCCGGCGTGGGCGCGGACGCGATCGACTACGTGCTGGGCATCGCCAAGGCCTACGCGACCCGCGTCGGCGGCGGCCCGTTCCCGACCGAGCTGGATGACGAAATCGGCCAGGGCATCCGCGATCGCGGCGCCGAGTACGGCGCCTCGACCGGCCGTCCGCGTCGCTGCGGCTGGATGGACATCGTCGCGCTCAAGCGCGCCGTGGCCATCAACGGCATCAGCGGCCTGTGCATCACCAAGCTGGACGTGCTGGACGGCATGGAAAAGCTGAAGGTCTGCATCGCCTACGAATACCGTGGCAAGCGCACCGAATACGCGCCGCTGGACGCGCAGGGCTGGGAAGAGTGCACGCCGGTGTACCTGGAGTTCCCGGGCTGGACCGAGAACACCCATGGCATCACCAACTGGGACGACCTGCCGCCGGCCGCCCGCGCCTACCTGCGCGCGCTGGAAGAGCTGGCGGGCTGCCCGGTGAGCATCGTCTCCACCGGCCCGGACCGCGACCACACCATGGTCCTGCAGGATCCGTTCGCCTGAGCCCCGGTCGTGCCGAGCCACGCTCGGCACCGCCAACCGGCCATGCGTAACGCAACAGCGAAAAGCCCCGCGAACGCGGGGCTTTTTCGTTGTGCCAGGGCCGCGCGCCTGGAACCTGAGCTGCTTGCAAATACCCAATATGGGTATTAACGTACCCAATATGGGTACGAAATCTACCGCACGTCGCCTTCCGTCCAACCGATCATCTGGCTTGGCTGACGCTCTGTTCACCCAGACCCAGCAACGCGTGTTGGGGATGTTGTTCGGACAGCCGCATCGCGCGTTCGGGGTAGCGGAGCTGATTGCATCGATCGGCGCGGGCTCCGGTGCGGTGCAGCGGGAGTTGGCCAAGCTGGCCGCTGCCGGCTTGGTCAGCGTCAGGGCATCGGGTAACCAGAAGCGCTACCAGGCCAGCGCCGAGTCTCCGATCCATGACGAACTGGTGGCGATCGTGCAGAAGACCGTCGGTCTGGCCGCGCCACTGCGCGAGGCGTTGCTGCCGCTGCAGGAGCAGATCGCCGCCGCGTTCGTGTACGGCTCCATTGCCAAGCGTACCGATACCGCACGCAGCGACATCGATCTCATGATCCTGTCCGACACGCTCGGCTATGCCGAAGTGATGCAAGCGTTGGATGGGGCCGAGGGGCGGCTGGGGCGA
This sequence comes from Stenotrophomonas sp. 05N37, assembly GCF_056397365.1. Taxonomy (NCBI): domain Bacteria; kingdom Pseudomonadati; phylum Pseudomonadota; class Gammaproteobacteria; order Lysobacterales; family Lysobacteraceae; genus Stenotrophomonas; species Stenotrophomonas sp. 05N37. Next base: position 721,405 of record NZ_JBFTNG010000001.1, on the reverse strand, counting down.
CCGGTGCATCCGACCCTGTATTCAAGCGCTGAATTCACATCGCGGGTTCACGATCAAAATTCCTTCTTGATGCGCGTGCTGGAGCAGCCCAAGATCTGGGTCATTGGAGAACATGATGATCTCAGCGCTGGACAATCTGGCCGGACCGGGTAAATCCCTCAGCGCCGAACGGCCTGATCCGCGGGAAATCGCAGGGTTGCAGCGATCAGGACTGGCCCGGTTGCACGATGCACGCAATACCTCGCTTTCCCTGGAGAGCCGCTTCGACCTGGCCTACAACGCGGCGCACGCGCTGTGTTTGAGCGCGCTGCGACAACACGGCTTTCGGCCGGCGCAGCGCTACATTGTTTTCCAGGTCCTTCCGCATACGCCCGGCTTGGGGCCAGAGGTATGGCGTGTGCTGGACAAGTGCCATCAGCAGCGCAATGTCGCAGAGTACGAGGGCGAACTGGACGTCAGTGAGCGCCTGGTGCTGGATTTGATCATCGCCTGCGACCAGGTGCGCCGGGCAGCCGGATTGGACGACTGACCGGGCGCCCGTCGGCCGCCCCCTCGCCCTGGAGCCTCCGACACATCCACCCCAAACGTGAACCGACGCCGTTCCGTTAAGACTACGTGATCAAGAACGCGCCCGCGTGGGCCGATAACCCGGCACCCCCCACGTTTGGATGCAGTCATGGATTTCTTGAGGAACGTCAGCGTCGTCTGGCGTCTAGGTATGGGCTTCGGCCTGTTGTTGCTGCTGGTCGCGGCCGTGGTCGCCACCGGTGCCACCGGCAGCGCGGTGCAGAAGCATGCGATGCAGGACGTGGTCGACGTCGGCGTGGCCAAGGTGCGGCTGCTGTCGGAGATGCTCGACGCCAACAACCAGATGATGGTGGTGCGCCGCGAGATGCTGATCCGCCAGGGGCAGGACCGCGACGCCGACGAGGCGCGCATCGCCGACCTGGTCAAGCGCTACGAGGCCAGCTGGACCGCCTACCAGGCGCTGCCGGGCGATGCGGCGGGCAAGAAGATCGGTGAGCAGATCGCGGCCAGGCGTGCGGTCGCGCGCCCGTTGAACAAGCAGACCAGCGAGCTGATGGGGCAGGGCGACTTCCCCGCGGCGGTCGCCCTCACCCTGGGCCCGGTGCAGGAAGCGGCCAACGGCTGGAACAAGGCGCTCGCCAACGGCGTGGCGTATGAGGAAAAGGAAAGCCGCGCGGCAGCCGCCGAGGCGATCCGTCTGGGCGAACGCACCCTGCTGCAGCTGCTGGTCCTGGGCGGGATCGCGCTGCTGGTCGGCATCGCCGCCTCCGTGCTGATCGGCCGCAGCCTGACCGGGCCGCTGGCACGTGCGGTGGGCCTGGCCGACCGCATGGCCCGTGGCGAGCTGGACCAGGACTTCCGCCTGGGCGGACGCGATGAACTGACCCTGCTCGGCAATGCGATGGGCAGCGTGCGCCAGAACGTGCAGGCCGCGATCACCGCGCAGTTGCAGATGGCGCAGCAGCACGAAGCCGGTGCGATCAGCTACCGCATGGATGCCGCCGCATTGCCGGGCGACTACGGGCGCATGCTGCGCGCGACCAACGAGCTGGTCGGCTCGCACGTGGACGTGCAGTCGCACATGGTCGATGTGATGGGCGAGTACGCCATCGGCGAGCTCAGCCGCGACCTCGACAGTTACCCGGGCGAGAAGGCGCTGCTGACCCGCACCATGGCCACGGTCAAGGCCAGCCTGATGGCGATCAACCAGCAGATCGACACCCTGGCCAGCGCCGCGCGCGCCGGCGATTTCTCGGTGCGTGGCGATGAGGCCGCGTTCCAGTTCCAGTTCCGCGCGATGGTCGCCAACCTCAACGGCATGATGGCCAGCTCGCAGTCCAGCATCGCCGACCTGTCCCAGGTGCTGCGCGCGATTTCCACCGGCGACCTGACCTCGCGCATGACCGGCCACTACGAGGGCGTGTTCGCACAGATGCGCGACGACGCCAATGTCACCGCCGCGCAGCTGACCGGCATCGTCCAGCAGATCCAGGGCGCGGCCGGCAGCATCAACGACGCCGCGCAGGAACTGGCCGCCGGCCACAACGATCTGTCGCGCCGCACCGAACAGCAGGCCGCCAACCTGGAAGAGGCGGCTGCCTCGATGGAAGAGCTGACGTCCACCGTGCGCCAGAACGCCGAACTGGCCAACCAGGCCGACCACGAAGCGCACGCGGCCGGTGCCGCGGTACGCGCCACCGAGCAGGCGATCGCGCAGATGGCCAAGGTCATGAGCGAGATCGACACCTCCTCGGCGCGCATCGGCGAGATTTCCTCGGTGATCGATGGGATCGCGTTCCAGACCAACATCCTGGCCTTGAACGCGGCGGTGGAAGCGGCCCGCGCCGGCGAGAACGGCCGCGGTTTCGCCGTGGTCGCCAGCGAAGTGCGCACCCTGGCCCAGCGCGCCGGCACCGCGGCCAAGGAGATCAAGGACCTGATCGACGCGTCCAGCGAGAAGGTCAGGACCGGGCTCAGCGTCACCGTGGAATCGGAGGCGGCGATCGCGCGCCTGACCCAGGCCAGCGCGCGCACCAACCAGTTGATGAGCGATATCGCTGCCGCCACCAAGGAGCAGGCCGCGGGCATCGAACAGGTCAACCAGGTGGTGGTGCAGATGGACCAGGTGACCCAGCAGAACGCGGCCCTGGTCGAAGAGGCCACCGCGGCCAGCCGCTCGCTGGAGCAGCAGGCACACGCGCTCACCGAATCGGTGGCCGTGTTCAAGCTGGAGCAGGGCCACGCGCTGCGCACGGCGGCCAAACGCGCGGCCTGACGGCGCGGTATCGACGCACGCCGGAGGCGTGGTGCATGCCCCCCGCGTGCGTGGCGCCGGCCACGCGCGCGTTTTCAGCGACGACAGGCAGTGCGGGCGACGGGGCAACGTGACATCGCCCGGCCCGGCCCGGATGGCCCGTCCCACGACCCGGTGAGGTTGGTGCTGCGCCTGCGGGCGCTGGACGCGTTGCAGGGTGAAGGGTGCCCGCTCAAGGCCAGCGCTGCTGGGCGGGCCGGCCATGTGGCGCAGCACCGCCGGATCGGTCTGCGTCGGGGAGGGCTGCGACGCGCATGGGTACCGGGCATCGCAACGGAGCTCACCCCGATCCGCGCGCAGGCGCTCGACCGGACCGCACATCCATGTATGCCCCGGCGCGGGTGCAGCGCCCTGAGCGCATCACCCCGGGAGCATCAGCCGCGGCAGGTAGAACCAGGTCACCAACAGCATAAGACTGCAGAACAGGGCACTGAAGTAGTTCAGTGCGGCCAGTGTGGCCAGCACGAAGGCGCGATGCGGTGCGCCGCGCTGCGCGCGCCAGACGTACAAAGCGGCCAGCAGCGTGGCCACGCCGACGCCGCAGAGCAGCAGCGGCGACTGCGGCAGCCACTGCGCGTTGAAGTGGGTCATGAGCGGGAGGTGGCCGCCCGGGCCGGTCAGGGACGCGGCCGGAAACAGTGCCAGCACGCCGGACAGGTGCGAGGCGGTGACCAGCACCGCGATCAGGCTGGAGAGGTACAGGAACGCGCCGATCCAACGGGTCATGCTGTTTTCCTTGGGTCTCGATGCTGGCGATGCAGCGTTCGCTGCGAGCGCGACGGTGCCGAGGCGGCGTCAGCGAACATTGAAGGTGGCCTGCAGCGGTAATGCCACGCCGCGGTTGGCGTCGGTCAGGGTGATCCTCACCGTCCAGGTGCCGCGCGGGTCGGTGGCTTCGGCAAGGAAGCGCACGCCCTCGGAGGACAGGTAGATCAGGCCCGGATCGGCCCCGGGCCGGCCCTGGAAGCAGGGCAGGTCGCGCTGGTCCATGGTCGCGCTGCCATCCGGGCGGTTGACCCGCACGTCGCAGCGCACGTTGCTGGTGCCATCGGCGCCGGGCAGCGGATTGGACAGGAAGGCCACGATGTACAGTTCGCCGCCGTTGCGCACGTCCTGGGCGGCCTCGAAGCGCGGTTGGTCGCCGGTGGTGGCGTCCCAGATGGCGCGCCATTGCGGGTTGTCGGTGACCACCAGACTGGCGCTGAAGCCACGCGCGGCGGCACTGGCCGAGCGCTGCGCCATCGGCGTGCCGTCGGCATTGCGCCAGTCGCTCTGGGCCAGGCCGTTGAAGGGCAACAACAGGGCCATCATGGCCAACAGCGACGGACTGCGCATGCGTGCTCCTCGGGGGCCGCGGGTGGCGGCGTGCGGGGAGTATCGCCGATGCCGGGCCGTCCATGCCAAGGCCGGGGCCCCCAAGGCCGCCTTCCACCCCGTGCCGATATCGGCGATGCTCTGGCCGGGGCAACAGGGGACGATATGGACAACCGGGAACAGGGCGACATCCACGGCGATGTGCCGGCCATCGCGCACCTCGGTGCCGCGCCGCTGCCGGCGCCGGCAGACGGCACGCCCACCGACTGGTCGGTGCTGCCGGCGGTGCGGGGCAATGAAGACTCGGTGGTGATGGAACTGTGGCGGCTGCTGCGCCAGGAACCGGCGCTGATCGTGAGCGCCGGCTACGTGCTGCTGTCGCTGCTCGGCCTGTGGTCGAGCTATTTCTTCTACCTGCGCTTCCAGTTGTCGATCCTGGATTACCTGCAGATCAGCGACTTCCTGGTCGCCGGCCTGCGCGATCCGGCCTATGCCGGCATCCTGGGCGGCGGCATGCTGCTGGCGATCCTGGTGACCTGGCCGGACACGCTGCGCCGGCGCAACCCGGACAAGGTGGAGGCGCTGCGGGCGCGGCACTGGGCATGGCGCGTGGTGTTCTCGCGCTCCTGGCTCACCAGTTGGGACATTTCCGGGCTGCGCCCGTTGACCGGCGTGTCCGTGGCGGTGGTCTGCTACATGGCCCTCGGCGCGGCGATCTACTCGCTGAACAAGGCCGAGAATATCCGCGATGCGGGGCAGGGCACCCGGGTGGTGGTCCACCTCGCCGGTGATGGTGCGCCGCTGCCGGGCGACGCGCGGCTGCTCGGCAGCAGCAGTGCGTTCGTGTTCCTGTGGTGGCCGCAGCAGCATCGTGCGGAGGCCGTGCCGATCTCGGCGATCAAGCGCATGCAGTCGGTGGTGGTGCAGCCAACCGGCGCCGTTGCGCCGGCGGCACGGCCGGCCGCCGCCGCCGCCGCACGCTGAGCCCCGCGCCGGGCGGGCAATGCGCGCGGATGCTGCAGCCTGGGCTGCAGCATCCATGCGTTGTTTCAGCGCGCGGTCTTCTTCGTTGCGCTCTTGCTGGCCGCAGTCTTCTTCGTGGCTGTCTTCTTCACCGCTGCCTTGCTGGCCGGCGCATGCTTCTTGCCGCCGCCGTCCTGCTTGTTCACCGTCGCCCAGGCGATGCGCGCGGCGGCGTCCTCGCCGCGCCCCTGTTCCTTCTCGCTCTCTTCGATGTGTTCGGCCTGGCGCTTCTGCGCGTCGGTATAGCCGGATTTGTCACCGCGGGGCATGCGCGCGCTCCTGTGATCGTCGAATGGGCTCAGGCCAGCGTGCGCACCTTCGGCTCGCGTGCCCACTGCCGGGTGCCTGCGGCCGCGAGGAAGCCCTTGGCATCCTCGGCCTCGACCACGCCGGCATCGTTGCCCACGCGCGCGGCCTTGAGCAGGGCCTGCGCGCCCTCGTCGGCGGCGATCGCCTTCAGGTGCGCCCATGCGTCGGCCACGAAATCGATCGCCGCCGATTCCTTCTGCAACCGCTTGGCCGCGTCGTTGCTGAGCACCACCGCCACCGCGTCGAACACCACCGACGGCGTGCCGGCAAGCTGGCCATCGGCCGCCAGCGTCTTGCCATCGCTGAGCTTGCCCCCGCCGATCTTCGGCGCGACCAGCTTGACCTTGGCCCCGGCTTTTTCCGCGGCCTTGCGCAGGTTGTTGATCAGCCCCGCATCCGAGCCTTCGTCGAACAGGATGCCGATGCAGCGCCCTTTCAGCAGGTCCTTGGTGCGGCCGATCACGCGGACTTCCGGCGCCCGCGGGAAATCCTTGGCCGGGGTGGCGGTCGGTGCCGGATCCGGCAGGGCCGGCATCGCCAGGCCGGCAGCGACCCGTTTGGCCAGCGACTCGTCGATGTTGCGCAGGTGGCTCACGGTGCGCTCGCGCACCTTGACCGTTTCCACCTTGGACAGCTCGAACACCAGTGCCGAGGCCAGGTGCGCCTGCTCGGGCACTTCCAGGCTGCGGAAGAACATCCGCGCCTGGCTGTAGTGGTCGGCGAAGCTGGCCGCGCGCACGCGCCCCTTCACCCCATCGTCGGGCGCGGTGGCGTGGCTGGGGAAGCCGTCGCGCGTCTCGCGCGGGCTGTCGTCCTGCAGCGAGCTGGGGTCATACGCTACCCGGCCCTTGGGAATACCCATCTGCATGTGACCATCGCGCTGATGATTGGCGAACGGGCACTTGGGCGCGTTGACCGGGATCTGGTGGAAATTGTGGCCACCGAGGCGGCTGAGCTGGGTGTCCAGGTAGGAGAACAGCCGCCCCTGCAGCAGCGGATCGTTGCTGAAGTCGATGCCCGGCGGCACGTTGGCCGGGCAATAGGCCACCTGCTCGGTCTCGGCGAAGAAGTTGTCCGGCCAGCGATCCAGCACCATCCGCCCGATCACGGTCAGCGGCACCAGCGACTCCGGAATGATCTTGGTCGGGTCCAGGTGGTCGAACGGGAACGCCTCGGCCTCTTCCTCGCTGAACAGCTGCACCGCCAGCTCCCACTCGGGGAAGTCGCCGCCGGTGATCGCCTCGAACAGGTCGCGGCGGTGGAAGTCGTTGTCGGCGCCCTGCAGCTTCACTGCCTCGTCCCACACCGTGGACTGGATGCCTTGCTTGGGCCGCCAATGGAACTTCACGAAGGTCGACCCACCCGCGTCGTCGAGCAGGCGGAAGCTGTGGATGCCGAAGCCTTCTATCGTGCGCAGCGAGCGCGGGATGGTGCGGTCGCTCATCGCCCACATGATCATGTGCATCGACTCGGGCATCAGCGAGACGAAATCCCAGAAAGTGTCGTGCGCGCTGGCCGCTTGCGGGAAGGCGCGGTCCGGTTCCATCTTCACCGCGTGGATCAGGTCGGGGAACTTGATCGCATCCTGGATGAAGAACACCGGGATGTTGTTGCCGACCAGGTCCCAGTTGCCTTCCTTGGTATAGAACTTCACCGCGAAGCCGCGCACGTCGCGCGGGGTGTCCACCGAACCGGCGCCGCCGGCCACCGTGGAGAAGCGGGTGAACACGGGGGTGCGTACGCCGACCTCGGTGAGCACGCGCGCGCGGGTGAACTCGTGCAGCGAGCGGGTCAGCTCGAAGTAGCCGTGGGCCGCGCTGCCGCGCGCGTGCACGATGCGCTCGGGGATGCGCTCATGGTCGAAGTGGGTGATCTTCTCGCGCAGGATGAAGTCTTCCAGCAACGTCGGCCCGCGCGGGGTGTCGCGCAGCGAGTTCTGGTTGTCGGCCACCGGGATGCCCTGGTTGGTGGTCAGCGCGGGATGGCCGGCGCCGGCGTGCTGGTGCAGTTCGTCACCCTCGCCACGGCTGTCGGTGGGCGGGGCGGGTTTGGTGCGGGGCTTGCTGGCGGCCATGAGGCACTCCGGGGGCTGGCGTGGGTTCAACGCCTCACAGTGGCGGTGCCCGCGTTAATCGCCAGTGCGAAAACCGGGCGGGGCATGCACCCACGCTTCACATGCGGCCGCCGGGCGCTGGGTCGGGCGCGGCCAGGCGCGTATCCTTGCCGGGTGTCCATCCGCCTCCCGCTGCCGCATGCGCGTTGAACCCGCCGACATCGAAGCCCTGTTTGATGCGATCCCCGACGTGCTGTTCTTCATGAAGGACCGCGACGGGCGCTATACGCACATCAACCAGACCATGCTGCGCCGGCTGGGGCTGAAGTCGCGCAAGGAGGTGATCGGGCGCACCGCCGCGGAAATCTATCCCACCGGGCTGGGGGCCGACTACGCCACCCAGGACGAGCAGGTGCTGGGCGGCCGGGTGATCGAGAACCTGATGGAGCTGCACCTGTTCGCCAACCGCGAGCCGGGTTGGTGCCTGACCTGCAAGCGGCCGCTGCTGGTCGATGGCCAGGTCAAGGGCCTGATCGGCATCTCGCGCGACCTGGGCCAGAAAGACAGCCTGGGCACCCAGTACGAGCAGCTGCGACTGGCGCTGGCGCATCTGAACGCGCATTACGCCGAGAACGTGCGCATGCAGACCCTGCTGGACATCACCGGGTTCTCGCTGTCCAAGCTGGAGCGCACCTTCCGCAAGGTGTTCCAGATGACGCCGCAACAGGTGCTCACGCGCCTGCGCATCCAGATGGCAGTGCACCTGCTGCACGGGCCGGACAGCATCGCCAGCATCGGCCAGGCCTGCGGGTTTACCGACCAGAGCGCGTTCACCCGCAAGTTCAAGGCCGAGGTCGGGGTCTCCCCGCGCGGCTACCGGGCGCAGATCGGCGAGCGCAGCGAAGCCTGAGGCCGGCCGGGCCGTGTGGCCTATCCCGCCGGCCGGCTGGACAGGGTATCGTGTCGCACCTGTTGCCCGCCTGCGATTCCGATGCCCGCATCCCAGACTCCGCCGCCCGCCACCACGCCCGCCGATACCCGCCTGGGCCACGCGCTCAAGCCCCGCCAGCTGATCATGATGGGCCTGGGCAGCGCGATCGGCGCCGGCCTGTTCCTGGGTTCCGGCGTCGGCGTGCAGGCCGCCGGGCCGGCGGTGCTGCTGTCCTATCTGGTCGCCGGTGCGCTGGTGATCATCGTGATGAACGCGCTCGGCGAAATGGCCGCGGCCAAGCCGACCAGCGGCGCGTTCTCGGTGTATGCCGCCGACGCCATGGGCGCCACCGCCGGGGCCACCGTAGGCTGGTTGTGGTGGGTGCAGCTGGTGATCGTGATCGCCGCCGAGGCGGTGGGGGCGGCCGGGTTGCTGGCCACGGTCTGGCCGGTGGTGCCGGTGCCGATGGCGGCGCTGGCCTTCATGCTGTTCTTCACCGCGATCAACCTGCTCGGGGTGAAGAACTTCGGCGAGTTCGAATTCTGGTTCGCGATCCTCAAGGTGGTGGCGATCATCGCCTTCATCCTGATCGGCGTCGCGCTGTTGATGGGTTGGCTGCCGGACGTGGCCTCGCCGGGCCTGTCCAACTTCACCGACCACGGCGGCTTCGCGCCCAAGGGCCTGGCCGGCGTCGGCGCGGCGCTGCTGGTGGTGGTGTTCGCCTTCGGCGGCACCGAGATCGTGGCGGTGGCCGCCGCCGAAACCGAAGACCCCGAGCGCAGCATCGCCCGCGCCATCCGCACCGTGGCCTGGCGCATCCTGGTGTTCTACATCGGCTCGCTGAGCGTGATCATCGCGGTGGTGCCGTGGACCAGCGAAGCGCTGAAGTCGCCGTTCGCCGCCGTGCTGCAGGTGGCCAACATCCCGGGGGCGGCCACGGCGATCACCTTGATCGCGGTGATCGCGCTGCTGTCGGCGCTCAACGCCAACCTGTATGGCGCCTCGCGCATGATGTACTCGCTGGCCCAGCGCCAGGAAGCCCCGGCGGTGCTGGGCTGGGCCGACCCGCGCCAGGTGCCGATCATCGCGGTCCTGGCCAGCGTACTGTTCGGCTTTGCCGCCACCGTGATGGAGCTGCTGTTCCCGGACAGGGTGCTGCCGGTGCTGCTCAACATCGTCGGTTCCACCTGCCTGCTGGTGTGGACGATCTCGCTGCTGTCCCAGCTGATCCTGCGCCACCGCGCCAACCGCGACGGCACCCGCCTGCCGTTCCGCATGGCCGGCTACCCGTACCTCACCGTGATCGGCCTGGGCGTGCTCGCGCTGATCTTCGGCCTGCTGCTCTCCGAATCGCACACCCGCCTGCAGTTCCTGTCGATGGCCGCGCTGACCGCGGTGATCGCGATCAGCAGCGAAATCGCCCGACGCGTGCGCCGAAAGAACGGCGAGGCCTGACGCACCGGCCGCCGCCCATGGCTCGTGGCTCGTGGCGTCCCACGGTGGATCCACGCCAATGACCGCGACGTAAAAAACCGTAGATCCACGCCATGCGTGGATACGGCCCCAGCAATGATCCGCGACGTAAAAGCACCGTAGATCCACGCCATGCGTGGATACGGCCCCAGCAATGACCCGCGACGTAAAAACACCGTAGATCCACGCCATGCGTGGATACCGCGCGCAGCGCGGCAAAGCCAGCCGAAGCCCGGCGACCGCGGCGCCACCGAACCGCCCGACGTTCACCCCAGCCGAAGAAGACCGCCCGGGTTCATGACGCCGGAACGGAGAGCATCCACGCATGGCGTGGATCTACGATTGGATCCGCATACATACCGCCCAGCCAAAATCCCATGACGTTCCACCGTAGATCCACGCGTGGACCCACGATCGCATCCGCGTGCCTACACGCCCCAGCAATGACCCACGACGTAAAAACCCCGTAGATCCACGCCATGCGTGGATACAGCGCGCAGCGCGGCAAAGCCCGCCGAAGCCGCGTGGCCACGGCGCAATCAACCCGCCCGACGTTCAACCCCGGCCGAAGAAGACCGTCCGGGTTCATGGCGCCGGAACGGAGAGCATCCACGCATGGCGTGGATCTACGATTGATCCGCGTCCATACGGCCCCGCCAATGACCCGCGACGTTCCACCGTAGATCCACGCCATGCGTGGATACCGCGCGCAGCGCGGCAAAGCCCACCGAAGCCCGGCGACCACGGCGAAACCAACCCGTCCGACGTTCACCCCCAGCCGAAGAAGACCGACCGGGTTCATGGCGCCGGAACGAAGCGCATCCACGCATGGCGTGGATCATGATCGATCTGTGTGGATACCGCCCGAACAATGACCCGCGACGTAAAAACACCGTAGATCCACGCCATGCGTGGATACCGCGCGCAGCGCGGCAAACCCCCTCCGCAGCACACGACCCACGCACCGCCCCGCAACAAAAAACGGCCCGCTTGCGCGGGCCGTCCTTCGTTGCAGCCGGGCGGGGTGGCTCAGACCTCCACGCCCTCGTCTTCCTTGTACGCATCCACCGGGATGCACGCACACATCACGTTCTTGTCGCCGTACACGTTGTCCACGCGCGCCACCGGCGGCCAGTACTTCTGCTGGCGCAGGCTCGCCAGCGGGAAGGCCGCCAGCTCGCGCGGGTAGGCGTGCGCCCACTCGCTGGCCGACACCGCGGTGGCGGTGTGCGGGGCGTGCTTGAGCGGGTTGTCCTCGCGGTCCAGGCGGCCGTCCTCGATCGCGGCAATCTCTTCGCGGATCTGGATCATCGCGTTGATGAAGCGGTCCAGCTCGTGCAGCGATTCGCTCTCGGTCGGTTCCACCATCAGCGTGCCGGCGACCGGGAAGCTCAGGGTCGGGGCATGGAAGCCGAAATCGATCAGGCGCTTGGCCACGTCCTCGGCGCCGATGCCGGAGGTCTTCTCCAGCGGTCGCACGTCCAGGATGCACTCGTGCGCCACCAGCCCGTTGCGGCCGGTGTACAGGGTCTTGAAGTGCGGGGCCAGGCGCTTGGCGATGTAGTTGGCGTTGAGCAGCGCGACCTGGGTCGCCTTGCGCAGGCCGGCGGTGCCCATCAGGGTGATGTACATCCAGCTGATCGGCAGGATCGAGGCGCTGCCGAAGCTGGCCGCGCTGACCATGCCGACATCGCCTTCGCCGCCCAGCACCTTGGGCAGGAACGGGGCGAGGTGCGACTTGACCGCACACGGGCCCACGCCCGGGCCGCCGCCGCCGTGCGGGATGCAGAAGGTCTTGTGCAGGTTCAGGTGCGACACGTCCGAGCCCCACTTGCCGGGCTTGGCCACGCCGACCAGGGCGTTCATGTTGGCGCCGTCGGTGTACACCTGGCCGCCGTGCTTGTGCACGATCTCGCAGATGTCCACCACCTCTTCCTCGAACACGCCGTGCGTGGACGGGTAGGTGATCATCAGCGCGGCCAGGCGGTCGCTGTACTTCTCCGCATTGACGCGGATGTCATCCAGGTCGACGTTGCCGTTGGCATCGGTCTTGGTCACCACGACCTTCATGCCGCACATCTGCGCCGAGGCGGGGTTGGTGCCGTGCGCCGAATCCGGAATCAGGCAGACATCGCGGTGGCCTTCGCCGCGCGAGCGGTGGTAGGCGCGGATCGCCAGCAGGCCGGCGTACTCGCCCTGCGCGCCGGAGTTCGGCTGCAGGCTCACCGCGTCATAGCCGGTGCACTCCACCAGCATCGCTTCCAGCCCGTCGATCAGTTCCTTGTAGCCGGTGGCCTGGTCGGCCGGGGCCAGCGGGTGGATGTTGGCGAACTCCGGCCAGGTCACCGGGATCATCTCGGCGGTGGCGTTGAGCTTCATGGTGCAGCTGCCCAGCGGGATCATGGTGCGATCCATCGCCAGGTCCTTGTCCGCCAGCGAACGCAGGTAACGCAGCAGTTCGTGCTCGCTGTGGTGGGTGTTGAACACCGGGTGGGTCAGGAAGGCGCTGGTGCGCACCAGGCCGGCCGGCAGTGCATCGGCGGTGGCCGCATCGAGCGCCTCCACATCGACGCTGGCACCGAACAGCTCGCCCAGCGCGATGATGTCGGCGCGGGTGGTCGTTTCATCCAGGCTGATGCCGACCGCGTCGCTGTCGATCGCGCGCAGGTTGATGCGCGCGGCCGCGGCCTTGGCGTGGATCGCCTTGGCGTCGATGCCCTTGACGTGCAGGGTGTCGAAGAAGTGTTCACCCACGTTGACGCCGGCGCCGCGCAGTGCCGCGGCCAGGATCGCGGCCAGGCGGTGCGTGCGGCGGGCGATGCGGGTCAGGCCGTCCGGGCCGTGGTAAACGGCATACATCGAGGCCATTACCGCCAGCAGCACCTGCGCGGTGCAGATGTTGGAGGTGGCCTTCTCGCGACGGATGTGCTGCTCGCGCGTCTGCAGGGTGAGGCGGTAGGCAGGATTGCCCTGCGCATCCACCGACACGCCGATCAGGCGGCCCGGCATCGAGCGCTTGTAGGCGTCGCGGCAGGCCATGAAGGCGGCATGCGGGCCGCCGAAACCGAACGGCACGCCGAAACGCTGCGAGTTGCCGACCACGATGTCCGCGCCCCATTCGCCGGGCGCGGCGATCAGGGTCAGCGCGAGCAGATCGGTGGCCACGGCCACCAGGCCGCCACGCGCGTGCACGGCATCGGCCAGTGCCTTGTAGTCGCCGATATGGCCGAAGGTGTCCGGGTACTGCAGCAGCACGCCGTAGGCTTCGGCGTCCATCGCCTCGGCCGGGGTGCCCACGCGCAGCACGATGCCGAGCGGTTCTGCGCGGGTGCGCAGCAGTTCCAGCGTCTGCGGGTGCACGGCGTCGTGCACGAAGAAGGTGTCGGACTTGCTCTTGGCCGAGCGCTTGGCCAGGGTCATCGCTTCGGCGGCGGCGGTGGCTTCATCCAGCAGCGAGGCGTTGGCGATCTCCATGCCGGTCAGGTCGGCGCACAGGGTCTGGAAGTTGATCAGCGCTTCCATGCGGCCCTGCGAAATCTCGGCCTGGTACGGGGTGTAGGCGGTGTACCACGCCGGGTTCTCCAGCACGTTGCGCAGGATGACGTTCGGGGTGAGCGTGCCGTAGTAGCCCTGGCCGATGAAGGTGCGGAACACCTGGTTCTTGTCGGCGATGGCGCGGATCTTGGCCAGCGCCTGCACTTCGGTCAGCGACTCGGGCAGGTCCAGCGGTGCCGGCGACTTGATCCCGGCCGGGACGATCGCATCGGTCAGCGCGTCCAGCGAGGCGTGGCCGACCACGTCGAGCATCTGCGCGATTTCGGCGTCGTTGGGGCCGATGTGGCGTTCGACGAACGCGTGGCTGTGTTCAAGCTCGCGCAGGGTAGGGGCACGCTGGGCGGAGGTATTCGGGGACATGGCTGGCATCTCGGAGAGTGGGCACGCACGTTCGGAAGGCGGCCGGGTCGAGGTGCTTCGCAGACGCGCGCGAACCACCGGACCTTGCGGTCTTCCTGGGTGCCCCTCTGTCCTTTTGCCTGAGAGTTTAAAAGCGCGCATCTGCGTGCTTCGTGCCCCTTCGGCGCCGGCAGTGGCCGGTCTCTCCAGAGTTTTGCTGCGGGTGGTATCGGGCCTGAGCGATTACGGGCGTTGCGCCTTCGGCAGCGGGTGTCCGCTTCTCCCACCATGGTGCCAGGCGATTATAGCCCAGCGTCCCCGCCGGCAACGGCCTTATGGCACATGAATGAGGGCCGCCGGAGCTGCGTCGATGGCCTTGTCGGCATGGTACCGGGGCCGGCAAAGGCCTATCATGGCCGGATCCTCGTATTCATCTGGCGCCGCCCGTTCCGGGCTGGCGCCCGCCGTGCGTTCACGCATGGCCCAGACGGAAGACCGCATGACGCCCGCCTCGCCCTCGACCCGCCGCCTGGCCCTGCTGCTCGCAGGCCTGGCGATGTTCGGTCCGTTCTCCATCGACACCATTTTCCCGGCCTTCCTGCTGCTCGGCGAGCGCATGCAGGTCGACCAGGTGGCGGTGCAGCAGACCATCAGCGTGTACCTGCTGTTCTACGGCCTGATGAGCCTGGCCCACGGCCCGTTGTCCGATGCGTTTGGGCGCAGGCGGGTGATCATCGGTGGGCTGGTGCTGTTCATCGGTGCCTCGATCGGCTGCGCGCTGTCGCGCGACATGACCACGCTGCTGGTGTTCCGCGCGCTGCAGGGCGTCACCGCGGGGGTCGGGGTGATCGTCGGCCGCGCGGTGATCCGCGACCTGTACCACGGGGCCGACGCGCAGCGGCTGATGAGCCAGGTGTCGATGATCTTCGGCGTCGCCCCGGCAATCGCGCCGATCATCGGCGGCTGGATCCTGCTCGGCGGCGGCGACTGGCCGCTGATCTTCTGGTTCCTGGTGCTGTTCGGCGTGGTCCTGCTGCTCGCCACCGGCAAGTGGCTGCCGGAAACCCACCCGGTGGAGGCGCGCACGCCGCTGTCGATGCGCGAACTGCTGCGCAGCTATGTGCGGATGGGCTCCAACCCGCGCCTGCTGCGCCTGGCCGCCGCCGGTGCATTCAATTTCTCCGGCATCTTCCTGTACATCGCCTCGGCGCCGGTGTTCGTGATGCAGCACCTCAAGCTGGGCGAGGGCGGCTTTGCGTGGCTGTTCATTCCCACCATTGGCGGCATGACGATGGGCTCGTTCCTGTCCGGTCGCATGGCCGGGCGCCTCACCGCGCAGCGCCAGATCGCGATCGGCTTCGGCCTGTGCGCGGTGTCGGCGCTGCTCAACCTGGGCTACGTGTTCTCGGTGCCGCAGATCATGCTGCCGTGGGCCGTGCTGCCGATCTTCCTCGGCGGCGTCGGCATGGCGCTGATCTTCCCGATCCTGGCGCTGGCGGTGCTGGACATGTACCCGCACCAGCGCGGGTTGGCCTCGTCGATGCAGATGTTCATCCAGTTGATGATCAACACCGTGGTGGCCGGCGTGGTCTCGCCGCTGCTCAGCGCCAGGCCGGTGCATCTGGCGCTGGGTTACGCCGGCTTCTTCGCCATCGGCGCCTCGTTCTGGTACTGGGAACGGCACCGCGAGCGGCGTCGCGACGTGCTCACCCCGATCGAGTAAGCCGCGTGCACGCCACGCGTGCGCGCCGTGCACGCGTGGCGAGGCCGGCATTGCCACGCCGCGGCACCGGCGTATCCTGTGCGCTCGCCAGCCAGTTCGTGTACCACGACAGCCAATACGCTCCCCTGCGGACCCCGTGTCCGCCGCACTCCAGGGTGATTGCATGGCTGCACAGCCGACCTACCGCCTGTTCGACGTCGCGCTCAAGCAGCGCACCGTCCTTTCCCCGTCGCTGACCCGCATGGTCTTTGCCGCGCCCGACGTGGCCAACATGAAGACCGAGGGGCCTGACCAGCGCATCAAGGTGTTTTTCCCGTTGCCCGGCCAGGAGGCGCCCGACGTGCCGCAGGGCGCGGACTGGTACGCCCGCTACCGCGCGCTCCCCGAGGGCGAGCGCGCGCCGATGCGCACCTACACCCTCCGTGCGCTGCGCCCCGAACTGGGCGAGGTGGACGTCGATTTCGTCCTGCACGGCGAGACCGGCCCCGCATCGCGTTGGGCCATGCACGCCCGCATCGGCGACCGCATCGGCCTGCTGGCGCCGGACGCGCAGGTGGCCGAAAGCAGCCAGGGCTGCGAATGGAAGCCGCCGGCCGGCGTGCGACGCGTCCTGCTGGTGGCCGACGACACCGCATTGCCGGCCGTGGCCGGGATCCTCGAGGCGCTCGCGCAGTGGCCGCATCCGCCGCAGGTGCAGGCGTTCCTGGAAGTGCAGCACGAGGCCGACGTGCTGCCGCTGGCGGCCCCGCGGGGGGCGCAGTTGTTCTGGCTGGTACGCGAGGGCGCCGCGCACGGGCAGCGGCTGCAGGAGGCGGTGCGCGCGCGGATCGGGCCCGCCGCAACCCGCAGCGCCGACCAGACGCTGGCCGAGATCGACATCGACCAGGACATCCTCTGGGAGCAGGCCAGTGCCGAAGCCACCGGCCTGTACGCCTGGGTGGCAGGGGAGGCCGGCGCGGTGATGGCCATCCGCCGCCATCTGGTGAAGGACTGCGGCATCGACAAACGGTCCATCACGTTCATGGGCTATTGGCGCCACGGCAAGGTCCTCGACTGAGCCGTCAGGGCCAGCATCGGCGGGCCCGCCAGGGCCCGTGCGGTATCCTTGGCGCTTTGCCGCAGTCCGGATTTCCCCCATGTCCACCACCTCCAAACTGCGCCGCGACATCCGCCGGCGCCGCGAAACCCAGGCCGCCAACCGCGAGCAGGCCAACGCCACGCCGGTCGAACCGCATGCGGAACTGCGCGACCAGCAGCGCACGCTGCTGGCCGGCATCGTCCGCCGGGATGGCGAGTGGGTGCTGGGCATGGATGGCCGTATCGCCGGCCAGACCCCCAGTGCAGCGCGGGTGCTGGCCTTGATCATGCAGGCCGCCGAACTGCACGAACGCGAAGGCACGCCGGTGCGACTGGTGTATTCCGATGCCTTGAAGGATGCCGCGCATGCCGAAGCAACGGCCGACGGCAAGGATTTCGAGCAGTTCAAGGTGGAGCTTGCCGCCAGCCTGAAGCGCCCGGCGCATTCCTGAGCGGGCGCCACGCCATGCGTGGGTGCCTGTAGTGCCGATGACGCCTGATGCGCGGTACGGGTCGCGTGTTGCGCGTTGCGCGTTGCGCGTTGCCGAGCATGGCTCGGCACTACAGATTCGATAGCATCCGTAGAGCCACGCCATGCGTGGCTGCTTTTCGTGCCGATGCGGATGACGTCTGAGGCCTGACGTACGGTGCGGGTTGCGCGTTGCCGAGCATGGCTCGGCACTACAGATTCGATAGCACCCGTAGAGCCACGCCATGCGTGGCTGCCTTTCGCGCCGATGACGATGACGTCTGAGGCCTGCCGTGCGTTGCGCATTGCACGTTGCCGAGCATGGCTCGGCACTACATATTCGATAGCACCCGTAGAGCCACGCCATGCGTGGCTGCTTTTCGTGCCGATGCGGATGACGTCTGACGTCTGAGGCCTGGCGTGCGGTGCGCATTGCGCGTTGCCGAGCATGGCTCGACACTACAGATTCGATAGCGCCCGTAGAGCCACGCCATGCGTGGCTGCTTTTCGTGCCGATGACGTCTGAGGCCTGACGTGCGGTGCGCATTGCACGTTGCCGAGCATGGCTCGGCACTACAGATTCGATAGCACCCGTAGAGCCACGCCATGCGTGGCTGCCTTTCGCGCCGATGCCGATGACGTCCGACGTCCGAGGTCTGAGGCCTGACGTGCGATGCGCATTGAGCGTTGCCGAGCATGGCTCGGCACTACAAGTTCGATCGCGCCCGTAGAGCCACGCCATGCGTGGCTGCCTTTCGCACCGATGCCGATGACGTCTGAGGCCCGACGTACGGTGCGGATTGCACGTTGCCGAGCATGGCTCGGCACTACCGATCGAAAAAAAGCCGGCCCATGGGCCGGCTTTTTGGATCATCGACGTGCGCGAACGGTCAGCGTGCCGCTGGTGCCGCCGCTGCCGGCTTGGCCGCTGCGGTCGCGCCCGGGGCCTTCCAGCCGCACATCTGGCCCTGGTTCTGCTGCTTGAGCCACTCGTTGACCGGGGTGAAGTACTCGATCATCGGGCCGGCATCGAGCTTGTCGCCGCCGGTGATCTCACGCAGCGTGGCCTGCCACGGCTGGCTGGCGCCCTTGCTCAGCATCGCCCAGAACTTCTGCCCGGCTTCCTTGTTGCCGTAGAAGCTGCACTGGTGCAGCGGCCCCTTGTAGCCGGACGCATCGCACAGGCCCTTGTAGAACTGGAACTGCAGGATCCGCGCCAGGAAGTAGCGGGTGTACGGGGTGTTGCCCGGCACGTGGTACTTGGCGCCCGGGTCGAAGAACTCTTCGCCGCGTGCGCTGGCCGGGGCCACGCCCTGGTACTTGGCCTTCAGCTCCCACCACGCCTGGTTGTAGTGGTCCGGGGTGATCGAGCCATCGAACACGCCCCAGCGCCAGCGGTCGATCATCAGCCCGAACGGCAGGAACGACACGCCGCTCAGGGCCATGCGCATCTGCGCGTTGATGGTCGCCTCGCGGCTTTCCTGCGGCTTGTCCACCAGCCCGATCGAGTTGAGGTACTGCGGGGTCATCGCCAGCACGATGGTGTCGCCGATCGCTTCGTGGAAGCCATCGTTGGCGCCGCCCTGGAACAGCGGCGGCAGCGGGTTGTAGGCCAGGTCGTAATAGATGTGGCCCAGCTCGTGGTAGATCGTGGTGAAGTTCTCTTCGGTCGGCTTGATGCACATCTTGGTGCGCACGTCGCCGTCCATGTTCATGTCCCACGCGCTGGCATGGCAGACCACGTCGCGGTCCAGCGGCTTGATGAACTGGGTCTTGTCCCAGTACGACTTGGGCAGCGCGGGCATGCCCAGCGACACATAGAAGTCCTGTGCGCGCTCGGTCATCTGCTTGGCGGTGCGCAGCTCGGCCTCGCGCTGCGCCTTGTACAGCGCTTCCACGTTCGCACCGCTGCCGGCCTTGGCCAGCGCGCCGCTCAGGTTGGCCTGGTACTGCTTTTCCAGCGCGGCGGTGATGTCCAGGCTGCCGGCGCCGGGGTAGGGTTCCAGCTGGTCCCACAGGTTGGACCAGTCCTGCTGCCACATGTTGCCCAGCAGGTGGGCGGCGATCAGGCCGCCCTCGGTCTCGGCCTTGTCCTTGCCGTAGGTCGTGTCGAGCTTGTTGCGCGCGTAGCAGTGCAGCTGTTCGTACATCGGCTTGACCTGTTCCCACAGGCGGTCGGTTTCCGGGCCGATCTGTTCCGGCGGCATGTCATAGCCGCTGCGCCACATCTGGCCGGCATCGGCGAAGCCCATTTCCTTGGCACCTTCGTTGACCAGGCCGACGAAGCGCTGGTAATCGGCGCGCATCGGCTTGGTGGTGGCGTGCCAGCCCTGCCAGGCATCCAGTTGCTTGTCGTAGTCGCGGCTGCTGGCCAGGACCTGCTCGAGGTCGCCGAGCTGGCGGCAGCTCTGCGGGTTGGCGGCGTCGGTGCAGTACTTGCCCGACCCGTACGCGCCTTCCATGCGGCTGGCGATGCGGGTCAGCTCGGAGAGCTTGGCCGGGTCGCGCGGCGCCGGCATGGAGGTCATCAGCTTGAGCAGGTGGATCTGGCGCTTGGTGTCCTCGCTCATCGGCTGGCCGTCATAGGTGCCGGCCTGGGTGATCCAGCCGTTGAGGACGGTCAGCCAGCGCTCGTTGGCCTTGGCCGCCACGCGCTCGGAATCCTCGTTGATGTAGGTCGAGGACAGCCACTGCGCCGAGGTCATTTCCGGGTACATGGCCTTGTACTCGGCGTTGACGCGGGCGATGAACTGGTCCGCGGTTTCGCCCGGTTTGGCGCTGGTCGCGGCTGGCGCATCGGCCGGGGTGGGTTCCTTCTGGCAGGCCGCCAGCGTCAGTGCGGCAGCACCGACAGCCAGGGCCAGCAGGAGCGGGCGGTGGTTCACGGGGACATCCTTGGGTGGTGACAGACCGGCGAAGGCTAGTGAAGCGCCGGTCGCACCGCAAGGGGCAGGGCAGCACGGTCCCGGCAGACCGGATAGCGTCAACGTCGGCGGCGAGGTGTCACTGCATCTTGGTTCGGGTCGGCGCGGGCGGGTTGTCGGGACCCGCCGTGAACCCCGCTCCGCCGTCCGGCCCAGCCGCTGGCGGCTGGGCGTTCGGGCACGCGCGAAGCAGGGCATCGCAAGCGGAGCACCCTCACCCTTGGGGTCTAGATATGCGCCCTCCATGGCGCATAACGGTGCCGCCAACCCACCCACACCGCCCCGTCGACAGTGGGTCGGTGCGCATGGAGAAACAACGGCGTTCCGAACGAACGTTGGCTGTCCCAGCGAATGCTCCCGCGTTCGCCCGCCTATCCGACAACACAATCTGTGGGGGCGAGGCAGGCCATACCGTGGCGGGACCGTCGGGCGCCATGGAGGGCGCACGTCGAGCCCCCAGGGATGGGTTTACGGCGCGTCCCGCGACGGTATGGCCTGCCTCGCCCCAAACGGAAGAGCGAAAAGCTGACAGCTCTCCACTTCAGGCGCCGGACACTCAACTACGCGTTGAACGGGTCAAACCTCGCACCCAGCAAACAGATCGCGGTCACGCGCATACACCGACGTCTTTACCTGCATCAATCCCAGGACCGACGGGAACAGGTTGTCGTGGTCGGTGTACTTGCCCGCGCGCTCGCGCACGCAGGCCAGGTTGAGCCCGCGGCTGGCCGCGAACGAGGGCGAGAACCACATGGTCATCGGCACCCGGGTCTGCTCCTGCGGGGCGATCGCATAGGGAACGCCGTGCAGGTACAGCCCCTTCTCGCCCAGCGATTCGCCATGGTCGGACAGGTAGATCATCGCCGTGTCGTAGTCGTCCATGCCCTTCAGGGTGCCGATCGTGCGCGCCAGCAGGTGGTCGGTGTACAACAGCGCATTGTCGTAACTGTTGGTGATCTCCTCGCGGCTGCACTTGCCCAGGTCCGGGGTGTCGCAGGTGGGGGTGAAGCGGCGGAAGCGCGCCGGATACCGTTCGAAATAACTCGGCCCGTGGTTGCCCAGCTGATGCAGCACGACCACCCGGTCGCCGGGTCTGGCGCGCACCTGCGCGGCCAGCGCGTCGATCAGGATCTCGTCCATGCAGCGGCCGTTGGCGCACAACTGCGGGTTCTTCGCATCATCCAGCGGCTGCATCGCCAGGCCGTCGCAGACACCCTTGCAGCCGGACTGGTTGTCACGCCACAAGGTCGTGATGCCGGCGTGTTCCAGCACGTGCAGCAGCGACTGGTGCGCGCGGATCTTCTTTTCGTCGTAGTCGTGGCGGCCGTACGGCGAGAACAGGCACGGCAGCGATACCTCGGTGCTGGTGCCACAGGCGTGCATGTCCGGGAAATTGATCACGCTGGCCTGTGCCAGTTCCGGCGTGGTCTGTTTGGCGTAGCCGTTGAGCCCCCAGTTCTGCGCACGGGCGGTCTCGCCCATCACGATCACCAGCAGCCGCGGCCGGCTGCCCGCCGCGCGCGGCGTGGCCTGGGCATCGGTGCCGATCGGCAGCTTCGGCGCGCGCTGGATCGGGTTGTCACCCCGCAATGCCTTGGGCAGGCCCAGCAGGACATTGCCGGGCGTGGCCAGGTAGCGCACTTCGCGCTGGTTGCGCATCAACGCCGACATCTCCTGGAAGGACAGCATCGCCCCGCCCAGGGCCACCAGCAGCGACGTCAGCAGGAACCCGGCACGCCACAACAGCGCCTTGCCCCAGCTGCGCTTCACCAGTTGCACCCGCCACAGCACCAGCATCGGCAGCAGCGCCAGCAACAGCAGCGGGGCGATCAGCGCCGGGGTCATCAACTCGCGGCTTTCCTTGTGGTCGGTCGCCAGCACGTTGCGCAGCATGTCCGCATCCAGGTAGATGTGGTAGCTGCCCATGTAGTGCGCCGCCATCGCCGTGCACAGCAGCAGCACGCCCACCACCCCCTTCGCATTCCAGCGCCAGACCAGCAGCCCCATCAGCAGGCAGTGCGCCCCCACGAGGAACAGCAGCAGCGAGGTCGCAAAGCGCAGGCTGCCGGGATGGGTGGCCATCGCGCTGTGCCAGAACAGCCCATTGCACGCCAGCGCGAAGAACACGCTGGTGACCACGATCAGGGTTTCGGTCGACCATTGCGGACGCCAGCTGCGCCACCTTGCCCGTTCACCCAGGCGCGCGGCGCGCGATACCGATGCATTCATGCCTGCTCTCCCGCTGGCATCGTCCGATGGGGACTCCGGGAGCGTTGCAGCAGCGGTTGCACGGCCAGGTACAGCGATAGCGACACCAGCCAGCAGGTGGCCAGCGTCCACAGGTCATGCGACAGGAAGTGCGCGCCGCGCAGTTGCTGCGACAGGCCGAATACGCCGCCGGCGACCAACCCCACCGCCAGCCCGCGCCAACGCCACGCCGGGCGCACCATCAGGGCGAAGAAGTACAGGCTGATCCAGGCGAACCCCGCGCTGGAGTGGCCGGCGGGAAAACACAGGCCACGGGCCATGGCGTGCGGTCGTGAAGCGAACAGGCCGATGTACTCGCGCGTGCCGCCATAGCGGGCCAGGTCCCACGGGCAGTCCATGTTGGTGACCGACTTGAGCCACGACACCACGCCGGTGCCCAAGGCGACGGCGAGCACCAGGTACAGCAGCGGCCAGCGCCAGGCCGCCAGGCGCTGGCCGCGCCACGCCTGGGTGCACAGCACGATGGCGACCAGCGCCGCCGCCGTGCTGGTCCACTTGCCCACCCGGTGCACCAGATGCGCGGTCACCCAGGCGTTCTGCAACGCCCAGTGCTGGCCCTCCAGGCGATACCACTGGTCGGCCACCCACTGGTCGCCCCCGAGGCTCATCAACAGCGTGCTGAGCACCAGGGTGGCCAGCAACGGCTGCAGCAGGTGCGCGCGCAGGAAGCGCGGGTCGCGCAGGGCCGGCGCCTTGGCCAGGGGGAGGGAGACAGCGGGCACTGAGGACATGGGCGAGGAGGTCGGCGGGATGATCCGCGGCCATGGTCGTCAGCGCGTTGTCGGAGACTGGTCGGAGCGGTGTTGGCCATCGGTTAAACCGCGGCCAGGGACGACATTCGTTCAGTCCTGCCCGTCGTCGGCCGCGTCCGACGGCAGATGCGACTGGCAGTCACTGCGATAGGCGGCGCCCGGCACCAGCACCCAGCGATTGCGGTTGCTGCTGCCGATGGCAATGGTCCGCGCGCGGTCCACGCACGGGCTCACCGCCTCGTCCAGCACCAGCAGCCAGCGCCGTGCCGGTGCCTGCGCAAGCCACGGCCCGGCATCCTGCCATTGCTGGTCCCACGGGCGCTTGAAGCCGAATTCGGCAACCTTGCGGTCGGCCTGCAGCAGGTTCTGTTCGCGCCAGGCCACCAGCCCCAGTTCCGCGTCCGGCCCGATCCGTTGCCCCACGCGCTGCATCAACGCGGAGGCGGAGCTGTACGGGTCCAGCGCCGGCATCAGTCCCCAGCCATACAGGTTCCAGAGCAGCAACGCGGTCAGCACCACCAGCAGCCCCGCGCGGCGCTGGCGCAGCCACAGGGCCAACCCGCCCAGCAGCACGCCGAAGCCAAGCAGCCAGCCGCCCAACAGCGGTAGCAGGCTGTCGGGCATCTCACGCCGGGCCAGCTGTGCGTGTGCCCATGCGCTGCCCGCGAGCAGTTGCCCGCCGATCACCAGCGCGGCCACCGCAAGCACGACCACGTAGGCAAGCAGCAGCCAGCGCGGGCCCGCGCGACGCAGCAGGCCCGGCAGCAGGGGCGCGGCGGCCGCGCACAGCAGGGGCAGCATCGGGAAGATGTAGACCTCGCGCTTGCCCGGGCTGGCGCTGAAGAACAGCAGGACCAGCACCGCCCAGCCCAGCAGCAGCCAGTAGCGCCCGTCCAGCCGCTTCAGGCGCCGCCACCAGGCCGGCAGAAGGGCCGGCAGCAACAGGCTGCCGGGCAGCCACAGCGTGGCCATCACCTGCAGGTAGTACCAGGCCGGTTGCACGTGGTGCCAGGCATTGGCGTAGCGGGTACCGGTCTGCTTGAACAGCAGTTCGCGTGCATATGCCTGCAGGGTCGGGTCGGGGTCCAGCAGCAGGGCGATCCCGAGCGGTGCCAGCCATACCGCCGTGCCCAGCAGGAACGCCGGCAGCAGCCACCACAGCGCCGGCCCGCGCCCGCGCCGGCCGTCGTCCACGCCGCGCATGCGCCAGCGCCACAGCGCCCACGGCAGCAGCACCAGCAGCGGCAGGAAGCCCACCCCCTTGGTGACCGTGCCCAGCCCGGCGGCGGCGCCGGCGATCCACAACGCACGCCGGTTGGGGGCCTCGAGCAGGTGCCGCATCAGGCCCCACATGGCCAGCGTGGTCATGCCCACCAGCACCATGTCGATCTGCGCGCGCTTGGCCATCAGGCCGAACTGCAGGCAGCTGAACAAGGCGAGCACTGCCCACCCGGCCACCCGTCGGTTCCACAGCCGTCGCGCCAGGTCCCAGGTCAGCCAGAGGGTCAGCAGGGCCGCCAGCAGCGAAGGCACCAGGAAGGCCAGGTTCCAGCCGCCGAACACGGCGTGGCTGGCCGCCTGCATCCACATGAACACCGGCGGCTTCTCTGCATAGAGCTCGCTGCCCCGGTGCGGCAGCAGCCAGTGGCCGCTGTCCACCATCGCGCGGGCGGCCAGCACGAAGCGTGGCTCGTCCGGCGGGGAGGGCTGGCGCATGCCGATCCCGGCCAGCAGGGCCAGCACGATGCCCGCGCAGAGCAGGATCCGCCAGCGGTGGCGCAGCAACGATGCGTCGGGCATGTCAGGGCTCTTCGGCAAAACCGCCACTGTCTCCCCGACAGCGTAGGAAAAGCGTCGGAACGGCCCATTGCGACCGGATTCCGACATGGATCGGGCTACCATGCGCCGATCCGTCCACGAGAGTCTGCCATGCGGCTCCTTGTCATTGAAGACAACCGCCAGCTCGTCGCCAACCTGTTCGACTACTTCGAATCGCGGGGCCACGTGCTGGACGTCGCGCCGGACGGCGTCACCGGCCTGCACCTGGCGGTGAGCCACGCCTACGACGCGGTCATCCTGGACTGGATGCTGCCGCGCATGGAGGGGCCGGAAGTGTTGCGCCGGCTGCGCGCCGAACATGGTTCGGAAGTGCCGGTGATCATGCTCACCGCGCGCGATGAGCTGCCCGACAAGATCGCTGGCTTCCGCGCCGGCGCCGACGACTACCTGACCAAGCCGTTCGCGCTGCCCGAGCTGGAAGTGCGCCTGGAGGCGCTGATGGTCCGCGCGCATGGGCGCAATCCGCGCAAGGTGCTGGAAGTGGCCGATCTCAAGCTGGACCTGGCCACGCTGGACGCCTATCGCGACGGCAAGGTGCTGCACCTGTACCCGGCCTGCCGCAAGCTGCTGGAAGTGCTGATGCGCGCCAGCCCCGCCGCGGTGACCCGGCAGCAGCTGGAGTTCGCCCTGTGGGGGGATGAGCCGCCGGATGGCGACCTGCTGCGTTCGCATGTGTACGAGCTGCGTCGCAGCGTGGACGGCGCCTCCGCGCAGAAGTTGATCCACACCCTGCCGCGCGTGGGCTACCGGCTGGGCCTGGTCGGCACGGACGCCAGCAATGAAACCGCGTAAGCCCGCGCCCCTGCATCGCCGCCTGGTGTGGTGGCTGCTGGCGTACCTGGCGATGATCTCGATCGCCGTCTTCAGCGTCGGCAACTATGTGCACGAACACGCCGAGCATTCGGCCTGGCGCGCACTGCTCAATTCCGAGCTGGACAGCATCGTCAACCACATCGAGCACGAACCGCATTACCGCTGGCAGGACTCGGACACGCTGCGGCTGTTCACCATCGACGGCAGCGCCGGCGTTCCCGAGAGCCTGCGCACGCTGCATCCCGGGCTGCACGACGGCGTGCTGGTCAACGATCGCGCAAGCGCGGTCATGGTCCGCGATACCGGGAGCCTGGGCCGGCTGGCGCTGGTGCTGGATATCAACGATTTCCACGAACTGGAGGAATTCGCCACGCGCTGGGTGATGCTGGCCGGCGTGGTGATGATCATCGTGACCGTGCTGATGGCGTCGTTCGGTGTCAGCCGGCTGGTGCGTCCGCTCAGCTCGCTGGCCACGCGCATCGACCACCTCAAGCCCGGGGTGCCGGGGCAGCGGGTGGTGGTGGACCCGCGCGGCAGTTCGGAGTTGTATGTGATCGCCGACGCGGTCAACGACTACCTGGCCCGCAACGAGCAGTTCGTCGAACGCGAGCGCGCCTTCATCACCACCACCAGCCATGAGCTGCGCACCCCGATCGCGGTGATCACCGGCGCGGCCGAACTGGCGTTGGGCCAGCCCGCCCTGCCGGACCGCGCGCGGGTACAGATGCAGCGCGTGCATCGCACCGCGCAGGGCGTGGAGCAGCTGATCCAGCTGCTGCTGGTGCTGGCGCGCGATCCGGCACGCCTGGTCGCGCTCGGCGAGCGCATCGCGCTGCAGCAGCTGGTGCCGGACATCATCGAGGACCACCGCCACCTGATGGGCGACAAGGACCTGCGCATCGAGGTGGACGGGCTGGCACCGGTGGAGATCTTCGCGCCGCTGGGCGTGGTGCAGGCAGCCATCGGCAACCTGCTGCGCAATGCGATCGAGAACAGCGGCCGCGGCACCATCCACATCCAGTTGTCGGCCGCGGCTTTGGTCACGCTGCAGGACCCCGGCCACGGCATGAGCCCGGAGGAGATCGCCGCGGTGCATGCGCGGATGGCGCGCGGCGATCGCAACGAGCAGGGCGGCATCGGCCTGGAGCTCATCGCCAAGCTCTGCGATCACCTCGGTTGGGCGCTGCAGATCGAACCCTGCGCGCCGCGTGGCACCCGCGTCATCCTCGACCTGGGCGCATCGCTGCCCGGCGGCAGGCCTGCGCCGACGTAGCGCGGCGCGCGCTGCAGCGCAGGGTGGCGCAGCGTGAAGATGATGTTAACCTCTGGATCGCGCCGCTTTATGCGGCGCTTTTTTTTCTTCGATCGACAGAGGATGGCAAGATGCCGACCGAAACCAGTACCGCCCTGATCAGCAGCGACATCGTCGGACTTGGCCTCATCGCGGCCACGCTTGCGGTGATTTTCTGGGCCGCCAGTGGCCCGACGCCGCTGCTGAAGAAGATCTTCGCCTGGGTGCCAGCGCTGCTGCTGTGCTACTTCATTCCAGCCGTCTACAACACCACCGGCCTCATCGATGGCCACAACACCGCGCTGTACAACCCGATCGCACGCGACGTGCTGCTGCCTGCCGCGCTGGTGCTGCTGACCCTGTCGATCGACCTCAAGGGCGTCATCAAGCTCGGTCCCAAGCTGCTGATCATGTTCTGCGTCGGTACGCTGGGCATCATGCTTGGCGCGGTGGTGTCGTTCCAGCTGATGTCCTGGATCCACCCGGAAACCGTGGCCGGCGACACCTGGGCCGGCATGGCCGCACTGGCCGGCAGCTGGATCGGTGGGGGTGCCAACATGGTGGCGATGCGCGAAGTGTTCGGCACCGACGCCACCACCTTCGGGCAGTTCGCGGTGGTCGACGTCGCGTGCGCCAGCCTGTGGATGGCCGTGCTGCTGTTCCTGGCCAACCGCGCCCAGCAGATCGATACCCGCAACGGTGCCGACACCCGCGCCATCGATGAAATGAAGGCGCGGATTTCGGCTTACGAGGCGCAGAACGCCCGGATTCCCACCCTGACCGACCTGATGGTGATCGTCGGCGTTGCGCTGGGGGGCGTCGGCCTGGCGCATGCCATCGCCGCGCCGCTGAGCGGCTGGTTCAAGGCCAACGTCAGTTGGGCCAGCCAGTTCAGCCTGGACAGCGCATTCGTCTGGGTGGTGCTGCTGTCCACGGCACTGGGCCTGGGCCTCAGCTTCACCCGTGCGCGCCGGCTCGAGTCGGCCGGGGCCTCGCGGCTGGGCACGGTGTTCCTGTATTTCCTGATCGCCTGCATCGGCATGCAGATGGACCTGCTCTCGCTGCTGGATCGCCCGTGGCTGTTCGCGCTCGGCGCGATCTGGATGCTCACCCACATCCTGGTGCTGTGGAACGCCGCCAAGCTGCTGCGCGCGCCGCTGTTCTTCTTCGCCATCGGCTCGCAGGGCAACATCGGCGCGGCCGCCTCGGCACCGGTCGTGGCCGCCGCGTTCCATCCCAGCCTGGCGCCGGTCGGCGTGCTGCTGGGCACCGTCGGCTATGCCACCGGCACCGGCCTGGCCTACGTCACCGGCCTGATCCTGAAATGGATGGCCGGGGCCTGATCCGTTCGGGGATTCGCACGCCCCGCAGGAAAACCCCGCGCTGCGGTTGAACTGTGGATTGGTTATCGGTCGTTGCCGCGATTGCCCCGTAAGGTGCGGTCGATGCGCCGCCGTATGGTTGAGGAGCATCACGGATGGCAGTCACCGCCGATGGCAATCGGCCTCCAGACAGGATGTTGCATGAAACCGCAGACCCTATTCCGCTACTGCGCCGCCGCGCTGGTCATGTTGGCCAGCGCAGCGGCATCTGCCCAGGTCACCCGCGCCGAGCGCGCCGATGTCCATGGCCTCACCGATGCCAGCGCCCGTGAGGTAGCCACGCTCATCGCCCAACCGGGCTTCGCCACGGCCGTGACCGGGACCCTGGCCGACCGCCCCGAACGCGGCGTTGCCCTGTCCGCGGTCATGGCGCGTTTCGACCCCGGCGCCCGCACCCAGGCCGCGCGGACGCTGGCCGCGCAGGACCGCCAGTTGCGCCAGCGCAAGGGCCTGCCGGCTGACGGCGCCGACCTGTTGCAGGTACGGGCCTATGTGCCGGCGGGCCGCAGGCTCGCCGATCTGCCGGCGTCGCAGCTGTGGGTGGCGGTGTTGCCGCGCGGCGACGACCGCCACTGGACCACGCTGACCGCATACGACGCGCAGGGCCGCAGCCACGTGCTCGACGCTCGCATCGCCCCCACCTTCCCGGTCCTGATCGTCGACATCGACACACGCAGGGCCGTGCAGGAGGGCATGGCCGTGGTCAACGCCGGGCTGCAGGCGCGCGGCCTGCAATCCCCGGACCGGATCCGCGTGGCGGCCGATGGCACGGCCTCGCTGGACCTCACCCGGCTCGATCGCATCCGCCTGGCCGATGACCAGGAGCCCTGGGCGCTCGGCGGCGCGGAGGTGTTCGCGGTGGTCTCCGGCCTGCAGATCGGTGCGGCCGAGCCGGAAATGGCGACGGTCACCCTGCCGTGGCTGGATCACGACAACACCGACTACACGCCTGGGCAGCCGCTGGTGATCTGGGGCAACTACCGTTTCGATGCAGCCAACGTGCAGTTCTTCGAGGACGACGGCGATACCAACTACCAGGCGCTGCTGATCGCACTGACCGATGGCGTCAAGGCCGCGCTCGGCGTGTTCGTGCCGGAGTACGCGGTGGTCGCCGACATTGCCGGGGCCATCCTCAAGGCGATGCCGACGTCATGGTTCGCCAACGATACCGATTACCTGGACAGCCTCTACCTGCTGCGCCGTGGCGAGAATTACCCCGATCGCATGGGCGCGGCCAACAACGCCAAGGTGACGCTGTCGGCGGTGACCCTCACCGAGTGATGCGCGCGCGGCCGGTGTCGGCGCGGATCGCATCGCAGCCCAGAAAAAAACGGCGGCGCTTTCGCGCCGCCGTTGTCTGTTTCAGTCGCACGCCCGGCTCAACAGCAGCGGCCGCCATTCCTGCCGCCGTAGCGCGCCTCCTGGCGCTCGCGGAAGAAGGTCTTGTAGTCCATTGGCACGCGGTCCGGGTGGTTCTCCAGCACATGGCGCACGTAGTTGTCGTAGTCGGGAATGCCGCAGCACAGGCGCGCGGTCTGCACCAGGCGCCGCCACAACCGGCGATGCGCCTGGTATTGCCCAACGGGAACCAGTTCGGTACTCATCACAGGTCCGCCATCTGGTGCGGCTGCAGTGCCACGTACGGGGTTTCCTTGTCAGTGCGCTGCGGGGTGCGTCGCGCCTGCACGATGGTCTTGATCGCATAGAACAGGATCGAGAACACCACGAACAGGAACAGCACCGTCAGGCTCGTATTGACGTAGGCATTGACCACGATCTGGTGCATCTGGTCCAGGCTCTTGGCCGGCGCGGTGATGGTGCCGGTGGCGATCGCGTCCTGGAACTTGTGCGCCTGCGCCAGGAAGCCCTGGGCCGGATTCTTGTCGAAGATCTTGATCAACCCGGCGTAGGTGGTGCAGATCAGCAGCCACACCGCCGGCACGCCGGTCACCCAGGCAAAGCGCTCGCGCTTCATCTTGAACAGCACCACCGTGCCGAGCATCAGCGCGATACCGGCCAGCATCTGGTTGGAGATGCCGAACAGCGGCCACAAGGTCTGGATGCCGCCGAAGGGATCCTTGACGCCGGTGTACAGCAGATAGCCCCACAGCGCCACGCAGCCGGCCGTGGCGATGATGTTGGCCGTCCACGACTCGGTCTTCTTCAGCGCGGGGATGAAGTTGCCCAGCAGGTCCTGCAGCATGAAGCGACCGGCACGGGTACCGGCGTCGACCGCGGTCAGGATGAACAGCGCTTCGAACAGGATCGCGAAGTGGTACCAGAAGGCCATCATCGCGTTGCTGCCGCTGGGGATGGCCTGGTGCAGGATCTGCGCGATGCCCACCGCCAGCGTCGGCGCGCCGCCGGCACGGTGCAGGATGGTCGGCTCGCCGATCGCCACCGCCGTGGCCTCCAGCTGCTCGGGGGTGATCGCAAAGCCCCAGGTGGTGGAGATGTAGTGCGCGGCCGACACCGCATCCGGACCGATCACCGATGCCGGGCTGTTCATCGCGAAGTAGATGCCCGGATCGATGATCGAGGCCGCCACCAGCGCCATCACCGCGACGAAGGATTCCATCAGCATGCCGCCGTAGCCGATGTAGCGCATGTGGCGCTCATTGGCCAACAGTTTGGGCGTGGTGCCCGAGGCGATCAGCGCGTGGAAACCGGAGACCGCGCCGCAGGCGATGGTGATGAACAGGAACGGGAACATCCCGCCCTTCCACACCGGGCCGTCACCGCTGGCCGCGAACTGGGTCAGCGCCGGCATCTTCAGTTCCGGCATCACGATCAGGATGCCGATCGCCAGCGCCACGATGGTGCCGATCTTGAGGAAGGTGGACAGATAGTCGCGCGGGGCCAGCAGCAGCCACACCGGCAGTACCGAGGCGACGAAGCCGTAGCCGATCAGCATCCAGGTGATCTGGATGCCGGTGAAGGTGAAGGCCGGGCCCCAGGTCGGATCGGCGGCGACCTTGCCGCCGAACCAGATCGCGGCCAGCAGCAGGATCAACCCCACCACCGAGATCTCGCCGATCTTGCCGGGCCGGATGTAGCGCATGTACACGCCCATCAGGATCGCGATGGGCATCGTCGCGATCACCGTGAACATGCCCCATGGACTCTCGGCCAGCGCCTTGACCACCACCATCGCCAGCACCGCCAGGATGATGATCATGATCAGGAAGGCGCCGAACAAGGCGATGGTGCCGGGTACCTGGCCCATTTCCTCGCGGACCAGGTCACCCAGCGAACGCCCGTTGCGGCGGCTGGAGATGAACAGCACCATGAAGTCCTGCACCGCGCCGGCGAGCACTACACCGACGACCAGCCACAACAGGCCGGGCAGGTAACCCATCTGTGCGGCGAGCACCGGGCCGACCAGCGGGCCGGCGCCGGCGATGGCGGCGAAATGGTGGCCGAACAGCACGTGTTTGTTGGTCGGGACGTAGTCCAGGCCATCGTTGTTGAGTACCGCCGGGGTGGCCCGGGTCGGATCCAGCTGCATCACCTTGTCGGCGATGAACAGACTGTAGAAACGGTAGGCGATCAGGTAGATCGACACCGCCGCGACGACGATCCACAACGCGTTGATGTGTTCGCCGCGGCGTAGTGCGACTACGCCCAGACAGAACGCACCGAGCAGCGCGAGCACCGCCCAGCCGAGCTTGGAAAAACCTTTCATGAGATTGCGTCTCCCTGGAGATCGTCGTAAGAGTCTGCCCTGGCACCGACGGGGTCAATGCAAACGCAGGTGCTTGCCGCTAGTACTTTGGTCGTAGGTCGCAACGGGATCGACGCCGCGGCGCGGCCGCCGGCTGCGTCCACGCCGGCCTCTGCACGGGCTGCGAACGCCACGGCTGGAACAATCGGTTGCGGGCGTGGCGATTGGCCCTTGGGCGGTGTGCGCCCATCTTGTTGGCTGGTGTTCTTCTTGCAGGAGTGGAAATGAGCAGCCCAACCCCCGTGCGCGTGCAGCGCACCATCCGTGGCATGGCCACCTCCGACGGTGCCGGCGTGCGCCTGACCCGGGTGATCGGTGGCCCGTCGCTGCCCGACCTGGACCCATTCCTGCTGCTGGACGAGTTCGGCACCGACCGGGCCGAGGACTACATCGCCGGCTTCCCGAGCCATCCGCATCGGGGCTTCGAGACGGTCACCTACATGCTCGACGGGCGCATGCGGCATAAGGACAACCATGGCAACGAAGGCCTGCTTACCCCGGGCAGCGTGCAGTGGATGACCGCCGGGCGCGGGCTGGTGCATTCGGAAATGCCCGAGCAGGAATCGGGGCAGATGCGCGGCTTCCAGTTGTGGGTGAACCTGCCGGCGCGCGACAAGATGACCGACCCCAAGTACCAGGAATTCGCGCCGGAGCGCATTCCGGTCGCCACCCCGGCGGCAGGCGTGCAGGTGAAGGTGATTGCGGGCCAGGTCGGTGACGTGGCCGGGCCGATCGCGCAGCCGGCGACCGATCCGGTCTACCTGGACATCACCCTGGCCGCAGACGCGCGCTGGGACTACGCGCTGCCCGAGGGGCACAACGCGTTTGCCTACGTGTTCGAAGGCGGGGTGACGGTGGGGCAGGGCGAGGACGCGCGCCCCGTGGCGCGCCAGGAACTGGCGGTGCTGGGCGGTGGCGAGTTGCTCCAGCTGCAGGCCGGTGCCGAGGGCACGCGTCTGATCCTGGTGGCCGGGCGCCCGTTGCGCGAACCCGTGATGCGCCACGGTCCGTTCGTGATGAACACCCGGCAGGAACTGATGCAGGCCTTCGTCGATTTCCAGGAAGGCCGCTTCTGACGCCAGGGGCACGGGAGTAGAGCCGAGCCATGCTCGGCTGCTTCCCATTCCGGTGCCGATCTCGCGGGCAGCCGCAGGGCAGCCGCCGGGCAGGATGACGCCACGCGCCGAGCATCGCTCGGCGCTACCAGTGACGTCGACGCCGTGGGGGACGCGCGGGGATGGCGGCGTCATCCCCATCCCCGTCAGCGCCCTGCGGCAACCGCCGTCGGGTTCAGGTTCATGCCCTGGGTCAATGTCTGCAGCGAACCCAGCTCCTGCGCATCGCCGGCGTACAGCGAGATCTGCGCGTAGCGGTTCTTGTCGAATTTCACCACCGTGATGCGGCGGTTTGCATAGCCCGGGGGCTCCTGGCCGCCCAGGTCGGGCTGGTACCAGTACAGCGATTCGCCCGCGAACACGCCTTTTTCCTGGCGCAGTGGCCGGGTCAGCGGCACGTCCGGGTTGCGCGCGCTGAGCAGCAGGCTCAACACCTCGCGACCGTCGCCGGTGGTGGCCTTGCACAGCAGGAAATCGGCTTGCGCCTGCTGCTGCCATTGCAGGCCGCTGCTGGCGGGAAGGGACGGACATTCGGTCGGCGACTGGGCCGACGCGGCCGCAGCGGACAACGACAGGCTCAGGCACAGGGCAGCGCGCAGGATGTTCATTGGTTCCCCCAAGGTCGGAATGGCCGCACGGTCGCCTGGCAGGTGATTCCGGTGGCCGCAGACAACCCATGCCGACAGTGCGCCATCCCCGTGCGCGTCCGGAACCCCCCGTCTGCCAAGTGACGACGCGGTGATTCTGACCTTAACGGAATGTGACTGGATCTACAAATAACCGTTTCAAGTGATCCCAATGGTGGCCGGGAGCCCCAGGCGGCCCCCGGCCGGAAACACTCAGCGCGGCTCTGCCCCGATCCACTTGTAGGCGATGCCGCCGATCATCCCGCCCAGCAACGGGGCCAGCCAGAACAGCCACAGCTGGCCCAGCGCACCACTGCCGGCAAAGACGGCCACGGCGGTGGAGCGGGCCGGGTTTACCGAGGTGTTGGTCACCGGGATGCTGATCAGGTGGATCAGGGTCAGGGCCAGGCCGATGGCGATCGGCGCGAAACCTGCCGGGGCCTTGCCGTGGGTGGCGCCCATGATCACCACCAGGAACACGGCGGTGAGCACCACTTCGCACAGGAACGCGGCGGCCACGCTGTAGCCGCCGGGCGAGAGCGCGCCGTAGCCATTGCTGGCAAACGCACCGGCCTGGCTGCCATCGATGGCGAAGCCGGGCGCGCCGGAGGCAATCTGCAGGAGGATGGCGCCGGCGAGCAGTCCGCCCAGCACCTGGGCGACGATGTAGGGCAGCAGGTCGCGGGCGGGGAAGCGGCCGCCGGCCCACAGGCCCACGCTGACCGCCGGGTTGAAGTGCGCGCCGGAGACGTGGCCGAACGCGTAGGCGCCGGTCAGTACGGTCAGGCCGAAGGCCAGTGCCACGCCAAGGAAACCGATGCCCAGCGGATTGCCATCACCGCCGAACTTGGCCGCCAGCACGGCGCTGCCGCAGCCGCCAAGGACCAGCCAGAACGTGCCGAGGAACTCCGCGGCCAGACGTTTGCCCATGCTCATCGATCGTTCTCCACGAGATGCCCGGGTCGGGCAGGCAGAACGTAGCTGAATAACGGTTCATGTGGGTGAAGGCGCCGTCAAGGCGCCGACCAACGGTTGTCCGCTCAGTAGCTGGGCAGCGGAATGAATTCCTTGTCGTCGCCGGGGATGGTGCCGAAGCGGCCCGCGTCCCAGTCCTGTTTGGCCTGTTCGATGCGCTCCTGCGAGCTGGAGACGAAGTTCCACCACAGATGGCGCGGGGCATCGAGCGGCTCGCCCCCCATCAGCATCGCCTTCACCGGGGTCTTGGCGCGCAGGCGGCCGCGCGCATTGTGCTCGGGGATGATCAGGTGCTGGGCAGGCAGGTCCACGCCGTCCAGCTGCGCTTCGCCTTCAAGGATGTAGAGCGAGCGCTCCACGTGGCCGGTGTCCAGATCGATTTCCGCACCGGGGTCCAGGTCGATGGCCACGTTGAGGGTGTCGGCGAACACCTTCACCGGGGATTCCTCGCCGTAGGCTCGGCCGGCGATGATGCGCAGCCAGGCGCCGTCGCGGCGCTGCTGGGGCAGGGTGGCGGCGGCATGGTGGTAGAACGCCGGGTCGGTTTCTTCGGCGCTTTTGGGCAGGGCCAGCCAGGTCTGCATACCGTGGATGGGGTGGTCGTGTTCGCGTTCCGGCGGCGGGGTACGTTCGGAGTGGGCGATGCCGCGGCCGGCGGTCATCCAGTTGACGTCGCCGGGGCGGATCACCTGGTCCGAGCCGAGGGTGTCGCGGTGGCCGATAGCACCGGACCAGAGGAAGGTGACGGTGGCCAGGCCGATATGCGGGTGCGGGCGGACATCGATGCCGGTGCCGGGGGCGAGGACGGCCGGGCCCATCTGGTCGACGAACACGAACGGGCCGACGCTGCGCGCCTGCAGGGTGGGCACGGCGCGGCGCACCTGCAGGCCGCCGATGTCGTGGACGCGGGGGGCGATGATGGTGGTCATGCGGGCTTTCTCGCTGGCGTGGGCAGGCGTGCAGGATGGCACGCAGGCGGGGCCGCCGCATGCCCCACCCGGGTAACAGGGTGTTGCGCTGGGCGCCCCAAAAAAATCAGCGTTCTTCTGCCTTCCGCATGGCAAGTGGAGGCGTGCGTTGACGCTTTCCAGGCGCGGCGGTGGGTGGATCGGGCGCTGGGACCAGATGAGCCTGGTTTCCCCCATACGTACCGCAAGCGAGCCCCGTAGCAGCCGGTAGGCCCCTGGGCAAAATAAAGGAGGAGGCCGCCCCGCGGCCGGGGGACATTTGCGCCAGGGGCCTACCGGCTGCTACGGGGCCCCTCACGCTCGCGACAGACCCGAGCGAAGACAGAGCCCGGCACTGCTCGTCCACCCGCGCGTCGTGCCGACTCTGCGAACGCCCTTGCAACAAGACGCTTCCCTCAGGTGGGAGAAGAACCAAAAGCAAGGCAGGAGGCCACCCCGCGGCCGGGGGACATTTGCACCAAGCGCCTACCGGCCGCGACGGGTCCCCGACGCTCGCGGCAGACCCGAGCGGAGACGCCACCGCAGTCTCACTACGCCTCACTACCCGATGACGCCCACATCGCCGTGCGCCCTCTGCTGCCGTTGGAACAAGATTCCTCTCCAGTGGGAGAAGAACCAAAAACAACGCCACCTTTCGGTGGCGTCGTCAGTGCATCGTTGTCGGCAGGAAACTCAGACCGCCGGCTCGCGCAACACGGCATCGTCCCAGCCCGGGCGCGGGGCGAAGCGATCGCCGTGACGCTGCTGCAGCACCTTCAAACGCTCCACCAGCGCATCGGCGCCGGTGGCGCGGATGTACTGGATCGGACCGCCGCGGAACGGCGCGAAACCGGTGCCGAAGATCACGCCGGCATCCAGCAGGTCGGCATCGGCGACCACCCCGTCATGCAGGCACGCCACCGCTTCGTTGAGCAGCGGCAAGATCAGCCGGTCTTCCAGGTCGGCGGGGGCCTGGTAGTTGGCCGGCACGTCGGGCTTCTGCGCGCGCCCGTTTTCCCACTTATAGATGCCCTGACCATCCTTCTTCCCGCGCTTGCCCTGCTCGACAGTCTGCAGCGCAGCCGGAATCTGCAGCCCCAGGAAGGGGGCCAGTTCCTTGCCCACGCCTGCGGCCACGTCCAGGCCTACGGTGTCGAGCAGTTCGATCGGGCCCATTGGCATGCCGAACTTCACTGCCGCCTTGTCGATGACCGGACCGGGAATGCCCTCGGCGTACGCGGTGGCCGCTTCCAGCATGTACGGGAACAGCACGCGGTTGACCAGGAAGCCCGGGGTGCCCGCCACCGGCACCGGGAACTTGCCCAGTGCCTTGCAGAACGCGGCCAGGCGGCGCTCTGTTTCAGGCGCCATCCCGTCGTGATGGATGATCTCCACCAGCGGCATCTGCGCGACCGGATTGAAGTAGTGCAGGCCGGCAAACTGCGCCGGGCGCTCGATGTGGTCGCGCAGTTCGATCAGCGGAATCGAGGAGGTATTGGTGGTCAGCAGCGCGTCGGCCTTCATCTTCGGCTCCAGCGTCTGGTACAGCGACCGCTTGGCCTGCGGATCCTCGATGATCGCCTCGATCACCAGGTCGGCCAGGGCCACGCCTTCGCCGGCCAGGTCGGCCTTGAGCCGGGCGGCCACGGCCGGGCGCTTGCTGTCGTCCTTCACCTTCTTGGCAAACAGCGCCTGCGCACGTTCCATCGCCGGATCGATGAAGCGCTGCTCGCGGTCCTGCAGGGTCACGTTGAAGCCCTTGAAGGCCGACCACGCGGCGATGTCGCCGCCCATCACGCCGGCACCGACCACGTGCACGTGGCGGATGCCGTGGTCCTTGCCACCGAGTGCCTTGAGGCGTTCGGTGAGGAAGAAGATCCGGATCAGGTTGCGTGCGGTGGGCGTGCTGGCCAGCTTCACGACCGCGCGGCGCTCGGCGTCCAGGCGCACCTGGATCGGGCTGCCCCCCGTGCGTGCCCAGGTGTTGATCAGCGCGTACGGCGCCGGGTAGTGGTCCTTCTTCGCCTTGCGCGCGACCTGCTTGGCCATCTGCGGCGCCAGCAGCTTGCGCGCCAGCCAGGTGTTGGTTGCCCAGGCGGTCGCGCGCTGCTTGAACGGGCGGGTGGTCCCGGTCAGCGCCAGGGCCACCGCCGTATCCAGCAGCACCGCCGGGGCGACGACCTTGTCGACCAGGCCGATGCCGCGCGCGGCCGATGCCGACAGGGTGCGGCCGGTCAGCATCATGTCCATCGCCGCCGGAGCGCCCACCAGCTGCGGCAGGCGCGAGCTGCCCCCCCAGCCGGGGAAGATGCCGAGCTGGGTTTCAGGCAGGCCGATGCGGGTGGAAGCGTCATTGGAGGCCACCCGGTAGCGGCAGGCCAGGGCCAGTTCGGTGCCGCCGCCCAGGCAGTGCCCGTGGATGGCCGCCACGGTCGGGCAGGGCAGTTCGGCCAGCTTCTGGTACGTGCTCTGGCCGCGGCGGATGGCGTCGTTGACGGTGCCGCGGCGGTCGAATTCCTGGAACTCCTTCAGGTCGGCACCGGCGATGAACCCCGCCGGCTTGATCGACTGGATCACCACCGCCTTGGGCGGGTCCATGCCGATCCGTTCGATCAGGTCACCCAGTTCCAGCAACACGTCCTGGGACATGGCGTTGACGCTGCTGTCCTGGCGGTCGAGGCTGAGCACCACGACACCATCATCACGGATCTGCGGGTGCCAATGTGCGAAGCGGAGCCCATCGAAGCCTGAAAGCATGGGGACGTTCCATCCGGTTGTGTATGGAGAAGGGGGCTATGATCCAGAGGTTGTTTCCTCCCCGTCAAATCCCTATAGCTGGGGAAGGGCAGGCCCGGATCATTGCCGTGAACGGGAACCTTAACGGAACGGTGGTTAAAAGCTGGTGCGGCGTCGTGTGATCGGTCGCTGAACTTTTCCCGGGATTGGCAGTCTCATTGCTCGACGTCGGTCGGGCTGACAGGAGTGCGGCCCCACATGGCCGAGGTTGAAACACCACAGGAGCTGGACCTGGAGCTGGTCCGGCGCGTGCAGCGCGGCGAGAGTGCGGCGTTCGATGT
The DNA here is from genome assembly GCF_056397365.1 of Stenotrophomonas sp. 05N37. Classification (NCBI taxonomy): domain Bacteria; kingdom Pseudomonadati; phylum Pseudomonadota; class Gammaproteobacteria; order Lysobacterales; family Lysobacteraceae; genus Stenotrophomonas; species Stenotrophomonas sp. 05N37. Next base: position 682,564 of record NZ_JBFTNG010000001.1, on the reverse strand, counting down.
CCTGGTGCGCAAGTACCAGCATCGGATCGTGGCACTGATCGGGCGCTACATCGCCGACTGGAGTGAATGTCAGGACGTCGCCCAGGACACGTTCGTCCGCGCGTATCGCGCGATCGGAAGTTTCCGTGGCGATGCCCAGTTCTATACCTGGTTGCACCGGATTGCCGTGAACACTGCCAAGAACCATCTCGCCGCCCACAACCGCCGCCCGCCTACCGATGACATCGACATCGGGGACGCCGAGCAGTTCGACAGCGGTACCCGCCTGCGCGACACCGACACGCCGGAACGCGAGTTGATGCGCCAGGAGCTGGAACAGACGGTGATGAAGGCCGTCTCGGCGCTGCCGGAAGAACTGCGATCGGCCATCACCCTGCGCGAGGTGGATGGGCTGAGCTATGACGAGATCGCGCAGAAGATGGGGTGCCCGATCGGCACCGTGCGCTCGCGGATTTTCCGTGCGCGCGAGGCGATCGACACCGAACTTCGGCCACTGCTGGACATCGGCAGTGCCACCCGCGAGAAGAGCCGCGTATGAGCCAACACATGCCTACCCCTGGATCCACCGGCGCCGCGCCGGACAAACTTGATGCCCATAACCGACAGCAGTTGTCGGCCTTGATCGACGGCGAGCTGTCGGCCGACGAGGCGCGCTTCATGCTGCGCCGGCTCGAGCACGACGATGCCCTGGCCGGCTGCCACGAGCGCTGGCAGCTGCTGGGCGACGTGCTGCGCGGCCAGGCCTGCGCGCCGGCACCGCTGGACTTTGCCGGGCGTGTGCGCCTGGCCGTGGCCGAGGAGCCGCTTCCGCAGCGCGTCAGCCCCGATGCCGAACGCCGCAGCGAGGTCCGCCGCAGTGGTTGGCGGCGGTGGGGCGGTGGCGCCGCCCTGGCCGCATCGGTGGCGGCAGTGGCGATGTTCATGACCCGCGAGCAGTTGCCGGCGCCGACCCCGCTGCAACCGGCGGCCACCACCGTCATCGCCAGCCAGGCGGAACGGCCGACCCCGGCGCCGACTCCGGCCCCGGCATCGCCGCCTGCGCCGGTGCAGTCCGCCGTGGCGGTGGCCGCGGTGCCGGCGGCGGCAGTCGCCGCGGCTGGCCGCCGCCAGGAGGTGGCCGCGGTCCGTCGCGCCAGCGCCACGCGCACCCAGCAGGCCGCGCGCAGTGCCGCCGAGCGGAGTGCCGAGCCGCAACGCGCACTGGCCAGCCAGACGCCGCTGGCGCCCGGCCTTCCGGTCGCTACGGCCACGGCCCGACAGCTGCCGTTCGGCGACGTCGCCAGCCTGCAGGCCAAGCCGTGGCCGCGCTCGACCCTGGCCCCGGCCGCCGGTGGGGCGCTCAATGCGAGTTTCTCCACGCAGGAGCCGCAGGCCGCGTTCTACCCGTTCGAGCCGCGCCTGCAGGAGGTCGACCCGGCCGCCCCCGCGCCGCGCCGGCATCGCGACTGAGTCCTGCCGTCGCGCCCCGTTCCCGCTCCCCCCGTGTCCGGCCACCTGGCCGGAACGGCCCCGCTTTTCCCACGTCCCGATCCGGAGGCTGACGCCCGATGACTCCCCGCATGCGTAGCCAGGCCATGACCCTGCTGGCCCTGACCCTGCCGTTGATGGCCTGCGCCCAGGCGCCGGCACCTGCCGCTCCCGCCGCCCCGGCCCCCGCCGCCGCGCCGCGCGCCCCCGCGCCGCAGCTGGTCAGCGGCCTGCCGGACTTCACCAACCTGGTCGAACAGGTCGGTCCCGGCGTGGTCAACGTCGAAACCACCATCGTGCGCAGCAACCGCCCGGCCCGCGGCATGGGCCCGGGGGGCGACGATGAGATGCCCGAATTCTTCCGGCGCTTCTTCGGCCCGGACTTCCAGATGCCGGGGCAGGGCCCCGGTGGCCAGGACGACAGTCCGCGCATCCAGGGCCGTGGCATGGGCTCGGGCTTCATCATCTCCGCCGACGGCTACGTGCTGACCAACTACCACGTGGTCGCCGATGCCAGCGAAGTGAAGGTCAAGCTCGGCGACCGCCGCGAGTTCACCGCCAAGGTGGTCGGCAGCGACCAGCAGTACGACGTGGCCCTGCTCAAGATCGACGGCAAGAACCTGCCGACCGTGCGCGTCGGCGATTCCAATACGCTCAAGCCGGGGCAGTGGGTGGTCGCGATCGGCTCGCCGTTCGGCCTGGATCACTCGGTCACCGCCGGCGTGGTAAGCGCGGTCGGGCGCAGCACCGGTGGTGCGGATCAGCGCTACGTGCCGTTCATCCAGACCGACGTGGCCATCAACCAGGGCAATTCGGGCGGTCCACTGCTCAATACCCGCGGCGAAGTGGTCGGCATCAATTCGCAGATCTTCTCTGCGTCCGGCGGCTACATGGGCATCAGCTTCGCGATCCCGATCGACCTGGCGATGGGCGCGGTGGAGCAGATCAAGAAGAGCGGCCGGGTAGTCAGGGGGCAAATCGGTATCGCGCTGGATCCACGTCCCATTGATGCCACTATGGCGGAAGGATTGGGTCTGCCCGATACACAGGGGGCTTTGATCAATGAGGTGGTGCCGGGGAGCCCAAGCGACAAAGCCGGCTTGCAGCAGCTTGATGTCGTCCGTTCGGTAAACGGTCAGACGATCCGGGACTCGTCTCAGGTGCCGCCGATGATTGGCATGATGGCGCCTGGTTCGAAAGCGGTGTTGGGGGTCATTCGTGGCGGGAAATCGCGCGAGTTTACCGTCATGGTCGGCGCGGAGGCTACGGCCGCTCAGCGCGGCGCGCGTGATGGCGAGGCTACGCCAGAATCCAGAGCTTCCGTTGCCAATCAGATGGGATTGGCAGTGACTGACATTGATGAAGTCACCCGCAGGAATCTCGGGCTGAAGGCGGGCGGGGTCAGGATTTCAAGCGTCACTGGCGCAGCGGAGAAGGCTGGGCTTCGATCGGGGCTGATTATCACGCAGGTTGGAAGGGTCAAGGTCGAAAACGCCGCTCACTTCAGCAACCTTGTGAAAGATGCCAGGAAAGGAGATGCGGTAGTCCTGTTGGTTCATTACCCTCAGGAAGGTGCAAGCCGCTTCGTGGCGGTCAGCATCAACTGAGGGCCTGAATCGGCAATGGCGCGTGAGGTTCCGCGCCATTGCCATTTTTTTATGCTCCTCTGAGCTCAGGCCTGGGTATTGTTTGGAACGCAGTGGCCGTTCCCGCTGCTGTCGATAAAGCAGCACTCGTGGAAGTCACAGATTTTGTATATTCGGGCGAACGAACTTACAGGTGCTGTCGCGCTGAGGGCTAAAATCGCAACGAGGGCAATTTTGCGCTTTTTCATTGTTGAGTCCTGTCGGTTGTTTGATGGCCAGGTGCCGTAAACGTGCGGCAATCAATGTTTAATATGCCCGGATCCTTGGTTCAAATTGTTGATTTTTATAGATTATTGAGGATTCATTGACTTCGACCCTGGCTGGGTCGTGTTGGTGCACTGGAGCGCTTGTCTGGCCCCCTCCGTCCGCTTGAGAGGGGGCGGGGGAGAGTGTGGGGGGGGCGGGCTCTTGGCCCGAGAGAGATGTGCGACAATGCGCAGTCATCCTGACGACGCGACGCGCCGCCGCCACCTATGTCTTCTGATTCGATGCGGTTCATCCGCAACTTCTCCATCATCGCCCACGTCGACCACGGCAAGTCCACGCTGGCCGATCGCATCATCCAGCTTTGCGGCGGCCTCCAGGCCCGCGAAATGGAGGCGCAGGTGCTCGACTCCAACCCGATCGAGCGCGAGCGTGGCATCACCATCAAGGCCCAGTCGGTCTCGCTGCCGTATGTCGCCAAAGACGGCCAGACCTACCACCTGAACTTCATCGACACCCCCGGGCACGTCGACTTCTCCTATGAAGTCAGCCGCTCGCTGGCCGCCTGCGAAGGCGCGCTGCTGGTGGTCGATGCGGCCCAGGGCGTGGAAGCGCAGTCGGTCGCCAACTGCTACACGGCGGTCGAGCAGGGGCTGGAAGTGGTGCCGGTGATCAACAAGATCGACCTGCCCACCGCCGACATCGACCGGGCCAAGGCCGAGATCGAGGCCGTCATCGGCATCGACGCCACCGACGCGGTCGCGGTCAGTGCCAAGACCGGCCTGAACGTGGTCGACGTGCTGGAGGCGATCGTGCAGCGCATCCCGCCGCCGGTGCCGCGCGATACCGACAAGCTGCAGGCGCTGATCATCGACTCGTGGTTCGACAACTACCTAGGCGTGGTCTCGCTGGTGCGCGTGATGCAGGGCCAGATCAAGGCCGGCGACAAGCTGCAGGTGATGTCCACCGGCCGCACCCACCAGGTCGACAACGTCGGCGTGTTCACCCCCAAGCGCAAGGTGCTGCCGGCGCTGCGTGCCGGTGAAGTGGGCTGGGTCACGGCCAGCATCAAGGACGTGCACGGCGCGCCGGTGGGCGACACCCTGACCCTGGCCGCCGACCCGGCCGCCAAGCCGCTGCCGGGCTTCCAGGAAATGCAGCCGCGCGTGTTCGCCGGCCTGTTCCCGGTCGACGCCGAGGACTACCCGGATCTGCGCGAGGCGCTGGACAAGCTGCGCCTGAACGACGCGGCGCTGCGCTTCGAGCCGGAAAGCTCCGAGGCGATGGGCTTCGGCTTCCGTTGCGGCTTCCTGGGCATGCTGCACATGGAAATCGTACAGGAGCGCCTGGAGCGCGAGTACAACCTGGACCTGATCAGCACCGCGCCGACCGTGGTCTACGAGGTGCTCAAGACCGACGGCACGATCATCAACATGGACAACCCGGCCAAGCTGCCGCCGGTGAACCATGTGCAGGAGATCCGCGAGCCGATCATCCGTGCCAACGTGCTCACCCCCGAGGAGTACATCGGCAACATCATCAAGCTGTGCGAAGAGAAGCGCGGCAGCCAGATCGGCATCAACTACCTGGGCAGCCAGGTGCAGATCAGCTATGAGCTGCCGATGGCCGAGGTGGTGCTGGACTTCTTCGACAAGCTCAAGTCGGTCAGCCGGGGCTACGCCTCGCTGGATTACCACTTCGTGCGCTTCGATGCCGGCCCGTTCGTCCGCGTGGACGTGCTGATCAATGGCGACAAGGTCGACGCACTGTCGCTGATCGTGCACCGCAGCCATGCCGACCGCCGCGGCCGCGAGCTGTGCGAGAAGATGAAGGAACTGATCCCGCGCCAGCAGTTCGACGTGGCGATCCAGGCCGCCGTCGGCTCGCAGATCATCTCCCGCACCACGGTCAAGGCCATGCGCAAGAACGTGCTGGCCAAGTGCTATGGTGGCGACGTTTCGCGCAAGAAGAAGCTGTTGGAGAAGCAGAAGGAAGGCAAGAAGCGCATGAAGCAGGTCGGCCGCGTGGAAATCCCGCAGGAAGCCTTCCTGGCCGTGCTGCAGATGGACAAGTAAGGCTGGACGGCATCTCCCGCGCCGCGCGGCACCGCCCTGGTGCCGCCGGGCGCGCAGGACAGGCATCCGCACCGCTGCAACCGTTCCCAAGGACACTGCATGAAATTGTTTGAGATCCTCCTGGTCGTATTGACGCTGGGCTCGGGCCTGGTCCTGCTGGCCGACCGCCTGTACTTCGCCAAACGGCGTGCCGCCCGTGCTTCGCTGCTGGACACCGAGCCGGTGCTGGTGGACTACGCGCGCGCGTTCTTCCCGGTGCTGGCGATCGTGCTGGTGGTGCGCAGCTTCATCGCAGAGCCCTACAAGATCCCGTCCAGCTCGATGATGCCCAACCTGCTGATCGGCGATTTCATCCTGGTCAACAAGTTCTCCTACGGCCTGCGCCTGCCGCTGAACAACGCCAAGGTCGTGCCGCTGGGCGAGCCCAAGCGTGGCGACGTGGTGGTGTTCCACTTCCCGGGCCATTCGGACAACGATCCGGCCAAGGGCGAGAACTTCATCAAGCGCGTGATCGGCGTGCCGGGCGACCAGATCGTGTTCCAGGGCAACGGCCTGATCCTCAACGGCGAGCCGGTCAAATACGACAACAAGGGCCTGTACGCCGGTCACCGTGGCCAGGGCGAGGGCAGCCAGCTGCTGGTCGAGCACCTGCCGGGGCGCACCCACACCGTGCTGGAGACCGAGTACCCGCGTGGCGAAGGCCAGTGGACCGTGCCGGCCGGCAAGTACCTGGTGATGGGCGACAACCGTGACAACAGCGATGATGGCCGCTTCTGGGGCCTGCTGCCGGAGGAAAATCTCCGCGGCAAGGCGTTCCTGATCTGGCTGAACTGCTCGGGCTGGTTCTGCAAGGACGGTTTCGAGCCGTCGCGGATCGGTACGGGTATCAATTGATCCATGGCACAGGCGTATCTGGGGAGAACGCAATGAAGACGATGAACACGCAGCGCGGCATGACCTTGACCTCGTTCCTGGTGGTGCTGATCGTGATTGGTTTCGGCCTGTACATCGGCATGAAGCTGTTCCCGATGTATCAGGAGTACTACGCGGTACGTTCGGCGCTCAAGGGCCTGGCCAAGGAGCCGGGCGTGGGCAAGATGGAACCGGCGCGCGTGCAGGACATGTTCTTCAAGCGCCTGAACATCAGCTACTCGGAAAATGTGAAGCCGGCCAACGTCAAGTTCGATCGCATCGACGGTGGCTGGAACATGAAGGTCGACTACGAGGTCCGCCGCGAACTGATCGGCAACCTCGACGTAGTGGGCAAATTTGATACGAACCAGGAATTGACCCTCAACGGTGTCGACTAAGACTTTCCAACGCGGTGACCGCATCGGTCACGCCTTCCAGGATCCGGGCCTGCTCCAGCAGGCCCTGACGCATCGCAGTGCCGGGTCGCCGAACAACGAGCGGCTGGAGTTCCTTGGCGACAGCATCGTCAACATGATGGTGGCCCAGGCGCTGTACCAGCGCTGGCCCAAGGCCGATGAAGGCGCGCTCACCCGTGCCCGCGCCGAACTGGTGCGCGAAGGCGCGCTGGCGGTGATCGCCCGCACCCTCGAGCTGGGCGACCGGCTGATCCTGGGGCCTGGCGAAATGAAGACCGGCGGCCATCGCCGCGATTCGATCCTGGCCGACGCCCTGGAGGCGGTGGTGGCGGCGATCTACCTCGACGCCGGCTTCGCGGCCTGCCAGCAGGTGGTGCTGCCCTGGTTCGGTCCCTCGATGGAGGCGCTGCCGGCCACCGGCAAGCCCGAGAAAGACCCCAAGACCCGCCTGCAGGAATGGCTGCAGGCCCGACAGAGGACGCTGCCGCTGTACGAGCTGTTGTCAGAGTCGGGTGACGACCATGCCAAGACCTTCCGGGTACGCTGCGGCGTAGCCGATCCCGCTGTCAGCACCGAAGGCGAAGGTGCCTCGCGACGGCTGGCCGAACAACAGGCGGCTGCGGCCGCCCTCGAGCAACTGGATTCCAAGTGAGCGAAGCAACCTCCCATCATTGCGGCAGCGTGGCGGTCATCGGCCGCCCCAACGTCGGCAAATCCACCCTGACCAACGCCCTGGTGGGCGCCAAGGTCAGCATCGTGTCCAACCGTCCGCAGACCACGCGGCACCGGCTGCTCGGCATCGCCAGCTACCCGGAAGGGCAGTTGGTGCTGGTGGACACGCCCGGCCTGCACCGGGTGCAGAAACGCGCCATGAACCGGGTCATGAACCGCGCCGCGCGCGGTTCGCTGGAAGGCGTGGACGCGGGCATGCTGGTGATCGAAGCCGCGCGCTGGGACGAGGAGGACACCCTGGCCTTCAACGTGCTCAGTGACTCGGGCATCCCGGTGGTGCTGGTGGTCAACAAGGTCGACCGCCTGAAGGACAAGGCCGCGCTGCTGCCGTTCCTGCAGCAGGTCACCGAAGGCCGCACGTTCGCCGCCGTTCATCCCATTTCGGCGCAGAAGCGCAATGGCCTGGAAGCCCTGGTGCGCGACCTGCTGAAGCTGTTGCCGGAAGCGCCGCCGATGTTCGGCGAAGATGAGATCACCGACCGCAGCCAGCGCTTCCTGGCCGGCGAACTGGTCCGCGAACAGTTGATGCGTCAGCTGGGCGAGGAACTGCCGTACGCCACCACGGTGGAGATCGAGCGCTTCGTCGAGGACGGCAACCTGCTGCGCATCGGCGCGGTGATCTGGGTCGAGCGCGAGGGCCAGAAGGCGATCGTGATCGGCAAGGGCGGCAGCCGCCTGAAGGACATCGGCGCCAAGTCGCGCATGCAGATGGAACGGCTGTTCGGCGCCAAGGTGTTCCTGGAGACCTGGGTGCGCGTGCGTGAAGGCTGGTCCGACGACGAAGCCGCGCTGAAGGCGTTCGGCTACGAATAAGCCGGGCAGGCGTGTCGTCCACCGACGGCCGCCGGCCTGCCACCTGCCTGCCGTGGACGGCTGAGCCATGCGCATCGACGACGAACCCGCTTTCGTGCTGCATGCCAGGGCCTGGCGGGAGACCAGCCTGCTGGTGGAAGTCCTGACCGAGCAGCACGGCCGGCTCGGCCTGCTCGCGCGTGGCGTCAGCAGTCCGCGCAGCCAGGCGCTGCGCGCGGCCCTGCAACCGCTGCAGTGGATCCGCTTCAGCGCCGTGCAACGCGGTGAACTGGCCCAGTTGCGCGGCGCCGAGGCACTCGATGCCGCGCCGCGGCTCGGTGGCGATGCCATGCTGGCCGGCTTCTACATCAGTGAACTGATCATGCGGCTGGCGCCCCGCCAGGATCCGCTGCCCGAGCTTTACGACCACTACGGCCTGGTGCGGCAACGGCTGCGCGACGGTGAACCGCTGGCCTGGACCCTGCGCCGGTTCGAGCGCGACCTGCTCGACGTCCTCGGCGTCGGCTTCGACCTGGCCCATGGCAGCGATGGCGAGCCGGTCGACCCGGCCGCCCGCTACGAACTGGATCCGCAGGAGGGGCCGCGCCGCCTGCTCAGCGAGCGGGGGGCCGACCCGCGCCGGGGCACGGCCACCGGCAGCGCCTTGCTGGCCCTGGCCGAGGACCGCCTGCCGGGGGCCGACGACCTGGCCAGCCTGCGCCGGAGCATGCGCGCGGTGCTGCTGCACCACCTGGGCGGGCGCGGCCTGAAGTCGTGGGAAATGCTCGAGGACCTGTCGCGCCGCCGCTGACCGAGCGGAAAGGGCACGCCATCGCGGCCCGGTAGAGCCGGGCCATGCCCGGCTGCGTGCGGTCCCGATAGAGCCAGCCCATGCCCGGCCAAGTGCGATCCCGGTAGAGCCGGGCCATGCCCGGCCAAGTGCGGTCCCGGTAGAGCCGGGCCACGCCCGGCTGCGTGCAGTCCCGGTAGAGCCGGGCCATGCCCGGCTGCGTGCAGTCCCGGTAGAGCCGGGCCATGCCCGGCCAAGTGCGGTCCCGGTAGAGCCAGGCCATGCCCGGCTGCCTTGGCCTCGCCCTCGTCCTCAATGCAACAATGATTCCACCGCCGCACGGAACTGGGTATGCGCCCCGCTGGACTGCGGCGCCTGGTGCAACTGTCGCACCGCCCGGGCCAGCCGCGCCGCACCGACGAAGCCGCAACTGGCCTGGAGCCGGTGCAACTGCCCGTGCAGCGCACGCACGTCCTCTTGCAGCAAGGCCTGCGCGACCGCGTCGCGGACCCCGGGCAACTCGGCCAGGAACAGCTCGCGCAGGGCGATCAGGTGATGGCGCTGGCCATTCAGGGCCGCCAGGGCGGTGATCTCGTCCCAGTCCTGGCGTTCGCCTTCGGCGCTTCCGCCGATGGGGGACGGGGCGCTGCCGGGGCTGTTGACCAGCGCCCGACGCACCGCCTTGAGCAGTTGTTCGCCGGTGAGCGGCTTGACCAGCGTTTCGCTGAAGCCGGCATCGCGCAGGCGCGCGTGCATGCTGGTATCGCCGTCGGCGGTATGCGCCAGCGCCGGGGTGTCCGGCCGCGAGCGGCGCAGCTGCTCCAGCAACTGGGTGCCGTTGCCGTCAGGCAGGTTCACGTCGATCAGCCACAGGTCGTGCTGGCCGCTGCGTGCGCGGTCCATCGCCGACGCCAGCGAATCGGCGGTATCCACCTCGGCGGGCAGGGTCTCCAGCGCGGCCTTGAAGAAGCCGCGACTGATGGTGTCGTCCTCGACGAGCAGGAATCGGGGCATGGGATCCCGCGGGGTCATCTGCATTGGGGCTGCCTCCATGTCAGCTATGCACCATATTAAACATGCCGACGCCCGCTGCAAGCGGTTCCAACCGGGTTGGCGGCAGTCCGAGCCACGTATCTGCGACAATACGCACCCTTTTTGCCCGCAGCCTGTTGCCACGTGGCCCGATCCCGCTCCCGCCTCGACCGTACCCCCTTCCAGACCGACATCCTCGACCTCAGCCACGATGGCCGTGGCGTGGCCCGCCGCGACGGCGAGGGTAGCAAGGTCACCTTCATCACCGGCGCGCTGCCGGGCGAAGTGGTGACCGCCGAACCGACTGCCCGCAACCGCCACTTCGACGAGGCGCGCACCCTGGAGGTGCTGCAGCCGTCGGCGCAGCGGGTGACCCCCCGGTGCCCGCATTTCGGCGTCTGCGCCGGCTGCGTGCTGCAGCACCTGGAGGAGTCGCATCAGATCGTGGCCAAACAGCGCGTGCTGATGGACAACCTGACCCGGATCGGCCACGTCAGCCCCGGTACGGTGCTGCCGCCGCTGGTCGGCGAGAGCTGGGGTTACCGCCGCAAGGGGCGGTTCTCGGTGCGTCGGGTGGAAAAGAAGGACAAGACCCTGGTCGGCTTCCGCGAGCAGGACCCGCGCTTCGTGGCCGACCTGTCGCAGTGCCTGACCGTGATCCCGGAGATCGGCAGCAAGGTGGGCGCCATGGCGACCTTCATCGAGACCCTGGACGGCAAGCGCGATATCCCGCAGATCGAGTTCATCGCTGGCGATGACGCGATCATGCTGACCATCCGCCACATGCAGCCGCTCAGCGACGCCGACCGCGCCGCATGGACCGCCTTCGGGCAGGAACATGGCTTTGCCATTTCGCTGCAGCCCGGCGGCGTGGAATCGGTGCAGCCCCTGTGGCCGGCCGAGGTGCCCCTGTCGTTCAAGCTGGCCCCGTGGGACGTGGAGCTGGCGTTCCGCCCGCTGGACTTCATCCAGGTCAACGCCTCGCTCAACGTGAAGATGATCGCGCTGGCGCTGGACCTGCTCGACGCCGGCCCGGACGAGCGCGTGCTCGACCTGTTCTGCGGGCTGGGCAACTTCACCCTGCCGCTGGCGCGTACCGTGCGCGAAGTGGTCGGCGTGGAGGGCGAGGCCGGGCTGGTGGCGCGCGCCAAGGAAAACGCGGCGCGCAACGGCCTGGACAACGCGCAGTTCTTTGCCGCCGACCTCACCCAGGACCAGCGCCAGACCCCGTGGATGCGCCAGGGCTTCGACAAGCTGCTGCTGGATCCGCCGCGGTCGGGCGCCATCGAGGTGCTGCAGCAGCTGCCGCTGAAGCAGTTCAAGCGCATCGTGTACGTGAGCTGCCACCCGGGCTCGCTGGCGCGCGATGCCGGCTACCTGGTCAACGAGCAGGGCTTCACCCTGGTCAGCGCCGGTGCGATGGACATGTTCCCGCACACCGCCCACGTGGAAAGCATCGCGGTGTTCGAAAAGCGCTGAGCCGCGCCTGCGCTCGAGCCGCCGATGCCGCGCATCGGCGCTCGGCCCACCCGGCGCCTCACTGCGCCGGCGCGTTCACCCAGTGGCCGTCCCGCCAGGCGAACGCCATGGTCTGGTGGCCGCGCTCGCCGCCGGCACCGGCGCTGACATCGCACTCGATCACCGGCGCGTCATCGCCGACCGCGCAGTCCTGCACGCCGAACACCTCGGCCTCGCGCATCGCCAGCGCCAGGTCCTGGCGCGTGCCCGCATCCTGCTCGCGTGCCAGGCGGGCCGCGAAGCGTTCGCGCAGCAGCACCTGTACCCGCGCCAGCGGCGGCACCGGCACCGGCAACGCGCGCTGCGCGTACTGCAGTTCCCATGCCTCGCCCACGCGACTGAAACGCAGCAGGCGATGCACCACCTCCGGCCCGGCCTGGGCCGAGCCGATGCAGTCCACGCTCGGCACTGCCGCATCGGCGGCCGGCAGGCAGCCGGACAGGGCCAGCAGGCGCGGGCGGAACGCGTCGGCGATCAGGCGACGGGTGGGGCTCTCCGGGCGCTCGGCGATGGCCTCCTCGAACAGACGGTCCATCGCAGCCTGGGCCTGGGCAAGAGTCGGATCGGGCATGCCGGCGGCCTGCGCGGCGGGCAGCGCCATCAGCAGCATCGGCAGGGCGGCCAGCGGCGGGAAACGGGGGCAGCGTGGCATCGGGGGACCGGCTCCTTGGAAAGGGCGCGCAGTGTAGGCCGCGCGCGCCATAATGCGCGCATGGGCATTGAAATCGAACGCAAATACCGGGTCACCGGCGATGGCTGGCGCACTGCCGCGCACGCGGTGATCCCGATGGCGCAGGGCTACATCAACGACACCGCCGCGCTGGACAGTGGCGCGCAGAAGGCCTCGGTGCGCGTGCGCATCCAGGGCGAGCAGGCCTTCCTCAACCTGAAGTCGCGCGAGATCGGCCACACCCGGCAGGAGTTCGACTACCCGATTCCCGTCGAGGATGCGCGCGCGCTGCTGGCGCTGTGCGTGGGCGGGCTGATCGACAAGCGCCGGCACCTGGTTCACCACGCCGGGCTGGTCTGGGAAGTGGACGAATTCCTCGGCGACAACGCCGGTCTGGTGGTGGCCGAAGTCGAACTGGACCACGCCGACCAGGCCATCGACCTGCCGGACTGGGCAGGTGCCGAAGTCACCGACCAGGTCCGCTACTACAACCTGGCCCTGGCCGCGCACCCGTTCGCGCGTTGGTCGGCCGCTGAACGCGGCTGAGCCCCGCCTTGCATTCGGCCAGGGCGGCCCACAGTGTGGTGGCATGAAAATCGAAATCTGGTCCGACGTGGTGTGCCCCTGGTGCTGGATCGGCAAGCAGCGTTTCGAGCAGGGCCTGGCCCTGCTCGGCGACGAGGCGCCGCAGGTCGAGGTGACCTGGCGTCCGTTCCTGCTCGACCCGGACGCGGGGACCACCCCGGTGCCGCTGCGCGAGGCGTACCAGGCCAAGTTCGGCAGTGCCGAGCGCACCGCGCAGATCCTTACCCAGACGCAGGCCACCGCGCGTGCCGAAGGCCTGCCGATGGACTTCGACCAGGGCCAGGTGCGGGTGACCACGCTGCCCGCGCATCGGCTGATGTGGTTGGCCGGGTGTGAAGGCGTGCAGGCGGCCGTTGGCGAGGCGCTGTTCCGGGCCCATTTCGTCCATGGCCGCAACCTGGCCGAGCCGCAGACCCTGATCGAGGCCGCCGCCGCCGGGGGGATCCCGGCCGAGCGGGTCACTGCGCTGCTGGCCGGCGAGGAGGGTCGGGAGGAGATCGACGCCCAGCTCGCCCGGGCCCAGGCGTTGGGCATCCAGTCGGTGCCGACCTTCGTGGTCAACGACCGTTACGCGCTCCAGGGCGCCCAGCCACCGGAAGCGTTTGCCCAGGCGCTGCGCCAGATTGCCGCCGAAACGGCCCAGCCTGCCGGGCCCGCCGGTGGCGATCGCTGCGACGTGGACGGTTGCGCCTGAGTGAATGCGCCCGGGGCCGCAGCCGTGGCCTAGCGCGTGTGCGTTCTGCGACAATGCGGCGGTGCGCCATCACGGCGCCCCGTATTGGAGATCGACCATGCTCGTGATCGGCGTTGCCGGGACCGAACTCACCGCCCAGGAACGCGCGTGGCTGCAGCACGACGCCGTGGCCGGGGTGATCCTGTTCAAGCGCAATTTCGCCTCGCGCCAGCAGGTGGCCGAGCTGTCGGCCGCGATCCGCGCCGCCGCACCGCGCCCGCAGTTGATCTGCGTGGACCAGGAAGGGGGGCGGGTGCAGCGCTTCCGCGACGGCTACAGCGCGCTGCCGCCGCTGCACGGCTTCGATGCGCTGTACCGGCAGGATCCTGAGGCGGCGCTGGCCCTGGCCGAGCAGCACGCCTGGCTGATGGCCAGCGAGGTGCGCGCCAGTGGCGTGGACCTGAGCTTCGCCCCGGTGGTCGACCTCGGCCGCGGCAACCTGGCCATCGGCGATCGCGCCTTCAGCGCCGATCCGCAGGTGGTGGCGGCGTTCACCGCCGCCTACGTGCGCGGCATGCACAGCGTGGGCATGGCCGCCACCCTCAAGCACTTCCCCGGCCATGGCACGGTGCGCGAAGACACCCATTTCAACGATGCCTCCGACCCGCGCTCGCTGGACGAGCTGCGCGCGCTGGACCTGGTGCCGTTCGCCGCCGGCATCGATGCCGGCGCCGATGCGGTGATGATGGCCCACGTGGTCTACCCGCAGGTGGCCCCGGAGCCGGCCGGCTACTCGCCGCGCTGGATCCAGCAGATCCTGCGCGGGGAGATGGGCTTCGGCGGCGTGGTGTTCTCCGATGACATCGGCATGGCGGCCTCGTTCTCCGCCGGTGGCGTGAAGGCGCGCGTGGATGCGCACCTGGATGCCGGCTGCGACGTGGTGCTGGTCTGCCACCCCGAGCTGGTCGAAGAATCGCTGCGCGCGGTCGAACCGCGCACCCTCAATACCGCCGCGCTGCTGGGCCTGATCGGCCGCGGCGCGCTTGGCTGGGATGGCCTGCTGGCCGATGCCCGCCACGGCGCCACCCAATCCCGTTTGCTTGACACCCTTGGAAGAACCGTCTGATGCCCAACCTCACCATTTCCCAGGCCCTGGCCAAGGCCGACCTGCTGGTCGACCGCCCCACCATCGACACGGCCATCGCCGGCATCGCCGACGCCATCGCGCGCGACTACAAGGGCGAAGTGCCGCTGTTCCTGTCGATCATGCACGGCGCGCTGCCGTTCGCCGGCCAGCTCGCGCTGGAACTGGGCGCACGCGGCCAGGACGTGCAGTTCGATTACCTGCATGCCACCCGCTACCGCGGTGAAACCACCGGCGGCGACCTGGTCTGGAAGCACAAGCCGGCCACCGCGCTGTTCGGCCGCCGCGTGCTGCTGGTCGACGACATCCTCGACGAAGGCTACACGCTGCAGGGCGTGCGCACCTGGTGCCTGGAGCAGGGCGCCACCGACGTGCGCATCGCCGCACTCACGGTGAAGAAGCACGACCGCGCGCTGCCGGACGTGAAAGCCGACTACGCCGGCATCG
The DNA here is from genome assembly GCF_056397365.1 of Stenotrophomonas sp. 05N37. Taxonomy (NCBI): domain Bacteria; kingdom Pseudomonadati; phylum Pseudomonadota; class Gammaproteobacteria; order Lysobacterales; family Lysobacteraceae; genus Stenotrophomonas; species Stenotrophomonas sp. 05N37. The sequence continues at coordinate 667,461 of NZ_JBFTNG010000001.1, read as the reverse complement.
AACTGCCGGACCGCTACGTGTTCGGGTTCGGCATGGACGTCAACGAGACCCTGCGCTGCGTGCCGGCCATCTACGCGATGAAGGAATGATGGAACACATTGCACTGGCCGTCATTGGCGGCACCGGCGTGTACAAGCTGGCCCAGCTCGACGATGTCAGCAGCCACCAGGTGGAAACGCGTTACGGCACCCCGTCCGGCCCGATCCGGGTCGGCACGCTGCTCGGCCAGCGCGTGGCGTTCCTCGCCCGCCATGGCGAGGGCCATTCGCTGCCGCCGCACAAGATCAACTACCGCGCCAACCTCGCTGCGTTGCAGCAGATCGGCGCCACGCGGGTGCTCGCGCTCAATACGGTGGGCGGCATCACCGACCAGTTCGGCCCGCGCGTCCTGGCCTGCCCGGACCAGTTGATCGATTACACCTGGGGCCGCATCTCCACCCTGAGTGAAGAACCCGGCAGCGAGGTGCTGCACGTGGACTTCGGCCATCCGTACACGCCGATGCTGCGCAGCAAGGTGCTGGCCGCGGCCAAGGTCACCGGCGTGCGCCTGCACGACGGCGGCTGTTACGGCGCCACCCAGGGGCCGCGGCTGGAGACCAATGCGGAAATCGCGCGGATGCGCCGCGATGGCTGCGACCTGGTCGGCATGACCGGCATGCCCGAAGCGAGCCTGGCGCGTGAGCTGGGGCTGGACTACGCGTGCCTGGCGATCGTGGCCAACTGGGCCGCCGGCTGTGGCGATGGCGATGAAATCACGATGGCCGAGGTGTTGGCGAACGTGGATGCCGCCTCGGCCGGATTGCCGGAACTGGTCGGCGAATTGGCGCGGGGGTGATTGTCATTGCGGAGCAAGCTTTGCATACTCCGCCAGTGCGCTGGTTGAGCGTACACCACCCATTCATTGAAGAAGGTCTCGCATCACCATGCCGAACGGTACCGTCAAGTGGTTCAACGACGCCAAGGGATTTGGCTTTATTTCGCCGGAGGACGGCAGCGCCGACGTCTTCGCGCACTTCTCCGCGATCAACTCCAAGGGCTTCCGCAGTCTGCAGGAAGGCCAGCGTGTCACGTATGACGTGACCCAGGGCCCGAAGGGCGCCCAAGCCTCGAACATCGTGCCGGCGGCTGAGTAATTCTTCGCGCCGTGCATTGAAAACCCCGCTTCGGCGGGGTTTTTTTTAGCGGTCGCCGCGCAGGCTGTCGGTCGCTGACCCGCGCAGCGCGTGATGTAGATCACGAATAAGGACATCCATGACACAACGACGGACCATCGCCATCGTCGGCTACGGGACGGCGGGGCAAGCGCTTGCCGTGCTGCTTTCACGCGATCATCACGACGTGCACGTTTTCGAACGCGTCGCGGAGCCGGGCCCGGTGGGTGCCGGCTTCCTGCTGCAGCCCAGTGGCCTGGAGGTGTTGTGGCAGATGGGGCTGCTGCCGCAGGTGCTCGCACACGGCGCGCCGGTGCGACGCCTGTATGGCGACACTCCGTGCGGCCGTACCGTGATGGAGATGGGCTACGCCAGCCTGGACCCCCGCCTGCATGGGGTCGGCATGCAGCGTGGCGCGCTGTTCGCGTTGCTGGCCGATGCATGGACGCATCCGCAGAACCTTCAGGCCGGCACCGGCATCGTCGACGTGGATGCCGACCAAGGGCGCGTGCGCGACGCGCGCGGTCACTGGCATGGGCCGTACGACCTGGTGATCGCCGCCGACGGTTCGGCCTCGGCCCTGCGCACGCACGTGCAGGGCACCCGGCTGGATCGCGAATACCCGTGGGGCGCGCTGTGGTGCCTGCTGCCGGGCGGCGATTGGGCGCACCCCGACGAGCTGCGCCAGCGCTACGTGGCGGCGCGCAAGATGATCGGCTTGTTGCCGGTGGGCACGCGACCCGGCAATGACGTGCCGCAGTTGAGTTTCTTCTGGAGCCTGCCGCGTGACCAGTTCGCGCAGTGGGAACGTGACGGCCTGCAGCGCTGGCTCGATGAGATCGCCACCTTGTGGCCGCAGGCGCACGCGCGGCTGGGCGGCATCGGCGACGGCGCGCAGCTGGCGCGCGCCGGCTACCGCGACGCGGTGATGACGCGCTGGAGCCGTGGCCGGCTGGTGCTGGCCGGCGATGCCGCGCATGCCATGAGCCCGCAGCTGGGACAGGGCGCGAACATGGCCCTGCGCGACGCGCTGGCGTTGCGCGATGCGTTGCGCGTCCACTCCGACTGCGACGCCGCGCTGCAGGCCTATGCCGCGCAGCGGCGCGCGCACGTGGCGATCTATCACTTCTGGAGCCGCTGGTTGACGCCCTTGTTCCAGTCCGAGCGGGACATGGCCGCGCGTGCGCGCGACCTGTTGCTCAAGCCACTGGGCGACCTGCCCGGCGGACGCGGGCACATGCTGCGCGTGCTCAGCGGCACCCAGCGTGGCTGGCTCGGCAAGCTCGGGTTGTCGCCCGGCTTCATCGAGGCGATGGCCACGCACACCCAGGCGCGCACGCCCGGGTAACCGCCGCAGCGGCCTGCCTGCGCCGCCGGTGAAGAGCCGATTAACATTCATTGACGGTGGACTCACCCTGGATCTGCGACAAGGGAAGGGCAGACGCAGCCGCGTGTGCTCCTGTCGCCCACCGCCACGACCATCGTGCCGGCGAGGCCACCGCTACCCTTTGGATGCCCTGGAGCCACACCTTGCCAAGCGCAGGGTGGCGTGCGGCGACTGCGCCCCCGGTCCGCGATGGACCGATCGCACCCCGAAGGAGATCGACATGTTGTTCCCGGCCGAAGCCCTGGATGCTGAAATCTGCAAACTGCGCGGACTACTGCAGATGTTGCATGAGGATCAGCCCGACATGATGGACGATGTATTCGAATTCCACGTCACCAGCCTGATCACCCACGCCGCGCCAGACCAGCACGCGCGCATCCGCGCCGCGGCACGCGCGATGATGGGCGAGATCCTGCGGCAACCGGTGCGGCCCCGGCCGCAGACCCCGGACATCCGGCTGATGCCGGACGTGCTGGTCCCGGCGATGTAGCTCATGCGCTGCGGGCGGGCAGGGCGATGGCGTGGTCTTCCACGCACGCCACCAGCTGCTCGCCCGGTGCCAGCACCGGGGCCACCCCGGCAGTGAACCGCGACCATGCCGGCAGCACGCTCAGGCGCTCGCGCAGCCAGAACGCCGGCCAGCGTCGCTGCATGCCCGGCAGCTTGGCCAACGGATGGATGTGTCCGCACAGCACGTGCAGCGACGGATGCGGCTCTGGATCGTGGCGCAGCAGGAAGGGGCCCGCCTCCAGCCGTTCGCCGAGCAGCGTGATGCCCAGATCGGCCTTGGGCAGGGCACGGTCGTGATTGCCGGTGAGCGCGCCGATCTCGACGTCCGCATGCAGTTCGCGCCACCCCTGCCATTGCCGGTACCACGCGCTGCGATGCGCGACGCCGTGCAGCACATCGCCCAGGATCCACAGCGACGCCACCGCGTGCTGGTTCAGCAGCACCGACAGGCGCAGCAGATCGTCGCCGGTTCCGCCGCTGGGCAGTCCGATCCCCGCCCGCCGGAACACATCGGCCTTGCCCAGGTGCAGGTCGGCGATCAGCAGTGCCTTGCGTGCGGGCCAGTAGAGCGCACGCGCGCCGAGCAGCAGCACCGGCTCCCCGGCGATCGTGGTCGGCAGTTCAGGGGCCATGGCGTGTCTCCAGTTGCCGTGCAGCGCGCTGCACGCGGGTTTTCCAGTCTTCGTTGCTCAGCTGGCCGCGCAGGCGTTCCGCCCACAGCGGGAACGACAGCGGTCCGAGACTGGTGGGCGCCTGCAGGCTCAATGTCCGCGCCTGGCAGCGTTGCAGCGTGGTGGCCAGGCTGGTCATGTCCAGCTGCGCATGCAGGACCTCGCGCTCGGCAAGCGCAAGCAGGATGTGGTCGGGGTCGTGCTGACGCAGCACGTCATACAACAGCCCGCTGGATGCCTGCAGCTGGCGCAGGCTGCGTGGCGTGCGGCCGGGCAGTGCGGGCACCAGCAGGCCGGACACGCGCGCGATGTCGCGGAACTGGCGCCGTGCCAGCTCGCCGAGATTGAGGCTGTCGCGCAGGTCCTCGAACAGATGCGCCGGCTCCAGCAGCGCGCGCACGCCGGGTGCGTCCAGTTCGACCGCGCGGGCCGGTGCCAGCACGAAACCGTAGTCGTTGGCCGCGTAGCCGATCGTGTTGGCCTGCCGCCGCGTCAGCCGCATCGCCATCAGGGCGGCCACGCCTTCGTTGACCTGGCGCCCGGCGAAGGGGTACACGAACACGAACTGGCCCTCGCGCCGGCGCACCACTTCCACCAGCAGCCGCGTGGGCGAGGGCAGTTCGGACAGCCGCGACTGCAGCGCCAGCAACGGTGCCAGCCAGCGCATCTCCGGCGAAGGCGCCGGCGCGTCGAACACCGCCTCCATTTCATGCCCCAACGCGTCGGACAAGGGCAGGCGGCCGCCCTGCCAGCGCGGCACCAGGCCATCGCCGCCCTTGGCCAGGCGCACGTAGGCCGTCAGGTTCTCCAGGCGCACCAGCTCCAACAGGCGGCCGGCGAACTGGAAGCGGTCGCCCGGGCGCAGGCGCCCGACGAACTGTTCTTCCACGGCGCCCAGGCGGCCACCACGCAGGAACTGCACCACCGCGCTGCCATCGCTGGTGATGGTGCCGATCGACAGCCGGTGGCGCAGGGCGACGCGGCGGTCGTGCACGCGATACACGCCGTCGTCGTCGAGGACGACCTTGTGGAAGTCCGGGTACTGCGCCAGCGCGCGGCCGCCCTGCACGATGAAGTCGAGCACCGCTTGCCAGTGCGCGTGATCGAGCGCGGCGAATGCATGCGTGCGCCGGACCTGTTCAAACAGGGCATCGGCCTGGAAGCCACCACCAAGCGCGCAGCTCACGCAGTGCTGCGCCAGCACGTCCAGCGACAAGGTCGGGGGATGCCGTGCCTCGATCACCCCGGTGGCCAGCGCGCGCCGTGCCGCGGCGTATTCGACCAGCTCCAGCGCATGCGACGGCACGCACACGATGTGCCCGGATTCGCCCGGGCGATGGCGGGCGCGGCCGGCGCGCTGCAGCAGCCGCGCGATGCCCTTGGGGCTGCCGATCTGCAGCACCTGGTCCACGGCCGGGAAGTCCACGCCCAGGTCCAGGCTGGAGGTGGCCACCACGCAGCGCAGCCGTCCCTCGCGCAGGCCCTGCTCGGCATCGCGCCGCAGGGCCGGGTCCAGCGACCCATGGTGCAGCGCGAGCGTGGCCGGGTCTTCGGGCCATACCGCCGACAGCGCCTGGTGCCACAGCTCGGCGTGCGCGCGGGTGTTGGTGAACAGCAGGCTGGTGCCGACGGCCAGTAGTTTCTCCAGCACGCGCTGCAACTGCGACAGGCCCAGGTGGCCCGCCCACGGGAAACGTTCGCCAGGCGCCGGCAGCAGGGTCTCCACGCTGACCGGCCGCGGCCGCGCGCCGGCTACCAGCGGTGCATCGGGCAGGTCCGGCAGCAGCACCTCGCGCGCCTGGTCCAGGTTGCCCAGCGTCGCCGACAGCCCCCACAGCTGCAGCGCGGGCAGGGCATCGCGCAGCCGGCGCAGGTTCAACTGCAGCAGGACGCCGCGCTTGTTGCCCAGCAGTTCGTGCCATTCGTCGACCACCACGCAGCGCAGCTGGCGCATCTTCGCCAGGCCGTCGGGATAGCTGAGCAGCAGCGCCAGCGATTCGGGCGTGGTCACCAGCACGTCCACGCGGCCCTCGCGCGCCAGCCGCTTGTCGCGGGCGCTGGCGTCGCCGGTGCGCAGGCCCACCTGCCAGTCCAGGCCGAGCGCCGCCAGCGGCTCGCGCAGGGCGCGCGCGGTGTCCCTGGCGAGTGCGCGCAGCGGGGTGATCCACAGCACCTGCAGCGCCGGTACCGGCGTGCGTGCACGGCCGGTGCGCACGACCGGCAGCGGATCGGCCAGGGCCTGCAGCAGCGGCCCGCCAAACATCGCCAAGGTCTTGCCGCTGCCAGTGGGGGTGTGCAGCAGCCCGGACGCACCGGCCAGGTAGTGGCGCCACATCGCCTTCTGGAACGGCAGCGGCGTCCAGCCGCGGCTGTCGAACCACGCGGCCAGCCGCGCCATCGCCTCGCGCCGGGTCACCGCGCCAGCGCCTGCAGCTGGGCAAGCGTGTCTGCTTCGCTGGCCGGCTTGTCCTGACGCCAGCGCAGGATGCGCGGGAAGCGCACCGCGATGCCCGACTTGTGCCGGCTGCTGCGGTTGACGGCTTCGAAGCCCAGTTCGAACACCTGCTCGCCGCGCACGCTGCGCACCGGCCCGAAGCGCTCCACGGTGTTGGCGCGTATCCAGCGGTCCAGGGCGAGGATTTCCTTGTCGTCCAGGCCCGAATAGGCCTTGGCCACCGGCACCAGTCTGTCGCCGTCCCACACCCCGAAGGTGTAGTCGGTGTACAGCGTGCTGCGCCGGCCGTGACCGGCCTGTGCGTAGATCATCACCGCATCGATGGTGAGCGGATCGATCTTCCACTTCCACCAGTCGCCGCGTCGCCGACCGCTCTGGTAGGGCGAATCGTGGCGCTTGAGCATCAACCCTTCCACCCCACGCTCGCGCGCGAGCACGCGCTGCGCCGCCGCCGCCGGCCAGTCGCTCGCCTCGACCGTGGGCGACAGCGCGATCCGCGGGTCCGCCAGTGGCGCCAGCAGCGCCGCCAGCCGCGTGCGCCGCGCGTGCAGCGGCTGCGCGCGCAGGTCCTCGCCATCGGCTTCGAGCAGATCGTAGGCCAACACGCGCACCGGCGTGTCGCGCAGGGTCTTGGGCCCCGGCTTGCGGCGCTGGATGCGGGTCTGCAGCGCGGTGAACGGCAGCGGGTGCTCGTCGCCATCGCGCCAGGCCAGCAGCTCGCCGTCGATCACGCAGCCATCGGGCAGTGCCATCGCGGCTGCCTCGATCTCGGGGAAGCGCCCGTCCAGGCGCTCCTCGCCGCGCGACCACAGCGCCACTTCTCCCTGGCGGCGCAGCAGCTGCAGGCGGATGCCGTCCCACTTCCATTCCAGGGTCCAGTCGGCGATCGGCCCCAGCCGCTCGACCTCGACTTCAAGCGGGGAGGCGAGGAAGAACGGATACGGTTGCTGCCGGTCCTCCGGCCGCTCCTCGGGCGACAGCAGCGCTGCCAGCAGCCCGGGCGAGGGCACCCATTCGCCCAGCATGCGCTGGGCGATGCGCGCGATGTCGATGCCGGACAGGTCGGCCAGCGCCTGCTGCACCACGCGCTGCGACACGCCCACCCGCAGCGCGCCGGTCAGCAGCTTGTTGAAGACCAGGCGTTCGCCGGCAGGCAACTGGCGCCAGCCGGCCACCACCGCCGCGCGGCGTACCGCATCGTCCTGGTTGGCCACGGCCAGCAGGTGCGCTTCGATCCAGTCGGCCAGGGGCCGGTCGACGCCGCGTTCGGGCGGATCATCGAGCAGCAGGGTCAGGGTCTCGGCGAGATCGCCGACCTGGTCGTAGCTGTCGTTGACCAACCATGCAGGCAGGCCGGATTCTTCGCTGATCCACGCGCGCAGTTCGGCGCTGGCGGCGATCTTGCGGCGCGCGCCGCCGACCTTGCCGCCGCTGAGCAGGTACAGCGCCCAGGCCGCGTCGTGCGGGCGTGCATCGCGGAAGTAGGCGACCAGCGCGGCGCGCTTGTCGAGTGTCGCGGTGCTGCGGTCCAGGCGCTGGTAGAGCGCGGCGAATGCCTTCATTCCTCGCTCCCGAAATCGGTCCGGAAGGCTTCGGCGGCCACGCCGCGCTCGCGCAGGAAGGGGATCAGGGCGTCGGTGTTGCCATGGGTGGCGATCACCCGCCGCGCACCGGTCTGCGCGATGGTCTGCAGCAGCGCCGGCCAGTCGGCATGGTCGGAGACCACGAAACCGCGGTCGTAATTACGGCGGCGACGGTTGCCGCGCAGGCGCATCCAGCCCGACGCAAAGCCGAGCTGGTGCTTGCCGAAGCGGCGCAGCCAGGGCGTGCCGGCGGCCGAGGGCGGGGCCAGGATCAGCTTGCCGGCGGCATCCGGCTGCCGGCCCTGCTCGGCCACGGTGTGGGTCTCGAGCATGGGGATGCCGGCCTGCCGGTACACCGCCACGCCGTTGGCGATGGCACCGTGCAGCCACGCCGGCTGGTCGTCCAGCGGCAGCAGCTCGGCCAGGATCCGCTGCGCCTTGCCCAGCGCGTAGCACAACAGGATCGCCGCCTCGCCGCGCGCGGCGCATTCATGCCGCCAGGCCACGATGTCCGCGGCGACCTCGGCGGTGTCCTGCCAGCGATAGATGGGCAGCGCAAACGTGGCCTCGGTGATGAACACGTCGCAGGGCACCACCTCGAACGGTGCGCAGGTTGGATCGGGTTGGCGCTTGTAGTCGCCGGAGGCGACCCAGACCTGCTCGCCATCATCGATGCGTACCTGCGCCGAGCCCAGCACATGCCCGGCCGAATGCAGCGACACCTCCACCCCGCCCAGCCGGAACGCACGGCCGTAATCGTGCGCCTGCAGTGGCACCTCGCCCAGGCGCCAGCGCAGGATCGGCACGCTCTGCGTACTGCAGTAGTACTGCCCCATGCCGCCGCGCGCGTGGTCGCCGTGGCCGTGGGTGATCACCGCGCGCGGCACCGGCCGCCACGGATCGATGTGGAAATCCCCTGCCGGGCAGTACAGGCCTTCTGGTCGCAGGACCACCAGATCGTTGTGCGTGGAAGTCGGGCTCATGCGCTGCACTGTGCCGCCGCGCTCGTGCAGGAGGTGAGAATCCGCCTGAACGGCGAGTGGCGCGGCAATGCGGCAGAATCGACTCAACCCCAGGCCAGGAGGCCGCTGCGATGACGTCCGAACCGACCGCCTTCGACACCCACGCGGTATTCAACCAGCCCCCCCCGTTCGCCGGTCGCAACCTGTGGGCCGATGACGTGGCCCTGGTGGCGGCGGTGCAGCGCGAAGGGGGCGCCGAGTTCGTTGCGCGCCTGGCGCAGTACGGCGGGCTGGCCGGTGATCTGCTGTACCAGCTTGGCTTCGATGCCAACCGCGATCGGCCACGGCTGCGTACCCACGACGCGCAGGGCCATCGCATCGATACGGTGGAGTTCCATCCGGCCTACCACCGGCTGATGGACGCGGCCAAGAGCCACGGCGTGGCCGGCCTGTCCTGGTACGACGGCAGCCCGGGCGCGCACGTGGCGCGTGCGGCATTGAGCTACCTGCACCACCAGGCCGAGGCGGGCACCAGTTGCCCGCTGACCATGACCCACGCGGCGGTGGCGGTGCTGCGCCAGCACCCGGCGTTGGCCGAGTGGGCCGACAAGGCGTCGGCGCCGCACTACGATCCGCGCGACGTGCCGATCGCCGACAAGCACGGCATCACCCTGGGCATGGGCATGACCGAGAAACAGGGAGGCTCGGACGTGCGCGCCAACACCACCCGTGCCGAGCCGCAGGCTGACGGGAGCTACCAGCTGATCGGGCACAAGTGGTTTTTCTCCGCGCCGATGTCCGATGGTTTCCTGGTGCTCGCGCAGGCGCCCGGTGGGCTGAGCTGCTTCCTGATGCCGCGACGACTCGAAGACGGCAACCGCAACGCGTTCCGGTTGGTGCGGCTGAAGGACAAGCTGGGCGACTGGTCCAACGCCTCCAGCGAAGTGGAGCTGTGCGGTGCCTGGGCGCGCCTGGTCGGCGAGGAAGGGCGCGGGGTGTCCACCATCATCGGCATGGTGATGATGACCCGCCTGGATTGCATGCTGGGTGCCGCGGCGGAGATGCGCATGGCACTGGCCCAGGCGTTGCACCACACCCGTCACCGGCAGGCATTCGGCAAACGCCTGTGCGACCACGCGCTGATGGCCAACGTGCTGGCCGACCTGGCGATCGAATCCGAAGCGGCCACGACCTTCGCCCTGCGCGTGGCGCGCGCGGTGGACCGCGCCGGCACCGATGCGGATGAAGCGGCGTTCGCGCGCGTCGCCACCGCGGTTGGAAAATACTGGGTGTGCAAACGCGCAGCGGTGTTCGTCAACGAGGCGCAGGAATGCCTGGGCGGTGCGGGCTACGTGGAGGAATCGATACTGCCGCGGCTGTATCGGCAGGCGCCGTTGAATTCGATCTGGGAAGGCAGTGGCAACATCCAGTGCCTGGACGTGCTGCGTGCGCTGTCGCGCGATGCGCAGGTGCTGCCGGTGCTGGAGGCCGAGCTGGGCAATGTCGGCGGTCGCGATCCGATCTATGACGCGGCGCTGCAGGCCTTGCGCGCGACGCTGGCGGCGACGCCAGCGGAAGCGCAGGCGCGCCGCGTCACCGAGCAGTTGGCGCTGCTGTTGCAGGCGGCCGTCCTGCTGCGCGCCGACAGCCCGAATGCAGCGGCCTTCATCCGCTCGCGCCTGGGCGGTGACCATGCGATGGCCTTCGGCACATTGCCGGACGACCTGGATGTCGCCGCGGTACTGACGCGCGCGTTGCCGTGAGCCGGTCCTGCCCCGCACGCCGGCGGTGACCTGCCAGCCACGTTCCCGCGGACGGGGCACACCAAAAAAAAACGCCCCTTCCTGCGAAGGGGCGTTCGGGTGCTGCGCAGGCGATGACTCAGTGCTTGGCTTCGTCGGCGTTCTTCTTGGCCTCATCGGCCACGTCGCGGGCCTTGTCGGCCACCTTCTGCGCGGCATCGGCGGTGGCATCGCTGGCGTGGGCGCCCGCATCCTTGGCCGCGGTCTTGGCCTCGCCGGCAGCTTCCGACGTGGCGGCGGCGGCGCGGTCGAGCGCCTGCTGGGTATCGGCCGCGGCACGCTCGGAGGCGGCGGCGGCGTCATCGGCGGCATTGCGGGTGGAGGCAGCGGCCTGGTCGACCGCCTCGCGCGCAGCGGCGTTGGCGCTGTCGGCGGCCTGCGCGGCGTCCTGGCGGGCCTGTTCGGCTTCCGGGCCCTTGCAGGCGGCCAGGCCGAGCAGCAGGGAGGCAGCCAGCAGGGAAGTGGTCAGCGGACGGATGGTCATGGCGGTCTCCAATACGGGAATCGTAGGGGAGGCCAGCGTATTCATGCCGTCGTGAAGACCCGGTGGGCACCGCCGCCGCGCCTGAACGAACGGGGGCCGGGGCAGGCCGTTGGGGGCAGATGGCGTAGGGAAAGAACGTGGGTCGGTACGCGTCCGACCGACGCGCCCAAAGAAAAAGCCGCTGGCGAACCAGCGGCTTCTTCAGACTTGCTTGAAGAAAGAAGTGATTACTTCTTGGCTTCTTCAGCAGCGTCCTTGGCCTGCTCGGCGGTGGCTTCACCGGCCTTGGCAGCGTCGGCAGCGTTGCCGGCAGCAGCGTCGGTGGCAGCGCCAGCAGCCTGGGCAGCGGCATCGGCCGAAGCGTCAGCAGCGGTGGTGGCGGTGTCGGCGGCAGCCTGGGCAGCGTCGGCGGTCTGGGCGCCAGCAGCAGCGGCCTGGTCGGCAGCGACCTGGGCGTCGGCGGCAGCTTCGTTGGCCGAAGCAGCAGCGTCAGCAGCCTGTTCCTGCTTGGAGCAGGCGGTCAGAGCCAGGCCCAGGGCCATCGCGATCAGCAGCTTGTTGATGCTCATTTGTGTGAATCCTCGTCGTTAGATTAGGCAACGCGCTATTGCGCGCCCGGCAACATGATGACAAGCCAAGATTGGCTGTCAAGCGATCGCGCATTCATTTTTGCGAAATGCGCGTTAAATCCAATCAAATCAATTCGATGGCAATGGCCGTTGCTTCGCCGCCGCCAATGCAGAGCGTAGCGATGCCGCGCTTTCCGCCGCGCTTGCGCAAGGCGTTCACCAGGGTGACCACCAGCCGCGCGCCCGAAGCCCCGATCGGATGCCCCAATGCGCAGGCGCCGCCATTCACGTTGACCTTCTCGTGCGGGATGCCCAGTTCGCGGATCGGGGCCATGGCCACCACCGCGAAGGCTTCGTTGATCTCGAACAGGTCGACCTGATCGATGCTCCAGCCGGTTTTTTCCAGCAGTTTGTGCAGCGCGCCGATCGGGGCGGTGGTGAACCACTCCGGCGCCTGCGAATGGGTAGCGTGGGCCACGATCCGGGCCAGCGGCTGCAGGCCGCGCGCGGCCGCGTCCTCCTCGGCCAGCAGGACCACGGCGGCGGCGCCGTCGGAGATGCTGGAGGAGCTGGCGGCGGTGACCGTGCCGTCCTTCTTGAAGGCCGGGCGCAGGGTCGGGATCTTGGCGACGTCCGAACGACCCGGCTGCTCGTCCTGCGCAAACTCGACCTCGCCCTTGCGAGTGGACACCTTCACCGCGACGATTTCCTCGTCGAACGCCCCGCTGGCCTGCGCGGCCTGCGCGCGGCGCACCGATTCGATGGCGAAGGCGTCCTGCTCCTCGCGGCTGACCTGGTACTTCTCCACCGCGCTTTCGGCGAATTCGCCCATGGCCTTGCCGTCGTAGGCGTTGACCAGGCCGTCGTGGGCCATGTGGTCGACCGCCTGGAAATTGCCGAAGCGGTTGCCGGTGCGCGAGTTGGGGAGCATGTGCGGCGCATTGGACATCGACTCCATGCCGCCGGCCACCACGATGCTGGCCGAGCCGGCCTTGATCAGGTCATGGCCGAGCATGATCGCCTTCATGCCCGAGCCGCACACCTTGTTGAGCGTGGTCGCGCCGGTGGCCAGCGGGATCCCGGCGGCGATGGCCGCCTGGCGGGCCGGCGCCTGGCCGAGGTTGGCCGGCAGCACGCAGCCCATGATCACTTCGGAGACATCCGCAGCCGGCACCCCGGACTGCTGCAGTGCCGCGGCGATCGCGGCGGCGCCCAGGGTAGGGGTGGGGACACCGTTGAACTGGCCCAGGAAGGACCCGATGGCGGTGCGTTTGGCGGCGGCGATGACGATGTTGGACATGGCAATCTCGTTGGTGCGTGAGCGATATACGAAATGGGCGCGCGGGCCTCGAGGCCCAATGCGCGTCCCGGCAGACTGCGTGGGGTGGCCCAGTATAGGGGGTCGCGGTTTTCCACCGGTGTCGATGGGGAGCGCCGCCGCCTGGCCGTTCCCATTAGTGGGACGGCGTGCCATTGGCGACACGGGCTTTTCCCGGCACACTGCGCTGCACCGGCCAGCTACGCAGGCATGGCACTTGCCGCCGGTCAGGTCCAGGAGGACCGACCGGGCGGGAGATTTCATACGTCAATGGGGATGCAAGGATGAACAAGGCAGTAGTGGGGCGGACTCTTCTGGTCACTGCATTGGCTGCGGCGCTGGGCGCCTGCGGCGGTGGTGGCGGTGGCAACAACGTGCGGGTCGATCCGCCACCGACGACGCCACCAACCACGCCTCCCCCGACCACCCCGACGCCGCCCAAGCCGGCCGAGCCGGCGTTCGACGCGCATCTCACCATCACCCAGGCGGGCGCGGCGCGCACGGCCGGGCTGGATGGCACCGGCGTGCGCATCGGCGTGGTCGACTCGGGCGTGATGCGCAACCATCCGGCGCTGGCCGGCCGGGTGCTGGCCAATTACAGCTATGTGGATGCGCGCACCAACAACCTCAACGTGGACGACGTGGTCGGCCATGGCACCGCGGTGGCCGAACTGGCCGCCGGCAAGGCGGTGGGTTCCTGGCCGGGCGGCATCGCGCCGGGGGCGCAGATCGTGTCCGCACGCATCATCGCCGACACCCGGCCGACCGACGACGGCAGCGGCAACGGCAATGAAGTCAACGGCGCGCTGGGTCTGGCCGGGGTCCACCAGGACCTGATCAGCCAGGGCGTGAAGGTGATGAACAACTCCTGGGGCGGCCTGTACTGGACCAACACGGCGGCGACCGCGCCGATCGCGCAGGAATACCGCCCCTTCATCCTGAGCAACGGCGGGCTGGTGGTGTTCGCCACCGGCAACGAGAGCAAGCCCAACCCGTCCAGCATGGCTGCACTGCCGAGCCAGGCCGGCCCGAACGGCACGCTGCCGGCGGCCGATCTGGAACGTGGCTGGTTGAGCGTCACCGCGGTGGATTCGACCGACCCGAGCAAGCTGGCCACCTACGCCAACGCGTGCGGCGTGGCCGCGCGTTACTGCCTGGCCGCGCCCGGTGCGGCGGTCTACGTGGACCCGGCCTACACCAGCGGCACGCCGAAGTACCTGTGGAACTACGGCACCTCCTTCGCCGCGCCGCTGGTCTCCGGCGCTGCCGCGCTGGTGTGGCAGAAGTACCCATACTTCAGCAACGACCTGGTGCGCCAGACCCTGCTCGGCACCGCCACCGATCTTGGCCCGGCCGGCGTGGACAGCACCTTCGGCTACGGCCTGCTCAACATCGCCAAGGCGATCAACGGGCCGGCCCGGTTCGACTGGGGCAACACCACCGTCAACGTCAACCAGACCTCGCTCAACTCAGTGTGGAGCAACAACATCAGCGGTAGCGGCGGCCTGATCAAGCAGGGCGTCGGCGCGCTCGGCCTGTCCGGCACCAACACCTACACCGGCGAGACCCGCATCGAGCAGGGCACCATCGCGCTGCGCAGCGGCGGCTCGCTGACCTCCAACGTGACCGTGGTGGCCAACGCCAACGGCCCGAACGCGTCCGCGCTGCAGTTCCTGTCCGGCGACGGGCGGGTCAAGGGCAACGTCGACAACGGCGGCAGCGTGATCCTGCGCGACGCCAATACCACCGCCACCATCGACGGCAATTACACCCAGCGCGCCGGTGCGCAGCTGATGATCGCGCTGGGCGGCAGCCCGCTCAATGTCACCGGCACCGCGGCGCTGGCGGGCAACGTGCACGTCAGCAGCATCCTCGCCGGCTACGTGCCGGCGGCCGGGCGGACCCAGACGGTGCTGCAGGCCGGCCAGATCAGCGGGCAGTTCGCCGGGGTCACCCACAGCCTCACCCAGGCCACGCTGCTGCAGATGTCGCTGCAGCAGACCAGCACCGCGGTCACCTTGACCACCGACCAGATCAACGTGGTGTCGGCCAGCGTCAACGCCGGGTTTGGCAGTGCTGCGTTGGCCTCCGCGGCACGCGTGGAATCTGCGTTCGAGGTACTCGATCGCGGCGGCCTCGCGGGCAGCGGCTTCGCCGACGGTGCAGGCGAACTGCAGCGCGTCCAGGGCAACCAGGCGCTGCAGGACAGCCTGGACAGTTTGTCCGGCAAGGCGCATGCGCTGGCCACCGCCGCCACCTTCGACAGCATCGACCTCAACCGGCGTGCGCTGTCCGAACGCTTTGGCCAGGTGCAGGGCGCACCGCGTCTGCGTGGTGCCTGGCAGAGCCAGCTCGGCGACGTCGGGCAGGGCAGCTTCTCGGCCAGCGGCGCCGAGACACGCGGCTGGATGATGGGCCAGGACGCGGCCTTCGGCAGCAACGGCGTGCTGGGCTTCGCCTTCGGCGAAACCCGTACCCACAACAACCGCGACTGGGGCAGCGACCGCGGCCGTGACCGCCAGTCGCAGGCGCAGCTGTACGCCGGCTGGAACGCCGGCCGTGCCTATGCCCTGGGCCAGGTGGGCGCCGGCCAGTTCCATCGTGAGATCGATCGCCAGCTGCTGCTGGGTGCCGGTCAGTACGGGGTCAATGCGCGCTACGGCGGCAGCTTCAGTGCGGCCAGCGTGGAAACCGGCTACCGCTTTGGCGACGCTCGATCCTCGCTCACCCCGTACCTGGGTGCGGATTACGCGCGCGTGGACAACGACCGCTTCACCGAACAGGGCGGCCTCGGCTTCGGCCTGCGTACCGAAGGCAACCTGAGCACGCGCAGCCAGGCCCTGGCGGGCGTGCGTGCCGAGCGGCAGTGGGGCAGTTGGTCGCTGCGCGGTTACGCCGAATGGCAGCAACGGCTGTCCAGCACCGGCCTTGCCCAGGACGCCAGCTTCGTCGGCGTCGACGCCTGGGCACCGCTGGCCGGCCTGCAGCCGGCGCGCTCTGGCGGTCTGTTCGGGCTGTCGGTGGAATCGTGGCTGACCCGCAACAGCCGCGTGGCCTTCGGCTACGACCAGCGCTTCGGCCCGCGCGGTGACCTCAGCCAGGTCGCCTTGCGCTACTCGGCCGCATTCTGAGCCCTGGCGGGCGCGGGGCCGGATCGGCGCCGTGCCCACGGGCTCGGAGGCATGGGTTGAGAACGAAAAAGGGCGCGATCACCTCGCGCCCTTTTTCATTGCCGTGCCGGGTGGCGATCAGCTGCCGCGCAGGGTTCCCAGTCGCGGGGTGGCGCGGCCCAGCGGCATCTTCAACTTGCCGATCGACTGGATCCGGGTCTCGGCGATCTGGTCGGCCGCGCGCTGCGGCGCGATGCCCTCGCGCTCGGACAGCGCGAAGATCCTGCCGAGGTTGTGGTAGATGCTGCGGATCAGGCGCATGGCGCGCTCACGGTTGTAACCGTCGATCTCCAGCGATACGTTCATCACGCCCCCGGCGTTGACCGCATAGTCGGGTGCATACAGGATGCCGCGGGCGTGCAGTTCATCGCCCACCTCCAGGCTCGACAACTGGTTGTTGGCGGTGCCGCAGACGATCTTGCATTTCAACCGCGGCAGGGTCTGCGGGTTGATCGCCCCTTCCAGCGCGCAGGGCGCGAACACGTCGGCGCTGACGTCGTAGATATCGTCCGGCTTGACCGCCTCGGCGCCGTACTCGGTGACGGCGCGCTCGACCCGCGTACTGTCCAGGTCGGTGACGAACAGCTTGGCGCCCCGGTCGCGCAGCAGCTTCACCAGTTCCATGCCGATATGGCCCAGGCCCTGCACCGCGATGCTGGCCTTGCCCACTTCCTCGTGGCCGAGCTTGTGCTGCATGGAGGCCATCAGCGCCTGCAGTGCGCCGTAGGCGGTGAACGGGGCGGGATCTCCGGAGCCGCCATGGACCTGGTGCACGCCGGTGACGTACTCGCTCTCCAGGTAGATGTTCTCCATGTCGTTGACGTCGGTGCCGACGTCTTCGGCGGTGATGTAGCGTCCGCCGAGCGAATCCACATACCGCCCGAACGCGCGGAACAGCACTTCGCTCTTGTCCTGGCGCGGGTCACCGATGATCACCGCCTTGCCACCGCCCACGTTCAGCCCGGCCAGCGCGTTCTTGTAGGTCATGGTGCGGCTCAGTCGCAGCGCATCGGCCAGCGCATCGTCGGTGCTGGCGTAGGGGCGCATGCGCACGCCGCCCAAGGCCGGGCCGAGGGTGGTGTTGTGGATGGCGATGATCGCCCTCAGGCCGGCATCGCGGTTGTGGCAGAACACCACTTGTTCGTGACCGGAAGATTCGAGGGTTTCAAATAACATGGTGGCTCCGATGGTGCGAACGGTGGCGAACAGCGGCGAACGAACCAGCAAAAGGTGGGTTGCAAAACAAAAAAAGCGACTTCGTCTGATCGGGTGACGGGTCGCGCGGCGCCATTCTAGTGCATTCCGCCGGAGGGCGTTGTCAGCATCCGGAACGACCCTGCCGGGGCGTCCTGCCACGGACCCGCGGGAAGGCGGCATTAAAGTTGCTGAAGATGGCGCCGATGCCGTGGCAACGGTGCGCAGTACCAGCAATGCCAGGACGGACGACGTGGGTGCAGGGGCGACAAGACAAATACGGTGCCGGCCAGGACGGTGGCGTTGATGACGATGGCCGTGATCGTGATGGCGACAGGACTGTTGGCGGCGGCCGCGCTGGGGGTGGGCATCGCCCGCCGGCGTGGCCGCGGCGGGGCCGTGGCCGCGACGGGGACCGGCGCGCGCGGGATCGCGCCTGCGGCCGCGGCGACCGAGGTCGAGGTCCCGACGGGCGACATCCTGCAATCGGGCCTGCATGCGCTGGCGCTGGTCTCGCGCAGCGGCGTGGCCGATGCCGGCGGGTGCGCCGATGAGGCGGCGCTGCAGGCCGCGGTGGTGGCTGCGCTGGAGCAGCGCGACTGGTCGGCGCGGCACCTGCCACGGCGACCGCAGCTGTTGCCGCAGCTGATCCAGACGGTCAACGACAGCGACGCCTCGGCGCGGGCGATGGCGGCGATCATCGGCCAGGATCCGGTGCTGACCGGCAACCTGCTGCGGATCGCCAACAGCCCGGTGTATCGCCTGCAGGCCAAGCCGGTGGACAGCCTGCAGCGGGCGGTAACCCTGGTCGGCACCGACGGCATCCGCCAGATCATCAGCGCGGTGCTGGTGCAGCCGGTGATGCAGGTGCAGTGCGTGGCCTTCCCGCAGTTCGGCACGGTGATCTGGGAGCACGCGCTGCTGGCCTCGCGCGCGGCGGCCGACCATGCGCGGCTGGTCACCCATGACGATGCGTTTGCCGCGCAGTGGCTGGGGCTGACCCAGGGCCTGGGGGCGGCGCTGGTGATGCGCCACCTGCTGGATGTCTGCGCCGCGCAGGGTGACGCGGCGCCGTCGCGCGCGCTGGCCGCGCACCTGCTGGACGCCTGGACGTTGCCGGTGGCCAGCCGGATCGCGGCGGCGTGGGAGCTGCCGCCGGCGGTGCACGAGGCATTGCTGCGCGAGGGCGACAACGCCCAGGCCGGGTTGTCGGCCAGTCTGCGCTTTGCGCGCGCGGCGGCGGCGGCCAGCCTGCTGTGCCGGCATGGTCGGATCGGCCAGGCCCAGGCACTGGCGATCCTGGAGCAGCAGCACGCCACGCCGGCGCACGCGCTGCACTGGATCTGGCGGCGCCTGCATGGGCGGGGAGTGGAAACCCTGGACGCCGACGAGCAGGTCGAGGGTTGATGGAGGCCACGCATGGCGTGGCACGACGCTACGGTGGGGTTACAACTGCGATTCCAGGGGCAGCCAGCTGATCGCGCGGGCACTGGCGCGCAACCAGAAGGAGGCGTCCGGCTCGCGGTCGAGCAGCACCGGCGGCTGCGCGTCGCGGTCCAGCCAGCGCACCTGGCCCCGGCTGTCCAGGGTGACCCAGTAACTTTGCCCGGGGTCGGCCAGGCGCAGGTACTCGCTGCGCAGTTGCGCGGCCAGCCAGGGGTCGTCGAACAGGACGCCCATCTCGGTGTTGAGATAGGCCGAGCGCGGGTCGAGGTTGAACGAGCCGACGAAGCCGCGCCGATCATCGATCATGAAAGCCTTGGTGTGCAGGCTGGCACCGCTGCTGCCGAACAGGCCGCCGCCGTCGGTGTGGCCGTGGGCCTTCAGTTCGTACAGGTGCACGCCGCTGCGCAGCAACGGCGCGCGGTAGTGCATGTAGCCGCCATGCACGGCGGCCACGTCGTTGGCGGCCAGGGAGTTGGTCACCACCGCCACCGTGGCGCCGCGCTGGACCATCGCGGCCATGCCGGCGGTGCCTTCCTCGCCGGGCACGAAGTAGGGGGAGATCAGCAATGCCTTGTGCCGGGTGGCCTGCAGTTCGCGCACCAGGCGGGTGACCAGCCAGTCGGCCTGGTCGTCGCGGCGGTGCTTCATCGGCGGGTCGGACGCGATCTCCACGTTGGCCGACCAGTGCAGGTCGACCGTGTCGCGGTAGTACGAACGCGCCGACTCCGATTGCGCGACACGGCGCAGGTAGGGTTGGGCGGCGTCCAGCCGGGCTTCGTGCGCGGACTCGCGCACCAGCAGGCGCAGCTGTGCCGGGGTGTAGAACGCCAGTGCCGAGATCGGCACGGCGGTGTCGCTGTTCCAGTACGCGTCGAAGATGGTGTTGGCCTGGGCCACGGCCGTGCCGGCGACCAGCAGGTCGAGGTCGCGGAAGTTCACGTCCGGGCGGGCGCTGAAGTATTCCTCGCCGATGTTGCGGCCGCCGACGATGGCGACGCGGCCATCGGCGATCCACGCCTTGTTGTGCATGCGATGGTTGACGCTGAAGAAGCGCTGCACCATCTCCACCAGGCGCCACAGGCCGTTGCGGTTGCGGAACGGGTTGTAGAGGCGGATCTCGATGTTGGGATGCTCGTCGAGCGCCATCATCAGGGCATCCTTGTCCTGGGCATTCATGTCATCGAGCAGGATGCGCACGCGTACGCCGCGTTCGGCGGCCTGGTACAGCTCCTGGGCCATGAGGTGGCCGATGAGGTCGTCGTGCCAGATGTAGTACTGGAGGTCCAGGCTGCGCCCGGCATGGCGGGTGATGACGGCGCGGGCGGCGTATGCGTCCAGGCCATCGGCGAGGAAGGCGACGCCGGTCTGGCCGGGGTGTTCGGCCTGCAGGCGCACGAGTTCGCGGTCGATGGCGGTGTGCTCGGGCCCCGGGGCGAGGACGCTGCTGCGTGGGCCGAGGGCACGGGGGGTGAGGTGGTCGGCCAGCAGCAGGCCGCTGAGGGCGAGCAGCACGAGCAGGGTCAGTGCGATAGCCAGCCAGCGCAGGAGCCGGCGCCAGAGCGGTGTGGGGGTGGTCATACGGCGATGCTAAGCGGGTACGGCCTGCACGGCGAGTGCAGGCGCGCTGGGCGGCTCAGAAGCGCTCGTCGGGGGCGAGATAGCGCCACTGGCCCGGCGCAAGTTTGCCCATGGCGACGCGGCCGATGCGCAGGCGGCGGACGCTGATGACGTCCAGGCCGACCTGGCGGCACATGTCGCGCAGCTGGCCGGGCTGGACCGGTTTGATGGCGAAGCGCAGGCGGGTTTCGTTCTGCCAGCTGACCTTGCACGGTGGCAGGGGCCAGTTGCGGAAGCTGAGGCCGTGGGCGAGGCGCTTCATGCCGTAGGGCGCCAGTTCGCCGCTGACTTCGACGAGGTATTCCTGTTCGAGGGTGGCGCCACGGTCCTTGAGGTGGGAGACGATGCGGCCGTCCTGGCTGACCACGACCAGGCCGCTGTCTTCGTCGGCCAGTGGCATGACCAGTTGGAGGGCGTGGAAATGGCGCTGGAGGAGGGTGACGCCGGTGGCGTCCAGTTCGCTGCGGCTGTCCGGGGTGACGAGGGCGCAGAGTTCGTCGGCGCGCATGCCGGCCGGTTTGTGCAGGAGCATGCTGACCGTTTCGGCGCGGGTGGCTTCGGCGTTTTCGCGCAGGACGATGGTTTCGTCGGTGACGAGCGTCTGCGGTTGTTCGACGACGTTGCCGTCCACGGTGACCCAGCCGCCTTCGATGTAGCGTTGGGCGTCGCCACGGGAGCAGCCGATGAGGCTGGTGAGGCGTTTGTCGAGGCGGATCGGGTCGGTCATCGGGTGGGCTGCGGAAAGCGGGGTGCGGGCGGGGAGTGTACTGGGTGGGGGGAGGTGATGGGCTGAAGGTGGGGGATTGGAGCCAGAGCCCGAGCCAGAGCCTGAGCCAGAGCCTGAGCCAGAGCCACACAGCTACAGCTACAGCTACAGCTACAGCTACAGCCTTGGGGGGCGGTGGGTGGCGGGCTGGCCTGGCGTGGGTGGGTTGGCGGGACACGCTGCAAGTACGTCCATGTAAGCTCTTTTTGCGCCATCCATGGCGCAAAACGGTCCCGCCAACCCACCCACGCCAGGCCCTGACAGTGGGCCGGTGGCCATTGGAAACGCGGGGCGGTGGACCTTGGAAACGACGGGGCGGATGTGCATGGCGCCTGCGTCAGTGGGCGCTGGCCCCAGGTGGGTGGGGAAGAGGTGCAGGTCGGATGCGAGGTGTGGGTGCGTGGGTGGGACGCGCGATGAACCCACTCACGCCAGGCCCTGACAGTGGCGGTGGTCCTTGGAAACGCCGGGGCGGATGTGCATGGCGCCTGCGTCAGTGGGCGCTGGCCTCCAGGTGAGTAAGGAAGAGGCGCAGGTCGGATGCGAGCTGTGGGTGCGTGGGTGGGACGCGCGGTTAACACACCCACGCCAGGCCCTGACAGTGGGCGGTGGACCTTGGAAACGCCGGGGCGGATGTGCATGGCGTCTGCGTCAGTGGGCGCTGGCCTCCAGGTGGGTGGGGAAGAGGCGCAGGTCGGATGCGGGCTGTGGGTGCGTGGGTGCGACGCGCCATGAACTCACCCACGCCAGGCCCTGCCAGTGGGCCGGTGGACATTGGAAACGCCGGGGCGGATGTGCGGGGCGCCTGCGTCAGTCGGTGCTGCCTTCCAGGTGGGTGAGGTAGAGGCGCAGGTCGAATTCGAGCTGGTGGTAGTCCGCTTCCATGTGGGTGCAGAGCTGGTAGAAGGCCTTGTTGTGGTCCGATTCCTTGAGGTGGGCCAGTTCGTGCACGACGATCATTTTGAGGAAGGGGGCGGGCGCGTCGCGGAAGACGGTGGCGATGCGGATTTCGCGGCTGGCCTTGAGCTTGCTGCCCTGGACCCGCGACACCGTGGTGTGGGTGCCCAGCGCGTGTTTGAGGACCTGCAGCCTGCTGTCGTAGATCACCTTGGACAGCGGGGCGGATTGGCGCAGGTAGCGCTCTTTGAGGCCCTGGGTGTAGTCGTACAGTTGGCGGTCGTTGCGCACGGTGTGGAGGTCGGCGTAGCGGCGCTGCAGCCAGGGGCCGAGGCGGTCGCCCGCGATCAGGTCGCGGACCTGCTGTTGCAGGGCCTCGGGGTAGCCGGCGAGGTACTTCAGGGCTGCCATGGGCGACGGTTGGGGCCGGGCGGGCGGACCAGTATGATGGCCCCCGCAATCCCGCAACAACAGATGCAAGGCAATGGCGAAGGCGAATCCGCTGCAGGAGCAGCTGCTCAAGGCTGGGCTGGTCAAGAAGTCCCAGGTGTCCCAGGCCGCGCGTGAACAGGTGAAGGCCCGTCACGGCAAGGCCCCGGTGGCACCCAGCGAAAGCCAGCGCGAGACCGAGCGGCTGCGTGCCGAGAAGGCTGAACGCGACCGTGCGCTGGAAGCCGAGCGCAAGGAAAAGGCGCGCGCGCAGGAACTGCAGGCGCAGGTGCGGCAGATCATCGAGACCAACAAGGTCAAGCGCGAAGGCGAGAGCGAGTATCGCTTCAACGACGGCACGCTGATCCGCACGATGCTGGTGAATGCGGTGCTGCGGCGCCAGTTGGCCTCCGGTGCGCTGGTGATCGCACGCTTCGGCGAGGGGTTCGAGCTGCTGCCGCGCGCGGCGGCGGACAAGGTGCGCGAACGGGATGCCAGCGCGATCGTGCTCGACAACGCGCAGCCCGCTGTGGAGCCGAGCACCGGCAACGCCGAGGATGACGCCTACTACGCGCAGTTCCAGGTGCCCGACGACCTGGTCTGGTAAGCGCCGGCTGAAGCATTCACGCGGCGTGCTCCTTGTTCAGGTGCACGTCGGCCGCGCCTGCGTGGCCGGGTCTATGCTGGGGGTCTGACACCGGCATGGGAGACACATCATGGCGACAGGTTGGGCAGGCGACGGCGCGGTCCAGGACCAGATCGATGCGACCGTGGACGAGGCCATCCAGCGCGCCCGCGCGCACCTCCGGGAGGGCCCCGGATTGACCCATTGCGAACACTGCGATGCCCCGATTCCCGAGGCGCGTCGCAAGGCCGTGCCCGGTGTGCGTCTGTGCGTGCGCTGCCAGGAAGCGGACGACGCCGCACAGCAGGGCGGCGCCGCTTACAACCGGCGTGGCAGCAAGGACAGCCAGCTGCGCTAGGTCGCGATCGTGGCCACCGTGCCCAGGCCGGTCGCACCCGGCGACGCGCGCTCAGCCGTCGCCCTGGATCCCGCCCGGGGCCTGCGCCGGATCGCGCCAGCGGCGCACGGTGCGCTGGAAGAACATGTTGTTGGGAATCTGCAGCACGGTGCCTTCGTGGTTGCCGTCGGTTTCCTGCAGGGTGGTGTAGATCAGGTTGACGTCGATCACCCGCCCCTTCAGCCCCGGCTTCTCGCCGTTTTCCAGCAGTTCGATGTAATCGTGCAGGCGGAACGGGCGCGTGGTGAAGATCAACAAGGTGCAGAAAATATTGGAGAGCACGCTCCAGGCGGCGAAGAAGGCCACCGCACCCACCGCCGCAAATCCGGTGAATGCCGTCCACAGCACGGTGGCCGACACCCCGACGATGTTGAGCACCACCAGCAGTACGGTGAAATACACCACGAAGCTGAAGACCCGGCGCGCGCCCATGACCATTTCCGGCGGCAGCGTGTAGTGCTCGCCGATGCGGCGGATCAGCCGTCGTGCGATCAGGCGCAGCAGCCACGCCGCGAGCAGGGTGAGCACGATCTGCAGGGCAGGCACGCCGTAGTGCAGCCATTCGTGGGTCCAGGTGGGCAGGTGGTCTTTCATGCGAAGCGCGGATCCTTGCAGCGATACTGCGATAAACGTCTATCTTAATGCGCTGGCTGCAAGGGCTGGTCAATCCGGTCAGGGCTACGGGTGCGCCTCCAGGCGCGCGATCAGGGCCGATACGCAGCGCGGCGCATGTCCGGCAAACCGCACGCAGAGATCCGCCCGCGGCGCAAGGGTGACGCGCAGGGTCAGCGGGCTTCCGGGCAGGGTGCAACTGGTGGCCATGGCCAGCAGCAAGGCAAGACAACTGGTGGGCATGGTCGGTTCTTTGGCGAACGCCGGCGGGGGGATGTCAGCTTGGATGCGGCCGGCGGCAGCAGGGTTTAAAGGCCTCGCCGAAACGCCCGTGCGGCCTGCTTTAAACCTTTTCGCCGGTGCCTGCATCCAACGGATATGCTCAACGCCACCATGCCCGCTCCCTGCGTCCCGACCGAGGCCGATGCCATCGATGACCATGCCCTGGTCCGCGCGGCGGTCGGCGGTGACACGCTGGCCTACGAACGCATCTACCGGCGTTATTCGCCGCGCGTGTATGCCGTGTTGTGGCGACTCTGCGGCGGCCAGGCGGCACGCGCCGAGGATGCGTTGCAGGAAGCATTCCTGCAGGCCTGGAAGGCGCTGCCGGGCTTTCGCTTCGA
The DNA here is from genome assembly GCF_056397365.1 of Stenotrophomonas sp. 05N37. NCBI lineage: Bacteria > Pseudomonadati > Pseudomonadota > Gammaproteobacteria > Lysobacterales > Lysobacteraceae > Stenotrophomonas > Stenotrophomonas sp. 05N37. The sequence goes on along the minus strand of NZ_JBFTNG010000001.1, from coordinate 642,793 downwards.
CAGCAGCCTGGGCACCTGGCTGCACCGGCTGGGCGTGAATGCGGCGCTGATGGAACTGCGCGCCAACGCCGCCTGGCAGGCCTGCGACGCCGGTGAGGAGGGCTGGGACAGCGTGGCCGCGCTGGCGTCGGTGGAGCGGTGCGCGGGCACCACACTGGACCTGGAGCGCGCGCTGGACACCCTGCCGCCGCGCGCCCGTGCCGTGCTGGTGCTGCACGACATCGAAGGCTGGAAACACCAGGAAATCGCCACGCAGTTGCAGATGGCCGTGGGCAGCTCGAAGGCTCAGTTGCACCGTGCGCGCGGTTTGTTGCGCGCACGCTTGGGAGAAACCGCATGAACGACTACGACGACACCCCCTCGCACGATCCGGAGCATGCCGCGCTGCAGGCGCGGCTGCGGGCGCTGCCTGCCGAGCGGGTGCCACCGGCGCGGGTCTGGCAGGCCATTGCCACGCAGTTGCCGCCGATGCCGCGGCCGTCCGCCGAGCTGCAGCGGCCGCGGGCGACGCGCGCACCGCGACGGCGCTGGCCGCTTCGCGTGGGGCTGGGCCTGGCGGCGGCGCTGGGGGGGCTGATGGTGGTGCCGATGCCGGCGCCACGGACGCCTCCGCCGACGCTGGTCCAGCGCCAGGCCGAGGCGATGGCCGCCGAATACCAGCAGGCGATGGCGGCGCTGCCGCCGACGCAGGTGGGCGGCGACTGGCAGCCGGCGTTGCATGAGCTGGACAGCAGCGCCGACCACATCCGCGCGGCGATCGCCGAGAACCCGCGTTCGCGCGTATTGCTTTCGCAGTTGCAGCGCACCTACGCGCTGCGCCTTGAACTTACCCAGCAGGCGGTGATGGCCGCCGCTGGCCTGCCATCCTGAAAGAGGAGTGACACCATGCACACATCATTGCGTCTGATCGCCGCCCTGGGCCTGCTGCTGCCGTTGGCGGCGCAGGCCGCCACCCGCGTGGACGAACGCGCGCCGCTGGGCGCGGGGGGCCGCGTCGAGTTGAGCAACATCGCCGGCAAGGTCAGCGTGCGCGGCTGGGACCGCAACGAGGTGGCGTTGAGTGGTTCGATGGCCGACGGCCTGACGCTCAAGCAGGACCGCAGCACCAACCGGGTGCGCTGGGAAGTGGTGTATCCGCGCAACGGCAACAACGGCGGGGCGACGCTGGAGCTGCGGGTGCCGCGTGCGGTGGAGGTGCAGCTGGGCACGGTGAGCGCGGATATCGACGTGGCCGAGGTGGACGTGCGGCGGCTGCAGGCCAACGCGGTGAGCGGCGATATCGCCGCGGCCGGGCGCAGCGGCGAGACCGCGTTGACCACGGTGAGCGGCAGCATCCGCTCGCAGGTGCAGACGCCGCGCCTGGACCTGCGCGCGGTGAGCGGTTCGGTGCAGGCAACGGGCGGCTCGGGCGAGGTGGCGGCCGAGACCGTGTCGGGCAGCATCAAACTGGACGCGGGGCGGGTGCAGCGGCTGGGCGCTGAAGCGGTCTCGGGCAGCCTGAACGTGGCGGCCGCCGAATTGGCGCCGGGCGGGAAGGTGACGCTGCAGACGGTAAGCGGGTCGATCGGGCTGCAGTTGCCGCGCTCGGTGTCGGCGCAGCTGAGCGTGAAGACCTTCAGTGGCGACATCCAGTCCGATGCCGGCACGGTCGAGCGGCCGCGCTATGGGCCGGGCCGCAGCCTGGAGGCGAAACTGGGTGGGGGCGATGGGGACATCACGATCAACGCGCACTCGGGCAACGTGCGGGTGGGGCTGGGCGCGCGCTGAGTGCGGCCACCGCACCGGCGCGAGGCCGGTGCGGACGGCTGCAGGTCATCAGCCGGCTTTCTTCAGTGCCAGGGTGTTGCCCAGCACTTCGATCTTGCCACCACTCTTGCGGAACGCGGCCAGGTCGGCTGCGATGCTGGCGCTGTTGACGGCCGTGCTGGAACCCTGCTTACGGTCAACGCGAACGGTGTTGCCTGCCTTGGGGGAGGTCTTTGGCGTACGGGCCATGGATGCTCCTGTCATGGTTAAAACGTGGATAAAATCGTCGACAGATCGTGCTGTTGTCGACGGTAGTCCTGCCGCACGAGGCGGCAGTCATCGCCGCCCATGTCAAACTGGCGGCAGATGGCGGGACGCTGCGAATAGATGGTGCAGCGCAGGTGATAGGGGTCGATGGCGGCGCACCAGCCTTCATCGTTGCGGGCCATGACGGTGCGGCCGGCCTCGTCGGTATCGAGGAGGTAGCCGGGGACGCTGTCGCTGGGCATGACGGTGACGGACATCCGGCAACAGACTGCGTCACAACGGCGGCAGTCGATGGGGTCGGGTTCGGCAGCGGCAACTGGGGCTGGTACAACCAGGCGTTCGCCCAATCGAATCTCTCTTGGCGGCTCGGGGGCACTGCGCGCTGGGAACGAGCCGGATCACAGCGTAAAAGCGATCCCAGCGCCCGGGACGAATCCGAAGGCGGCAGCATCGAGAAGGACGGTGGCCTGTACGAGGCCCGGATGACATGCGCATTGCGCATTGAAGCCGAAAGATGATAGCGCTTCCGGCGTAACGTTTTGTTAATACGCTGCCCGGGCCGGGCGGAATCCCTTGTGCCGCCTGGGTTTCAGCCGGCGGCCAGATCCACTATGTGGGGGCAGGGGCGCGCAAAACAACCCCTCCGCCCCATGCGGCGCCACACCCGCAGCCTCACCGTGCCGGCCGCCGCCGACGACGCCTCAACCAGCCGCGGCCCACGCCAACCCATGCACGACGCCGAAGGACGGGTTGCCGCGCACCAGCGTCGCCCCCGGGAACGCCGCGGCCACCGCCTCCTGCAGGTAGCCGGCGCGCGACATGCCGCCGGTCAGGAACACCGCGGCCGGATCGTGGCCGATATCGGCGCGGACCTGCTCCAGCAGCGTGGCCAGCTCGCCCAGGTAGTTGCCGGCGGCCGCTTCCAGCCGCGAACGGTCCACCTGCACCGCCATCCCGCGCTCGATGAAATCCAGCGCGCTGTCGTGGCGGGTCTCGCTGCTCAGCCCGATCTTGCAACGTTCCACTTCGCGGTACAGGCGCGCCGTGTTGCCGGTGTCCTGCAGTGCCTGCATCCGCTTGCCCCACGGCGCTTCGGCGTCGCGGTAGCTGTGCTGGCGGAAATCGCGCTGGCGGGTCATGTCCTGCACCATCGCCGCCTCCACGTAGTGGTGGGCGGGAATGCGGCTGACGCCACGGCCGAACAGCGGCATGTACGCGCCCAGGCTCAGGGCCAGGTCGATATCGGTACCGCCGCGCGCGATGCCCCAGGCGCGGTGGATCTTCGGTGCCTGCGTGCCGCCGACGCGCGCATGCGCGATGTCGGTGGTACCGCCGCCGATGTCCACCACGATCGCCTCGTGCTCCTGCGCGCTTTCGGCGTGGTAATGCATGGCCGCGGCCGCCGGCTCCTCCAGGAAATCCACGTCGTCGAAGCCGGCTGCGATCGCGGCGGTGTGCAGGATCTCCAGAGCCTGGTCGTTGCCGGCTGCGCCGATCGAACTGCGGAACTGCACCGGGCGGCCCAGCGTGGCCGTGCGCACCGGCTGGTCGAGCTGGCGCGAGGCGGTCAGGCGGATGTGCTCGAGGATGTGCGTGGCGATGCCGGTGATGGTCTGGCGCGCGCGCGGGTGCAGGTTGTAGCCGAGCATCGACTTGGGGCTCTGCACCAGGTTGCCTTCGTTCTCTTCGAAGTAGGCTTCCAGCGCGTCGTCGCCGTACACCGCGTTCTGCAGCAGCTTGGTCGAACTGAGCGGCGCACGCATCTGCTCTTCCATCCACTGCCGCCGCACCACGCGCAGCGCCTCGCGGCGCAGCGCATCGGGCGTGCGCTCCTGTCCGGCGGCACGCGCATCGCGGGCGGCTGCGTCGATCAGCCGGGCCAGGTCGTGCTCCAGCGCCGGAGTCAGCTCGAAGTCGTTCGGGTCGCGCATCACCTCGGGGAAGTACACCGTGGTGCGGAACTGCTCGGCCTGGCCAAACTGGATCGGCACCACGCTGCCGTCCACCACGGCGGCGGCGGCGGAGTTGCTGGTGCCAAAGTCGATGCCGATTTTCATGCGGGGCCGGGCGGAGGTCGGGGGGCGCGCACTTTGCGGCAAGCGGGCGGGCGGTGCAAGGGCCGGAGGGGAGGGCGGTTACAATGGGGATTGTTCAGATTCCCAAGGCGTCACCATGTCCACCGCTCCTGCCTGCCCCCAATGCACCCTCGAAAACACCTACGCCGATGGCGCGCTGTGGATCTGCGCCGACTGCGGCCATGAGTGGACCACGGCCGAAGCCAGCGGCGAAGGCCTGGTGGTGCGCGACAGCAACGGCAACGTGCTGGCCAGCGGTGACACCGTCACCGTGATCAAGGACCTGAAGGTGAAGGGCTCCTCGATCCCGCTCAAGCAGGGCACCGTGATCCGCAACATCCGCCTGGTGGAAGACGACGCCGAGCACATCGAAGGCAACTCGGAGAAGATCAAGGGACTGGTGCTGAAGACCTGCTTCCTCAAGAAGGCCTGAGCCCGGCTCAGTTGGCCGCGGCATCGTGCTGGCGCCAGCGCGCCAGGCTTTCCATCTTGGCCTGGTAGCGGGCCTTGAGCGCGCCTGCATCGTCGCCGGCCAGGTCGCGCGCGCGGGCCATTTCGCGGGAGGCGCGGCGGTTGTCGCCGGCCAGGAAGTACGCGCGGGCCAGCCCGAAATGGAACTGGTGCGCGGTCTCGTACAGGGCCACCGCGCGCCGGTAATACCGGATCGCCGCGGCGTAGTCGTGGCGTTGCTCGGCCGCGTTGCCGAGGCGGAACTGCACGAACGGGTCGTCGCGCTGCACCTGCTGCAGGCGATTGGCCAGCAACGTGGCCTGGCGGCTGTCGCCCAGCCGCCGGTACAGCGCGGCGGCGTTGGTCAGGCTGGGCGCATTGCGCGGCTTGAGCTGCAGCGCGATGCGATAGTCATGCTCGGCCTGTGCCAGGTTGCCGCTGCGTGCGTCGAGTACGCCCAGGTTGTTCCAGCCCGAAACGAAGGCCGGATCCTGCGCGAGCGCGGCCTGGAAGTAGGCGCGTGCCTGCACCGCGTCGCCGTCGGTCATGTGCATGGCGCCGCGGTTGTTGTAGAAGTGCGCCAGCGCGCGTGCCGGGCTGACCGGCTGCGGGCCGTAGCGGTCGTAAAGCACGTTGCGGTCCAGGTCCACCACCGCGATGCGCCCGTTGATGTTCACCCCGGCGTTGACGTGGCCGACGCTGTAGATGACGCCCTGGTCCTGGTACCAGGTCACCACCTGCGCCACTTCCTGCACGCGCGCGTCGATGCCGGCCGCACGCGCCAGGGTCACGAACAGCAGGGTGAAGGACAGGCAGTTGGCGCGGTGGTTCTGCCAGGTCTCGGTCAGCGTCTGGGTGGCATAGGGGTCGTAGGTCAACGCCATGCCGTCGTCATCGAAGATCAGGTGCACCAGGCGTTCGATGCGTTGCTCACGCGCGTAGCCGGGCGCGATCACCCGCTGCTGAAGCAGCGCCTGCAGCGGCGGGGGAATGGCCAGTATCTGCGCGGGGCTGGGCGGTGGAGCTGGCGCCGGCGCCGGCGCGATGGCGGCGGCCGGCGGTGGGGCCGGTGGTTCGGCGGAGGTGGCAGGCATGGCGACGGCCAGCCCCATCGCGATCAGGCCCCGCAGCAACAGCGTTGATCTGCACACGGACATCGCGCCCACCTCGCCGGGGACTGCCCTGCTCGGGCCAGTCTAGGCCGGGGCAGGCGCCGCGGCATGCCGTTTGTCGGCCCGTTCGGCCATCCACAGCCGGTGTGGACCAGGGCCGGGCAAACCTGTGGATAAACCAGCAGACCCACGCTGCGGCAAGGCCTGCACCGGGGTGGTCAAAAAACCGCCAGGCGAGGCCCTCTTGCCAGCCGCCGATCCGGTCGCCACTGTGGGCGCATGCGCTTCGAACCGATGACCCTGCCCGCGACGATGCAGGCCGACCTGGAGGCCGCCTACGCGATGCCGCCGCGGGCGTATCACAACTTTTCCCACGTGCAGGCGGTGCTGCGGCACTGCCAGGACGTGGCTGACGGCCCGGGCTGGCGACAGCCGCGCGAGGTGCAGTTGGCCGCGCTGTACCACGATGCGATCTACGACGCCGGCCGCAGCGACAATGAGGCGCGTTCGGCGGCGATGGCACGGCAGGCGATCGAACGCTGGCTGCCGGCGGCCGGGATCGACGTGGCGCGGGTGGTGCAGCTGATCGAGCTGACGGCGCGCCATGGTGCGCTGGCGGCGGCGGACATCGATGACGAGGCCGCGTTGTTCCTGGATTGCGACATGGCCATCCTGGGCGCGCCGGCGGCGGTATTCGATGCCTACGACCAGGGGATCGCCGAAGAGTACGCCGGACACGTCCCGGGATTCCTGTTCCGCCTCAATCGCCGTCGTTTCCTCAAGCAACTGCTGCTCAAGCCACGCATTTTCCTGAGTGGCTTCTTCCATGAGCGACTGGATCGGGCCGCGCGCGCCAACCTGCGTCGCCGCATCGGATAATGGCGGCCGGTTTTCCTCCCACCCCGTCCTGCCTGCCCATGTCCCAGCCTGCTGCGCCGCCCACCGATCCCCGCCCGCAACCGCCCGAGGAACCGGGCCCGAACGAGTGCTGCGGCAGCGGGTGCCCGTTGTGCGTGCTGGACCTGTACAGCGATGAGTTGCAGCGCTATCGCGCCGCGCTGGCCGCCTGGATGCTGCGCCACCCCGATGCCGACGCCTGAGCCGGGAGCCCACCGTCGATGACGGATCATCACCCCATGGCAACCGGCCGCGCGCGGGCGCACGGCGCGATCGCACTGGCGGCCCTGTGTGCGTTGGTGCTGTTTACTGCCACCGCGCTGTGGACCCAGTGGGCACGCCAGGACCTGGACTGGGTGCAGGCCACCTTGAGCCTTTACCTGCACGGTCCCTGGGGCCTGGCGCTGCGCAGCGCGTATTGCGTGCTGGCCGTGGCGATCATGCTGCTGGCGTGGTCGCTGCATGCTGCCAGCCGCTCGCCGCGGCGCAGTGCGGCGGCGCCGCTGCTGTTCTGGATGGCAGCCTGCGGATTGATGGGCGTGGCGATCGGCGACAGTTGGTTGCCCACGCACGCGCCGTTGCTGGCGCCGCTGGTGCATGGCCTGGCGGCCAACACCGCCTTTTTGTGCGTGAGCGTGGCGATGCTGCTGCAGAGCTGGTACCTGCGCGCCGACCCGCGTTGGTCGCGGTGGGCGGGCGCGGCGTGGGGGTGGGCGTGGCTGTGTTTCGTGCTGCTGTGGCTGCACGTGTTGTGGCGTGGCCCGCCACGCGGGGCCGGGCAGAAGCTGGTGATCGCCGCGGTGGTGCTGTGGCTGCTGGCCGTGGCGCTGCAGGCCTGGCGTCAGTCGCGGCCGCCCGCGCCGCGCTGAGTGGCGCCCGGCGTGCGGCCAGCCTGTGTACATGCCGTTGCCGGGGGACCGGCGTATCGTGGCGGGGACTCTTTCAGGATATGTGACGATGCGGGCAGCCGGGTGGGGGAAGGTGCTGGGTCTGGTGATCGGCGGGTGGGCGTCGGCGGCGTTGGCCGCGGCCCCGCAGCAGGTGAGCCACGGACGCTTCCAGCAGGTGCCGGTGTACGCGCCGGACGGTCGCCCCCAGCGGGTGGTGGTGTGGTTCGACGGCGGCCGCGAACAGGCGCGCACGGCCGAGCGGATCGATGCGCTGCGCCTGCAGGGCGCGCTGGTGGCCCGGGTCGACGTGGCCAGGCTGCACCAGGTCCTCGCACGCGAAGGCGGCGGAAGCTGCGCGTTCGGCGCGGGCGATGTGGAGAACTTCTCGCGCTGGTTCCAGGCTTACCTGCACGTGCCCGGCTATCACCTGCCGCTGATCGGTGGCGATGGCGAGGGGGCCGAGCTGGCCTACGCGGTGGCCGCCCAGGCCGATACGCAGGTGTTCGCCGGGCTGCTCACCACCGGCTTCTGCCCTGACCACGCGCGCGAGCGCAAGGTCTGCGGGGCCGGTTCCAGCCATGGCCGGCTGCAGCCGGCCGAATTGAATTTCCCCTGGCTGGACGCGGCCGGCGGCAACCATTGCACGGTCGGCAATGCCGCCGCCTTCGTGCGCAAGGTGGCGATGGGCCGCCAGTTCCAGCGCACCGGCGGTGGCGATGAACTGCCCGGCCTGCTGGCAGCCGCCGAGGTGATCGGCGCGCAGAAGGGGGTGAGCCTGGCGCCGCCGCCGGATGCGCTCAAGGGCCTGCCGGTGGTGGAGGTGGATGCCAGCAAGCCCGGCGATACCTTCGCGATCTTCGTGTCCGGCGATGGCGGTTGGGCCGGCCTGGACAAGGAAGTGGCGGCGGCATTGGCCGAAGGCGGCGTGCCGGTGGTCGGCGTGGACTCGTTGCGCTACTTCTGGACCGCACGTACGCCGGAAGGCTTCGCCCGCGACCTGGAACGGATTGCCGCGCACTACAGCCAGCAGTGGCAGCGCAAACGCGTGGTGCTGGTCGGGTTTTCGCAGGGGGCTGATGTGCTGCCGGCCGCCATCAACCAGCTCTCCCCGGCCGTGCGCGACAGCGTGGCGATGATCGGGTTGATGTCGGTGGGCAGGAACGCCGATTACGAATTCCACGTCAGCAACTGGCTGGGCGGCGGCGGTGGTGGGCTGCCGATCGCACCGGAGATCGCCAAACTGCCGTCCGGCAAGACGCTGTGCCTGTACGGCGAGGACGACGACGACGCGCTGTGCCCGTCGCTGCCGGCGGGCCATGCACAGGTCATCAAGCTGCCCGGCGACCATCACTTCAAGGGCGACTACGACCGCCTGGCGCAGACGCTGCTGGAGCACCTGCCAGCGCGGTAGAGCCGACCGTTGGTCGGCTGATCCGATGCGTGGTGTTACCGCAGCCGACCAACGGTCGGCTCTACCGGCGTGCTGCGAATTGCGGCAGCCGACCAACGGTCGGCTCTGCCGGCGTGCTGCGAGTTACCGCAGCCGACCAACGGTCGGCTCTACCGGCGCGTTGCGAATTGCGTCAGCCGACCAACGGTCGGCTCTACCGGCGTGGGTCCAGCGAGATCAGCCGGGTGGCATCGAGCAGCGCGGCGGGCAGGTGCACGCCGCCCGGCGCGGCCAGGTAGCGGGCACGCCACTGCGGGGCGAACTTGGACTTGAAGCGGCGCAGGCCGCTGAAGCCGTAGAAACGCTCGCCATGACGGGCCACGATGTTCGCAAAGCGGTTCCAGCGGCCGGCCAGGCGATGCTGTGCCAGACCGGACAACGGCGCCATGCCCAATGAGAAGCGGTGGAAGCCGTTGGCACGGCCCCACAGGAACAACTCGATGAACAGGAAATCCATGGTGCCCTTGGGCGCATCGTCGACATGCCGCATCAGGTCCACCGACAGTTCGTTGCCGGCCGGTGCCTGCCACAGGTTGGCGAAGGCGACGATGCGGCCGTCCGCTTCCACCAGCGCGACCGGGAAGCGCACCAGGTAGTCCGGGTCGAAGCTGCCCAGCGAGAAGCCCTTTTCGTCGCCGGCCTTGTCGTCCAGCCATTCCTGCGAGATCGACGCCAGCGCCGGCAGCAACGCCGGTACCTCCGCCGGCTGGGCCACGCGGAAGCTCAGCCCGCCGCGCTTGCCGCGGTTCCAGGCCTGGCGCAGGTCGGCGCGCTCGCGCCCCTCCAGGCCGAAGTCCTGTAGCGGCACCATGGCTTCCTCGCCCAGCTTGACCAGGGTCAGGCCGAGGTCGAGGTAGGTCTGCCAGTAGGCTTCGCCGACCTGGTAGAACACCGGGCGCAGCCCGAGCCGGTCAGCTTCCTCGCGGAAGCGCCAGATCAGCCCGCGGGCGACGTCCGGCGGGCCGACCGGGTCGCCCATCGCGATCAGCGAACCGCCGTAGCGCTGCATCATCACGAAGCCGCGCTGATCGGCATCGCGCAGCACCGCCTTGTCGGCGGTCAGTACCAGGCAGGCCTGGGTGTCTTCGGCGGCGGCCAGGATCGGCGCCAGCGCGTCCAGGGTCGCCGCATCGGCCGGTGGCAGCGGGCTGCGCGTGCTGTGCAGCAGACGGGCCAGGCCGAAGATCGTCAGCGCGATCGCCACCACCAGCAGCGCCCGCAGCGCGCGCGGTGCATTGCCCTGCAGTGCGAATTCCCACCACAACTCGTTCTGGTATTCGACGTGGCTGTAGACGAAGAACAGCAGCCAGATCACCGCCACCAGCACCAGGCCCAGGTTGCGGATCCACGGCCACGACCAGGCTTCGTCGAGCAGCGCGCCCTGGCGGTAGAACTCGCGGCGCGACGCCCACAGGGCCATCGCCACCAGCAGCGCGGACAGCGCGATCAGCACCTGGCCGCCGCGCAGCCAGATCGGCAGCGGTGCGATCACGCAGATGCCCAGGGCGAGCATCCACGCCGCATGGCTGCGCCGCTGCAGGCCCTGGCCGATCAGCAGCAACGCCACGCCTGCCAGGCTGCCGAGCAGGTGCGAGGTTTCCAGGATCGGCAGCGACGCATTGAGCAGGTGCCGGCGCGGCGTCGGCAGGGTGCCATCGATCACCAGCGCGGCGCCCACGCTGAACACCGCCAGCGCGATGATCTGCGGCAGCCACGGGCGCAGTGCGGTCCAGCCGGCCCGGGTGGCCCCGGCGCCCACCCGCAGCGGCTTGCGCATGGCCGGGCCGAGCGCGAGCAGCGTGGCCAGCAGCAACGGCAGCACGTAATAGGTGACGCGGTAGATCAGCGCGGCGGCCAGCACCGCCGCGGGGGCCACCTGCGGCAGCAGCTTGAGCAGGCTCCACTCGAACACGCCCAGCCCGGCCGGCACGCTGGAGATCAAGCCGGCCAGCACGGCCACCAGGTACAGGCCGACGAAGCCGGGCAGGCCGGTCGGGGTATCCATCGGCAGCAGCACGTAGAACGCCGCGCTGGCCAGCACCAGTTCGACCACGCTCAGCGCGGTGACCCCGAGCATGGTGCGGCGGTCGGGCAGCCACAGGCCGTGGCCGCGGACGCTGAAGGTGCGGCCCTCGCGCCCCACCAGCAGCAACGTGCCGAGGTAGCCGAGCAGGCCGACGATGCCGAACACGCGCACCGCCTGCACGGACACGGGCAGCGCCAGCGCGGCGGCGCCCGGTTCGAGGATGAAGGCCAGGGCCAGCAGCAGCCACGCGCCGAACACGAAGCCCAGCGTGCTCATCAGCACCACCTGGCCGATTTCGCCCAGGCTCAGGCCGGCGCCACCGTAGCCGCGCAGGCGCACCGCGCCGCCGGTGAGCGCGGCAAAGCCGAGGGTCTGGCCAAGCGTGTGGGCGAGGAAGGCGGTGATCCCCACGCGGGCCGGGTGCAGTTGCTTGCCGCTGCGGCGCAGGCCGATCGCATCGAAGCCGATCAGGCAGGCGTAGCTGGCCAGGCCGAGCACCACGGTCAGCGCGATCTGCCCGGCGCCGAGGTGGCGGAAGGCATCGCGGATGGCGCGATAGCCGTGTTCGTCGAATTCGTTGGCCAGCCCGCGCAGGGCCAGGGCCAGGATCGCCAGGCTGAAGATCACGGTGGCCGCGCGGCGCCAGGCGAGGCGGGCCGGGGCCGGAGCAGGGGTTGTTTCGGTCATCGGTACAGCGTGCTCCGGGGCAGGCGATGAAAGAGTCAAGGCCCGCGATGCGGGCCTGCGCGCGCATCGTGCGCCTGATGCGCAGCGTTGCCAAGACCATGCGCTGTGCCTGCCGTGGCCGCAATGATCGCGGGCAAGGACAGGTGCACTCCGCATCGGTGACAATGCCGTATCACCCAGAGGAGCCATCGCCATGTTGGAACGTTTCGACGTAGGTCCGCGCATGTCCGAAATGACCGTCCACAACAAGGTCGCCTATCTGTCCGGGCAGATCCCCGAGGACACCAGCCAGGACATCACCGGGCAGACCCGGCAGGTGCTGGCCGAGATCGACAAGCTGCTGGCGCTGGTGGCCAGCGACAAGCAGCACATCCTGCGCGCGGAAGTGTTCCTGGCCGACATCAACGACTTCGCCGGCATGAACGCCGCGTGGGATGAGTGGGTGGTGGCGGGCATGACCCCGGCGCGTGCGACGGTGGAGGCCAAGCTGGCCGACGCGAGCTGGAAGGTGGAGATCGTGGTCACCGCCGCCTTGCCGTAACCGGCCGCCGGGCATGGCTCGGCGCCCTCCATGCACATCCGCCGCGCCGCACGATGCGCGCGGCGACGCGTCAGGGCGCGGCGATCAGCGCGATGCAGTCCACCGGACACGGTGGAATGCACAGCTCGCAGCCGGTGCACAGGTCGGCGATGACGGTGTGCATGTACTTGGCCCCGCCAACGATGGCGTCCACCGGGCAGGCCTGGATGCACTTGGTGCAGCCGATGCAGTCTGCCTCGACGATCAGCGCGACCTGGGCGGGGGTGTGTTGGCCGCGGCTGCGGTCGAACGGCACCGCGGCCACGCCCAGCGCATGCGCCAATGCGCGCGCGCCCGCGTCACCGCCAGGCGGGCAATGGTCCACGCCGACCTCGCCGCGGGCCATCGCGTCGGCATAGGGGCGGCAGCCGTCGAAACCGCACTGGCCACATTGGGTCTGCGGCAACAGGCGGTCGAGGCGTTCGATCAGGGCGGTGCTGGGGCTGGGCATGCGTGGCGTCGGCTGCGCGGGGACATCATGGGGTGAGGGGTTTGCCGCGATACCAGCGGTCGTGGGCGAGGGCCAGCATGGGGCGGTCCTCGCGACTGTCGCCGTAGGCGTGGATGCGCTGGTAGCGTGACAGGTCGTAGCGGTGGCGGATGTGTTCGGCCTTGCGCGGGCCACAGTCACCGTCGGCGTAGCGGCCGGTCAGGCGCCCGTCGCGGCTCTCCAGCCGGTTGCAGATCAGGTCCAGGCCGAGCGATTCGCACCAGGGCCGCAGGTACAGGTCCAGCGAGCCGGACACGATCACCACGGTGTGGCGCTGCTGCAGGTGCCAGCGGATCTGTTCCAGCATCTGCGGGCGCACCACCTCGGGCAGCACGTCGCGGGCGTAGCCGACGGCCTGGGTGGCGATGTCGTCAACATGGCGGTTGCTGAAGGTCAGCCGGGTGACGCGGGCACGGATGCGTTCGGCCGAGATCAGCCTGAGCCGGTAGGCCAGCAGCCACGGCCCGACCTTCCACCAGGCCTGGGCCAGTTGCTCGGGCGTGGCGACGCGGCGCAGGAAGCGGCCGTAGGTATCGCAGGTGGTGACCGTGTGGTCGAAATCGAACAGCGCCAGTTCCAAACCGCACCTCCCTCCGTGCAGGCCAGCAGGACGGGGCGGCCGGGCCGCCCCATCGTTGCGATCAGCGCACCGGCATGCCGGGCTGGGCGCTGCTGTCGGCGTCGAGCAGGGCCAGGTCGCCGCCGTCGAAGCCGGCCGACAGGATCATGCCTTCGCTCAGCCCGAAGCGCATCTTGCGCGGGGCCAGGTTGGCGATGAACACCACGCTGCGGCCGACCAGCTTGTCCGGCTCGCCGTAGCTGGCGCGGATGCCGGAGAAGATCTGGCGCTTGCCCAGGTCGCCGGCATCCAGTTCGAAGCGGAGCAGCTTGTCCGAGCCGTCGACGAACTCGCAGGCCAGCACCTTGCCGATGCGCAGGTCGAGCTTGGCGAAGTCGTCGATGCCGATATACGCCGGGCCATCGGTGGCCGCCGGCGCAGCGGCCGGTGCGGGCGCCGGCTTGGCGGGCTTGGCCGGGGCGGCAGGCGCGGCGGCGGCGAGGGTGTCCTTGGAGGCGTCAGTCATGGCGTCGATCATTTTCGGGTCGATTCGGGTGAACAGCGGGGCGTACACGGCAATGGTGTGCGCGGTGAGCGGGCGGGCGATGTCGGTCCAGTCCTGCACCGGTGCGGCCAGGAAGGCCTCGGCCTGGGCGGCGGTGGCCGGCAGGATCGGCTTGAGCGCGGTGACCAGCACGCGGAACAGGTTCAGGCCCTGGGTGCAGACCGATTGCAGCTGTGCGTCGGCGCCGTCCTGCTTGGCGATGACCCACGGCTTCTGGTCGTCGATGTAGCGGTTGGCTTCGTCGGCGAGGGTCATCGTGAGGCGCACGGCGGCGGCCGGGTCGTTGCGCTCGTAGGCCTCGCGGATGGGGGCGAGGGCGGCGACGAAGCGGTCGTACTGCGCGGCATCGGGCAGGGCGGCGGCGAGGCGGCCGTCGAAGCGCTTGCTGATGAAGCCGGCGCACCGGCTGGCCAGGTTGACGAACTTGCCGACCAGGTCGGCGTTGACGCGCGCGATGAAGTCGCCCAGATTGAGGTCGAGGTCTTCGACGCCGCCACCGGACTTGGCGGCGAAGTAGTAGCGCAGGGCTTCGGCTTCGAGGCCGACATCGAGGTAGGTGCGCGCCATGACGAAGGTGCCGCGCGACTTGGACATCTTGGCGCCGTCGACCATCAGGTAGCCGTTGACGTGCAGGCGGGTCGGCGCGCGGTGGCCGGTGCCGTGCAGGACCGCCGGCCAGAACAGGCCGTGGAAATTGACGATGTCCTTGCCGATGAAATGGTGCAATTCGGTGCTGGTGCCGGCGCGCAGGTGGGCGTCGAAGTCTTCGCCGTTACTGTCACAGAGGGTCTTGAAGCTGGAGAGGTAGCCGATCGGGGCATCCAGCCAGACGTAGAAGTACTTGCCGGGCTGGCCGGGGATCTCGAAGCCGAAGTAGGGCGCGTCGCGGGAAATGTCCCAGGCGCGCAGGCCGCCGTCGGCGTTGAGCCACTCGCCGAGCTTGGCCTTGACGCCGGGCAGGGCGACGTCGCCGGCGAGCCAGTCGCGCAGGAAGGCGTCGAAGTGGCCGACCTCGAAGAAGAAGTGTTCGGAGTCGCGCAGTTCCGGGGTGGCACCGGAGATGACCGAGCGCGGGTCCTTGAGTTCGGTGGGGGCGTAGGTGGCGCCGCACACTTCGCAGTTGTCGCCGTACTGGTCCGGGCTGCTGCACACCGGGCAGATGCCCTTGATGTAGCGGTCGGGCAGGAACATGCCCTTGGCCGGGTCGTAGAACTGGGCGACGGAGCGGCGCGCGATGTGGCCTTCGGCCTCAAGCTTGAGGTAGAAGGCTTCGGTGAGGGCCTTGTTGGCGGCCGAGTTGGTGGAATCGTAGTGGTCGAAGGCAACGCCGAACGCGGCAAAGTCGCGTTCGTGGCTGGCCTGGATGTTGGCGATGAAGGCCTCCGGGGTCACGCCGGCCTTTTCAGCGGCGAGCATGATGGGGGTGCCATGGGTGTCATCGGCGCAGACGAACCAGGTCTTGCCGCCGCTCATTCGCCGCGCGCGTACCCAGATGTCAGCCTGGATGTAGCCGACCAGGTGGCCCAGGTGGAGCGGGCCGTTGGCGTAGGGCAGGGCGGTGGTGACGAGAGCGGTGCGGGTCATGGTCTGCGTTGTTGCCTTGGGGACTGGGGATTATCGCATGGAGGGGGTGGGCGCCTGCGGCGGGCGTTTCTTTCGCGGGCAATGGCTGGAGCTGGAGCAGAAGCTGGAGCCGAAGCCGAAGCCGAAGCCGGAGCCGGAGCCGGAGCCGAAGCTGGGGCGCCGTTGGGGTGTCGGGCTGGGTCGGCGGGGGTGGGGCGCAGGGACACGCCGCAAGTACGTCCATGTAGGCTCGTATAGCGCCATCCATGGCGCTATACGGTCCCTGCGCCCCACCCCCGCCAACCCCTGACAGTGGATGGGGCCTCTTTTTTTGGGGCAGGGCTTGAGTCGACGGCCACGGTAACGGCAACGGCTTCAGTGACGGGGTGCGGGCTGGAGCCGTGGCGGGTGTCTGGTGCTGGGCTGGGAGGGGGTGGAATGGATGGGGCGGGTAGGGGAGGAAATGCAAAAGGCCGAAGCGGTGTTGCCGCTTCGGCCTTTTTTGTTTCCCGGCCGGCTATGCCGATGGCTGCGGGCTGGGGGCGCTGGTTCGGCGTTGCGACGCCTGGCCAAGCCGCGATGGTTACTCGCGCACCCAGGTCTGCGAGCGGCAGATGAAGGCGATGCAGCCGGAGACGTCGAGCTTGGCGCCGCCGGTCTGCAGCTTGGCCTTGGACTTGTAGGTCTTGCCGTTGCCCGGGTCCAGGATGGTGCCGCCAGCCCAGGCGTTGCTGCCGTCGGCCTTGAGGTTCCACAGGATCGTCATGCCCTTGACCGGCTTGTTCTTGTTGGCGCCCTCGCAGCCGTCGCAGACCGGATTGGGGCCCTTGTCCGAATGCAGGATCTCCACCACCTTGCCGGTCAGGGTGCCGTTGGTGGCCTGGGTGATCTCTACGATCGACTTCACCTTGCCGGTCTTGTCGTCGATCGTCTTCCAGCGGCCGACGGCGCCATCGGCGGCACTGGCCGACATCGCGGCCATCATCAGCGGCAGTGCCAGCAGCAGGGTCTTCAAAGTCTTGCGCATGGTTCCCCTCCCAGGGAGTTCGTGAATGCCGACGCAGGGCCGGTACAGGCCGACTGTATACCCATTCGCTCCGGTACGGAACGCACCGCCGGCGCTGTTCAGCCGGCCTCGGTCGGGATCTCGTACAGCTCCAGGGGCAGTCCGTCCGGGTCGGCGAAGAAGGTGAAGCGGCGGCCGGTGTATTCGTCGGTACGGATCGGCTCGCAGGTTACGTCGGCGGCGGCCAGGCGCGCGATCATCGGTTCCAGCCCCGCTACCCGGAACGCCAGATGGCGTAGCCCCTGCGCCTCCGGGCGGCTGGGTCGAGGCGGCGCCCCCGGGAACGAGAACAGCTCCAGTTGGCCGCCGTCGGGCAGGGCCAGGTCGAGCTTCCAGGAATCGCGCGCGGCCCGGTAGTTTTCGTCCAGCACCCGCAGCCCCAGTACCTGGGTGTAGAAGGCCTTGGAACGGGCGTAGTCCGCGCCGATCACCGCGACGTGGTGGATGCCGAGCAGCAAGGGAGTGTCGAGGTGGGTCATTGCAGGGTGTCCAGCCAGCGCTGGGCGATCTGCAGCGCCAGCGGATAGGGTTCGGGGCCGTCGCGGTTGGTCAGGATGATCACGCTCAAGCGGTGCGCGGGGTAACGCAGGATCACGCTGCGGAAGCCGATGCTTTCGCCGCTGTGCCAGTGCGCCTGGCCGTTGAGCCGCCAGCCGAAACCGTAGAACGGCGCGTCGGGTTCGTTGGTGCGGGTAGCCGGTGCGAACGCCTGCCGCAGCGAAGCGATGCCGAGCAGGCGCGGGTCGTAGAGCGCGGCATCCCAGCGCGCAAGATCATCCAGCGACGCGTAGATGCCACCGTCGCCGAGCACCGCGCTGGTCGGGCTCTGGTCGGTACGCTGCCAGCGTCCGTCGATCTCGCTGTAGCCATAGGCGCGTGCCGCGACATCATCCACGCCGTCCTGGTGCGCGACGGCGTGCGCCATGCCCAACGGCTGGAAGATCCGTGCGCGCAGGAACGTGGCGAAGTCCTGCCCGGATGCCTGGCCCACCACCAGCGCCAGCAGGGCGTAGCCGCTGTTGCTGTAGCGGTAGCGGCTGCCCGGCACGAACAACGTGCGGTCCTGGCGCTCCAGCAGGTGCAGCACGTCGAGGTCGCGCACCTGCGCGGTCGCATCGCGGGGCATCAGGTCTTCGTAGTCCAGCAGTCCGCTGGTATGGCTGAGCAGGTGGCGCAGGGTGATCGTATCGGCGGCCGCCGGCAGCGAAGGCAACCAGCGCTTGACCCGGTCGTCCAGCGAGAGGGCGCCCTCCTGTGCCAGCAGCAGGATCGCCGTCGCGGTGAACTGCTTGCTGACCGAGGCCAGGCGGAAATTGGTCTGCGCCGTCACCGGCGTGCCGTCTTCGACCACCGCCAGCCCGTAGCCGCGGCGGAACACCGGCTGGCCGTCGTGCAGCACCAGCACCGCCGCACCGGGGACCTGGCCGTCGTAGCGCTGCAGCAGCGCATCGATGCCCGGGTCCGGTGGACCCGGGCGAGGGCCGCCCGCTGCGTCGGCGGCGCCGAGCAGGCCCGTGCACAGCAGGGCGATCCAGGCGAATCGATGGGCAACCGCGCGCTGCATGGCCGGCTCCCTCGTCGTGCTCAGGGAGCGGGCGTGGCAGCCGGCGTACCGGCGGTCTCGCTGGCGATCCAGCGCTGCAGCTTGGCATCGAGGATGTCCAGCGGCATCGAACCGTCGCGCAGCACCTCTTCGTGGAAACGGCGCAGGTCGAAGCGCGGCCCCAGCGCCGCCTTGGCACGGTCGCGCAGCTCGAACATCTTCAGCTCGCCCAGTCCGTTGGGCAGGGTCTGCCCGGGCAGGGCCATGAAGCGTTCGACTTCGGCGGTGGCATCCTCGCTGGGCAGGTCGGCGGTCTTGACCAGGTAGTCCACCGCCTGGCGCTTGCTCCAGCCCTGCGCGTGCAGGCCGGTATCGGCCACCATGCGCGCGGCGCGGGTCAGCGCGGCCTGCAGGTAGCCGATGCGCTCGTACGGGTCCTGGTACACGCCCAACGGCTCGCCCAGCGATTCGGCGTACAGGCCCCAGCCCTCGATGAAGGCGATATCGCCGCCGAGGCGACGGAAGCGCGGCAGCTTGTCCAGTTCCTGCTGCAGGCCCAGCTGCACGTGGTGGCCGGGGAGGCCCTCGTGCAGGAACTGCATCGGGGCCGCCCAGCGCCGGCGCGTGGGCAGGTTGGCGGTGTTGACGTACAGGATGCCCGGGCGCAGGCCATCGGGCAGCGGCGGCTGGTAGCTGACCGCCGCGGCGCTGGCGGCGCGCTCGGGCTCGACCGCGTGCACCTCCATCGGGGCCTTGGGCAGCGTGCCCAGCAGCGCCGGGAGGCGGCTGCCGACCTGGGCCTGCAGCTGCTTGTAGCGGTTCAGCACCGCCTCGGCGTTGGCGTACTGGAAGCTCTTGTCGGTACGCATGTTGCGCAGCACCTTCTGCTGCGAACCGCGGATCCGGTTGTCCTTGAGGGTGCTGGCGATCTGCCCCTGCAGGGTGGCCACGCGCTGCTCGGCCAGGGTGTGGATCTGCGCGGCATCCAGGGTGGAGGCGCTGCTCTGCACGATGTTCTGCGCATACCACGCCTGCCCGTTCGGCAAGGCGCCCAGGCCGTCGCTGCTGCGCGTGGCCGGGAGGTACTCGGTGGCGATGAAGCCGCGCAATGCGCGGTAGGCCGGCATGATCCGGTACTCGATCATGCGCTTGTACTCGGCGCTGATCCGCGCCTTGTCCGCCGCCGGGAAATCGTCGGGCATGTTGCGTACCGGCGCCCAGAAGATCGATTCCTCGGCCGTCGGCTTGATCACCGCATCCAGCTGCGGCAGCACTTTTTCCATCAGGTCGCGCGGCTGCACCACGCCGGCCGCCATGCCCTGGCGCATGTTGGCCACGGCCTGGTCGAACAGCGGGGCGATGCCCAGCGAACGCTTGGACCAGGTGTCGTAATCCTTGACCGTGTTGAACGGCTGGGCACCCGAGCCGGAGCCGAGGATGGCCATGATGCTGCCCAGGTTGTAGTACTGGCTGATCGGCAGCATCCAGCTGGGATACTGCTCGGCGGCCACCGACATGCGCGCATCGCGCACGAAGATCTGGTAGCTCAGCAGGTCCTGCCCGGTCAGGCCGTCGGCGCCGATCTTTTCCACCTTGCCCAGCCATTCCACGGTGAAGTCGTGGGATTGCTGGCGGTACGCGGCCGAAAGGATGTTGGGCAACTGGTCGTTGTGGCGGGTGTCGCCCTGGAACGTGGCCTGCAGCGGGTTGAGCCGCATCGACGCATCCCAGTATTCATCGTAGATGCGGTTGAGCTGGGCGGCCTTGCTCTGTTGGCGCACCAGCGGCTGGCGGGCGGGGGCGGCCGCGGGGCGCGCGCGCGGCTTGGCCTTGGGCTTGGCCGCCTGCCGGGTCTGCGCGGCGGCAGGCCGGTTGGCCTTCTTCTTGGCGGCTTCAGCCGGGGCGGCGGTGCTGAACACCAGCAGGGCGGCGATGGCGAGCGCCAGGGCGCGGGCGGGGTGGGGCATCGGCTGTTTCCGTAACACTACACAGACCCGGGAGCTTGCCCGATCCGGGCCCGTACGGCCAGCCTCGGGGCGGACGGGCCACCGCCACGCCGGGGCGGCGTTCATGCCCGCCGCCACGCTGCACCGTCGTTGCCTAGCGGTCCCCGGCGCGGGTGAAGGGCACGCTTTCCGGGGCCACCGCACCGCCGGAGATGATGAAGCTCATGGCCTGGTCCACGGTCCAGTCGGTGGGGGTCAGCAGTTCCACCGGGACGATTTCCAGGTACCCGGAGGTGGGATTGGGCGTGGTCGGCACGTAGACCGCGGCCAGCTCGCGATCGGTGCCCTGTTCACGGATCACCCGGGTGACCAGGCCGACCGACTTCATGTCGCGGTGCGGGAAGTCGATCAGGACCACGCGCTGGGTGCTGCCCGGTTCGGTCTGCAGCATGTCCAGCAGCTTCTTGGCGCTGTCGTAGATGATGCTGGCCAGCGGAATGCGCTTGATCACCGCACCGAACCAGCGCAACAGACGCTGGCCGATCACCCGTCGGCTGAGCACGCCCACGCTGAGGATCACCAGCAGGGTGGCCGCCAGCCCGATCAGGTTCTGCATCCACTCGACCTTGATCCAGCCCAGGTAATGCGGGAACGAGGCAGCGATCTGCTCGGAGAGCGGCACCACCACGGGGCTGGAAATGCCCGACAACAGCACGAAGACAAATTTGACCACCACCCAGGTCAGCCAGATCGGCAGCAGGGTCAGCAGGCCGGTCAGGAACAGGCGCTGCAGGGAGGGGCGCGGAACGAGTTGGGGGGCTTCGGGCGACATCGGCGCATTGTAGCGGTGCAGCCGCCCGGATTACCCTGCCGGCCACCGCAGGATGCGGCGCGCTGGGGGAATGCTGTGTTGAAGGGAATGAAGTGGGTGGGGATGACCGTGCTGGGGACGGTCGTGCTGGTGCTGGTCGCGGTGCTGGTGTCCTGGCTGCTGCCGGTGCCGGCAGCGGAGCGTGCCGCACTGGCGGCGATGGACGCCGCGCCACGCGGGCAGGTGCCCGAGCGCAATGCGTTCCCGCCGGTGTGGCTGCTGCCGTATGACGGCATCGATCCGGCCCGGGTCCATGCGCTGACCGCAGAAGACGCGCAGCGTTTCGCGCAGGCGATCAGCGCGCAGACGCCGCAGGGGTGGTCGAACAGCGTCGCCGAAGGGCGCTACCCCAAGGCCACGGCGGCCACCGGCTGGTGCGGGCTCGATACCGAGAGCTGCCTGGGCGAGGTCCGTGACCAGGCGGCGGCCGTGGCGCAGGCGCATGCGGGGCATGACGGGCTGCATGCCCGGATCAGCGCCGTAGGCCGCAACGACCATTACCGCAACCTGTTCCCCAGTGACATCGCGATGCCGTTCCCGCCGATGCAGGTGTTGCTGGAGCGTCTCTCGCTGCATGCGCTGGCGCACGTGCAGGGCGACAGTCGACGCGCCCTGCAGGGCGTCTGCGAGGACATCGGCACCGGGCGCATGTTGATGCGCAGCAGCGACAGCCTGCTGGTGGCGATGGTGGGGAGCGCCATGGCCGCCCGCAACGCGGCGCTGTTCACCGAGATCCTGTCCGAACTGCCGGCCGACGTGCCGCTGCCAGCGATCTGCCCGCAGGTGCTGGGGGCGCCGACGGTGGCCGAGCTGGACATGTGCGTGCCGATGCGCGGTGAGTTTGGCTACCAGCGTGCTGCCGGCGCACGATTGCCGCACGCGCAGTCGCGCTGGCTGTACGACGTGGAGAAGACCCAGGCGCGCGCCGCCGCGCTGCTGTCGCGCAGCTGTGCGCCCGAGGTGCAGCAGCAGATCCGCGAGGACCGCCGGGTGCGGCTGGCCGAACCACCGTCGGAGTGGTCCCTGGCGTGCGTGGCCAATGTGGCGGGGTGCATGACCCAGGTCATGGTTGCGCCGACGTATGTCGGTTACAACTGGCGCATGCAGGACGCCGGTGCGCAGCTGCGACTGGCTGCAGCGATGCTATGGCTGCGCGGGCAGCCCAACGACGGCCACGGTGCGATGGCCACGCTGGCGCGCTTGCCCGCGGCGCTGGGCAGTGCGCAGCGTCCGCTGCAGCCGGCCGCGGATGGTCGCAGCGTGCAGGTGAAACGCTACGGGCGGCCATCGAAAGATGCGCCTGCGATGCTCCGCGCGCGGTTGCCGTTGCCCTGGCAGCCGCAGTGAGCGCATCGGCGCGTGGGGTCGCGCAGGGCGGCGCCGAGGCCGCCGTGCGTCGCCGCGGAGTGGACTACGGCGTGGCTGCCGGTGGCTTGGGCGTGCGTGCGTCCGGCTTGAGCCGCAGGTAGACCTGCTTGCGCACCCGCGCCACCACCTCGCCCTGCGCATCCACGATGTCGTTGCTGAACCAGTGCAGGTACTTTTCGCCGCCTGCGGTGGCCGCACGCAGCGTATCCAGCAGTGCCTCGTCGAGATGGAACTCGGCCGTCACGGTGCCGCGCCCGGGCTTGATGAATTCGATCGCGCCGGCGCGGTCCCACACGTAGTAGTCGCGGCCCAGGTTGTGCATCACCGTGAGCATCCAGAACGGGTCGGTCATCGCAAACAGGCTGCCGCCGAAATGGGTGCCGACGTAGTTGCGGTTCCACGGGCGCATGCGCAGTTCGACGCGCACGTGGCGGTAGTCCTCGCTGACCTCGGTGACGTGGATGCCGGTGAACAGGAACGGAGGCCACAGGTTCATGCCGCGGCGGAAGAGGCTGGCCTTCATCGGGATCACATCGGAAGGGAGGGTGCCCCGGAGTCTACCATTCGCAAGCGTATGGTCAGGAAGCGGTGTTCACCGGAGGTCCGGCTCGCCCTCGTCGACCGCGTAGCCGTCGCGCCCGGCGGCCTTCGCCTTGTACAGCGCCGCATCGGCGCCCTCGAAGAAGTGCCGTGGTTCGCTGGCGGTCGCGGGCACCCGCGTGTAGATGCCCACGGTCAAGGTGATCTGCAGGGTCTGCCCGTGCCCCACCGCCACCTCCATCGCGCGCGTGCGCGCCAGCAGGTCGTCCACCACCTGCACCGCGCCCTCGGCGGCGGTGTCGGGCAGGATCAGGGCGAATTCGTCGCCGCCGAAGCGGGCGGCCATGTCGCGCGGACGCCGCGCATGCGCGCCGATCTCCTCGGCGATCCGGCGCAGCACGGTGTCGCCGACGTGGTGGCCGTGCAGGTCGTTGTGGTGTTTGAAATGATCCACGTCGATCAGCACCAGGCTGAGCGGCCGGCCACTGCGCCGCCCGGCATCGTGTTCCTGCTGCAGGACCTGCTCGAAACGCAGGCGATTGCCGAGCCCGGTGAGGGCATCGCTGTTGGCCTGGCGGTGCCAGGCGCTGATCCGCCACAGCACCCAGGCCGCGATCACCGCGAGCATGCCGGTCAGCGCGGCCGCCGGTGCGAACCACAGGTTGCCGGCACGCAGCAGCACGAAGCTGAGCAGCAGCGTGACCGGCAGCGCCAGCAACGCACTGGCGGCGGCACGCGGCAGGGTCAGGCCGAGGCAGCACAGCGCCACCAGCAGCCCACTGAGCAGGTCCTGCCAGAGCGTGGGCGGCAGCTGGATGACCTTGTCGTCGAGCAGCATCGAAGCCACGTTGGCCTGGTACTCGCTGCCGCTCATCCAGCGCTCGCGGGTGGTCGGCGTGAGCAGTCGCGGCGCGATGCCGCTGGCGGTCGTGCCCACCAGTACCAGCCGCCCGCGCAGCAGCGCCGGATCGACCTCGCCGTTGAGCACGTCCACGTAGGACACCTGCGGGAAGCGCTCGGGCGGGCCGGCGTAGCGCACGCGCACGTAATGGTTGCGCCGCCACTGGTACGGCGAGGACTGCGCCGGCGCGGTATCGCGCAGCCCCGGCAGCGGGCCGCGCACGTCGGCCAGGGCCAGTCCCAGCGCCGGCCAGTGCGGTGAACCGATGCCGGCGGTGAGGTAAAGCCCGCGCGCGATGCCGTCGGCATCCACGTCGATGTCACTGTGGCCCAGGGTGGCCGCGTTGGCGGCGATCAAGGGGATCGGCAGCAGCTCCTCTGCCATGCGTGGCCCGCTGGCCGGGGCCGCCAGCACGGGCAGCACCACGTGCCCGTTGCGGCGGATCGCCGCTGCCAGGTCGGCATCCTGCGCCGCATCCTGGCGGTCCGGCTCGGACAGCATCAGGTCCAGCACCACGCGCGTGCTGCCGGCGTCGGTGAGGCGGTCGAGCAGGCGCGCGTGGGTCGAGCGTGGCCATGGCCACTGCCCGATCTGCTGCAGGCTGTTGTCGTCGATCGCCACGATCAGCAGGCGCGGATCGGGCCGGTAGTCCCAGCCGCCGACGTAGGCGTCGTACACCGCTTCATCCTGCTGCCAGAACCACTGCCAGTGGCTGGCCGCCACGACCAGCGCGCCAACCAGCACCGACAGCACGATGCGCCGTGGCCAGGACAGGGCCAATGGCCTCACAGCAGCAGCCACAGCAGCAGCGCGCCGCCGCCGGCGCCGTAACAGGTGCGGCACGGCAGCTCGATCCGTTGCGCCGGCGAAAACGCGCCGGCGTAGCCGTCATCATCGATGTACTGCACGCGCACGTGCAGGGTGCCGTGCCAGGGGCGCTTGAGCGAGACCTCCGGTTGCGCCACTTCACGGTCCAGCAGCGGATGGGCGAAATCGCCACGGCGATCCAGTTGCACGCGGTAGCGCTGGCCGGGCTCGCCCGCCTGCCAGCGCAGGGTCAGTTGGCCCTTGGCGGCCTGCGGCGGTTGCAACGCCGGGTCGATCGGGGCATCGCTGATGGTGAGCGCCACCGGCTGCCCGAAACGACCGCGATGGCCGTCGCCGTCGCGCGAGGCGACGCGCCAGAAGTAGCTGCCCGCGGCCAGGTCCGTGCCGGGGCGCAGGTGGGTGCCGCGGCTTTCCTGTTCCAGCACCGGCGCCAGGAACTGCGCATCACGCGCGATCTGCAGCACCGTCGAGCGGGCCTGCTCGACCTTGCTCCACTGGAAGCGCGGCCGCGCGCTGCGGACGGTTTCCTGGTTGACCGGCCGCACCGTGAGCGGCGCCGCGGGCTGGTCGCGCACCACCATGTCCTGTTCGGCATCCAGGCCTTCCACCCCGTCGGCGCTGATCGCCCGGACCAGCACGCGCAGCGCGCCGGGCGGCAGGTCGGGGATGGTCAGGGTGGTGGCCTCGGTCTGCTCGGCGAACAGCAGGATCTCGGGCTGGTCGGCCCGCACCACCTCGACCCGGTACTGTGCCGCGGTGGCAACCGCCGACCAGGCCAGCACCGCCGGCAGCGCATCCAGGCGCAGCTGCGCCACATCCAGCCGCGGTGCCGGCAACAGGGCCTCGGCGGCGCCGGGGCGCGTATCCAGTGACTCACTGCGGGTGGCCTGGCCGGGGTTGACCAGGCGTGCGCCGCGGCGGTTGCCGACCTGCACCCGGCCCTGCAGTACTTCGGTGGACGCGACGTGCCCGGGCTCGCCGGCGCTGACCCGGAACACCGTGCCACGCACGCTGCTGGTGGCGGTGGGGGCATCGATGATGTAACGCGAAGCGGGCCCCTTGGCGGGGGTGACCCGGTTGCTGGTACGGCCCTGTTCCAGGCGTACGCGGGTGTCGACCATGCCGGTGCGGCCGTAGCGGCTCAGCTGGTCCAGGCGCAGCCGCGAGTGCTCGCGCAACTGCAGGCGCGATTCATCGGCGAAGGCGAGGGTGACGCTGGCATCGGCACCGGTCACCAGGTGCTGGCCGATGGTCAGCAGCTGGCCCTCGACCACGTCGCGCAGCGCGGCCTGCCCGGCATCGCCGAACTGGACCTTGCCGCGCGTGGCCAGGACGCGTGCGGGGGCCGGTTGCACGGCCAGCCAGGCCACCGGGAATCGCAGTTGGCTGCCCGGCGGCAACCGGTAGGGATCGGCCACGCGGTTGTGCGCCTGCAGCTGTTCCCACGGCACCGAGGGCTTCAGGTAGCGCCCGCCAAGGTCCCACAAGGTATCGCCGGGCCGGACCCGGTAGGTCCAGTCCTGGGCCAGCGACGGGAACGCGGCGGCCAGCAATGCCAACAGCAGCAGGCGGCTCAGCCAGGGAAGGTGCGTCAGGCGGGTGGAACTCACGGTCATCAGGGCCCTGCAGGACGGGGCGCAGCCCTGCGACCCCGATGGCCCAGACCTCATCCCCCCGAATGGATCGCGGCATCCAACGTGCCACGCGGCATTATTGCCCGGTGGCCGTGCAGGGTTTCTGAACGTGATCGAGATCACGCCCAGAAGTCGCGAAATCCATAACAGCGCGCGTGTCGGGTCCGGCTGGGCGGCCCGACGCGCCGGCGGCGATCAGAACAGCAGCGACGCCATGCGGCGACGGTAGCGGCCGACCAGGTCATCGTCGTCGATCACCTTGAAGGCATCGATCAGCAGCTTGCGCGGCAGGCCATCGGCATGACTCCGGTCGCGCCGCAGCATCTCCAGGAACTGCTCCAGCGCGGCTTCGTCCTCGCCACCCAGCAGCAGCTGCACGCCACGCAGGTGGCGTGCCTGCAGGTCATCGCCGTCCTGCTGGATGCGTGCCTCCAGGCTGTCGGCCGAAGGTGCATCGCGCAGCGCGTTGGCGAAGTCCAGGCGTGCACGGGCGCGCACGGCACGGTCATCGGTGGCCAGGTTGGCCGGCAGTGCGTCGATCAGGCTGCTGGCCTCGTCGCTGGCGCCGGTCTGCAGCAGCGCAAGGGCCAGGTCGAGCTTGAGTTCGTCCTTGTCCGGTTCGGCGACGATGGCCGCACGCAGCACGTCCACCTGCGCCTGCGGGTCCAGCGGGGCAAGCGCCACCGGCGCTTCCTCCACCGGCGCGGCCGGGGTCACCCCGTGCTGGGCCAGGAATTCGCGGATCTGGCCTTCGGGCAAGGCGCCGGGGAAGCCATCCACCAGCTGGCCACCCTTGACCAGGAACACGGTGGGGACCGACCGGATCTGGAATGCCGCGGCGATCTGCTGTTCCTGGTCGACGTCGACCTTGGCCAGCTCGAATGCGCCGTGGTACTCGCCGGCCAGTTTCTCCAGCATGGGGCCCAGGGTCTTGCAGGGCTCGCACCAGGTAGCCCAGAAGTCCACCAGGACCGGTGTCTGCAGGGACTTCTGCAGGACCTCGGCCTCGAAGGTGGCCGTGGTGGCGTCGAAGACGTGCGGCAATTCGCTCATGGTCGGCAATCACGATTAAAGATGTACGCAGTGTATGGGTGCGTGTGTCGCTGGACGCAACCCCGCTGCCCGCGATCGGTGCAAACCGGAGACAATGCGGCGTCCTGAACCGCGCTGGCAGAATTCCATGCACACCTTGCACCGCATCGATCGCGCCATCGGCGTCCTGGCCGCCCTGCTGTTCGTGGCCGCCGTGGCCGGGTTCGGGCTGGCCTTGCCGGGCTACGACGCGATGCGCCACCCGGTCGCGCTGCTGGGGGCGATCGGGGTGCCGCATGCGCAGGCCTTCAGCGTGCTGGGGTTCGTGCTGCCCGGCGTGCTGGCCAGCGCGGTAGCGGTGCGCCTGCTGCTGCGGGTGCCACGCACCGCGCCCTGGTCCATGCGCGTGGGCGTGCAGTTGCTGACGCTGGCGGGGGTGGGCTTTGCGGCCATGGGCGTACTGCCGCTGGACGCCAACGACATCCAAAGCCCGGCCAGCCAGTACCACGCCAGCGCCTGGATGGTCTGGGTGCTGGCATTCGTGCCGGGCACGCTGATGTATGGCCTGGGCGCGCTGCGGCTGCCGGGCTGGCGCGCCCAGGCCCTGCTGCACCTGGGCTGCGGCGCGGCGATGGTGCTGGCCGCGTTCGTGCTGCAGCAGTGGTTGCCGGCGCCGCTGGCCCAGCGGTTGGCCTTCGCCTGCTGGGCGGTGTGGCTGGTGGCGGCACTGCCGCTGGCGCGCCGGCAGGGCTGAGCACGCGCACACCGGCCCCCTCGCCGAATCGGCAGGGCCGGGAAAACCCTTGCCGATTCAACGGGATGAGGGGTTTGCGGGGGAGGGTAGGTGCGCTCGATTGGAGCCCCATGCCGCACTGCGGTACCCTGTCCCGCTTTGCCGCCGCACTAGCGTTTCCATGACCAGCGTCGAACCCAACGTTTACGATCCGCAGCAGGTTGAATCCGCCGCCCAGAAGTTCTGGGATGCCACCCGTGCCTTCGAGGTCACCGAGACTTCGGACAAGCCGAAGTACTACTGCCTCTCGATGCTGCCGTATCCGTCCGGTGCGCTGCACATGGGCCACGTGCGCAACTACACGATCGGTGACGTGATCAGCCGCTACAAGCGGATGACCGGCCATAACGTGCTGCAGCCGATGGGCTGGGATGCCTTCGGCCTGCCGGCCGAAAACGCGGCGATCAAGAACAAGACCGCGCCGGCCAAGTGGACCTACGCCAACATCGAGCACATGCGTGGCCAGTTCAAGGCCATGGGCTATGCGATCGACTGGTCGCGCGAGTTCGCCACCTGCACCCCCGAGTACTACGTGCACGAGCAGCGCATGTTCACCCGGCTGATGCGCAAGGGCCTGGCCTACCGCCGCAACGCGGTGGTGAACTGGGACCCGGTCGACCAGACCGTGCTGGCCAACGAACAGGTCATCGACGGCCGCGGCTGGCGCTCCGGCGCCCTGGTGGAAAAGCGCGAGATCCCGCAGTGGTTCCTGCGCATCACCGATTACGCCCAGGAACTGCTGGACGGCCTGGATGAACTGCCGGGCTGGCCCGATTCGGTCAAGACCATGCAGCGCAACTGGATCGGCCGCTCGGAAGGACTGGAGATCCAGTTCGACGTGCGTGACGCCGACGGCAGCGCGCTGGACCCGCTGCGCGTGTTCACCACCCGTCCGGACACCGTGATGGGCGTGACCTTCGTGTCGATCGCCGGCGAACACCCGCTGGCCCAGCACGCGGCGAAGTCGAACCCGGCATTGGCTGCGCTGCTGGCCGAGATGAAGCAGGGCGGCGTCTCCGAAGCCGAACTGGAAACCCAGGAAAAGCGCGGCATGGATACCGGCCTGCGCGCCATCCATCCGGTCACCGGCGCCCAGGTGCCGGTGTGGGTCGCCAACTTCGTGCTGATGGGCTACGGCACCGGCGCGGTCATGGCCGTCCCCGGCCACGACCAGCGCGACAACGAATTCGCCAACAAGTACGGCCTGCCGATCCGCCAGGTCATCGCGTTGAAGTCGCTGCGCAAGGAAGAAAGCGCGTACGACGCCACGCGCTGGCAGGACTGGTACGGCGACAAGACCCGTGACACCGAGCTGGTCAACTCCGAGGAGTTCGACGGCCTGGACTTCCAGGGCGCCTTCGAGGCACTGGCCGAGCGTTTCGAGCGCAAGGCCCAGGGCCAGCGCCGGGTCAACTACCGCCTGCGCGACTGGGGCGTGAGCCGCCAGCGTTACTGGGGCTGCCCGATCCCGGTGATCTACTGCCCCAAGTGCGGCGCCTTGCCGGTGCCGGAAGAGCAGCTGCCGGTGGTGCTGCCGGAGAACGTCAACTTCGTCGGCACCGGTTCGCCGATCAAGGCCGATCCGGAATGGCGCAAGACCACCTGCCCGGACTGCGGCGGCGCGGCCGAGCGCGAGACCGACACCTTCGACACCTTCATGGAGTCGAGCTGGTACTACGCGCGCTACACCTCGCCGGGTGCCCGCGACGCGGTGGACAAGCGCGGCAACTACTGGCTGCCGGTGGACCAGTACATCGGCGGCATCGAGCACGCCATCCTGCACCTGATGTACTTCCGCTTCTTCCACAAGCTGCTGCGTGATGCGCGCATGGTGGACAGCAACGAACCGGCGCAGAACCTGCTGTGCCAGGGCATGGTGATCGCCGAGACCTACTACCGGCCGAACCCGGACGGCTCCAAGGACTGGATCAACCCGGTCGATGTGGACGTGCAGCGCGACGAGCGCGGCCGCATCACCGGCGCCACCCTGATCGCCGACGGCCAGCCGGTGGTGATCGGTGGCACCGAGAAGATGTCCAAGTCCAAGAACAACGGCGTGGACCCGCAGGTGATGGTGAGCAAGTACGGCGCCGATACGGTGCGCCTGTTCTCGATGTTCGCCGCCCCGCCGGAACAGTCGCTGGAGTGGAACGAAGCCGGCGTGGACGGCATGGCGCGCTTCCTGCGCCGCTTGTGGGCGCAGGTGCAGAAGCATGCCGCCGAAGGCGCCGCCCCGGCGCTGGACCTGGCCGCGCTGACCGCCGAGCAGAAGGCGCTGCGCCGCAAGACCCACGAAACCATCGGCAAGGTCGGCGACGACTACGGCCGTCGCCACAGCTTCAACACCGCCATTGCCGCGGTGATGGAACTGATGAACGCCCTGGCCAAGTTCGACGATGCCAGCGAACAGGGCCGCGCGGTTCGCCAGGAGGCGCTGCGCGCCACCGTGCTGCTGCTCAACCCGATCACCCCGCATGCCAGCCACGCGTTGTGGCAGGTGCTGGGCCATGGCGAAGAACTGCTGGAAGACCAGGCGTTCCCGCAGGCCGACCCCGCCGCGCTGGTGCGCGATGCGGTCACCCTGGCGGTGCAGGTCAACGGCAAGCTGCGCGGCACCATCGAGGTGGCTGCCGATGCGCCGCGCGACCAGATCGAGGCGATGGGCCTGGCCGAGCCGAATGCGGCCAAGTTCCTGGACGGCCTGACCGTGCGCAAGATCATCATCGTGCCCGGCAAGATCGTCAACATCGTGGCCGCTTGACGGCGGCCACCGGTCTCAAGTCACGTTCACGCGGCATCGGGCATCTTCTATGCCTGTTGCCGCGCCTGCCCGGCTCCCCCAGACTGTGCCCATGACCCGATTCCTGCTTGCCTTCGTCCTGACCGCGACCCTTGCCGGGTGCGGCTTCCATATGCGCAACAAGCTGATGCTGCCGGCCGACACCGCCGCGGTGCAGGTGGTGTCCAGTGCGCCTTACAGCGAACTGGCCAAGTTGCTGCGTCGCGGCCTGCAGGCGTCGGGCGCGCAGATCGCCGACCCGGACAGCAAGGACAAGGCCGCGCAGTTGCAGGTGATGTCCGAGCGTTGGGGGGATCTGCCGATCGCCATCGATGCGCAGGGCCGCGCGCAGGAATACAGCCTGCGCTACGCGGTGATCTTCAAGTTCCTGCGCGAGGACGGCAGCGAGCTGGTCCCGCAGCAGGTGATCGAACTGTCGCGCGACTACGTGTCCCCGCCCACCGACGCCACCGGTACCACCACCGAGCGCGAGATCCTCGCCGACGAACTGCGGCGTGAAATGTCGGCCTCGATCATGCGCCGCATCGACAGCGTGGTCCGTGCCGAACTGGACGGCCGCGTGCCGGCCAAGCCGGCCGCCGCGCCGGTGCAGCCGCCGGTCGAGCCGGCCGTGCAGCCGCCGGCCGCGCAGGGTCGCTGACCGGTCCGCCTGCGGACCGGCCGCGCCAGGATGGAACTGCGCCCCGAACAACTCGCCAGCCAGCCGGCCAGCCAGGCGTTGGCGCCGGTGTACCTGATCGCCGGCCCGGAAACCCTGCGCGTGCTGGAGGCCGCCGATGCGGTGCGCGCCCGCGCGCGCGCCGACGGCATCGACGAGCGCGAAGTATTCGATGCCGACGGCCGCGATTTCGACTGGAACCAGGTCGAGGGCAGCTTCAACGCGCCCAGCCTGTTCAGCGCACGCCGGCTGATGGAGGTGCGCCTCCCCAGCGGCAAGCCGGGCAAGGACGGTGCCGAGGTGATCAGCCAGTTCTGCGCCAACCCGGCGCCGGACGTGGTGTTGATGATCACCTGCAACGAATGGAGCAAGGCCCACCAGGGCAAGTGGGCCGAGGCGGTCAACCGCGTCGGCGTGCTGTCGGTGGCCTGGGCGATCAAGCCGCACGAACTGCCCGACTGGATCGAGCGGCGCCTGCGTGGCAAGGGCCTGCGCGCCGATCCGGCCGCGGTGCAGCGCCTGGCCGAGCGGGTGGAAGGCAACCTGCTGGCCGCCGCCCAGGAGATCGACAAGCTGGCGCTGCTGGCGGCCGGGCAGACCCTGGACGTTGACACCATGGAGTCGCTGGTGGCCGATGCGGCCCGCTACGACGTGTTCCGGCTGCTGGAGGCCAGCTTCTCCGGGCAACCGGCGGCGGTGCTGCGGATGCTGGCCGGGTTGCGCGGTGAGGGCGAGGCCGTGGCCGCGCTGATGCCGATGGTGATCCGCGAACTGCTCTCCACGGCAGGCCTGGCCCGGGTCCAGGCCCGCGGCGGCAACCTCGCCGCGGAGATGAAGAGCCGCGGCATCTGGGAGTCGCGCCAGGCGCCGTTCAAGCGCGCGCTGCAGCGCCACCCCGAGCCCAAGCGCTGGGACCGGTTCGTGGCCGAGGCCGGCCTGGTCGACCGCATGGCCAAGGGCCGCGCCGATGGCGATCCGTGGTTGGGCGTGGAACGCCTGCTGCTGGCGGTGGCCGAGGCCCGCGCGGTGCGCCTGCTGGCTCGCGCCTGAGCGGCATGCGCCTGCGCATCCATTACGGCGGCACGTTCGATCCGGTCCACCTGGGACACATGGCGATCGCGCGGGCCGCGCGCGATCAGCTGCAGGTGGCCGTGCGCCTTATGCCGGCCGCCGACCCGCCGCACCGGGCACTGCCCGGCGCCGATGCCGAACAGCGTGCCCGGATGCTGGCCCTGGCCATCGGCGATGAACCGGGCCTGCAGCTGGACCGGCGCGAGCTGGAACGGGCCGCGCGCCAGCCGGGCGTGCCGTCCTACAGCGTGGATACCCTGCGTGAGCTGCGCGCCGAGCTCGGCCCGCGGCAGCCGCTGGCGTGGCTGGTGGGGGCCGACAGCCTGCTCGGGCTGCCGGGCTGGCACGCGTGGGAGGCGCTGTTCGACCTGGCCCACTTCATCGTCGCCGACCGCCCGGGCAGCCCGCTGGAGCAGGCCCTGCCACCGGCGCTGGCCACCGCGCTGGCCGGCCGCTGGGCCGCGCATGCGCGTGACCTGCAGGAGGCGCCCGCCGGGCGGGTGCTGCGCCTGCAGGCCCCGCTGCGCGAGGAATCGGCCAGTGCGGTGCGCCAGCGGATCGCCACCGGCGGGGACTGGCGGGCGCTGCTGCCGGCGGCCGTCGCCGACTACATCGCCGACCACGGCCTGTACGGTGCGGCGGCGTCGTGAATACGCGCGGGCGCCCGGGCCCGTATAATCGGCCCCACATTTATCGAGTTCACCCGCTTTGAGCAACCAAGCCCAGCCCCAGACCATCAAGGTCCAAATGCCGAATCCGGCGCCCTCCGTCATGCAGCTGCTGGAGTGCGTGCGCAAGGCCACCGAAGAACTGAAGGCCAAGGATCTCGTCGAAATCGACGTGATCGGCAAGTCCAGCGTCGCCGATTACATGGTGATCGCCTCGGGTACCTCCAGCCGCCACGTGAAGTCGATCGCCAATGAAGTGGTCAAGTTCGCCAAGCAGCTGGGCGTGATGCCGCTGGGCGTGGAAGGCGAACGCGAAGCGGAGTGGGTGCTGGTCGACCTGGGCGACGTGGTGGTGCACGTGATGCTGCCGCGCGTGCGTGAGTTCTATGCGCTGGAGCGCCTGTGGACGGTCGGCGACCAGCCGCCGAGCCTGCTGGACGACGCCGATGAAGGCGACGAGTACGACTACGACGCACGCTGAAGCGGCGCGTCGAAGGTCACGATGACGGCGCCGATGGCGCCGTCGTCATTTCAACGGCATCCCCGCTGGTGCCGGGAGACGAGAGATGAAAGCGAAGTTGATCGCCACCGGCGAACGCGCGCCGGCCTGGGTGGCGCAGGGCTTTGCCGAGTACCAGAAGCGGCTGTCGCACTGGTTGCCGTTCGAACTGGTGGAGATCGAGCCGGGCCTGCGCGGCAAGGGCCGCGATGCGCGCCGCGCCACCGATGACGAAGGCAAGCGGGTGATCGCGGCGCTGCCGAAGAATGCCTACGTGGTCGCGTTGGATGTGCCAGGCCGACAGCTCAGTTCGGCGCAGCTGGCGCAGCGGCTGGAGCACTGGCGCGGGCAGGGCAGGGACCTGGCGTTCCTGATCGGCGGGCCCGAGGGGCATTCGGCGGAGGTAGCGGCGCTGGCAGACGAGAAATGGTCGATCGGCCCGTTGACGCTGCCGCACATGCTGGTGCGGCTGGTGGTGGCCGAGCAGCTGTACCGCGCGGCGGCGATGCTGGCCAACCATCCCTATCACCGGGCCTGAACCGGGCGCTGGTGGCGGACGTGAAGAAAAGCAGCCGAAACGGGTTACATCCTGCGAAAAACGGGCTACAATGCGCACCCCGCCCGAATAGCTCAGCCGGTTAGAGCACTTGACTGTTAATCAGGGGGTCGTTGGTTCGAGTCCAACTTCGGGCGCCAAGTTTTGAAAAGCCTCGCAGCGATGCGAGGCTTTTTTTTTGCCCGCGTAGAGCCGACCGTTGGTCGGCTGGCCGCGCGCAGCGCGGCAATGATCCAACCCCACGCACCGCCAAAAAAAAGCCCGGGCAATGCCCGGGCTTTTCGTTCCACATCCCGCCAGATCAGTTGAAGGTGTACTTCGCGCCGACGGTGAAGTAGCGGCCGATCGCGCCACTGAAGTGCAGCGGGTTGTAGTTCACCGCACCGTAGGTGGACGGATCCAGCGGCGCGATCCGGTCGAACACGTTCTGCACCGAGGCGTTCAGCTCGAAGGCCTCGGTGACCGCCCAGCGGCCGGACAGGTCGAAGCTGGTGAACGAGGCGATCTTCTCGACCGGCGTACCGTCCTCGTAGAAGGCCAGGTAATCGCCGCCGCGACGGTCCTTGTTCTCCATGCTGTCGATGTAGTTGACCACGCCGCTGATGCTCCAGTCGCCCTGCTTCCAGGTCGTGCCGAAGTTGATGCGGTCCTGCGGGGTGCCGATGCAGTTGGTCACATCGCAGTTGCCGTGGGTGCCCACGTAATCGACCGTGGTGTCACCTTCGGTACGCTCGAACTTGAGCAGGTGGCTCCACTGCAGGTCCATTTCCAGCTGGCCCGGGCCCAGGTCGAAGGTCTGGCGGATATCGGTATCGATACCGCGCACGCGCGACGAGTTGGCATTCACGTAGGCGGTGTTGACCGCGAGGATCGTGCCGCTGTTGGCCACGCCACCGATGTTGTTGCTGTCACGCAGGACGTTGCCGGCGAGGATCGCGTCGGCGGTGCTGCCCTGGGCGATTTCGTTGGTGCGCTTGATTTCCCACGCATCCACGGTCAGCGAGGTGGTCGAGGTCGGCTGCATCACGATGCCGAAGGAGTAGCTCTTGGACTCTTCCGGCTTCAGTGCCTGGTTGGGACGGGTGATGATCGCCACCGAGCGCGCGGTGCACTCGTTGGCCGGATCGATCGCGCAACGCACCGGATCGCGGGCGTTGGAGAACGCGGCCAGGCCGCCGTCACCGTTTTCGGCCGGGTTCGGCGCGCGGAAGCCTTCGGCGTAGCTGGCACGCAGCGCCAGCCAATCCACCGGATTCCACTTGATGCCCAGCTTCGGCGTGGCCTTGCTGTCGCCGCTTTCGTACTTGTCGAAGCGCACCGCGCCGGTCAGTTCCAACTGCTCCAGCACCGGGGCGGACAGTTCGGCGTAGGCGGCATACACGTTCTGCGTGCCGTCATAGGCCGAGTAGCCCAGGCCGATGATGTCGCCTTGGTCAGTGTAGGTCTGCGGGGTCAGGCTGTTGCTGGTCTTGCGCCACTCGGTACCGAACGCCAGGCCCAGCGGGCCGCCCTTCAGGTCCATCAGGCTGCGCGACACGGTGAAGTTGAACATGTCCAGGCTGGACTTGGCGCGTGCGCTGATGGTCGGGGAGATGTAGTCGTACAGCGCCTGCGAGTTCAGGCCGGCGTTGTCGCCGATCCGCCACACGCCACCCGGGCAGGCCGGGTTGCCCAGGGCGCAACGCACCGCGCTGTAACGCAGGAAGCCAGTGCGCTTGTTGACCAGGTCGGTACCCGAATGCAGGAACGCGGTGTCGTAGGTCCAATCGCCCCAGTCGCCCTTCACGCCCACCAGGAAGCGGTTGAACTCGTTGGTGTTGTCGGTCACGCGCGGGCCCACGTCCCAGGCCGAGTAGCGCAGGCGCGAGGCCTGGCCCGGGATCGGGTTGTCCGGGTGGGTCGGGGACAGCACGGTGGCACCGGCGCCGCTGTTGGCGTTGACCGGGCCGCCGGGATAGCCCCAGCCACCGGACACGCCGGACGGGGTGTTGGAGAAGACGGTTTCCTTCTTGGAATAGCCGATTTCCGTGTAGATCTCACCGCCTTCACCGAAGGCGAAGCTGGCGCGGCCGAACACGTTGACGTACTTCTCTTCCGGGCTCAGGTCGCGGAACTGCTGGGCCGGATCCCACAGGCAGCCTTGCGCCTGTGCGGTGGCATCGGTCTGGCCGGGGATGGTGGTCAGGCCGGCGCAGCCCGGCAGGGCGACCAGCTGGCCGGCGCTGTTGAATACCGAGCCGTTCGGGCCGGTGCCGCCGGCGGTGCCGCCGGACAGGTAGGCGCCGCCCAGGAACTGCACGTCGGCGGCATCGTAGCCGTAGCGACGGATGTCGCCGGTGCCGATCCACTTGCGGTTCTTGCGGTCGCTGATCTTGATCGCGTCGGTCTTGCCCACGTCCAGGCTGAAGAAGGCGTTCCAGCCATCGCTGTTGATGTCGCCGGTACCGGCGGTCAGGGTGGCCTTCTTGGCATCGCCGTCGCCGTCGCCGGACACGCCGTAGGAGCCGCGCAGGATGGCGCCCTGGAAGTCGTTGCGCAGGATGATGTTGACCACGCCGGCGATCGCATCGGAGCCGTAGATGGCCGAGGCGCCGTCCTTCAGGATGTCGATGCGCTCGACTGCATCCAGCGGAATGGTG
Organism: Stenotrophomonas sp. 05N37; assembly: GCF_056397365.1. NCBI lineage: Bacteria > Pseudomonadati > Pseudomonadota > Gammaproteobacteria > Lysobacterales > Lysobacteraceae > Stenotrophomonas > Stenotrophomonas sp. 05N37. The sequence goes on along the minus strand of NZ_JBFTNG010000001.1, from coordinate 606,023 downwards.
CTCAGGTCGGTGAAGACCTTCTGGCCATCATCGGCCAGACCATAGGTGGCCATGCGGCGGCCGTTCAACAACACCAGTGTGGAGCCGGCGCCCAGGCCGCGCAGCGAGATGCCTGCACCGCCGCCGGCGAAGCCGTTGCCGAAGGTCTTGGGGATCGAGCCCGCACCGTCGGAGGTCAGGGTCTGCAGGTACTCGGCCACCGTGGTCTTGCCGGTGCGGTCGATTTCCTGGCGGGTGACCACCTGGACGGGGGAGGGGGTTTCGGTGTTGGTCCGGGGAATGTTAGACCCGGTAACAGTGATGCGGTCAAGGTTGGTGGCCTGCTCCTGCGCGAACGCGGAGCCGGAGGCCAGTGCGCCGGCCAGCAGCATCACGCTGCCGGTGAGGGCGAGGGATACCGAATGGGCCAGGTTGTTGCGGCGGCTGCTGTTGAGCCGTTGGATCGGGTGTTTCACAGCTTCTCTCCTGACTGGGAAAACCAACGATGACGATGGATCGGCACCAAATGAGTGACGACCGCGACAATCTAGGTTTCCAGCGGGTGACGGAGGTGTGAAAAATTGCTTAATTCGTAACGTTCTGTATCAAACTTTTTCGGAACCGGGGGCCGGCACGGCCGGCACCCCGGTTACCGGGGTCAATCCGGCAGCGAGAAGCTCACCGGGACCAGGCCGTCGGCCGGGACCACCTGGCCATCGACCTTGGCCGGCACGAACCGCCAGTGGCGCAGGACCTGCTGGCGGGCGGCGTTGTCCAGCGCCCGCGAGCCGCTGCTGCGCTCGATCACCACGCTGGAGGCGGTGCCGTCCGGCTCCACCCGGACCCGCAGCAGCACCGTGCCCTGTTCGTGGTTGCGCAGCGCCGTCACCGGGTAGGACGGCGGCGGCGCGCTGCGGTACTGCAGCTGCACGCCTTCACCGGCCGGCGCCGGGCCGGGGGCCGGCGGGGTCAGCGACGGGGTCTGGGTGTCGGCGGCCGGCTGCGGCGGCAGGGCCACGGACACGTCTGCGGTGGCGGTCGGCGGCGGCAGCGGGGCCGGCTGCGGCTTGGTCACGGGGGTGCGGGGCTGGACCTCCTGCGCCACCTTCTCGGGGATCACTGGCGGGGCCGGCGGCGGATCCACCGCCGGCACCAGCAGCCGCACCTCGGTGCGTTCACGGGGCAACGGGGCGGCCACGTAGGCGGCCGGGATCAGCAGCAGCATCAGGGCCAGTACGTGAAGGGCCAGCGCGGTGCTCATGCCGAGCACGCGCGAGGCGTCGATGTGCAGCGGGACTACGGGGGGATGCGTACGGACCATGCTCCACTCTCCTTGCCAGATATGCGGGAACATCCAACGTGCAGGCGCGGCCGATGGGGTTGCAGCAGGTGCAGAAGACGGGGCCGCGCAATGACAGCAATACCGGAGCCGGGCGCGGCCCGGAAGTCAGGGGGGCTGTGGGTGTTTGGCTGGCGCTCAGGTAACGGTGCCAGACGGCACGACGGCGCCCGCAGGCGCCGTCGTCGGGCGTACGCCGGGGCGGCTCAGCGGCCCAGGTCGAACACCACGTCCAGGTTCACCGACACCGACGATTCGCCCGGGGAGACCGGGGTGGACACGTCCGCGGCCATCGGCGCGGCTGCCGCGCGCATCATCACCGGACGGAAGTTGCCACCGCCGTTCTCGGAGATGCTCACGATGCGGCGCACGCGCAGGCCCAGCGACTTGGCGTAGGTCTCGGCACGGGCCTGGGCCTTCTTCAGCGCGGCCAGGCGGGCTTCGTCGTAGACCGGCTCGGGCTGGTCGATCTCGAACTGCGGGCCGTTGATCTGGTTGGCGCCCTGCGCGGCCAGCGCATCGAGCACCTTGCCCAGCTTGGCGATGTCGCGCACCTTCAGGCTGACCGTGTTGCTGGCCTGGTAGCCGGTGATCTTCGGCGGCTCGTTTTCCACGTAGCGGTACTGCGGGTTGAGGTTGACCCCGCTGGTCTGCACGTCACGCTCGGCGATGCCGGCGGCCTTGATCGCGGCCAGCACCTTGACCATCTGCTCGGCGTTCTGGCGCATGGCGCTGTTGCCGTCCACGGCCTGGGTGACCACGCCGGCCGACAGCGTGGCCACGTCCGGCACGCGCTTGGCCTCGGCGTTGGCCGAGATGTTGAGCAGGGTGCTGTCGGCGGCGACGGCAACGGCGGGCTGGGTCTGTGCGTGGGCGGTCATCGAGGTTCCCAGGGCGAGGGACAGGGCAAGCAGCAGCGGGGACAAAGACGGGCGGCGCATGTGGATCTCCTTGTGAAGGCGGCAGGGTGGTGTCGGGGCGATGAACGCGTCGTGAGGTTTGACGGGGTCGATCACGATTCGGTCGTGTTGCTCGCGATTCAGACAGTGGGCTCAGGTTATGCTTCCTCGATGCTTTATCTTGCCTCTCGATCTCCCCGACGAACCCAACTGCTGGCGCGCCTGGACCGACCGTTCCGCGCGCTGGACCTTGAGGTGCCCGAAGTCCGTGCGGCCGGCGAATCGGCGACCGACTATGTGCAGCGGGTTGCCGCGGACAAGGCGCGGGCCGGGCTGGCATCGGTCCTGGCCACCGATCCGGAGGCCGTGGTGCTGGGCTCGGACACCGAGGTGGTGCTGGATGGCCGGGTGTTCGGCAAGCCGGTCGATGCCGCCGACGCCGCGGCCATGCTACGCGCGCTGGCCGGGCGCACCCACCAGGTGATGACCGCGGTGGCGCTGGTTGGCCAGGGGCGCGAGGACGGGGTGCTGGTGGTCTCGGAGGTGAGCTTCATCGACATCGATGCGTCCGCGATCGCCGCCTACGTGGCCAGCGGCGAACCGATGGGCAAGGCGGGCGCCTACGCCATCCAGGGCGGCGCCGAACGTTACATCCGCCACCTGGCGGGAAGCTATTCGGGTGTGATGGGATTGCCCCTGCAACAGACCGAGCAGTTGCTGCAGACGTTTGAACTGAAGGGAGTCGCCCATGTCTGAAGAAATCCTGGTCAATGTCACCCCACGGGAAACCCGGGTCGCCGTCATCGAGAACGGCATGTTGCAGGAATTGCACATCGAACGCGGCTGGCGCCGCGGCGTGGTCGGCAACATCTACAAGGGCAAGGTGCAGCGGGTGATGCCGGGCATGCAGGCCGCGTTCGTCGAGGTCGGGCTGGAGCGCGCCGCGTTCCTGCACGCCAACGACGTGATCCGCCCGGCCCCGGTGGCCAGCCCGGATACCGAAGGCACCACCCTGCCGCCGCCGTCCTCGGTGCCGATCGTGGAGCTGCTGCGCGACGGCCAGGACATCGTGGTGCAGGTGGTCAAGGACCCGATCGGGACCAAGGGCGCGCGCCTGACCACCCAGATCAGCATCCCCTCCCGTTACATGGTGCTGCTGCCGCAGTCCAAGGTGGTGGGCGTTTCGGCGCGGATCGAGGACGAGGCCGAACGGGCCCGGCTGAAGGCGCTGGTGACCGAACTGTCGGCCCAGCACGGCGGCTACGGCTACATCGTGCGCACCAACGCCGAGGGCCAGCCGGCCGAGGCGATCGCCGAGGACGTGGCCTACCTGTCGCGGGTCTGGAACGTGGTCGAGCGGCGCGGCCGCGATGCGGCCCCGCTCAGCGTGATCTATGAAGACCTGAGCCTGCCGCTGCGTTCGGTGCGCGACCTGATCCGCAAGGACGTGGACAAGGTCAAGGTGGACTCCAAGGAGACCTTCAACCAGCTGCAGGCGTTCGTGGCCAAGTACATGCCGGTGCTGGCCGAGAAGCTGGAGCTGTACAGCGGCGACCGCCCGATCTTCGACATGTTCGGGGTGGAGGACGAGATCGGCCGCGCGCTGGACAAGCAGGTGCCGCTCAAGTCCGGTGGCTACCTGGTGATCGACCAGACCGAGGCGATGACCACGATCGACGTGAACACCGGTTCGTTCCTGGGCCAGCGCAACCTCGAGGAAACGGTGTTCCGCACCAACCTGGAGGCGGCGCAGGCGGTGGCGCGGCAGCTGCGGCTGCGCAACCTCGGCGGCATCATCATCATCGACTTCATCGACATGGACGACGCCGAGCACCGGCGCCAGGTGCTGCGCACGCTGGAAAAGGCGCTGGCGCGCGACCATGCCAAGACCACCGTGTACGACTTCTCGCCGCTGGGCCTGGTCGAGATGACCCGCAAGCGCACCGTGGAAAGCCTGGAGCGGCAGCTGTCCGAGCCGTGCCCGGAGTGCAGCGGACGCGGCTCGATCAAGACCGCCGAGACGGTCACCTACGAGATCTTCCGCGAGATCACCCGCGCCGTGCGCCAGTTCGATGCGGCCCGCCTGCTGGTGATCGCCTCGTCCAAGGTAGTGGCGCGGATCACCGACGAGGAATCCTCGGCGGTGGCCGAACTGGAGGAATTCCTCGGCAAGTCGATCCGTTTCCAGGCCGACGAGCAGTACCTGCAGGAGCAGTTCGATGTCGTGCTGCTCTGACCATCGCACGCTGGCGCGCTCGCGCGCCGATGCGTCCGCGGCGCGATGAGCACGCCGCTTCGACTGCGACTGCGAAGGATTCGCCGCCATGCCGTGTATGCGATGGCGATCGTGCTGGTGTGCGTGGCGCTGCTGGTGGGCACGGTCAGCCAGCTGCTGCCGTTTGCCGAGCGCCACCCGGACAAGGTGGCGGCCTGGCTGAGCGCGCGCGCCGGCCAGCCGGTGCGTTTCGACCACCTGGATACCGCCTGGACCCGGCGCGGTCCGTTGCTCCAGCTCACCGGGCTGCGCGTCGGTGCAGGCCAGGGCATCGCCATCGGCGAGGCCGAAGTGCTGGTATCGATGTATGCCGGGCTGCTGCCCGGGCATTCGCTGACCGAGCTGCGCCTGCGCGGGCTGGCCCTGGTCCTGCAGCGGGCCGACGATGGCCGCTGGTCGGTGCGCGGCATGCCCGAAGCGGGCAGCGGCGACCCGCTCGATGCGCTGCGCCGGCTGGGCGAGTTGCAGGTGATCGGCGGCAGCCTGCGCGTGGATGCGCCCTCGCTGGGCCTGCAGACCGCGCTGCCGCGCATCGACCTGCGCCTGCGGGTGAACGGCCAGCGCCTGCGCGTGGGCGCCCGGGCCTGGGCGGACGAGACGGGCATGCCACTGACCGCGGTCCTGGATTTCGATCGCACCCACGGCGATGGCCAGGCCTGGCTGTCGGCCGACCCCGCCGACTTCCGCGCCTGGTCGGCGCTGTTGCGCTTCGCCGGAGTGTCGCTGCAGCAGGGCAGTGGCGAGTTGAATGCCTGGGTGGACCTGCGCGACCACCGCCCGGTGATGGTCACTGCCGATGCCGACCTGCGCGACCTGCGGTTGCGCGGTGCGCCGCTGGCCGATGGCAAGCGCCCCGAGCTCACCCTGGATACGCTGCAGCTGCGCGCGCGCTGGCGCTGGGTGCAGGGCGGCTGGCGCGCCGATGCGCCGCTGCTGCGCATCGGCCTGGCCGGCAACGGCGAGGTCCAGCGCCTGGATGGGCTGCTCATCGCCGGTGGCCAGCACATGGCGCTGGCCGGTGACAATATCGATGCCACCGCGCTGCTGCGCGGACTGGCGCTTAGCGACCGGGTCGACCCCGGGCTGCGCGAGTGGCTGCAACGCGCCGCCCCGCACGCGCGCATGACCCAGGTGCGGGTGGCCGGCGAACGCGATGGTGCGCTGTCCATCCAGGGCGAGCTGGCCGATATCGGCTTTGCCCCGTCCGGGCATGCGCCGGGCCTGAGCGGGCTGGGCGGCCACTTCAGCGGCGACGCCGATGGGTTCGCGCTGGACCTGCAGCCGGGCCATGTGATGCATTTCGACTGGCCCAGTGGCTTCGGCGCGCGCCACGACGTGCGCCTGGCCGGGCAGTTGGTCGGCTGGCGCGACGAAGCCGGTGGCTGGCGCTTCGGTACCCCGGCACTGCGCGTGCAGGGCACCGACTACGCCGCCGACGTGCGCGGCAACGTGTGGTTCCAGGGCGACGGCACGCGGCCATGGCTGCAGCTGGCCGCGCGCATCGACGACGTGCCGATGACCGCGGCCAAGCGCTTCTGGATCCACTCGCAGATGAGCAAGGGCGCCACCGACTGGCTCGACGCCGCGCTGGTCTCCGGGCAGGTGCGCGGCGGTATCGGCCTGGTCAGCGGCGACCTGGATGACTGGCCCTTCGACCGCAACAACGGGCGCTTCGAGGCCACCGGGCATATCAGCAACGGCACCATCCGCTTCCAGCGCGACTGGCCGGCGATGGGCAAGGTGGACGCGGACATCGCCTTCATCGGCCCCGGTTTCGAGCTGCACGGCAGTGGCGATCTGGCCGGCGTGCCGGTCAACCATTTCGACGCCGGCATCGTCGATTTCGGCCAGACCCCGCTGTACGTCAAGGCCACGACCCAGGCCGAGTCCGGCGCGCTGCTGGCCATGCTCAAGCAGAGCCCGCTGCATGCCACCTATGCCGATACTCTGGACAACCTCACCGCCAAGGGCCCGGCCAAGGTGGGCTTCGACCTGCTGCAGCCCATGCATGCGGGCCAACCCGGCGGCCACCTGCAGGGCACGGTCGACCTGGAGGGCGTGGCGCTGACCGAGAAGCGCTTCGCGCTGGCCTTCGATGCGATGCGCGGCCAGGCCCGCTACAGCCGTGACGGGTTCGATGCCGACAAGTTGAGCGTGCGCCACCTGGGCCAGGAGGGGCAGCTCAGCCTGCGTGCCGGCGGCTACGTGCGCGATCCGCAGCAGGCGTTCGAGTCCGAGCTGGGCGCAGCCATGGACGCCGGCCTGCTGCTCGACCGCGCGCCGGAATTGAACTGGCTCAAGCCCTATATCCAGGGCACCTCGCGCTGGACGATCGGGGTGACCCTGCCCAAGGTTGCCGTTGGCGCCAAGACCGAACCGCCCACGCTGCTGACCCTGCACTCGGACCTGGTGGGCACCCGCCTGGACCTGCCGGCGCCGCTGGACAAGGCCGCCACCGTGCCGCTGGCGACCACCGTCAACGCGCAGCTGCCGATGGGCAGCGGCCGGGTCGACGTGGCCTTTGGCCAGCGCCTGGCGCTGGCCGCGCGTACCCACAACAACCAGACCGGCGTGCAGGTCACCCTCGGCAGCGACCGGGTGGACCGCGACCCGCCGGGCAGCGGGCTGGCCGTCAACGGCCGCAGCGGTTCACTGGATGCCCTGGAATGGATCGCGCTTGCCCGCGGCCCCGACGGTGGCGGTGACAAGGACCCGATGCCACTGCGCCAGGTGGACGTGCAGGTCGGGCAACTGCTGCTGGCCGGCGGCGTGTTCGCGCAGACCCGCCTGCAGTTGCGGCCCACGCCATCGTCGGTGGAGGTGCGCCTGGACGGGCCGTCGCTGGCCGGCACGCTGAGCGTGCCCAATGCCGACGGCGGCACCATCGTGGGCAAGCTCAGCCGGGTGCACTGGCAGTCACTGCCGACCCCGACCAGGGTGCCGGCCGATGGCAGCCTGATCGCACTGCCCAGTGATGCCGCGCTGCCGGCGCGGGTGCAGGCCAGCGCCAACGACACCAACCCGGCGAAGATCCCGCCACTGGCCCTGGACATCGAGGACCTGCAGTTCGGCAAGGCCCGGTTGGGCCAGGCGGTACTGCGCACGCGCCCGTTCGGCAACGGCCTGAGCGTGGACCAGCTGCAGTTCCGTGCCCCCAAGCAGGCGATCGACATCCAGGGCCGCTGGCTGGGCATGGGCGATGCCGCCCGCACCCAGGTCAGCGTCGATGTGAAGAGCGAGGACCTGGGCGGGCTGATGCAGAACCTGGACTACGGCGGCCAGCTGCGCGGTGGCCAGGGCCAGATCACGCTGGACGCCGGCTGGCAGGGCGGTCCGTCCGACTTCCAGCTGGGGGCGCTGCAGGGCCACATGCAGGTCACGGCGCGCAACGGCCAGTTGCTGGAGCTGGAGCCCGGGGCGGGCCGCGTCCTCGGCCTGCTCAGCGTGACCCAGCTGCCGCGCCGGTTGATGTTCGACTTCCGCGATTTCTTCTCCAAGGGCTTCGCGTTCAACCAGGTCGACGGCGCGCTGGCGTTCGGCAACGGCATGGCCACCACCGACAAGGTGCTGATCGAAGGGCCGGCCGCCAACATCAGCATCCGCGGCCAGACCGACCTGCGCCGCCAGCAGTTCGACCAGACCATCGACGTGAACCCGCGCTCGGGCAACCTGCTCACCGTGGTCGGCGCGGTGGCCGGCGGCCCGGTGGGCGCGGCGGTGGGCGCGGCCGCCAATGCGGTGCTGGGCAAGCCGCTCGGCGCGATCGGCGCCAAGACCTATCGGGTCACCGGGCCGTGGGCCGAGCCCAAGGTCGAGGTGATCGACCGTGACGATGCGCCGCCGCGCAGCCCGCCGGCGGCCCCACCTCCGGTACGCTGACCCCCTTTCCCGCGCCCGGGTTGCGATAGCCGCCGGCGCCCTCAGATAGATGACATGACCGATAACGCACTGACCCTCGCCAACGACCGCCTGCTCCTGCCCGCCGGGCTGGATGCCGGCAGCCTGGAACGCACCTTCGGCACCTTGCTGGGGCCGGGGATCGATTTTGGTGACCTGTATTTCCAGCACGCCCGGCGCGAAAGCTGGAGCGTGGAAGACGGCATCGTCAAGGACGGTGCGCATTCGATCGAGCAGGGCGTGGGCGTGCGCGCCATTGCCGGGGAGAAGACCGGCTTCGCCTATTCCGACGACATCCACCGCGATGCCCTGCTGGCCGCGGCACAGTCGGCACGCGCGATCTCCCGCGAGGGCGGGGCGCAGCAGGCACGCTCGCTGGTGCGCGGCAACGCGCGCGCGCTGTACCCGGCGCTGGACCCGATCGACGGCATGGGCAATGAGGCCAAGGTCGAGGTGCTCAAGCGCCTGGACCGCTACCTGCGTGCTGCCGACCCGCGCGTGCAGCAGGTGATGGTGAGCCTGTCCGGCGGCGTGGACACGGTGCTGATCGCCCGCAGCGACGGCGTGCTGGCCGGCGACATCCGCCCGTTGGTGCGGCTCAACGTGCAGGTGATCGTGGAACAGCACGGCCGCCGCGAGTCCGGCTACTCCGGCGGTGGTGGCCGTTTCAGCTATGCCGAACTGTTCGCCGACGACCGGCCCGAACGCTTCGCCCGCGAGGCGCTGCGCCAGGCGCTGGTCAACCTGGAGGCGATCCCGGCCCCGGCCGGCGTGATGACCGTGGTGCTTGGCCCGGGCTGGCCCGGTGTACTGCTGCATGAAGCGGTCGGCCATGGCCTGGAGGGCGACTTCAACCGCAAGGGCACCAGCGTGTATGCCGGCCGCATCGGCGAGCGGGTGGCCGCCCCGGGCGTGACCATCGTCGACGACGGCACCCTGGACGGGCGCCGTGGCTCGCTCAACATCGATGACGAGGGCCATCCGACCCAGTGCACCACGCTGATCGAGGACGGCATCCTGGTCGGCTACATGCAGGATTCGCTCAACGCGCGGCTGATGGGCGTTGCCCCGACCGGCAACGGCCGGCGGGAGTCGTTCGCGCACATGACCATGCCGCGCATGACCAACACCTACATGCGTGCCGGCCAGCACGATCCGGAAGAAATGATCCGCTCGGTGAAGAAGGGCCTGTACGCCGTCAACTTCGGTGGCGGCCAGGTCGACATCACCAGCGGCAAGTACGTGTTCTCGGCCACCGAGGCCTACCTGATCGAGGACGGCCGGGTCACCGCGCCGGTGAAGGGCGCGACCCTGATCGGCAATGGTCCGGAGACCATGCAGAAGGTGCGCATGATCGGCAACGACCTGGCCCTGGACGAGGGCGTGGGCGTCTGCGGCAAGGATGGCCAGAGCGTGCCGGTCGGCGTGGGCCAGCCCTCGCTGCTGATCGACGGCATCACCGTGGGCGGCACCCAGGCCTGAGCCGGGCGATGGACCTGCCCGCACTGCACGCCCCTGCGGCCGCCAGCCAGGTGCTGGCGCAGCCGCGTGGGCGGCCGGGCTCAGTCGTCGGCGACGTCGTCGGTGTCGGTGTCGGCCGGCGCGTCGAGCGCGTCGTCGGCGGCGTTCAGCCCCTCCAGGCCCAGCGCGGCGGGCAGCAACAGGGTGCGCAGCGTCTGGTAGATCTCGCGGTAGGCGCGCGGCGGCTTGTTTTTCGCCTTCTCGGCCTGGGCGTTGCGGACCAGCGTGCGCAGCTGCTGGCGATCGGCGTGCGGGTACTCGTCCAGCAGCGCGCCCAGCGCCTTGTCGCCGTCCTTGAGCAGGCGCTCGCGCCAGTCTTCCACGCGGTGCATGGCGGCCACTTCGCGTCGCGAGGTTTCGCTGTTGGCATCGAGCGCGTCGCGGATCGCATCCAGCACGGCATCGTCTTCGCGGCGCATGTGCTTGGCCAGGAACGCCAGCTGGCGCTTGTGGGCGATGTGCGCGGTGATGCGCTTGGCCTCGGCGATGTGCGGCAGCAGGTCCTCCGGGACCGGCACGCGGGCCAGCTGGGCCGCCGTCAGCGACACCAGCTTCTCGCCGAGGGCCAGCACGTCCAGGGCATCCCGGCGGTTCTGGCTGCGGCTGATATCAAGGAATTCACCGGTTTCTTCGTCGCGTCCGCGCATCGTCTTATTTCCACATCCAGAACTGTGCCCGGCGTCGCGCCAGGCACTCACCCGTACAGGATAAAGCATTGAACGTGATCTCCCCTGAAGTGACCCCGGCCGACGACAGCCTGCAGCGCCTGGAGCAGCTGGCCGACATCTCCCAGCGCCTGCTGGAACGGGCCCGTGCGCTGGGCGCCAGCCAGGCCGAGGTGAGCTGCAGCGACGAGCGCGGGCTGGACGTGAACGTGCGCCTGGGCGAGGTCGAGACGGTCGAATCCACCCGCGATCGCGGCATTGCGGTGACCGTGTTCTTCGGCCAACGCAAGGGCAGCGCCAGTACCGCCGACCTGCAGGATGCCAGCCTCGAATCGACCGTGGCCCAGGCCTGCGCGATCGCCCGGCACACCGAGGACGACGCCGCCGCCGGGCTGGCCGAGGCCGCGCTGATGGCCCGTGAGTTCCCGGATCTGGACAGCTGGCACCCCTGGGCGCTGGCCGCCGATCACGCGCTGGACCTGGCGCTGGCCTGTGAAGCGGCCGGGCGCGAGGCCGACGGCCGGATCAGCAACTCCGATGGCGCCTCGGCCGCCACCTCGCAGAGCCTGTCGGTGTATGCCAACTCGCACGGGTTCATCGGCCGCGAGCGCAGCAGCCACCATTCGATCGGTTGCGCGCTCATCGCCGGGCAGGGCGACGGCATGCAGCGCGACGGCTGGTACAGCAGCGCGCTGGCGCGGCAGGACCTGGAGTCGCCCGAGGCGATCGGCCGGCGTGCCGCCGAGCGCACCGTGGCCCGGCTGCAGCCGCGCTCGATGGCGACCGCGCAGATGCCGGTGCTGTTCTCCCCGGAGGTGGCGCGCTCGTTGATCGGCCACCTGCTCGGCGCGGTGTCCGGCGGCGCGCTGTACCGGCGCGCCAGTTTCCTGCTCGACAGCGTGGGCACGCAGCTGTTCCCGGACTGGTTCCAGATCGATGAGCAGCCGCTGCTGCGCCGCGGCCTGCGCTCGTCGGCCTTCGACGGCGACGGCGTGGCCACGCGCAATGCGCCGTTGATCACCGACGGCACGCTGCAGCGCTACATCCTGGGCAGCTACTCGGCGCGCAAGCTGGGCCTGGTCACCACCGGCAACGCCGGCGGCGTGCACAACCTCAAGGTCGCGGCCAACGCCGGCGACCTGGTCGCGATCGCCGCGCAGATGGGCGACGGCCTGCTGGTCACCGAGCTGATGGGCCAGGGCGTCAACGGCGTCACCGGCGACTACTCGCGCGGGGCCGGCGGCTTCCGCGTGGAAAACGGCCAGATCAGCTATCCGGTGGACGGCATCACCATCGCCGGCAACCTCAAGGACATGTTCGCCGCCATCGAGGCGGTGGGCAGCGACGTGGACCGCCGCTCGCATGTGCAGGTCGGTTCGATCCTGGTAGGACGAATGACCGTTGCCGGTAACGATTGACGTATTCTATTGGGGCTGCCCAGGCAGGCGGGGAGCCTGCCATGCACCACCCACATAACGCACAAGGAGTTTCCACGTGAGCGATTTCGATAACGTCACCGTACCGCCGCCGGCACCGGCGGGCGATGCCCCGGCCGACCAGCGCACCCTGTCCCTGGTGGCCCACCTGCTCGGCATCTTCACCGGCTTCATCGGTGCGCTGATCATCTGGCTGGTCAACAAGGATGACCCGCAGAAGGGCTTCGTCACCGACCAGGCCAAGGAAGCGCTGAACTTCCAGATCACCGTGGCGATCGCCTACATCGTCTCGACCATCCTGGTGGTGGTGATGATCGGGGCGCTGCTGCTGACCCTGGTGTGGATCGCCAACCTGGTGCTGTGCATCCTGGCCGCGGTCAAGGCCAACAACGGTGAAGCGTATCGCTACCCGTTTACCCTGCGCCTGATCAAGTAAACCACGCGCAGTGGTGATGCAGAACGCCCGGGATTCCCGGGCGTTTTTTTTTGCTGGCGATGGGGGCCGGGGATGCGCCCGGGCGTGCGGTGCTGGATGCACTGCCGCGCGGCACGGGGACCGATGCCCGCCATGGACGCCGGTCCACGCAGCGCGTGGAGGCGGTTCAGTGATCGCGTTCCACCGCCAACCGCCCCAACGCACGCAGTGCATCGGCGCGTTCGTCGTAGCCGGCCAGGCTGTCGTGCATGCGCTCGCTCAGCGCGGCCAGTTCGGCCTTGGCCCCGTCCATGCCGAGCAGGGCGGGGAAGGTGGACTTGGCTTGGGCCTGGTCCTTGCCGGCGGTCTTGCCCAGCTGTTCGGAACTGGCTTCCACGTCGAGGATGTCATCGCGGACCTGGAAGGCCAGGCCCAGCGCGCTGGCGAAGTCGTCCAACTGCAGCAGGTCGGACTGCGGTGCCTCGCCGCACAGCGCACCCATGCGCACCGCCGCACGGATCAGCGCACCGGTCTTGAGCGCGTGCATGCGCTGCAGCGCGTCCAGGCCTTGCGCGTGGCCGGTGGCGTCGATATCCAGTGCCTGGCCGCCGCACATCCCGGCGGCGCCGGAGGCATGGGTGAGCGCCTGCAGGCAGTGCACGCGCAGCAGCGCCGGCAGCGCCGCGTCGGCCAGCAGGCTGAACGCGCGGGTCTGCAGCGCATCGCCGGCGAGGATGGCGGTGGCTTCGTCGAAGGCGACGTGGGTGGTGGGCCGGCCACGACGCAGCGCGTCGTCGTCCATGGCCGGCAGGTCGTCATGCACCAGCGAATAGGCATGGACCAGCTCCACCGCCATGGCCGGTGCATCCAGCGCATGTTCGTCGGCACCGAACACCTGCCCGCTGGCGTACACCAGCAGCGGCCGCATGCGCTTGCCGCCGCCGAGCACGGCGTAACGCATCGCCTGGTGCAGGCGTTGCGGGGCGTGTTCGGGGGAGGGCAGGCTGGCGTCGAGCTGGCTTTCGATGCGGTCGCGCCAACGCGCGAACGTGGACTCAACCATCATGGCCGGGCGGATCGAACGGTTCGGCGGTATCGGGGCGGGCCGGATCGCTGAGCAGGCGCACGCGCAGTTCGGCCTGCTCCAGCGCCTGCTGGCACTGGCGGTACAGGCCGACGCCGCGCTCGTAGGCGCTGAGCGATTGCTCCAGGCTCAGGTCGCCGGCTTCCATCTTCTCCACCAGGTGTTCCAGTTCTTCCAGCGACTGCTCGAAGTGGGCGACCGGGGAGGCTTCGTTGGGGGACTTCTTGGGCATGGGGCAAGTGTGAGCCGCCAATCCGGCGGGGTCAATTCAGGCCGCGCCCGGGGTCCAGCGCAACTGCGCATCGTGTTCATCCAGCCAGTGCTGCAGCGGCGCGGCGACGATCCGGTCGCCCGCGGCCATCAACACCTCGCCGTCGAACAACAACGGCAACTGGCGGCGCTGCCAGGGCGGCAGGCCGCGTTGTTGCAGCAGGTCCTTGAGCGCGTGCGAATGGCTGCGCCCGGGAAGCTGGATGCGTTCGCCACCGCGGCGCGCGCTGACCTGCAACGGGGTGGCCAGGCGGTGCGCGCCCAGCAGTTCCAGCTGCCCGCCATCGGGCAGGGCCAACGGCGCGCGCCCATCCCAGTGCACGCTCCAGTGCGGCGGCAAGGCCAGCGTGGCCGAGAGCAGGTGCAGCTCGCCGCGCCAGCGGCGGATGCGCGCGCCCTGCCAGGCGAACTGGGCATCGGCATCGTGTGCGGCCGGCAACAGCTCGCGTTCGATCGCCTCCACGCCGGCGGCCGGCAGCGGGGGCAGGCCGCAGTTGCGCACCCATTGGCGCAGCAGGCGGGCCCGGCGTTCGCGCGGCAGTCGCAGCAGCCGCACGCTGTCGAGCACGCCGGGCACGACGCTGCAGCGGCGCAGTGCTTCCTGGTCCGACACGTCCAGCAACTGCTGCGCCTGCGCGCACAGGGCGGCGCTGCGTGCGAAGGCGGCATCGGCCTGCGGCCAGCGTTGCTGCAGCAGCGGCAGCACGTGCAGGCGCAGGAAATTGCGGTCGGCCGCGTCGCTGGCATTGCTGGGGTCGTCGACCCACTGCAGCGCCTGCGACTGCGCATAGGCCAGCAGCGCCGCGCGCGGCACCTGCAGCAGCGGTCGCCACACCGTACCGGTGGCAAACGGCGCCTCGCTGCGGATCGCGGCCAGCCCATCCACGCCGGACCCGCGCAGGGCGCGCAGCAGGAAGGTCTCGGCCTGGTCATCGCGGTGATGGGCCAGGGCCAGCTGTTCATCCGGGCGCAGGGCGCGGGCGAATGCATCGCGGCGGGCATGCCGCGCGGCCGCTTCCAGGCCGTGGCCGCTGTCGCGGGCCACGTCGACGCCGATCACCTGCAGTTCGATCTTCCAGGCCGTGCAGATCGCCTGGCAGTGCTGCGCCCACGCGTCGGCGGCCGGTTGCAGGCCGTGGTGGACGTGCACCGCCCGCACGCCTGCATCGCGCTGGGCCGGCGACTGGGCCAGCCAATGCAGCAGCACGGTGGAATCGAGTCCACCACTGAAGCCCACCAGGACCGGGCGGGGCGCAGCAGACAGGTTGGGTAATGGCGACGACATCGGTTCGGGCAGGCTCGGGCAGGGAGGCAGTATCGACGCTGCGGGCCAGGCTCGCCACGCACGGGGATCAGGGAGTGGGCGGTTCGGGCACGCGGATGCCCTGGCGATTGATATGGAACCAGTGGCCGCCTTCCACCGGCGTGTGGCCCTCGCCGTCAGGCGTGCCGGGGCGGCACCCCTCGCAGACCTGGGCAATGCCATCGGCGAAGGGCCAGGCAAAGTCGAACGTGGCCGGGAAGGCCTGTTCAAGCGCGGGGGTGAAGTAGCCGACGCGTGGGCCGATGCGGCCCCGCAGCAGCCCCTCTTCGACGTAGTCCGGCCCGCTGTCCCAGGTCAGGACGGCCTGGGTGCGGCCGGCACGGGTGACGTAATGAAAGCTGTCGGCGGCGTACACCGCCGCCAGTCCGTCGGCATCGTAAGGGAGGTCGGGCAGGACGTCCGCGGCGATCCGGGGCGCGCCGTCGACCACCTCGCAGCCGGGCAACGGCCACAGCCCGTGTTCCTCGGTGAGGACCCGGCAGGCCGGGCCCTGGGCCAGCGCGTGGCCGGTGCTGGCCAGTCCGGCCATCAACAGCAGGAACCGCACGTGGCGGCCCCTGCTGCGGGCGGCGGAGAGCCGGGCCGGCATCAGTTGGCGTCGGCCTTGCGCTCGAACGCCTTCGGTGTGGGCAGGTCCACCGGCACGCCCTTGGCGTCGCAGGTACCGGCCTCGCACAGGCGCTGGCGCAGGCGCGGGGTGGCCTGCACGATCATGTGGTAGATCGTGTTCTGTTCCATGGTGCCGCGGATGGCTTTGCTGCCCGGGCCACGTGCCCAGATGCCGACGTCTTCGCCGCCATGGGTTTCACTCTTGGTCGGTACCAGCGCTTCCTGCATGTAATCGGGGTGCTCGGTGTCCACGTGGCTCAGGTCCGGTCGGCCGGCGGCCGGATCGAAGCTGCTCGGGTTGTGCGGGTACACCTTCGGGCCGGCCGGCTGCTGGTTGGTGGCGCCGGTATAGCCGGGGCCGTTGGCATAGCTGAGCGTGGTGTAGGGCAGGCCGAGGCCGTCGCGGGCCACGTCCAGGCCGCCCACGCCGTCTTCGCCGCCCTTGTCCTTGACCTTGCCCAGGATCGGGTTGCCGCGGGCCGGGTAGCCGACGAAGTTCAGGGTGTGCGAGTGGTCGGCGGTGACGATGATCAGGGTGTCCTGGTCGGAGGTCGCCTCGACGGCCGCGCGCACGGCATCGGACAGGGCCACGGTGTCGCTGAGGGCGCGGTAGGCGTTGCCGCTGTGGTTGGCATGGTCGATGCGGGCGCCCTCGACCATCAGCACGTAGCCTTCCTTGTGCCGGGACAGGGTGTTGATGGCGGCCTTGGTCAGCTCGGCCAGGCTGGGTTCGCCGGACGGGTCGTCCTTGCGCTCGATCTCGTAACGCATGTGGTCCGGCTCGAACAGGCCCAGCAGCGCCGGGGCATTGCGCGCGGCCTGCAGCTGCTTGGCGTTCCAGACATAGGCGCCCTGCGGGTGGGCCTGCTGCCATTCGGTGACCAGGCTGCGCCCGTCCAGGCGCTGGCCGACCTTGTCGTCATACTCGGGATCGCGCTCTTCCACCGTGGTGAATTCACCGCGGCCGCCGCCCAGGGCGACCAGCGGGCCCCGGCCATAGCGCGCGGTGGACAGCAGCTGCTGGGCGATGTCAGTGCAGCCGGCGGCCTTGGCGGCCTCGGGCACGTCGGTGTCGTTTTCCCAGTTGCGCTCCGGCGAGTGCGCGTAGGTGGCCGCCGGGGTGGCGTGGGTCAGGCGCGCGGTGGACACGATGCCGGTGGCCATGTGCGCGCTGTCGGCCAGCTGCAGCCAGGTCAGCAGGCCCTTGTTCAAGCTGTCGGCGCAGTCGTTGCGGGTGCCGGCACTGACGCCGATGGCGCCCATGTGGGTCTTCACGCCGGTGGTGATGGCGGTCATGGTGCCGGCCGAGTCGGGGGTCTGCGAATCGGTGTTGTAGGTCTTGCTGAACGCCGTGGCCGGGAAGCGCTCCCAGGACAGCAGGTTCTCCTCGCCCGGATTGCCGTTGCGCTGGCCCTCGAAGATGCGCGCGGCCGCCACGGTGGTCAGGCTCATGCCGTCACCGAGGAACAGGATGACGTTTTTGGCCTTGCCGTCCATGGCGCCGCTGCCGGCGGCGCGGGCGGCGCCGCTGCGGTACCACCATTGCGGGGTTTCACCCGCCGGATGGGCGATGGCGGGGACATCGACGGCGATCGCGCCGGGGGTACGGGCCGCGGGGGAGGTGCTGGCGCACGCGCCCAGCAACAGGGTGGCGGCGACGGCGGTCACCAGGCAGGTGGTACGGGACATGGACGCGCGTATCTCACATGTGAAACGGGCGTTCATTATGCAGAACCCTGCAAGGCACGCCGATGACACGCTGATTTTCCGTGCGCGCCTCGTTCCCGCGGCCCGGTTGGGCTAATGTGGCGAGCTGTCGAATTCTCTCTGGAAGGCTCATGAAGCTGGTGTCTGCGTGGTTGCGGATCCCGTTCTGGCAACGCGTGCTGGGTGGCTTCGTGCTCGGCGCGCTGGCCGGCTGGCTGCTGGGGCCGGCGGCGGAACTCTGGTTCGGCCCGTTGGGCGAGCTGTACGTGACGCTGATCAAGATGATCGCGGTGCCGCTGGTGTTCTTCGCGGTGATCAACGCGATCTCCTCGCTGCACGGCCAGAAATCGGTGGCCGCGCTGGGCGGGCGCACGTTCCTGTGGTTCATCATCACCGCCGCGCTGGCGGTATGCGTGGGGCTGGCGGTCGGCACGATCATGCAGCCGGGCACCGGCAACCTGAGCCTGAGCATGGACCACGGCTACACCCCGCGCGAAGTGCCGAGCGTGGTCAAGGTGCTGATGGACGTGGTGCCCTCCAACGTGTTCTACGCGCTGACCGGGATCGGCACGCGGGTCAATGCGGCCGGCGAGACGGTCCTGGCGGCCGGGCGCGGGTCGATCCTGCCGGTGATCTTCTTCGCGGGCCTGCTGGGCTTTGCGATGGTGAAGCTGGGCGACAAGGTGGCCGAGGCGCGCAAGCTGACCGGGCAGATGAGCGACATCATGATCCAGGTGACGCGCTTCGTGCTGGAGATGACCCCGCTCGGGACGTTCGGCCTGATCGCCGGGCTGGTGGGCAGCTACGGTTTCGAGAAGCTGCTGCCGCTGGGCAATTTCGTGCTGGCGCTGTACGTGGCCTGCGCGCTGCACATCGTGGTGGTGTACGGCAGTCTGCTGCTGGCGCATGGCCTGAACCCGCTGAAGTTCTTCCGTGGTGCGGCCCCGGGCATGCAGGTGGCGTTCGTGAGTTCGTCCAGCTTTGCCGCGATGCCGGCGGCGATGCGCTCGATCACCCACAACCTGGGCGTGAACAAGGACTATGCCTCGTTCGCGGTGCCGCTGGGGGCGAGCATCAAGATGGACGGTTGCGGGGCGATCTACCCGGCGCTGTGCGCGGTGTTCATCGCGCAGTACACCGGCGTGCCGCTGACCCCGGAACAGTACATCGTGGTGTTGATCGCCTCGGTGCTGGGCAGTTTCGGCACCGCGGGCGTGCCGGGCACGGCGGTGGTGATGGCCACGGTGGTGCTGAGCGCGGCCAACCTGCCGCTGGAGACCATCGGCTACCTGTATGCGATCGACCGCATCCTGGACATGATGCGCACCATGACCAACGTGACCGGGCAGATGCTGGTGCCGGTGCTGGTGGCAAAGGAAACCGGGCTGCTGGACAAGGCGGTCTACGACAACCCGTCCACCAACCTGGGCGTGGACGAACTGGAGGAGCGGTCGTCCTGACCCGCCCGCCGGGGTCGTGTCGAAAAAGCCCGCGGATGCGGGCTTTTTCGTGCGCGGCCGGCACCCGTCACCGAGCTGAGCAGGCACTGTAACGGCTGTATCAGCCGGTGTAACAGCGCTGATACACCGCGCTGCATGCCAGCAACGACGGGCCTGTCGGCGTCGCCACGGCTTGTTCAGCGGTGGGTGTTGCCAACGAATCTGTAACATCGTGCCCGCCGCGCGACCCGCCGTGGTGCCGCCAGCCCCCGTGTTTGCTGGGTTCTGCCACTTGGCACGAATGCTGCGTCACCCCTCCGCATGTTTCGAAGGAGGGCGCCATGGACAGCGTAGTCGCACACCGCATTCGCCACACCGGCCTCTGGCTGATGGCCGTCGTACTGACGGCACCGGTCGCCGCGCACGCCTCGGGTGCGCGCCAGGGCGTCAAGGCGCAGCCGGGTGAAATCGTGCTGCTGCGCGATGTCTCGACCCGGCCCGCCTATCGGCCCGCGCCGCCCGGCATGGCGCTCATCGCCGATCCCTCGCCCAAGCGTGAGGTGGGCCAGGCGCTGGGCACCTCGACCGGCATGGATGAGCTGAGCGAGGACGACTATGCCGCGCTCGGCTCCAACACCGGCAGTGGCGTCGGCCACGCACAGACCACCATCGAGCGGGTGACCGGCAACACGGTCAACTCGACCCTGGGCAAGGTCACCGACAGCGGCATGTTGTCCGGCGGCCAGTTCAGCAATGCCATCGGCGGCCCGATGGGCGCGGTGACCGGTGCCACCCGCGGCATCGGCGACCAGGTACGCGGTGCGCTGGCGCAGTTCCCGCTCGGCCAACCCGCGGGCGGGCCCGGCAAATGAACCGCTGGCCACGCCTGGCAGTGCTGGCCCTGGTGCTGTCATCGCCGCTGCATGCGCAGCAGGCCGATGACTACGCGGCCATGCTGTCCTACCTCAATACCAGCCGCATCGACGGCCGTGCGCTGTCCGGCGCCGACGGTGCGATCACCGTCAACATGACCGCCGGCGACCTCAACCAGCAGGCCAACCTGCTCGGGATCGCCAATGGCCAGACCGCCTACATCACCGTCGATGCACGCCAGCGGCAGGCCGGCAACCAGGTGCTGTCCGACGGCGCGATGCATGCCAGCGCGAGCATCGGCGGGCAGGCACTGAACGGCGCCAGCGGCGTCGCCATGATCAACCAGGCCAGCGGCACCGGCAACGCGACGCGCAACGTCGTCACTGCCACGCTGGCGCAACAGGGCATACGCGAGTCGAACGACGAGGCCTTGGCCGCGTCGGGGGCGCTCGCGTCAGCAGGGGGGCAGGGGGCCGTCAACCGCGGTCGGCCGGCCGGAACCCGCAGCGTGGCGGTGGAAGGCACCGCGCTGCAGGGCTTCGACGGCGTCCTGCAACTCAATCAGATCGCGGGATCCGGCAACGCCACCGCAAACCAACTGAGCATCTCGGTGCAGTCCACCCCGTGAGTAGTCACATCCACCCGATTGTCTGTGATGAGAGAGAGGGCACCATGAACACCACCATGCACCGTACCGTATTGGCCATTGCGATCGCAGCCGCGTCCGCATCGGTCGCCGCGCAGGACAACCAGAACCAGAGCGCGTTCATCAACCACCTGCACAACGTGGTTGAAACCCGCACCAACCTCAACACCAACGTCGATACCGATGTCGATACGAACATCGACACCAACATCGAGACCAATACGCGCAACGACAACGATTCGCGTACCTGGAACCGCACCTGGAACAACACCCGCAACAACAACACCACCAGCAACACCACTACCACCAACAACAGCACCACCAACAGCAGCGTGACCCGTACCCGTGACGTGACCGTCAACGAGAACGTCAACAAGACCAGCAACATCCAGGCCGACGAGCGCCAGGAAAAGAACAACCACGGCGTCGATGTGAACCTTGAAAAGGACATGCGCCTGAGTTCGGACGTGAACTTCTCGGGCGACCCGGAAATCACCGGCTCGATCGACCTCGACTCGGCCGCCATCGCGATCATCGACAACCGCCAGTCGATCACCGACAACGCCGCCGCCAACAGCCTGGTGACCAACAGCGCCTCGATCGCCGATGACGTCGGTTCCGATGCCTCGGGCAACCTCGGCTTCAACGTCGCCGCCGGCGACAACAATGCCCAGGACAACGCCGCGTCGCTGTCCGCGGCCGATGCCTCCTTCAGCTTCGGCATGGCCGACGCCGAGGTGTTCGTCAACCAGTACGGCGCCGGCAACACCACCCTCAACTCCGGCGTGACCAATGCCGCGGGCCTGGGCGGCAATGCCTTCAGCAACGCGTCCGGCAACATCGGGGCCAACGTCGCCTCGGGCAACAACAACGAGCAGAAGAACGCGCTCGCCGCGTCGGTGGCCACCAGCGCCTATGCCACCTCGAGCATCAGCTCCAACCAGGTCTCCACCGGCAACGCGGTCAGCAACGCAGGCTACCTGCGCTCGATGACCGACACCGTCGATGTGAGCCTGCGTGGTCGCGTCGCCGGCGGCACGCTGGCCTTCGGTGCCGGCACCTACAGCGGCAGCGGCAACGCCTACCAGAAGGACAACTACTACCTGGATAGCTGGAGTGGTGAACTCGACCATCCGAGTGGCAACGCAACCGGCCACATCGACATGGACAACGAGATCCAGAACGCAACCCCCAACCCGAACCGGGAAGGCGTGGGCGGTATCGCCTTCGATACCGATGAAAGTGGCACCAGCCGGTTCGTCGAACTGGGCGTGGCCGACCTGTATGCCAGCCTGAGCGGCACCGTGTCCACCACCCGTTGGGTGAACGTGGATGCGACCAATACCGCGGCGTTGTCCGGCAGTGCGTTCTCCGGCGCCTCCGGCAACATCGGGGTGAACGTGGCCGCCGGCACCGGCAACCTGCAGGCCAACAGCCTGGCCCTGGCGGTTGCCCAGCCCTCCACCGGGGGCGGTGGCGGCACCGGCGAGTAACACGTTGTCCGTTTTCGCAAGCAGTACGCGTTGAGCGCAACAAACCCGGCCATCCGCCAATGGCCGGGCCCCCGGGGGCCCCTGTCCCATTCTCCCCCTTTGGGGCAGGGGCTCCCTCCTTTTCCGGAGCCAAGCCGATGTGGAAGCACGCACTGTGCGGGTCCTTGATGTTGCTGATGCTGCCGTCCGGCGCCGCGCGCGCCGGCGATATCGGCTTCAGCGGCGTACTGCCCAACGGCGCGGTGCTCACCCAGCGCGTGGAGAGCATGCAGGAACGGCGCTTCCGCAACGTGGTGCGGCAACACACCGACTACAGCTGTGGCGCGGCGGCGCTGGCCACCATCCTGCGTTACGCCTACCACCTGGAGGCGGACGAAGGCACGGTGATCGAAGGCATGATGGGGGTCTCGGACCCGCAACTGGTCCACCAGCGCGGTTTCTCGCTGCTGGACATCAAGCGTTACGTGGAATCGATGGGCATGCGTGGACGCGGCTACCGCGTCAACGAAGAGCGCCTGCGCTCGCTGCGCGTGCCCGGGCTGGTGTTGATGGATGTGCGGGGCTTCCGCCACTTCGTGGTCCTCAAGCAGGTCCGTGACGACGTGGTCGACGTGGCCGACCCGATCCTGGGCAACCGCAGCATTCCGGTCAGCGAATTTCTCCAGGCGTGGCCGTCGCGGGCCGTCTTTGTCGTGATCGGCAGTGATTTCGATCGCAACACGGTGCTGCTGCAGCCCGGTGAACGGCCCAGTGCACGTTCGCTGTACGCCCGGCAGGGGCCGATCACCGACGCGGAGTTGGTGGACTTCGGCTTTACCCATGCCGACTTGTTCTAGGAGGCACCATGAATATCGCGAAATGGACGCACGGCGTACTGCTGCTCACCCTGCTGGGCGCCGCACCGCTGCATGCGCAGGAAGGACGGCCCGGCAAGGGCCTGAGCGAGATCCCGGATCCGGAACTGAACCTGATGCGCGGCCGCTATACGGTCAACGGCAGCAGCGTGGCCTGGTTCGGGGTGACCATGATCACCCAGTGGAACAGCGGTGGGCAGGCCGCGCGCAGCGCGCTCACCCTGGGCATGGATTTCAGCCAGGGCGGCACGCCCAAGGTCAGCTTCACCCCGTCCGTGACGGTCACCGCCGCCGACGCTCCCTTGCCGGTGACCCCCGGCCGCAGCATCGACGCCAGTGGCCTGCAGAACGTGGCCGGGCTTACCCAGAGCATCCAGGTGGCCGGCGACGGCAACGTGGCCAGCAACACCACCCACCTCACCGTGCGTGACGGCCAGGCGCCGGCACCCGGCAGCGAGGGCCAGCACCTGGCCAGCGTGCAGCAGGGCGGGGTGAGCGCGGTGGCGCAACTGGACGGCAACAACGCCCGGGTCCAGCTGCAGATCGAGGGCGTGGGCGCGGTACAGCAGTGGATCCGCAACGGCAGCGTCGGGCAGAGCATCGCCATCGGCAGTGATGGCCAGGCGGCAAGCAATCGCATGCAGATCGATCTTGTCCGCCAGTCCTTGGCCAACAACGTCCCGCTCAGCCAGAACGTGGCCCAGGCGATGACGCTGGTACGGGGTGTGGGCATGGGACCCGGCCAGTAACGGCACGGCGGGGTGGGGGCGTGACAACACAAGGCAGGCCAAGGCAATGCAGACCACGATTCGAGCAACCCCGCTGGCGCTGGCGGCGCTGGCACTGATGGCGGCCGCCGGCGCGCAGGCGCAGGCCGCACCGGCCGACGAAGCCGACGTCAAGGCGCTGATCACGCAACTGGAAACACTCAAGGCCAACTACGCCCAGGAGGTGCGCCGCCTGCGCGAACTGGACATGCAGGTGCAGGCCATGCAGGCGCGCCTGAGCGGCAAGACCGCGCCGGTGGCCGGTGCGGCTGGTGCACCGCCGCCGCTGCCCGCCGGCACCCCGGCCGCGGCGCCCAGCGCCGATGGCTATGCCAGCAGCGCCGCCGAGGCGCAGGAAGCCAAGCAGGCCTCGCGGCGCAGCGTGGACGACGTCAAACAGCAGCAGGCCGCGTTGTTCAGCCGCCGCTTCACCATCGAAAACAGCCTCACCTACGCGCGCTATGACCGCAAGCAGGTCACCCTCAACGGCTTCCTGGCGCTGGATGCGATCTTCCTGGGCAACATCGCCATCGAGAACGTCGAGTCGGACACGCTCACCTACAACCTCGCCGCGCGCTGGGGCGTGAGCCCACGGCTGACGCTGAACCTGGACGTGCCCTACCTGGCACGCAAGACCGTGTTCCAGAAGGGCGGCGCCGGCGGCTCGGCCGCGGCCATCGCGCAGGAGGAGACCACCGGCAACGGCATCGGCGATGTCGGCCTGAGCGGCAACTACCGGCTGTTCGCCGAGCACGGCCGCTGGCCGGAGACGGTGCTTACCGTCGGCGCCACCGCGCCGACCGGGCGCGCGCCCTACGGCGTGGACTGGAAGGTGCTCGAGCGCGACGACGATGATTTCATCCGCTTCGCGGTGCCCGAGCAGCAGCCCACCGGCAACGGGGTGTGGCAGGCCAACGTCGGCCTGTCGGCGGTGAAGACCGCCGACCCGGCGATCCTGTTCGCCAACCTTGGCTACATCCATTCCTTCGCGCGCAGCTTCGATGACCTGGATGCCAATCCGGACACGGTCAACCCGGGCGAGGTGAAGCTGGGCGGTTCGTACTACTTCGGCGCCGGCGTGGCCTTCGCGTTCAACGAGCGCACCAGCCTGAGCATTTCCTTCAGCGACAAGTTGAGCCGCCGTGCCTCCACGCGCTACCGCAACGGGCAGTGGCTCAAGGTGATCGGCAGCGACGCCAATGCCGGCACGCTCAACCTCGGCATTACCTACGCGCTCAACCGCAATACGACGCTGGTGAGCATGCTCGGCATCGGCCTGACCCCGGACGCGCCGGACTTCACGTTGGCCTTCAAGGTGCCGTACATGCTGTGAGCGGAGGCGCTCCATGCATGTGCGGATGCGCATCCCACTCGAACCCTGCGCCTTCGGCGCGCGACCTCCCGTTCCGGGAGGTCCACGCATACCGTCCTGAACCCCGCGCCGTCGGCGCGCGCCCTTCAACAAGAGGCGGGCTGCTGGTCTGATGCAGTTGGGCAATGACGCCGAGGGAGAGGGAGCACCGCCCCGGTGCCCGGGCCGTGTTGTTGGTCTGGCTCAGCGTAGTTCCGGGAGGGCCAGCTGGTGCTTGCGGCAGAGGCGATAGACGGTGACGCGTGAGACCTGCATGTGGCGGGCGCAGGCGGCGATGTTGAAGTCGTTCTGGCGCAGGGCGCGCAGCAGGGTTTCGCGTTCGGCGACCTGGCGTGCGTCATGCAGCATCTTCTGCGGCATCGCCCTCTGCGCCGGGACCAGCTCGAGGTCGGCCGCGCCGATCAGCTCGCCGTCGGCGACGATCGCCGCGCGCTGCACGCGGTTGAGCAGTTCGCGCACGTTGCCCGGCCAGTTGAAGCGCTCCATGGCGAGGGTGGCGTCGCTGCTGAAACCGCGCGCGCGGGTCACGTGGCGGTCGCGGAAGCTGGCCAGGAAGTGGTGGGCCAGCAGCATGATGTCGCTGCCACGGTCGCGCAGGGCGGGCATCGGCAGGCGCAGTACGTTGAGCCGGTAGAACAGGTCGCGGCGGAACTGGCCGCGCTCCACCGCCTGTTCCAGGTCGACATGGGTGGCCGCCAGCACGCGCACGTCCACCGCCAGCGGTCGGTTGCTGCCGACCCGCTCGACGGTGCCTTCCTGCAGCACGCGCAGCAGGTTGGTCTGCACATCCAGCGGCAGGTCGCCGATTTCATCGAGGAATACGGTGCCGCCGTTGGCCGTTTCGAACAGGCCCAGGCGGCGGCTGGCCGCGCCGGTGAAGGCGCCGCGCTCGTGGCCAAACAGTTCCGACTGCACCAGCGCGGCCGGGATCGCCCCGCAGTTGACCGCCAGGAAGGGCCGGGCGTGGCGTGGCGACAGGGCATGCAGCGCCTGCGCGGCCAGCTCCTTGCCGGTGCCGGTCTCGCCGGTGATCAATACCGGCAGCTCGACGGGGGCGAATTTGCGGATCGCGCCGCGTGCCACCTGCAGCACGGCGCTGTCACCGATCAGGTGTTGTGGGCCGTGGGCAACCGGCGTCTGCGGATCGCCGGCCAGTTGCTGCAGGCGCTGCACGATGCAGCCCAGCGCCACCGGTGCGGTCCAGGTCTCCACGCAAGCCGCCAGCAGCGGCTGCAAGGCCGCCGGGATGGCGCCGCCGCCGGCAGGCAGGATGGCCAGCAGCTTCATGTGGCGGTGCTCGACGAGCAGCGCCTGCAGCCGCGCCAGGTTGGCCGGCACGATGCTGCGCAGGTCCAGCAGCCCGACCACCTGGTCGCTGCCGCGCATGCCGATGGCCACGCAGTCGTCCGTGGCCACGCTGCGTACCTGCCAGCCTGCAGCCGCCAGGGCCACGCGCTCGCTTGCCTGGGGCTGCCCAAACCAGATCACACACCGGGCCGGAAAAACGGGGACTGCCGCCATGCGTCACCTTGTCGACGAAGAGCATGGGCGGAGTCCGATGCGGGTCCGGAAGCCTTGGACGTGCCGCCCCACGTCCGGGTCCGTGGCCTGCCCGGTGGGACCGGCAGGCACTTGGTTCTGCTGTCACTGCTGAAACGATATGAGGGACAACGCGGGTTGGGGGCGGCAGCGGCCATGGCGAGGCGGCCAGGCGGGGCGGCGGCCCATGAAAAAAGCCGCTGCAGGGCAGCGGCTTTCCGGTCGTTACGGTGCCAGCGGTCGGTCAGAGATCGACGCGGCGGGCCTGCATGAACTTGGCGCTCCAGTAGCCGGTGACCAGGCTGTCCACGCGGACGTCCTTGCCGGTGCTCGGGGCGTGCAGGAAGCGGCCTTCGCCGACGTAGATGCCGACGTGGTCGACCCGGCCCTTGCGGCCGAAGAACACCAGGTCGCCGGCAGCCAGGGCATTGCGGTCGTTGATCAGCTCGGCTTCGCCATCGTGCGCCATTTCACGCGAGACGCGCGGCAGCTCGATGCCCAGGGCGGTGCGGAAGACGTAGCCGACCAGGCCGCTGCAGTCGAAACCGCTGTCCGGCGAGGTGCCGCCCCAGCGGTACGGGGTGCCCAGCAGGGTCATCGCGCGGCGCAGCAGCGACTGCACCTTGCCGTTGTCGGCAGCGCCGCCGACCACCGCGCCGGTGGCACCGGTGCTGGCATCGTAATTGGCGAGCAGGCGGCTCAGGTCACCGGCGAACATCGCCGAGCGGTCCATGAGGGGGATGGTGTCGTTGGCGGCCAGGTGCGGAAGCAGGGCGGCGAGGGTGGCACTGGCAGCGGCGTCGGCCTTGCTGCGGGCGGGGCCATCAGCCTTGGGCTTGGCCACCGCGGAGGATTCGGGGGTGCTGGCGCCAGCCGGGGCGGCTTCTACAGCGGTGGCCGGTGCGGTCTGTGCCCAGGCCGGCAGGCTGGCCAGGCAGAGCGCAAGGGCGAGGAAAACGGGTCGCGTGCTGCGCTTGGGGGCGGCGGTCTGGCCTGGGTAGTTCCGGTCGGCTGTCGTCACGCGGCGGTCACTGAATAAAAACGATGGGTGATGATGCCGTGTAAGAACGGTGATTAGGTACAAATTTCGTTAATTTTTCGTTTACAACTGTGTGATTTCGATCACAAATTTGGCCCTTGCCCCTGTTCAGCTTAGTGTAGAACGCGTTTCGCGCCCGTGTAGTGGTCCTTCCAGTAGGCCCCGCCGAGCGAGTCGAGCCGGACCGTGCCGCCGGTGCTCGGGGCGTGCACGAAGCGCCCTTCGCCCACGTAGATGCCCACGTGGGAGACGCTGCCGCGGCTGCCGAAGAACACCAGGTCGCCCGGCGCCAGGCGCGTCGGCTCGATCTTTGGGCCCTGTACCGCGGCCAGGTCACGCGAGGTGCGCGGCAGCTTGAGGTCCAGCATTTCCCGGTAGACGTAGGCGACCAGACCGCTGCAGTCAAAGCCCGACTCGGGCGTGTTGCCGCCGTAGCGGTACGGGGTACCGACCAGGCCGATGGCGCGCATGAGCACCGCGTTGGCGGCCTGCGGGTCGTTTGGCGCTACCGTTGGCCAGACCTGGGTCGAGGCGGGTGGGGCGGCCGGGCGGGTGGCCTTGCCGCCGCCGCAGGCGCTCAACACGAGTACAGCGGCTAGCGCGGCCAGGCGGGCGATGAGGCGGAATGCGGGCGAAACTGGCGTCAGCTGCATGATGTCCGGATAATGCGCCACCTCAGGAGGCCGTCATGATGGCGGCGTATCCGGCGGGCGACAACCCGCCCCACCCGTCTGCCATCGGCAGCGACCAGCCAGAGTTGCGCATGAAGATCGAAAAAGACAGCGTCGTCCGTTTCCATTACACCGTCTCCGAGCAGGGCCAGGAGCCGATCGAGAGCTCCAAGGACCGTGATCCGCTGGCGATCCTGATCGGCCACGGCAACATCATCCCGGGCCTGGAAAACGCCATGATGGACAAGGAAGCCGGCGCCAGCTTCGAAGTGGACGTCAAGGCTGCCGATGCCTACGGCGAACGCCGCGAAGGCCTGACCCAGCGCGTGCCGAAGAAGCACTTCGGCACCAGCAAGCTGATCCCGGGCCAGCAGGTCGTGCTGCAGACCAACTTCGGGCCGCGCGCGGTCACGGTGGAAAAGGTCGGCATGAGCGTGGTCGACGTCGACCTGAACCACCCGATGGCCGGCAAGGACCTGCACTTCGCCGTGGAAATCGTGGATGTGCGTGCTGCCGCCGCCGAAGAGCTGGAGCACGGCCACGTGCACGGCGATGGCGGCCACCAGCACTGAATCCTGCGCCGCGCAGCGGGCTTGCCTAGCCGCTGACACGCAGCACGCAACGGCCCGCTTCGGCGGGCCGTTTGCATGTGCGCGCCCGCGGGATCGGCCACCGCCCCGGCCCGACGGCATAATGGCCGGCCTGGTCCACGGATAGCCTGTGAACACCGTTCCCCTTTCCCTGCAGCCGGTCGCCACCGGCGATCGCATTGCGGTGCTGGACATCCTGCGCGGGTTCGCCCTGCTCGGCATCCTGCTGATGAACATGGAAGCCTTCAGCGGGCCGCTGGACCTGTCCTTTACCGGCATCGACCCGCACTGGCAGGGCCTGGACTACGCGGCGGACGCGGTCATCTACGTGCTGGTGCAGGGCAAGTTCTTCACCCTGTTCTCGCTGCTGTTCGGTGCCGGCTTTGCGATCATGGCCCAGCGGGCCGACGCGGCACGGCGCGCGTTCGTGCCGTTCTACCTGCGCCGCAGCGCGGCCCTGCTGCTGATCGGACTGTGCCACGCGCTGCTGGTCTGGTCCGGCGACATCTTGGTGGTCTACGCCTTGATCTCGCTGCCGCTGCTGGCCTGCCGCGAAGCGCCCACGCGCTGGTTGCCGGTGATGGGCGTGCTGACGTACCTGTGCGCGGCAGCGCTGATGCTGCTGCTGGGCGCGCTGACGGGCCTGGAGGCGCAGCTCCAGCCCGACGGCGCGCAGGTGCAGGCCGCGATCGACAGCGCGCAGCAGACCATCGATCTGCAGCGCCAGGCCTATGCACATGGCACCTATGGCCAGGCGGTGCTGCAGCGCCTGCGCGACCTCGTCACCCAGGTTGGCGCGATCATCGTGGTGGGGCCGGAAGTGCTGGGCATGTTCCTGATCGGCAGCTGGTTCGCGCGCAGCGGCGCGCTGGCCACGCCGGAGCGGTTCACGCGCCTGTACGGCCGGCTGCGCTGGGGCGCGTTGCCGCTTGGCCTGGCGGTGATGCTGGGCAGTGCGATCTGGCAGCCCTACCTGGCGCCGGGCACGTTCACCCCGGCCAGCGGTGCCGCGTTCGCGCTGGCCTCGGTGGCCTCGCTGCTGATGTGCCTGGGCTACCTGGGCTGGATCATGCGCCTGCGCGCCGGGCTGCACTGGCTGGCGCCGATGGGGCGGATGGCGTTGACCCAGTACATCCTCCAATCGCTGGTCTGCACCTGGGTGTTCTACGGCTACGGGCTCGGCGCGTTCGAGCAGATGTCGCGGGCGTGGCAGGTGCCGTTCGCGCTGGCGCTGTTCGCCGTGCAGGTGCTGCTGAGCCACCTGTGGTTGCGCCTGTTCCGCTTCGGCCCGCTGGAGTGGGTGTGGCGGGCGATGACCTACCTGCAGTGGCCGCCGCTGCGCAGGGCCGAGCGCGCCTGAGCCGTGCGCGGCGCGCGCTGCTGCCGTTGAACCGGGACCGACCGTGGCGTTGCCATCACGTCTGGCTCGCGAGCGGACATGGCATGCTCGGTCCCTGCATGGGCGCGTGATCGTG
This sequence comes from Stenotrophomonas sp. 05N37, assembly GCF_056397365.1. Lineage (NCBI taxonomy): Bacteria > Pseudomonadati > Pseudomonadota > Gammaproteobacteria > Lysobacterales > Lysobacteraceae > Stenotrophomonas > Stenotrophomonas sp. 05N37. The sequence continues at coordinate 575,845 of NZ_JBFTNG010000001.1, read as the reverse complement.
CCCCTTAACGAGTCGAGCGATTCCAATGAGCAAGCATTACGACTATGACCTGATCGTGCTGGGCGGTGGCTCCGGCGGATTGGCCGCGGCATTCCGCGCCGCCCAGCATGGTCAGCGCGTGGCGATGCTGGAGCCGGGTGAACTGGGCGGTACCTGCGTCAACGTGGGCTGCGTGCCGAAGAAGGCGATGTGGCTGGCGGCTGACCTGGCCGGCAGGATCGGCATGGCCGCGGCGATGGGCTTCTACGTCCCGGTGCGGCCGGCGCTGGACTGGAAGGAACTGGTGGTGCATCGCCAGGCCTACATCGCCAACATCCATGCCAGCTACCTGAAGCGGCTGGACGAGAACAAGGTGGTGCGCGTGCCGCGACGAGGGCGCCTGGTCGACGCGCACACGGTGGAGTGCAGCGACGGCGTGCGCATCAGCGCCACGCACATCCTGATCGCCACCGGTGCGCACCCGCAGCGGCCGGACATCCCCGGCGCGGAGCTGGGCGCGGTGTCCGATGATTTCTTCAACCTGTGCAGTGCGCCGGCGCGCGTTGCGATCGTCGGCGGCGGCTATATCGCCGTGGAGCTGGCCGGACTGCTGCAGGCACTGGGCAGCAAGGTCACGCTGCTGGTGCGCGGGTCGCGGCTGCTGGAGCGCTTCGATGCGGAACTGACCGCGCAGCTGGCCGACAACCTGCGCCACCAGGGCGTGCAGGTGCACTTCGATTACCGGCTGCGCGAGCTGCGCCGCGATGGCGATGGCGTGGTGGCCTACGGCCATGACGGCCCGCACGAAGCGGCCTTCGACCAGCTGTTCTTCGCCACCGGCCGGCGCGGCAACAGCGCCGGCCTGGGCCTGGAAGCGCTGGGAATCGGGGTCGGCGACAAGGGCGAAGTGGAAGTGGATGACGGGCAGACCACGGCGGTGCCCAGCGTGCATGCGGTGGGCGACATTGCCGGCAAGGTCGGGCTGACCCCGGTCGCCATCGCCGCGGCGCGCAAACTGATGGATCGCCTGTTCGGCGGCAACCCCCAGGCGAAGATGGACTACGAGAACGTGGCCAGCGTGGTGTTCTCGCATCCGGCGCTGGGCGCGGTGGGGTTGAGCGAGGAAGAAGCACGCGAGAAACACGGCGACGTGCGCGTGTACCGCAGCAACTTCCGCCCCATGCTGCAGGCCCTCTCCGATGGCACCCAGCGCAGCCTGTTCAAGCTGGTCTGCGTGGGCGAGGAAGAGCGGGTGGTCGGCGTGCACCTGCTCGGCGAATCGGCCGATGAGATCCTGCAGGGTTTCGCGCTGGCGGTGAAAATGGGCGTGACCAAGGCCCAGTTCGACGACACCGTGGCGATCCATCCAACCTCGGCGGAAGAAGTGGTCCTGATGCGCTGAAGGCGCGGAGTGCCGCGCCGCGCGTGGCACCCCGGCGGGGCAATCGCCCCGCCCAAGCATGCGACAATCCCGTTTCCCCCGTTGATCCGGCCGCCGCGCGCGGCCGTCTGCCGTGCCGATGCCGTCTGCTGCTTCCCCGCTCCCCACCTCCTCGCACCGCATCGTGGCCGGCGGCATCGCGCTGGCCGCGGTCGGCGCCATCGCGGCGTCCGGCAAGGCGGTCATCGTCAAGCTGGCCTACCGGCATGGCGTGGATGCGACCACCTTGCTGGCGCTGCGCATGCTGATGGCGTTCCCGTTGTTCGCGCTGCTGGCGGCGTGGTCGGCACGGCGCGCCACGGCGCTGACGTGGGGCGATCGCGGCCGCGTGCTGTGGCTGGGCTTCACCGGCTACTACCTGTCCAGCCTGCTCGATTTCCAGGGCCTGCAGTACATCAGCGTGACCCTGGAACGGCTGATCCTGTACCTCAACCCGACCCTGGTGCTGCTGATCAGCCTGGTACTGCTGAAGAAACGGCCGGGGCGCTGGCAGCTGGTCGCGCTGGGGCTGAGCTACCTGGGCGTGCTGCTGGCCTTCGGCCACGACCTGCAGCTGGAAGGCGGGCGCATCGTACTGGGCAGTGCGCTGGTGCTGGCCAGTGCGCTGAGCTATGCGCTGTACCTGTTCGGCAGTGGCCAGGTGGTGGCACGGATCGGCGCGATCCGCCTGACCGCCTACGCCAGTTGCGTGGCCTGCGTGCTGTGCGTGCTGCATTTCGCGCTGCTGCACCCGCTGGCCTCGCTGGGGCAGGCGCCGGTGCCGGTGTACTGGCTGTCGCTGGTCAATGCCACGCTGTGCACGGTGCTGCCGGTGCTGGCGATCATGCTGGCGGTGAAGCGGATCGGCTCGTCGCTGGCCGCGCAGGTGGGTATGCTCGGACCGGTATCCACCATCGTGATGAGTCTATGGCTGCTCGACGAACCCATGGGCCCCTGGCAGATCCTGGGGACGGCACTGGTGCTGGTCGGCGTGCTGCTGGTCAGCCGCGTACGCGCGTGACCCCGCCCGCCGGCGCCGGCGAAGACGCCGCCGCGCAGGCGCGCCAACGCATCCTGGCGGTGATCCGCGCCATCCCGCGCGGGCAGGTGATGGGCTACGGCCAGGTGGCGGCCAAGGCCGGCCTGCCGGGTCGGGCGCGACTGACCGCGCGCGTGCTGGGCATGAACGAGGACCCGGACCTGCCCTGGCACCGGGTGCTGCGCTCGGACGGGCGGATCGCCATGCCCGAGGGGTCGCGGGGCTGGCGCGAGCAGAGCCAGCGCCTGCGTGCCGAAGGCGTGGCGATCGAACGCGGGCGGGTGAAGGCCATGCCGCGCAGCGCCGGCGACGCGCTGGATGCGGCGCTGTGGGGGCCGGACTGAGGGCGCTGCGGCTATGATGGGCATGGTTCCAAAGGATGCCCCCATGTTTCCGCGATTGCCCACCGTCACCAAAGCACTGCTGATCGCCAATGCGGTGCTGTTCCTGCTGCAGCAGCCGTTCCTGCTCGGCTACGGCACCTTCGAGCCGTTCATGCTGCAGCCGCTGCGCGGTGGCTTCGATCCGTTCTCGCCCGGCGGCAATTTCCAGGTATGGCAGCTGCTGACCTACGGCTTCCTGCATGGTGGCGTCATGCACCTGTTGTTCAACATGCTGGCGCTGTACATGTTCGGCGCGCCGCTGGAACAGACTTGGGGCGAGAAGCGTTTCCTGACCTACTACCTGGTGTGCATCGTCGGTGCGGGCCTCTGCCAGCTCGGCGTGGGCGCGATGCTGGCCGACCCGGCGCCGGTGCTGGGCGCGTCCGGTGGCGTGTTCGGGCTGCTGCTGGCCTACGCCATGCTGTTCCCCAACCAGCGGATCATGCTGCTGTTCCCGCCGATTCCGATGAAGGCGCGCACCTTCGTGATCATGATCGGCCTGACCGAACTGGTGATGGGCGCCACCTCGTGGCAGCCGGGCATCGCCCACTTCGCGCACCTCGGCGGCATGCTGTTTGGCTGGCTGCTGATCCGCTACTGGCGCGGGCAACCGCCGTTCAACAAGCGTCCGCCGGGTGGCCCGCGGCGCAAGAACCACCTCAGGAGCGTGCGCTAGCACCCGCCGCCAGCCGCCCGCGACCCCGGAACAAGGATGTGTCCGCAATGAAAATTCTGATCCTCGGCGGCTACGGCGTGTTCGGTGGCCGTCTGGCGGGCCTGCTTGCGGACGTGCCCGGCATCGAACTGCTGATCTGCGGCCGCCGCCTGGACGCGGCCTCGGCCTTCTGCGCCGGTTACGTGGGCAAGCCGGCGGTGCGCGCGCTGCAGGTGGACCGGGACCGCATCGAGCCGGTACTCGCGGCAGAACGGCCGGACCTGCTGGTGGATGCCTCCGGCCCGTTCCAGGAGTACGGCGAGCGTCCCTATCGCGTGATCGAGGCCTGCATCGCCGCACGCATCCCGTACCTGGATTTCGCCGACGGCGCCGATTTCGTGTTCGGCGTGGCCCGCTTCGATGCGCAGGCCAGGGCGGCCGGGGTGTACGTGCTGTCCGGGGTGAGCAGCTTCCCGGTGCTGACGGCCGCCGTGGTGCGGCGGATGGCGCGCGACATGGACATCGTGACCGTCGAGGGCGGTATCGCCCCGTCGCCGCATGCGGGCATCGGGCTCAATGTGATGCGCGCGGTGGTCGGCTACGCCGGCGCACCGGTCAAGCTGCGCCGCAATGGCGCGCCCGGGCATGGCCTGGGGCTGGCCGAGAGCCGGCGGTTCACCGTGGCCGTGCCGGGCAGGGTGCCGCTGCGCAACCTGCATTTCTCGCTGGTGGACGTGCCGGACCTGCAGGTACTGCCGCTGGAGTACCCGGGCATGACCGATATCTGGATCGGTGCGGCGCCGATACCCGAAGCGCTGCACCGCCTCCTCAACCTGCTGGTCAAGGCGCGCGCGCGGTTCGGGCTGCCTTCGCTGGCGCCCCTGTCGCGGCTGTTCTACACCGTGCTCAACCTGATGAAGTTCGGCGAGCATCGGGGCGGCATGTACGTGCGCGCCACCGGCACCCACGCCGGCCGCGAGATGGTGCAGAGCTGGCATCTGCTGGCCGAGGGCGACGGCGGCCCCTACATTCCCTCGATGGCGGTCGAGGCGGTGGTGCGCAAGCTGCTGGTGGGCGAGCGCCCGCACGATGGCGCGCGCCCGGCCACGCACGCGCTGGAACTGGCCGACTACGAGCGCCTGTTCGACGGCCGTTCGATCTTCACCGGCTTCCGTCGCGACGATCCCGATGCCAGCCTGTACCCGGACCTGCTGGGCACGGCCTTCGCCACGCTGCCCGGGCAGGTGCAGGCGCTGCACGCCGCTGCGCACGCGCGGCAATGGCGCGGCGTGGCCGAGGTCCGGCGTGGCACGGGGCTGCTGTCGCGGCTCGTCGGCGGCGTGTTCGGGTTTCCCCCGCCGGTGCGGACGTGGCGGTCAGCGTGGCCTTCGCGCCGGAGCGCGGTGGCGAGCGCTGGACCCGCGACTTCGCCGGCAAACGGTTTTCCTCGTGGCAGCGGCGCGGGGAGGGCCGAAACGCACGGTTGCTGGTGGAGCGCTTCGGCCTCGTCGATGTCGCGCTGGCGCTGGTGGTGGAGGAGGACCGCCTGCACCTGGTGGCGCGGCGCTGGTCATGCCTGGGCATTCCGTTGCCGACCGCGCTGCTCCCCTCTGGACGCACCTTCGAGACCGAACGCGACGGTCGCTTCGTGTTCGACGTGGAAATCGCCGCGCCGCTGGTCGGCCTGATCGCCGCGTATCGCGGGACGCTGCAGGCCGATCCCGCATAGCCCCGCGCCCGGCGTGCTGACGGGCCGGCCCTCCACAACGGAAAAGGGCGCCCGAGGGCGCCCTTCCGATTCACTCAGTCCCGCAGGTTCAGCGCCAGACCTTGATCTGCTCGGCGTCCACGCGCTGCATCGGCTGGCCCGGCTTGCAGCTGAAGGTGGCACCGAAGGCGGGCAGGTTGGACAGCGCGCCATTGGTGCGCCAGCGGCCCGGGGCCAGCACGTCGGCGGTCAGCCGCTGCGCAGCCTCGTTCGGCGACAGCTGCTGGGCCCACAGGCTGGCCCACGCACGGAAGAAGCCCTGCTGGGTGGCCGGCTTGGCGCTGGGGTCCACCGCCTTGTAGGCCTCCCACGCCAGTTCCAGCCCGGCCACGTCGGCCAGGTTTTCTTCGCGGGTCAGTTCGCCGTTGACCTTGGCGCCCTTGATGCCGGGGAAGTCGTAGCTGCCGTACTGGCTGGCCACGCGGGTGCCGAGCAGGGTCCAGGCGGTCTTGTCGGCCGGGGTCCACCAGCTGCGCAGTTCGCCCTTGGCATCTACCAGCGCGCCCTTGGCATCGATGGCGCGGGTGAGCTCATGCGCCACCAGGGCACCGAAGCTGCCGTACTTGTCGGCGGTATCGGCCTTGGCGTTGAACACCGGGCCCTGCAGCACCGCGGCGGTGACGATCAGGCGGTTCTGCGCGATGTCGTAGGCCAGCGCCGGCTGCTGCGGCAGCACGTCCCAGCGACGGTCTGCGTTGCCCTTGCCGATCCGCTTCATTTCCTCGCGGTGGCGCCAGGTGGAGGCGATCAGCATGTTGCCGCCGAAGCTGCCACGGCCCATCGGCTGCACGCTGTAGTCCAGGTCGCGCAGCGGGGTGCCGATCTCGATCTTCAGCGCGGCCAGCTTGGCCTGGGCTTCGGTCTTGGCCTCGGCGCTCAGCCAGGTGCTGCGCTTGACCGCATCGATCTGCACTTCGCGGATCTTGTCCACGATCACCGCGGCCTGGCGGCGGTCGTCGGCCGACAGGAACTTGCTGGCGTACTCGCGGCCGAGCATCGGGCCGGCGGCGACATTGATCGCATCCAGGGTCTGCTCCCAGAGCGCCGGCGCGATGGTCTCGCCACGGATCACGCGGCCACGGAACTCGAACTCGGCGTCGCGGTAGGCCTTGGACAGGTACGGTGCCATGGCATCGCCCACGCGCCAGCGCAGGTAGGCCTTCCACTGGTCCGGCTTGATCCGGGTGACCATGCCGTCGAGCTGCTTGAACAGCGCCGGGTCGGCCAGCGAGACCAGGTCGTCGTTGACGCCCTGGACCTTCAGGAACGCATCCAGCTGCAGGTTGCGGTAGCGGCTGTTGAGGTCCTTGGTGGAGATCGGGGCGTAGTTGTTGAACGGGTTGTTGATCCCGGCCAACGACTGCGCGTTGCGCGCCAGCTCGGTCTCCAGCGCGATCACTGCCTGCGACTCTTCATCCAGCTTGGCCGCCGGGGTGCCGGTGAGGGCCAGGATCTGCTTGACGTAATTGCGGTAGCGGCCCATCAGCGCGACAGTGTCGGCATCGGTGCGGGTGTAGAACGCCGGGTCCGGCAGGCCCATGCCGCCCTGCATGAAGTAACCGATGTGGCGGTCGAGCGCCTTCAGGTCCACATCCGGGGCGAAGTTGAACGCCACCGGGATGCCGACCTGGTGCAGCGCGGCGATCGACGCCGGGACATCCTTGGCCTTCTTGATGGCGTTGATGCGGGTCAGCAGCGGGGCGATGGGGTTGGAGCCATCGGCTTCCACCGCAGCTTCGTCCAGGCCGCTGGCCCAGAAGTCGCCGAGCAGTTTCTGCACGTTGCCCTGCGGCGCCTTCATCGACGCATCCAGCAGTTCACGCTGTTGCTGGCGGGTCCGCTCGGCCAGTTGGCCCAGCGCCGTGGTGGCGCCGGTCTGCGGTACCGGGTTGGCCTTGAGCCAGGTGGCGTTGGTGGCCTCGTAGAAGTCGCTGCACTGCGCGCTGACGGCCGGCGCGCGTGCGGCCTTCTTCTTCGGCGCGGCATGCGCATCGTGTGCGATGACCAGGGAGGCCAGGCTCAGGCCCAGGGCGATGGCGAGCGGACGGAGGTTGGACATGTAAAGCGAATCCAGCGGGATTGGGATCGCGCGAGTGTACCAAGCAAAGCGAAACGAGCGTGATGGCGCCGGCCCCAAACAACAAAGGCCCGGGATATCCCGGGCCTCTGCCTGCATCACATCACGCGTTGGCGCGATGGTTTACCAGATGACCACCTGCTGGTCGCCAGCGCGGACCATCGGCGAGCCGGCCTTGCACTGGAAGGCGGCGGCGAAGGTCGGCAGGTTCGACGGCGCGCCCATCGCGCGGAACTGCGCCGGTGCGTGCGGATCGGTGGCCAGGCGGACCTTGGCGTTCTCCGGGGTGTACTTGGTGCGCCACACGGTGGCCCAGTTGAAGAAGAAGCGCTGGTCGCGGCTGAAGCCGTCGACCTTCGGGTCTTCCTTGCCGGCCGACGCCTTCTGCAGCGCGTCGTAGGCGGTGGCCAGGCCGCCCAGGTCGGCGATGTTCTCGCCCAGGGTCAGCTTGCCGTTGACGGCCTGGCCGTCCACCTTGTAACCGTCGAACTGCTTGACCAGCTTGCCGGTCAGGCCGCTGAAGTTCTTGGTGTCCGCCTCGTTCCACCAGTTCTCGAAGTTGCCGGTCGGCCCGAAACGGCTGCCCTGGTCATCGTAACCGTGGGTCATTTCGTGGCCGATGACGGCACCGATGCCGCCGTAGTTGAGCGCGTCGTCCGCCTTGGGATCGAAGAACGGCGGCTGCAGGATGGCGGCCGGGAACACGATCTCGTTCTGCAGCGGGTTGTAGTAGGCGTTGACCGTCTGCGGGGTCATGCCCCACTCGGTCTTGTCCACCGGCTTGCCGATCTTGGACAGGGCGAACTTGTAGTTGAATTCGTTGGCCGCGCGCACGTTGCCGAAGTAGCTGTCGCGACCGGTGCTCAGGCCGTTCCAGTCACGCCACTTGTCCGGGTAGCCGATCTTCGGGGTGAAGGTTTCCCACTTGGCGATCGCCTTGGCCTTGGTCTCGTCGCTCATCCAGGTCAGGCCCTGGATCCGCTCCTTGAGCGCAGCGGCGAGGTTCTTGACCAGTTCTTCCATCTTGGCCTTGGCTTCGGGCGAGAAGGCGACCTTGACGTACAGCTGGCCGAAGGCATCGCCGGCATCGTTTTCGATCGTGCCCAGCACGCGCTTCCAACGCGGCTTCTGTTCCTTCTGGCCGTTGAGGGTCTTGCCGTAGAAGTTGTAGTTCTCGTTGACGAAGGCATCGGCCAGGTACGGCGAGGCGCCGTCCACGGTGTGGAAGCGCAGGTAGGCGCGCCACACCGACGGGTCGGTGTCGCCCAGCGCCTTGCTCACTTCCTGGTGGAAGGAGGGGATGGCCAGCGAGAACGTCTCCGGGGTCGCGATGCCCTGCGCCTTGAAGAACTCGGTCCAGCTGAAGTTCGGGGTCAGCTTGTCCGCATCGGCCACGGTGACCGGGTTGTAGAACAGCGAGACATCGCGCGACAGCTCGACGCTGGACTTGGAGGCCTTGGCCAGGCGGGTTTCGAACTTCACCACGTCGGCGGCCTGCTTCTCCGCGTCGGCCGTGGCCACGCCGGACAGTTCCAGCACCTTGGCCACGTGGGCCTGGTACGCCTTGAGCTTGTCGGCGTTCTTGGCGTCGGTGTAGTACGTGGTGTCCGGCAGGCCCAGGCCGCCTTGGCTGGCGTAGGCCATGTTCATGCTGGAGTTCTTGAAGTCCGCTTCCGGACCGAACCCGAACAGCACGTTGTCGCCCTTGGCGGCGCTGGTGCGCAGGTAGGCGGCGACGGCGTCCTTGCTCTGCAGGCCGTCGATGGCGGTCAGGTCGGCCTTGATCGGCTCGATGCCCTGGGCATTGATCTTGGCTTCATCCATGCCGGTGGCCCAGAAGTCGCCGACGATCTTTTCGATGCCGTTCGGGTTCTTGACCGCCGCGACCTGCTCGGCGAGCTGGTGCTGCACGGCGACCGAGCGCTCGTCCAGGATGGTGAAGGCGCCCCAGCTGGTGCGGTCGGCCGGGATCGCATTGGCGGCCAGCCACTTGCTGTTGACGTAGTCACCGAAGGCGCCGCAGGCGTCCAGGCTGGTGTCCAGGTCGGACGGGTGGAAGGCGTTGTAGGCCCGCAGCTTGCTCTCATCGAGCTTGTACTCGGTGGCGGCAGCGGTGGTGGCCGGGGCAGCGGTGGAGGCCGCGCCGTCCTTCGCCGGGGTGTCGGTCTTGCCGCAGCCGACCAGCGCGGCCGAAACGGCCAGGGTCAGCAGGACGATCTTGGGATTGCGGATCACGTGGGTTGGCCTCCAGGCCTGGAATGCATCGGGGATGGCCCCCCACCGGGGAGCCGTGGGCCAGACGATACGCCGCTGGCTCGACCGGCAAGGGTGTCGAAGGTCATGGCCGATGGCAAGCGCGGCCTGCGTGCCACCGTCGGCCCGATCCGGCACGGTGGGCCGGCTGCCGCGGCAAAGCCCGACCCGGCCGGCGACACGCCCGGCTGCGGCGGTGTATACAGCGGGCATGGCGAACTCTTCTGCGCAGCCGTGGGACGCGGTGATCATCGGTGCCGGGCACAATGGCCTGGTGTGCGCCGCCTATCTGGCGCGTGCCGGCAAGCGCGTGCTGGTGCTGGAGCGGCGCCGCGTGGTGGGCGGCGCGGCCGTCACCGAGGAATTCCATCCCGGGTTCCGCAACTCGGTGGCGTCCTACACGGTCTCGCTGCTGCAGCCCAAGGTGATCGCCGAGCTGGACCTGGCCGCGCATGGGCTGCGGGTCGTGCCGCGCCGGATCAACAACTTCCTGCCGCTGCCCGATGACCAGTACCTGCTCGCCGGCGGCGCGCTGACCCAGGCCGAGCTGCAGCGCTTCTCGGCCCACGATGCCCGGCAACTGCCCTTGTACGAGCAGCGCCTGGAGGTGTTCGCCGACGTGCTGCGCGCGGTGGCCCTGCAGGCGCCGCCCAACGTCAGCGACGGCCACTGGCTGCAGATGCTGCCGGAGCTGTGGCGGGCAGGGCAGCTCGGGCGGCGGTTGCATGCGCTGGCGCCGGCGTTGCGCCAGGAACTGCTGGACCTGTTCACCATCTCGGCCGCCGAGTACCTGGACCGCTGGTTCGACAGCGAACCGATCAAGGCCCTGTTCGGCTTCGACGGCGTGGTCGGCAATTACGCCAGTCCGTATGCGCCGGGCACCGCGTACGTGCTGCTGCACCATGCCTTCGGCCAGAGCAACGGGGTCAAGGGCGCATGGGGCCATGCAATCGGTGGCATGGGCGCGATCACCCAGGCGATGGCGCGTTCGGCGATGGCCGCCGGCGCGCAGATCCGCACCGATGCCGGAGTGCGCCGGGTGCTGGTGGAGGGCGGGCGCGCGGTCGGGGTGGAAACACTGCAGGGTGAACGGATCACCGCGCGTGCGGTGGTCTCCAACCTCAACCCCAAGCTGCTCTACGAACAGCTGCTCGGCGCTGGCGAAGTGCCCGCGGCCACGCGCGAGCGGATGGCGAACTGGCGGTGTGGTTCGGGGACGTTCCGCATGAACGTGGCGCTGTCGCGCCTGCCGGACTTCCGCTGCCTGCCCGGGCCCGGCGACCATCTCACCGCCGGGATCATCATCGCGCCCTCGCTGGACTACATGGACCGCGCCTGGGTGGATGCACGTACCCACGGCTGGTCGCGCCAGCCGATCGTGGAGATGCTCATTCCCAGCACGCTGGACGACTCGCTGGCACCGCCCGGCCAGCACGTGGCCAGCCTGTTCTGCCAGCACGTGGCGCCGCAGCTGCCGGGCGGCCGCCACTGGGATGATCATCGCGAGGAGGTGGCCGACCTGATGATCGCCACGGTGGAGCAGCATGCGCCGGGCTTCTCGGCCTCGGTGCTGGGCAGGCAGGTGCTCAGCCCGCTGGACCTGGAGCGCATTTTCGGCCTGGTCGGCGGCGACATCTTCCACGGCGCGCTCAGCCTCAACCAGCTGTTCAGCGCCCGCCCGATGCTGGGCCAGGCCGATTATCGCGGCGCGCTGCCGGGGCTGTACCTGTGCGGGTCCGGCAGCCATCCCGGTGGCGGGGTGACCGGTGCGCCGGGGCACAATGCCGCGCAGGTGATCCTGCGCGGCTGAGGTGGCCGCTCACCGGCGGCGGTGCCGGGATTACTTGTGGTCAACCTTGGGCTGGATGTCTTCGGTCTGCGGCTCGAGCGCATCGGCCTGCGGTGCCACATCGGGAATGCGCGAACTGCGGCCCGGATCGGCCGGAACCGTGCTGACCGTGCCGACATCGACGCGGCCGACGCGCGGGGTCATCCAGATGCTGTCCTGGTACTGGCGGTACTTGTCCGGATCCCAGTAACGCTCGTCGTAGAACTTGGAGCCGTCGATCTGCTCGTCCACGCCGTTGGGGCCGGGCACGAATATCTTCACGTTGCTGGCGAAGCCGGTGCGGCTGCCGGTCATGCGGCGCCGTTCGCGGCGCATCGCCTGGTTCAGGCGCGGCATGGCCGCGTCATCGCCGAAGCGCGCATAGACCGCCTCGCCTTCGGCGATCGCCTGCGTCTGGCCGGTCGCATCCAGCGCCGCCCAGTAACGTTCGCGCAGCTCGATGAAGCCCTTGTAGCCACGTTCGGCGGCCAGGTCCATCCAGGCATACGCCAACGGCTTGTTGGCCGCGGTGCCGGTACCGTTCCAGAGCATCTCGGCCACCATCGCCTGGGACACCTTGTCCGAGTAGAAGCCGGCACGCTGGAAGAAACCGAAGGCGGCCGCCGGATCGTTGCCGCGCAGCTTTTCCATCCCGAGCATGCGGAAGCGCAGGTCCGGGTGGCCGTTGAGGAAGCCGGCGGTGATCATGACCGGATCGTCGGTGGGGTCGCTGGGCGCGGCGGCAGCAGCCTTGGCCTTGGTCGCCGGTGAGGCGGCCTGGGCCATGCCGGGCAGCAGCAGCGCGACGGCCAGTGCGGCCCCGAGATAGCGTGGTGCGTTCATGTGCATCGTTCCTTGATCGTCCCATGCGGAAAACCTTGGGTGACATGCTCCATCCGTGCATGGGCCGGAGGCATGCGGCGTAGGTCACTAGGCCAAACGGCAGGGCGGGCGGCTGCAAGGCCACCCGCCCTCGCATTCTACTCAGCGCGTGCGCGCGGTTCCGATATGGCGGTCAAAGAACTCCAGCATCTTGGTGTACAGGTTGACCCGCGCCGGCACCCCGTAAAAACCGTGCATCTCGCCGGACTGGATGATCACGCCTTCCGGCGCATTGCCTGCCTCGGTCAGCGCCTTGGCCATCAGTTCGGTCTGTTCGGGGACGGCGCGCATGTCGCGTGCGCCAGCGGCCAGGTACACCGGGATGCGGACTTCGGCAGCACGCCTGGCCGGCGACGCCTTGGCACGTTCGGCCGGATCCACGCCATGGGTGCGGCGGAGGTAGCGCAGGCCCGACTCGCGCTGCGGGATGTCGCCCTTGGTAAACAACATATCCACGTCGTAGACGCCCACGTAACCGAAGGCACACTTGAACAGGCCCGGCTCACGGATCGGCGCCATCAGCGCCGAGTAACCGCCGAAGCTGCCGCCGTAGATGCACAGGCGGTCCTTGTCGGCCACGCCCTGGTCGATCGCCCAGTGGGTCGCGTCGAGGATGTCGTTCTGGATGCCGTCGGCCCATTGCCGGTGGCCGGCCTCCTCGAAGCCCTTGCCGAACCCGCCCGAGCCGCGGAAATTGACCTGCAGCACTGCATAGCCGCGGCTGGCCAGCAGCTGTGCTTCCGGGTTGAAGCCCCAGTTGTCGCGCGGGCCGATCGGGCCGCCGTGCGGGTTGACGATCATCGGCAGCGGCTTGCCTTCCGCGCCCTTGGGCACGGTCAGGTAGCCGTAGAGCTGGCGGCCGTCGCGCGCTTTGACGGTGAACGGCCTGACCGTGGCCATGCGCTTGGCATCGAGCCAATCGCGGCTCTGCAGCAGGAAGCGGGCCTGGCCGGTGGCACGGTCGAACAGGTACAGCTCGCCGGGGTTGGTGTCGCTGTAGACCGAGACCAGGATCTTCTTGCCGTCTTCGGTATAGCTGGAGAACTGCACCATCTGGTTGGGGAAGGCCTCGCTCAGCGACTGGTACAGCGCCGCATCCGGGTGTTCCTCATCGACCAGGGTGACCTTGGGCGAGCCAGCCTGGTTGACCACGCCGATCAGGCGCGTGTCATCGGTGCTCCACATCAGCTGCGACACGTCGGTGACCGGGTCCTGGAAGATGCGGTGGAACTGCCCGCTGGCGGTATCCAGCGTGCCGACCGCAGGCGGTGCCTTGCCATCGTCCTGCTCGGCGTACACGGTGCCGTCGGCGGTGGTGCGCAGCACGCGCAGGTGCTGGCCATCGGCCTTGGACGCGTTGATCAGCGTCCAGTTGGTGCCATCGCGGCGATACAGCTCGCTGCGCTCATCGTACTCGCCGCTTTCATCGCGGCTGGAACTGCACACCGCAAAGCGGGGCTCCTTGGCCGCATCCAGTGCGATATCGCAGTTTTCCTTCGGCGCACGCGCCATCGGGGTACGTCGGCCGCTGATGGTGTCCACGCTGACCACCTGGGTGCCGGCACCTTCGGACGAGCGCGGGTAGCGCACCTGCATGATCACGTTCTGGTCGTCGCCGCGCAGCGTGTCCAGCAGTGAGTAGGACTCGTTGCCCACGCTCTTGCCGCGCTGGGTCGCGTCGCGGGTGCCGTAGAAGATCACCGGGCGGGCCAGGCTGCCGTCGGCATTGACCGCGAACCACTCACCGGTCGGGAAGGGCTGGGCATAGCCACCCTGCTTCTTGACCGCGTTGAACATCAGCCGTTCGGGCGAAATCCAGTAGAAGCTGCCCACGCTCTTCTTGTCGGGCAGCTGGTTGACCTTGAGTACTTTCAGGTCGCTGGTGCGCAGGATGGTCAGCACGTCCTGGTCGCCCAGGTCCACGCTGATGGCGAGGTAATCGCCGTTGGGCGAGATCTTGGCCGAGCTGTAGCTGGCGTGCTTGGCGAAGTCTTCGATGGAATAGGCGGCCGTCGCGCCTGCGGGGGCGGCGAAGGCAGTGGCGGGCAACGCGGCGGCGAGCGCGAGCGCCAGCGGAGCCAGCAGCGAGGTCATCTTCATGATCGAGGTTCCTTGTCCTGGCCGGCGGTGGAAACGGCCGGGTTCCAAAAAAAAGGAAAGCCCGGTTCAATCCCGGGCTTTCCGATGCGTCCTTACCTCATGCAGCGAGGATCAGAACTTGTACTGCAGGCTCACGTAGAAGCGACGGCCGAGCGGATCGGCGCCGATGAACGGGTCGTAGAACGGGTAGGTCGTGTTGCTGTTGTCCTTGCGGTACTGGTTGTCGAACACGTTGACCACCTGGAAGGTCGCCAGCACGTTCTCGCCGAACTTCTTGCCGACGCTCAGGTTCCACAGGAAGTACGGTTCCAGGCGACGCGAGTAGACACCGCCGGCGGCGTTGGTGCCGTCGGCTTCGGCATAGCTGAAGGCCGAGCCGTAACGGGTACCGAACACGGTGGTGGCCCAGTCGCCCTTGGTCCAGGTCAGGCTGCCGCGGGCGCGGCTGCGCTCGGGGTTGAAGTACTCCGGCGGCAGGTCGCGGTAGTCGATCAGCTCGTCGTCGGCGGTCTGCTGGTACTTGTTGGTCAGGGTCAGCGAGTAACCCAGGTCAACGTTGAAGCGGCCCCAGCGATCGGTGTCCAGCGTGTACTTGTAGCTTGCATCGATACCGCTGGTGTCCTGCAGCGCGGTGTTGATGTAGGCGTTGTTGATGCGCTGGATGCGGCCGTCGTCCGGCGAGCCGGGCAGGTTGGTGCGGGTGATCAGGCCAAGCACGTTTTCGCAGACCGAGGCACTCGGCACCGAGCGACCGTCGCTGGCGGTGCCCAGGCGGCACGCCGCTTCGGCGCGCAGCAGGTAGTCGTTGCTGAGCTGGGCAGCTGCGTCTTCCAGGCGGATGCGGTAGTAGTCAACCGTCAGCGACATGCCATCGGTGATGTCCCACACGAAGCCTGCGCCCCACGACTTGCCCTTCTCTTCGGTCAGGTTCGGGTTGCCGGCCACCAGGGTCTGCACCGAGTACTTGGTCGGATCGGAGGTCGGGGTGTTGCACTGGGTGCGGGTACGCGGGCCCTGGGCAGCGCCCGGACCGGTACCGGAACGGCAGGCGTACTCATCCAGCTCGGTGGTGTAGGACGCGGCACCGCCGGCGTAGATCAGCTGCATGTCCGGCGCACGGAAGCTGGTGGCGTAGCTGCCACGCACCAGCAGGTTGCTGAACGGACGCCATTCCAGGCCCAGGTTGTACGTGGTGGACGCGTCGACCGAGGAGATGTCGTCGTACTTGTCGTAGCGCGCCGCGGCATTGGCGTTGAGGCTGCTGAAGATCGGCACGCGGAACTCGGCGCCCACCGCGTAGCGGTCGCGGGTACCGTGGGTTTCACCGGAGCTGGTCAGGTTGTAGATGGTCTGGCCGTCGATCGGGCGCAGCTGGTCGGTGCGCGGGTCGCTCACCATGTCCATCTTCTGGCGGTTCCACTCCAGCACGCTGGCGAAGCCAACGGCGCCGGCCGGCAGTTCGAACAGGTCGCCGCTGATGTTGAACGCGGCGTTGGCCACGCTGGTCTCGGAGCGGTTGATCACGCGGGTCGCGAACGACTGGTAGATCTCCGGGGTGATCGGCGAGGACCAGCGATCCAGGTTCAGGCGGTGGATCGGGTAGACGCCCGCACCGGTGCCACCGGCGTTGCTGTAGCCCAGGACCGGGCCCAGGAAGTAGTCATGCACCGACTGCGCGAGCAGGCGCGGGCGGTCCATCTTGTAGTTGTAGTAGCCGTAGCCACCGGTGGCTTCCCAGTCGAAGCGGTCGGCGATGGTGCCACGCACGCCGGCGGCGAAGTCGTAGGTGTACTCGTCGTACTTGGTGCTGGCCGCATCGTTGCCACCCAGCTCGGCGGCGGTGAAGACGCGCTGCAGCTGCACGATGTCGCGCAGGCCGGCATCGTAGTAGTACGCGCTGGTGGCGCCGTTGGACAGGATGTTGAACTTGTCGCCCGAGGTGCCCCAGAACTCCGTGCCGGCGCTGGCCTTGGCGCTGGTGGTGTAGTAGTTGACGCTGGCCCAGCCCTGGGTGGTGTCGGTGAAGTCGAAGGTGCCGTAGCCGTACGCCGAGTAGAACTGGCGCTGGTTGGAGATCGAGCGCGCCGCGTTGCTGTCGTACGAGCCGCAGTAGGTGCCGCGCGCGGCGGTGGTGACCGTGGTGAAGCCCAGGGCGTCGCACTTGGCCTGGCCCGGGTAGTAGGCATTCTGGTTGACGGCACCGTTGGCCGAGGTCAGGCCGCGGATCGCGATCAGCGACAGGCCCGGGTTGGCGGTCTTGCCCAGCGGGCCTTCACGCAGGTCGGACAGCCACTCGCGCTGGTTGGCGTAGACCGCCTCGCGATCGCTGTACTGCAGGGCCCACACCGCGCTCCAACGATCGCCGGTACGGCCGCCGGTCAGTTCCAGGTTGACCGTGTCACCGCCGCCTTCAGCGGTGGTGCCGGTGGTCAGACGGACCAGGTTGCCGTCGTAATGCTCGCGCAGCACGATGTTGACCACGCCGGCGACGGCGTCGGAACCGTAAATGGCCGAGGCGCCACCGGTCAGCACTTCCACGCGCTCGACGATGCTGCTCGGGATCGAGTTGATGTTGGCGACGTTGTTGTCGCGGTTGTACGGCTGCGGGTACTGCGCCGGACGGCGGCCGTTGACCAGGGTCAGGGTGTAGCCCGGGCCCAGGTTACGCAGGTTGACCACCTGCGCGTTGGGGGTGAAGCCGGTCACGGCCAGGTCGCCGGTGAACGAGGAGGTGGTGTTCTGGGTCAGCGTCTGCAGCATGTCGCCGACGGTCTGGAAGCCTTCGCGGTCGATGTCGGTGCGGGTGATCACGGTCACCGGCGCCGGGCCTTCGACGTCCGAGCGCTTGATGCGCGAACCGACCACGGAGACGCGGTCCAGGTTGGTGGCGTTCTTGCCACCGGCCTCGTTGCCGGCTTCCTGTGCGAACGCCGGAGCGACGGCCGAAACGACCAGCGCCGATGCCAGCGCAAAGCTCAGCGGGTTGCGGCTGAGCAGCGTGCGATTTGCCATGAATAGTTCCCCTTGAAATCAGTTCTGTGCGCCAGGTGACGGTGAGCAGGCCTTCTTGGCCGAACCGGACACCTTTTTGCTCCCGACGGGCCCGTACCGCTGCCCCCTGTAATCAGCTTCACAAGCCGATGACTCGAAGTTAACACGAGCTTAACTTGCGCTGTCAACTGTTCATCACCGCGTCATAAAGACACGATCGGCAAACCGCCTTGCTGCCGTTGGGTTTGCGCTGAAATCTGCGCAAGTGATTGATTGCAAGGAATTTAGTTGCGCGTGCAACCATCCCCGGTAACCGCTCGCGGTGTCCCGGACTGGCGCTGGGGACAGTCCGGGCCATACACGGGGCGTTCATTTTCCTGGCTAAGAACAAATCGGAATAAGGACGGTCCTGCCGCCTTCGCCCGGGTCCGCGGCCGGCGTGCGGCACAAAAAAAGGCCCCGCCGAAGCGGGGCCTTTCGTCGTGCGCGACGGCGGCGATTACTTGCCGAAGTCGTACTTCATCTGCGCATACACGGCGCGCCCGTAGATGCTGTAGAAGGCGCTGTTGTACGGCGTGCCGGAGGTACCCGGGTAGCTGTATGCCTGGCCTTCGGGCATCTTGTTGAACACGTTGTTGACCATCAGCGACAGGGTCAGGTCATCCTGGGCGCGATAGTTCACGCTCAGGTTGTAGGTGGTGTACGAGCCCCACTTGCCTGCGGCCTTGCCCGACGCGGTGTGCACGTAGTCGTAGCCATTCAGGCCGGCCAGGTAGTTCGGGGTCTTGCCCACGTAGTTGGCGTAGGCGGTGGTGGTGAACCTGCCGAGCGACCAGGCCACGGCGGCATCGCTGCGCACCTTGGCGTAGTTGTCGTAGTTCCACATCGCCACCGGGTTGCCCAGCAGGTCCTGGAAGTCCTCGCCCGGCTCGGACTGCACTTCACGCTTGAGCATGTTGGTGTAGTTGCCCGAGAACTGCAGCGCACCGAAACGGCCGATGTCCTGCAGGTACTTGAAGCCGACGGTGACGGCCTGCAGGTTCTGGCGAGCCACGTTCATCTTCGGCGTGTACAGGCTGCTCAGGTTGCCGGCGGCGTCACGCACCACCCAGTCGGCCACGTTCTGGCAGGTGGCCGAGGCGGCGTTGGGCAGGCTGTTGCGGCAGTAGTACTCGGCCAACAGCAGCTGGTCGGTGCTGGCCGTGTCGACCTCGTTCTCGATCTTCCAGTTGTAGTAATCGGCCGAGATCGACAGGTTCGCCATCGGGGCCCAGACCAGGCCGGCGTTCCACACATCGGCGGTGATCGGCTCCAGGTCCGGGTTGCCGGCGCGCTCGGAGTACACCGAGACGCTGTTGTCGTAACGGCAGTCGGCGGTGTTGCCCGGCGCATAGCCCAACTGGCCGCAACGGTAGTAGTCGGTCGAGTTGTTGGCGTAGTAGCCGCTGGTGCCCTGGAAGGCATCGGACAGGGTCGGCGCGCGGAAGGCGGTGCCGTACTTGCCGCGGACCAGCAGGCTCTGCAGCGGACGGTATTCCAGGCCCAGGCTGTAGGTGGCCTTGTCGACGGTGTTGTCGGCGATCTTGAACGCGTCATAGCGACCGGAGGCGGTCACGGTGAGCTGTTCCAGCACCGGCATGCGCAGCTCGGAGGTCACCGCGTAGTTGCTGCGGTGGCCATTGCCGGCCACGGCCGACGAACCCCACGCCTGGCCATCGAGCACGCGCTGGTCGGGCGAGTAGTCCCAGCCTTCGCTGCCGCCTTCGACGACGACTGCAAAGCCGGCATCGCCGCCCGGCAGCGTGAACAGCGAGCCGTTGGTGACCTGCGCGCGCGCCAGGTTCTGCCAGGTGCGGCTGCGGTTGTGTGCGTAGCCGGTGAAGCTGGCGAAATCTTCCGGCGAGATCGCCGAGTAGAACGCGCCCCAGTTCGGGTTGTAGATGTCCCAGCCGTCTTCGTTGGTGCCCAGGCTCGGGCCCAGCACGTGTTCGGCGAAGTAGTTGTTGATCGGGTCCTGCCAACGCATGAACTTGTTTTCGGTGAGCTTGTACTCACCGCGGGTGAAGCTGGCGCTGTAGTCCCAGTTGCCGGCCGCGCCCTTGGCGCCCAGGGTGACCTGGTAGGAGCGGCTCTCGTCGCTGTTGAGCACGTCGTTGTAGCCCTGGCCACCGATGTCTTCCGGTGCGAAGGCGCGCTGCAGGTTGACCACCTTGCCCGAGGACTGGTCGTAGAAGCCGCCCATGGTGCTCTTGGTGCCCCACCACAGGTAGTTCGAACCGGAGGTGTACTCGGTCTTTTCCTTGCTGTAGAGCAGGTCGGCGAACAGCTGCAGGTTGTCGTTGACGTCGAAGGTCAGCGCGGAATAGAACTGGCCGCTGTCCTTGCCGTTCTTGACGGTCTTGTAGCCGGCGCCATACACCGAGCCGCAGGACAGGCCGGATGCGCGCGTGCCCATCACGGTGGTGCCACCGAACTGGCCGGCGACGCTGGCGCAGTTGCTCGGGTCCATCATGTACAGGCGGTTGGTATCGGCATCGATGACGGCGAAGTCATTGCCCGGCACCTGCGCGGTGTAGCCGTTGGCGTTGGTGGTGCGGGTGAGGTCGCGCTGGTAGCCCCAGATCGGGTTGCTCGACTCGATCTGCACGTTGACCAGTGCGTTGAAGCGGTCGTCGAACGCGCTGAAGCCATGCGCGGCGCTCAGGCGCACGCTGTTGCCGCCGCCTTCGGTGTAGCTGCCGCCACGCACGGTGACGGTGCCGCCGTCCATGCGTTCCTTGAGGATGATGTTGACCACGCCGGCGATCGCATCCGAGCCGTACAGCGACGACTGGCCGCCCGGCAGGACTTCGATGCGCTCGACGATGTCGATCGGGATGCCGCTGATGTTGTTGAACGTGTCGCCGCCGTTGTACAGCGCCGGGTAGGACATCATCGGGCGACCGTTGATCAGGTACTTGGTGTACCCCGGGTTCAGGCCGAACATGCCGGCCGCTTCAGCGCCCTGGGTGAACGAGGCGGAGGTCTGGCCGCCCTGCAGGCCACCGGTGGTCAGCGAGGACTGCTGCAGCACCTCGGCGACGCTGGTGAAGCCGCGGGTCTGGATGTCCTCGGCGGTGATCGACATCACCGGGGTCTGGGTTTCGAGATCGGTCTGCGGAATCAGCGAGCCGGTGACGGTGACCTTGTCGAGCGTCGTGGCCTTTTCCTGTGCCATGGCCGGAGCGGCTGCGGTGGCGATCAGGGCGGAGAACAATGCAGCGGCGAGCGTGTTGCGACGTGCGGTAGAGCTGTAAGTCATCAATAGTCCAAAGTGCAGAAACGAGAACGCACCCACGCCAAGATTCCCTCCCGCAATGCGCGGAAAACGCTGAACGTAGTGCCACTCGAACCTAACATGAACTTAACGAAAATTGCATGGATTGCTAGCAATTGCGATTTCCAGTCAGCGTTGGTCAAGGTTGTATGATGTTTGGCTATTCGTGCCGTTTTCTTTCGGAGTCATGCAGTGAGCAGCAACCAGACGCGTCGTCCCCATGCCAGCCAGGTGCAGAAGGGCCTCAGCCCGCATCCGCGCATCCGCAACGTGATCGCGGTGGGGTCGGGCAAGGGTGGGGTGGGCAAGTCGACCACCGCGGTCAACCTCGCCGTGGCGCTGGCCAGGCTCGGCGCGCGCGTGGGTCTGCTCGATGCGGACATCTACGGCCCGAGCGTGCCGGCGATGCTGGGCCTGAGCGGCCGCCCGGAGAGTCCGGACAACAAGTCGATCGAGCCGATGCGTGCGTTCGGCGTGGAAACGATGTCGATCGGCTACCTGATCGAGGACGAGACGCCGATGATCTGGCGCGGCCCCATGGCCACCTCGGCGATGACCCAGTTCTTCAATGACACGTTGTGGGATGACCTGGACTACCTGCTGATCGACCTGCCGCCGGGCACCGGCGACATCCAGCTGACCCTGACCCAGAAGATTCCGCTGGCCGGGGCGGTGATCGTGACCACGCCGCAGGACATCGCCACGCTGGACGCGAAGAAGGCGCTGAAAATGTTCGAGAAGGTGGAGGTGCCGGTGCTCGGCATCATCGAGAACATGGCCGTGCATACCTGCCGCAACTGCGGCCAGGTCGAGCACCTGTTCGGCGAGGGCGGCGGTGAGCGCATGGCGGCGCAGTACGGCGTGCCGTTGCTGGGATCGCTGCCGCTGGAGATCGGCATCCGCGAGCAGGGCGATGCGGGCACGCCGATCACCGCGGCAGCGCCGGAGTCGACGGCGGCGCAGGCCTACCTGCGTGCGGCCGAGCGGCTGGTCGAGGAAATGGGCAAGCGTCCGCGCGCGAGCATCCCGATCCTGTCCTCGCTGATCTGAGCGCGGCTGCCCTGGCGGCGGCGCATGGCGCCAGCCCGGCTCTGCCGGGCCGAGTCGTGGCCGGGCCAGGGGCGGCGCCGCTGGTCGCGGCGGGGGCGGCTGTTTAGAATCGTGGCCCGGGCGCCCGTTGGCGGTGCCGTTGTTCCTTTCGCACCCAGGACCCCCCATGAGCATCAAGAGTGACCGCTGGATCCGTCAGATGGCCGAACAGCAGGGCATGATCGAGCCGTTCGAAGCCGGCCAGGTCAAGCAGGCCAACGGCCAGCGCATCGTCAGCTACGGCACCTCCAGCTACGGCTACGACGTGCGCTGCTCGCGCGAGTTCAAGGTGTTCACCAACATCAACTCCACGATCGTGGACCCCAAGCACTTCGATCCGGGCAGTTTCGTGGACATCGTCGGCGACGAGTGCATCATCCCGCCGAACAGCTTTGCGCTGGCGCGCACGGTGGAATATTTCCGCATTCCGCGCGATACGCTGGTGGTGTGCTTGGGCAAGAGCACCTACGCGCGCTGCGGGATCATCGTCAACGTGACCCCGCTGGAACCGGAGTGGGAAGGCCACGTCACGCTGGAATTCAGCAACACCACGCCACTGCCGGCGCGCATCTATGCCAATGAAGGCGTGGCGCAGATGCTGTTCTTCCAGGCCGACAAGGACGACATCTGCGAGACCTCCTACAAGGATCGCGGCGGCAAGTACCAGGGCCAGACCGGCGTCACCCTGCCGCGCACCTGATCACCACGCGGGTGGCGCGGCGCACCTGGTCAATCCCCGGGCGTGCGGCCGCGTCCGGGCCTGGTAGCGCCGACCGTTGGTCGGCTGCCTCTGCGGCTACCGTTACTTTTCAATGGTGGCGACCAAAAAAAAGCGCGGCGTACGCCGCGCTTTTTTGTGGCCTGGTCCGGAGTCCGGCAGGGTAACCGGACTGTCAGTAGTCCTAAAAGCAGTGGACCAACGGTCCGCTCTACTTGCCGCGACCGAACAGCAACCCGATGCCGACCGCCACCAGGATCACGGGCCACCAGGTAAGGATAAGGCGACCCAGGTTCATGTTGGTCCAGCCCAGGTTGCTGGCCAGCAGGAACAGGCCGACGACGATCAGGACGATGGCAGCGACGAGGTTGGAACGCATCAGGGGCAGGGTCCGCTAGGGCTGGGGCGAATATCCTAGCCGTTCCTTCCAGTAGGCGACACGTTCGGACAGCACCTGGCCATCGTAACGGTGCGCCTGGCCCTGGCCCCACACCGGTCCGGGCCAGGCCGGATCACCGACGTGGCGGCCGATCACGTGGAAGTGCAGCTGGCGCACGATGTTGCCCAGCGAACCGATGTTGATCTTCTCCACCCCATCGGTGCCCTTGAGCGCCTTGCAGGCGCGGTTCAACTCGGTCCGCAGCTTGTCCTGCTGCTCCCCGTCCAGGTCGATCCACTCGGTGATGCCGGCCAGGCGCGGCACCAGGATCAACCAGGGGTACCGCTCGTCGTTCATCAGTCGCACTTGCGACAACGGCCCTTCTGCTACCAGTACGCTATCGGTGGCCAGGCGTGAATCCAGTTCGAACTCGCTCATCCAAGATGCTCCGCAAAGAAGTCCAGGGTGCGTTCCAGCGCCAGGGCGGCGCTGTCTGGATCATACGCATGTCCGACGCTGCGGTTGAAGCCGTGGTCGGCCGGGTAGACGAACGTGGCCATCTGCGGCAGCTTCTCGCGATGGGCCGCCACCGCCTCCGGCGGGATGCTCTTGTCCTGCGCTCCGAAGTGGAACATCACCGGCGCCTTCGGCGTTTCATCCAGGAACTGCACGTTGCGCGCGCCGTAATAGCTTACCGAGGGCAGGCCCAGCCGCAGCGCCGACAGCAGCGCGATACTGCCGCCCCAGCAATAGCCCACCGTGCCGACCTTGCCCGCCGGGGCCAGCCGCGAGGCCGCCGCGCGCACCACCTCCAGGGCCCTCTCCACGCCCAGCGCGTCCACCCGCTCCAGCCCCTGCTTCATGCCCTCGGGGGTGTAGGGCAGGGCATCGGGGTCGGCGTCCACCCCGTCGATGAGATCGAAGAACGACGGGGCCAGCACCGCATAGCCCTGCGCCGCAAAGCCCTCGGCCACCTCGCGCATGTGCGGGTTGACGCCGAAGATCTCCTGGATGACCACCAGGCCGGCCCGGGGCTTGCCCTCCGGGGTGGCCTGCCAGGCGCGGACCGGACCGTGATGCGTATCGAGCGTGACCCACTCACCCATGATGCGTGACTCCTGTTGGTTCAGGCATTCATTATCCGGCCCCCACCGGTTAGCGGGATGTCAGCGGCCATGCCGGATCGGGCGGCATCGGCGCGATCCGATTCAGGGGGCGGGGCGCAACGCCGGTATACTTGCCGCCGTTTCCGGCCCCAGGTCCCCACGCCATTCCGGCATGGGCCCAGGCCCCCAGAGTCCCGCGATTCCATGTCCCAGCTGAACCCCAAAGTCGGCTTCGTCAGCCTTGGCTGCCCGAAGGCCCTCGTCGATTCCGAGCGCATCCTTACCCAGCTGCGGTCCGAAGGCTACGACATCGTCCCTTCCTACGATTCGGCCGACGTGGTGGTGGTCAACACCTGCGGCTTCATCGATTCGGCCGTGACCGAGTCGCTGGATGCCATTGGCGAGGCGATGAATGCCAACGGCAAGGTGATTGTCACCGGCTGCCTGGGCAAGCGTCCGGAACAGATCCGCGAGGCCTACCCGAACGTGCTGGCCGTGTCCGGCCCGCAGGACTACCTGAGCGTGATGGAGGCCGTGCATGCCGCGCTGCCGCCCAAGCACGATCCGTTCGTGGACCTGGTGCCCGACTACGGCATCAAGCTGACCCCGCGCCACTACGCGTATCTGAAGATTTCCGAAGGCTGCAACCATAAATGCAGCTTCTGCATCATTCCCTCGATGCGCGGCAAGCTGGTCTCGCGCCCGGTCGATGAAGTGCTGCGCGAAGCCGAGCGGCTGGTGCGCGGCGGGGTGAAGGAGCTGCTGGTGGTGTCCCAGGACACCTCGGCCTACGGCGTGGATGTGAAATACGCCGAACGCATGTGGCGCGACAAGGCGTACCAGACCCGGCTGAAGGCACTGTGCGAAGGCCTGTCCGAACTGGACGCCTGGACCCGCATGCATTACGTCTACCCGTACCCGCACGTGGACGAGATCGTGCCGCTGATGGCCGAGAACCGGATCCTGCCGTACCTGGACATCCCGTTCCAGCACGCCAGCCCGCGCATCCTCAAGCTGATGAAGCGCCCGGGCGCGGTCGACAAGACCCTGGAGCGCGTGCAGCGCTGGCGCCAGCTCTGCCCGGACATCACCGTGCGCTCGACCTTCATCGTCGGCTTCCCCGGCGAGACCGAGGCCGAGTTCGAGGAACTGCTGGGCTTCCTGGACGAGGCGCAGCTGGACCGCGTCGGTGCGTTCGCCTACTCGCCGGTGACCGGTGCCACCGCCAACGACCTGCCCGATGCGGTGCCTGAGGAAGTGAAGCAGGAACGCCTGGCCCGCTTCATGGCCCGCCAGGCGGAGATTTCCGCCGCGCGCCTGGAGGCCAAGATCGGCAGCGTGCAGCAGTGCCTGGTCGATGCGATCGAGGACGGCATCGCGGTGGCCCGTTCCAAGGCCGATGCGCCGGAGATCGATGGCCTGGTGCATATCCAGAATGCCGAGGAAGCCAGGCTGCGCGTGGGTCAGTTCGTCGATGTGGAGATCACCGAGAGCGACGAGCACGACCTGTACGGCGATGCACTGATCGTGGAAACGGCGCGCAAGCCGTTCGATCTGCAGGTGCTGTGACCGCGGCGGCGGTCGATGCCGGTGGCACGCGCCGCCGTTTCATCGCACCGCCGCGTGGCGCGGTGGCCGCGGACGTCTTCGCCCAGCCGCTGTTTGCCGGCGTTTCCCGCTACGCCGATCTGATGACGGCGGCCGACTGGCCGACCGTCGCGGCGCTGGATGCCCGCCTGGCAGTGCCGGGCCGTCAGCTGGTCGAGCAGGACGAGGCGCTGCTGGCCGACGGCCTGCATTACGAGCAGCGCATTGCCCAGGGCCGCATCGCCACGCGCGCGGAGAACTGGCACGACCTGTTCAACGCGCTGGTGTGGGCGCGCCATCCGGCCATCAAGAAGGCGCTCAACGCGCGCCAATGCCTGCACATCGGCTGCCACGGTCCGCGGCAGCGCAACCGTGCGCAGGCGGCGCTGACCCAGTTCGACGAAACCGGCGTGATCGTGCGCGTCCACGATCCGGCGATGGTGCAGGCCTGGGATCGGCATGACTGGGCGGCGATGTTCGTGGACGGGGCAGGTCGCTGGCGCAGCGGCGAAATCGCCGTGGCGGCGGTGATCGGGCATGCCTTGATGGAGCAGGCCTTGCTGCCGGGGCGTCTGCTGGTGGGCAAGTGCGTGGTGGTGTGCGCCGACGAGGACGCGTGCGCCGTGGCGCAGGTCGCGCAGATGATCGAGAGCGGTTGCATCCTCGACGACCCGCTGGAACTGCGGCCGTTGCCATTGGCGGGCATTCCGGGCTGGCATCGGCGGCAGGATGCGGCGTTTTACCGGCAGGCCGACTACTTCCGGCCGCTGCGCGATGGCCGGTGCTATCCCGCGCCGCACACCGCCCGCGGCCCACGACGCGGGTGACACGCACACGGCAGGGTAGGTTGCCCAGCACCCGCCGATAGCGCTGCACCACCCGCGGTGACGCGGTGCGTTGAACGGCGCAAACGCCTCAGCCCACGCCGTACTCCACCGCGAGGATCGCAAAGCCGGTGCGCCCGCTGGGCAGTTCCACCTCGAATTCATCGTCCACGCGCTTCTTCAGCAGCGCGCGCGCCAGCGGCGAGTCGATGCTGATCCAGCCGGTGGCGGCGTCGGTCTCGTCCGGGCCGACGATGCGATACCGGCTCACATCGCCGCTGTCCACGTTCTCCAGTTCCACCCATGCCCCGAAGAACACCGCCTGCGGGTCGCTCGGCGTGGTATCGACCACGCGCAGTGATTCCAGCCGCTTGGTCAGGTAGCGCACGCGGCGGTCGATCTCGCCCAACTGCTTCTTGCGGTAGGTGTACTCGGCGTTCTCCGAGCGGTCGCCTTCGGCGGCCGCGGCGGCCAGTGCCTTGACCACCTCGGGACGGCGCACGCGCCACAGGTCATCCAGCTCATGCTTGAGTCGCTGGTGGCCCTGTGCGGTGATCAGGGCCGTACTTTTTTCCGCAGGGGGGCGCCAACGCGACATCGGGTCTGTCTGTGCTCTTCAAAAGGTGCCGCGGCAGGCGGCGCGGCACCGAGTATCAGCGTTTGCCGCCGAACAGGCCACCCAGGATGCCGCGCACGATCTGGTTGCCCAGCTTGGTGCCGACGGTGCGGGTGGTCTGCTTGGCCATCGTTTCAATCATGCCCTGGCGGCGCTTGGTGCCGAAGATGGCGTCCTTGATCGACTGCCCGAAGCCGCCTTCCTGCTGGTCGTCCTGCTCGCGGGTGCGGGCCTTGGGCGCATCCGCCTGTTCGACCGCCTTCTGCGCGCGCTGGGCCAGCAGTTCGGCGGCCGATTCGCGGTTGATGGCGGTGTCGTAGCGGCTGCCGACCGGGCTGCCGGCACGCACCTGGGCGCGCTCGGCCTCGCTGATCGCGCCCATCCGACAGCGCGGCGGTGCAATCTGGGTCTGCTGTACGGGCGAAGGAATGCCCTTGTCCTGCAGCGTCGAGACGAGGGCTTCGCCGGTGCCGAGCTTGGCCAGTACGGCGGCCACGTCCAGCTTCGGATTGGGGACGAAGGTTTCGGCGGCGGTCCGCACCGCCTTCTGGTCGCGCGGGGTGAAGGCACGCAGCGCGTGCTGCACGCGGTTGCCGAGCTGGCCCAGGATATTGGCCGGCACGTCATCGGGGAACTGCGAGCAGAAGTACACGCCCACGCCCTTGGAGCGGATCAGGCGGACCACCTGCTCGATGCGCTGGACCAGCGCCGGCGGGGCGTCGTCGAACAGCAGGTGGGCCTCGTCGAAGATGAAGACCAGCTTGGGCTTGTCCAGGTCGCCCACTTCCGGCAGCGTCTCGAACAGCTCCGACAGCAGCCACAGCAGGAAGGTGGAGTACAGCCTGGGCTTGAGCACCAGCTGGTCGGCGGCCAGGATGCCGATCACGCCACGGCCATCGTGGTTGACCCGCATGATGTCGGCCAGTTCCAGGGCCGGCTCGCCGAAGAAGGCTTCGCCGCCATCCTGGGACAGGCGCAGCAGCGAGCGCTGGATCGCCGCCACGGTCTGCGCGCTGACCAGGCCGTATTCGGTGGAGATGTCCTTGCGCTCGTCGGCGACCAGGCCGAGCAGCGCCCGCAGGTCGTCCAGGTCGAGCAGCAGCAGGCCGCGGTCGTCGGCCAGCTTGAAGACGATGTCGAGCACGCCGGACTGGGTGTCGTTGAGTTCCAGGATGCGCGCGAGCAGGGTGGGGCCCATTTCGCTCACGGTGGTGCGCACCGGGTGCCCCAGCTTGCCGTACAGGTCCCAGAAGATGGTGGGGCTGGCCGCGGGCGCGTAGTCGCTCACGCCGATTTCGGCGGCC
Organism: Stenotrophomonas sp. 05N37; assembly: GCF_056397365.1. Classification (NCBI taxonomy): domain Bacteria; kingdom Pseudomonadati; phylum Pseudomonadota; class Gammaproteobacteria; order Lysobacterales; family Lysobacteraceae; genus Stenotrophomonas; species Stenotrophomonas sp. 05N37. The sequence continues at coordinate 547,531 of NZ_JBFTNG010000001.1, read as the reverse complement.
CGCTGCAGCAGTGCCTCGCTGCCCGCACCGGGCACGGCCAGGCCGGACACGTCGCCCTTCACGTCGGCCAGGAACACCGGCACCCCGATCCGCGAGAAACCTTCGGCCAGGGTCATCAGGGTGACCGTCTTGCCGGTGCCGGTCGCCCCGGCCACCAGGCCGTGGCGGTTGCCCAGGCGGGGTTGCAGGGTCACGGCGATGTCGTCGGTGATGCCTTTGCCGAGCAGGATCGGATCCATGGTCAACTCGCTGGTGGACGTGCGGTGTGGGGAGGGTATCTGAATAGGCTGGATTCTAAACGTCGGCGCAGGTCCGGCTGCCTGCCGGGTTGCCCCGATGCAAGCGGCGCGGCTACTCTGCCCCTTCTTTCGCACACAGTGCCAAAAATGCCCGTTCCTGTCTTGCTTGTCCGTGGTTGGCCGCTGTTGGCGCTGGCTGCGATGCTGTCGTTCGTGCCCGAGGCACATGCCCAGCGGGTTTCCGCGCGTGATAAGGCCAAGATCGAGGCGCTGGACCAGCGCATGGCCGCCGCCGAGAAGCGCTACCGCGACGCGCTGGTACTGGTGGCCAACGCCGATCCGAAGGGCAAGAACGAAGGCGATGCCGCGCTGGAGGACATGGAGGACGTGATCAGTGCCTGCGTGGCCCAGAAGGGCTGCCAGGTGAGCAACATGCTGCCGGCCTACAAGCGCCTGCTCAAGGACAACGCCGATACCCGCGACAGCGACGACGCCACGCTGGCCAGCGATGGCGGCCTGCTCGAGGCCGACCCGGACCACACCAGCCCGCTCGCCGCCGACGTGCCCGAGGCCGCGCGCGCCGCGGCGCTGTTGAATGACAAGCGCCACGCCTTCGACAGCATGGTCGAGTACAACCCGGCCGTGCAGGCCGGCATCCGCCGCTGGCTGACCGACATGCGCCCGGCGTTGATGACCACCTACGAGAACTACCAGAACCTGCGTGCGGTGATGTGGCCCGAGTGGGAAAAGCGGGGCCTGCCCGAAGCGCTGCTGTTCGGGATCATGGCCAAGGAGTCCAATGGCCGCGTGCATGCCTCTTCGCGTGCGGGCGCCGCCGGGCTGATGCAGTTCATGCCCGCTACCGGGCGTCGCTTCGGGCTGGGCCCGGACGGTACCGGGTTCGACACCCGCTTCGATGCACGCAGCGCCGCCGAGGCCAGCGCGACCTATCTCAATGAACGCATGCGCGAGCTCAACGGCAACGTCGAGCTGTCGCTGGCCGGCTACAACGGCGGCGAAGGCCGCGCCGCGCGCGTGTTCAAGCAGAGTGGCGGACAGGGCTTCTGGGTGGACAGCGTGTACAACCAGTTCCCCGGTGAAACCAAGGACTACGTGCCGATGGTGATCGCCGCGGCGTGGATCTACCTGCACCCGCAGCAGTACGGCGTGGAGTTCCCGAAGATCAGCGCGCAGCCGGCCACGATCCGCCTGGCCAAGTCGACCAGCATCTATGAGCTGACCATCTGCCTGGGCAGCGCCGGCACCCGCGACGGTTACATGCGCGCGCTGCGCAACCTCAACCCGCGGTACGAGGCCGACGGCTGGATCCCGGCCGGCACCACGATCAACGCCACCACCCGCATCGCCGGTCTCTACAACCGCTACTGCGTCAGCGGTCCGCGTGCGGACCTGGCGCGCACCTTGATCACCGCCGACCTCAATGCGGCGATCGTGCGGCCGAGCGCGGCCAGCTATACCGGCAACGTGGCGGTGGGCAGCGTGGTGCCGGTGGCGCAGGTGCAGGCCACGGCCGTGGCCGCCACGCCGATCGCGCCGGTGGCCACGCCGGCCGCCAAGCCGAAGGCCAAGGCCAAGCCGGTACGCAGCCACAAGGTCGGCAAGGGCCAGACCCTGGGCGCGATCGCCGACAAGTTCCAGTGCGACGTGCGCGAGCTGGCGCGTGCCAACGGGCTCAAGGCGCCGGCCTACGCGCTCAAGCAGGGGCAGGTGCTCAAGCTGCAGGGCTGCGACAGGTAAGCGCCGCCGGAAAGGAGTAGGCTGCCGGCATTACGCCTGCAGCCCGCGCGCTGCAGCACATCCATCGCCGGCCGGGGCTGCGTGCCACGGCCCACAGGTAGACGCACACAGGACAGCAAGATGGATATCACCGCGATCAACGAGATGTTCGCCAACATCCGCGAGAACACCGATTGGGACCTCAATGGCCCGATGCTGTGGGGCTATTTCTTCGTCAACACCACCCCGGAGCCGCTGACCGGCCTGTCCGAGAAGCTGGTCGGCATGGGCTACACGCTGGTGGAGATCTTCGAACCGGACCTGGAGGAAGGCGAGGCGCCGTACCACGTGCTGCACGTGGAGCGCGCCGAGGTGCACGACGAGGCGTCGCTGGATGCCCGCAACCACGAGTTGCAGGCGCTGGCCGAGGCCAATGGCGTCGAGGATTACGACGGCATGGACGTCGGCCCGGTCGAGATCTGAGCGGATCGGATCACGACCAATGAAAACGCCCCGGGAAACCGGGGCGTTTTTGATTGTGCGGCGTGGACGCGCGGTTGCCACGCATGGCGCGGTGTTACCGCAGGGTGGCCAGGGGCTGGCCGAGTTGCACGGCATGCTCGGCATCCAGGTGCGGGGCGAACTCGGCCACGCCCGGCGGCAGCAGCACGATGACGGTGGAGCCGTAGTTGAAGCGCGCCATCTCCGCGAACCGTTCCAGGGTGATGCCCTTGTTGCGGTAATCCTTGCGGGTGATGGTGTCGCCGTAGGCAGGAATTTCTTCGCCGCCCCAGACGGTTTCCACGCCGGAGACCAGCAGCGCGCCGACCATCACCGAGACCATCGGGCCGAAGTCGGTATCGAAGTGGCAGACCAGGCGCTCGTTGCGGGCGAACAGGCCCGGCACGGTGTTGACCGCCGCCGGCCCGACGCTGAACAGACGCCCGGGCACGTGCACGGTTTCGCGCAGGGTGCCGGTCCACGGCATGTGCACGCGGTGGTAGTCCTTGGGCGAGAGGTAGACGGTGGCGAACAGGCCGTGGCGGAACACCTCGGCATCGGCGGCATCGCCGAGCAGTTCGGCGGCGGTGAAGGACTGGCCCTTGGCCTGGAAGATGCGGCCGTCCTCGATCGCGCCAAGCTGGCTGATGCGGCCGTCGGCGGGCATCACCAGGGTGCGCGGATCGGGCGCGGGCACGCGTGCGCCGGGCTTGAGGGCGCGGGTGAAGAACTGGTTGAAGTTGGCGTAGCTGCGCGGGTCGGGGTTGGCGGCCTCGGCGAGGTTGACGCCGAACTTCTCGGTGACGGTATCGATCAGCCAGCGCGAGATCCGCGGGTTGCTGGAATACGCCAGGCGCCGCGCCATCGAGGACAGCAGGCGGTGGGGCAGGACGTAGCTCAGCGTGGTGGTCAGGCTCATGGTGCGGTTTTCTCGGTCAGCGTCTGCAGGTCGCGGGCAATGGCCTGCGCATTGAAGGGGGGGCGGATCAGGCCGGCGAGTTTGCCGTCCGGGTCCAGCACGGCCAGGCTGGCCGAGTGTTCGAGGGTGTAATCCTCGGGATTCTCGTCGAAGTGCTTGCCGGGCACCTTCTGGAAGACGAAGCCGAGCGAGGTGGCAAAGCGTTCCAGCGAGGGGACGTCGCCGGTGGCGGCGAGGGTGTCCTTGTGGAAGGCGTGGACATATTCGCCCAGGCGGGTGGGGGTGTCGCGCTCGGGATCGACGGAGATGAAGACCAGGCGCGGACGCAGGGTGTCCGGCTGGGCTTCCCACTGCTTCTGGGCCTGGGCGAGGTCGGCCAGGGTGGTCGGGCAGACGTCGGGGCAGAAGGTGAAGCCGAGGAAGACCAGGGTCCAATGGCCCTTGAGCTCGCCGGGGATGAGGCGGGTGCCGTCGGACTGGCCCAGGTTGAAGTCGGGCAGCGGACGCGGCTGGGGGTAGAAGGTGATCGATTCGGTGGCGGGGCGATCGCTGGCCGGGGAGGGCGCGAACACTTTCTGCGCGGCGACCAGCCCCAGGCCGGCGGCCAGGGCGATGAGCAAAATGATGCCTGCGTTGCGGTTGAACATGGAAAGCCCGTTCCCGGAAGGGGCCACCATGATAGGGGGGGAGGCGGCGCTGGTGGGTTTTTTGGGGTTCTTCCACGCCAGAGGCAGCCGCACCGTCAAAGGCCCCGGTGGGCTGAAAACGGGGAGGGCACCGGAATGGTGGGCCCAACCACTTTCCACTGCAACGGATGCCGGGGGGCATGGGGTCGCCTATAATCGGGGGCCACTTTGTCTGTTGCCTTGCCATGACTGCCGAAACGGCCGCCGAACTCCATACGATCATCGACCTGATCCGCTACGGCACCAGCCGTTTCAATGCCGCCGGGCTCACCTTCGGGCACAGCTACGACAATGCCCTGGACGAAGCCACCCAGCTCGTCCTGCACAGCCTGCACCTCCCGCACGACCTCGGCCCGGCCTATGGTGCCGCCCGTGTCACCACCGCGGAGAAGGCCGAGGTGCTGGCCCTGTTTGAACGCCGCATCAGCGAACGCCTCCCGGCTGCCTACCTCACCGGTGAAGCCTGGTTCGCCGGCCTGAGCTTCAAAAGCGACCGCCGCGCCCTCGTGCCGCGCTCGCCCATCGCCGAACTCATCGAAACCGGCTTTGAGCCGTGGCTGGCCGGCCGCGACGTCCATCGCGCCCTGGACCTGTGCACCGGCTCGGGCTGCATCGCCATCGCCATCGGCCACTACTACCCCAATTGGGAAGTGGACGGCGTCGACCTCAGCGACGACGCCCTCGCGCTGGCGCACGAGAACAAGGAACGCCTGCAGGCGCACAACGTCACCCTGCTCAAGTCCGACCTGTTCAACGGTCTCACCGGCCGCCACTACGACCTCATCGTCACCAACCCGCCTTACGTCACCAACGACGAAACCGATGCCCTGCCGCAGGAATACTCCTACGAGCCGGACATGGGCCTGCGCGCCGGTCCCGATGGCCTGGACCTGGTCCTCAAGATCCTGCGCGACGCCCCGCTGCACCTCAGCGAGGATGGCCTGCTCATCTGCGAAGTGGGCGAGTCCGAACAGCACCTCATCAAGCTGCTGCCGGAAGTCGACTTTGCGTGGGTCGAGTTCAAGGTCGGCCAGATGGGCATTTTTGCCGTCGAATGCCGTGAACTGATCGCCCACAGCGCCCGCATCACCGAACTGGCAGCGCAGCGGCCGTGAGTTCCAACAGCTTCGGCAGACTGCTGACCGTCACCACCTTCGGCGAATCGCACGGTCCGGCGATCGGCTGCGTGATCGATGGCTGCCCGCCCGGGCTGGAGATCAGTGCCGACGAATTCGCCCACGACCTGCAGCGTCGCGCCACCGGCAAGAGCCGGCATACCTCGGCGCGGCGCGAGGCCGATGACATCGAGATCCTGTCCGGCGTGTACGAAGGCCGCACCACCGGCACCCCGATCGCGCTGCTGATCCGCAACACCGACCAGCGCAGCAAGGACTACACAAACATCGCCCAGCAGTTCCGCCCGGGCCACGCCGATTACAGCTACTGGCAGAAGTACGGCATCCGCGACCCGCGCGGTGGCGGACGCTCGTCCGCGCGCGAAACCACCATGCGCGTGGCCGCCGGCGTCGTCGCCAAGAAGTGGCTGCAGCAGCGCTTCGGCGTGACCGTGCGCGGCTACCTTTCGCAGCTGGGCGAGATCACCCCGACCGGGCATGACTGGTCGGCAGTGGAAGAAAACCCGTTCTTCTGGCCGGTCGCCGACCAGGTGCCGGCGCTGGAGAGCTACATGGATGCGCTGCGCAAGTCCGGTGATTCGGTCGGCGCGCGCGTCAACGTGGTCGCCGATGGCGTGCCGCCCGGCTGGGGCGAGCCGATCTACGGCAAGCTCGACGGCGAACTGGCCGCCGCGCTGATGAGCATCAACGCGGTCAAGGGCGTGGAGATCGGTGACGGCTTTGCCAGCGCCGCCCAGCTTGGCACCGAGCACCGCGACCTGATCACCCCGCAGGGCTTTGCCAGCAACCACGCCGGCGGCATCCTCGGCGGCATCTCCACCGGCCAGCAGGTCACCGCCTCGATCGTGCTCAAGCCCACCTCCAGCCTGCGCCTGCCCGGTGCCACGGTGGATGCGGCCGGCAACGCGGTCGATGTCATCACCACCGGCCGCCACGATCCCTGCGTCGGCATCCGCGCCACCCCGATCGCCGAGGCGATGATGGCCCTGGTGCTGATGGACCAGGCACTGCGCCACCGCGCCCAGTGTGGCGATGTCGGCGAGATCACCCCGCGCATCCCGGGCACGATCGATGGCTGATCGGCGCCCCCGGGTCTGGGTCAGCCAGCCGCTGTTCGATGATGTCATTGAGCAGCTCGGGCAGCATTTCGACCTGGACATGACCGGCGACGTCACCCGCTACACGCCGCAACAGCTGGCCGAACGGCTGGCCGGCGTGGACGGGGCGCTGATCACCCTCAACGAACGCATCGGCGCGGCCGAGATCGGCAACGCGCCGCAGCTGCGCGCGATCGCCAACGTCGGGGTGGGCTACAACAACCTGGACGTCGACGCGCTCAGCGCCGCCGGCATCCTGGCCAGCAACACTCCGGACGTGCTCACCGAGACCACCGCCGACCTCGGCTTCGCGCTGCTGATGGCCACCGCGCGCCGCATCACCGAGTCCGAGCGCTGGCTGCGCGACGGCCAGTGGGGCCAGTGGTCGTTCCAGACCATGCTCGGCGCGGACATCCACGGCAGCACGCTGGGCATCCTCGGCATGGGCCGGATCGGGCAGGGCATCGCCCGCCGCGGTGCGCTCGGCTTCGGCATGCGCGTGCTGTACCACAACCGTTCGCGGCTGCCCGAGGCCACCGAGGCCGAGGTCGGCGCGCAGTACGTGGACCTGGACACCCTGCTCGGGCAGGTCGATCACCTGGTGCTGGTGCTGCCCTACAACGCATCCTCGCACCACATCATCGATGCCCCCGCACTGGCGAAGATGAAGCCCACCGCCACCCTGGTGAACATCGCCCGCGGTGGCATCGTCGACGAGCTCGCACTGGCCGACGCCCTGGCCAACGGCCGGCTCGCCGCGGCCGGGCTGGACGTGTTCGAAGGCGAGCCGACGGTACGCCCGGAACTGCTCGCCCTGCACAACATCGTGCTGACCCCGCACATCGGCAGCGCCAGCCAGGCCACGCGCCGGGCGATGGTGCAGCTGGCCGTGGACAACCTGACCGCCGCACTCGGGCAGGGCCCGAACGCCGGCCACCCGCCGAGCGCGATCAACGCTGACGCGGTCGCTGCCGTGAAAACCGGCGGCGCGACCGTGGGCGGCAAGAAAATCGACGACGCAAAACGATAGGGAACCGCGCCGGCCAACAGGCGAGGTTCCCGAACCGGTAGGTACCGACCGTGGGTCGGTACACATCTCCAAGGCACGGCAGGTACCGATCGTTGGTCGGCACGCACATTCAACATTCCGGCAGGTACCGACCGTTGGTCGGTGCCCATCCCCCAAACAAGGCAGGTACCGACCGACGGTCGGTCCACCCAACACGAGGTTCCCCCATGAACAATCCAGATCGTCGTTTCCACGTCGCCGTCGTCGGTGCCACCGGTGCCGTCGGCGAAACCATGCTGGCCATCCTGGCCGAGCGCAACTTCCCGATCGCCACGCTGAGCCTGCTGGCGTCTTCGCGTTCGGCCGGTGGCGAGATCGACTTCCAGGGCAGCAAGATCAAGGTCCAGGACCTGAGCACCTTCGATCCGAACGGCGTGGACATCGCGCTGTTCTCCGCCGGTGGCAGCGTCTCCAAGGAGTACGGCCCGACGTTCGCCGCCGCCGGTGCGGTGGTGATCGACAACTCCTCGGCGTTCCGTTACGACGATGACGTGCCGCTGGTGGTCTCCGAAGTCAACCCGGAGGCGCTGAAGCTCCGCCCGCGCGGCATCATCGCCAACCCGAACTGCTCGACCATGCAGATGCTCGTCGCGCTGGCCCCGCTGCACCGCAAGTACCACATCGAGCGCATCAACGTGGCCACCTACCAGTCGGTGTCCGGCGGCGGGCGTTCGGCGCTGGAGGAACTGGGCAAGCAGACCGGCCAGCTGCTCAGCTTCCAGGAAATCGACCCGCAGCGCTTCCCGGTGCAGATCGCCTTCAACCTGATCCCGCACATCGACGACTTCCAGGACAACGGCTTCACCAAGGAAGAAATGAAGCTGGTCTGGGAAACCCGCAAGATCCTCGGCGACGACAGCATCCTGGTGAACCCCACCGCGGTGCGCGTGCCGGTGTTCTACGGCCACTCCGAGGCGGTCACCATCGAAACCCGCGAGAAGGTCACCCCGGACGCGGCGCGCGAGCTGCTCTCGCGCTCGCCCGGCGTGGAAGTGGTGGACCGGCACGAAGCCGGGGGCTACCCGACCCCGGTCACCCACGCCTCGGGCACCGATGCGGTGTATGTCGGCCGCATCCGCGAGGATCTTTCGCACCCGCGTGGCCTGAACCTGTGGATCGTCTCGGACAACATCCGCAAGGGCGCCGCGCTCAATGCGGTGCAGTTGGCCGAACTGGTCGCCGCCGAAGGCTGATCGCGTACCGCCGGTGGCATGGGGATGCCATCGGCGGCTGCACTACAAAACATCGCCGATCACGGGGGGAGCCGTTATATTGGCCGCCATGAAGAACCGGGCTCCGGGCGCACTGCGCCCGCTCAAGTATGTCTCCACGCTGGTGCTGGCCCTCGCCAGCAGCTCCGCCATGGCCCTGGGCCTGGGCGATATCCGCGTGCTGTCCAAGCCCGGCCAGCCATTGCTGGCCGAAATTCCGGTCATTTCGGCCGACCCGGCCGAGCTGCAGAACCTGCGCGTCGCCCTGGCGTCGCCGGTGACCTTCGCCCGGGTGGGGCTGGAACGCCCGGTCGGGCTGGTCAGCGAGCTGCAGTTCGAGCTCACCCGCAACGCGCAGGGCAGGGCGGTGGTCCGGGTCAGCACCCAGGCCCCGGTCACGACCCCCTCGCTCAATTTCCTGATCGAAGCCGATTGGGGCCAGGGCCGCCTGGTCCGTGAGTACTCGGCCCTGGTCGACGCGCCCAACAGCGCGCTGGCCGTGGCCGAACCGGAAATCGTCGCCCCCGCCGGCGCGATGTCCAACGCGATCGTGCGTGACCCGGAACCGGTGCCGGCAGCTGCAGCGGCGGCGGCAACGCCCACCCCGCCAGCCCAGGACACCCCGTCGCGCACCGCCCCGGTGCCGCCGCGCAACGCCAGCCCACGTGCCGCCGCACCCGCACCGGCGCCGCCCGCGGCGCGCCTGGCCGCCGATGGCAGCATCACCGTCCAGCGCGGGCAGACCCTGTCGCAGATCGCCGGTGCGATGGCGCGCGAGCAGGGCATCAACCGCAACCAGGCGATGATCGCGCTGTTGCGGGCCAATCCCGAGGCCTTCATCCGTGGCAACGTCAACCTGCTCAAGCAGGGCGCGGTGCTGCGTGGTCCCGCTGGCGACAATGCCACGCCGATCGATGCCAACGAAGCGGCCGCGATCGTGCGCGAGCATGCCGCGCAGTGGCGCCAGTCGCGTGCAGCCATCCCGCAACCGGCCAGCAGCGGCGTCGCCGCCACCCCGGGCCCGGCCACCGCGCCGGCCGCGGCCAGCGGTGCACGCCTAGAGATCGCCCCGGCGGTCGCGGCCACCGACAACAACGCAGGGACAACCACCGGCACCGCCGCCGGCAGTGAGGGTGACATGCTGGGCAACGACCAACTTCGCCAGGCCAAGGAAGACGTGGCCACGCGCGATGCCGAGATCCAGGAACTGCGCGGCCGCGTGGCCGAGCTGGAAAAACTGCAGAAGCAGCAGGACTCCCTGATCGCGATGAAAGACAGTGACCTGGCCGCCGCGCAGCAGCGCCTGGGCCAGGCCCCGGCCGCGCGCGAGGGTGGGGGCGCGGGCTGGTACTGGCTGGGCCTGGGCATCCTGCTGCTGGTCGTCGCCGGCTGGGCCGTGGCACGCCGGCGCAAGCCCTCGCCGCTGCCGCCGCTGCGTCGCGATGGCCTGGACGCCGCCGCGCTGGCCGCTGCCGTGCCTGCCGCCGACTACGTGGATGAACTGGCCGCCCAGCAAGACGCACCGGTGGCGGACGCGCTGGACAGCGAGGACTACGCCACGCCGCCGGACTACGTGCTCGATGGCCAGCGTCGCGAGCCGGTGTTCAGCCTGGAACCGGAGCCCGGCCATCGCGCACCGCACGTGGCCCCGGCGGACGACGTGGTCGCCGATGCGGTACCGGCCGTGGCCGACAGCGACGCTGACGCCGACGCCTTCGTCGCGCCGCCGGCGCATGCGCTGGCGGCCGCCGCGCAACCGTCCTTCCGCGGCGTGTTCGAATTCCCCGACGACAGCGCCGTCGCCCACGCCGATCCCGAGGCCGTGGCCGACGAGCCGGTGAACGAGGCTCCCGCGCACGGCGATGACAGCGGCGCTGCCGACGCGCATGCCATTCCGGCCGCCGGCCGTGATCGACTGGAACTGGCGATCGCCTACCTGGACCTGGGCGATGCCGATACCGCCCGCATCCTGCTGCAGGAAGTGGCCCAGGCCGCCGATCCGCACAGCCAGGCGCAGGCGCGCGAACTGCTGGCGCGGCTGGGATGAGCGCGGCGCCTGCACACCCCGGGCGGGAGCGGCGGCTGGATTACGTGGAGTTCGCCTCCACCGACCCGGCCGCCAGCCGCGCGTTCTTCAGCGCGGTGTTCGGCTGGTCCTTCGTCGATTACGGCCCGGACTACACGGCCTTCGATGATGGCCGCCTGCAGGGCGGGTTCTTCCGCGGCACCCCGTGCACCGCCAGCGCCGGCGCCGGCCTGCTGGTGATCTATGCCGATGACCTGGCGCCGATGGCCGAGGCGGTTGCCGCCCACGGTGGCCGGGTGGTCAAACCGGTGTTCTCCTTTCCTGGCGGCAGCCGCTTCCAGTTCGTCGAGCCCGGTGGCAACGAACTGGCGGTGTGGTCCGAACGCGACCCGGCCTGACCCCCTGGCCGGCCCTGGCCGGTTTCCCCCGACTTACAGAGGTTGACCATGCGCTACGCACTGGGCGTGGAATACGACGGCAGCGACTACAAGGGCTGGCAGCAACTGGGCGAAAGTGGCTGCCCCAGCGTGCAGGCCAGCCTGCAGGAGGCGCTGTCCTCGGTGGCCGATGCGCCCATCCACGTCACCTGCGCCGGGCGCACCGATGCCGGCGTGCACGGCCAATGCCAGGTGGTCCACTTCGACACCGACGTGGTCCGCGATCCGCGCGGCTGGACCCTGGGGACCACCACCCGGTTGCCGCGGTCGATCGCGGTGCGCTGGTGCGCACCGGTGGCCGACGACTTCCATGCGCGGTTCTCGGCCCGGGCCCGGCGCTACCGCTACCGCCTGCTCAACCGCCAGGTGCGGCCCGCGCTGGAGCGCCAGACCCTGAGCTGGGAGCGGCGCCCGCTCGATGCGGGGCGGATGCACGCGGCGGCGCAGGCGCTGCTGGGCGAAAACGACTTCAGCGCCTTCCGCAGCATCCAGTGCGAAGCCCTGCATGCCCGTCGCGAGCTGCAGGCCATCAGCGTGCGCCGCGACGGTGAGGTGGTGGAGGTCTGCGTTCAGGCCAATGCATTCCTTCATCACATGGTGCGCAATATCGTCGGTTCACTGATCCTGGTTGGATCCGGGGACAAACCGGTGTCGTGGATGGCCGAGCTGCTGGCCGGCCAGGACCGCACCGTGGCCGGACCGACCGCACCGCCACAGGGATTGGTGTTCGTTGGACCCTTGTACCCCGACAACTGGCACCTGCCCGCCGAGGTCACTTTATGAGCCGCTCTTTCTATCGCACCCGAATCAAGTTCTGCGGCATGACCCGCGCCGGCGACGTACGCCTGGCGGGGGAGCTGGGGGTGGACGCGGTGGGCTTCATCTTCGCCCGCGAGAGCAAGCGCCGGGTCGCGCCGGCCGAGGCGCGTGCGATGCGCCAGGCGATCGCACCGATGGTCGACGTGGTGGCGCTGTTCCGCGACAACAGCAAGGAAGAAGTGCGCGAGGTGCTGCGCACCGTGCGGCCGACCCTGCTGCAGTTCCACGGCGACGAGGACGAGGCGTTCTGCCGCAGCTTCAACATGCCGTACCTGAAGGCCGTGGCGATGGGCGGGCGTGACGACGTCAATGCCCGCCAACTGCAGCTGCGCTTCCCCAGCGCGGCCGGCTTCCTGTTCGACAGCCACGCCCCGGGCGGCGGTGGCGGCACCGGCGTGGCGTTCGACTGGACCCGCCTGCCGACCGGGCTGCACCGGCCGTTCCTGCTCGCCGGCGGGATCACCCCGGACAATGTGTTCGACGCGATCGTGGCCACATTGCCCTGGGGCGTGGACGTGTCCAGCGGGATCGAGTCCGAGCCGGGCATCAAGGACGGCTACAAGATGCGCAAGTTCGTCGAAGAAGTGCGCCGCGCCGACTGCCACGAAGCCGATTGATCGACGGCGGCCCCCCAGGGGGCCGGGTCCGGCCATTGCCGACACCCCCTGATGCCCGCCGCGCTTCGCGTGGCGGCGCTGCTATGGGCGTAGCCGCAAATTTCACGTAGCATCGACAGGACATGGCGCGGCCGGTACGGCGCGTAGTCGGGGCACGCCGGAGCGCGTGCCCACAGGAGGCAGCCGGGGGAAAGGTCGGCCGCCATCGCAGGGAAGACACGGAATGAACGAGTTCCTCAACGTCGTGTTGACGTTCCCCACGCTGCCGTACAGCGTCGTGCTGGCGTTTGCCGTGCTGTACTGGATGCTGGCCGCCTGCGGCGTGGTCGATGACGGCATGGCCCACGACGGCATGGACCTGCATCTGGGCGATGACGGTCTGCACGGCATTTCCGGCATGTTCTCGCGACTCGGCCTGGGCGGCGCACCGGTGATGCTGGTGATCGCGCTGCTGGCCTTCTTCGGCTGGACCGCCACCTATTTCGTGCATCTGTTCCTGCTGCAGTCATTGCCGACGCCGGTGCGGTGGCTGGCCGGCAGCGTCACCGCCGTACTCGCGCTGATTCCCGCCGTGCCGCTGAGCGTGATGGTGCTGCGCCCGATCCGGCGCCTGCTGTTGCGCCTGCGCCCGGTCGAGCAGGCCTCGCTGTTGGGCCGGGTGGGCGTGGTCGCCTCGCCCCAGGTCAGCGCCAGCAGCGGCTACGCCACCGTCGATGACGGCGGCGCCGGGCTGATCCTGCAGGTGCGCACGCGCGAAGGCGTGATCCTGACGCGCGGCGAGCGCCTGGTCCTGCTGGACTACGTGGCCGAACACAACCATTACCTGGTGGCGCGTGAAACCGACCACCCCGCGCTTTCCATCCAAGACAGCCTGATTCCGGGCGATAAGGAGATCCATCGATGAGTTTTGCGACCTTGGCCCCGTTCGTGATCGGGGTAGGCATCCTGCTGGTCCTTCTGCTCGGCCTCGCTGGCCTGTTCAAGGCCTTCTACCGCAAGGTGGACCAGGGCGTGGCCCTGATCGTCAACGACATGAGCTCCCAGCCGAAGGTGCACTTCACCGGCGCGTTGATCATCCCGGTGCTGTACCGCGCCGAGCTGATGCGGATCAGCCTGATCACCCTGCAGATCGACCGCCGCGGCAAGGAAGGCCTGATCTGCCGCGACAACATGCGTGCCGACATCGCCGTGGCCTTCTACCTGCGCGTCAATGAAACCCAGGCCGACGTGCTGCGCGTGGCCAAGGCGATCGGCGCCGATCGCGCCTCGGACAAGCATGCGGTGGATGAGCTGTTCAACGCCAAGTTCTCCGAAGCGCTGAAGACGGTCGGCAAGAAGTTCGAGTTCACCGAACTGTTCGAGAAGCGCCAGGAATTCCGCGACGAGATCATCGCGGTGATCGGCAACGACCTCAACGGCTACGCGCTGGAAGACGTGGCCATCGATTACCTGGAGCAGACCCCCAAGCTGCTGCTGGACCAGAACAACATCCTCGACGCGCAGGGCATCCGCAAGATCACCGAGCTCACCGCCACCCACAACGTGGTGACCAACGAGCTGGAGCAGAACGAAAAGCTGGCCATCACCAAGAAGAACGTCGAAGCGCGCGAAGCGCTGCTGGCCCTCGAACGCCAGCAGGCCGAAGCCGAAGCCCGCCAGAAGCGCGAGATCGACACCATCCGTGCGCGCGAGGAGGCCGAGACCGCCAAGGTCCAGGAAGAACAGCGCCAGCTGTCCGAGCAGGCCCGCATCGAAGCGCAGGAAGTGATCGAGATCCGCGAGCAGAACCGCATGCGCGAAGTCGAAGTGGCCGAGCAGAACCGCCAGCGTGCGGTGGCGATCGAAGCCGAGCGGGTCGAGCGTGCACGTCAGCTGGAGCAGGTCACCACCCAGCGCGAAGTGCAGCTGCAGGGCGTGGAGCGCGACAAGGTGGTCGAGTCCGGCAAGATGGACGTGGCCAACATCACCCGCGAGCGCATCGCCATCGACAAGACCGTGGCGCAGGAAGAAGAGCGCATCAAGGAAGTGCGTGAGGTCTCCGAGGCCGACCGCCAGAAGCAGGTGCTGATCCTCGAAGCCGAAGCCCGCGCGCAGGAACAGCTGGTGCGCCAGGTCAAGGAAGCGCAGGCCGGCGAGACCGCGGCCAAGCACCGCGCGGTGGAGATCACCACCCTGGCCCAGGCCGAGCACGAGGCGGCCGGCAAGCAGGCCGACGCCAAGCGCCTGCTCGCCGACGGCACCCGCGCCGAGCAGGCCGCGCCCGGCCTGGCCGAGGCGCAGGTGCGCGAAGCCTCCGCGCTGGCCATCGAGAAGGTCGGCATCGCCGAGGCCCGGGTGATCGAGGCCAAGGCCGACGCCAACCTCAAGCAGGGCACCAACGAAGCCCGCGTGCTGGCTGAAAACCTGCAGGCGCAGGCCCAGGGCGAAGAACAGATGGGCCGCGCCCGCGCCACCGCGACCGAGTCGGTCGGCGGCGCCGAGGCGGGCGTGGTGCAGAAGAAGCTGCTCGCCGAAGCCGAGGGCCTGGTGCGCAAGTTCGAGGCGATCGCCTCGCTCAGCGACACCGCGCGTGGCCACGAGGAGTTCCGCATGATGCTCGACAACAGCCTCAAGCAGGCCCTGGCCTCGATCGAAGCCGGCAAGGAAGTCTCGCGCGAGAACGCCGGGGTCATCGCCAGCGCGCTGCGCAATGCCGACATCGACCTGGTCGGTGGCGACGGCGGCATGTTCGAGAACCTGATCAAGGCGGTGTCGCTGGGCAAGTCGATCGAAGGCCTGGCCGACAAGAGCCCGATCGTGCAGGACCTGATGCAGCGCTACCTGGGCGTGAGCCCGCGCCAGGACGCCCCGCGCCAGATCAGCGAAGACACCACGGACACGGTGACCACCGTGACCGCCGCGGTGGTCGAAACCCGCTGAGACCCCCAATCGAGCGCCGCCCGCGTGGCGCGCTCGACCCTGGCGGTGGCCGTGTGGCCATCGCCACGCCTATCCCGGCCGGTTTGCCCGGCCGGTTGCAACTGAGCCGGAAGGAAGCCGATGTCCGATACCGCCAACCGTCCCGTGCCGTCCGTGCCGGAAGCCACCGCCAGCGTCGACCAGGCGGTCGCCCAGGGCGGCGCCTATGAGGTCCTGCGCCGCCGCCTCGGCGAGCAGGGCAGCCGCCTGCGCACGGTCGCCGATGCCCTGAACCGGCAGCGCCTGGCCGAGTTCGGCGACAGCCGGCTGGAGGTCACCGGACGCTTCCGCATCCGCAGCGAAAACAACTGCGTCGGCCGCGATATCGTGCAGGTCGGCCCCGAGCTGCTGCTGTTCGGCTACAACGTCTTCATCGGCCTCAAGACCCAGACCCGGGTCGAGGACGTGTTCGGCCTGTACCGCCTGGTCCAGGCCAACGATGGCTACGACGTGGTGCCGGTCGACGCCAAGGGGAGCTTCCTGGCCCAGCCCGGCTTCGTGCATGACTTCGGCGAGTTGTATGCCTACTACAAGCACGCCCGGCTGCTGCAGCTGATCGTGATCGGCGACAAGCTGCTGGCGGCGTTCCAGATCGGCGAACGCAGCAGCGATGTGCGCGTGTTCCGCTGGGCACTGGCCAGCGATGGCGAGCTCACCTACCTGGACGCACGTGGCGAGCGCGACATCGCACTGCCGCCGCCGTTCGATTTCGAGTGGACCCGCGCCACCCGCGACATGGCCGTGACCGGTCGCCATGCCCACCTGAACATCCTCGACACCCTGTTCGTGGAGACCACCGGCGGCGACCTGACCATCAAGGTCGAAAACAACACCGAGAGCGGGCAGGGCGTCTACAGCGAACCGGTGGATGACAGCACCCAGTCGCTGGACGATGCCCAGTTCGATTTCGCCCGGGTCGGCTCGCTGATCCTGCTCAAGGTGCTGCCTTACCGCGAAACCGTCTGGCGCGGGCTGATCTACAACACCCTCACCGGCAACATCATCCGCAACGATGCGATCGTGCAGGCCTGCGTGCAGCTGCCCGAGGACCACGGCATCATCTTCCCCGGCGGGTATTACCTGCAGAGCGGCGAGCACAAGGCCTTCGATGCGGCCATGGACGGCATGCAGTTCAAGCGCGCCATCCGCTCGCCCAACGGCGAGGACGTGCTCTACATCTTCTACGAGCGCGAGGGCGGGCGCTCGGCGCTGTTCGTCTACAACACCATCCAGCGCGTGCTGCAGAACCCGGTGTTCGGCCACGGCTACGCCTTCATGCATGACGGGCGCATGGTGCTGTTCCATGCCGAGGGAGACGAGCCGACGCGGATCCACGCCATGCAGGTCTGGCAGACCCCGTTCAGCAGCGACGAATTCGCGGCCAGCCGGCCCCCCGGCAACACCTTCATGGGCCGCATCGGCAATGCCGAGCTGGTCCGTGGCATTTCCAACCTGCTCGACCTGGCACGCACCATCGAAGGCGATGACGTCTCGGTGCAGCGGTACCAGCGCCTGGTGCAGGACACCCGCCGCCTGTTCGATGCACACCATTGGCTGGACGATGCCGAGTGTGGCGGCGCGGTCAGCCTGCTGCGCGAGATCAGCGGCACCGGCGAGTCGGTGCTGGACGAGTACGAGAAGGTGCAGTCGATCCGCGCCCAGTCGGCGCAGGCGATGGCCCAGGCGCAGGCCACGCAGAAGACCCTGCTGGCCCGCCTGCAGCCGGAAAACTGGACCGAGGTGCAGTCCTTCGTCGAGGCGCTCAACGCGATCTCGACCCAGCGTGGCCACCTGCTCACCATCCGCGATTACCGCTACATCGACACCGACCTGATCGATGCGATGACCGCCGCGTTGCAGGAGGCGCACCAGCGCATCGGCGCGGCGACCGGCGCGTTCCTGGCCGGCGATGCTGCCCTGGCCCCGCTGGGCGAACGCCTGCAGGCACTGGACGACGCCGCCCAGCAGGCCGGCAGCGCGCGCGTGCTCGACGAGCAGCTGGCCGGGCTGCGCGCGATGTCGGCCGACCTGGACATGCTCTCCGAACTGATGGCCGGGCTGAACGTCGACGATGCCACCGCACGCACCCGCGTGGTCGAGGCGATCTCGGCTATCTATGCGCGCCTCAACCAGACCCGTGCCCGCGCCGAACACCGTCGGCGCACGCTCGGCTCGGCCGAAGCGGTGGCCCAGTTCGCCGCGCAGTTCGCGCTGTTCTCGCAGGCCATCACCAGCGCGCTGGCGATGGCCACCGACCCCGAACGCGCCGACGAACAGATGTCACGGCTGCTGGTGCAGCTGGAGGAACTGGAGAGCCAGTTCGGCGAGCACGAGCAGTTCCTCGGCGACATCCTGGCCAAGCGCGAAGAACTGATCGATGCCTTCGAGGCACACAAGCAGGCGCTGCTGGATGAGCGCCAGCGCAAGGCGCGCTCGGTGCTGGACGCGGCCAATCGCATCCTGGACGGCCTGGCCAAGCGTACCGAGCGCTTCGCCAGTGCCGACGAGCTCAACGCGTTCTTCGCCGGCGATCCGCTGATCCTCAAGCTGCGTGAACTGGCCGAGCGCCTGCGCAGCCTGCGGGACAGCGTCAAGGCCGACGACATCGAGTCACGCCTGAAGGGCGTGCGCGACCAGGCCGTGCGTGCGCTGCGCGACCGCAGTGACCTGTTCGAGGCCGGCGGCAATGTGGTGCGGCTGGGGCCGCGCCACCGCTTCAGCGTCAACACCCAGGCGCTGGACCTGACCATCCTGCCGCGCGGTGACGAGCTGGCCATCCACCTCACCGGCACCGATTTCCTCGAAACCCTGCACGACCCCGAACTGGCCGCGCTCAAGCCGTACTGGCAGCTCAGCCTGGATTCGGAATCGGACGCGCTCTACCGTGGCGAGTACCTGGCCGGGAGCGTGCTGCGCGCCGCGATGGAGAACCGTGATGGCCTGGACCTGGCTACCCTGCAGCATGACGCGGCCGTACCCGCGACGCTGGATCGGGTGGTGCGCGATTTCGCCGCCCCGCGCTATCGGGAAGGCTACGAGCGCGGCATCCACGACCACGACGCCAGCCTGATCCTGCGCGCGCTGCTGCCATTGCAGCAGGCCGCGGGCACCTTGCTGCACGCGCCGCGCGTGCGTGCGTTGGCCATGCTGTTCTGGGCCGCCCGCCAGCGCCGCGAGGATGTCGTGCAGTGGCCGGCACGCCAGGCCGGTGCGGATGCGATCGCACGGCTGTTTGGTTCCGACGAAGGCCAGCTGGCCCTGCGCGCGGAGATGGCATTGGCGCTGGCCGCGTTCAACGAGGAGCACGGCCTGCCGTTCACCGCCGCCGACCATGTGGCCGCGGCGGCCTATCTGGCCGATGAGTTGTCGCGGGGCGAGCCGGTGTTCGCCAGCAGCCGCTACGCCACCGCCCTGGTCGAGGCCCTGGGCCAGCAGCTGCAGGCGGCTGGCCAGCGCGACAGCCTGGAGCGCGCGCTGCAGCGCGAGCAGGACGGCCTGTCCGCGCGCTGGGCGCTGGCAGGGCAGTGGCTGCGCGGCCTGTGCCGGACCCCGGCGCTGGCCGACCACGCGGGCTACGTCGACGAGGCCGCCGCGCTGCTGCTGGTCCAGCGTGCGCTGCGCACCCGCGCCAGCGATACCGTCCTGCAGGTCACCGTGGAAGGCCTGCTCGGCGAACACCCGCGCCTGCAACAGGGCCGCCTGGCCCTGTCGCTGGATGACTTCCTGGCGCGCCTGCAGCACCACGGCGGCGTCTTCGTGCCTGCCTTCCACGCCTACCAGGCGGTGCGCCAGCGCATCGTCGCGCGCGAGCGCGACAGCCTGCGCCTGTCCGAGTTCAAGGCGCGGCCGTTGTCCTCGTTCGTCCGCAACAAGCTCATCAACGACGTCTACCTCGGCGTGATCGGCGACAACCTGGCCAAGCAGATGGGCACGGTCGGCGAGAACAAGCGCAGCGACCTGATGGGCTTGCTGATGATGATTTCCCCGCCCGGCTACGGCAAAACCACGTTGATGGAGTACGTGGCGCACCGGCTGGGCCTGGTCTTCATGAAGATCAATGGTCCGGCGCTGGGCCACGAGGTGCGCTCGCTGGACCCCGCGCAGGCGCCGGATGCCACCTCGCGGCAGGAGCTGGAGAAGCTCAACCTGGCGTTGGAGATGGGCAACAACACCATGTTGTATGTCGATGACATCCAGCACACCCACCCGGAGTTCCTGCAGAAGTTCATCTCGCTGTGCGATGGCACCCGTCGCATCGAGGGCGTGTGGCGCGGGCGCACCCGTACCTACGACATGCGCGGCAAGAAGTTCTGCGTGGTGATGGCCGGCAACCCGTACACCGAGTCCGGCGAGGTCTTCAAGATTCCGGACATGCTGGCCAACCGCGCCGACATCTACAACCTCGGCGACGTGCTGGGCGGCATGGAAGATGCGTTCACCCTGAGCTACATCGAGAACAGCCTCACCTCCAATCCGGTCCTGGCGCCCCTGGCCACGCGCGACATGGCCGACCTGTACCTGCTGGTCGAACGCGCGATGGGCAAGGAGGTCTCCACCAACGCGCTCAGCCATGCCTACAGCGGCGCGGAGATCAACGAGATCGTGGCCACCCTGCAGCGCATGCTGCGCGTGCGCGACGTGGTCTACCGGGTCAACCAGCAGTACATCGCCAGTGCCGCGCAGGATGATCGCTACCGCACCGAGCCGCCGTTCCGGTTGCAGGGCAGCTACCGCAACATGAACAAGCTGTCGGAGAAGATCTCGCCGGTGATGAACGAGGCCGAGCTGCAGCAGCTGGTCTCCGACCATTACCAGGGCGAGGCGCAGCTGCTCACCACCGGGGCCGAGGAAAACCTGCTCAAGCTGGCCGAACTGCGTGGCCTGCTGCAGGGCGCCGAGCTGGAACGCTGGCAGCAGATCAAGCGCGACTTCCTGCGCAACAAGGCCATGGGCGCCGACGACAGCGACGTCGGCGGGCGCATGGTGGCGCAGCTGGCCGACATCGCCAGCGCGCTGCAGGTGCCGCCGCCGGCCGCGGCGGCCGAGCAGGAACCGGCGCCGTGGCCGGCGTTGCTGTCGGCGTTGGAGCGGCTGTCGGCGGCGCGTGCCGAACCGGTCGTCGCGCCGCCCGTCAGCCCCGCGCCGGCGCTGGCCGAGCCGTTGGCCGATGGCCTGCAGGCGGGGCTGGCGCCGTTGCTGCAGTTGCTGGGGCAGTCCCACCAGCAGCAGGTGCGCACCGGCGAGACGCTGGCACTGCTCGCCGGCTGGGTGCGCCAGCAGATGGACGCCGAGCCCGCGGCGCGGCAGCGCGTGCGACCGCGGCGCGCGACCACGCCGGAGGAGCGGGCGCTGGATGAGGCGTTGATGCGGCATTTCTACGGCGAGTCGGCCCGTCCGCCGCGCCTGGATGATGCCGCCGGCGACGACGCCCACGCATGAACACCACGCTGCCCGCGCCGGTCGCCCTCGACACGCCGCAGGCGGCGACGCTCGCGTCGTACGGCGATCCGTTGCTGCGGGCGATCGCACGCCGGGCGGATGCGCAGGGCGCGCTGCACGAGGGTGGCGCGGCGGGTCTGATCGATGCGCTGGCACGACTCGCACTGGCGTTGCAGGCGGCCGATCCGGCGTCGCTGCGCCGCCAGGCCGGCTGGTGGGGGCGCCTGCTCGGCCGTGACGTCGAGCGCCAGCGCGACGCCGACGCGTTGCAGCCGCAACTGGGCGTGCTGCTGCTGCAGGCCGAGGCGTGCGCGGCGCGGGTGCAGGCCGCCGCGGCGCAGCGGCAGGCAGCGGTCGCCACCAGCGAGCAGGCAGCCGCCGCGCTGCAGCAGTGGGTCGATGCCGGCAGCCAGGCGCTGCCCGGCTTGCCCGACGGCGATGGCGGCGCGCTGCAGGGGGTGCTGGCCCAGCGCCTGGATCACCTGCGCCGCCTGGCCGCCCTGCAGCGCAGCGAAGCGGCCCAGTGGCAGCTGCTGCTGGCGCAGGACGAGGCGTTGCTGGCGCGCTTCCGCCGCATCGCCGACATCCTGTTGCCGGCCTGGAAACAGGCCACGCTGGCGCGGCATGTAAAGGACCAGGCCCAGCGGAGCCAGCGCGCCGCGCAACTGCAGGCCGAGATCGCCGCCGAGGTTGCCTCGGCGCAGGCTAGACTGCGATGAAGACACTGCCCCTACCGGTGCGCCGCCGTCGGCCGCCCAACAGCATGGAGATCCACCGATGACCCAGGACCCGCAGGCCACTTCGACCCTGCCCGTGACCACGGCCGACGTGCTGGACGACGCGGCGCTGCAGGCGCTTGGCCTTGGCCGTGACGACCTGCCGAAGATCGAGGAGATCGGGCGTGGGTTGGACGACATCCGGCCAGGCAACCTGCAGGTATTCGGCCGCGACGCCGCCGCCAAGACGGCGGCGTTCTCCAGCCAGCTGCTGGACCAGGTGCGCAACCGCGATCTTGACGCCAGTGGCGACAAGCTGGGCGAGGTGGTGCGCATCGCACGCTCGCTCAAGCTTGACGGCCTGGCCGAGCGTTCGAAGGTACCGGTGATCGGCGGCCTGATCGACAAGCTGCGGGCATCCAAGGGCGAGCTGGTGCAGAAGTTCAGCGACACCAACCGCCAGATCGAACAGCTCATGGGGGACGTCGGCAGCCAGCAGGCCCTGATGGGCCAGCGCGTGGTCGAGTTCGACCACATGCACGAGATCGTCCGCGAGGAGCGCCACGGCCTGGGCCTGCACATCGCCGCCGGCAAGCGCCGGCTCGCCGCGCTGCGTGGCGAACAGCTGGCCGGGCAGGGCCAGGATGATCCGCAGCAGCGCATCCGCCAGGGCGAGCTGGACAACGCGATCCGCCTGCTCGACAAGCGCGTCGGCGACCTGGTGGTCATGCAGCACGCGGCCGACCAGTCGCTGCCCATGATCCGCCTGATCCAGGCCAACGCGATCCTGCTGATCGAGAAATTCAACACCGTCCGCGACATCACCATTCCGTCGTGGAAGCGCCAGTTCGCCATCCAGTTGTCGTTGGGCGAGCAGAAGAACGCGGTCGCGCTGTCCAACGCCATCGACGACGCCACCAACGAGATGATGCGCCGCAATGCCGACCTGCTGCGCCAGACCACCGTGGAAACGGCCAAGGCCAACCAGCGTGCGGTGATCGACGTAGCCACCCTGCGCCACGTGCACGAGCAGCTGATCGCCACCGTCGAGGAAGTGCGCACCGTCCACCGCGAGGGCATGCAGCAGCGCCAGCAGGCCGAAGTCGAACTGGCACGTCTGCGCGACGACGTGCAGCAGCGCCTGGCCGCCCCGACCACGTAACCCCACGCCACGCAGCCATCGGATCCACCGGCAAACGCGCCGCGCGCCGCGCGGCATCCACGCATGGCGTGGATCTACGGGACGCCAGATCGCGCGGTCAGATCCATCCCTCCACCAACCATCGTAGATCCACGCCATGCGTGGATGCTCTCCCACCCGACGCTGCATAGTTCGCCGACGCCTGAAGGAGCGGGGTGGCGATACAAGGCCGACAAGCCCGCACGCACCCTTTGCTCATGGCCAGTCCTCGCCTTCGCTACGGTCGTCAATCGCAACCCGGAAGCACGTACCTGTTGACGCTGGTCGTGGCCGGGCGCTGTCGCCTGTTCCTGGATCCCGGCAACGGTGCGCTGGTGGTGGAATCGCTTCGATACGCCGAACGCAACGGTTACAGCCGCAGCACCGCCTGGGTGGTGATGCCTGACCATGTCCATTGGTTGATGGAACTGCGGAGAGGCTCGCTGGCCAGTTGCATGGGCCTGTTGAAATCGCGCAGCGCCAGGCTGCTCAATCTGAGATTGGGCAGGCAGGGGCAGCTCTGGCAGCATGGCTATCACGACCACGCCCTGCGTGATGACGAGTCGCTTGTCCACGCCGTCCGCTACGTCATGGCCAACCCGATCCGCGCCGGCCTGAGCAGCGCGATCGGCGAGTACCCCCACGCCTGGAGCCGATGGCCGTAGATCCACGCCATGCGTGGATGCTCTCCGTACCGCCACCATGAACCGTGACCGAAAACGCGCCGCGCGTTGCGCGGCATCCACGCATGGCGTGGATCTACGGGATGCCGGATCGCGCGGCCCGGTCCATCCCACCACCGACCATCGTAGATCCACGCCATGCGTGGATGCTCTCCGTTCCGCCGCCATGCACCGTCACCGGAAACGCGCCGCGCGTTGCGCGGCATCCACGCATGGCGTGGATCTACGGGATGCCGGATCGCGCGGCCCGGTCCATCCCACCACCGACCATCGTAGATCCACGCCATGCGTGGATGCTCTCCGTTCCGCCACCATGAACCGTCATCGAAAACGCGCCGCGCGTCGCGCGGCATCCACGCATGGCGTGGATCTACGGGATGTCGACTCGCGCGGCCCGGTCCATTCCACCACCGACCATCGTAGATCCACGCCACGCGTGGATGCTCTCCGTCCCGCCACCATGAACCGTCACCGAAAACGCGCCGCGCCTTGCGCGGCATCCACGCATGGCGTGGATCTACGGGCTGCCGAATCGCGCTGCCCGGAACATCCCGCCACCGATCATCGTAGATCCACGCCATGCGTGGATGCTCTCCGTTCCGCCATCATGAACCGTCATCGAAAACGCGCCGCGCGTTGCGCGGCATCCACGCATGGCGTGGATCTACGGGCTGCCGAATCGCGCTGCCCGGAACATCCCGCCACCGACCACCGTAGATCCACGCCATGCGTGGATGCTCTCCGTCCCGCCACCATGAAACGTCATCGAAAACGCGCCGCGCGGCATCCACGCATGGCGTGGATCTACGCGATCACGGTTCGTTCGGCCCACGCCGGTGTGGATCCCCACGATCGCGGATCGTCCGGCCCATTCCAACATCCACGCCATCGTGGATCCCCACGCTCGCGCCTCCTCCGGCCTGAACCAATATCCCCAGGGTGTGGACCCCACATCCGGGATCGCCGGTTGTCCGCCCACGCCCAGACCCACGCGCAACCGCGAGGCCCGGTCAGGCGCGCGCCAGTTGCGCGGCCAGCCACCCGGCCAGCGCATCCACCCGGGGATCGCCCGCGCCCTCCGGCGTCGCCAGCACCCAGAATCCGCCGGTGGCGGCAAAGCCCCACGGGGCCAGCAGTCGCCCGGCGGCCAGTTCGTCGGCTACCAGCGGCTCCGGTGCGATCGCCACGCCCAGCCCGGCCACCGCCGCCTCCAGCAGGTAGTACAGGTGCTCGAAGCCGTTGCCGAGCTGCAACCGCGCCGGGTCCAGGCCGTGTGCCAGCGCCCAGGCCGGCCAGGCCTGGGGGCGCGAGGTGGTGTGCAGCAGCGGCTCGCCGAGCAAGGCCGACGGCGGGCGCTGGCGCAGCCGCGCCGCGGCCGGATGCTGCGGGCTCACCACCACGCCCACCCGCTCCGGCGCCAGTTCGCGCACCCGCCAGCCTGGCGGCCACGGCGGCTGGGCCAGCAGCAGCACCGCGTCCAGCGATTGCTGTGCCTCGGTGAAGCTGCCGTCCTGCGCGGACCAGTGCAGCGGCACCTGCGGCAGGTCGGCCTGCAGCACCTGCAGCCGTGGAATCATCCAGCGCGCCAGGATGCTGCCACTGCAGCCCAACACCAGCGCGTCGGCGCGCTGGCGGCGCTGCAGGGCGGCGACCGCCTCACGGATCTGCCCGAACGCGCCGGCGCAGGCCTGCTGCAGGGCCTCGCCGGCCGGGGTCGGGCGCAGCCCGCGGCCATCGCGCTCGAACAGCGCCACGCCCAGATGCTCCTCCAGCACGCGCAGCTGGCGGCTGATCGCTCCATGGGTCACGTGTAGGGACGCAGCCGCACGGCCCACCCCGCCCAGGCGGGCGGTCGCCTCGAAACTGCGCAGGGCGTTCAGGGGCGGCAGGGCCGGGGTGCTCATGTGAGTTTTCCTGACGGGTTGTCGCAGATAATATCGATATTGCTGCCATGACATGTGCGTTAAATTGTCAGCCTGTCTCAACCGGCTGTCGCGCATGTCCGCATCCCCCATTACCGATTTCCACGCCTACCCCGACGCGAACGGCCATTTCGGCCGCTATGGCGGCAGTTTCGTGGCCGAAACCCTGATCGGGCCGCTGCAGGAGCTGGCCGCCGCGTACGATGCGGCCCGTCGCGATCCGGCGTTCATCGCCGCCTACGACAAGGACCTGACCCACTACGTGGGCCGGCCCAGCCCGATCTACCACGCAGAACGCCTCAGCAAGCAGGTCGGCGGCGCGCAGATCCTGCTCAAGCGCGAAGACCTCAACCACACCGGCGCGCACAAGATCAACAACACCATCGGCCAGGCCCTGCTGGCCGCGCGGATGGGCAAGAAGCGGATCATCGCCGAGACCGGCGCCGGCCAGCATGGCGTGGCCAGCGCCACCGTGGCCGCGCGACTGGGCCTGGAATGCGTGGTGTACATGGGCGCCACCGACATCGAGCGGCAGAAGATCAATGTCTACCGCATGAAGCTGCTCGGCGCGACCGTGGTGCCGGTGACCTCCGGTTCGGCCACGCTCAAGGACGCGCTCAACGAGGCGATGCGCGACTGGGTCACCAACGTGCGCGACACCTTCTACATCATCGGCACCGTCGCCGGCCCGGATCCGTACCCGCGCATGGTGCGCGACTTCAACGCGATCGTCGGCCGTGAAGCACGCGCGCAGATGTTCACCGACTACGGCCGCCTGCCCGATGCCATCACCGCCTGCGTCGGCGGCGGCAGCAACGCGATCGGCCTGTTCCATGCCTTCCTCAACGACCGCGACGTGCGCATCGTGGGCGCCGAGGCGGCCGGTGACGGCATCGAGACCGGCCGCCACGCCGCCTCCATCGCCGCCGGTCGACCGGGCGTGCTGCACGGCAACCGCACCTACGTGATCTGCGATGACGACGGCCAGATCATCGAGACCCATTCGGTGTCGGCCGGCCTGGATTACCCGGGCGTGGGTCCCGAGCATGCGTTCCTGGCCGACGCCGGCCGCGCCGAGTACGTCGGCATCACCGATGACGAAGCCCTGGCCGCATTCCACCAGCTGGCCCACAGCGAGGGCATCCTGGCCGCACTGGAATCCAGCCATGCAGTGGCCCAGGCGATCAAGCTGGCGCGCGAGTTGCCCAGCGACAAGCTGGTGCTGTGCAACCTGTCCGGGCGCGGCGACAAGGACGTGCACACCATCGCCGCGCGCGAGGGCCTGATCCTGTGAATCCACTGCTGCGCCAGGGAAGTGCGCTGCTGATCGTGGTCGGCCTGAGTGGCTGCACCGCGCCGGATCCGCCGGTGCTCGCGGCCGCACCTTCGACACCGGCGGCGATCGCCCCGGCGCGGGTGCCGGCGAGCAACGACGACGACATCGCCAATCGTCCCATCCAGGACGATCCTGAGCCGGTACCGGCAAAGGAGGGCACCGATGAACCTGGCCCCGCCGTGGTCTCGGTCGCGCTGGATCATGCCGGTGACATGGTGGTCGGGCAGCGCTTCACCGCCGCCGACGCCGATGCGAACTGGCATTCGGCCGGCCTGAGCGAAGGGGGGCAGTTGGGTGGCTGCGAGTATTACGAGCGCGGCAGCCTGCCCGAGGGCATCTCGATGATGGTCGACGACGACCACGTGCAGCGCTTCGACCTGAGCCTGCTGGACGGTTCGGACGAAACCATCACCCAGGCCGGCCCGTTCGGACTGCGCCTGGGCATGTCCCGCGCCGAGGCGCTCAAGCGCCTGCCCCGGGGCAGCACCCACAAACCGCACGCGTACGATCCGGAAACGGGCGAGTACCTCACCTGGCAGGACCCCGGCTCGGATCTGGCGATCCGGCTGGAGATCTTCGAGGGCAAGGTGTCGATGTTGTACTGGGGCGCCAGTGGCGCCGTTGAATTGATTGAAGGATGTGCCTGAAATGTCAGTGGACCGTATCGATGCCTGTTTTGCCCGCCTGCGCGCTTCCCGGCGCAAGGCGCTGATTCCCTTCATCACCGCCGGCGATCCGGGCCTGGATGCGACCGTGCCGGTGATGCATGCGCTGGCGGCGGCCGGTGCCGACGTGATCGAACTCGGCGTGCCGTTCTCCGACCCGATGGCCGATGGCCCCACCATCCAGCGCAGCTCCGAGCGCGCGTTGGCGCGCGGGGCAGGGCTGCGCTACGTCCTGGAAACGGTGGCCGCGTTCCGCCGCGACGATGCCACCACCCCGGTCGTGCTGATGGGCTACCTGAACCCGGTGGAGATCCACGGCACCGCGCGCTTCGCCGAGGCGGCCATCGCCGCCGGCGTGGACGGGGTGCTGCTGGTCGACCTGCCGCCCGAGGAAGCCGCTGAAACCCGCGATATCTTCACCGCCGCGGGGCTGGCGCTGATCCTGCTGGCCTCGCCGACGACCGCCGATGCGCGCCTGGACACCCTGTCGGCGATGGCCCAGGGCTACCTCTACTACGTCAGCTTCGCCGGCGTGACCGGTGCCTCCGAGCGCCTGGACAGTGGCGCGGCCAGCACGCGCCTGCGTGACCTGCGCCGCCGCTCGACGGTGCCGGTGGTAGCCGGTTTCGGCATCAAGGACGCGGCCAGTGCCGCGGCGATGGCGGTCGAGGCCGATGGCGTGGTGGTCGGCAGCGCGCTGGTGGCGGCCCTGGGCGAGGCCACCGATGCTGCCGATGCCGCGCGGATCGCGGCGGGTTTCCTCACGCCACTGCGACACGCGCTCGACGCCGCCTGAATCACCCAAACGTACGTACCAGAATGGTTTGCGCCAGCCCCCCGGCAACCGCCGGGGGGTGCCCGAGCATGGAAACGGTGAGCTAGACTGTCCGCCTTTGCGGCCCCCGGGCCGCCCTGAACGGAAGTAGCATCCCGCATGAGTTGGCTCAGCAAGTTGATGCCGTCTGGCATCCGCACCGACAACGTCCCCAGCAAGAAGCGCAGCGTCCCCGAGGGCCTGTGGGAGAAGTGCAGCAACTGCGGCAGCGCGCTGTACGGTCCTGAGCTGGAAGAGAACCTGGAAGTCTGTCCCAAGTGTGGCCACCACATGGCCATCCGCGCCCGCGCCCGCCTGGCCTCGCTGTTCGATGCGGACAGCACCACCGAGATCGCCGCGCGCCTGGGACCGACGGACCTGCTCAAGTTCAAGGACCAGAAGAAGTACAGCGAGCGCATCAAGGCCTCGCAGAAGAACACCGGCGAGTACGACGCATTGATCGCCATGCAGGGCCTGCTCAAGGGGCGCCCGCTGGTGGCCTCGGCCTTCGACTTCGCCTTCATGGGGGGCTCGATGGGCTCGGTGGTCGGCGAGCGTTTCTCGCTGGCCGCTGAGAAGGCCCTGGACATCGGCGCTCCCTACGTGTGCTTCTCCGCCAGTGGCGGCGCACGCATGCAGGAAGGCCTGTTCTCGCTGATGCAGATGGCCAAGACCTCGGCCGCGCTCGGCAAGCTGCGCGAAGCGGGCCTGCCCTACATCTCGGTGTTGACCCACCCGACCACCGGGGGCGTGTCGGCATCGTTCGCGATGCTGGGCGACATCAACATCGCCGAACCGCAGGCGCTGATCGGCTTCGCCGGCCCGCGCGTGATCGAACAGACCGTGCGCGAGAAGCTGCCGGAAGGCTTCCAACGCTCCGAGTTCCTGCTTGAGCACGGTGCCATCGACCAGATCTGCGACCGCCGCGAGATGCGCGAGCGCCTGGCCGACCTGCTGGCCCTCCTGGGCCGCCAGCCGGCACCGGTCGCGGACGAGGCGGCCTGATGGGGGGCCGCAAGTACTTCGGCACCGACGGCATCCGCGGTCGGGTCGGGCAGGGCGTGATCTCGGCTGACTTCGTGCTGCGCCTGGGCAATGCGCTCGGCCGCGTGCTGACCGAACGCAACGGCCACCGTCCCGGGCACCGCCCGGTGGTGGTGATCGGCAAGGACACGCGCATTTCCGGTTACATGTTCGAAGCCGCGCTGGAGGCCGGCCTGGTTGCCGGCGGCGTGGACGTGCAGTTGCTCGGCCCGATGCCGACCCCGGCCGTGGCGTTCCTCACCCGCACCCTCGGTGCCGACGCCGGCATCGTCATCAGCGCCTCGCACAACCCGCACTACGACAACGGCATCAAGTTCTTCTCCGCCGATGGCGAGAAGCTCGACGATGCCACCGAGCTGGCGCTGGAAGCGGCGCTGGACGGGGCGTTCACCACCGCCGAGTCCGACCGGCTCGGCAAGGCGATGCGCGCGCGCGATGCCGTCGGCCGCTACATCGAGTTCTGCAAGGCCAGCGTGCCGCGCGCCTTCGACCTGCGTGGGCTGAAGATCGTGCTGGACTGCGCGCACGGGGCCACCTACCACATCGCACCGCTGCTGTTTCGCGAGCTGGGGGCGGAGGTGGTCACCATCGGCGCCGAACCCAACGGCGTCAACATCAACGATGGCGTCGGCTCGATGCACATCGACAACCTCGCCGCGAAGGTGCGCGAGGTGGGGGCAGACCTGGGCATCGCCTTCGACGGCGACGGCGACCGCGTGCTGATGGCCGACGACCAGGGCAATCCGGTCGACGGCGACGACCTGCTGTACGTGCTGGCCTCGTCCTGGCAGCGCAATGGCCGCCTGCGCGGCCCGGTGGTGGGCACGCTGATGACCAACTTCGGCCTGGAACAGGCGCTGGAGCGCATCGGCCTGCCGTTCGTGCGCAGCAACGTCGGCGACCGCTACGTGCACCAGGCCCTGGTCGAAGGTCGCGGCGTGCTCGGTGGCGAAGCCTCCGGCCACCTGCTGTGCCTGGACCGCGCCACCACGGGCGATGCCATCGTGAGCGCGCTGCAGGTGCTGGAAGTGCTGCGCCGTGAGGGCCACAGCCTGCGCCAGTCGCTGCAAGGCCTGCACAAGGTGCCGCAGAAGACGGTCAACGTGCGCCTCGGCGATGTGTCGGCCAAGGCCACGGTGCAGGCGGAGACGGTGCAGGCGGCGCTGGTTGCCGCCCAGCAGGCCGTGCAGGGCCGCGGCCGCGCGTTCCTGCGCCCGTCCGGGACCGAGCCGGTGGTGCGTGTCACCGTTGAAGCCGACACGGCCGAGCTGATGCAGTCCACGCTGGACAATCTGTCCAGCGCGGTCAAGGCAGCCGCTGCCGCCTGACGCGCGTCCGGCATGACGGTCGGTGTACCGACCAACGAAAACGCCCCGGGTTTCCGGGGCGTTTTCTGTTGCGGGCTGCCACGCATGGAGACGCCGGCGTTGCCGGCCTACGGCCCCGGCACCATCTTCTTCTGCCTGGCCTTGAAGCGATTGAACAGCGGCCCGATCAGCGGGTGGTAGCTCCAGGCGATGCGCTTGCGCAGCCAGCTGGCCGGACGGTTGCGGATGGCGAAACGATAGATGTGTTCCGGATCGCCGCCCACCACGTTGCGCCCGAACGGATGCGTCGTATGCAGGTAGCGGAAGCCCTGCGCGCGCGCGACCGGCAGGTAATCCTCGTCGAAATCGCCGTAGGGCCAGCACAGCGTGTCCGAGACCTCGCCCAGCTGCTGCTGCAGTACCAGGCGCGCCATCGACAGATCGCGGGTAATGCCCTCGCGCTTCTGCTCGCGGCTGATGTCCTGCTTCATCCAGCGCGTATGCGTGTGCGTGTGGCAATGCACTTCGAACGTGCCGGCGGCGATCATCTCGCGCGCTTCGCTCCAGCGCATCATCACATCATCGGCGCGGCCCTCGCGCAGGATCGCCGCCTCGCAGCCGCGGTGGTCCGGCGTTTCCGGCAGGGTGGCACCGGCCTGGCCGGCATGCGGCCGCGCGGGGCCTTCGCCCATCCAGCCGGTCACCACGAACACCACCGCATGCATGCCGTATTTCTGCAGGATCGGATGCGCGTACACCCAGTTGTCCAGGTAGCCGTCATCGAAGGTGATCACGATCGACCTGCGCGGTACCGGCTTGCCGGCCAGGAAGTCGGCGTACTGCGCCAGGGTCAGCGAGGTCCAGCCGTTGCGGGCCAGCCACGCGATCTGGCTCTCGAAATTCTCCGGCGACACCGTGATCATGCCCGGCGAGGGGCTGACGTGGTGGTGCATCAATACCGGCACGGATCTAGCGTTGGCCATGGCCCAGTTCCTTCAACCACTGGTGGTAGTAGTGTTCGGTCGCTTCGGTATGCCCCGACGGGGTGAAGCGTTGGGCGGTGCGCATCCATTCCCAGCCGGCACGGCCCATGCGCTGGCGCTGCTCGGGGTTCTCGACCAGGGTCTGCAGTGCGTGGCTGAGCGCGTCCCGATCGCCGAGCGGGGCGAGCATAGCATTGCTGCCTTCGAGCACCATCTCCGGTACCCCGCCCACGCGCGTGGCCACGATCGGCACGCCCACGTGGGCCGCTTCCAGGAACACCGTGCCGGCCGCTTCCTTGTGCGTGGCCAGCGCGAAGATATCGA
Organism: Stenotrophomonas sp. 05N37; assembly: GCF_056397365.1. Lineage (NCBI taxonomy): Bacteria > Pseudomonadati > Pseudomonadota > Gammaproteobacteria > Lysobacterales > Lysobacteraceae > Stenotrophomonas > Stenotrophomonas sp. 05N37. Next base: position 515,666 of record NZ_JBFTNG010000001.1, on the reverse strand, counting down.
ACGCGGCCATCAACCGGCACGCGCCCAGGCGGAAGCCGAGCAGGTGCACCTGCGCTTCCAGGCCGAGCTCGCGGCGCAACGCCACCAGCCTGTCCATCATCGGCTGGCCATCGCCCACGATCACCAGCTGCAGGTTGGGGTGCTGGCGGCAGAGCGGGGCGATCGCGTGCAGCAGGTCGATATGGCCCTTGGGCTCGCGCAACACCGCCACGCAGCCGACCACGATCTGCGCCGCATCAAAACCGAGCTCGCGGCGCACCTCCGCGCGGGTGTCCTGCACGCATTGCCACGGATCCTCGGCGTCGATCTGCGACCACTGCGGCGGCACCGCGATCGGCGGCACGATGCCGATGCGGCCATCGTCCACCCCGCGCGACACCAGCAACTGCTTGACGTAGCTGCTGACGGTCATCACCCGGTGCGGCAGGCCGGTGTAGGTAAGCAGCGAATTGATGGGGCTCATCAAATGGCGCGAGCGCACGACCAGGCGCGCGCCCCCCAGGCGTGCGCCCGCGGCGGCGATCAGGCTGTCGCGGCGGCTGGTGGTGTTGACCACGTCGAATCCATGGCGGGCCACCAGCTGTTTGACCGACCAGATGCCCCGCACCAGCCGCAGCAACCCGCCCATTTTCAGGTAATGCACGGTGAAGCCGGCTTCGCGTGCGGTCTCGCCCAGGCGGGCCCCGGGCTGGCACAGCAGGGACACGTCGTGACCGCGGTCGCGCATGGCCAGCATGTGGCGATAGATATAGATCTCCTGGCCGCCGAATCCCTTGGCGGCCTCGGTGTGCAGGATCTTCAGCGGCGCGAATGCCGCCGGGGCATTCACCGCTGACCTGTCCAGGACCGGGGTGGCGCGCCGGGGTACGGGCGCGGCGGTCACCGTGCCATGCGCCGTGAGCGCCTGGTTCGGGGACAGGGAAGGGGCGGGAACGCTGGGGTGGAAAGCATCCATGGAGCGGCTCGGGTGGCGCAGGAGGGCAGGGGACGTGGCGGCGGCTGCGTCGGCGACCCGTCCAATCGAGGCGGGCGGCGCATTGTATCGGTTTGTATCTTTGTATCGGCAGTGCCGGTGGTCGGATCTGGCACAATGTTCAGCCGGGCCACAGTGGTGGCCCGCGACCCATCCGAACTAGCCAGGAACCGCTGTGAGCCAGATCCCGACCCTCGATATCACCCGTTTCGATAGTGACCGCGACGCGTTCGTCGCCGAACTGGGCGCGGCCTACCGCGAATGGGGATTCGCGGGCATCCGCAACCACGGCATCCCGCAGGCCGACATCGACGCCGCCTACGAGGTCTTCAAGGCCTTCTTCGCGCTGCCGGAGGAGACCAAGCGCAAGTATCACGTGCCGGGCAGTGGCGGTGCGCGCGGCTACACGGCATTCGGGGTGGAGACGGCCAAGGGCTCGCAGCACTTCGACCTGAAGGAGTTCTGGCACATCGGTCGCGAGATCCCGGATGACTCCAAGTACCGGGACGTGATGGCGCCGAACCTGTGGCCGAGCGAGGTCCCGGGCTTCCGCGAGCGCGGCTACGGCCTGTACCAGGCGCTGGACCAGTTGGGCTCGCGGGTGCTGTCGGCATTGGCCCTTCACATCGGCCTGCCGGAAGACTTCTTCGCCGACAAGACCAACAACGGCAATTCGATCCTGCGCCCGATCCACTACCCGCCGATCACCGCGGAGAACATCCCGAACGTGCGCGCCGGCGCGCATGGGGACATCAACTTCATCACGCTGCTGGTGGGGGCGAGCGCGGCCGGGCTGGAAGTGCAGGCGCACGATGGCAAGTGGGTGCCGTTCACGTCGGACGCGGACACGATCGTGGTCAACATCGGCGACATGCTGCAGCGCCTGACCAACCATGTGTACCCGTCGACCATCCACCGCGTGGTCAACCCCCCGGGTGAGCAGGCGCGCCAGCCGCGCTATTCGGTGCCGTTCTTCCTGCACCCGAACCCGGATTATCTGATCGACGTGCTGCCGACCTGCATCACCCCGGAAAACCCGAGCCGCTACCCGGAGCCGATCACGGCCCACGGTTTCCTGGAAGAGCGCCTGCGCGAGATCAAGCTGAAGTAAGCGATCCGTCGGGACAAACGAGAAGGCCGCCGCAAGGCGGCCTTCTTCATTCCGCGCCGTGCCGGCTTCTGGCTGGCTCCAGGCACTGCTGCCCTGGCTGCATTCGGCTATTCGCTGCCCCGTGCAGTGCTCGCCCCCGACAGATTGCCTCGGCGGAGGGCAGGGCAGATTCAACGCCGCCCCGACGCTTCGTCGCCGTCCCATGCAGGCCGACACACTGTCAGAGGGCGGGCGTGGGTGGGTTGGCGGGGCCGTTATGCGCCATGGATGGCGCATAACGAGCCCCATGGGTGAGAGCGCATTGCTTGCGAGGCACTGCCTCGCATGCGTTCGAACGCACAGCCGCCAGCGGCTGGGCCGGGCCGCGGAGCGGGGTGCACGGCGTGTCCCGCCAACCCACCCATGCTCGCCCAGCCCGGGACGTCCCCTGCTGCCGTTGCCGTTGCTTTTGACTCGAGCCCGCAGCGAAAAATAAATATCCAATTGAAATGTAAGCGTTTTCCCACCAACGCCATTTCGTTTCATCCGTTATCATGGGCGGCTGATACCAATGGAGCACCGCCATGCGCCGCAAGATCGTCGCCGGTAACTGGAAGCTGCACGGCAGCCGCCAATTCGCCACGGACCTGGTCAGCGACCTGGTTGCCAGCCTCCCGTGTGACGGCGTCGACGTGGTGATCCTGCCCCCGCTGCCCTACCTGGGCGAGCTGGTCGAGGCCTTCGAGGGCCGCGCCATCGCTTTCGGCTCGCAGGACGTCAGCTCCAATGAAAAGGGCGCCTACACCGGCGAGGTCTCCGCCGCGATGCTGGCCGAAGTCGGCGCCCGCTATGGCCTGGTCGGGCACTCCGAGCGTCGCCAGTACCACGCTGAAAGCAGTGAGCTGGTCGCCCGCAAGTTCGCCGCCGCCCTGCATGCCGGGCTGGTGCCGGTCCTGTGCGTGGGTGAGACCCTCGAGCAGCGCGAGGCGGGCCAGACCGAGCAGGTCATCGCCGGCCAGCTCGCTCCGGTCCTCGATCTGGTCGGCCCGGCCGGCTTCCAGCATGCGGTTGTCGCCTATGAGCCGGTCTGGGCGATCGGCACCGGCCGCACCGCCTCCAAGGAGCAGGCCCAGCAGGTCCATGCGTTCATCCGTGGCGAAGTGGCCAAGCTCGATGCTAGAATCGCTGATTCGTTGCCGATCCTGTACGGCGGCAGCGTGAAGCCCGACAACGCAGGGGAACTGTTCGCGCAGCCCGATGTCGATGGTGGGCTGGTGGGCGGCGCCTCGTTGGTAGCCGCGGACTTCCTGGCCATCGTCGATGCGGCGGCCGGGCGCTGATTCGTAATGTTGCCGGCTGACCGCCGGCACGACATGTCCGAGGACGGATTCGAAATGCTGATGTTGATCCTCAATGTGGTCTACGTGCTGGTGGCGGTCGCCATGATCGCGCTCATCCTGATGCAGCGTGGTTCCGGTGCGGCCGCAGGGTCGGGTTTCGGCGCCGGCGCCTCGGGGACCGTGTTCGGCGCGCGTGGCGCGTCCAACTTCCTGTCCAAGTCGACCAAGTGGCTGGCCGTGGTGTTCTTCGGCATCAGTCTCTTCATGGCCTGGTACGCCAGCCATGGTTCGCGTCCGGCCAGCGGCCAGGACCTCGGCCTGATGTCGGCTCCGGCCGCATCCGCGCCGGCCGCCCCGGCAGGTGAGCTGCCGGCCGTGCCCAAGGCCCCGGAAACCGCTGTCCAGCAGCCGGTTCCGCAGTCAACTGTGCCGGCTCAGGCGGAAACTCCGAAATCTGGTGAAGAAAAGCCTTCGGAAGGCACCCAGACTCGCTGAAGACGGTTACAATATGCGGCGCACTGAGGGAATCCGATAGGAACCCCCTTGCTGCGAACGTAAGCCCAGGTGGCGGAATTGGTAGACGCACTACCTTGAGGTGGTAGCGACGAGAGTCGTAGGGGTTCGAGTCCCCTCTTGGGCACCATTTTGTTTGTAAGCGGGTTCGTCTGGCGCGCAAAGCGCCAGGTAGCGGTATCCGTCCACTCCCCCATGCCAAAGCGCCTGCAGGCGCAGCGGCAGAGGCAAGAGAGAATCGCTGTGCTGGCCGAATATTTGCCGTCTCTGCTGTTTCTGATCGTTGCCACCGGTATCGGCGTATCGCTGATGCTGGTCGGCCGATTCCTCGGTCCACGACGTCCTGATCTGAAAAAGCTCTCGCCGTACGAATGCGGCTTCGAGGCTTTCGAGGACGCGCGCATGAAGTTCGATGTGCGCTACTACCTGATCGCGATCCAGTTCATCGTATTTGACTTGGAAATCATCTTCATCGTGCCGTGGACCCAGGTCTTCATGGAGCTGGGCGCACGTTCGCTGGTCACGATGGGCCTCTTCGTAGGCATGCTTTTCCTCGGTTTCATTTACGTCTGGAAGAAGGGAGCGCTGGAATGGGAGTGATTCAGACGCTCGACGGCCTGATGAACAACCCGGTCCCGGAAGGGCGGGTCGACGACATCCTGCGCCCCGAGGGCGACAACCCGCTGCTGGAAAAGGGTTACCTGACCACCAGCGTCGACGCCCTGCTGAACTGGGCGCGTACCGGGTCGATGTGGCCGATGACCTTCGGCCTGGCCTGCTGCGCCGTCGAAATGATGCATGCCGGTGCCGCGCGCCTGGACCTTGACCGCTACGGCGTGGTGTTCCGCCCGTCGCCGCGTCAGTCCGACGTGATGATCGTGGCCGGCACCCTGGTCAACAAGATGGCCCCGGCGCTGCGCAAGGTCTACGACCAGATGCCGGACCCGAAGTGGGTCATCTCCATGGGCAGCTGCGCCAACGGTGGCGGCTACTACCACTACTCCTATGCAGTGGTTCGTGGCTGTGACCGCGTGGTGCCGGTGGACGTTTACGTCCCGGGCTGCCCGCCAACCGCTGAAGCGCTGGTGTACGGGATCCTGCAGTTGCAGAAGAAGATCTGGCGTACGCAGACCATCGCCCGCTGACCTCCCTCCTGACTAGAGCACGCCAAGCCCCCATGGCAGAGCAAGCACCTTCCTTCATCGACCGACTCTCCGCACGTTTTGCTGGTGCGCAGGTCTTCGTGGTCGAACCCCGCGGCGAAGTGACGCTGGAAGTGCCCGCCGCTGACTGGCATGCCACCGCTGTGGCGCTGCGCGACGAATTCGGTTTCGAGCAGGCCGTGGATCTCTGTGGCCTGGACTACCTCGGTTACGGCAGCGACGAATGGGACACGGCCGATGTGTCGTCCCAGGGCTTCAGCCGTGGCGTCGAGGGCAAGTCCGTCGGCCGTTTCGCGTGGGGCGAGTTCCCCACCCGCGAAACCAGCGACGGCGCCCAGCCGCAGCCGATCCCGCTGCAGCGTTTCGCCGTGGTCGCCCAGCTGCGTTCCTACCAGCACAACCTCACCATGCGCATCCGCTGCTTCGCGCCGAACGAGGAACTGCCGGTGGTCGCCTCGCTGACCGACGTCTGGCCGGGCCTGAACTGGTTCGAGCGCGAGGCGTTCGACCTGTATGGCGTGATCTTCGAAGGCCATCCGGACCTGCGCCGGATCCTCACCGACTACGGCTTCGTCGGCCACCCGTTCCGCAAGGATTTCCCGCTGATCGGCAACGTCGAAGTGCGCTACGACGAAGAGAAGAAGCGCGTGATCTACGAGCCGGTCACCTCGGTGGAGCCGCGTGTCGGCGTGCCGCGCGTGATCCGTGACGATGCCCGTTTCCAGACCGCTGCCGGCGAAAGCGCGCAGTCGGAGGCAGTAAAGTGAGTGCTGATCTGAGCAAGCGTGAACCCCAGGCCCACCAGGCCTTTGCGAGCAACCCGGCCGAACTGCGCCAGGAAATCCGCAACTACACCATGAACTTCGGCCCGCAGCATCCGGCCGCGCACGGTGTGCTGCGCCTGATCCTGGAAATGGACGGCGAAACCATCGTGCGTGCCGACCCCCACGTGGGCCTGCTGCACCGGGGTACCGAGAAGCTGGCCGAATCCAAGCCGTTCAACCAGTCGATCGGTTACATGGATCGCCTGGATTACGTGTCGATGATGTGCAACGAGCACGCCTACGTGCGCGCGATCGAAACCCTGATGGGGATCGAGGCGCCGGAGCGTGCGCAGTACATCCGCACCATGTTCGACGAAATCACCCGCATCCTGAACCACCTGATGTGGCTCGGGTCCAACGCGCTCGATCTGGGTGCGATGGCGGTCATGCTGTATGCCTTCCGCGAGCGCGAAGAGCTGATGGACTGCTATGAAGCGGTCTCCGGCGCACGCATGCACGCGGCGTACTACCGTCCGGGCGGCGTCTACCGCGACCTGCCGGACCGCATGCCCAAGTACAAGGAATCGCGCTGGCACAAGGGCAATGCCCTGAAGAACCTCAACGCCTCGCGCGAAGGTTCGCTGCTGGACTTCCTGGAGAACTTCACCGTCGAGTTCCCCAAGCGTGTCGACGAGTACGAAACCCTGCTCACCGACAACCGCATCTGGAAGCAGCGTACCGTCGGCATCGGCGTGGTCACCCCGGAACTGGCCCATGCCTGGGGCATGACCGGCGTGATGCTGCGCGGCTCGGGCGTTGCCTGGGACCTGCGCAAAAAGCAGCCGTACGCCAAGTACGACGCGGTCGATTTCGACATTCCGCTCGGCAAGGAAGGCGACTGCTACGACCGTTACCTGGTCCGCGTGGCCGAGATGCGCGAATCCAACCGCATCATCAAGCAGTGCGTCACCTGGCTCAAGGCCAACCCCGGCCCGGTCATGGTCAAGAACTTCAAGGTCGCTCCGCCCAGCCGCGAGGACATGAAGGACGACATGGAAGCGCTGATCCATCACTTCAAGCTGTTCAGTGAAGGCTACTGCGTCCCGGTCGGCGAAACCTACGCTGCCGTCGAAGCGCCCAAGGGCGAGTTCGGCTGCTACCTGATGTCCGATGGCGCCAACAAGCCCTTCCGCGTGCACCTGCGCGCGCCGGGCTTTGCCCATCTGTCCTCGATCGACTCGATCGTGCGCGGGCACATGCTCGCCGACGTGGTGGCCATGATCGGCACCTACGATCTGGTGTTCGGCGAGGTCGACCGGTGATCCGGCCCGCATGCACGATGCCTGACACCCGCCGGCTGCTGCCGGCGCTGCAGGTTCTGGTTTTTAACGATTTCGTATTCGCTGAGGTCGGCCGATGAAGGCGACAGGTAATTTCGAGGCGGCGCGCGACGTCGACCCGATGGTGGTCTTGAACGACAAGACCCGTGCGCACATCGATCATTGGCTGGCCAAGTTCCCGCCGGATCGCAAGCGCTCGGCTGTCCTGCAGGGCCTGCACGCCGCACAGGAACAGAACGCAGGCTGGCTGACCGACGAGTTGATCGCCGGCGTCGCCAAGTACCTGGACCTGCCGCCGGTATGGGCCTACGAAGTGGCCAGCTTCTACTCGATGTTCGAGCTGGAGAAGGTCGGCCGCCACAACGTCGCCTTCTGCACCAACATCAGCTGCTGGTTGAACGGTGCCGAGGACCTGGTCGCGCATGCCGAGAAGAAGCTCGGCTGCAAGACCGGCCAGTCCACCGCCGACGGCCGCATCTACCTCAAGCGTGAAGAAGAATGCCTGGCCGGTTGCGCCGGTGCGCCGATGATGGTCATCAATGGCCATTACCACGAGCGCCTGACCGTCGAGAAAGTCGACGAGCTGCTGGACGGGTTGGAGTAAGACATGGCACATCATCACGCACCCAGTGGTCCGGTCGGTCCCGCACCGTTGCCGCACCAGGTGGTCTACACCACCCTGCATTACGACACCCCGTGGTCGTATGAGAGCTACCTCAAGACCGGCGGTTACGCCGCGCTGCGCAAGATCCTCGAAGAGAAGATCTCGCCGGAGCAGGTCATCGAGATGGTCAAGCAATCCAACCTGCGCGGCCGTGGCGGCGCGGGCTTCCCGACCGGCCTGAAGTGGTCCTTCATGCCCAAGGGCACGATGCAGAAGTACATCCTCTGCAACTCGGATGAATCCGAGCCGGGCACCTGCAAGGACCGCGACATCCTGCGCTACAACCCGCATTCGGTCGTGGAAGGCATGGCGATCGCCTGCTACGCCACCGGCTCGACCGTGGGCTACAACTACCTGCGCGGTGAGTTCCACCACGAGCCCTTCGAGAACTTCGAGCAGGCCCTGGCCGACGCGTACGCGAACGGCTGGCTGGGCAAGGACATCCTCGGCAGCGGCGTGGACATCGACATCTACGGTGCGCTCGGCGCCGGCGCCTACATCTGCGGCGAAGAAACCGCGCTGATGGAGTCGCTGGAAGGCAAGAAGGGCCAGCCGCGGTACAAGCCGCCGTTCCCGGCCAACTTCGGCCTGTACGGCAAGCCGTCGACGATCAACAACACCGAGACCTATGCCTCGGTGCCGGCGATCATCCGCAACGGTCCGGAGTGGTTCCAGGGCCTGAGCCTGACCAAGAACGGCGGTCCGAAGATCTTCTCGGTCTCCGGTTGCGTGCAGAAGGGCGGCAACTTCGAAGTGCCGCTCGGCACCACCTTCGACGACCTGCTGGAAATGGCCGGTGGCCTGAAGCCGGGCCGCACCCTCAAGGGCGCGGTCCCGGGCGGCGTCTCGATGCCGGTGCTGAAGGCCGACGAGCTCAAGGGCCTGCAGATGGACTACGACACCCTGCGTGCCCTCGGCACCGGGTTGGGGTCGGGTGCGATCGTGGTGCTGGACGACAGCGTCTGCTGCGTCAAGTTCGCCTGCCGCATCAGCCAGTTCTTCCACAAGGAATCCTGTGGCCAGTGCACCCCGTGCCGCGAAGGCACCGGCTGGATGCACCGCGTGCTCGAGCGCATCGTCGCCGGCAAGGCCACGATGGAAGACCTGCACCAGTTGAAGGCGGTGGCCGGCCAGATCGAAGGCCACACCATCTGCGCGTTCGGTGAAGCGGCGGCATGGCCCATCCAGGGCTTCCTGCGCCAGTTCTGGGACGAATTCGAGTATTACATCGTCAACGGTCATTCGATGGTTGACGGCAAGAAGGTGGAGGCAGCCGCTGCATGAGCGCGCAACCCGTAAATCCGAGCGTGCCACCGGACCACGTGACCGTCGAGATCGACGGCCAGTCGCTGGTCGTGCCCAAGGGCTCGATGATCATCCAGGCCGCCGACAAGGCCGGCATCCCGATCCCGCGCTTCTGCTACCACGAGAAGCTGCCGATCGCGGCCAACTGCCGCATGTGCCTGGTCGACGTGGAAAAGTCGCCCAAGCCGGCGCCGGCCTGCGCCACGCCGGTGACGGATGGCATGAAGGTCGCCACCCGCAGTGAAAAGGCGCTCAAGTTCCAGCGCTCGGTGATGGAATTCCTGCTGATCAACCACCCGCTGGATTGCCCGATCTGCGACCAGGGCGGCGAGTGCGAACTGCAGGACGTTTCGCTGGGCTATGGCCGTTCGGTCAGCCGCTTCAACGAGCGCAAGCGCGTGGTGCCCGACGAGGACATCGGTCCGCTGGTCGCCACCGAGATGACCCGCTGCATCCAGTGCACCCGCTGCGTCCGCTTCACCGCCGACGTTGCCGGTACCTACGAGCTGGGTGGCATGTACCGCGGTGAAAACCTGCAGATCGGCACCTACGACGGCAAGCCGCTGACCACCGAACTGTCCGGCAACGTCGTCGACGTGTGCCCGGTCGGTGCGCTGACCAACAAGGTGTTCCAGTTCCGCGCCCGTCCGTGGGAACTGACCGCGCGCGAATCGCTGGGCTACCACGACGCGATGGGCTCGAACCTGTTCCTGCACGTGCGTCGCGGCGAAGTGCTGCGCGCGGTGCCGCGCGACAACGAGTCGGTCAACGAATGCTGGCTGTCCGATCGCGACCGCTACTCGCACCAGGGCCTGTACAGCGAAGACCGTGCGGTCAAGCCGCTGCGCAAGGTCAACGGCGAGTGGAAGGAAGTGAGCTGGGCCGAAGGCCTGGCTGCGGCCACCGAGATCCTCAAGGCCAACCAGGGCGACCACCTCGGCGTGCTGGTGCATCCGTCCACTTCCAACGAGGAGGGCGCGCTGCTGGCTCGCCTGGCCACCGGCCTGGGCTCGAGCAACATCGACCACCGCATCAACAACCGCGACTTCTCCGACGCTGCCACCGCCGAGGCCTTTGGCCTGCCGCTGGCCGACATCGAAGGCGCCGACAGCATCGTGGTGCTGGGCAGCAACATCCGCCATGAGCTGCCGCTGCTGCACGCCCGCCTGCGCAAGGCGCAGACCACGCGCAACGCGAAGATCCACGCGGTCAACCCGGTGGACTTCGATTTCGCGTTCAAGCTGGCCAGCAAGCAGATCGTCGCCCCGTCGGCCTTCATCGACGCGCTCGGCAACGCCGACCTGCGCGATGCGGTCAAGGGCGCCAACAACGCCGTGCTGATCGTCGGTGCGATCGCCGAAAACCACCCGCAGGCCGCCGCGATCCGCGCCGCCGCGCGTGATTTCGCCGCCGCCACCGGCGCCAAGCTGTGCCGCATCCCGCAGGGCGCCAACGCGATCGGCCTGTCCCGTGCCGGCGTGCTGCCGGCCGGCAAGGACGTCAACGCCATGCTGGCCCAGCCGCGCAAGGCCTATGCGATCTACGGCATCGAGCCGGGCCTGGACTTCGCCGACGCCGCCGCTGCCCGCAAGGCACTGGCCGGTGCGCAGGTGGTGGCCTTCAGCCAGTTCGCCTGCGCCTCCACCCGCGACGTGGCCGACGTGATCCTGCCGATTGGCGCGCTGCCGGAAGTGGATGCCACCCTGACCAACCTCGATGGTCGCGAGCAGTCGGCCCGCGCCGGCGGCAAGCTGCCGGGCGAGGCGCGTGAAGGCTGGCGCGTGCTGCGTGCACTGGGCGGCGAACTGGCCCTGGCCGGTTTCGAGTTCACCGACCTGGCCGGCCTGCGTGCCAGCCTGGCCCCGGTCAGCGTCAGCGTTGCGGCCTCGGCGGCAACGCCGGTGGCGGGCGAGGGCCTGGAAGTGGCCTCGACGGCCGCGATCTACCGCACCGATGCGGTGGTCCGTCGCGCCCAGGCGCTGCAGTCGCATCCGCTCAACAACGCCCCGCGCATCGTGCTCAATGCCGCCGATGCCGCCCGCCTGCAGTTGGCGGAAGGGCAGATGGCCAAGGTCGGCACCGATGCCGGCCGCGCCACGCTGCCGGTGGTGGTCGACGCCCGCGTCGCCGCGGGTGCGGTCTGGATTGAATCGGGCCACGGTGCAACCGCGCCGCTGGGTGCCGCACGCGTAACGGTGGTGGCTGCATGAACGAAATGCTGTTGAACGCGGTCGACCCGCTGCACCAGTGGCTGCTGTCGCTGGGCGAGATCGGCGCGCTGCTCTGGATCATCCTGAAGATCCTGGTGATCGCCATGCCGGTGATCATCTCGGTGGCCTTCTTCGTGGTCTGGGAGCGCAAGCTGATCGGCTGGATGCACGTCCGCCACGGCCCGATGTACGTGGGCATGGGCATCTTCCAGGCCTTCGCCGACGTCTTCAAGCTGCTGTTCAAGGAAATCATCCAGCCGGCCAGCTCGCACAAGGCGATGTTCATCCTTGCGCCGTTGATCACGCTGGCCCCGGCCTTCGCGGCCTGGTCGGTGATTCCCTTCGACGCCAGAATCGTGCTGTCCAACGCCAACGCCGGCCTGCTGTACCTGTTGGCGATGACCTCGCTGGGCGTGTACGGCATCATCCTGGCCGGTTGGGCCTCCAACTCCAAGTACGCGTTCCTGGGTGCGATGCGCGCCTCGGCGCAGATGATCAGCTACGAAATCGCCATGGGCTTCGCCCTGGTCGGCGTGATGATCGCCTCGGGCAGCTTGAACCTGAGCAGCATCGTGATGGCGCAGGCCGGCAGTTCCGGTTTCTTCGACTGGTTCCTGCTGCCGCTGTTCCCGCTGTTCATCGTGTACTGGGTGTCCGGCGTGGCCGAAACCAACCGCGCGCCGTTCGACGTGGTGGAAGGCGAATCGGAAATCGTCGCCGGCCACATGGTCGAGTACTCCGGTGGTGCGTTCGCGCTGTTCTTCCTGGCCGAATACGCCAACATGATCCTGATCAGCTTCCTGATCTCGATCTTCTTCCTCGGCGGCTGGCTGAGCCCGATCCAGGGCTGGGTCACCGCGGACATCTCCCCGTGGATCGACTGGATCTGGAAGGGCGGTTGGCCGTGGCTGCTGCTGAAGGTGTTCTTCTTCGCCAGCGCCTACATCTGGTTCCGTGCCAGCTTCCCGCGCTTCCGTTACGACCAGATCATGCGTCTGGGCTGGAAGGTCTTCATCCCGCTCACCATCGCGTGGATTGCAGTGACGGCGTTGATGGTGTTCTACGGCGTGATCCAGAAGGGCGTCTAAGTGATGAACAGAATTACCCATTACTTCAAAAGCCTGCTGCTGCTTGAGCTGCTCGGCGGTCTGTGGCTGACCCTGAAGTACGCCTTCAAGCCCAAGTACACGCTGATGTACCCGATGGAAAAGTTCCCGCAGTCGCCGCGTTTCCGTGGCCTGCATGCGCTGCGCCGCTACCCCAACGGGGAAGAGCGCTGCATCGCCTGCAAGCTGTGCGAAGCGGTGTGCCCGGCACTGGCCATCACCATCGATTCGGCCAAGCGCGAGGACGGCAGCCGTCGTACCACCCGTTACGACATCGATCTGTTCAAGTGCATCTTCTGCGGCTTCTGCGAAGAAAGCTGCCCGGTGGACTCGATCGTCGAGACCCACATCCTCGAGTACCACTTCGAGAATCGTGGCGAGAACATCGTTACCAAGCCGCAGCTGCTGGCCATCGGTGATCGGCTTGAAGCCGAAATCGCCGAGCGTCGCGCCGCCGATGCCGCTTTCCGCTGAGGTCGAATGATGGATTGGGTAAATATCAGTTTCTGGGTCTTCTCCATCGTGGCGGGCATCTCCGCCGCGGCGGTGATCAGCGTGCGCAATCCGGTCTATGCCGTGTTGTGCCTGATCCTGACCTTCTTCTCCGTGGCCTGCATCTGGATCCTGGTCGGCGCCGAGTTCCTCGGCGTGGCGCTGGTGCTGGTGTATGTCGGCGCGGTCATGGTGCTGTTCCTGTTCGTGGTGATGATGCTGGACATCGACGCCAGCAACCTGCGCGAGGGTTGGGTCCGCTACCTGCCGATCGGCCTGCTGGTCGCCATCACCATGCTGGTGCAGATGCTGGTGCTGATCGGGGTGAAGGGCAGGGCGGTCAATCCGTTCCCGGCCGACAATGCCGCCGCGCTCGCCGCTGACAGCTCCAACATCACCTGGCTGGCGCGCAGCCTGTTCACCGAGTACCTGCTGCCGTTCGAGTTCGCCGCCGTCATCCTGACCGTGGCCGTCGTCGCGGCGGTGATGCTGACCCTGCGCCGCCGTACCGGCCTGAAGACGCAGAACCCGACCGAGCAGACCATGGTCAAGGGCAGCGATCGCCTGCGCGTGGTCAAGATGGACGCCGAAAAGCCGGTGATCCACACCAACACCCGGCCGTCCAGCGACGAGGAGGCAACGCCATGATCACCCTCGGCCATATCCTGGCGCTCGGCGCGCTGCTGTTCTGCATCAGCCTCGCCGGCATCTTCCTCAACCGCAAGAACATCATCGTGCTGCTGATGTCGGTCGAGTTGATGCTGCTGTCGGTCAACATCAATTTCGTCGGGTTCTCGCGTGAACTGGGTGATACGGCCGGACAGCTGTTCGTCTTCTTCATCCTGACCGTGGCCGCGGCCGAGGCCGCCATCGGCCTCGCGATCCTGGTAACCCTGTTCCGTAACCGCCGCACCATCAATGTCGGCGAAGTCGATTCGCTGAAGGGCTGATCCGTAGATGGAAATCACTCTCTCCAAGAGTCTGTTGATCGCAGTGGTGCTCGCACCGCTGATCGGCAGCATCATCGCCGGCCTGTTCGGTCGGCAGGTCGGTCGCATCGGCGCACAGACGGTCACCATCCTGGGCGTCGCCGCCAGCTGCATCATGTCCAGCTACGTGCTGTACATGCTGCTGTGGGGCGGGGCACAGCCGTACAACGCGAACGTCTACACGTTCTTCGAGGTGGGCCAGTACTCGGCGCACGTCGGTTTCATGGTCGACAAGCTCACCGCGATGATGATGGTCGTGGTCACCTTCGTGTCGTTCCTGGTGCACGTGTACACCATCGGCTACATGCAGGATGACCCGGGCTACCAGCGGTTCTTCAGCTACATCTCGCTGTTCACCTTCTCCATGCTCACCCTGGTGATGAGCAACAACTTCCTGCAGCTGTTCTTCGGCTGGGAAGCGGTGGGCCTGGTGTCGTACCTGCTGATCGGTTTCTGGTTCAAGCGCCCGACCGCGATCTTCGCCAACATGAAGGCGTTCCTGGTCAACCGCGTCGGCGACTTCGGCTTCATCCTGGGTATCGCCGGCGTGCTGTGGGTGTTCGGCTCGCTGGACTACGCCACCGTGTTCGCCAACGCGTCGGACATGCTGGTCAACGGCCAGAACTCGCACCTGCAGGTCTGGTCCGGCGCGATCAGCCTGTTCGGCAGCTCGATCCAGATGACCGATGCACCGGTCATCTGGTCGGTGGCCACCATCATCTGCATCTGCCTGTTCATCGGCGCGATGGGCAAGTCGGCCCAGGTGCCGCTGCACGTCTGGCTGCCGGACTCGATGGAAGGCCCGACCCCGATCTCGGCACTGATCCACGCCGCGACCATGGTCACCGCGGGCATCTTCATGGTCACCCGCATGTCGCCGCTGTTCGAGCTGTCGCAGACCGCGCTGAACTTCGTGCTGTTCATCGGTGCCACCACCGCGTTCTTCACCGGCCTGATCGGCATCGTGCAGAACGACATCAAGCGCGTCGTCGCGTACTCCACGCTGTCCCAGCTGGGCTACATGACCGTGGCGCTGGGTGTGTCGGCGTACTCCGCCGCCGTGTTCCACCTGATGACCCACGCCTTCTTCAAGGCGCTGCTGTTCCTGGGTGCCGGCTCGGTCATCATCGCGATGCACCATGAGCAGGACATGCGCAAGATGGGCGGCCTGCGCAAGTACATGCCGATCACCTTCATCACCATGTGGATCGGTACGCTGGCCCTGGTGGGGACGCCGTTCTTCTCCGGCTTCTATTCCAAGGACACCATCATCGAGGCGGCGCAGCACCACGCGCACGTGTCCGACAGCTGGGTCGCTACGTATGGCTACTGGGCGGTGCTGGGTGGCGTGATCGTGACCAGCTTCTACAGCTTCCGCCTGCTGTTCCTGACCTTCCATGGCAAGGAACGCTTCCGCGATGCGCATGACGACCATGGCCACGGCCATGACGACCACCATGCCGACGCGCATGCCGCCGACGCCCACCACGGTGACGCGCACCATGACGACCACGGCCATGGCCACGGTCCGCATGAGCCGCACGAGACTCCGTGGGTGGTCACCCTGCCGCTGATCCTGCTGGCGATCCCCTCGATCGTGATCGGTTTCTTCAGCATCGGTCCGATGCTGTACGGCACGGACTGGGCGGGGCACCATGCCGAGCATGCGATCCCGGGCCAGGTGCACTCGTTCTTCACCGGCATCGTCGATTTCTACGACCCGGCGCGCAACACCATTGGTGCGCTGGCCGAAGAGTTCCACGGCCCGGTCGCGTTCGCGCTGCACGGGATGATGGCCCCGGCCTTCTTCCTCACCGTGGCAGGCTTCCTGCTGGCCGTGCTGTTCTACCTGTGGAAGCCGGAACTGGCAGGCAAGGCCCGCAAGACCTTCGCGCCGCTGGTGTCGGTGCTGGAGAACAAGTACGGCTTCGACAAGCTCTGGATCGGCGGTTTCGCCGGTGGCGGCATCAAGCTGGGCAAGGTTTCGCGCGCGATCGACACGAACGTGGTCGATGGTGTGGTGGTCAACGGTTCGGCTCGCCTGATCGATCTGGCGGCCAACCTGCTGCGTCGCACCCAATCCGGTTTCCTCTATCACTACGCCTTCGCGATGATCATCGGCCTGATTGCCCTCCTGGGCGTCCTGATGCATTACCTGCGTTGATGACCTGTACGGAATAAGAAGACGTGTCGAACTGGCCTCTACTCAGTGTTCTCATCTGGCTGCCGATCCTCGGCGGTGCCTTGATCCTTGCCATCCGTGACGCCCAAACCGCCCGCTGGGCGTCGCTGGGCGTAGCGGTGCTGACCTTCGTGGCCAGCCTGTCGCTGCTCAGCGGCTACGACGTGGGGAACGACGCGCTGCAGTTCGTCGAGACCCGCGCCTGGATCCCCGCCTACGACATCGGCTACAACCTGGGCGTGGACGGCATCGCGATCGCGCTGATCCTGCTGACCACGCTGGTCTCGGTGCTGGCCCTGATCGGTGCCTGGAGCGCGATCGACAAGCGCGTCAACCAGTACGTGGCCGCCTTCCTGATCCTGGAAGGCGTCACGGTCGGCATCTTCGCCGCGACGGACGCGATGCTGTTCTACGTGTTCTTCGAAGCGATGCTGATCCCGATGTTCCTGATCATCGGTGTCTGGGGCGGCCCGCGCCGCATCTACGCCGCGCTGAAGTTCTTCCTGTACACCTTCCTCGGCTCGGTGCTGATGCTGGTGGCCCTGATCTACCTGTACCTGAAGGGCGGCAGCTTCCAGCTGGCCGACCTGTACCAGCTGCAGCTGTCGGGCAAGGAACAGACCTGGATCTTCTTCGCGTTCCTGATCGCGTTTGCGGTCAAGGTGCCGATGTTCCCGGTCCACACCTGGTTGCCCGACGCGCACGTGGAAGCACCGACGGCCGGTTCGGTGATCCTGGCCGCGATCGCGCTGAAGATCGGTGGTTACGGCTTCCTGCGCTTCAACCTGCCGATCGTCCCGGACGCATCGCAGGAATGGGCCTGGCTGGTGATCACGCTGTCGCTGATCGCAGTGATCTACGTCGGCCTGGTCGCGCTGGTCCAGGACGACATGAAGAAGCTGATCGCCTATTCGTCGATCGCGCACATGGGCTTCGTGACCCTGGGCACCTTCATCGCCATGTGGCTGGTGCGTGACGCCGGCAGCCCGGACGCGGCCCGCCTGGGCCTGCAGGGCGCCATGGTGCAGATGGTCTCGCACGGTTTCGTCTCCGGTGCCATGTTCTCCTGCGTGGGCGTGCTGTACGACCGCATGCACAGCCGCCGCATCGCCGATTACGGCGGCGTGGTCAATGTGATGCCGTGGTTCGCCACCTTCGCCATGCTGTTCTTCATGGCCAATGCAGGCCTGCCGGGCACCAGCGGTTTCGTCGGTGAGTTCATGATCATCATGGCCAGCTTCCAGCGTCATCCGGCGCTCGCGCTGGGCGCGGCGAGCACCCTGGTGATCACGGCGGCCTATACGTTGTGGCTGTACAAGCGCGTGTTCTTCGGTGAGGTGGCCAATGCCCATGTCGCCGAGCTGAAGGACATCAACGGTCGCGAATGGCTGGTGCTGGGTGTATTTGCTGTGGGCACCCTTGCCCTGGGCCTGTACCCCAAGCCGCTGACCGACCTGATGGAGCCCTCGATCGCGAAGCTGGCGATGCAGATCGCATCCAGCAAGCTGCTGTAATCGGGCCGTCGAGAGTATTGATTCCAGGATTTGATGATGACCACCTCGCCGCTGTTGCCACTGACCGCCGCCGACCTGCCGCCGCTCGCACCCGAGCTGGTGCTGATCGGCAGCGCGTTCGCCCTGTTGATCCTCGATCTGTTCATCAGTGAGAAGAACAAGATCTGGACCCATCTGCTCTCGGTCGCCGCACTGGCCGGGGTGCTGTTCATGCTCGCCACGGGAGTGGGCGGGCAGGGCGATGTGTTCCACGGCATGTTCGTCCGCGATACCGCGGCGGATGTGATGAAGACCGTGATCGTGCTGTGCAGCGGCCTGACCCTGGTCTATGGCTGGAGCTACCTGCGCGAGCGCAAGCTGTACCAGGGCGAGATCCCGGTGCTGATCCTGTTCGGCACCGCCGGCATGATGATCCTGGTCTCGGCCGGCAGCCTGCTGATGGTGTACCTGGGCCTGGAGCTGCTGGCGCTGTGCTCCTACGCGCTGGTGGCCAGCAACCGTGAGAACGGCTTGGCGTCCGAAGCGGCGATGAAGTACATCGTGCTGGGCTCGCTGGCCTCGGGCCTGCTGCTGTACGGCATGTCGCTGATCTACGGCGCCACCGGTTCGCTGCACCTGGACGTGATCCATGCGGCGATCCCGCATTCGGAAGAGAAGGTGCTGCTGCTGACCGGCGCGGTGTTCATGATTGCCGGCGTGGCCTTCAAGCTCGGCGCGGCGCCGTTCCACATGTGGCTGCCGGACGTGTACCAGGGTGCCCCGGCACCGATCGCATTGTTCATCAGCTCGGCGCCGAAGCTGGCCGCGTTCGGCATGGCCTACCGCCTGCTGGAAGTGGGCGTGGGCCCGCTGTCGGACGAGTGGAAGTATCTGATCGGCGGGCTGGCGGCCTTGTCGCTGGTGGTCGGCAACCTGATGGCGATCGCGCAGACCAACCTGAAGCGCATGCTGGCCTACTCGACGGTGTCGCACATCGGCTTCCTGCTGCTGGGCATCGCCGGCGGCGGTGAGCAAGGCTATGCGGCGGCGCTGTTCTACGCGCTGAGCTACGCGATCATGTCGACTGCCGGCTTCGGTGCGATCATCGCGCTGTCGCGCAACGGCTTTGAGGCGGAGAACATCGACGACCTCAAGGGCTTGAACGCTCGCAATCCGTGGATGGCTGGCCTGGTGCTGTGCATCATGGCGTCGATGGCCGGTATTCCGCCGTTCCTGGGCTTCTGGACCAAGCTGGCAGTGCTGGGCGCGGTGATCAACGGCGGCATGCTGTGGTTGGCGATCCTGGGCGTGCTGTGCGCGGTGGTAGGCTGCTTCTACTACCTGCGCGTGATCAAGGTGATGTACTTCGACGAGCCGGTGGGCGAGCCGCTGCCGGCCAACAACGATCGGGTGCTGGGCGTGGTGCTGGGCGTGAATGCCTTGGCGCTGCTGGCCCTGGGCCTGTCGTGGAACCCGATCATGGTGTGGTGCCAGCAGGCATTTGCACATATTTCATAAAAAACGATACAAACGTGCGCAACTCGTGTAATATTCATCTCCTGAGTTGTTGATGCAGCGGTTTCGCCAGAACATCGTTGCTTGGAAGTCCTTCGGGTCTTCCTCACTCATCGGCTTCTGCTGCGGGGTGGAGCAGTCTGGCAGCTCGTCGGGCTCATAACCCGAAGGTCGCAGGTTCAAATCCTGCCCCCGCTACCATATAGCTCCGGTGCAAGCCGGAGGCGGTGGACGAATCAAGCGATCCCGGCGACGGGGTCGCTTTTTTCGTTGTGTGCCCAGCGCAGGTCCAGGTCTAGGTCCAGGTGCAGGCGCAGGTCCAGGTGCAGGCGCAGGTGCAGGTGCAGGTGCAGGCGCAGGTGCAGGTGCAGGTGCAGGTGCAGGTGCAGGTGCAGGTGCAGGTGCAGGTGCAGGTGCAGGTGCAGGTGCAGGTGCAGGTGCAGGTGCAGGTGTCGATGCGGGTGCAGGTGCAGGGGCAGGGGCAGGTGCCCACGCCCATGCCGATGCCGCTGCCGCTGCCGCTGCCGATGCCGATGCCGATGCCGATGCCGATGCCGATGGCGATGCCGATGCCGATGGCGATGGCGATGCCGATGCCGATGCCGATGCCGATGCCGATGGCGATGCCGATGCCGGTGCCGGTGCCGATGGCGATTGCGATTGCGATGGCGATGGCGATGCCGGTGCCGATGCCGATGGCGATGGCGATGGCGATGGCGATGCCGGTGCCGATGCCGATGCCGGTGGCTATGCCGGTGCCGGTGCCGGTGCCGATGCCCATGCCCATGCCCATGCCCATGCCGACGCCCATGCCGACGCCCATGCCGACGCCCATGCCGACGCCCGCCGACGCCCGCCGACGCCCGCCGACGCCGACGCCGACGCCGACGCCGACGCCGACGCTGACGCCGACGCTGACGCGGTCGAGGGCTGGGTAGAGCCGATCCATGATCGGCTGGCTTTTGCTTTGGCCTTGCCTCTGGCTTCGGATCCACTCATACGGATCAATTCGGTCATGTTTCAACAGGGGGTTGCGCGGGGGTGAAAACTCCCTTACAATTCCGCTTCTGCTGCGGGGTGGAGCAGTCTGGCAGCTCGTCGGGCTCATAACCCGAAGGTCGCAGGTTCAAATCCTGCCCCCGCTACCACAGAAAATCTGCAGTGCAGATGCAGTAGACGAAAAGGCGATCTCGGCGACGAGGTCGCTTTTTTCGTTGTGGGGGTTTGGTTTTTCATTGCGCAGGCGCAGGGCGCAGGGCGCAGGGCGCAGAGCGCAGAGCGCAGAGCGAAGGCAGAAGCCTGTTCGCGTGCATGTGGGAGGGTGCTGGCATGGGCGGGACTGCGGGGCACGCCGCAAGTACGTCCATGTAGGCTCGTTTTGCGCCATCCATGGCGCAAAATCGGCCCCGCAGTCCCACCCATGCCAGCACCTGCGTGGATGGTCGGTGGCCTGGGGATGCGGGCTGCATCTGATCACGTTCCTGGGGCACTCATTGCTTGGCGGTGGGTGGCTGGCTGAGGGGATTGGTGGATTGGTGGATTGGTGGATGGTTGGTTGGATGATTGGTTGATTGGTTGATTGGTTGATTGGTTGATTGGTTGGATGGTTGGATGGTTGGTGGGGTGGGGTGGGGTGGGGTGGGGCTGGTGTGTCAGCCACCGCCCCCAGCTGTTGACCTCAACGACTGACCGTTGATCTGTCCAGGTGGCGGGAGGGGTGGGAGGCCCCCCCCCCCCACCCCTCCCGTCACCCACGACCAGGCCAGCCAAAGAGGCGCTCCCGCTCCGCGTCGGTGCCGGCTCTGGCTCTGGCTCTGGCTCTGGCTGCGGCTCCCGCTCCGCTTCCGCCACCCACCCCGCCTGTTCAGCTTTCGCGACAACCCACCCCAACCATTGCACCAGCGCGGTGCAACGGCTATCATCAGCGGCTTAGCGGACTGTCCATGCGTATCCTGTCAACGGATGTGAATGGGCCCGCAACCGGCTTCCAGGAACGGCAACCTGTACCCAGGCCGCCGTGACCCCCTCGGAAGACTGGGCTCGCAGGAACGCACGCCGCGTGTGTTCCCGCTACCGGAATCCAGCATGACCGGAGTTGTACCGGACAAGGGGCCCAGCGGGCCCTTTGTTGTTTCCGGGGCATGTCCAGTAGAGCCCGGCCAGCGCGACTGGCCAACCCGTATCTCTTTCAACGAACAAGGCAGACTGTGAGCGACAAGGCAACCGAAATCGCGAATCTGCTCGCCCCCACCGTTCAGTCGCTGGGTCTCGAGCTGCTGGGCGTGGAGTACCTGACTGCCCCAGGGGGTGCGACGCTGCGCCTTTACATCGACGTGCCGCTGGCCGAACAGCCCGAGCGTATCGTCAATATCGACGACTGCGAACGCGTCAGCCGCGAAGTGTCCGCACAGCTGGACGTCGAAGACCCGATCAGCGCCAATTACACGCTGGAAGTATCTTCCCCCGGCGTCGATCGGCCGCTGTTCACCGCCGAACAATTCGAGCGCGCCATCGGCGAATCCGCCAAGGTCACGCTGAAGCTGCCGCAGGATGGTCGCCGTCGTCTGCAGGGCGAGATCCTCGCGGTCGATATCGAACAGGGCAACGTCACCTTCAAGGTCGACAACTCTCCGTTCACCGCCGATGTCGAGAATATCGACAAGGCACGCATCATGCCGGACTGGGCCGCCCTCGGCCTGGCTCCGACCAAACCGACTGGCCCGGCACCCAAGCAGGGTGGCAAGGCGAACAAGAAACCATCCAACGAGCCGGCGGCCAAGAAGCCGCGCGCGGAGTGAGCCAATGAGCAAGGAACTTTTGCTGGTAGTGGATGCGGTCGCCAATGAAAAGGGCGTTCCGCGTGAAGTGATCTTCGAGGCCATCGAGGCAGCACTGGCGTCGGCCGCGAAGAAGCGCTACCCCGATGAAGAAGTGCTGGCCCGTGTGTCGATCGACCACAAGGACGGCAACTACGAAACCTTCCGCCGCTGGGAAGTGGTGGCCGATGACGTGGTGATGGAGTCGCCCGACCGCCAGATCCGTCTGATGGACGCCATCGACGAAGCCGAAGGCGTGGAAGTCGGCGACTACATCGAAGAACAGATCGAAAACCCGGACTTCGGCCGCATCGCCGCCCAGGCCGCCAAGCAGGTCATCGTCCAGCGCGTGCGCGAGGCCGAGCGCCAGCAGGTGGTCGACGCGTGGAAGGATCGCGTCGGCGAACTGGTCACCGGCGTGGTCAAGCGTGCCGA
The DNA here is from genome assembly GCF_056397365.1 of Stenotrophomonas sp. 05N37. Taxonomy (NCBI): domain Bacteria; kingdom Pseudomonadati; phylum Pseudomonadota; class Gammaproteobacteria; order Lysobacterales; family Lysobacteraceae; genus Stenotrophomonas; species Stenotrophomonas sp. 05N37. Next base: position 493,276 of record NZ_JBFTNG010000001.1, on the reverse strand, counting down.
GCGCGGCAACATCTATGTCGACCTCGGCGGCAATGCCGAAGCCTTCATCCCGAAGGACAAGGGCATCCCGCGCGATGTCCTGCGCGCCGGCGACCGCGTCCGCGGTTACCTGGCCGAAGTCCGTTCGGAACCGCGTGGTCCGCAGCTGTTCATCAGCCGCGCCGCCCCGGAATTCATGATCGAACTGTTCAAGCTCGAAGTGCCGGAAGTCGGCCAGGGCCTGGTCGAGATCAAGGCCTGCGCACGTGATCCCGGCGACCGCGCCAAGATCGCCGTGCTGGCCCACGACGCGCGTACCGATCCGATCGGTGCCTGCATCGGCATGCGCGGTTCGCGCGTGCAGGCCGTGTCCAACGAGCTCAATGGCGAGCGCGTGGACATCGTGCTGTGGAACGAAAACCCCGCCAACTTCGTCATCAACGCCATGGCGCCTGCAGAAGTGCAGTCGATCATCGTCGACGAGGAAAAGCACTCCATGGACCTGGCCGTCGCTGAAGAGCGCCTGGCCCAGGCGATCGGCAAGGGCGGCCAGAATGTGCGCCTGGCCAGCCGCCTGACCGGTTGGCAGCTCAATGTGATGACCCAGGACCAGGTGACCGCCAAGTCCGAGGCAGAGCAGGGCGTGGCCCGCCAGCTGTTCATGGACAAGCTGGAAGTGGATGAAGAAATCGCCGCCATCCTGGTGACCGAAGGCTTCAACACCGTGGAAGAAATCGCCTACGTCCCGGTCGGCGAACTGCTGGCCGTGGAAGGCTTCGACGAAGACATCGTCGAAGAGCTGCGTGCCCGTGCCCGCGATGCGCTGCTGAACGAAGCGCTGGCGGTGGAAGAAGGTCTGGAAGACGGCTCGCCGTCGGAAGACCTGCTCGCCCTGGAAGGCATGGACGAGGCAACTGCCTACGCCCTGGCCGGTCACGGCGTGCGTACCAGTGAGGACCTGTCGGACCTGGCCGCCGACGAGATCCTCGAGTTCGGCATCGAGGACATGGACCAGGAGCGCGCCGCCGCCCTGATCCTTGCCGCCCGAGCCGAGGAGATCGCCCGCCTGGAGCGCGGCGAATGAGCCAGCGATGAACAGTGCCCTGACCCGCTCAGGGCTTAGACTCCGCGCTGCCTTCGCACGTTTCGAGGGAGCGCCAACCAGATCATAGGATCCGAATGTCGCAGCAAACCACCATCCGCAAGCTTGCCGAACTGGTCAATACGCCGGTCGATAAACTGCTCGTACAACTTGCCGAAGCCGGCATGAAGTTCAGCGGTCCCGACCAGGTCGTGACCAGTACCGAGAAGGTGAAGCTCCTGGGCTTCCTCCGTCGCTCGCACGGCAAGACCGAGCAGCCCGCCGAGAGCACCGACGAGGCCGCCAAGAAGATCACCCTCAACCGTCGCAAGTTGCAGGAAGTGACCGTCAGCGCCGGCCGCAGCAAGACCACCGTCAACGTGGAAGTGCGCCAGAAGCGTACCTACATGAAGGACGCCAGCGGCAAGCCGATGACCGCGGATGAGGAGCGCGCCGACATCCTGCGCAAGCTGGAGGAATCCCGCCAGCGCAATCTGGACGAGCAGCGCGCACTGGCCGAGAAGGACCGTGCGCGTGACGAGGAAATCGCACGCAAGCGCCAGGAAGAGGTAGACGCCAAGGAGCGTGCCGAAGCCGAGCGCAAGGCTGCCGAGGCCGCCGCCGAAGCCGCCCGCAATGCGCCGCCGGCCCCGGTCGCCGCCAAGCCGGCCGCTGCCGCAGACGCCCCGGCCCGTGCCGCGCGTCCGCCGGCGCCGTCGTCGGCCCGTCCGGCGCCGCGTTCGGATGACCGCAGCGCGAACAACAACAACAACCGTCCGGGCGCCAAGCGCGACGACGAGGGTGGCAACCGCTTCGCCGGTCAGCTGCACCTGTCGGCCGCCGATCGCGCCCGTCGCGGCAACAACAGCAACTCGCGCGGTCGTCCGACCGGGCGCGTGCAGCACGGCAGCCGCCGTGACAGCAACCAGTCGCGCAGTGGCGGTGGTGCCCATGGCTTCGAACGTCCGGTCGCACCGATCGTGCGTGACGTCACCATCGGCGACACCATCACCGTCGCCGATCTGGCCCAGAAGCTGGCCGTCAAGGGCGGCGATGTGGTCAAGGCGCTGTTCAAGATGGGCGTCATGGCGACCATCACCCAGACCATCGACCACGACACCGCCGCGCTGGTGACCGAAGAACTCGGCCACAACGTGATCCGTGCCAACACCAACGACGCCGAAGACGCGCTGCTGGCGCTGGCCGGTGGCAACCAGGGCGAGCCGGTGGCACGTCCGCCGGTGGTCACCATCATGGGCCACGTCGACCACGGCAAGACCTCGCTGCTGGATTACATCCGCCGCACCAAGGTCGCCACGGGCGAAGCCGGTGGCATCACCCAGCACATCGGTGCGTACCACGTTGAAACGCCGAAGGGCGTGATCAGCTTCCTGGATACCCCGGGCCACGCGGCGTTTACGTCCATGCGTGCCCGCGGTGCCAAGCTGACCGACATCGTGGTGCTGGTGGTGGCGGCCGATGACGGCGTCATGCCGCAGACCAAGGAAGCCATCCAGCACGCCCGTTCGGCGGGTGTGCCGCTGATCGTGGCGATCAACAAGATCGACAAGTCCGGCGCCGATCCGATGCGGGTCAAGAACGAACTGCTCACCGAGCAGGTCGTGTCCGAAGACTTCGGTGGCGACACCCAGATGGTCGAGATCTCGGCCAAGGCTGGGCTGGGCATCGACGACCTGCTGGATGCGATTTCCATCCAGGCCGAACTGCTCGAGCTGAAGGCCGTGGCCGACGGCCGCGCCAGCGGCGTGGTCATCGAATCCTCGCTGGACAAGGGCCGTGGCCCGATCGCCACCGTGCTGGTGCAGCAGGGTTCGCTGAAGAAGGGCGATTACCTGGTCTGCGGCATCCAGTACGGCCGCGTGCGCGCCCTGTTCGACGAAACCGGCAAGCAGCCCGACCAGGCTGGCCCGTCGATTCCGGTGCAGGTGCTGGGTCTGTCCGGCGTGCCGGATGCCGGCGATGACTTCGTGGTGGTGGAAGACGAGCGCCTGGCCAAGGACGTCGCGCAGCAGCGCGAAACCAAGCGCCGCGAATCGCGCCTGGTGCAGTCGGCCGGCAGCCGCATGGAAGACATCATGGCGACCTTGGGCAAGGGCGATGGCCAGCAGGTGCTGAACCTGGTGATCAAGGCCGACGTGCAGGGTTCGGTGCAGGCACTGAGCCAGGCCCTGGTCGCGCTGTCCAACGAAGACATCCGCATCAACGTGATCCACTCCGGCGTGGGCGGCATCACCGAGTCGGACGCCAATTCGGCGGTTGCCTCCAAGGCCACCGTGATCGGCTTCAACGTGCGTGCGGATGCCTCGGCCCGTCGCATCATTGAATCCAACGGCGTGGACCTGCGTTACTTCTCGATCATCTATGACGTGATCGACCAGGTGAAGCAGGTGGCGTCCGGTCTGCTCGGCGTGGAAATCCGCGAAGAGATCATCGGTATCGCGCAGGTTCGCGACGTGTTCCGCAGCTCGAAGTTCGGTGCGGTCGCTGGCTGCATGATCATCGAAGGTACGGTCAAGCGCAGCAAGCCGATCCGCGTCCTGCGCGACAGCGTGGTGGTGTTCGAAGGCGAGCTGGAATCGCTGCGTCGCTTCAAGGAGAACGTCGAGGAAGTCCGCAACGGTACCGAATGCGGTATCGGCGTGAAGGCTTACAACGACGTCAAGCCGGGCGACCAGATCGAGTGCTTCGAGCGTATCGAAGTGCCGCGCACGCTGTAATGTTCCAGGCCGGACCGCCCCGCGCGGTCCGGCTCTTTCCGCTTATCCGTATCATCTTTCAAGACGAGTCTGCCTACCGTGCCAAAGACCTTCCATCGAACCGACCGTGTTTCCGCCCAGATCCGCCGTGAACTGGGAACGCTCGTGCACAACGCGGTGCGTGAACACGGCTTGCCTTCGGTGAGCGTCTCCGACGTGGAAATCACCCGTGACATGGCCCATGCCAAGATCTTCGTCACGGCACTGATGCCCGAGCGTTCGGTGGAAGCCATGAAGGGCCTGAAGGAACTGGCCTGGGGCCTGCGCATGGAACTGGCGCGGGCGATGAAGCTGCGCCACGTGCCCGAGTTGCACTTCCACTACGATGATTCGGTGGACCGCGGCGAGCGCATCGACAACATCCTGCGCGACCTGCCCGATACGGTGGCGGCCGAGAAAAGCCGCCAGGCCGACGAGGGCGGGGACGGCGACGCGGACGAGAGCGAAAAGAACGCCGATTGATGGACCAACAGCCCGCAAGGGCTGTTGTCTTATGGGGCGATGCCCGGGTCCACAAGCGACCGCATCGCCGAACGCCGGGAACGCCGGCAGCGCCACATGGCGCCGATCGAAATCATGGCATGGCATCCCGAATCAATTTCCGTCGCCTGGACGGCATCCTGCTGCTCGACAAGCCGACCGGCATGAGCTCCAACGCCGCGCTGCAGATCGCCCGGCGGCTTTACCGCGCCGAGAAGGGCGGCCATACCGGCAGCCTGGACCCCCTCGCCACCGGCCTGCTGCCCCTGTGCTTCGGCGAGGCGACCAAGATCGCCGGGCTGCTGCTGGGCTCGGCCAAGGCATATGACGCCGAGGTGGTGCTGGGGCAGACCACCGACACCGACGATTCGGACGGCACGGTGCTGCGCGAGCGGCCGGTCCCGGCGATCAGCGCAGCCGAGCTGGAGGCGGCGTTGGCGCCGCTGAAGGGGCGCATCCTGCAGCGCGCACCGATCTACTCCGCGCTGAAGCAGGGCGGCGAACCGCTGTATGTGAAGGCCCGACGCGGGGATGTCATCGAGGCGCCCGAGCGCGAGGTGCACGTGCATGCCATCGAGGTGCTGGACCAGCAGCCGGGTCGCCTGAGCCTGCGCGTGACCTGCGGTTCAGGCACGTACATCCGCAGCCTGGCCCGCGACCTGGGCGAGACCCTGGGGTGCGGTGCGCATATCGCCGGGCTGCGCCGGTTGTGGGTGGACCCGTTCCGCGACGCCCCGATGGTGACGCTGGACACCCTGCGCGCCCTGGCCGACCAGGGTGACGAGGCCGGCATGGAGGCCCTGCTGTTGCCGCTGGGCGCGGGCCTGGCGGACTATCCGCGGGTCACCCTGGATGATGAACAGGCACGCCGCTTCTGCGTGGGCCAGCGCCTGCGCAATGCTGACTGGGCGCAGGGCGTGGTCGCGGTCTATGGCCCGGACGAGGCCATCCAGGGGCTGGGGCAGGTTGACGAGACCGGCCTGCTGGCCCCGCAACGCCGCTTCAACTTCTGACCGCGCCTCCGCTGTCCGGGGCATCGGTCCTTGTCCCGGACGGCCGCTACCGTTACAATTTCGCGGCCTTTTCAGGCTCCCCGCGTTCTGCGGGTTCATCCTTTCGTTCACGGCGAGTCGCGCGGTACGTCAATGGGACGTTTCTGCGGGCCACGCATCCAAGAGAAAATAGAAATGTCGATCGACACCCAGAAGGTCATTGAAGACAACAAGCGCAGCGCGGCTGACACCGGCTCCCCGGAAGTCCAGGTCGCCCTGCTGACCGCCCGCATCGAACTGCTGACCGGCCACTTCAAGACCCACAAGAAGGATCACCACAGCCGCCGCGGTCTGCTGCAGATGGTCAACCGCCGCCGCAGCCTGCTCGACTACCTGAAGAAGAAAGACGCTCCGCGTTACAAGGCCCTGATCGAAAAGCTCGGCCTGCGTCGCTAAGCACGAACCCCCACCGCGGCGCAGGAATGCGCCGCGGTTTTGTTTTGGTCGTACCGCATCAAACGCCTGGGCCGGACAACCGGTCACCCGTCGGCGGCAAGGGTCGCCCGCGGTCCATTCGAAGAAAGCATCATCCCAAGGACATCCCCCGTGGCAAAAATCACCAAAACCTTCCAGTACGGCAAGCACACCGTCACGCTTGAAACCGGCGAAATCGCCCGTCAGGCCGGTGGCGCCGTCATCGTCAAGTTCGACGACACCGTGCTGCTGGTCTCCGCCGTGGCTGCCAAGAGCGCGCGTGAGGGCCAGGACTTCTTCCCCCTGACCTGTGACTACCAGGAGAAGTTCTACGCCGGTGGCCGTATCCCGGGTGGCTTCTTCAAGCGCGAAGGCCGCGCGACCGAGAAAGAGACGCTGATTTCGCGCCTGATCGATCGCCCGATCCGTCCGCTGTTCCCGGAAGACTACAAGAACGAAGTGCAGATCATCGCCACGGTGATGTCGCTGAACCCGGATATCGATGGTGACATCGCTGCCCTGATCGGTGCCTCGGCCGCGCTGTCGCTGGCCGGTACCCCGTTCAAGGGTCCGATCGCCGCCGCCAAGGTGGGTTACAAGAACGGTGAGTACATCCTCAACCCGACCGTGACCGAACTGAAGGATTCGGAGCTGGAACTGGTCGTGGCCGGTACCGCCAACGCCGTGCTGATGGTGGAATCCGAAGCCGCGCTGCTGTCCGAAGACGTGATGCTGGGCGCCGTGACCTTCGGTCACCGCGAAATGCAGAAGGTCATCAACGCGATCAACGAGCTGACCGTGGAAGCCGGCACCAAGCCGTCCACCTGGGAAGCCCCGGCCAAGAACGAAGCGCTGATCAGCGCCCTGCAGGAAGCCATCGGCCCGCGCCTGGGCGAAGCCTTCCAGGTGCGCGACAAGCTGCAGCGCCGTGACGCCATCTCGGCGATCAAGAAGGACGTGGTCGAGTCGCTGGCTGGCCGCGTGGCCGCCGAAGGCTGGAACCCGGCCGAGCTGTCGAAGGAATTCGGCGAGCTGGAATACAGCACCATGCGCAACTCGGTGCTGGACACCAAGGTCCGCATCGACGGCCGTGCGCTGGACACCGTCCGCCCGATCGCCGTGAAGACCGGCATCCTGCCGCGTACCCACGGTTCCTCGCTGTTCACCCGCGGTGAAACGCAGGCCATCGTGACCATCACCCTGGGCACCGCCCGCGATGGTCAGGTGATCGACGCCGTGTCCGGTGAGTACAAGGACAACTTCCTGTTCCATTACAACTTCCCGCCCTACTCGGTGGGCGAGACCGGCCGCATGATGGGCCCGAAGCGTCGCGAAATCGGCCACGGCCGCCTCGCCAAGCGCGGCGTGCTGGCAGTGATGCCGTCGCTGGAAGCCTTCCCGTACACCATCCGCGTGGTCTCGGAAATCACCGAATCCAACGGCTCCTCGTCGATGGCCTCGGTCTGCGGTTCGTCGCTGGCTCTGATGGACGCCGGCGTGCCGGTCAAGTCGCCGGTGGCGGGTATCGCCATGGGCCTGGTCAAGGAAGGCGAGCGCTTCGTCGTCCTGTCCGACATCCTGGGTGACGAAGATCACCTGGGCGACATGGACTTCAAGGTCGCCGGTACCGCTGAGGGCATCTCCGCCCTGCAGATGGACATCAAGATCGAAGGCATCACCGAAGAGATCATGAAGCAGGCACTGCAGCAGGCCAAGGCTGGCCGTCTGCACATCCTGGGTGAAATGGCCCACGGCCTGACCGCCCCGCGCGAAGAGCTGTCGGACTACGCGCCGCGCCTGCTGACCATCAAGATCCACCCGGACAAGATCCGCGAAGTGATCGGCAAGGGTGGTTCCACCATCCAGGCCATCACCAAGGAAACCGGCACCCAGATCGACATCCAGGATGACGGCACCATCGTCATCGCCTCGGTCAACGCCATCGCCGCGCAGGCGGCCAAGGCCCGCATCGAGCAGATCACCTCGGACGTCGAGCCGGGCCGCATCTACGAAGGCAAGGTCGCCAAGATCATGGACTTCGGTGCGTTCGTCACGATCCTGCCGGGCAAGGACGGTCTGGTCCACGTCTCGCAGATCTCCAGCGAGCGCGTCGAGAAGGTCGGCGACAAGCTGAAGGAAGGCGACGTGGTCAAGGTCAAGGTGCTGGAAGTGGACAAGCAGGGCCGTATCCGCCTGTCCATGAAGGCCGTCGAAGAAGGCGAAGGCGCTGTTGCCGAGTAATCGGCGCACGCTGATCATCCGGTAGCTGGGGGCCTTGGGCCCTCACGCTTTCGAATAAAAAAAGCGGGCTTCGGCCCGCTTTTTTTGTGCGTGGTTGCCGGCGCCTGGCCTGCTATGCGCCGGCGTCGTCCGCGCCTGCGTCCTCGTCCTCGTCCTGGACGTCGGTAACGTCGCGCCACCACACCGTGCCGTCTTCCGGCGCGGTTTCCTCACAGGCCGGGCACTCGATCGCATCCACGCCGCGCCCCGGCCCGGCGGCAACCCAGTCGGCGAGCAGTCGCTCCACCGCGGCCTTGCCCTGTGCACCGATGCCGAGCGTGCGTTCGATCTGCCAATCATCGTTGCTGGCTGCATCGTCCTCGTGCGCGCTGTCGCCATCCCCGTGCACGTGGCCAACGCCGTAGCTGCAGCGCAGGCACAGCGGGACGATCGAGGCGGTCCAGTCCTCCACGTAACCGATGCCAGGCAGTTCTGCCGCCTGCAGCGTATCGAGGTCGTCGGCCGACGGGCAGCGGATGAACGCCACGAACGTGCGGTGATCCGAGCGCTCGAGGATCTGCAGCGCGTTGAACACCGGCACCACGCCGTCATCGAGCGCGCGCTCGCCGGTCTTGGCCCCATCGTGCAGCACGATGTCGAACAGGCGATGGCCGGATTCGGGCAGTGGGACGTTCAACAGGCGCGCACGCACCACATCGATCCGGCGGGCGAACACCGTCTCGCCGTCGCCCCACGGGTTGAGCCGGACGCCGATCATCCCGAAGTCGCGTTCCACCGGGCCATCGCCCTCGGGAAGGGTGATGCCGCAGTGCGCCCACTGCCGGCGCGCCTCGGCCCAGTCGCCGAGCGCGGTGGCGGCGATGCCGGCGTTCCAGGCCGCGCCCTCATCCAGCTGCGGCTGCAGCGCCTGCGCGTGCAGGTTGTGCTGCAGCGAGGCCGGCCAATCGCGCAGGTACTTGTGCGCCAGGCCGCGCATGTAATGCAGGTAGCCGACGTGCGGGGCGTGCCCGGCCAGCTCGCCGAACAGCGCGCTGGCCAGCTGCAGCTGGCCCTGGTCGAAGGCGGCGTACGCGCGCGCTTCGAGGGCCGCGAGGGCGTCGCTGTCCGGGGCGATGTCGTGTGTGTGATGCGGATCGGTCATGTGCGCTGGGCAGGAAGAACTGCGCTTACCTTACCGCGTTGCAGGCGCCGTCAGCGGCGTCGCAAGCGGACATCGCCCGACACGACGCATGACTCGGGATGGCGTCCCTGGCCGCGGCGATGTCGCCTGCGGGAGGGGCGGGGGTGTCCGCTGGACGGGACGGCAGGACAGGGTGCCCAAAGGCGCGCGCGACGGTCGTCGCGCATCGATCCAGCTGCTAACGTGGCCTTGTCGTTGAACGAGGAGAGGCCATGTTCCGTCCTGTCGTGACCGTGCTTGCCGTGTTGATGGCCGGCCTCATGCCGCGGGTCGCGGCCGCCGCCGAACCGTTGCCCAGGGTGATCGGCGCCTACTACCCGGGTGGCTCGGCCGAACGCTACCCGGTGGCCAGCATCCCCGCCGACACCCTGACCCACCTGTTCTACGCGTTCGCCACGATCGACGACGGGCGCTGCGTCGTGGATGCGCAGGCCGCCGGGCACTTCCAGGCACTGGCTGCGCTCAAGCGCACACACCCGCGCCTGCACACGCTGATCTCGATCGGCGGCTGGAATGCCGGCGGCTTCTCCGATGCCGCGCTCACCGCCGAGCGTCGCCAACGCTTCGTGGCTTCCTGCGTGACGCTGTTCTTCGAGCAGCACCGCGGCAGTTTCGATGGCGTGGACATCGACTGGGAATTCCCGGTGTACGGCGGCCCGACCGGGATCACCGACCGCCCGCAGGACCGCCGCAACATGACCCTGCTGGTGCAGGAGTTCCGCCGTCAGTTGGACGTGGTCGGCAAGGCGCGCCACGCCCACCTGCTGCTGACCGCCGCGCTGCCGGCCGGCCGCGTGCAGACCGATGGCCCCTACGATCCGGCGCGCAGCTATGCGCTGGAGGAACTGGGCCGCACGCTCGATTTCATCAACCTGATGAGCTACGACATGGGCACCGGCTTCTCCAGCGTGTCCACCTTCAACGCGCCGCTGCGCGAGGTGCCCGCCGATCCGCTGGACCCGGCGCAGCGGCGCTGGAACAACGTCGCCGGCGCGGTGCAGTACTACCGGCAGCACGGCGTGCCAGCCGACAAGCTGGTGCTCGGCGTGCCGTTCTACGGGCGCGGTTTCCGTGTCACCACCGACGCGGCCGATGGCCTGTACCAACCCTACAGCGCTCCGTTCGATGCCGGCGACTGGCGACGCATCCGCAGCGACTTCCTCGACCAGCCCGGCTGGCAGCGGCATTGGCACCCGGTGGCGCAGGCGCCGTGGTTGTACAACGCGGCCGAGCGGATGTTCATCAGCTATGAAGACCCCGCCTCGATTGGCGTGCGCGCCGAGCTTGCCAAGGCGTCCGCGCTGCGGGGCGTGTTCACCTGGGAGCTCACCGGCGACGATGCCGAGGGCAGTCTGCTGCGCGCGATGGCCAGGCCGTTCCAGCCTTAATCCAGGTAGTGCGAGACCTCGATCAGGTTGGCGTCGGGGTCGCGGAAGTACACCGACAGGATCGGGCCGGTGGCGCCCGTGCGCTGCACCGGGCCGTCCTTGATCGCCACGCCCTGTGCGCGCAGGTGGGCCAGGATCTCGTCCATGGTCGCGTAGGTGACCAGGCACAGGTCCGCCGACCCCGGCGTGGGGTTCAGCGCCTTGGGCTCGAATTCCCGCCCCGCGGCATGCAGGTTGATCTTCTGCAGGCCGAATCGCAGCGCGGTGCGCCCGGCGCCGAAGGTCTCCACCTGCATGCCCAGCACCCGCTGGTAGAAATCAGCCGTGGCGTCGATGTCGGCGACGGTGAGAACCAGGTGGTCGAGGCGGTCGATATGCAGGTCGGTCATGGTCGTGCGCAGTGCAAGGGAAACCGGCACGTTACGCCCGCCGCCGCCAGCGCGCGGTGAGCGATGGCACGCTGCCTGCCGGGACACCCACGGCATCTGTGTGGCGGGTCGGCGGTGCCCTATGCTTGGCCGCATGGAAACCGTGCGCCTGCTGGACCTGGATATCGACCGCACCGCGCAGGAGGTGCGGCGTGGCGATGCGCTGTTGCCGGTCAGCGGCCTCAGTTGGCGGCTGCTCGATTGCCTGCTGGCCCACGGCACCGACGTGGCGACCTTCGATACCCTCGCCGAGCAGGTCTGGGCCCCGGCGGTGGTCGGCGAAGACGCCATCAGCCAACGGGTGAAGCTGCTCCGCCAGGCGCTCGGCGATGACAGCCGCCAGCCGCGCTACGTCCGCTCGGTGCGTGGCCGCGGCTACCAGTTGTGCGCGCCGTTGCAGCCGGTCGCGCGCGTCGTAGCGGGCCATCCGGTCCCGCGCAGGCGCTGGTGGGCCGTCGGCGCGGCCGCCAGTGCCGCCGTCGTGGTGGTGGTCACGGCGGTCATGGCCTGGCCCAGCGCCGGCCCGCGCTCGCCGGCGGAGCCGCTGCTGCAGCGTGCCGACCACTACGCCGGGATCGGCCAGGCCAGCAACAACACGCGCGCCATCGCGCTGTATCGGCAAGCCCTGCAGATCGACCCGGACCTGCCCGCCGCGCGACGCGGGCTGGCGCGTGCGCTCGCGGCCGATACCTGCCTGTTCAATGGCCCCGCCGAACAGGCGCAGCAGGCATTGCTCGAAGCGGACCGGGTACTGCGTGCCGCACCCGACGATGCGGCCGCATTCGCCGCGCGTGGGTACGCCCATGACTGCCTCGGATCGATGCCGCGCGCGATGGCCGATTACCAGCGCGCAGTCGCGTTGGACCCGGACGATGAGCGCACGCGCGCCTCGTTGGCGTACCTGCAGCAGGAACAGGGCCAGCTGGTGCAGGCGCTGCAGGCCAACCTGGCGTTGCGCGCCCCCGAGCGCGTGCGCTTCCGTGAGGTGCAGGTCGCGCGTGAACTGGAGCTGCTCGGTTTCACCGACGCTGCGGCACATCGCCACGAACGCAGCTTCCAGTTGTTTCCCGACAATGTGTTCGCCAACATCGCCTGGCCGCGCAGCCTGCTGCTCAGGGGCGAGGCGGGCAGGGCAGACGAGGCGCTGCAGCAGGCGCTGGCCCGCGGCACCCCGCACCCGCAGTTGTACCGCCTGCAGGGCGAGCTGCGGTTTCTGCAGGGGGATGTGGCGGGGGCGGCGCAGGCGTTCGAACGAAGCCGGCAACTGCGTCCGCAGCAGACGCTGGGGCAGACCCTTGCGGGCCTGTATGGCAACGCGCCGGCGACCCCCGACTGGGTGGCCGGGCGGCTGGCGGCGCTGCAGGGCGAGGCCGGCGATGGCTGGGCGGACGCCGCCATCGAGCGCGCCCTGTTGCACCAGGCGCAGGGCGATGCCGATGCGGCCGTGGACGACCTGCAGCGCGCCGTGGACGCCGGTTTCCGCGACGCCGCCTGGTTGCGGGCGACGCCCTTGTTCACTGCGCTGCACGCTGCGCCGGGGTGGACGCCGCTGTTGGCTCGCATCGAGACCGACGTGGCCGCGCAGCGGGCGCGGGTGCTGGCCGCCGCCTGGCGGCCAGACGATCTCGACGGGCTCAGTGCAGGGCCGGCAACAGGAACTCGGTGAGGATCCGCCGCGACTGCGGATGGGCGTAGTTGCGGTTGTACGCACGGCTGGTGACCACGGCCACCAGCTTCCGCGCCGGGATCACGAACACGTAGTTGCCGCCATTGCCGGACATCGCCCACACCGTGGTTTCGCGACCGTCCACCGGCAGCTTCAGGCCCCACCACTGGTACCCGTAGTCGCTGCCATCCCCGGCGCGGGCCTGCGCGCTGACCATCGCCGCCACGTAGCCGGGCGGAAGCAGTGCCTTGCCCTGCCAGCGGCCGTCGGCCAACACCAGCTCACCCAGGCGCGCCAGGTCGCGGCTGCGGTAGCGCGTGCCGCCACCGCCCATGCCGATGCCTTCCGGGGAGCGGTTCCAGTGGCTGGCGCGGATCCCCAGCGGGCGCTCCAGCGCCTGTGCGGCGTAGTCGGCCAGGGGCATCCTGGTGGCGCGCTCCAGCACCGCGCCGAGCACGAACGCATTGGCGGTGCAGTAGGCATGGGCGCGGCCATGCGGGCTGTCCTGCGGGCGCGTCATCCACGGCGCGAACCCCTTCACCGGCAGCGCCAGGGCGAAGTCCAGCCAGCGTTCGGTGACGTACATGCGCTCTTCGTTGCCGGCCGAGAACGCGTTCTCGTCATCGCACTCCCACAGGCTGCTCATGGTGAGCAGGTCCTCGAGGGTGGTGGCGCGCAGGCGCGGGTCGACCGGATGGGTGGCGGTGAATGCGGGGAAGTAGTCGTAGACGCGGGCCTTCACCCCGGGCAGGTGGCCATCGCCGATGGCCGCGCCCACCAGCATCGCGGTGACGCTTTTACTGGCCGAGCGCACGTCATGCAGGGTTTCGGGGCCGGCGCCGTTGAAGTAGTGCTCGTAGGCGACCTGTCCGTCCACCATCAGCAGCACGCTGGTGACGTCCTGGATGTCCTTGCCGGCGATCGCCGCCTCCAGCGCGGCCAGTCGGGCCGGGTCGGGCGTGGCGGGGGCTGCCCGGCCGGGCAGCGGCAGGCAGGCGGCCAATGACAGGATCAGGGCGGCGCAGCGGTGGGGACGGGTGTGCATGGTCAGGCTCCTCGAGGTGGAACCCGACTAGGCCATGGGCACGGCTGAAGTGCTGGAAGAACGCCTGAAGGTTTCTGAAGCCCTGTCAGGACAAGGCATTGCCGGGGCGCGGACGCGACCACACGCTGTTCGGCTCGCCATGCAGTGCGCGCCGGCTGCTGGCCCGTGCCATCGCCGCGAACCCGATCGCCATCGCCAGGGCGACCCCGTCCACCCAGAACAGCGGCCAGTAGCCGCGCTGCGCGCTGGTCCACAGCCATAGCCCGCTCATCCCCCCATGCACCAGCGGGATCAGTGCGGTGACGATCGCCGCCGCCCACAGCAGCTCGCGTGCAGCCTGCCACGGCGCACGCAGCGCGGCCCACAGGGCGCAGCCGCCCCAGACCAGGAAACAGGTCCAGCGCATGCCGGCGTCGGCCTGGGCCGGGGCGAGGTGCTCCAGCAACTGCACGCTGACGAAGGCCGCCGACACCGCCACGCACAGGCCGATGCAGACCCCCACGGTGGCCCGCGCCATGTTGACCTGCGCGCGTCCCTGCTCCTGCTGGCGACGCTTGCGCCGCGACTCGATCCACAGCAGGTTGCCCGAGTAGAACAGGAACGCGCCGCCCAGCCCCAGCGCGAAGTACAGCCAGGGCACCAACCCGTTGCCGTACTCGCCGAAATGCAGTGCATAGGCCGCGGCGAGGGTGGCGTGGTTGGCATCGCGCCGGCCCGGCAACTGGGTGTGCAGCACCTGCCCGGTATTGGCATCCATGGCCACCGCACCCAGCGGCCCCAGCGAGACGCCGCCATCGCCGGTGATCTCGATCACGGCATTGGCATCGCCGGCATTGGCCAGTTTCAGGTAGGCCGGCTCGAAACGCGCCTGGCCCTGGTCGTTGGCCACCGCGATCGCCCGTGCATGCAGCATCGCCAGGCTGCCTGGGCGCACCGGTTGGCCGGCGGCGGCGCGGATCGGGGCGGTGTCCATCGCCGCAGGCAGTGCGGCCAGCAGCTTGCCGTCGTAGATCAGCGGATTGAGCGCGGCCATCTGCAGGAACACCAGGCACAGCAGCGCGCCGGTCACCGCGAACAACAGGTGGAAGGGCAGGCTCAGCACGCCGATCACGTTGTGCGCGTCCTGCCACATCTGCTTGAGGTTGCGGCCGGGCCGCAGCGCGAACAGGTCGCCCAGCAGCTTGGGCAGGTGGATCACCAGCCCGGACAGCAGCGCCAGTCCGTACAGCAGGCTGACCATGCCCATCAGGTAGATCCCGGCCACCGGCAGGCCCAGGGTGTAATGCAGTTCGTTGACCAGTTCGGCCAACCCGGCCTGGGGCGCGGTGGGGCTGCCGTCGTACTGGTCGGCCCAGGCGAACAGCCAGGTGCCCTTGGCGTCCTGCCAGTACGCCACCGATTGCGGCGTTTCGGCGCCGGGGAAGGTCATGCCGATGTGCCTGCGGGCCTCCGGGTGCCGTTCCAGCACGCCGTCCAGCAGCCGCTGCGCATCCTCCAGGGTCTGTGCCGGCTGCTCCATCGCGTGCGGTGATTGCCACAGCGGCAGGTCGTGGTGGAACACGGTGATCGCACCGGCATAGAACGCCACGAACAACGCGAAGCCGGCGACCAGGCCGACCCAGGTGTGCAGGGTGGTGAACGTACGCAGGGTGAGTGAACTGAACTTCATCGGGACATCCTCACAGCACCCAGTGGTTGGCGCGCAGCAGCCACAGCAGGGCGAAGCCGGCCAGCGCACTGCCGCCCAGCCAGGCCCAGGCGCGCAGCCCGGTACGGAAGGCGAAGGCCCAGAGCGCGGCCAGCATCCACGCCGGGATGAAGGCAATCAGGCTCGGCACGATCGCCGACTGCCATGGCCCCGGCGGCAGCCAGGCGAGCAGCCCGGTGACCGCCGCGGCGAGGAAGAAACCGGCCAGCAGGCCGGCCAATGCACGTGCCCACATCAGCGCCGCGCCTCGCGTTCGGGGCGCGTCCAGGCGGCCAGGTAGGGCAGCACCAGCGCGGTCAGCATCCACCCGGCGAGGGTCACGCACAGCCCGGTGGCCAGGCCGAGCTGGCCCATCCACAGCCATAGCGAGGTTGCCGCCGCGACCAGCCCGATCTGCCGGCCCAGGCGCCCGGCACGGCGCAGCCGCGGCCAGCGGCAATGGGGCGAGGCGGCATAGAAGGCCAGCGCCGAGAACGCCGACGCGGCGCCGGCGACGCCGCAGTACAGCAGGGCCAGGGTCGCGCCGTTCAGCACGGGGCGCACATCGAACGCAGGGCGGCAACCATCGCAGGTCCTTGGGAGAAAGCACCGCCGGGCGTCGCACGGCGTGCTGCGCATGGTAATCATTGCGGTTTTGGTCTGCCACACGGCCCCGTTCAGATGCAGGCCGGGCGTGCCGATGGCAGCAAAAAAACCGGGCTTGGTTTAAGATCGACGGCAACACCCTTCAGGCAACAAGGTGGCCCGCGCCCAGCGCCGGTCCAGCGTGCGACATGAGCACTACCATTGCCCACCGCTGAACGCTCCCGACGGCCCCTTGCAGGCGCCTTCGTGGCGCTTTTTTTATGGCCGGCCCGCCTGTCGCCATTGCCCACCTTCCCGCATTCGTCTCCCGGCCTGCGCTGCAGGCCCACCAGAAAAAGCCCAGTCATGATCGCGATCACGCTCCCCGACGGCAGCCGCCGTGAATTCGAACACCCCGTCAGTGTCATGGACGTCGCCCAGTCGATCGGCGCCGGCCTGGCCAAGGCCACCATCGCCGGTTCGGTGGATGGCGTGCTGGTCGATGCCAGTGACGTGATCGACCGTGATGCCCGCCTGCGCATCATCACCGCCAAGGACGAGGAGGGCGTGGAGATCATCCGCCACTCCAGCGCCCACCTGGTCGGCCATGCGGTCAAGCAGCTGTACCCGGACGTCAAGATGGTGATCGGCCCGGTCATCGCCGAAGGCTTCTACTACGACATCTACTCCGAGCGTCCGTTCACGCCCGAGGACATGGCCGCCATCGAGAAGCGCATGGGCGAGCTGATCGCGCAGGACTACGACGTCATCAAGAAGGTCACCCCGCGCGCGGAGGTCATCGAGATCTTCAAGGCGCGTGGCGAAGACTACAAGCTGCGCCTGATCGAGGACATGTCCCCGGACATCCAGGCCATGGGCATGTATTACCACCAGGAATACGTGGACATGTGCCGCGGCCCGCACGTGCCCAACACGCGCTTCCTGAAGGCCTTCAAGCTGACCCGCATTTCCGGCGCGTACTGGCGCGGCGATGCCAAGAACGAGCAGCTGCAGCGCATCTACGGCACCGCCTGGGCCGACAAGAAGCAGCTCGAGGCCTACATCAAGCGCATCGAAGAAGCCGAAATGCGCGACCACCGCCGCATCGGCAAGCAGCAGGAGCTGTTCCACCTGCAGGAAGAGGCCCCGGGCCTGGTGTTCTGGCACCCGAAGGGCTGGGCGCTGTGGCAGGTGGTCGAGCAGCACATGCGCCGCGTCTACCGTGACAGCGGTTACGGCGAGGTGCGCTGCCCGCAGATCCTGGACGTGTCGCTGTGGCAGAAGTCCGGCCACTGGGACAACTACCAGGAAAACATGTTCTTCACCGAGTCGGAGAAGCGCACCTACGCGGTCAAGCCGATGAACTGCCCGGGCCACATCCAGGTGTTCAACCAGGGCCTGCACAGCTACCGCGACCTGCCGATCCGCTATGGCGAATTCGGTTCGTGCCACCGCAACGAGCCGTCCGGCGCGCTGCACGGCATCCTGCGCGTGCGCGGCTTCACCCAGGACGACGGCCACGTGTTCTGCACCGAGTCGCAGATCGAGGCCGAAGTGACCGCCTTCCACCAGCAGGCGCTGGCGGTCTACACGACCTTCGGCTTCGAGGACATCCAGATCAAGATCGCGCTGCGCCCGGAAAAGCGCCTCGGCGATGACGCCACCTGGGACAAGGCCGAGGGCGCGCTGCGCTCGGCGCTGGGCAGCTGTGGCGTGGAATGGCAGGAGCTGCCGGGCGAGGGCGCCTTCTATGGCCCGAAGATCGAGTACCACCTCAAGGACGCCATCGGCCGTACCTGGCAGCTGGGCACGATGCAGGTCGACTTCATGATGCCCGGCCGCCTCGGCGCCGAATACGTGGACGAAAACAGCCAGAAGAAGCACCCGGTCATGCTGCACCGGGCCATCGTCGGCTCGATGGAGCGTTTCATCGGCATCCTGATCGAGCACCACGCCGGGTCCTTCCCGTCCTGGCTGGCTCCGACCCAGGTGGTGGTGGCCAATATCACCGATGCGCAGGCTGAATACGTGAACGAAGTCCGGAAAACCCTTGCAGATCAAGGCTTCCGGGTAAATGCCGATTTGCGCAACGAGAAGATCGGATATAAGATTCGCGAGCATACGCTGCAGCGGGTCCCGTACCTGCTGGTGGTCGGCGACCGTGAGAAGGAAAATGGCGCCGTGGCCGTGCGTACGCGCTCGGGCGAAGATCTGGGCAGCATGTCCGTCCAGGCCTTCATCGAGCGGTTGCAGGCAGAACAGTCCGTGTAAGAAAGTCCCGGCCCTGCGGATGATCCGCTCTGGGCCGGTTTGATTCCTCTGGGAGATTGCAATATCAGTACCCCTGACAACAAACAGAACCGCAAGAATCAGGAAATCCGGGTGCCGCGCGTCCGCGTGATCGGCAGTGACGGAGAAATGATTGGCGTGTTGACGCGTGACGAAGCGCTGTCGATGGCCGAAGACGAAGGTCTGGACCTGGTCGAGATTCAGCCGCAGGCTGATCCGCCGGTGTGCAAGATCATGGACTTCGGCAAGTTCAAGTTCGAAGCGCAGAAGAAGGCCAACGAGGCCAAGAAGAAGACCAAGCAGGTCGAGATCAAGGAAGTGAAGTTCCGCCCGGTCACCGATGAAGGCGACTACCAGATCAAGCTGCGCAAGATGCGCGGTTTCCTGGAAGAGGGCGACAAGATCAAGGTCAACATCCGCTTCCGTGGCCGTGAAATGAGCCATCAGGAACTGGGTCGCGAGATGGCCAACCGGATCGAGGGTGATCTGGGCGAGGACATCGTGATCGAGTCCCGTCCGCGCCTCGAAGGCCGGCAGATGGTGATGATGATCGCGCCGAAGAAGAAGTAACCGACCCTCGGCCTCGGCCCGAACGGGCGGGGCGGGCGCAGCGCCGGGCCATGCCCGGCTGCCGGCGCCGCCGGCGTCGTGTGCTTCAGATTCGCGTCACAAGGCAGGGGCGCCTTTTCAGGCGCCTGCTGCCGTTTGCCGTGGTCGCACTCCCCCTGCGGCCTGTACGGTCGGCGTTCCAGGCCTGCCGGCGCCGGCAAACAGCCGCCCAATCAAGCGTTTGCAACTGCCCGGCTTCACGGGCATAATGGGCGGCCCCGTTTTGCGGGGGTGCTGTTTTGAACGGTTTCCCGCCCCACAAAGGCACGCTGTTTCAATGGCAACAGGACCGGCCTGGTTCCCATCGGGGATCCCGGGCTTACAAGCAGGCAAGGGCACGGACGGAAAGTGTGGCAATGCCACCGCCCTGGTCAGTGACAAAACATCATCAAGGACATTGCAATGCCCAAGATCAAGACCAACCGGGCGGCGGCCAAGCGTTTCCGCAAGACCGCCTCCGGCAAGTTCAAGGCTGGCCATGCCAACCGTAGCCACATCCTCACGAAGAAGTCGACCAAGCGGAAGCGCAATCTGCGTCAGACGAACCATGTTCGTGCAGAAGACGCAGGCCGTTTGAACCGTATGCTTCCCTACCTCTGAGGACTGACCCATGGCACGAGTAAAGCGTGGCGTACAGGCGCGTCGCCGCCACAAGAAAATCCTGACCCTGGCGAAGGGTTATTACAACGCTCGCCGCAAGGTCTTCCGCGTTGCCAAGCAGGCCGTGATCAAGGCGCAGCAGTACGCCTACATCGGTCGTAAGCAGAAGAAGCGCAATTTCCGTTCGCTGTGGATCACCCGCATCAACGCGGCTGCCCGCATCAACGGCCTGAGCTACAGCCGTTTCATGAACGGCCTGCTCAAGTCCGGCATCACCCTGGACCGTAAGGTTCTGGCTGACATCGCCGTGCACGACGCAGCTGGTTTTGCTGCACTGGCCGAGAAGGCCAAGGGCGCACTGGCGGCATAAGTCCATTCCCCTGCCGTTGCCGTTCACGCGCAACGGCTGTGGGTAAGGCAAATGCATGGGGAAGGGCGCAAGTCCTTCCCCATTCTTTTTTGTGTTGGCGGTGGCCCTCCCGGTGCCATCGATCGACAGCGGTGGCGACGGGGGTCGGCCCGACGCGCATCGCGATGGCATACCGACGCGAGGCTCCGGCTATCCATGAGTGACATCCAATCCCTGACCACCCAGGCACTGGCCGACGTGGCCGCCGCCAGCAGCCCCGACGCGCTGGAAGCCCTGCGCGTGGCCCTGTTGGGCAAGAACGGCAGCATCACCGCCCAGCTCAAGCAGCTCGGCGCATTGCCGGCCGATGAGCGCAAGGCCGCCGGCGAAGCCATCAACCGCTCCCGCGACGCGCTGACCACCGCGCTGGCCGACCGCAAGGCCGTGCTGGACGACGCTGCCCTGGACGCACGCCTGGCCGCCGAAGCGATCGACATCACCCTGCCGGGGCGTCGCGCCGATCGCGCTGGCCTGCACCCGGTCACCCGTACCCTGGAGCGCATCACCGAGATCTTCGGGCGGCTCGGTTACGAGCTCTCCGAAGGCCCGGAAATCGAAGATGACTGGCACAACTTCGAAGCCCTGAATTTCCCGCCGCACCACCCGGCGCGCGCGATGCACGACACCTTCTATTTCGGCGATGGCCGCCTGCTGCGCACGCATACCTCCGGGGTGCAGGTGCGCTACATGGGCGACCACGCGCCGCCGCTGCGCATGATCGCCGCCGGCAAGGTCTACCGCAGCGACAGCGACCAGACCCATTCGCCGATGTTCCACCAGGTCGAAGGCCTGCTGGTGGATGAGCATTCGACCTTCGCCGACCTCAAGGGCACGCTGTCCGAGTTCGTGCGCGCGTTCTTCGAGCGCGATTTCGAGATGCGCTTCCGTCCCAGCTACTTCCCCTTCGTCGAGCCTGGCGCGGAAGTGGACATCGCCTGGCAGCAGCCCGACGGCAGCACCCGCTGGCTGGAAGTGCTCGGCTGCGGCATGGTCCACCCCAACGTGCTGCGCAACGTGGGCATCGATCCGGAGCGCTACACCGGCTTCGCCTTCGGCCTGGGCGTGGAGCGCTTCGCGATGCTGCGTTACGGGGTCAACGACCTGCGCGCGTTCTTCGAGAACGACGTGCGGTTCCTGAAGCAGTTCGCGTAAGCACGTCGGCTAAGGGCCGGGCCATGCCCGGCTGGATCGGATCCAAGACCATCACGGCCCAGGCGCATGCGCCGGGCCCACCAGGGTGACACCATGAAATTCTCTGAAAACTGGCTGCGCAGCCACGTTCCCGCATCGGCCTCGCGCGAAGAGCTCAGCGCGGTGCTGACCGCCATCGGCCTGGAAGTGGAAGAGGTCACCGCGCTCGGCGCGGGCCTGGACCACGTCGTGGTCGCGCGCATTGTCTCGGCCGAACGTCATCCCGAAGCCGATCGCCTGCAGATCTGCCAGGTCGACGCGGGGCAGGGCGAGCACCTGCAGATCGTCTGCGGCGCGCCGAACGCACGCCCGGGCCTGCTTGCGCCGCTGGCCATGGTGGGCGCGCAGATCGGCACGCTGGCGATCAAGCCGGCCAAGCTGCGCGGCGTGGAGTCCAACGGCATGCTGTGCTCGGCCAAGGAACTGGGCCTGGACAGCGATGCCTCGGGCCTGTTCGAGCTGCCGGACGATGCGCCGGTCGGCCAGTCGCTGGTCGAGTACCTCGGCCTGCCCGACGCCAGCATCGAGATCAAGCTGACCCCCAACCGTGCCGATTGCTTCAGCATCCGCGGCATCGCCTTCGACGTGGCCGCCGCGTGCGCCAGTGAAGTGGTGCCGTTCACCGCCGCGCCGGTCCCGGCGGTGGGGACGCGCGAACTGACCGTTGCACTGGCCGCAGGCGCCGAGGCGCCGCGTTACGTCGGTCGCGTCATCGAGGGCATCAACGCGCGCGCGGCCACTCCGCTGTGGATGGCCGAGCGCCTGCGTCGCAGTGGCGTGCGCCCGGTGTCGCTGCTGGTGGATATCACCCAGTACGTGATGCTGGAGCTGGGCCAGCCGATGCACGCCTTCGACCTGGGCACCCTGCAGGGCAGCATCGGCGTGCGCCGTTCGCGTGCCGGTGAAGCGCTGAAACTGCTGGACGGCCGCGATGCCGCGCTGGACGACAGCTTCCTGGTCATCACCGACGCCGATCGCCCGATCGCGCTGGCTGGCCTGATGGGCGGCTTCGACACCCGCGTCACCGATGACACCACCGCCGTGTTCCTGGAGGCGGCGCACTTCGCGCCCGCCGCGATCATGGGCCGTGGCCGCAAGCTGGGCCTGCATACCGATGCCGGCCATCGCTTCGAGCGCGGCGTCGACCCGGCGCTGCCGCGTACCGCCATCGAGTACGCCACCCGCCTGGTCCTGGACCTGGCCGGCGGCACCCCGGGCCCGGTCACCGAAGCGCTGCGTGCGGACGACCTGCCGGCGACCGCCACGATCGCCCTGCGCCGTGCGCGCATCGCCCGCGTGCTCGGCATCCAGATCGCCGATGCCGAGGTCGAGCGCATTCTGCGCGCGCTGGGCATGGACGTGGCGGCGGCCACCGACGGCTGGCAGGTGACCGCGCCGAGCCGCCGGTTCGACATCGCGATCGAAGAAGACCTGATCGAGGAGCTGGCCCGCATCCACGGCTACGAGCAGATCCCGACCACGCTGCCGGGCGGCGCATCGCGCATCGCCATGCCCAGCGAGACCCGCCTGGACGACCTCAGCGTCCGCCGCCAGCTGGTCGCGCGGGACCTGCAGGAGACCATCAACTACGCCTTCGTCGACGCCGGCCTGCTGGGCCACTGGCAGTTGCAGGGCGACGTGGTGGCGCTGGCCAACCCGCTGTCGGCCGAACTGGCGGTGATGCGCCCGTCGCTGCTGCCGGGGCTGGTGGCCACGCTGGGCCGCAACGCGGCGCGCCAGCTGGGCCGGGTGCGCCTGTTCGAACTGGGCCGCAGCTTCCACCCGCAGGCCGGCGACGGCCAGCCGGCGCCGCTGGAAACCCAGCGCGTGGCCGCCGCCGTGTGCGGCGATGCAGATCCGCAGCAATGGGGTTTGGCCACCCGCAAGGTCGACTTCCATGACCTCAAGGGCGACCTGGAATCGCTGGCCGCCGCCTCCGGCGCGGTGCTGACCTTCCAGCCCTCGCAGCGCCCGTATGGCCACCCGGCGCGTTCGGCCGATGTGCTCCGCGATGGCGTGGTGCTGGGCTGGATCGGCCAGGTGCACCCGCGCCTGGCCAAGGCCATGGACATCGACGTGGACGTGTTCGCCTTCGAGCTGGACCTGGCCCTGCTGGCGGCCCGCCAGCTGCCGCGTGCCAGCGAGCTGTCGCGCTTCCCCTCGGTGCGCCGCGACCTGGCCTTCCTGGTACCCGAGGCCGTCGCCTGGGCCGACCTGGAGGCCACCCTGCGCCGTGCCGTCGGCCCGTTGCTGCGCCAGGTCACCCTGTTCGACCGCTACGTCGGCCAGGGGGTCGAGCCGGGCTTCAAGAGTCTCGCTATGGGCTTGATTTTGCAGGACAAGTCGCGCACTCTGACGGACCGCGACGTGGATTCGGTAGTGGCCGAGGCGGTCTCTGCCATGGAGCGTGAACACCACGCCCGGATCCGCGGTTGAGCGGGCAGCATGGGGGATAGCAGGCAATGGCATTGACCAAGGCTGAGATGGCCGAAAAGCTGTTCGACGAAGTGGGTCTGAACAAGCGCGAGGCCAAGGAATTTGTCGACGCGTTCTTCGATGTGTTGCGAGAGGCATTGGAACAGGGACGTCAGGTGAAGCTGTCCGGCTTCGGCAATTTCGACCTGCGGCGCAAGAACCAGCGCCCGGGCCGCAACCCGAAGACCGGTGAGGAAATTCCGATTTCCGCCCGCACGGTGGTCACCTTCCGTCCGGGCCAGAAGCTCAAGGAAAGGGTAGAGGCATATGCTGGATCCGGGCAGTAACCGCGAACTTCCGCCGATACCGGCCAAGCGCTACTTCACCATTGGTGAAGTCAGCGAGCTGTGCGACGTCAAGCCGCACGTGCTGCGCTACTGGGAGACCGAATTTCCCAGCCTGGAACCGGCCAAGCGCCGCGGCAACCGACGTTACTACCAGCGCCACGACGTGCTGATGGTGCGCCAGATCCGCGGCCTGCTCTACGAGCAGGGCTACACCATCGGCGGCGCGCGCCTGCGCCTGGAAGGTGCCGGCGCCCGCGACGAATCGGCGCTGAGCAACCAGATCATCAAGCAGACGCGGATGGAGCTGGAAGAAGTGCTTCAATTGCTGCGTCGCTGAACAAATACGCGGATAAAACCGTTATACTCGTCGGCCCGCTGAGAGGCGGGGACATTGCCAGCATCATCGGGGCGTAGCGCAGCCTGGTAGCGCATCTGCCTGGGGGGCAGAGGGTCGTCGGTTCAAATCCGGCCGTCCCGACCAATGTTGGTAAACGATCAAGGGCTTGCACAGCGATGTGCGGGCCCTTTTTCATTGCGTGCGGGAAACACCGCGCGCCGGCACCGCCGCGCGCGCTGGCGCCGCCGTCAACCGCGCGCCACGCCCGCGCCGGCATCCTCGCAGGTGAAGCGCAACACGGCGTCCAGCAGTGCCTCCAGGCCGTCGGTGTCATACGCACCGAAGCCACTGCCCAGCATCTGCAGCCAATAGCCGTCGGCGGCCAGCCGCGCGACCCGCAGCCTGGGGTCGGTGCGCTCGGCGGGGAGCGCGTCCAGGCGGGCGCCGAGCCACTGCCGCCACTGTTCGGCGAACGCCGGTTCCACCAGCGCGGTGAGGGAGAACCTCGCCCAGCTGCGATCGTCCCTCTGCATCGCCGCGAACGTGGCCCGCACATACGCGCGCGTGAAGCGCCCGTGGGGCGTCGGGTCGTCGGCGAGCAGCGCGTCTATCGCCACGCCGAACTGCGCCAGGCACTCGGCATAGGCGGCCTCGAGAAGCGCCTGGCGGTTGGGGAAATGATGGAACAGCGCGCCCTTGCTGACGCCCGCGCGTGCGGCCACGGCGAGCACGGTGACGCTGCCCAGGCCGGCGTGCACGGCCTCCTGCACGACCGCGTCCAGCAGCGCGGCACGCACGATGTCCGGCTGCCGGCGGCGTGTGCTGGCGCCCATCAGTGCGCCGCCGCCTTGGAGAAGGCGTTGATCATGACCACGCCCGCGACGATCAACGCCACGCCGGTGACGGCCTGCCAGTCCAGCGACTGCTTGAACACGGTCACGCCGATCACCAGGGTGAGCACGATGCCCACGCCGCCCCAGATCGCATAGGCGATGCCCAGGGGCAGCGTCTTCAAGGCATGGCTGAGCAGGTAGAAGGACACCAGGTAGCACAGGGCCATGCCGAGCGTAGGACCGAGCTTGCTGAACTGCTCGGTCTTCTGCAGCAGCAGGGTGCCGGTGACCTCGGCCACGATGGCGCCGGACAGGAACAGGTACGCAGTGATGAGGGGGGACATGATGTCATCCGTTGTTAGATACCGACCGGGCGGTATGTTACTTGCCTGCGCGATGAATGGCGGATGACCGCGCATTCACGCGCGCCGCTTTCGGGACGGGCGTTGCGGGTCGTCGGCGCGTCGGCGAGCGCGGCTTCCAGGTGGCGGGCCCGTTGCGAGGGACGACGTAGCGGCTACCATGCCGCATGACTACTTCTCCGGCGGATCCAAACGCACCGCGCCTGCTTGGTTTCGACGTGCCCGACCTGCACAGCCGCGTCGACCACGCCGAGGACGAGGCCATCGTGGCCATGCTCGATGTCGAACCCTCGAGCGCGTGGCTGCAGGTCTTCCATGCCCATGTCGATGCCCTGAAGGGCGAACTCGGCCTGGCCGGGGTGGCCATGGATGGCCGCAGCATCCGCTTCTTCGGCTCCATCGCCGACAGTCGACGCCTGGCCAATGAGATTACCGGGCTGATCAAGGACGTCGCGCAGGCGCTGTCCAGCCAACGCTGACCCTCCGCACGGCGGACCCGCCACGCGATCGCGCGGCGTGGCGCATGCCGTGCGGTTTCCCGTAGCGCAGCCGACCGACGGTCGGCGTTACATTCAAGGTATTGCCATGAACGAACAACCCCCGCCGTACGCCACTCCCAAGAGCCCATTGGCGCAGGCCAAGCGCGTGCGCATTCCGCACCTGCAGCAGATGAAGGAACGCGGCGAGAAGTGGGCGATGCTGACCGCCTACGACATGTACACCGCGGCGATCTTCGAGGATGCGGGCATCCCGGTGCTGCTGATCGGCGATTCGGCGTCCAACAACGTGCTCGGCAACGACAGCCTGCTGCCGATCACCGTCGATGAGCTGATGCCGCTGGTGCGCGCGGTGAGCCGGTGCACGCGCCGGCCGCTGGTGATTGCCGATCTGCCGTTTGGCTCTTACCAGGCCTCGCCGGAGCAGTGCTTCCACACCGCGGTGCGCTTCATGAAGGAAGGTGGCGCGCATGCGGTGAAACTGGAAGGCGGGATCGAGATGGTGCCGCAGGTGCGCAAGCTGGTCAGCTCCGGCATCCCGGTGATGGCGCACATCGGCTTCACCCCGCAATCGGAGCACCAGTTGGGCGGCTTCCGCGTGCAGGGCCGTGGCGATGGTGGTCCGGTGCTGGTGGAAGCGGCGCGTGCATTGGAAGCGGCCGGTGCGTTCGCGGTGTTGATCGAGATGGTGCCGGCCGACGTGGCCGCGCAGATTACCGCCGCGGTGTCGGTGCCGACGGTAGGCATCGGCGCGGGTAGCGACTGCGATGCGCAGGTGCTGGTGTGGCAGGACATGGCCGGGCTGCGAACCGGCGCATTGCCGCGTTTCGTCAAGCAATACGCAGACATGCACGGGCTGCTGCAGAAGGCCGCGCGCGAGTTTGCCGCCGAGGTGGAGGCGGGTGTGTTCCCCGGGCCGGAACACGCGTTCCAGTCGTAACCGGCAGGGGCGGGGTGCAGCGCGTCGGGTGGCCGTCCTAGCCGATGGCGCGCAGCACTTCTTCGATCAGAACCACGTAGCAGGCCACGAAGTAGAACTTCAGCAAGGCCGGATGTTGCTTGGTGATAAGCGCGCGCATGGGCGTGAGCAGGAAGGAGTGGACGCCTCGATTGTGACGGAGGCGTGAATTTGTGGCAATGATCACAAATTAAACGCGCTTAGCGAGATGATGAACGTTCATGAGGCCATCTTGATCCAGTGCCAAGTGATTGATATTAAAGGGTTCAATCGGAGTTCAATCGCTCCCGGACGGCCCGTCTCGCCTTCCGGAATGCCTTCAGCGTGTCCCTGCCGCGCCGCGCAGCAGCCGGCGCAGGAGCGCCGCGGCCAGGGTGAGCGGCAGGATGATCGGCCACTGCAGGAGGAACAACCCGGTGGTGACCTCCCATGTTGTCCAGGTCGTGCCGAATACCTGCGCATCCGGCGGTCCGAGGCGGATCACCGCCAGCGTGGCCAGCACGAATGCCAGGTCCTGCCAGACGCGTGGCCGGCGCAGGCGGGCCAGCCAGTCAACCAGGACCAGCGCGGGCAGGACCACCAGGCTGGCCAGCAACGCATGGATCAGCACATCGCCACGTGCGTAGCCGTAGGGAATCGAGGGCCATGTCCAGCCGAGCCGGTCGCTCACAAGGGCGGCGGTCAGCACGCACGCGAAGGTGACCGACGTGGTGGACAGCACGGCAAGATCGATGGCGGCCTGCCACAGCGTGCGTGCGAGCGTCGGTGGTGATGCAGCGGGCAGGGTCGTCATGCGGGCGTGGGCGGTGCGGGCGGCAATCTCAACAGATTTCGCCGTCGCTGTCGCGCCCGGTTTCCCGCGTGGCGTGCGCAACGTCTAGCGTGATCCAACCGACCACGCCATGACGGAGAACAGGATGATCAGGACGTTGCTCGATGCCGACCTGGACGCTGCAAGCGCGGTGTGCATGCGTGCCTTCCTGATGGCCGTGGCGCCGTCGCTGGCAGCGCACGGCGTGGCGACGTTCCGCGTGATCGCCGCGCCGGATGGCTTTGCACAGCGCCGTGACCAGGACAACCTGCAACTGGTGTACGACGCGTCGGGACAGTTGCAAGGCGTCGGCGAACTGAAACAGCGCCGCCACGTGGCGATGCTGTTCGTCGACCCGGCATGCCAGCGCCAGGGCGTAGGCGAGGCGTTGTTGGCCGCGCTGGTCGCGCAGGCACGCACCGAGGTGCTCACCGTCAGCGCCTCGTTGCCGTCGGTGGATTTCTACGCACGCCATGGTTTCCAGTGCGCCGGCGACGTGGCCGAGTCGGCGGGGCTGGTGTACCAGCCGATGCAACGCACGCTGGTCGCAGGGAGCGGCTGAGTCGCACGCTGCTTCACGCCCTTCGTGCGCGCTGTTCACGAGGGCGGGACGGGCGCGCGACTATCGTGACTGCCTGTCAGTCATCCCGTTCCGGGAAAAAGGATCAGCATGATCAAGTGGGCCATCATCTTCGCCATCATCGGCCTTATCGCCGGCGCGCTCGGCTTCGGCGGCCTCGCCGGTGCATCCATCGGCGTGGCCAAGTTCCTGTTCTGGGCCGGCATCATCATCGCCGTGGTGCTGTTCCTGCTGGGCATGACCATCGCCAAGAAGGTCACCTGAGCAAGAAAGTCACCTGAGCCTGGCCGATGCCCGGCGGCAAACGACGAAGGCCTGCGCAGCGATGCGCAGGCCTTCTGCGTTACTGGAAGAAGAACGACACGCCCAGCCCGGCCTGCAGGTCGGGGCTGTCGTGGTCCAGGCCCACATCGAAGGAGGCGTCCAGTTGCACCGTGCGCGCCACCATCCAGGTGAGGCCGGCGCCGGCGATGGCGGTAGACGGCTCGCCGTCGGTATGCGTGAACCCGGCTTCGATGTAACTACTGACGCGGTCGCTCAGTGCCACGCTCAGGCTCGGCGACCAGGTGACGCTGTCCTCGCCCGCGCCACGGGTGGCATTGGCATACAGCGCGCCGCTCCAGCGGTCGTCAAAGGTGTACTCGTAGCTGGCGCCGAGGGCGTATTGGGTGCCGCCTTCGCTGAAATCGCGGGCGCCGGTGGCGAAACTGCTGCTGGCGAGCAGCGCGAAGGCGTGCCTGTCGGAGGAAGAAGGCAGTGCGATCTTCAGCGCCAGGCCGCTGTCGCCGGCACCGTTGATGCTGCGCGAGCGGGCGCCGCGCGGGTCCACCTGCAGGTGGTTCCAGGGCGTGCTGAACACCTGCAGTTCCACGTGCTCGGCCACGCCGATGCGCAGGTTGAGGTCACTGCTGTACTGGGTGGAACGGGTGCCGTCCTCATCGCGGTCGCGCTCCACGCTGGGCAGGCCCCACTCCAGCGCCACGCTGCCGCGCGGCAGCGTGCTGGGCGAGAAGCCGATGCCGGGGCGGTCGAAGGCGGGGGTCTCCTCGCCGCCGTCCTGCGCCAGGGCAGGTGAGGCGAGCAGCAGCAGGGCCAGGGTGGTGGTCAGGCGCATCGTACGATCTCCGGTAAGCGCGGCAGCTTGGTAGAGCGCGCGCCAAGGGATCGTGAGGGTAGTGACCGAACGCGCTCAGGCGTCTGGGCGGGTCAGGGCCAGCAGTCCATCGAGCAGGCGGTTGGCGCGCGGCCGGCCATCGGCATCGATCGGGTCGGCCAGCGACTGCAGCCAGAAGCCGTGCGCGGCGCGGCGCGCGGCGGTCAGGCGATGGTCGCTGCCTTCGCCGGGATGCTGCAGCAGGCGGCCCTGGATCCAGTGCTTGAGCGCCTGGGCGATCTCGGGATCGGGACGCCCGCGCGGCGCGCCGGGCCCCGCATCGTTACGGGCCAGGCAGGCGCGGAAGATCGCGGTGACGTAGGCGCGCGAGAAGCGCCCGTGGATGACCGGGTCCGCTGCGATCAACGCCTCCACGGCGTGATCGAAATCGACGAGGGCCTGGGCGAGCAGCGGATCGCCGCTGCTGTCCTGGGTGCTCATCATCGGGAAGGGTCGGCTCATGCAGGCTCCGTCGGGTGGGGCGAAAATACGGACCGGCGCAGCTAGTGCAACGCCGGCGGCGCGGCCTGTGGCAGCCGTGGCACGGTGTCGCCGGGCTGCAGCAGGAGGTCGTTGAGCAGCGCGATCACCCGCTCGCCTTCGCCGTTGCAGGCCAGCTCGAAGGTGGTCTGCATGCCGAGCGAGGGCAGCGGGGTGTGCAGGATCCAGTCGAGCACCGCCGTCCGGTTCGGCTCGATGCGCAGGGCCATTTCGGCGACGCGGCGTACGATTCCCTGGCGCATGTCAGAACCCGTAGCTGAGCGAGAGCGCGGCCGCGTCCATGTGGTCGCCACGCGTCATCGGGCTGTCCTTGATCGCATCGGACAGGACGGAGCGACGCAGCGAGGCCGTCGCGGTCCAGTGCGTGCCCAGCGGCATCACCGCGGTCAGGTCGATGTACGGCGAGACGCCACTGCCGGCACGATAGCGGGCCAGGCCGCTGCGGCGCGCTTCGGCATCGCTGATGCCGAAGTAGTAGTCGTTGAGGGCGCTGCCGGCATAGTTCACGCCGATCCCGGGCATCAGGGTGACCCGGCCGGTGGGCAACGGATAGGCGTACTTGGCGTCTGCGGCGATGCCACCGCCGTGGCCGCTGACCTCGGCCTGCACGTTGGCCTGCACCAGGCCCCACGACGCGTTGTGGCGGAGCGCCACGCCGGCCATCGCGGAGAAGCCGCGGTTGGACAGCTGGCGCAGTTGCAGGTCGTCGCTGTCCTTGCGCTTGAAGCGCATCATGTACGGCGAGGCCATCAGCGAGACTTCGGTCTGTTCGGTGTCGAACACCTTGTAGCCGATGCTGCCACCGCGCAGGTGGAACCTGCGGCCTTCGTAGCTGATGATCGGTGCCGCGACGGTGTCGGTCCCGTAACCGGCATACGGGGATTTCAAGGCCACCACGGCCACGCCGAGGCTGCTGCGCGGCTTGGCGCCCGGCGCCTGGGCCATGGCGCTGCCCGCGGCCAGCCAGGCCACGGTCATCAGCGCGAGCGCGAGCAGATAGGGGCCGATGGCCCGCGGGGCGCCGTCGTTGGCGTTGGGGCGGCAGTGGCCTGCCTGGGGGGAGTCTTCCTTGGAACGCACGCGCGTGTACCTGCAACAGTGGAATGCCAGACAGGCAGGGTGCCGGGGCTACATTGTCGGAACGTTGCGCCGGGCCGCGCGGTACCATCGGCAGCCGTCGACCCTGTCCCCCACGCCCATGCGCATCCTGCTGCTCGAAGACGATCCGGAACTGGCCAATGCCATCCAGGCCAGCCTGGGCCGGCACGGCATGGTGGTGGACGTGGTGGCCAGCATGGCCCAGGCCGGCGAAGCGCTCAAAGCCGGCGTGCACCAGATCCTGCTGCTGGACCGGCAGTTGCCCGATGGCGACGGCGCCAACTTCGTGCGCGTGGCGCGCAGCCTGGTGCCCAACCTGCCGGTGATCATGCTCACCGCGCGCGATTCGGTGGCCGACCGGGTGGTCGGCCTGGACGTGGGCGCCGACGACTACCTGACCAAACCTTTCGCGGTGGAAGAGCTGCTGGCGCGGATCCGCGCGATCTCGCGGCGGCCCTCGCAGATCGCGCTGCCGGTGCTGCTGCTGGGCCGCCTGCAGTTCGATTTCGTCGCACGCGAGGCGACGGTCAATGGCGTGCTGCTGGCGTTGCCGCGCCGGCAGTTGCTGGTGCTCGAAGCGCTGGCGGTACGGCAAGGTCGCACGGTGGCGCGCGCGGCGCTGCTGGAAGCGGTGTACGGTTTCGACGATGCGATCCAGTCCAATGCGCTGGACGCGCACGTGTCCAAGCTGCGCAAGGCGCTGGCCGAGGCGGATGCGCAGGTGGAAATCCACGTCATGCGCGGCATCGGCTACCTGTTGAAGGAGGTGGCATGAAATTCCTCAAGCCCGGGTCGCTGTCCTTCAGCCTTGCCTGGAAGATCATCCTCATCCAGGTGACCATGGTGGCGATGGGGCTGGTCGGCATGGTGCTGATGTATGGCGACAGCGGCGCGGGCTACATCGACTGGAAGATGAGCGAGTCGATCGCCAAGTCGATCCGTGTCGACGGCGATGCGCTGCAGGTGGACTGGGCCGCGCTGGACCGCGCCGCGCAGGACCGACCGGCCACGTTCTGGTTTGCCGCCAGCGACGAGGACGGTCGCCAGCTCACCCACGGCACCGTGCCGGAGGTCTTCCGCCCGCTGGTGGCGCAGCTGCAGTACCTGGAGCCCACCGACATCCGCACGCGCACGCGCGCGGCCGAGCTGGCGATGCGGATCTGGGTCAACGACACGCCGGAGGGACGCGTGCACGTGATGATCGGCGGCATGCCGCATCGCGGGTTGTGGCGGCAGATGCTGGTGGTGATCGGTTACCTCGGTGGCTGGATCACCGTGCCGCTGATCGTGATCACGCTGGTGGTGGCACCGTGGGCGATCCACCGCTCGCTGCGCGGGGTCAACCGGGTGGCCGCGCAGGCGGCGGCGATCCAGATCAACGAGCGTGGCGGCGGCCTGGATACGCACGCGGTGCCGGCGGAAATCTTCCCGCTGGTGGATGCCTTCAATGCCGCCGTGCGGCGCATCGGCGAAAGCTACGACGCGCAGGACCGTTTCCTGGTGGGGGCGGCGCACGAACTGCGCATGCCGATCGCGATCCTGGCCACGCGCATCGACGACCTGCCGCCGGGGCCGGCACGCTCGCGGCTGCAACGCGACCTGAGCCGACTCAGCAACATCGCCGAGCAGTTGTTGGACCTGCAGCGGCTGGATCACCATCGCAGCCACTCCCAGCGCGTGGACCTGGCCGCGCTCACCCGCGAAGTGGCCGGTGACGTGGCACCGCTCGTGCTCGACGCCGGCTATGCCTTCTCGGTGGATGCACCGGAGGAGCCGGTGTGGGTGCGGGGCGATCCGCATGCGCTGCATCGGGTGGTGGCCAGCCTGTTGCAGAACGCGATCGCCCACGGAGGCGACCGCGGCATGATCGCGGTGGCGCTGCAGCCCGATGGCGTGCTGGCGGTGACCGATGAAGGCTCCGGCGTGCCCGAGCAGGAGCGCCAGGCCATCTTCGAACCGTTCCATCGGTTGCGGCCCAGCGGCAGTGGCAGTGGCCTGGGGTTGTACCTGGCGCGCGAGATCATGCTGCGCCACGGCGGCAGCATTGCGGCAGAAAGCGCGGCCGGCGGCGGCGCGCGCTTCGTGGTGGCATTGGCGGTCGATCGCGGTGCTGCGACGCCGGGCTGAGGCCGGCGCGCGACTGCGATACGCCCGCACCCGCGGCACCCGCGCGGGGGCGATCAGCGCGACGCACCTTGGCCATCGTGGCGCGCTGGCGCCGCCGCGCAGTACGCATCGAAGGCGGCCGCGCTGTTGTCGATCTGGCGGGCCTTGGCGAGTTCCCAGGGCCGCTCGCATTGCGCGGTGCGCGCGCACCAGCGGTAGCCGGCCGAACCAATGCAGCCGTGGGGGTCACGGTCTGCGCCGGGCATCGGCGGGGCGGGGGAGGGCCCTGCAGCGCCGGGGTGGCTGCAGGCGGTGAGCAGGCTGACCAACAGTACGACGGGAAGGGATCGCCACATGGCCGGAGCTCCTTGTGCAGGTCCGGCCAGCGTAGCGCGTGCAGGGGCGCTGCCGGTTCACTGCCTCATCACCGGGCATGGGCTGTGATCGGGCGCATCACCCCCGCCCTGCCCGGAGACCGCTGATGACGTCTTTCGCGTACGTGCGTCTGTCGCTGCTGGCGCTGGCCCTGTCCGCCACCGCCGCCGCGGTCGCTCCGGCCGCGGCCTGCACCCGCGTGGTCTACCTGGGCGACCACCAGGATGTGATCACCGCGCGGTCGATGGACTGGAAGAGCGACATCGCCACCCATCTCTGGGTGCTGCCGCGCGGCATCGCGCGCACTGGCCAGGCCGGCCGCCATTCCATCCGCTGGACCGCCCGCTACGGCAGCGTGGTCGCCAGCGCGTACGACGTCGCCACCACCGACGGCCTCAACGAGGCCGGGCTGTCGGCCAACCTGCTGTGGCTGGTGGAGTCCGGGTATCCCGCGGCGCGCGGGCGCAAGCCGGGCCTGGCGATCTCGCTGTGGGCGCAGTACATGCTCGACAACTTCGCCACCGTGGCAGAGGCCGTGGCGGCGCTGCAGCGCGAGCCCTACGCGCTGGTGACCGACAGGGTGCCCGGCGAGACGCGGCTGGCCACCCTGCATCTGTCGCTGTCCGATGCCAGCGGCGACAGCGCCATCATCGAGTACATCGACGGCAAGCAGGTCATCCACCATGACCGCGCCTACCAGGTGATGACCAACTCGCCGGTGTTCGAGCAGCAGTTGGCGCTCAATGCGTACTGGCAGCAGATCGGTGGCACGGTGATGCTGCCTGGCACCAACCGATCGGCCGATCGGTTCGCGCGCGCAACGTTCTACGTCAACGCCATTCCCAAGTCCGAGGACCCGGTGGTGGCGCTGGCCAGCGTGTTCAGCGTGATCCGCAACGTGTCGGTGCCTTACGGCATCACCACCGAAGGCGAGCCCAACATCTCTTCCACGCGGTGGCGCACGGTGGCCGACCACAAGCGCAGGCTGTATTTCTTCGAGTCCGCGCTCACCCCCAACACCTTCTGGGTGGATCTGAACAAGGCCGACTTCAGCGTCGGCGCGCCGGTGCGCAAGCTCGACCTGGGCACCGACCAGCGCAACGTATTCGCCGGTGATGCACTGGCCCGGTTCCAACCCGCGGTCCCATTCGTCTTCCTCGGCACCGGCGACTGACGCCGTAGATTCAGACCAATCCGATATCCCGGCTGCTGTGCCGCCCGTATCGTGCTGCACGTGCGCTTCTTTCCGCACGGATGCGCGCCGCAGGAGCGATCAGCATGGTGATCAGAGTGCAATGCAAGGACCGCCGCTGGCAGGTCATCCACCCGTTGCGTGCCGCCCCGATCGGCTTCGCCAGCGGCGCGGTGGCGTTCGATTTCGCCGACGCGCTGGCCCGTGCGCACCACGACAAGACCGGGCAGGTCAGTGCGGTACGCGTGGAGGCGCTGGGCGCGTTCGTCGATGCGGTGCGTTACGGCGCGGCCGCCGCGACGGACTTACGCGTCGCGGTCGAGGTTGCCACTGAGCCGCTGCAGGAAGCTTGCCAGCAGCATGGTTTCATCGACACTGAAGCCGGCCAGCATGCGGGTGTTGCCGTCGTTGAGGATCTCGCGCGCCTGCGGTAACCGCTGCAGCGCCAGTGGGGTGAGCTCGATGCGCTGCGCGCGCGGGTGGTGGGGATCGGGAAAGCGCTGGATCAGGTGATCGCGCTCCAGCCGTGCCAGGGTCTGCGCCATCGAGGGTTGTTCCACCCGCAGCAGGCGGGCCAGCTCGGCCTGGGTCGCCGCCTTGCCTTGGCGCAGGGCCTCCAGCACCGGCAGGCTGGCCATGCCCAGGCCCAACGGGCGCAGCTCGGTTTCGGCCATCCGGCTCAACTCGCGGGCCACCCGCTTGATCAGGAAAGACGGGACGTTCCTGGGATCGGGACGCTCCATACGCTCGCTCCGGTCTGTTGACATAGGCGCCTATTATATAGAGCATAGGGTCCTATGTTTAAGCCCTGGAGGCGGTCGATGTCCCCGTTCCCCCGTATTGCCATCGTCGGTGCCGGCCCGGCCGGCCTGCTGTTGGCCTGCCGCCTGCACCAGGCCGGCAGGCCGTTCACCCTCTACGAAGCCGACGGCGCCGCCGATGCGCGCAGCCAGGGCGGCATGCTCGACCTGCATGTGGACACCGGCCAGGCCGCGCTGCGCAGTGCCGGCCTGTTCGAGCGTTTCCAGCAGTGGGCGCGCTATGAAGACCAGGGCATGCGCCTGTTCGATGCCGACGGCCGGCTGCTGCTGGAAGACGACGGCCAGGCCGGCGACCGCCCGGAGATCGACCGCGGCCACCTGCGCGACCTGCTGCTGGCGGCGCTGCCGGCCAACACCGTGCGGTGGGGCCACGCGCTGCAGCAGGCTGCGTTCGAGGGCGAGCAGGTCGAGCTGCGGTTCGGCAACGGCCACGTCCAGCGGCATGACCTGGTGGTCGGCGCCGACGGTGCCTGGTCGAGGCTGCGCCCGCTGCTCACCGGGGTGCGTCCGCTGCATGCGGGTATCACGCTGTACGAGCTCTCGCTGCCGGATGTCGACCGGGCCCATCCGCAGTTGGCGGCGCTGGTCGGGCACGGCACGTTGATCGCCAAACGCGGACAGACCACGTTGTTCGCCCAACGCAATGCCGGGGCCCACGTGCGCGTTTACGCCTCGCTGCCGCAGGTGCTGGGCGAGGGCGACCTGGCGCCCCTGTTGTCGCGCGAGGACCTGCTGGAGCAGTTCGCCGATTGGCATCCCGACCTGCGCCGCCTGATTGCCGAAGCCGGCGACGCCGTGCGGCCGTGGCCGATCCACATGCTGCCGGTGGGCCATCAGTGGACGCATCGCCGGTCGCTCACGCTGGTGGGCGATGCCGCGCACCTGATGCCGCCGGCAGGCGAAGGCGCCAACCTGGCCCTGCGCGACGCGGCCGACCTGGCCGACGCCGTGTGCAGCGGGGCGTGGGAGGTGGCCGTACCGGCCCATGAGCAGGTGATGATGGCGCGGGCGGCGGTGGCTGCGGCGAGCGCGCAGCGCCTGCTGGTGGCCAGCTCGCCGACCCATCTGCTGGAGGTGCTGGGCGGCGACCCGGCGACGGCCTGACGCGCATCCCGCGGTGGGGCAGGGGGATGTGACGCACGCCGGCACGGCCCAGTCAGCCAGGCGTCGGTTACCTAAATAGGGGATGAAATCAGCGACTTTCGGCCTATGTCGCGTCCCCTCGCTTTGCCACATCCTGTGTCCCACCACCACACACGGTTCAGAGGCAGGCATGAGGAGCAACGGGATGAAGCACGGAAAGCGCACGTGGATGTGGGCATTGCTGCCCTCGATGCTGCTGTTGGGCGGCGCGGTGCAGGCGCAGTCGTACGGCGGCTACAGCGATGGCCCGGTACGTTGCGAATCGATCAAGGGTCGCACCCAGCAGTGCGCACTGGATGGCCGTGCCCGGCTGGTCCGGCAGATCTCCGGTACGCCCTGCGTGGAAGGGCAGACCTGGGGCCAGGCCCGCAACGGCGTCTGGGTCACCCAGGGCTGCCGTGCCGAGTTCATCGCCGAAGGCCGCGGCCGGGGCGGCGGCTGGGGCAACAACCACGGCGGTAACAACCATGGCGGCAACAACGGGGGCAATTGGGGCGGGCGTGGCGAGCTGCTGACCTGCGACTCGAACAACCGCCGCCGTCAGCGTTGCACGGCCAACGTGCGCAACGAGGCGCGGCTGATTCGCCAGACCTCGGGCACCGCCTGCGTGGAAGGCAGCACCTGGGGCTGGGACCGCACCGGGATATGGGTCGACGGCGGCTGCCGCGGCGAGTTCATGGTCAACTGATCGACCGGGCCGCTGCCGTGCGTAGATTCAGAAAAATCTGATACGGCGCACAGTTTTGATGGAGTACTGTCCGGGGCGGGAAGCCCCGGCTTCCCTGCCGACAGGGGCCGCCGCGCTGCAATGGCGCGGCCTGGCCGCCTCCGGTATGCCGCCTCATGGAGAGAGAGCATCGCATGCTGATCCGCCTGCAACTGGAGCACCGCCTGTGGCGTGTGCTGCACCCGGATAGACTGGAATCCTTCCGCTTCCACGACAGCGCCAAGGCGTTCGATTTCGCCGATGCGCTGGCACGCCTGCACCACACCGAAACCGGCCACCGCAGCTCGGTGCGGGTGGAAGCCAGCGGCGCGTACGTGGAGGCGGTGCGCTACGGTTGAGGCCCGCGCGGCGGCACAGGCGCGGACACCAGAGCGGCCGCGTCGAGAAAACGCGGCCGCTTGCCGTGTGGCCCCTACGGACCGTGGGCCGACGGCCCTGGATCAGCCTGCGGCGCTGAGCGGGTGGCCGTTGCCGGCCAGCTGCGGCCAGCGCTTGAGCACCGCCGCACGGATGCCGGCGGCATCGATGCCGGCTTCGGCCAGCAGGTCTTCGCGGCTGGCGTGGTGCTGGAAGCTGTCGGGCAGGCCCAGGTGCAGGATCGACTTGAGCACGTCCTCGGCATTGAACAGCTCGGCCACGCCGGAGCCGGCGCCGCCGGCCACCACGTTGTCTTCGATGGTGACGAAGCCGTCGTGGGTGCGGGCCAGTTCCAGCAGCAGGGCACGATCCAGCGGCTTGATGAAACGCATGTTGACCACGCTCAGGCCCAGTTCGCGGCCCACCGCTTCGGCGGCCGGCACGGTGCTGCCGAAGGCCAGCAGGGCCACGCGGCTGCCCTGCACGCGCAGGTCGGCCTTGCCGATTTCCAGCGTGGACAGATCGGTGCCGGCCGCTACGCCGGTGCCGCTGCCACGCGGGTAGCGCACCGCCGCCGGGCCGGTGTAGGCCAGGCCGGTGCTGAGCATCTGCCGGCATTCGGCTTCATCGGCCGGCGCCATCACCACCATGTGCGGCACGCAGCGCAGGAAGCTCAGGTCGAGGTTGCCCGCATGGGTGGCGCCATCGGGGCCGACCACGCCGGCACGATCGATCGCGAACAGCACGTCCAGTTCCTGCACGGCCACGTCATGCACCAGCTGGTCATAGGCGCGCTGCAGGAAGGTGGAGTAGATCGCCACCACCGGCTTGGCGCCCTGGGTGGCCATGCCCGCGGCGAGCGTCACCGCATGCTGCTCGGCAATGGCCACGTCGAAGTACCGGTCCGGGTACTCCTTGCTGAAACGCACCAGGCCCGAGCCTTCGCGCATCGCCGGGGTAATGCCCAGCAGCTTCGGCTCGGCCGCGGCAGCATCGCACAGCCAGTCGCTGAACACATCGGTGTAGGTCGGCTTCTTGGCGCCGCCCTTGGAGACCAGGCCCTTGTCCGGGTCGAACGGGCCCACCGCGTGGTAACCGATCTGGTCACCCTCGGCACGCTCGTAGCCCTTGCCCTTGGTGGTCATCACGTGCAGCAGCTTCAGGCCCTTCAGGCCCTTGAGCGTCTTCAGCGTGGCCACCAGCGCCGGGATGTCGTGGCCATCGATCGGGCCGGTGTAGTGGAAGCCCATTTCCTCGAAGAACGTGGAGGGCACGAACATGCCCTTCCAGTGCTCTTCCCAGCGCTTGACGAAGCGCGCGGTGGGGTTGTTCTTCTTGTCGCCGAGGATCTTCTTGCCGCCTTCGCGCAGCGCGTTGAGCGTGCGGCTGCCGGTGGCGCGGCCGAGCATCTTGGTCAGCCCGCCGACGGCCTCGGAGATGGACATGTTGTTGTCGTTGAGGATCACCAGCAGGTTCGGCTCGTTGTCCATGCCACCGGCATGGTTGAGCGCCTCGTAGGCCATGCCGGCGGTCATCGCGCCGTCGCCGATCACCGCCACGACCTTGCGGTCGTCACCGGCGGCCTGGCGCGCGATGGCCATGCCGAGTGCCGCCGAGATCGAGGTCGAGGAGTGGCCGACGCCAAAGGTGTCGAAC
Source organism: Stenotrophomonas sp. 05N37 (assembly GCF_056397365.1). Taxonomy (NCBI): domain Bacteria; kingdom Pseudomonadati; phylum Pseudomonadota; class Gammaproteobacteria; order Lysobacterales; family Lysobacteraceae; genus Stenotrophomonas; species Stenotrophomonas sp. 05N37. Next base: position 453,906 of record NZ_JBFTNG010000001.1, on the reverse strand, counting down.
TCGCTTTCCTCGCGCTTGGGGAACGGCGCCACGCCGTCCTTCTGCTTGACCGTGTGGATCGCATCGCGACGGCCGGTGAGTATCTTGTGCGGGTAGGTCTGGTGGCCCACGTCCCAGACCAGCTGGTCGATCGGGGTCTGGTAGAGATAGTGCAGTGCCACGGTCAGTTCGATCACGCCCAGCCCGGCGCCGAAGTGGCCGCCACTCTTGCCGACCGACTCGATCAGGTAGGCACGCAGTTCATCCGCGATGGCGGGAAGGTCGGACTCGTCGAACCTGCGCAGGTCATCCGGTGACTGGATGCGCGACAGGCGGGGATAGCGGGCGGAATCGATCATGGTTATCGCGCTTCTTCTGAGCGCCTATTTTCCCCCCCAAACTCGGGTGGGGCAAGCAAACCGCCTTTGCAGTGAGCAAACGGTGAGCGCGCCTGCGACAGTCGGTCGCAGGGCTCAGCCGGCCAGCTTGGAACGTTTGGGCAGTTGCGCCTTCAGGAACGCCATCTGGTCGGCCAGGATGTTGCGGTTGGAGAGGATCATGTGTTCGATCCAACTGGGGCGGTACGGCACCGCCAGCAGGGGCATGCCCGCCTGCTGCGGGGTACGGTCGCTCTTGCGCGAATTGCAGTGGAAGCAGGCGCTGACCACGTTCTCCCAGACATCCCGGCCGCCCTTGGAGATCGGCATGACGTGGTCGCGGGTCAGCTGTGGGCGGTGGAACTGCTGGCCGCAGTACAGGCACAGGTGCGCGTCGCGGGCGAACAGCGCCTGGTTGGACAGGTTCGGGGTGGGATCGAGCGCGCGCGAGCGGGCGTGGCCGCGCGCGGCGATGATCGGGTGCAGGTCCATGCCGCTGCGCAGCCCGGTCAGTCGGCTGGTGCCGCCGTGGATGTGCAGGCACGGGTCGCCGAGGGTCCAGGCGACGGCATCACGGGCGTAGAGGCAGGCGGCGTCCTGCCAGTTGATCCAGTCCAGCACGCGGCCATGCGCGTCCAGGGACAGCAGGCGCACGCTGCCGGGACGATGCAGTGTATAGGCGCTTGCGGCCATACACAAAATGCAACGATTCGGTTGGGCATTCCACCTAAACCCCGCGCCGTTGGCGCGCCCAACGCGACCGCCTGCGGCGACTGCGTTCCGCGCATCCCCCCTAAACCCCGCGTCCTTGGCGCGCCCAACGCGACCGCCTGCGGCGACCGCGTTCCGCGCATTCCCCCTAAACCCCGCGTCCTTGGCGCGCCCCCTTTAACAAAAAGGGGGCTTTTCTCCAGATGGGGTGTCGGTGGTGCCGACCAGCGGTCGGCACCTGCCGGAGTGAAGGTGGTCGCGGTATTCAGTGACCGTTGGTCGGTGGATCGGATTGCCCAATGGCCACCGACCGTGGGTCGGTGGGCCGGTGCGGTGCTCAGGCTTCGCCGAAATGCGCGTCTTCCATGGCCATCAGCGGGGCGGCGCCGGACTGGATCGCGGCGGCGTGGCTGAGGGTGCGCGGGAGGACACGGGCGAAGTAGAAGCGGGCGGTTTCGCGCTTGGCCTGCTTGAACGCCTCGCTCTGCGCGGAGGCCTCGGCGGCGGCAACGCTGCGGGCCCACCAGTACGCCAGCACCACATAACCCGAATAGAACAGGTAATCGAAGCTGGCCGCGCCGAGTTCGTCCGGGTTGCCGGCCGCGCGCTGCAGGGTGGCCAGGGTCAGCGTGCCCCATTCCTCGGCCTTGGCACGCAGCGGGGCGATGAACTCGGCGAGCGCTTCATTGCCTTCGTTGGCCTGGGCGAAAGCCTCGATCTCGGCCAGCATCAGCTTCAGCCCGGCGCCCTGGCTGGAGGCGGTCTTGCGCCCGATCAGGTCCAGCGCCTGGATGCCGGTGGTGCCTTCGTACAGCGTGGTGATGCGGGCATCGCGGGCCAGCTGTTCCATGCCGTGCTCACGGATGTAGCCGTGGCCGCCGAAGCACTGCAGGGCGTTGTAGGTGTTTTCGATGCCCCATTCGGTCTGGCAGGCCTTGGAGATCGGGGTGAGGAAGCTGACCAGGGTATCGGCGCGCTCGCGCTCGCCGGCGTCCTCGGCGTGGTGGGCGACATCGACCAGGGTGGCCGCGTGCAGGGCGAGCAGGCGGCTGCCTTCGACCAGCGACTTGATGGTGAGCAGCATGCGGCGCACGTCCGGGTGGACCAGGATCGGGTCGGCCGGCTTGTCCGGGTTCTTCGGGCCGCTGAGCGAGCGCGACTGCAGGCGTTCACGGGCGTACTTGAGGGCGTTCTGGTAGGCACGCTCGGACAGGCCGATGCCCTGCAGTCCGACACCCAGGCGCGCGGTGTTCATCATGGTGAACATGGCCTGCAGGCCCTTGTGCGGCTGGCCGACGAGGTAGCCTTCGGCGCCATCGAAGTTCATCACGCAGGTGACCGAGCCCTTGATGCCCATCTTGTGTTCGATCGAACCGCAGCGCAGCGCATTGCGTTCGCCGACCTGGCCGTCACGGTCGACCTTGAACTTTGGGGTGACGAACAGCGAGATGCCCTTGGCGCCGGCGGGGGCGTCGGGCAGCTTGGCCAGGACCAGGTGCACGATGTTGTCGGTGAGGTCGTGCTCGCCGGCGGTGATGAAGATCTTGGTGCCGGTGATGGCATAGCTGCCGTCGGCGTTCGGTTCGGCCTTGGTCTTGAGCAGGCCGAGGTCGGTGCCGCAGTGCGGTTCGGTCAGGCACATGGTGCCGGTCCAGCGGCCCTCGATCAGCGGCTTGAGGAAGGCGTCCTGCTGCCAGGCTTCGCCGTGCTGCTTGAGCGCTTCGATGGCGCCATGGGAGAGCAGGGGGAAGTTGCCCCAGGCCAGGTTGGCGGCGTTGATCATTTCGTTGAGCGGCACGCCGAGGGTGTGCGGCAGGCCCTGGCCGCCGAGTTCGGGCGCGGCGGTAAGGCCGGTCCAGCCGCCCTCGACGAACTGGGCGTAAGCCTGCTTGAAGCCGGGCGGGGTGGTCACTTCGCCGGTCGCCTGGTCAAGCGCGCAGCCGATTTCGTCGCCGACGCTGTTGAGCGGGGCGAGCACGGTGGCGCTGAAGCGGCCGGCTTCGTCGAGGACGGCATCGACGACGTCGGCGGTGGCGTCGGCAAAGCCGAGGCGGGCGAACAGGGGTTCGACCTTGAGCACGTCATGCAGGGCGAAACGGATATCGGAAAGCGGTGCGGTGTAGCTGCTCATCGTCAGGTCTCGATCAGGTGCAAAGGGGGGCCGGGGAAGCGGGGGTCAGCGCAGCACGCCGGGCAGGCCGGGGGCCTGGTTGAGGGTGCTGCGGCTGTCGACGTCGAAGCTGCGTTGTTTCTTTTCCTGCGGGGTGGCGCTGACCGTGCCCTTGAGCGCGTACGCGAGGGTGCGATTGCCGGCGAGGGCATCGGCGACGACCAGGCGGGCGCCGGAGGCGGGCTGGAGCTGGAGGGTGATGACGTCGGCGGAGACGCCGCCGATGGAGAGGGCGGGTCGGGTGGCCAGGGTGCCGGCGGTTTCGTCGCCGACGGTGAGGGTGAGGTTGACGTCATCGAAGTGCATGGGCATGGAGCTGAAATTCTGCAGGCGCAGGGCGACGTCCCATCCGCCGTCGGCGCGGACGGTGAGCTGCTGGACGCTGGCGGCCGGGGGCGAGACGCGCTTGACGACGCCGCTGTTGCAGGCGGCAAGGGCGATGGCGGTGGTGGCGGCCAAGGCGATCATCAGGGCGGTACGGAAGCGGTGGTGCATGGGCGCAATCCTCGTGCGGGTGCTGCGTGGGCCAAAGCATACTACGGCGTATGGTGGTTTTGATGGCTTTGGGTGGGTGGGGGGTTTGAGGGTAGTGGGTGTGGGGTGGGTTTTGTTTTTTTCGACGGTGGGGCGGGTGCAACGGCGATGGCGACGGCAGGGCAACGGCAACCGCAACCGCAACCGCAACGGCAACCGCAACGGCAACGGCAACCGCAACGGCAACCGCAACGGCACAGAGCCAGGGCCGGTTCCGGATGGTTGGGGGGGGGGAGGGGGTGGGTGAGTTGGCGGGACACGCCGCAAGTACGTCCCTGTAGGCTCGTTTTGCGCCATCCATGGCGCAAAACCGGTCCCGCCAACTCACCCACCCCCTCCCCACACACATGGCGGGTGCGCATGGGAAGGCGACGGCAATGGACTGGGGGAGGGAGGGGATGGTGGAGAGCAGGGGACGGGGAGAGCAAGGGACGGGGGAGTGCAGGGAAAGGAGGACAGAGGGGAAGGCAGGACAGAGGGGAAGGCAGGGAAGGGGGAAAGGCAGGGAGGGGGAGAGGGAGGGGGAGGGGGAGGGGCAGGGGGACAGGAGGGGCAGGGGGAGAGGAGGGGCGGGGCAGAGGAGGGGCTGGGAGGCTGGGTAGTGCCGAGCCATGCTCGGCAGCTCCAACCGCCAAACGTGTTGCGCGTCCGCGCGCTGAAATGAACCGCCGGCGCTCACCGTTGCGCACCGACCCACTGTCGAGCGGCGGGGCGTAGGGGAGTGCGGGACCGGTTTTGCGCCATGGATGGAGCAGAACGAGCCTGCAGGGACGTACGTGCGGCGTGCCCGGATTCCCCTTGCGCGCTGCCGCACGCCAGAGAACGCCTAGCCAAGCGCTTCCAGCGCTTCAGCTGTTCGGCTTCACCGCAAAAAGAAAGAAGCCCGTAAAGTCGACCCAAGGGAACAACGAACATCCACGGCCGATGGCGGAACACGCGCGCCGGTGCATCTGGATTGTTCAGGGGGGTACGAAACATCGCCGCTCATGTTCACTTTCACGGGGAAGTATCCATGCGTTCGTACAAGTTGCAGCCGTTGGCCCGCGCCATCCGCGGAGGCCTGATGGTGTCGGTGCTGGGCATGGTCATGCCCGCGCTGGCCCAGCAGGCCAGTTTCGATATCGCCGGGGGGCGTATCGAGGAAGCATTGCCGGAATTCGCCCGCCAGGCCGGAATCCAGATCATCAGCCCCGCCGTCGGCGATCGGGAGAACGCCGTGGCCGTCGCCGCCCTCAAGGGCCAGATGGACGCCCGCCAGGCACTGGGACAACTGCTGGCCGGGACCGGGCTCAGTGTCGCCTCCGATGATGGCCGTACCATTACACTGCGCGCCGATCGGCCCTTGCTGGCCGCCCTCGGCAGCAGCGGACTGCTGGCCACGCAAGCCGCCGCACCGGTCGCCGTGGCCGACACCCAGGCCCCGCAGCCGGCCCGCGACGCGCCGGTCACCCTCGACTCGGTCACCGTCGTTGGTACCCAGATCAAGGGTGCCAAGAGCGCGGCGTTGCTGCCGGTCGCCACCCTGCAGGCCGAACAGATCGAAGCCACCGGCGCCGTCTCCGGCGACGAGTTGTACCGCTCCATCCCGCAGATGGGCGATGTCTCCTTCAGTGGCACCAACGGCGGCAACAGCTCCAACTATGCGCGCGGCGACATCGCCTCGGTCAACCTGCGCGGGCTCGGCGTCGGCAACACCCTGCTGCTGATCAACGGCCGCCGCACCGTGGTCCACCCCACCAGCCAGGCCGATGGCAACCTCGTCCCCGTGCTGACCTACAACGCCAACACCATCCCCGTTGCCAACCTGCGCCGGGTGGAAGTGCTGCTCGACGGCGCTGCGGCGATCTACGGCACCGACGCGGTGGCCGGCGTGGTCAACAACGTTCTGCGCGACGATGTCGACGGCGGCACCATCAGCGTGCAGCGCGGCATCGGCGAGGGCACGAATCTGCGCGATCTCGGCATCAATGGCCTGGTCGGCAGGAACTCCGAGGACCTGCGCAGCAACATCACGCTGGCCTTCAACTACTACTCCACCACCGGCCTGAACTCGCTGGACCAGGACTGGACCCGCAGTGCCGACCGCGCGCCGGATTTCGTGGGCACCGCGTTCGAGGGATTGAGCGGCACCGACAACCGCAACAGCAACAGCCCGTGGGGCAACTTCACCGCGATCGGTCCGCGCGTGCGCCAGGGCACTACCTTCCTGACCACCGCCGCCGGCGCGTTCCACGTGCAGCCCGGCACCAATGAAGGCTGCAACGCCAGTCTCGGCCAGGGCCTGTGCGTGCAGTACGGCAGCAAGGCCACCGCCGGTGCCGACCGCAACCTGCTGGACAACCAGCAGGCGCAGTTCCCGCTGTCGATCACGCCCGACGTGCGCCGGGTGAACCTGTTCCTGACCGGCAAGCATGATTTCGACAACGGCATCACCGCCTTCGGCGAAGCCGGTTGGTATCAGTCGGAGGCGCGCAGCCTGCAGTCGGGCGTCAACACCATCGCCGCGCTGCCGATGACCGTGGCCGCCAGCAACTACTGGAACCCGTTCGGTGCCACCCGCCTGCCCGATGGCAGCGTCAACCCGAACCGGCTGGCCAATCTCAACGTCGCCGCGGGCGGCATTCCGGTCAGCATCAGCAGCTACCGCTTCGAACGTCCCACCCAGATCGAGGTGAAAAACACCCAGTTGCGTGCCCTGGGCGGCCTGCGCGGTTTCCACTTCGGCTTCGACTGGGAAACGGCGGCGCTGTATTCCAGGGCCAAGGTGGTGGACACCCAGGATGCGGTCAGCATGACCCTGTTCCAGCAGGCGCTGGCGGATTCCACCTCGGCGGCCTACAACCCGTTCTGCGGTGGCTGCAACGACTACGGCAAGCTCGACCGCTTCTTCTACAAGGCCACCCGCAAGAGCGAGACCGAGCTGTATCTGTGGGACATCAAGGCCTCGCGTCCGGACCTGTTCCGGACCTGGGCCGGCGATGTCGGCATGGCCACCGGGCTGGAAGTGCGCCGGGAAACCCAGCGCGACGACCGCGATGCCCGCGTGGACGGCACCTTCACCTACACCGACAGCATCACCGGTATCGCCTATCCCAGCGACATGTACGGTGTCAGCCCGACCCCGGACACCGAAGGGTCGCGCACCGTCGCCGGCCTGTTCGCCGAGTTCTCGGTACCGCTGGTGTCGCGTGAGATGGGCATCCCGCTGGTGCGCGCGCTGGACCTGCAGGTGGCCGGCCGCGCCGAGCACTACAGCGATTTCGGCAACGTCACCAAGCCGAAGCTGGCCCTCGGCTGGACCGTCGTCGACGGGCTCACCCTGCGCGCGTCGTGGGCCAAGGGTTTCCGTGCGCCCAACCTGGAACAGGTCAACGCCACGGTGGTGAGCCGCTCCAACACGCGCACCGATTACATCCAGTGCGAAGCGGACGTGCGCTCCGGTGCGCTGGCCTCGATCAATGCCTGCGGCACCACCTACCGCTCGTCCACCACGGCGCGGCGCTCGGGCAACCCGGACCTCAAGCCGGAAACCTCCACCAATACCAGCGCCGGCATCGTGTTCCAGCCGCAGTTCATTCCGGACGACTTCGGCCGCTTCACCTTCGCGGTGGATTACTACAAGTACGCGCAGGAAGGCATCATCGGCCTGTTCGGCGAAGGCAATGGCCTGATCCTGGACTACCTGCTGCGCCAGCAGGGCAGCAGCAATGCCAACGTGGTGCGTGCCGCGCCGACCGCCGATGACATCGCCCGCTTCGCCGGCACCGGGCTTGACCCGGCCGGCAAGGTGCTTTATGTCACCGACCAGTACGTCAACATGCAGCCGCAGACCGTGCGCGGGGTCGATTACAGCCTGGCCTGGAGTTCGCCGGAGACCGGCATCGGCCGCGTCGACATCGGCATCAACGGTACGCGCCTGATCGAGTTCTATCGCGATCGTTCGCCGGCGTTGCAGGCGCTGGAAGATGCAAAGGCCACCGGCCTGGTCGATCCCTCGATCGCCATCACCGGCGGCGGCGACCTGATCGGTGACGGTGGCAATCCCAAGTGGAAGTGGAGCGGCAACCTTACCTGGCGCTACCAGAACGTCACCGTCGGCGCGAGCGCGCGCTACGCCAGCAGCTACCATGAAACCAGCCTGACCCTGGCCGATGGCACGCCGTGGACGGTGAAATCGCAGACCCTGGCCAACGCCTTCGTCAAGTACGACTTCAACCGCGAAGGGATGTTCAACGGGGTATCGCTCAAGCTGGGGGCCAACAACCTCGCCGACAAGCGACCGCCGGTGTCCGATGACAGCTACGGGTATTCCTCGGCGGTGTACCAGGCCTATCCGCGTTATTGGTATGCGAGCGTGACCAAGGCGTTCTGATCTTCGGTTCCTTCCTTACATCGCTGCCCGGTCGATGCCGGGCAGCGCAGCAGGAGTTTGAATGGGCGCAACATTGGCAGCAGAGCGGGCGTTGTGGTTGGCCGAGCATGTCCTGCCGTGCGAACGGGGGCTGCGCGACTGGCTGCGGCGGCGCATGGCGCAGGCGCAGGACGTGGATGACGTGGTGCAGGAGACCTACGCCATCCTGGCCGCGATGGCCGACGTCTCGCACGTGCGGCAGCCGCGCGCCTATGTCTACCAGGTGGCGCAATCGGTGGTGCTGCAGCAGCTGCGCCGCGCCCAGGTGGTCTCGATGGAGATGGTGGCCGAGTTCGATCGGCTGCCGATCACCGGTGAGGACGCCTCACCGGAACGGCTGGCGTCTTCGCGCCAGGAACTCAACACAGTCACCGCGTTGATCGCGCAGTTGCCGGACAAGTGCCGCCAGGCCTTCATCCTGCGCCGGGTGGAAGGGTTCTCGCAGCGCGAGATCGCCGAACGCATGCAGATCAGCGAGAACACGGTGGAAAAGCACGTATGCAAGGGTATCCGGTTGTTGATGGAGTCGATGAAACAAGGTGCGGGTGAGGCAGGATCCACGGGAAAACCGGACAACACGGAGGCGGTCCATGCAAGGCGGCGTTGAGAACCGGATCGATGACGAGGCCGCGCGCTGGGTAGCGCGCGAGGACCGCGGGCCATTGCCACCGGAAGAACTGGCCGAGCGAGACCGCTGGCTGGCGTCCGATCGCCGCCACTTCGGGGCTTACGCACGCGCCCATGCGGTGTACGCGCGCACCGGGCGTGCCCGCGCGCTGGGCAGTGCCGATCGGGTGCCGGCGGCCAGGCCCGTCGCCGGGTCGCGGCCGCGCCTGCAGTGGGCGATGGGGCTGGCTGCCTCGCTGTGCCTGTTGGTGCTGGGCGTGCACCCGCACACCGATGCCGGTGACTACTACGTCGCCGCCAAGGGCGAGATTCGCCGCGTACCGCTGGCCGACGGCTCGGCGGTGACGCTGGATTCCGGTGCGGCGGTGCGCGTGCATTACACCGACAAGCGCCGCGAGCTCAGCCTGCTGCGCGGCGAGGCCCTGTTCGACGTGGCCAAGAACCGCGCCCGTCCCTTCGTGGTGGTGGCGCGCGATACCGCAGTGACCGCGGTCGGCACCAGCTTCTCGGTCAGCCTCAACGAGCAGCGCACCCGCGGTGTGGAAGTGCTGGTGCGCGAGGGCATCGTGGATGTGGCCAATGCCAGTGGCGCGATCGCACCGACCCGGCTGCTGGCCAACCATCGCGCACTGGCCAATCGCACCCACGGCATCCGCATCGAGAGCGTGGGCCACGACGACCTGGACCAGCAACTGGCCTGGCGCGAGGGCATGCTCTCCTTCAATGGCGACACGCTCTCGGTCGCCGCCGCGCAGTTCCTGCGCTACAGCGATGTGCGCATCATGATCGATGACCCGCTGGTCGGCAGCCGCCGCATCGTCGGGCTGTACTCGGCCAACGACCCGATCGGCTTCGCCCGCAGCGTCGCGCTCAGCCTGGGGCTGGACGTGGAGCAGGAGGGCAACGATGTCTGGTTGCGCACGCCGCACAACGCCTCCTACAGCGCACCGCGCTCACTGCAATGAACCAGGACGCCCGAATGAACTCGACTGTGTTGCGCGCGCGCCGGCTGGCGCTGTTGACCGGGGTGCTGCTGGCCGGCGCCGTCGGGGTGGCCAGCGCGGCCGACGCGGACGTGCTGATCCGCAATGCGATGGTGTTCGACGGCACCGGCCGCGCGCCGTTCGCGGCCAGCGTGCTGGTGCAGGACGGGCGCATCGCCGCGATTGGAAGCGGGCTCAAGGCGCCGGCGCACACCCGCCAGGTGGACGCGAAAGGCCAGGCATTGCTGCCCGGCCTGTTCGACCTGCACACGCACTGGACGCCGAACGCGCAGCCGGCGACGCTGCCGCAGATCGCCAACCGTTACCTGGCCGCCGGGGTCACCACGGTCAGCGACTTCCACCAGCCGCCGGAGGCCTATGCGCCGCGCCGGGCATGGCTGCACAGCATCGACGCGCCGGATGTGAAGTTCGCCGCGCGCATGAGCACCCCGTTGGGCCACGGCGCCGACTGGGGCGATGAAAACACCACGCGCTGGGTCAACTCGCCGGAGGCCGCCACGGCGGCGGTCAAGGCGGTGGCCGCGTACGCGCCGGATTTCATCAAGGCGTTCACCGATGGCTGGCGCTACTCCAACGCCGCCGACAACAGCAGCATGGACGAGGAAACGCTCGCCGCGCTGGTCGCCGAAGCCCATCGCCAGCAGCTGCGCGTGTTCACCCACACCGTGATGGTCAAGCGTGGCAAGACGGCCGCGCGGGCCGGCGTTGATGCGCTGGCGCACAGCGTGCAGGACGGCCCGGCCGACGCGGCGTTGATCGCGCTGATGAAGCAGCATGGCACCCGCTACGCACCGTCGCTGGCGGTGTACCTGCCCGAACGCGTGGATGGCAGCGGCAAGGCGCGCGCCGGCACCGAGGCGTACCGGCAGCGCGAGGCCAACTTCGCCAACGCGCTGCACAACGTCAAGACCCTGCACGATGCCGGCATTCCGATCGTGCTCGGCACCGATGCCGGCATGACCGGCACCCCGCACGGCGCGTCCACCCTGCGTGAGCTGGAGCTGTTCGTGCAGGCCGGTCTGACCCCGACCGAGGCGCTGCTGGCCGGCACCCGTGACAGCGCCGAGGCCCTGGCGCTGGGCGACCGTGGCAGCATCGAGGTCGGCAAGCGCGCCGACCTGCTGCTGGTCCGGGGGCGGCCGTGGGAGCGCATCAGCGACGTGCGCAACACCGAGCAGGTCTACGTGGCCGGGCGCCAGGTGGTGGGCAAGGGCGTGCGGCAGCCGGCCGGCAACCGTGCCACCGCGCTGCCGCCGCTGGCCATCGACGCGCTCGTCGATGATTTCGAACGCGCTGACCAACGCACCGCGCTGGATACGCTGCGCAATGACGATGCCGACGGCGGCAACGACCGCACCGTGCAGGTCACCGCCGTGATCGACCGCGAGCAGGGCGGCAAGGCGCTCTCGATGCAGGCCCGGCTGTCCAGCAAGGACGATGCGCATGCAGCGGTGATCCTGCCGTTGACGCGCGGGTCGGTGGCACCGGCCGACCTGCGCCGCTGGCACGGCGTGCGCGTGGACGTGCGTGCCGATGCCACGCTGCGGCTGGAGGCACGCGGCCTGGAGGGGCGCCGTTGGAGCGCGCCGCTGGCGACCAGCGGCAGCTGGCAGACGCTCGAGATTCCCTTCACCGCGTTGCGGGGCCAGCCGCCGTACCGCAGCACGGGTCCGCTGCCGGCATGGCGCGGCGACGACGTGCAGCAGTTGCTGTTCTCCGGCACCGGCAGGGCCGGGGAGACGATCTGGTTCGAGATCGACAATGTACGGTTCTACTGAGATGGCGTGGCATCTGCGCATCGCCGTGGCCGTGCTGGTCGGGGCGCTGGCGTTGCCGGCGTCCGCCGCCGATGCGCCAGACAGCGTGCTGGCGGCAGTGGACGCCTACGCCGGCCGCCAGGCCGAGGTCGGGCAGGCGCTGTGGGCGCGGCCCGAGCTGGGTTACCAGGAAGTGCAGGCCTCGGCGCTGCTGCAGCAGGAACTGCGCAGGGCCGGGTTCCGCATCGAGGCCGGGGTGGCCGGCATGCCGACCGCGTTCGTGGCCCGTTATGGCACCCGTGGCGAGGGCCCGGTGATCGCGCTGCTGGCCGAGATGGACGCGCTGCCGGGCATGGCGCAGGCGGCCGTGCCGACGCGCAGCCCGCTGCTGGGCCAGGACGCCGGGCAGGCTTGCGGCCACAATCTGTTTGGCGCGGCGGTGGTCGGCGCGGCGCAGGCCGTGGCGCAGTGGCTGAAGGCCAGCGGCAGCGACGGCGAGATACGCGTGTATGGCACCCCGGCCGAGGAAGGCGGCAGTGGCAAGGTCTACATGGCCCGTGCCGGCCTGTTCGACGCCGTGGACGTCGCGCTGCACTGGCACCCGGCCGATGGCAACTCCGCCGCGCAGGGCACCAGCCTGGCCAACATCAGCGGCAAGTTCCGCTTCAAGGGCATCGCCGCGCATGCCGCGCTCGCGCCGGATCGCGGGCGTTCGGCGCTCGATGGGGTGGAGGCGCTCAACGACATGGCCAACATGATGCGTGAGCACGTGCCCGACGGCACGCGTATCCATTACGTGATCAGCAATGGCGGTGCCGCCCCCAACGTGGTGCCGGACGCAGCCGAAGCCTATTACTACGTGCGGCATGTCGATCCGGCCGTGGTACGCGATGTGATCGCGCGCCTGCAACTGGCCGCGCGCGGTGCGGCGATGGGCACCGGCACCGAGGCGACATTCGAGCCTACCGGTGGCGTGTACTCGCTGCTGCCCAACGATGTGCTGGGCCAGATCATGCAGCGTTCGCTGCAGCGGGTGGGTGGGGTGATCTACGACGCCGCCGATACCGCGTTCGCGCAGCAACTGCAGCAAAGCCTGCCGCAGCGCCCTGCGCTGGAAAGCGCGGCATCCCTGGAGCCCTACAGCGCCGAGCAGGCCGGCGGCGCCTCCACCGATGTCGGCGATGTCAGCTGGAATGTGCCGACCGTCGGTCTGAGTACCGCCACCTGGGTCCCGGGTACACCGGCACACAGCTGGCAGGCGGTGGCCGCCTCGGGGGCGCCGATCGGTGCGAAGGGCGCGCTCAACGCCGCGCGCGTGCTGGCCTTGGCCACGGTAACCCTGTTGCAGTCGCCGCAGACGGTGGCGGCGGCGAAGCAGGAGTTCGCGCAGCGACGTGGCGCGCAGTTCCGCTATGTGCCGCTGCTGGAGCGCGCCACGCCGCCGCTGGACTATCGCCAGCGCGCCAAGGAGTAAGCCGGCCGGGAGGTGCTCAGTCGAGCGGTGCCATCACCTTCAGCGGTGCCAGGTCGTAGCCCATCGCCTCGGCGCGCGCCTTGAGCCGGGCAAACAGGGCGCTGTCCATGCTCGGCGAGCGCGACAGGATCCACAGGTATTTGTGGGCCGGGTCACCGACCACGGCCCACTGATAGTCCGGATCGAGCGCGATCACCCAGTAGTCGGCCCAGACCAGCGGCACCCACGCGAGCCAGTCCGGCACGAAGCGTACCTGCAGGCGTCCGGGATGGCCCTCGACCGGGCGCGCCACGCCTTCGGCGGCGATGCGCTCCCCATCGGCGATGCGACAGCCGTTGTGCACGCTGATCCGCCCGTCGGCGCGCAGCGCATAGGTGGCGGTGATGTCGCCCACGCACTTTTTCTGGAACGACACCGGCAGGTGCGCGATCTCGTGCCACTGGCCGGCGTAGCGGCCCATGTCCAGGGCGGGCACGGAGGTGACGGGCGCGGCGGCCACGGCGTTCATCGCAAGGCCAGCCCAGAGCAGCATGCCGGCGGCGAGCAGGGTAGGGCGAAGATGCATGGGAGACCTCTCGGCTGGACGTTCGAGCTTAGGTGCAGGCATGCACGGGCGTGTAAAGGTTCTGTCAGCGCGGAGGGAGCGGGTGACCGCAGGCTGGCCAGCCGCTGGCACCGGGCGGACGTGCATCCACGTCGTTACCGTACCGCGTGCGCGGCGTGCGGAGTGCGCGCGCCGCAGCCAACCCGGTGCGTTGATCGGTTTCGCATCGTCCGCGCTTCGCCCTCGACGCTGTCGATCCGGCGCTGCCTGCAGAGCGTCCCGCAACGGAGAGAACACGCAAAAAAAAGACCTGCATTTCTGCAGGTCTTTTCGAATACTGGTGGCCGAGGACGGAATCGAACCGCCGACACGGGGATTTTCAATCCCCTGCTCTACCAACTGAGCTACTCGGCCACTTCATCGCTGCGTTGCCGCTGGCGAGGACGCGAATAATACGGAGGTATGCAGGGTTCGGCAAGCGTTTCGCGAAAAAAATTTCACATTTGTTGCCGCGCGGTACGCAGGCGCAGGCAAGTGCTTGATCCCGCATGCCCGCGTGCCCGGTGCGTGCGCATGAATATCGGTTCAGCACGCACGCCCTGCGCCGCTCAGTGCGTGTCGTCCGGCATGCACCACAGCAGCACGATGCCGATCACCATCATCACCGCCGCCAGCAGCAGTGACGCCTGGTAGGAGCCGCTGTCGCGCGCCAGCGTGCCGGCCAGCGCCGGGGCCACGATCTGGGCCACGCCATAACTGAGGGTGAGGGTGGCCATCGCCTTGGCCGGGTTGTGCGGGTAATGGCGGCCCACCACGGTCAGGGTGAGGCTGACGATGCCGGCGAAGGTGAGCCCGAACAGCAGCGCGCTGCCCAGCCCGGCCGCCAGCCCGTCATCCAGCAGCGGCAGCACGAATGACACCGCCTGCAGCGCGAAAGCCAGCATCAGCGCGCGGATCAGGCCCATGCGCGCGGCCAGCCGGTCCCAGCCGAACGTGGAGGGCAGGGCGGCCAGGCCGACCACCACCCACACCGCGCTGCCGTGGCCATGGAACGTCGGGGTCTGTTCGAGGATGGCGACGATGAAGGTGGCGCTGACCACGAAGCCGACGCCAGCGCAGAAATAGGCGGCGACCAGCAGCTGTCGCCAGCGTCGCCCGGGCGGCGCCGGGGCGTTGGCATCGGTGTGGCTGGAGATCGCCACCGGCGCGGGCATCCAGTGCCAGGCCGGGACCAGGAACAGCAGGCCCAGCCCACCCAGCCACAGCCACTGGGCGCTGGACCCGGCATGCCCGGCCAGGGCCGCCGTCGCCAGCCCCGAGATCACGATGCCCAACCCCAGCCCGGCGAAGTGCAGGCCCAGGCGAGGCCTTTGCTGCTGCGACAGCAGCCAGTTCAGCACCAGCCCCGAGGCCAGCAGCAGCCCGGCCGTGCTGGACAGGCCGGCGACGAAGCGCAGCGCGCTCCACAGCGCCACGTCGGTGGTGATGCCCATCAGGGCGGTGGCCAGCACCGCCAGCAGCAGGCCGATGCGGTAGAAGTGGAACTTCACGCGCATATCGCCCACCCGCGCCACCAGCAGGGTGCCCAGCAGGTAGCCGAGGTAGTTGAAGGTGGCCAGCCAGCCGCCTTGCGCGGCACTGAGCCCGGCGTCGACCCGCATCAGCGGCAGCAACGGGGTGTAGGCGAAGCGGGCCAGGCCCACGGTGAGGACCAGCGCGCAGATGCCGGCGCCGATGACCTGCCAGGGGCGGGGCGATGGAGAGGGCGGGCGGGAAGCAGGCATCGGCGGTCGGCGGGGTGGGGGGACGCAGCGATCCTCGGCGATCCGGGTGCGGCTGTCTTTCGATAGAATGACCCATCATGTCGATGAAGCGCCAAACCCGTCCGGCCACCTCCGGCGCTGCCGGTCGCGAGCTGGCCGTGCCACCGTTGCGCGCGCTGCCGTGGCCGGTGGTCGCGCATGGCCGGCAGATGGCCCCCGGTGAGCACTTTCCCCCGCACGTGCATGGCTGGAATCAACTTGCCTTCGCCACCGACGGCGTGCTGCAGGTCAGCGCCGCGCACGCGCGGTATGTGATCTCCCCGCAGCAGGCACTGTGGATCCCCACCGGCACGCTGCATCACACCCGCGCGCTGGGCGACGCGTCGTTCCGCAACCTCTATGTGGCCGATGCCATCGCCGCCGGGATGCCGGCGCAGTGCATGGTGCTGGACGTGTCGCCGTTGCTGCGGGCGTTGATCATCGAACTGGACGGCACCCGCGCCGACGACGACGGCCCCTATTACGCCGCGTTGTGCGCGGTGATCGCCGCACAACTGCTGCGCCAGCCCCGCCATGCACGGCACCTGCCGTGGCCGCAGGACGCGCGCCTGCAGCGCTGGTGCCAGGCGCTGTACGACCAGCCCGACGATGAGCGCCCCATGCAGGCATGGGCCGCGCAACTGTGCGTCTCCACCCGCACCCTGGCACGCCACTTCGAGCGCGAGACCGGCATGAGCGTGCGCGCGTGGCGCACAAGGTTGCGCGTGCTGCGCGCGATCGAATGGCTGGCCCAGGGCCGCTCGCCGACCGTGATCGCGCATGCGCTGGGCTACGCCTCGGCATCGGCGTTCAATTACATGTTCCGGGTCGAAATGGGGGTCAGCCCATTGCAATGGCGGCGATCGCGGTGACAATCCTCCCTCGTTCGATGGCGGGTTCGCCGCCTCTGGAGTAACGCCATGCCCGATTGGATGTCACTGCACGATGCCTACGGCAGTGCCGAATCCGCCGGCGCCATGCTCAATGCACTGGATGCCGGTGCGGGGATTGCCGAGGTGGATTGGGACGAACTCTGGTCGCGCCTCTGCCACCAGTCCACGGTCTACACGGCCAGTGTCCACGCGTTGCCGTATCTGCTGCGCGCGGCGCTGAGAGGCTCGCCGGAGACGCGGCTGGAGCCGCTGGTGTTGGCCGGTGCGATCGTCGCGCATGGCGACGACGTACCGGTGGTGCTGCCCGGTCATGCGCAGGTGCTGCAGTCGCTGGACGACTGCAGCGTGCAGACCCTGCGACAGCGGCGCGATGCACCCGGTGCGGAGACGGATGTCGTGTACCTGCTGCAGGCCGTGCTTGCGTTCCGCGGCGAACGGCTCTGGTCGCGGCACCTGGCGGGGGTGCTGCAGGGCGAGCTGTCGGGGGTGTGTCCGGCCTGCCAGTCGGATCTGTACATCGTGATCGATGACGCGCAGGCATTCGTCACCGACCAGGAATGGATCGGCGGGCGCAGCGTGCCGAAGGCGCCAATCGACGGCGGCGACCGTCCCCCGGCGTCCGAGGCGGAGGCCTGGCTGCTGGGCATGGCGCAGACGCATGGCGGCGCGCTCGCCGAGAAGCTGCCGCTGTTGTTCGGCACGTCGCGCTGCACCCACTGCGGGGCGGCGCTGGAGATCGGCGAGGCGGTCCGGCTGGCCAGCTGAGCGCCGGCGCTGCGCGGTTTACGGTGCAGCCGCCGGGGCCGCGACCGCGACCGGGCAGTCCAGGCTCAGCAGCCGCTCGCCATCGAAACGCGCCTGGATCATGCCGTTGCTTTCCTTGGCCAGCGGCCAGCGTGGCTGCGCGGCCGGGCTGGGCAGCGGGTTGCCAAGATGGAAATAGACCGTGGCCCGGGAATCGCCCGGATGGACGGCGGCGCAGCCAACCACAGGCGAGGCCAGGCGGCCGCAGTCGCCCTGCAACAGGCACAGCCGCGTGTGGCACTGGCCCTCGCCCGACCAGCGGCCCTGCGCGGCCAGGCAACCCGGTTCAGTGCCGAGTACCGCCCAGCAGGCCAGGCCCACTACGGTGGTGGCCGAGACCAGCGCCGGCAGCAGGGCGCGCCGCAGGCGCTGGCGCCAATGGACAGGCAATGCGTTCATGGCGTGATGATGCGCCACGCTGCGCGCGCTGACCATGTCGCGGCAGGGCCGCCGTGCCGATGGAACGCTGCAACCCCACCAGGGGCCGCGATCGCCGGCGTGCAAGGCCTGCGCGGCGCGCACTGGCGTGCACCAGTGGAACGCTGTTTTACCCCGCCGCCGCGCGGCGTCCACGGCGCGTAGTGTCGAACCTCCCGTCATACCCGCCCGGAGTTGCACCGATGAATGACCTCACCAATACCCGCGTCGTGCTGGCCTCGCGCCCGCAAGGCGAACCGGTGGCCGCCAATTTCCGCGTGGAGCAGGTGCCCGTGCCGACACCCGGCCCGGGCCAGGTGGTGCTGCGCAATCGTTATCTGTCCCTCGATCCGTACATGCGTGGCCGGATGGAGGAAGGCCCCTCGTACGCGCCGCCGGTAGCACTGGGCGCAGTGATGGAAGGGCGCACGGTGTCGGAGGTGATCGCCTCGGCGCACCCCGGCCTCGCCGTGGGCGAGCAGGTGCTGGCGACCGGCAACTGGCAGACCCACGCGGTGGTGGATGGCGAGGCCATTACCCGCCGGCTGCATGACACCGGGCTGCCGATCAGTACCGCGCTGGGGGTGCATGGCATGCCCGGTTTCACCGCCTATGCGGGCCTGCAGGAAATCGGCCGGCTGCAAGCGGGGGAAACGCTGGTGGTGGCGGCGGCAAGCGGGCCGGTCGGTGCGACAGTGGGGCAGATCGCCCGGTTGCAGGGCGCGCGCACGGTCGGCATCGCCGGTGGTGAAGCGAAACGCCGTTACCTTGAAACCCTCGGGTTCGACGTGGCCCTGGACCACCGCGCCGAGGATTTCGCCACGCAACTGCGCGCGGCGGTGCCGGACGGCATCGATGTGTACTTCGAGAACGTCGGCGGCCACGTGTTCGAGGCGGTGCTGCCGTTGCTCAACGATTTCGCCCGCATCCCGGTCTGCGGCACCATCGCCACGTACAACGCGCGCGGTGCGGTCCTGCCCGGCCCGGACCGGCTGCCCGGCTTCATGAGCCAGGTGCTGCGCCAACGCCTCACGGTGCGCGGCTTCATCCAGTCCGATTTCAACGCCTTGTTCCCCTCGTTCCTGGAGGAGATGGAGCAGTGGCTGAAGGACGGCCGCGTGCAGTATCGGGAAGACATCGTCGAGGGCCTGGCCAACGCGCCGGAAGCCTTCTTCGGCCTGCTCAAGGGGCGCAACTTCGGCAAGCTGGTGGTCAAGCTGGAGTGACTGCGCACGCGGCGCCGACGCGACCCTGACCCCTGCCTCACGACCGGCGGGCTAGCGTGGCTGCCTCCCCCGACGAGTACAGCGCATGAGCAGCCAAGACAAGCAGCCGGTCCAGCAGGAAGGCGTCAAGGAAAGCCAGCAGGACCGCAAGCAGGACGAAACGGCCCGGCAGCGGCCCGCGCAGACCGACCAGGCGATCCACGATGCGGAAACCCGCCGGCCGCCGCGCAAGGACGATAACCCCGCGTGAGCCGGCGCGACCGCGACCGGCCGGTCGCGGGCATCGCCAGAACGAAAAAAGCCCCGGGAGACCCGGGGCTTTTTTCTGGAATGGTGGTGGAGCCAAGGAGGATCGAACTCCTGACCTCGTCGATGCGAACGACGCGCTCTCCCAGCTGAGCTATGGCCCCACGGATACCGCAACAACCCCGCAGGCACCGCCTCGCGTTGGGCCTAGTCTAGCGCCGTGAATGGGGCGCTGCCAAGACCCGCTGCAATCCCGCACGTACGGGGGCGTGCGTACGCCCTCAAGCGGGTACGACGGCCTCCGTCCTCGGCCGCGCGCCGGAATTCTGAACGTTCGAGTGGATTTGTGAAGAACCAATTCACGCTTGAACCATATGAAACAAGCACTTGCGTACTGTCCCTAGTACAAAAGGACTAGGCAGGAAAACGTAAAGAGGACCAGAAAGGGTGCCGATAAGAAGTGTGACGAACATCCCACACTTTTCTCCTCGAGTACCAACGATGACGACCCGTGCCGCCACCGTTTTCTCCTCGTCCATCGGCGCGCGCCTTGCGCTGCTGATGGGCATCATCACTGCCGTTGCCTTCGTCGTGCTGGCGGTGCTCATCTATCGCCAGGCCGCCAGCAGCTACCAGCAGCGGGTGCAGGCCGGCCTGCAGTCCTCGACCGCGCTGATGCGCGATTCGGTGGACCTGTACGACCGCAGTCTGAGCGACAGCACCGAACGCATGGCCGGCACCTTCCGCGCGCTGCTGCCCGAGGGCGATGCCAGCGTGGACACCGCCCACCCGATGGCGGTCGGCGAGCGCCAGGTGCCGACGCTGCGCCTGGGGGCGCAGGTGATCAACCTGCAGGAGACCGCCGTGGATCGCTTCGCCAGCGCAACCGGCGGCGTGGCCACGGTGTTCGTGCGCGACGGCGAGGATTTCGTGCGGGTATCCACCTCGCTGCGCAACGCCGAGGGCGCGCGTGCGCTGGGGACCGTGCTCGACCATGCGCATCCGGCATACCGCAAGCTGCTTGAGGGCGGCCGCTACACCGGGCCGGCGCGCCTGTTCGGGGTGGACTACATGACCCATTACATGCCCATCACCGACGCCAACGGCGAGGTGGCCGGCATCGCCTTCGTCGGCCAGAACTACTCCGACGGGCTGACGGCGCTGAAGACCCGGTTGCGCGGCGCGCAGCTCGGCAAGGAAGGCCACTTCCTGGCGGTCGATACCCGTCCCGGCGAACGCCATGGCAGCCTGATCGTCGCACCGGCCGACGAGGGCCAGTCCATCACCGCGCATGTGGACGCCGCCGACCTGCCGGCGCTGGAAGCACTACTTGCCGGCACCCTCGACCAGGCCACGCTGCACATCCGCGAGCGCGCCGATGGCCCTGCGCAGGCCTACTTCGTCTCGGCCCAGGCGTACGGCCCCTGGCAGTGGGCGGTGCTCGGGCTGGAGCCGGTGTCGGTGCTGCAGAACGTGTTGCACACGCTGATGCTGCGCATCGCGCTGGTGGCCGGGCTCGGCCTGCTGGTGGTAATCGTGGCCCTGCTGGTGGTGGTCAAGCGCATGCTCACCACGCCGCTGGCCCAGGCCGGGCAGGTGGCGCGCGATGTGGCGGCCGGTCGCCTGGACCGGCAGATCGTGGTCGCGCGGCAGGACGAGGTCGGGCAGTTGATGGGCGCACTGCAACAGATGCAGGCCAAGCTGCGCGAGATCATCCAGGCGCAGAACGAGATGAGTCGCCGCCACGCCGATGGCGCGATCAGCCACCGCATCGACGCCAGCCGGTTCGAGGGCGAGTTCGGCACGATGGTGACCGGCACCAATGCACTGGTGGCCGCGCACATCGAGACCAAGATGCGCATGGTCGACCTGGTGCGGTCCTACGCCAGCGGCGACCTGTCGGCGTCGATGGAAGACCTGCCGGGCGAGAAGGCGCTGATCACCGAGGCGGTCAACGGCGTGCGCGGGCGGCTGCTGGCGATCAACGGCGAGATCAAGCGCCTGGTGGCGGCGGCGGCCGCCGGCGACTTCAGCGAGCGCGGCGACGCGGAGGCCTTCGAGTACGATTTCCGCGACATGGTCCAGGGCCTCAATACCCTGATGGTGACCGCCGACCGCAACCTCGCCGCGTTGTCCGGGCTGCTGCGCGCGCTCGCCGCCGGCGACCTGCGTGGCCGCATCGACGGCGAGTTCCAGGGCGTGTTCGCCACCATGCGTGACGATGCCAACGCCACCGTGGCGCAGCTGACCGCCATCGTCGGCGACATCCAGCAGGCGGCGGTATCGGTGTCCAGTGCCTCGGCCGAGATCGCGGCGGGCAATGAGGACCTGTCACGGCGGACCGAGCAGCAGGCGGCCAGCCTGGAAGAATCGGCGGCCTCGCTTGAGGAGCTCACCGCGGCGGTCAAGCAGAACGCCGACCACGCACGTCGCGCCGACCGGCTGGCCACCGACGCGGCCGAGGTGGCCGCGCAGGGCGGGGCGGCGGTGGCGCAGGTGGTGCAGACCATGGCCGGGATCGAGGCGTCCTCGCACCGCATCGCCGACATCACCACGGTCATCGATGGCATTGCCTTCCAGACCAACATCCTGGCGCTCAATGCGGCGGTGGAAGCTGCCCGCGCAGGCGAGGAAGGGCGTGGCTTTGCCGTGGTCGCCTCGGAGGTACGGGCGCTGGCACAGCGCTCGGCGCAGGCCGCGCGCGAGATCAAGGGCCTGATCGAGGCCTCCGGCAGCCAGGTTGCCGAAGGCAGCCAGCTGGCCAGCCAGGCCGGCCAGACCCTGCAGCGGGTGGTCGCCTCGGTGGGCGAATTGAGTGGCCTGATCGAAGACATCGCCAGCGCCAGCCAGGAGCAGGCCGCGGGCATCGAGCAGGTCAACCAGGGCATCGTGCAGATGGACGGGGTGACCCAGCAGAACGCGGCACTGGTGGAAGAGGCCTCGGCGGCGGCGCGTGCATTGAATGCCCAGTCGGCCGACCTGCAGCAGACAGTGGGCCGTTTCCGACTGGCCGGCAGCCCTCGCGCCGAGCGCCAGTCCGCGGCGGCCTGAGTCCGCGCGGCGGCGCCTGCGGCGTCATCCGCGGGCGCCGTCGGCCACATCCGGCACATCGTCAAGCCTACCGGGCGCGACGACGAGCGGGCATAATCCGCGCCAGAATCCCGGCGGCTCAGCCAGCAGACCAGGGGAGGGGGATGGACGGCCGTCCCCCGCATCGCCCTGCAACCAGCCTGCAACATCCACGCAATACCGTGCCCCATCGCTGCCCGCGCAGCGGTGTCGATGTTGTTCATCCGCGTGCGCCGCACGCCACCCAGATCCGTACCCCCGAGACCCTGCATGCCTGCCTATCGCACCACCCCCGCGTCGATGTCGTCCCGCCGTTCCACCGCGCTGCCGCGCCGCCATGCACTGGCGCTGGCCTGTGCCACCACCGCGCTGTTCGGCCTGGCCGGCACCGCGATGGCGCAGGACGCCACGCCGACCTCGCTGGATGCCATCACCGTCAACGCCGACCACCGCGAGCGCAACCTGCAGGAAGTGCCGGTCTCGGTCGGCGTGGTCCAGGGCGAGAAGATCCGCGATTACACCGCCGGCGGCGACGACACCCTGCTGGCGCTGTCGGGCAAGGTGCCCAGCTTCTACGCCGAGACCACCACCGGGCGCATCTTCCCGCGCTTCTACATCCGTGGCCTGGGCAACATCGACTTCTACCTGGGTGCCTCGCAGCCGGTCTCGATCATCCAGGACGACGTGGTCCTCGAGCACGTGGTGCTGAAGTCCAACCCGGTCTACGACGTGGACCAGATCGAAGTGCTGCGCGGCCCGCAGGGCACGCTGTTCGGCCGCAACACCACCGCCGGCATCGTCAAGTTCGACACCATCAAGCCGAGCCAGGACGCCAGCGGCCGCGTGCAGGCCAGCTATGGCAGCTACGGCAGCGTGGCCATCGACGGCGGCGTGGGCGGTGCGATCAATGACATCGCCTCGTTCCGCGTGTCGGCGCTGTACCAGCACCGCGATGATTACGTGGACAACACCTACACCGGGCCCAGCGCCGATGGCACGGTCGCGCCGCGCAAGAACGCCATGGGCGGCTTCGACGACCGCAACGTGCGCGCCCAGCTCCTGCTGCAGCCCAGCGACAATTTCTCGCTGCTGGCCTCGGCGCATGCGCGTGACTATGACGGCACCTCCACCCTGTTCCTGCGTGGCGCGGTGACCAAGGGCTCCAACAAGACCGACGTGGCGCGCGACCGCGTGGCTTACGACGAGGCGGACAACAACCCGCAGTCCTACAAGACCTACGGCGGTTCGGTGAAGGCGGTCTACGATTTCGGCAATGTCTCGCTGACCTCGATCACCGCCTACGAGACCACCTCCGGTTACAGCCGCGGCGATACCGACGGCGGCGCCGCGGCCAACTTCCCGGTCAACGGCGTGGCCAACGGCTACGGCCAGTCGATGGGCCAGATCCGCGACCTGGACCAGTGGACCCAGGAAATCCGCCTGGCCAATGGCGACGACAACCGCCTCAAGTGGCAGGTCGGCGCGTTCTACTTCGACGGCCGCGACACCACCGATTTCTACCAGCGCGCCTGGTTCCTGCAGGGCAATGCACGCAACCCGAACAACTGGGTGCGCCTGCGCAACGTCAACACCTCCTGGGCCGGGTTCGGCCAGGTCAGCTATGACGTGACCGACAAGTTCACCCTGACCGCCGGCCTGCGCCAGACCCGCGACGAGAAGCACACCCGCCTGCTCAAGACCGCCGATACCGCCGCCGGCGTGGTGACCTACAAGGGTCGCACCGACGTGGAAATGGCCGACACCACCCCGAGCTGGGACGTGAGCGCGATGTACGCGTTCAACCCGCAGTTCAGCGTGTATGCGCGCGTGGCCCGTGGCTTCCGCGGCCCGACCATCCAGGGTCGCTCGGCGGTGTTCAATGCCGACTTCACCACCGCCGATTCGGAAACCATCCTGTCCTGGGAAGCAGGCATCAAGAGCAGCCTGTGGGACAACCGCCTGCGCGTGAATGCCGCTGCCTTCACCTACGTGGTCAACGACATCCAGCTCAACGGCAACGATTCGGATGGCAACGGCGTGCTGTTCAACGCCGACAAGGCCAAGGCCTACGGCCTGGAAGCGGACATGGAACTGCGCCCGATCCCGAACCTGAGCCTGAGCGCCGGCGTCAGCCTGCTGCACAGCGAAATCCAGGACGACCGCGTCTACGCCCAGGTCTGCGCGCTGAACGGCGCGGTGGTGTGCACGGTGAACGACCCGACCATCAAGGTCGGTGCCAACACCTTCGCCCAGATCAACGGCAACCCGTTGCCGAACGCGCCGAAGTACAACATCAACCTGGCTGCGCGTTACGACGTGCCGGTCAACGACAGCGATGTGTTCTTCGTCTCCACCGACTGGAACAAGCAGGGCTACACCAGCTTCGTGCTGTACGACTCGGCCGAGTTCAACTCCAAGGGCAGTTTCGAAGGCGGCCTGAAGCTGGGCTATTCCGGCAACTACGGTGCGTGGGAAGTGGCGCTGTTCGCGCGCAACATCACCAACGAAAAGAACCTCAAGGGCGTGATCGAAAACTACATGGCCGCGGTCTACAACGAACCGCGCACCGTGGGTGTCTCGTTGAACATGAACTGGTAAGCGGCACGTGCCGGCACCGCGATGACGCGGTGCCGGTAGCCGTGCGATGTGTCACCCACAACGCCCTGCACCCGCAGGGCGTTGTCGTTTGCAGGCATCGGCGTTGGCACCCCTGCGTGCTATCGTCCGCAGCCGCAGCCGGCGTCCACGATGTCCAGGTGCCTGGCGTTGAACGGAGCCCGACCATGCTCAAAGAATTGTATGCCCGCTACCGGGACCCGTCCGCCGCCATCGACCTGCTGGCCCGATGCCGGGCGCAGGTGGTGCGCTGGCGCTGGGCGAACGACTCGATGGGGTCGCAGACGCCCTTCTCGCAGGAACACCATGGCGGCCCGGCAACGCGCTGGATCGCCGATGCAAAGGCCAAGCCGCAGGTGCACGTGCAGCACGGCCTGGACGCGCACGACCGGGTACTGATCGAGTGCTGGCCCAACGGTCGCACCATGGCATGGCTGCACGCACCCGGGGTGCGCCACGGCCTGGGGTTCGATGCCGATGGCGATATCAACGCGGCGTGGGCGCACCGTGAGCAGGACGGGCGCCTGCTCGCGCTGGATCTCGTCGATGCGGCGCGCGGCTTCAACCAGACCTACCACTGGCAGGGCGGGCAGCTGCAGCGCGTGGTGATTGAAAACTGGTCGTCGGACCAGCCCACCTGGTGGTGCCAGAACCTCTATGCCTACGACGATGCCGGCCAGCTCGATACGATCGTGCTGGAGTACCTGGAGGCCGATGGCAGCCCCAGCGGACAGCGGCGCCTGGAGTACCAGCGCCCACGCCCGGGTGAAACCCTGGCAACGCTGGGTGCCGAGGTCGAGCGGCTGCTGATCGAGGCGATCGCGGTGCAACTGCCGCGCATTCCACGCACCGAACCCCTGTATTGCCTGTTGCTGTGCTTCACCGACGAAGACCCCACTGCCGCATGGCCGCCGTTCCTGGTCTGGGGGCGGCAGTCGTATCGAGATGCGGTACTGGCGCGGGGCGAAGACGTGCGCTACTACCTGTGGGCGCCCGACGAGATCCGCCATGCACAGGGCGACGCCGACGAACACTGGTTCGATCTCCCCGCGCTGACCGAGGCATGCCAGCGCCACGGCCAGTACATGGCGCTGCGCCAGAGCCCGGCGTCGGCCAGGCGTGTGCTGAAGCAGGTGGTCGCGTGGCTGGACGCGCCCGAACGCCATGCGCTGTTGCACACCAGCGAGGATTTCGTGGTGGCCGTGGCCGACAACAGCGGCAACCTTGATCCGCTACCCGGGATGCGCCGTGCGATCGGCACCGAGCGCTGGGCACGGCTGAAATCACGCGGCTACGTGTGAGGTGCGCGAGGCCGCACGCCCCGGTGCAGCCCGGATGGGCTGCCGGGCGGTGCGGTGTGCATCCGCGCATGGGAGGACGGGGCCAGCAGTCTGCGCTCGCCCCGCGGGCCGATCCGCCGGCTCAGGCCGGCAGCAGCGGGGCCAGCACCGGTTCGAGCTGTTCCCGGCGCCATCCCGCCAGTGCCGGCGGCCACTGGCCACTTTCCAGGTAGCTTTCCAGGTGCTTGCGCGAGGCCAGCACGCCGTCGGGCAGGCCGAGTTCGGCGGTACGCGCGCTGACCGCATCCTGCAGCCGCTTCAGCGCCTGCTTGTTGCTGTCGTTGGCCGGTAGCGCCAGCGGTGCGTCGGCCTCGTCGTCCAGCGGCGTGTCCAGCGCCTGCCAGACCTGGCTGGCCAGTTTGCGCGGCGCCTTGGGGAAGCTCTCCATCAGCTTTTCCAGTGCCGGGACATCGGCCGGCGGCGTGCGGGCGAGCACCGCCGCCAGTTCGTTGTCCAGGATCCAGCTGCGCGGCTTGTCGCTGGCGCGCGCCTGCACGTCGCGCCAGCGCAGCAGCCGCAGCAGGCGGTGTTGCGCGGGGGCGTCCATGAACTGCGCCGAGCGCATCGCCACGTGCGGCCAGCGGTCTTCGTCATGCTCGACGCTGGCAAGCAGGCGTTCGGCATCGTCGTGCAGCCATTGCCGGCGATCGAGTTCGCCGAGCTTGGCGTCGATCGCATCGTGGATGGCGAACAGGTACTCGACGTCGTCGGCGGCGTAGTCCAGCTGCGCGTCGGACAACGGTCGGCGCATCCAGTCCGAGCGCGTCTCGCCCTTGGCCAGGGTGACGCCGGTGACTGCGTTGACCAGCTTCTGGTAGCCCATGCCGCCGCCGATGCCGGCCAGGGCCGCGCCGATCTGGGTATCGAACAGCGGCCGCGGCAGCACGCCGCAGGCGACCTTGAAGGTCACCAGGTCTTCGCTGGCGCTGTGCATGATCTTCAGGATGGCGGTGTCGGCCAGCCACGGGGCCAGCGCCTCGTTCATGCCGGGGATCAGCGGGTCGATCAGCAGGATCTCATCGCCGACGGCCATCTGCACCAGGGCCAGCTGCGGCCAGTAGGTGCGTTCGCGGATGAATTCGGTGTCCAGCCCGATGCGGGTGGGGCGCTGGCGGTAGCGCTCGTCCAGTTCCGCCGGGGTTTTGATCCAATAAGCCACGTGGGTTCCGTCTACTGCAGGGGGTGCACAGGGTACGCAGGATAACGCGCCGTGCCGGGCGCGCGCCCCGGTATCATGAACCGGTCGTCGTGCGGCTTGCCTGGCTCGTCCCGGTTCGGCCATGCTCGACCCTGGTTGCAAGGAACCCGATGTTGCGCACTTCTGCTCCCTTCCTGCCGCTGCTGCTCGCGCTGGCGGCGTGTTCGGCCGACGCGCCGCCGCCGGCCGCCGCCCCGACGGCGCCCCGGGCGGCCGCGCGCACCGCCGCGGCGGCCGTTCCGCCCGCCGCGCAGGTGACCATCGGCGGAGAGGACGCCGCCGAAACCGTGGCGCGCTGGCAGCCGCCGGCGGTGCAGATCGCCGACGATGCGGTGGCCGCCGCGCGGCGCAAGGCGGCACAGGCGTTCGAACAGGACCGGCTGTACGCCGACGAAGAGGCGGCGATTCCGATCTGGCTGGCGTTGCTGCAGCGCGACGGCAAGGACCGCCAGGCGCTGGCTGGACTCAAGCAGGCACGCCTGCGCCTTCTGGAAGAGGCCGGTGCGCTGCTGTCGCGGCCCTTGAAGCAGCGCGAAGCGCTGGCGCAGGCGAGTGACATGGCGCTGGTGCTGCTGGCGATCGCGCCCGAGGATGCGCGCGTGCGCCAACTGCAGTCGCGCGTGGAGATCGCCCAGCGCGTGATCGCCTACAACCGTGCCGGCGAAGACGACCTGCGCGCCGGCCGGGTGGGTGAGGATGGCGATGGCGCGATCCCCAATTTCCGCGAAGCGCTGCGCTTGAACCCGGATGACGTGCGCGCGCGGCAGGGGCTGGCCGCCGCCGAGAGCGCGTTGATCGGCCGGGCCGAAACGGCCGCGCGCGCCGGGGATTTCGCCACTGCCGGCACCTGGCTGGCCGAGGCGGCGAAGGTGCGCGACTCGTCCATCACCATCGCCGATGCGTTCGAACGCGTTGAACGCATCCGGGCCGATACGCTGACCCGGCTGCGCGACGAGGGCCTGCGCGACCTGACCACGCCGCAGGGGCTGAAGCCGGCGCGCGAGAAGCTCGAAGATGCGCTGCGCATTGCCTTGCCGGGCGATCCGGTGGTGGCGCAGTTGCGCGAGCGCATCGAGCTTGTGACCCACTACGGCAGCTTCCGGCCGCGCCAGGTGTTCAGCGATGCGCTGCGCGATGGCGGCCGCGGGCCGCAGATGATCGTGGTGCCGCACGGCGGCTTCCAGATGGGCGCCGGCGACAACGAGCGCGGCGCCACCGATGCCGAAAAGCCTTCGCATTACGTGCGCTTCGAGCGTGGCTTCGCGATGTCGATCACCGAGGTCACCGTGGCCGATTTCCGGCGCTACGTGCTGGCCAGCAACGCACGCCCGCGCGCGACCCGGCGCGGGCACTCGATCGTCTACGACGAACGCAGCGGCAACTTCGTGCGCCACAGCGGGGTGGACTGGCGGTCGGATTACAACGGCGCGCCGGCGATCGCCAATTCGCCGGTCATGCACGTGAGCGTGCGCGATGCCGAGAACTACGCGACCTGGCTGTCCGAGCAGACCGGGCGTTCCTACCGCCTGCCCAGCGAGGCCGAGTTCGAGTACGTGGTGCGCGCCGGCAGCAGCGGCCGTTACCCCTGGGGCGATGCCGGCACGCCGCCGGCCGGGGCGGGCAACTTCACCGGTGCCGAGGACGTCTCCCCGACCGGGCGACGCTGGTACAACGCCTTCGTCGGCTATGGGGATGGCTGGTGGGGGCCGGCGCCGGTCGGCAGCTTCGAGGCCAACGCCTGGGGGGTGCACGATGTGGCCGGCAATCTCAGCGAATGGGTGGCCGATTGCTGGCACGCCAGTTACCGGCGTGCGCCGGCCGATGGCGCGGCCTGGTTCAACCCGGGCTGCCGGCAGCGGGTGATCCGTGGCGGCAACTGGGCCAATGCGCCGGACCAGACCCGGGCGGCGTGGCGGCAATCGCAGGACTCGGATACCACCAGCGCCCGGATCGGCTTCCGCCTGGTCCGCGGTATCTGAGTCGTACAGGGCGGCACTCACGTCGCGTCCCGCCGCAGCCACTACCATGACGCCGTGCCGGCCAGCGTGCGCCGGTCCCGCCAGGAATCTGCAACATGCGCAACGATCCATTCGGTGGTCAACAACAGGGCCGGGCCCGGCGCCCGGGTATGTTCGGCAACATCCGCTGGTGGGTGCTGCTGGCCTTTGCCGGGTATGCGGCGTTCTACTGGTTCTCCAACCGGGCGGTCGACCCGTACACCGGGGAGAGCGTGCTGATCGACAGTTCGCTCGATGCCAGCGAGGAAAAGGCGCTGGGCCTGCAGGCCTACCAGGAGATCCTGGCCCAGGAGCGGCCGCTGGACCCTAACGCGCAGGTCTCGCGCGACGTGCGCGCGATCGCGCAGCGGCTGATCAGCAAGGTGGACGTGGTGGAGACCGCGCTGGCCGAGGAGCATGGGCTGAAGCCGGCGCACTTTTCGCGCGACTTCGAGTGGGAAGTGAATGTCATCCAGTCCGACCAGGCCAATGCGTTCTGCCTGCCCGGCGGCAAGATGGCCGTCTATACCGGGTTGATCCCGGTGGCGCGCACGGTCGATGCGATGGCGGTGGTGATGGGCCATGAAATCGCGCACGCGCTGCTGCGGCACGGTGCCCAGCGCATGGCCCAGCAGAAGCTGACCCAGATCGGGCAGATGGCCGGCGCGGCCAGCGGCATGGACCCGCAGCAGCAACAGATGGTGATGTCGGCGATGGGCTATGGCTACCTGTTGCCGTATGCGCGCAGCCACGAAACCCAGGCCGATGAGGTCGGGCTGATGCTGGCCGCCGCGGCGTGTTTCGATCCGCGCGAGGCGATCCCGCTGTGGGAGCGCATGGGCCAGAGCAGCGGGGGGCAGGCCCCGCCGGAATTCTCTTCCACCCATCCCAACCCCGGCACCCGCATCCAGAACCTGCAGGCGCTGATGCCCAAGGCGATGGAATACCGGCAGAAATACTGCGAAGGCGCGCGCCAGTGATCCTGGCCGGCGTTCGTGGTCAGCGCGCCGGTTCCTTGACCACGACGTCGATCACCCCGTCCTGCACGCGTGCCTTCAGCGCGTCGCCCGGGCGCACCTGCAACGGTGACCGCACCAGGCTGCCGTCGTCCTCGCGGGTAAGGATGCTGTAACCGCGCGCCACGGTGGCCAACGGGCTGACCGCTTCCATCGAACGGGCCAAGCCGCGCAGGCGCAATTGGTCGCGCTGAAGCTGGCGGTCGATCGCCGCTGCGGCGCGCGGCTGCAGGCGCTGCAGGCGCTCGCGCAGGGCGTCCAGGCGACGCTGCGGATGCCCGTTGCGCAGCACCACGGCGGCATGCCGCAGCTGCGCCTGGCGGCGTTCCTGTTGCTGCCGCCACACGCTGGCCAGGCGCCGCGCCAGGTCCTGCTGGCGGCGTTGCAGCAGTTGCAGGCGCGCCTGCGGGCCTTGTGCATTCAAGCGCAGCAACGCCCGGTCGGCGCGCTGCATCGCCTGGCCCAGGCCATGCCGTTGCAGCTGCACCATCCGCGCCGCCAACCGGCGCACGTGCAGCTGCAGGTCGCGCTTGTCGGGCACCAGCAGCTCGGCGGCCACCGACGGGGTAGGCGCGCGCAGGTCGGCGGCGAAGTCGGCCAGGCTGAAGTCGGTTTCGTGGCCCACCGCCGACACCACCGGGGTCTGGCTGGCGGCGATGGCGCGGGCGAGGTGCTCATCGTTGAAGGCCCACAGGTCTTCCAGCGAGCCACCGCCGCGGGTCAGCAGGATCACGTCGTAGCGCCGGCTGGCATCGGCAGCCCGCAGCAGCGCGGTGATCTGCGCGGCGGCGTTGTCGCCCTGCACCAGGCTCGGCAGCAGGTCCACCTCGAGCAGCGGGAAGCGGCGCGCCAGCACGCTGAGCACGTCGCGCACGGCCGCGCCGGTGGGCGAGGTGATGACGGCCAGGCGGCGTACGTGGGTGGGCAGCGCGCGCTTGCGCTCGGCCGCGAACAGGCCCTCTGCCTCCAGCCGCGCCTTGAGCTGCTCATAGGCGCGGCGCAGCGCGCCTTCGCCGGCTTCCTCCATGTGGTCCAGCACCAACTGGTACTCGCCACGCGCTTCGTACAGGGTCAGGCGGCCACGCGCGAGTACGCGCATGCCGTCGCGCGGGACGAACTTCAGCCACTGGCTCTTGGGCTTGAACAGCGCCGCGCGGATCTGCGCGCGCGCGTCCTTCAGGGTGAAATACATGTGGCCCGACGCCGGGCGGGTGACGCTGCCCAGTTCGGCCTCCACCCAGATCAGCGGGAAGGCGCCTTCCAGCAGGTCGCGGGCCAGGATGTTGAGCTGGCTGGGCGTGAGGATCTGCGCGCTGCGGTCCATGGGCGGGTCAAACGGTACGAACGGGCTCCCATGGTCGCATACGCGTCACGGCCGCGGGTCGCGCGCGGCGTGCTGCTGCAGCGCCCACTGCACATGTTCGCGCACGATCGGCGAGGCGTGCTCGCGGCGCGCGTGCAGCGCGGCCAGGGTGTCGGCGTGGGTGGGGGCATTGCCCAGCGCCACGGCGATGTTGCGCAACCAGCGCTCGTGCCCGCTGCGCCGGATCGGGCTGCCTTCGGTGCGGCGCAGGAATTCGTCTTCCTCCCACGCGAACAGCTGCGCCAGCGACGCGGTGTCCAGGTCGTTGCGCGCACGGAAATCCGGCTCGTCGGTACGCCGGGCGAACTTGTTCCAAGGGCACACCAGCTGGCAGTCGTCGCAGCCGTAGATGCGGTTGCCCATCAACGGTCGCATCGCTTCGGGGATCGGGCCATCGTGCTCGATGGTCAGGTAGGAGATGCAGCGCCGCGCATCCAGCCGCTGCGGGGCGATGATGGCCTGGGTCGGGCAGACGTCGATGCAGCGCGTGCAGGTGCCGCAGTGCGCCGTGGCCGGGGTGTCCACCGGCAGCGGCAGGTCGATGTAGATCTCGCCCAGGAAGAACCACGAGCCGCCCTGGCGGTCGATCAGGCAGGTGTGCTTGCCGATCCACCCGAGCCCGGCATTGCGGGCCAGCGCGCGCTCCAGCACCGGCGCCGAATCGACGAAGACGCGGTAGCCGAAGGCGCCGATCTCCGCGGCGATCGCATCGGCGAACTTCTGCAGGCGGTTGCGCATCAGCTTGTGGTAATCGCGGCCCAGCGCATAGCGCGCCACGTAGGCGCGGTCGCCATCGTGCAGCGTGTCCCAGGCCTGGGCATCGTCCTTGTGGCCGTAGTCCATGCCCACCGAGATCACCCGCACCGTGCCAGGCAGCAGTTCGGCCGGGCGCGCGCGCATCGTGCCGTGCCGCGCCATCCACTCCATCGTGCCGTACAGGCCCTTGCCCAGCCAATCGGCCAGGTGCGCTTCGTCCTCGCCGAGGTCGATGCCGGACACGCCGCAGCGCTGGAAACCGTGCACGCGCGCGATCTCGCGCACGCGCTGGGCGGCGCGGGCCAGGTCGACGGGGGCGGGGAGCGGAACAGCAGACATGGCGACAAGTATAGAATCCCGGCATGCCTGAGCTTGCTGAACTGTTCGATGTAGCCGCCGCGCGCCGGATCGACGCGGAGGCCAGCGCACGGCTGGGCGACGGCGGGGCGAGCCTGATGGAGCAGGCCGGCCAGGCTGCCTGGCAGTGCCTGCTGGAACGCTGGCCGCAGGCCCGGCGCATCTGCGTGGTGGCCGGGCCCGGCAACAATGGCGGCGACGGCTACGTGCTGGCCCGGCTGGCGCGCCAGGCCGGGCGTCATGTGCAGGTGCTGCGGCTGGCCGGCGACGGCGCCGCCACCCCGCTGGCGCAGGCCGCGCTGCAGGCGTGGCGGGATGCCGGCGGCGAAGAGGCGTGCTTCAGCGGCGCGCTGCCGGCAGCCGATGTCGTCGTCGACGCGCTCTACGGACTGGGCCTGAACCGCGCGCCGGCAGGGGATGCGCAGGCGCTGATCGAGACGATCAACGCCGCTGCGCTGCCGGTGCTGTCGCTGGACGTGCCCAGCGGCGTCGCTGCAGGCACCGGCGCGGTGCCCGGCGTGGCCATCCGCGCCCACCTCACCCTGCAGTTCATCGTGAGGCACCGCGGCCTGTACACCGGCGATGCGCTGGAGTACGTGGGCGAGCGCCGGCTGGCGCCGCTGCAGGTGCCCGATGCCGCGCTGACCGACGTGCCGCCTGCAGCCAGTGTCTGGGCGCA
The DNA here is from genome assembly GCF_056397365.1 of Stenotrophomonas sp. 05N37. Lineage (NCBI taxonomy): Bacteria > Pseudomonadati > Pseudomonadota > Gammaproteobacteria > Lysobacterales > Lysobacteraceae > Stenotrophomonas > Stenotrophomonas sp. 05N37. The sequence goes on along the minus strand of NZ_JBFTNG010000001.1, from coordinate 420,539 downwards.
GGCGCGCCTGGCGGCGTTGCTGCCGGCGCGGCGCGCCAATACGCACAAGGGCGAATCCGGGCATGTGCTGTGCGTGGGCGGCAACCACGGCAGTGGCGGTGCGGTGATGCTGGCCAGCGAAGCGGCTCTGCGTGCCGGCGCGGGGCTGGTCAGCGTGGCCACCCAGGCCGCCCACGCGGCGCCGTTGCTGGCGCGACTGCCCGAAGCCATGGTGCACGCGGTCGAAAACGCCGGCGACCTGCAGGCGCTGTTTCCGCGCGCCAAGGTGATCGCCATCGGCCCCGGCCTCGGCCAGGACGACTGGGCGCATGAACTGTGGCGGCAGGTGCTGGCCAGCGGCACGCCGCTGGTGATCGATGCCGATGCCCTGAACCTGCTGGCCGCCGCGCCGCAGGTGGTCCACGGCGCCATCCTCACGCCGCACCCGGGTGAGGCCGCGCGACTGCTTGGCTGCAGCACCGCGCAGGTGCAGGCGGATCGTTTCGCCGCTGCGCACCAGCTGGCCGAGCGCTTCCACGCGGTGGTCGTGCTGAAGGGGGCCGGCACCCTGGTCGCCGCACCGGGCCAGCGCCCCCGAGTCATCGCGGCGGGCAACCCGGGCATGGCCGTGGGTGGCATGGGCGACCTGTTGACGGGCATCATCGCCGCCCTGCGTGCGCAGGGACTGGACGCCTTCGATGCGGCGAGCGCCGGCGCACTGGTGCATGCGCTGGCCGGCGACAGCGCCGCCGCCCAAGGCCAGCGTGGCCTGCTCCCCACCGACCTGCTGGTGCCGCTGCGCCGCCTGGTCAATCCGGAACCCGACATCGCATGATCACGTTTTTCCTGGCCCAGAGCGACGACACCGACCTGCTTGGGCAGTGGCTGGCCGCCACCCGTCCGCCGCAGGCGGTGATGCAGCTGCAGGGCGACCTCGGCGCGGGCAAGTCCACGCTGGCGCGCGCGCTGCTGCGCGCCCTCGGCGTGCAGGGCGCCATCCGCAGCCCGACCTACACGCTGGTGGAGCGGTACCCGTTGGACGACGGGCACGAGGCCTGGCACCTGGACCTGTACCGCATCGGGCAGGCCGAAGAGCTGGATTTCCTGGGCCTGGACGAGGGCAGCGCCTCGCTGTGGCTGGTCGAATGGCCCGAGCGCGGCGCGGGCGCATTGCCGCCGAGCGACCTGCACGTGGCGCTGGACATTGAAGGGCAGGGCCGTCGCGTTCGTCTCACTGCGACCAGCGACGCGGGTCGTGAATGGCTCGCCCGGCTGCCCCAAGGGGGTGACTTGCAGGCCCTTTCTGTCGGCTGACACTAGGAAACACCGGCAGGTTACGGATTATTAAGGGAAAAGGTGTTGCATTTCATTCAGCGCGGTGATTGAATCCTGACCCATGCCAATGGGGAAACCACTCACCGCCATCTGTGCCGCCGTCGGACTGTGTCTGGCGAGCGCCTTGGCGTGGGCGGGCGAAGTCCGCCAGGTGGGCCTGGAGACCGGTGCCACCGGCACCCGCGCGGAAATCGCGCTGTCCGGGAGTGGCGGTTACAAGACCCTGAGCCTGGCCGGCCCGAACCGCCTGGTGGTCGATTTCCCCGACTCCAGTGCCGTCCGCAATCTCAAGCTGCCCGCGCCCAAGGGCGTGGTCACCGCCGTGCGCACCGGCCAGCCGGTGCCCGGCACGTTCCGGGTGGTATTCGACCTGGCCGAATCGGTCGCGCCGTTCCGCCCGCAGATGCTCAAGCAGGGCGATGAATCGCGCCTGGTGATCGAATGGCCGGGCGATGCGCCGGCCAGCGTGGCCCGCAGCGCGCCGTCAGCGCCGCCTGCCAGCGCGCCGCCCGCCAGCGTGCCGACGCCGACGTCGAGCGCGGCACCGGCCACCTCCACCGCGACCACCACGGCCGCCGATGCGGCGCAGGCGCGCAGCGATGCCGCCCGCGCCACCGCGCTGCTCACCGCCTCCGTGCGCCAGCAGGCCAGTGCCATGGCGGCCACGCCGGTGCCCAGCCCGGCGACGCCCGCGGCGACGGCCGCCAACGTCGCAGCGGCCGGCAACGCCAACGCCGCCAGCAACTCGGCCACCCCGGCCGCGATCCTCGCCGGGCAGGCCACCGCGGCCGTCGTGTCGGCGCCCACGCCCGCGCCGGTGGTGACCCCGCCGGCCGAGATCCCGCGCCCGGCCATGCCCAGCGATGCCTCACGCATCAAGATGCGCGCGGGCATGCGCCCGCTGGTGGTGGCAATCGATCCCGGTCATGGCGGCCAGGACCCCGGCGCCGTCGGCCCGACCGGCAAGCGCGAAAAGGACATCACCCTGGCCGTGGCCCGCGAACTGGCCCGCCAGGTCAATGCCACCCCGGGTCTGAAGGCCTACCTGACCCGCGACACCGACGTGTTCATTCCGCTGCCGATGCGCGCGCAGAAGGCGCGCGCGGCCAAGGCCGACATCTTCATCTCGATCCACGCCGATGCCGCCGAGAACCGCGCGGCGACCGGTTCGTCGGTGTATGTCCTGTCCACCAAGGGCGCCTCCTCGCAGCGCGCGCGCTGGCTGGCCGACAAGGAAAACGCCGCCGACCTGGTCGGTGGCGTGCGCCTGCAGCAGACCGAAGGGACCCTGGCCAGCGTGCTGCTGGACCTGGCCCAGAGCGGCTACATGAAGGCCTCTGAAGACGCCGCCGGCCACGTGCTGGGTGGCTTGAAGCGGATCGGCAAGAATCACAAGCCCAACATCGAGCGCGCCAACTTTGCGGTGCTGCGTACCTCGGACATGCCGGCGATGCTGGTGGAAACCGCCTTCATCTCCAATCCGGACGAAGAGCGCCGCCTGATCGACCCGGCATACCAGCGCCAGATCGCCGGTGCGGTACTCGATGGCGTGCACACCTTCTTCAGCCGCCAGCCGCCGCCGGGCACGCTTTATGCCGCCCGCGCCGAAGCCGAGATCGACGCGGCCGGCACCGTGGCGGGCGGAAGCAAGTAATCCGCCCGTAGAGCCGACCGTTGGTCGGCTGCCTTTGGCGATGCCAGCCGACCAACGGTCGGCTCTACGTGCAAGCCGCGCTGCGGCAAGGCACGGGGCGGCGCTACGCTATCATCTACCGATGAAGTCCTGCCCCCACGTTCCCATCGCCTCCGCCCGTGCGTCCTCCGTCGTCCGGAGCCCTGCATGAGCATCCGCCAGCTGCCTGAAATCCTGATCAACCAGATCGCCGCCGGCGAAGTCGTCGAGCGGCCTGCGTCGGTGGTCAAGGAACTGGTGGAAAACGCACTGGATGCCGGCGCCACCCGGGTCGACATCGACCTGGAAGAGGGCGGCGTGCGCTTGATCCGCATCCGTGACGATGGCGGCGGGATCGCCCCGGAAGAGCTGCCGCTGGCGGTGTCGCGCCACGCCACCAGCAAGATCGCCAGCCTGGACGACCTCGAAGCCGTGGCCACGCTCGGTTTTCGTGGCGAAGCGTTGCCGTCGATCGCCTCGGTCAGCCGCTTCACCCTGTCCTCGCGCCGCGCCTGCGACGCGCACGGGTCGGCGCTGCAGATCGAGGGCGGCAAGCTGGGCGACGTCACCCCGCGCGCGCATGCGCCGGGCACCACCGTGGAAGTACGCGAGCTGTTCTACAACGTGCCGGCCCGGCGCAAGTTCCTGCGTGCCGAGCGCACCGAACTGGGCCACATCGAGGAATGGCTGCGCTCGCTGGCACTGGCGCGCCCGGACGTGGAGCTGCGCGTCTCGCACAACGGCAAGCCGTCGCGTCGTTACAAGCCCGGCGACCTCTACTCCGATGCGCGCCTGGGTGAAACCCTCGGCGAGGATTTCGCCGCGCAGGCGTTGCGCGTGGATCACAGCGGCGCCGGCCTGCGCCTGCATGGCTGGATCGCGCAGCCGCATTACTCGCGCGCCAGCACCGACCAGCAATACCTGTACGTCAACGGGCGGTCGGTGCGCGACCGAAGCGTGGCCCACGCGGTGAAGATGGCGTACGGCGACGTGCTGTTCCACGGCCGGCAACCGGCCTACGTGCTGTTCCTGGAGCTGGACCCGACCCGGGTCGACGTCAACGTGCATCCGGCCAAGCACGAAGTGCGCTTCCGCGACTCGCGGCTGATCCACGATTTCGTTTACCGCACCCTGAAAGAAGCGCTGGCCGAGACCCGCGCCGGCATGACCCAGGCCGGGGTCGGGGCCGACGCGGGCGGGTTGCCGCCTGCGGCCTCGCCGGGCACGGGCTATGCCCCCTCGACAGGCGCTTACGCCCTGGCCGGCAACGGGGCGGGCGGCGGCTTCGGCGCGCAGTGGCGGCCGCAGCAATCGCCGTTGGGGCTGCAGGTGGCCGATGCGCCCTCGGCGTATGCCGCGCTGTATGCCGCGCCCGCCGGTGCCGGCGTGTCCGCCGGGTTGCCACCGATGCCAAGCGAGCACGGCCTGCCGGTCACCGCCGCCGACAGCGGCGTGCCGCCGCTGGGCTATGCGGTCGCGCAGCTGCACGGGATCTATATCCTGGCCGAGAACGCCGAAGGCCTGATCGTGGTCGACATGCATGCCGCGCATGAGCGGATCGGCTACGAACGCCTGAAGACCGCGCACGACGGCATGGGCCTGCATGCGCAGCCGCTGCTGGTGCCGATCACCCTGGCGGTCGGCGAACGCGACGCCGATACCGCCGAGCGCGAGGCCGACACGTTGGTGGCGCTGGGCTTCGAGATCACCCGCTCCGGCCCTGGCTCGCTGCATGTGCGCAGCATTCCGGCGCTGCTGGCCAATGCCGAGCCCGAGGGCCTGCTGCGCGACGTGCTCACCGACCTGCGCGAACACGGCCAGAGCCGGCGCATCGCCACGGCGCGCGACGAGCTGCTCTCGACCATGGCCTGCCATGGCGCGGTGCGGGCCAACCGGCGCTTGACCGTGCCGGAAATGAACGCGCTGCTGCGCGACATGGAAATCACCGAACGCTCGGGTCAGTGCAACCATGGCCGGCCGACCTGGGCTCGTTTTTCGCTGGCGGAGATCGACCGCTGGTTCCTGCGCGGACGTTGAAGGGGGAAAAAATGCGGATGTGGACGAGGGGACTCGGCGCGGCGATGCTGGCGCTGGGATTGGTCGCGTGTGGGGACACGCCGCCGGCACCGGTCGCGGTGGCCGCCGATCCGGCGTTTGCCGCCGAACAACAGCAGTGGCGCCTGCAGCGCTACCAGGAACTGCACGCCGCCGACGGCTGGACCAGTCTGGTCGGCCTGCATTGGCTGGAATACAAGGCCCATTACATCGGCAGCGGCCCGGGCAGCGGCATCCGCCTGGCGGTGGGGCCGGACAAGCTGGGCATGGTGTCGCGCCAGGGCGACAGCGTGTGGTTCACGCCTGAGCGTGGCGTCGCATTGAGCGTGGACGACGCGCCGGTCACCGGGCGCATCCGCTTTTTCAGCGATCGTGACGCCACGCCGACCCTGATCCGCTTCGATGGCGGCAAGGGCCAGTTGAGCCTGATCCATCGTGGCGAGCGCTATGCGTTGCGCGTCAAGCACGCCGACGCGCCCACGCGCGCCAGCTTTGCCGGACTGCAGTACTGGCCGGGCGGGCCATCGTGGCGGATCAGCGCGCGCTTCATCCCGCACGAGCCCGGCAAGACGATGCCGATCGTAGACATCACCGGGCTCACCACGCAGATGCCCAATGCGGGCACGCTGGAGTTCGAGCGTGATGGCCGCACCTGGCGGCTGGAAGCGCTTGGCGAGCCGGGCCGCGAGCTGTTTGTCATCTTCGCCGACCGTACCAGCGGCCATGGCAGCTACCCGGCCGGGCGTTACCTGGACCTGGCTGCGCCGGATGCCAATGGCCAGGTGCTGGTCGATTTCAACCACGCCTACAATCCGCCGTGTGCGTTCACCCCGTTTGCGACCTGTCCGTTGTCGCCGCCGGAAAACCGCCTGGACCTGCGCGTGGACGCAGGCGAGCAGGCCTATCACGCCCCTGAAGGAGAGGCTTGAACCATGTCGATGCTGTCACGTGTGTTGTCTTCGTTGTTGATCGCCGGTGGCCTGCTCGGGGGCATCGGTGCGGCGCAGGCGCGCGGTGATGCGCCGGCCGCCAAGTCCGGCCCGCCGGTGCCGCTGCTGTGGAAGGTGACCGGCCCCGGCGACAGCCGGTTGTACCTGCTGGGCTCGTTCCACATGCTGCGCGCGCAGGACTATCCGCTGGCGGCGGACGTCGACCAGGCGTTCGCCGCCTCCAGGCGCGTGGTGTTCGAGTTGTCGCCGCAGGACATGGAATCCCCGCAGTTGGCCCAGAAACTGGTGCAGGCGGCGGTGCGCACCGATGGCACCGAACTCAAGCGCGACCTCGACGCTGCCACCTGGACCAAACTGCAGGCCTATGCGGCCGACAACCAGCTGCCGCTGGCCCAGTTGCAGGGGATGAAACCGTGGTTCGTCGGCCTCACCATCACCCTGGGCCAGTTCACCAAGATGGGGCTGGACCCCAACCTCGGCCTGGACCGGCACTTCATGGGTCGCGCGGCCGCCGCGGGCAAGCCGACCGCCGGCCTGGAAGACATCGACACGCAGGTCGGCGTGCTGGCCGGCATGTCGATGCAGGAGCAGCAGCAGATGGTGGCCGAGGCGCTGGACCAGGCCGAGAAGGCCGACGTCGAAGGCCGCCGCCTGCATGACGCGTGGCGCCGTGGCGACGACAAGCTGCTGTGGACCTCGATGGCCGCGGAGATGCGCGGCCAGTACCCGCTGCTGTACAAGCGGATCAACACCGATCGCAACGATGCCTGGGTGCCCAAGCTGCAGCAGTACCTGCAGCCCGGCCAGGGCGGCACGCTGGTGGTGGTGGGCGCGCTGCACCTGCTGGGCAATGACGGCGTGGTGGAAAAGCTGAAGTCCAAGGGCTTTGCGGTCGAGCGCATCTGCACCGGGTGCGCCAAGCCCAAGCGCTGACCGGCGCAGCGGGCGGATATGAAAAAGGCGCGGCCGGTGGGCTGCGCCTTTTTCGTTGCCGGTGACCGCAGTGACTCAGCGGCGGGTCTTGGTGCCTGGGCCGGGCGCCGGGGCATCCGGCTTGCCGGTGCCGGTGGAGGTGCCGCCCGGGCGGGGGCCGAAGCCGGTGCCCATGTTGCGCTGGAAGTCCTGCCAAAGCTCCAGGTTGCGCTCGGTCAGCTGGTTCATCATCGCCCACGGGGTCTGGCCGAGGAGGTTGCCCATCTGCTGGCGGAACTGCTGCTGCTGGTCCAGGAAGACCTGCATGCTGCGCTCCAGGTAGTTGCCCATGAAGCCCTGCAGCGAATCGCCGTAGAAGCGGATCAACTGGCTCAGCAACTGGGTGGACAGCATCGGTTCGCCGTCCTGTTCCTGGTCGGCAATGATCTGCAGCAGCACCGACCGGGTCAGGTCGTCGCCGCTCTTGGCGTCGCGGACTTCGAAGTCTTCGCCGTCGAGAATGAGCTGGCGCACGTCCTCGATGGTGATGTAACTGGAAATCTCGGTGTCGTAGAGCCGGCGGTTCGGGTATTTCTTGATAATGCGGTTCGCAGCCATGAAACGGTCACTCAGCACACAGTAGGCGCGCAGCATGGCGCAGTGCAGCAGCACATGCAACCGCCGAAAGGCCCATGCGGCGGGGTATCGCGGCCGATTCGTGTTGCGCAGCATGGATCTGCGCGGGGTGCAGCATTTTCCGGTTCCATGGCGGGGCTGTAGCCGGATGGGCCTGCAAACGTTTTCTCGAACAGCGCCGGCAGCGTATTCCCCCGCGCGGATTCCGTAGAGCCGACCGTTGGTCGGCTGCTCTATGCGCCGCTGCAAGGCAGCCGACCAACGGTCGGCTCTACGTTGCCGGAAGGCAGCCGACCAACGGTTGGCTCTACGTTGCCGGAAGGCAGCCGACCAACGGTCGGCTCTGCGTTGCCTGGAGGCAGCCGACCAACGGTCGGCTCTACGTTGGCCTGAAGGCAGCCGACCAACGGTCGGCTCTACGTTGCCTGGAGGCAGCCGACCAACGGTCGGCTCTACGTTGGCCGGGAGGCAGCCGACCAACGGTCGGCGCTACGTTGCCTGAAGGCAGCCGACCAACGGTCGGCTCTACCAGCCCATGTGGTGGCCGCCATTGATGTCCAGGTTCGAGCCGGTGATCCACGAGGCTTCCTCGTTGACCAGGAAGGCAACGGCGTAGGCGATTTCCTCCGGCTTGCCGAGGCGGCCGGTGGGGATGTCGGCGATGATTTTGGCGCGCACTTCGTCGGGCACGGCCATCACCATGTCGGTGGCCACGTAGCCCGGCGAAATCGTATTGACGGTGATCCCGAAGCCGGCGTTCTCGCGGGCCAGGGAGATGGTGAAACCGTGCATGCCGGCCTTGGCGGCGGCGTAGTTGGCCTGGCCGTACTGCCCCTTCAAGCCGTTGATCGAGCTGATCTGGATGACCCGACCCCAGCCGCGGCGGCGCATGCCTTCGATCACCGGGCGGGTCACGTTGAACACCGAGTTGAGGTTGGTGTTGATGACGTCGTGCCACTGGTCGGCGCGCATGCGATGGAAGGTGGTGTCACGGGTGATGCCGGCGTTGTTGACCAGGATCTCGATCGGGCCCAGTGCCGCTTCCACCGCATGGACCATGGCCTCGGCGGTATCCGGGTCGGCAACGTCGCCGGGAAAGATCGCCACGTCGCAGCCGCGCGCCAGCATCATCTCGCGCCACGCCAGGGCTTTGGCGTGGTCACGGTAATTGGTGGCGACCCGATGGCCCTGGTCGGCCAGGCGTTGGCAGATGGCGGTACCGATGCCGCCGGTTCCGCCGGTGACCAGTGCGACGCGAGATGTCATGAGCAGCTACTCCGAAAGGCAGGGCCAACAAGGGGGAAAGCGATTCTGCAACATCGCTGCGGCGATGGGTATCAGGCCGGCGGCATGGCCGGGCCGATGTCGTGGCGGGGCAGGCGCGCCGGGTCGAACCCCGCGCTGGCACGGGCCAGCAGTGCGGCCGGGCTGCCGTCGGCGGGGAGACAGCCCGGGTCCTGGCCGAGCGCGGCCCAGGCCTGGCGCAGGGCGGGCAGGGGATGGGCCGGGTCGAGCGGGTGCGCGGCCTCGGACTTGGACAGCTTGCGGCCGGTGTCATCCAGCAGCAGCGGCAGGTGCAGGTAAGCCGGGGTGGGCAGGCCGAGCGCGCGCTGCAACAGGATCTGGCGCGGAGTGGAATCCAGCAGGTCGGCGCCGCGCACGACATCGGTGATGCCCTGCGCATGATCGTCCACCACCACCGCCAGTTGGTAGGCCCAGTAGCCGTCGGCACGGCGCAGCACGAAGTCGCCCACCTCGGCGTACACGTCCTGCTGGATCGCGCCGCGCAGTCCGTCCACGAAGGCGACGGTGCTGCCCGGCGGCACGCGCAGCCGGATGGCCGGTTGCGCCCGCGCGCTGCGTGCCACGCAGTGATGGTGGATTCCGCCCGCGTCGGCCAGGTCGCTGCGGCTGCAATGGCAGGCAAAGGCCTTGCCGTCGGCGAGCAGGCGGTCGAGGGCTTGCTGGTAAAGGGCGTCGCGCTGGCGCTGATGGACGATCGGCCCATCGCTGGCCAGGCCCAGGGCGGCCAGGGTGGCCAGTTGCTGGTCAACCGCGCCGGGCACGGTGCGCGGCGGGTCGACGTCCTCGATCCGCACCAGCCACTGCCCGCGGGCATGCCGGGCCAGCAGCCAACTGCCCAGCGCCGCCAGCAGGGAGCCGGGGTGCAGGGGACCGGTGGGTGAGGGCGCGAAGCGGCCGCGGTAGGGGGAGATGGACATGAACTATGAATCGTCGGTCAGTTTGCGACTTGAATTCAACATGAAGTCCCCGCAGATTTGCAGTCATCAACCTCCAATGAGCGTTATTTCCCCATGTTCAGTCGTATTGCCCTCTTCCTTCTGACCAACCTTGCCGTGCTGGTCCTGGCGGGCATCGTCATGTCGGTGCTGGGCGTCAACCCGGGCCAGATGAGCGGTCTGCTGGTGATGGCGGCCATCTTCGGCTTTGGCGGTTCCTTCATCTCGCTGCTGCTGTCCAAGTGGATGGCCAAGCGCTCCACCGGTGCGGTGGTGATCACCGAGCCGCGCAATCCGACCGAGCGCTGGCTGCTGGCCACCGTCGAGCGCCAGGCGCGCGAAGCGGGTATCGGGATGCCGGAAGTGGCGGTCTACGATGGCCCGGAAATCAATGCCTTCGCCACCGGTGCCAACCGCAACAAGGCCTTGGTGGCAGTGTCCACCGGGCTGCTGCACAACATGAGCGAGGACGAGGCCGAGGCGGTGCTGGGCCACGAGATCGCGCACGTGGCCAACGGCGACATGATCACCATGGCGTTGCTGCAGGGCGTGCTGAACACCTTCGTGATCGTGCTCGCGCGCATCGTCGGCGGGTTCATCGACAGCGCGATCTCGGGCAACCGCGAGGGCGGTGGCCGGGGCTTCGCCTACTACATCATCGTGTTCGTGCTGGAGATGGTGTTCGGCCTGGGCGCGACGGTGATTTCGATGTGGTTCTCGCGCCACCGCGAGTTCCGTGCCGACGCGGGCGGTGCCCACCTGGCCGGCCGCCAGAAGATGATCGCGGCGCTGGAGCGCCTGAAGCTCAACCACGGCCAGAGCACGCTGCCCACCCAGATCGCGGCATTCGGCATCGCCGGCTCGACCGCGAAGAAGCTCTTCATGAGCCACCCGCCGCTGGAAGAACGCATCGCTGCGCTGAAGGCGGCAGGCGCCACCGTCAGCTGACTCCTGCGCCAGCCACGCTGAAATGAAAACGCCCGGCTTCGGCCGGGCGTTTTTTTGGGTTCTTCGTCCAACGCCAGATCCACCGCCATAAGCGTGGGTGTATCTGCGGGCAAGCCAGCAGGTACAGGACAACCGAACCCCATTCGCTGCGTCTCGTCTCGCCTTGCCTTGCCTGCAAAAACCACCAGCCAACTGTCTGGGGCGGGGGTGGGTGAGGTCGCGGGGCCCGTTTTGCGCCATGGATGGCGCAAAAGGAGCTTACATGGACGTACTTGCAGCGTGCCCCGCGGCCTCACCCACCCCCGCCCAGTCCGACCCAAGCGCACATCCGCAGCGGTTGACCTGGCCGTTGACGTTGCACTTGCCCACTACCCACCACCCACCACCCACCAAGGCCGGCCACCCAAACAACAACGGCGCCCGAAGGCGCCGTCGTCGAGGTGTCGCACAAGCAGTGGATCAGAACTTGGCGTCGAACTCGGCCGCGTAGCCGGTGTTGACCAGCACCTTCTGCAGCACGTCGGTGTTCTTCACGTTGCCCGCCACGATCTGCTGGGTCTCCGGGCCGCGGCTGTCCATGCGGGCCGGCGTGGCGCCCTTGAAATCGCAGACCCGACCGCCGGCCTCGCGGACCAGCAGCACGCCGGCGGCGATGTCCCAGGCCTTCACGCCGGCCTCGAAATACGCATCGGCACGACCGCACGCCACGTAGGCCAGGTCCAGGGCTGCCGAACCGGTGCGGCGCACGTCTTCGGCGTGCACCAGCAGCGCGTCGACCGCCTTCAACTGCGCGCTCGTACGCTGACGCTCACGCGGGGCGAAACCGGTGTGGATCATCGCCCCGGCCATGTCCTTGCGGTCGGCCACGCGGATGCGACGGTCGTTCAGCACCGCCCCGGCACCCCGGCTGGCGGTGAACAGCTCATTGCGGAGCGGATCGAAGATCACCGCGTCGATCGGCTCGCCGTTCTCGACCAGGGCGATGGACACGCAGTAGTGCGGGAAGCCGCGCAGGTAGTTGCTGGTGCCGTCCAGCGGGTCGATCACCCACATGTACCGGTTCACGGCCTGCACGCCGCCTTCCTCGGCCATGATCCCGTACTCGGGATAGGCGCGCTTGAGTTCCTTGATGATGACCTTTTCCGCATCCGCATCGACTTCACTGGCATAGTCCATGCGCCCCTTCTGCACGACGTTCAACGCCTCGAGCTTGTTGATGTTGCGCAACAGGACGTTGCCGGCGAGGCGGGCGGCCTTGACCATGACGGTGACGGCGGGTTTCTGCATGGCGAAAAGCTCCCGGAAAGGCAGAGTAGGGGGTACTGGCGGGGGAAAAGAGCGGTCCCGGCGCAGAGGCCGGTCGCACAGTTTACCATCTGTGGCTTGTCTGCTCGCGTTTGGCCTGTTCATGTCCATTGAAACCGCTCCTTCCCGTATCCGATTCGTCCTCGTCGGCACCCAGCACCCCGGCAACATGGGCGCCGCGGCGCGCGCCATGAAGACCATGGGCCTGGGCCGGCTGGTCCTGGTGGCCCCGGAAAAGCCGCTGGATGAAGAAGCGTTCAGGCGCTCGGCCGGTGCCGAGGACGTGCTCGGCGATGCCCCGGTCGTGGCTACCCTGGCCGAGGCCGTGGCCGATTGCACCCTGGTGCTGGGCTGCACCGCCCGTGCCCGCCGCGTCCAGCTTGAAGAGCTGCTGCCCACCGTGGCCGCCCAGCGCGCCCTGGCCAAGGCCGCCGAGCCGGGCGCCGAAGTGGCGTTCGTGTTTGGCCGCGAGCGCACCGGCCTCACCAATGAAGAACTGCAGCTGTGCCACCTGGCCGTGCATATCCCGTCCCACCCCGATTTCAGCTCGCTCAACCTGGCCGCCGCCGTCCAGGTGCTGGCCTATGAACTGCGCATGGCCGTGCTCGGTGGCGTCGAAGGCGCCGCCCCGGCCGATCCCGAACACCGCGAACAACCGGCCAGCCACGCCCAGGTCGAGGGCCTGTTCGGCCAGCTTGGCCAGACCCTGGACGAAATCGATTTCCACAAGGGACGCGCCCCGGATTCGGCGATGCGCAAGCTGCGCCGCCTGTTCCTGCGTACCGAACTGAGCGAACAGGAAGTCCGCCTGCTGCGCGGCATTCTCGCCGATGCACAGCGGATGGCGCGATTGGCCAACAATACGCCCGAATGAGCTGACGCAGTTCTCACTTTTTCGGGTAGGCTGTTCGGATTCCTTGGGGGGGCGAATGGGAGTGCCGGGTCTGCGATGGCTGTTGCAGGGAGGTCTGCTGTGTCTGGCCATCGCCTTGATGACCGGATCCGCCGCTGCCGGTCCCCACAACGTGCTGGTGCTGGGACGGATCAGCGACAACCCCAAGTCACACTATGCGCAACTGCAGCCCCTGCTCGATTACGTGGTCCCGCGCATGCGCGATGTCGGCATTACCGAAGGTCGCATCCTGATGGCGCCCGACGCCCAGCAGATGGCCAGCTACCTGCGCCGCGGCCGCGTTGACTGGGTCACCGAGACCTCCGGCACCGCCGTGGCGCTGGGCATGCGCAGTGGCGCCCAACCGCTGCTGCTGACCGAGCGCAGTGGGGTGCGCGACTACCACACCGTGTTCTTCGTGCGCCGCGGCAGCCCGATCGTGTCCCTGGCCGACCTCAAGGGCCACACCCTCGCCTTGCAGAACGTGGCCTCCACCAGTGCCTACCTGGTGCCGGTGATGACGTTGCTGGAGCAGGGCCTGACCCCGGAGATCCTGTTGTCCGCGCGCGATGCGGCCGCCCCCGACACCGTGGGCTATGTGTTCGCGCGCAGCGAGGGCAATATCGCCACGCTGGTCCACAAGGGCGTGGTCGATGCCGGCGCCGTGAGCAGCGTGGACTGGACCGACGGCCATCGGATCCCGGCCAGCTACCTGCGCGACTTCCGCGTGATCCACCGCACCGAGCCGTTCCCGCGGGCAGTGGAAGTGGTGCGCGCCGATCTCGATGCGAAGGTGCGCGAGCGCCTGCAGCAGGTGTTGCTGGAGGCCGCCGGCGATCCGCAGGCGCAGGATGCGTTGCAGACGTTTTTTGGTACGTCCGGGTTCCATCGGGTGGATGCGCAGATGCAGCACCGGTTGGATCAACTGAAACTAGGGCTGGCTCGCGTGCGGATGGAAGTGGAATGAGGCTGTTGGGTTCGGGAATGCAGGCACGCTTCGTGCTGGCGATGAGCGGCGCGATGCTGGTGGTGATCGCGATCGTGGCGGTGGTGCTCGGTCGCCAGGCGGCCATGCAGGATGAGGTCAAGCACCTCAGCGGCAACGTCATCCACGATCTGTTCGACCGCAGCGTGCGCAGTCGCGGCGAAGCCCTGGCGCGCGAGCTGTCCGACGCGCTGGCCAACCCGCTGTATTACAACGACCTGGAACAGGTCGGCGCCCTGGTCCGCAATACCTCGCGGCAGCAGGTGGTGCGCTACGTGCTGGTCTTCGACGAGGACGGCAAGCTGGTCCACGACGGCTCCACCGAGGTGATCGACTTCGGCCGGCCGATGAGCGATCCGCTGGCCGCCGGGGCGGTCGCGGCGCGCGCGCTGGTGGTCCAGGAGTCGCCCAAGGTGCTCGACAACGCGATGCCGATCATGATCGGCAACCAGCGTATCGGCGGGGTCCGGGTAGGCATGGCGCTGGATGACGTGCAGGCCATGGAGCACCGCGCCAACCAGACCCTCGGCGACCGCCTGCAGCAGGTCGGCAAGCGCCACCTGGGCTGGCTGCTGCTGATGCTCGGGCTGCTGCTGGGCATCGGCGTGGGCGTGATCATCTACGTGCAGCGCACCCTGGTCACCCCGATCCGCTTGCTGGCCGCGGCCGCGCGCCAGATCGAGGCGGGCGACTACCGCCCACAGCTGCAGCAGAGCAAGCGCCAGGATGAGGTGGGCGAACTGGTGCGCGCGTTCGGCCGGATGAGCGAGTCGATCGCCCGCCACGACCGCGAAGTGCGGCGCATGGCCTACACCGATGCGCTGACCGGGCTGACCAACCGGCTGGCGTTCCGCGAGGCGCTGGACCATCGGCTGATGGCTGCGCGCGCCTCCAACCACCGTCTGGCGTTGCTGTTTGCCGACATGGACGATTTCAAGCGGGTCAACGACACCCTCGGCCACGAGGCCGGCGACGAGGCGTTGCTGCAGTTCGCCCAGCGCATCAGCACCGCCGTGGCCCAGGCCGGCGGCGACGACGCCCTGCTGGCCCGCTTCGGCGGCGATGAATTCGTGATCCTGCTGGGCGAGGGCGACGTGGCCGCCAGCGCGCGCCAGCTGGCCGAGATCCTGGTGCGCGAGCTGGGCAAGCCGCTGTTCGTGCAGGGCCGGGAGCTGTTCCTGGGCACCTCGATCGGCGTGACCCTGTTCCCCGACGACGCCGCCGATGCGACCACGCTGCTCAAGAACGGCGACATCGCGATGTACCAGGCCAAGATGGCCGGCAAGAACTGCTACCGCTACTACAGCCGGGCCATGGACCATGCGGTCGAGCGCCGCGTGCACATGGAACAGGAGCTGCGCGGGGCGTGGGAGCGCGGTGAGCTGCGCCTGGTCTACCAGCCGATCTTCCGCACCCGCGACCGGCGCATGGTCGGGGTGGAGGTGCTGCTGCGCTGGCAGCACCCGACCCTGGGCACGATCCCGCCGTCGGTGTTCATTGAAGTGGCCGAGCAGAGCGGCCTGATCGAAGTGATCGGCCCCAAGGTGCTGCGCGCGGCCTGCATGGAGGCGGTGCAGTGGCCGCATGGCGTGGACGGCGAAGGCCTGTTCGTGTCGGTCAACGTCTCCCCGCGCCAGTTGCGTGGCGGCGAACTGCCCAGCCTGGTCGCCGACTGCCTGCGCGATACCGGCCTGCCGGCCTCGCGGCTGCACCTGGAGCTGACCGAGACAGCGGTGATCGGCGATGAAATGCTCGCCGCGGCCCTGCTCGACAAGCTGCACCGCACCGGGGTGAAGGTGTGGCTGGATGACTTCGGGACCGGCTTCTCGGGCCTGAGCCACCTGCGCCAGGTGCCGGTGGACGGGGTCAAGATCGACAAGAGTTTCGTGGCCGACATGCAGCGCGACCCGGACGACCTGGCCCTCACCACCGCGATCATCGCCATGGCCCACGCCCTGGGCATCACCGTGGTGGCCGAGGGCATCGAGCAGGAAGTGCAGTTCGACCTGCTGGCCCAGCGCGGCTGCGACCTGGCCCAGGGCTACTGGCTGAGCCACCCGATCAGCGCCACCGACGTGGTGCAGATGATCGAATCCGGTATCTAGGGCGCAGATCCACGCCCTGCGTGGATGCCGCCCCCTGCATCACCACCGGGCGCGCTCAGACCGGGCGCTTGCTGCTGTCCCCGGCAATTTCGCGCACCAGCTTCGGCACCAGGTAACCGGACAGCCGCGCGGTCAGCTGCGCGTGCAGGTCCTTGGCGGTGTCATCGCTGACCTCGAAATGGGCCACGCCTTCGACCCGGTCCACCTGGTACAGGTAGTAGGGCAGCACGCCGGCGGCGAAACTGCGCTCGCTCAACGCCTGCAGGGCCTCCAGGGAATCGTTGACCCCGCGCAACAGCACCGCCTGGTTGAGCAGGGTGGCGCCGGCGCCGCGCAGGCGGCCCATCGCCGCGTCCACGTCGGCATCGAACTCGTTGGCGTGGTTGGCGTGGATCACGAAGGCCAGTGGCCACGGCAGGCTGGCCATCCACTGCACCAGGTCCTCGTCCACGCGTTCGGGCAGCACCACCGGCAGCCGGCTGTGGATGCGCAGGCGGCGCAGGTGCGGGATCTGCCGCAGGGCGTCGGTCAGCTCGACCAGCTTGTGCGTCGCCAGCGACAGCGGATCGCCGCCGGACAGGATCACCTCGTCGATGTCCGGGTCCTGGGCGATCGCCTCGACCGCGTCGCGCCAGCCTTCGCGGGCCGCGTTCTCGGTGCCGTAATCGAAGTGCCGGCGGAAGCAGTAGCGGCAGTTGATCGCGCAGCTGCCGGTGGTCACCAGCAGGGCGCGGCCGCGGTATTTCTGGATCACCCCGGTGGCCTTCCTGGCCAGCCCGTCGCCGACCGCATCCAGGCTGAAGCCGGGCACCACCTGCATTTCATCGCTGACCGGCAGCACCTGGCGCAGCAGCGGGTCGTGGCGGTCGCCATGGCGCATGCGGGCGATGAAACCCTGCGGCACCCGCAACGCGAACTGGCTGGCGGCCTCGGCCGACAGGGGCAGGGCATCCGGGTCCAGGCCGAGCTGTTCCAGCAGCGCGCGCGGGTCGCGGACCGCCTGGCGCCACAGCTGTTGCCAGCGCACGGGGGTGGGCAGGGGCGTGGCGGAAAGCTGCATGGAATGGGGGCCTGCGGTTATCATGTCGGTCAGAAAAACTAGTCACCCCACCGGTGCCGGTGGGTTTTCCATTCTATCCGGCTCGCCGCGCCTGCGCGGCGTTTGCCCATTCAGGAGTTTCAGCATGGCCACTGTTGGCATGAACGACGTCAAGAACGGGATGAAGATCCTGGTCAACAATGAACCGGCGGTCATCACCGAGACCGAGTACGTCAAGCCGGGCAAGGGCCAGGCCTTCACCCGCATGAAGTACCGCTTCATCAAGTCCGGCCGCGTGGTCGAAATGACCATGAAGGCCACCGATGACGTGGAGAAGGCCGACGTCGTCGACACCAACATGGACTTCATGTACAGCGACGGTGAGTACTGGCACTTCATGGACCCGGAAACCTTCGAGCAGGTCCAGGCCACCAAGGCCGGCATGGGCGGCGCGGAGAAGTGGCTCAAGGGTGAGGAAGTCTGCATCGTCACGCTGTGGAACGGCGAGCCGATCTTCGTCCAGCCGCCGAACTTCGTCGAACTGAAAATCACCGAAACCGACCCGGGCGTCCGTGGCGACACCTCCGGCGGCGGCGGCAAGCCGGCCACCCTGGAAACCGGCGCCGTGGTCCGCGTGCCGCTGTTCGTCAACCAGGATGAAATCATCAAGGTCGACACGCGTTCGGGCGAATACTCCGCACGCGCAGGCAAGTAATCCGGCGAAGCCGGATGAGGGTAGAGCCGACCGTTGGTCGGCTGCACCCCCCGGTCGAACCGACCGTTGGTCGGCCATGCCACCCCGTAGAGCCGACCGTTGGTCGGCTGCGCCACCCGGTAGAACCGCCCCTTGGTCGGGGACGCCACCCCGTAGAGCCGACCGTTGGTCGGCTGCACCACCCGGTCGAACCGCCCCTTGGTCGGCGACGGCACCCGTGCAGCCGACCAACGGTCGGCTCTACGTCCAGAGCGTTCCGTTCCAGAGCGTCCCGGTCGCCCACGCCTTCGGGGCGTCCGCCCAGCACAGTGAGCCCGCATGACCGACACCGCACGCATCCCCGAAACCTGTGACCTGCTGATCGAAGCCGGTTACGTGGTCCCGATCGAACCGCATGCGGTGGTGCTGGAAGACCATGCCGTGGCCGTGCGAGGCAGCGAGATCATCGCGATCCTGCCGCGTGCCGAAGCGCGTGCGCGGTTCGCCCCGGTCCGCACCGTGTCGCGTCCGGACGCGGCGCTGATGCCGGGCCTGGTCAACGCGCACACCCACAACCCGATGACCCTGTTGCGCGGCGTCGCCGATGACCTGCCCTTGATGGTGTGGCTGCAGCAGCACATCTGGCCGGTGGAAGCGGCGGTGATCGGGCCGGAGTTCGTGGCCGACGGCACGACCCTGGCGATCGCCGAGATGCTGCGCGGCGGTACCACCTGCGCCAACGAGAACTACTTCTTCTCCGACGTCCAGGCCGCCGTCTACAAGCAGCATGGCTTCCGCGCGCTGGTCGGTGCGGTGATCATCGATTTTCCCACTGCCTGGGCCAAGACCGACGACGAGTACTTCGCCAAGGCCGGCGAACTGCACGACCAGTGGCGCAACGACCCACTTATCGGCACCTCGTTCGCCCCGCACGCACCGTACACGGTCAACGACGCCAATTTCGAACGCGTGCGCATGCTGTCCGACCAGCTGGACATGCAGGTCCACCTGCACACGCATGAGACCGCGCAGGAAATCAGCGACTCGCTCAAGCTGCACGGCCAGCGCCCGCTGGCGCGGCTGGATCGCCTCGGCCTGGTCAACGACCGCCTGATCGCGGTGCACATGACCCAGCTGACCGAGGCGGAAATCCACCTGTGCGCCGAGCGTGGCGTCAGCGTGGTGCATTGCCCCGAATCCAACCTCAAGCTGGCCTCCGGCTTCTGCCCGGCCTGCGCCCTGCAGCGCGCCGGGGTGAACCTGGCCATCGGCACCGACGGCTGCGCCAGCAACAACGACCTGGACATGTTCAGCGAGAACCGCACCGCGGCGATCCTGGCCAAGGCCGTGGCCAACGATGCCACCGCGCTGGATGCGGCCACCACGCTGCGTGCAGCCACCCTGGGCGGCGCCCGCGCGCTGGGCTTCGGCGACCGCATCGGCTCGATCGAGGTCGGCAAGCAGGCCGACCTGGTCTGCGTGGACCTGTCCGCGCTGGAGACCCAGCCGCTGCACCATGTGCTGTCGCAGCTGGTGTATGCCGCCGGTCGTCACCAGGTCAGCGATGTCTGGATCGCCGGGCAGCCCAAGCTGGTCCAGCGCGAGCTGGTCGGCATGGATACCGCCGCGATCGTCGCCAACGCCCGCCAGTGGCGCGAGCGCATCCGCCACATCCGTGCTTGATGCACCAAGGACCCCCATGACTACCCCACACGCTTCCACCAATTTCGATCAGGCCGAACTGGACAAGTTCGCCGCGCTCGCCAATCGCTGGTGGGACAGTGACGGCCCGCAGAAGCCGCTGCATGCCCTCAACCCGGTGCGCCTGCAGTACGTGGCCAGGCGCGTGGCGCTGCGCGGCGCGCGCGTGCTCGACATCGGCTGCGGTGGCGGCCTGCTCAGCGAGGCACTGGCGCGCGAAGGCGCCGACGTCACCGCGATCGACCTGGCGCCCGAGCTACTCAAGGTGGCGCGCCTGCACAGCCTGGAATCGGGGGTGACGGTGGACTACCGCCTGCAGGCCGCCGAGGACCTGGCCGCCGAACAGCCCGGCAGCTTCGACGTGGTCACCTGCATGGAGATGCTCGAGCACGTACCCGACCCGGGCGCGATCATCGCCGCCTGCCACCGCCTGCTCAAGCCCGGCGGGCAGCTGTTCCTGTCCACCGTCAACCGCACCCCGGCCGCCTTCGCCGTGGCGATCGTCGGTGCCGAGTACGTGGCGCGGCTGCTGCCCAAGGGCACGCACCACTACCAGGATTTCATCAAGCCGGCCGAGCTGGGCAAGTGGCTGCGCGAGGCCGATTTCAACCTGCGCGATGTCAGCGGCATGGCCTACGAGCCGTGGCGCAACCGCGCACGCTTGAGCAGCCGCACCGACATCAACTACCTGGCCCATGCGGTCAAGCCGGACGCTGCGGGTGTCTGAGTCCGGTTTCCCGCAGGCGGTGTTGTTCGACCTCGATGGCACGCTGCTGGACAGCGCGCCGGACATGCTGGCCACCGCCAATGCGATGCTGGCCGCGCGCGGGCGTGCCCCGATCAGCCTGGACGCGCTGCGCCCGGTGGTCTCCAAGGGCTCTCGGGCGATGGTCTCGGTGGCGTTCCCGGCGTTGGGGCAGGTCGAGCGCGACGCGCTGGTGCCCGAGTTCCTGGACCGCTACGAGGCCCTGATCGGCCAGCACGCGGTGGTGTTCGACGGCGTCGCCGGCATGCTCGATGCGCTGGATGCGGCTGGGTGCGCGTGGGGCATCGTCACCAACAAGCCCGAATACCTGGCCCGCCTGATCGTGCCCCAGCTGGGCTGGGAAGCGCGCTGCAAGGTGCTGATTGGCGGCGATACGCTGGCCCAGCGCAAGCCGCACCCGCTGCCGTTGCTGGTCGCCGCCGAGCGCATGCGGATCGACCCGGCCACCTGCATCTATGTGGGCGACGACGAGCGCGATATCGTGGCCGCCAATGCCGCCGGCATGGCCTCAGTGGCCGCCCTGTGGGGCTACCGGCTGGAGGCCGACGACCCGTTGGCGTGGGGCGCGGAGAGCATGATCGCGCACCCCGCGCAGCTGCAGCGCGGCGACGCCTGGCCGCTGGCGCGCGCCTGACCGCCCGCCAGGCATCGGCGGTTGGCCGATGCGCAGCGCAACCCAGGCATGCACCGGTGATCGGCCGGTGCGTACCCCCGGTAGCCGCCGAGCCTGGCTCGGCCAATTTCTTCCAAGGATTTTCCCCGTGACAACTTCCAGCGCCCTCGACAGTTTCCTGGACAAGTGGCGGACCCGCTGGCCGGAATGGTCGGTGGCCGAGCCGTTCGTTCCCGAGGCCCAGCGCAGCCTGGCCGTGGCGTGGTTTGCGCTGCTGCAGGAGTTCGACGACATCCTCAATACCAACGGCGATCCAACCCCTGCCGACGCCAAGCTGGCCTGGTGGGGCGAAGAACTGCGCAGCTGGGCCGGGCAGCGCTCGCGGCATCCGCTGGGGCGTTTGCTGGAGCCGGTGCGCGCGCCATGGGCGGAACTGGCGCAGGCGCTGCCGGACCTGGTCGAGGCCCGCGCCGCGTCTGTGGCACCGGCCCAGGCGCTGCACGCGCTGCAGGCCTATGCGGGCGCGGTGGCGGCGGTGGAGGCGGTGATGTTCGAGGCGCCGGCGCGCGGCGATGTGACCACCCCCGTGCTGGTGCAGACGCTGGCCCAGCGACTGCAGGAGGCCGGTGTCGCCGCCGTGCCGCGCGCGCTGCTGGACGCTGGCAGCGACACGGCCGCGCAGCGCTGGGCGCAGCACTTGCTGGCGCGGTGGCCGGCGCGCGTCGCCGGCCCGCGCGTGCGCCGCATGTACGCGTCGCTGGCGAGAACGCGGCTGCAGGCGCGTGCGCAGGGCAGCGAGCCCAAGGTCACGCCGCTGCGGACGCTGCTGCGCACGTGGTGGGCCGGTCGGGGCTGATCGCGGCGCGACCCGTGCATGGGGCCGGCACTGGACGGCATTGGCCGCCCATACACCGCGGTACAGCGAGGCACTGAGCGCCCCGGCGGCGCGGCACAGTGAGGTACTGGCGCCCCATGTGCCTCGTCATCTGACGGCGCGGACCGCCAGGGTCGGTTCCCGAACGACTGCCGACCGTGTCGATCGGCGCGGGGACGCATGGCCTCTCCCGGCAGCGCTGCACCGGCCGCGCCCAGCATTGCCGGCATGCCGCCATCACTTGCCGCGTTCAAGCACCAGCAGCGGATCGATGCGGGTATCGAACCAGTTCATGCCCCAGTGCAGGTGCGGGCCAGTGGCACGGCCGGTGGCGCCGACCGCGGCGATCACCTGACCCTGCTCGACACGGTCACCCACCTTCACGTCGATCCGCGACAGGTGCAGGAAATTGGAGCTGATGCCGTAACCGTGGTCCAGCAGCAGCGTGCCGCCGGTGAGGTACAGGTCCGGGCCGGCGAAGGTGACCACGCCGGCGGCCGGAGCCTTCACGGGGGTGCCGGTGGGCACCGCGATGTCCATGCCGGAGTGGCCGGCGCCGGGCTGGCCGTTGTACACGCGGGCATTGCCGAAGCGCCCGCTGATGCGCCCCTGCACCGGCCAGATGAAGGCCTGCGCGAAATCCGGCCGGTCATCGTCGCGCGCACGCGCGGCGGTCACCTGGGCCTGTTCGCGCTTGATCCGTTCGGCGATCGCCGGGGGCGGGTTGACGGTTTTCGGCGGCACCCCGTTGACCCGTTCGGTCGGCCAGTCGCGCGGGGTGACCGCGATGGTCACGGTGTCGCTGCCGCCGTCCGGGCGCCGCACCTGCACCTGCAACGGACCCTTCTCGTCACGGCCGATGCCGAACACCACGCTGCCATAGCCGCTCACCCGCAGCGTGCGGCCGGCGTACTGCACCGTGCTGTCGGCGGGAACCTTGCCGATGACCATTGCGCCCTGCGAGGCGCTGGCCGGAAACACCACCCGGCTGTCGGCCTGGGCGAGGGCGGGCGAGGGCAGCAGCGCGGCCACGCCCGCAGCGCCCGCCGCGAGCAGGCCCAGGCCAAGCAACGTCGCCCGCATCAGCGGTCGAAGCTCAGGCGCTGCCCGTTCGGCGCGCCGACCAGCTGCTCGCCGTCCCAGGCCAGCTCGCCATTGATCCAGGTCGAGGCGATCCGCGAGCGGAAGGTCATGCCTTCGAACGGCGACCAGCCGCACTTGGACAGCACGTCCTCGCGCTTGACCGTGAACGGCACGTCCTCCACCAGCACCAGGTCGGCGAAGTAGCCTTCGCGCAGGTAGCCACGCTGGCTCACGTCGAACAGCTGCGCCGGCGCGTGGGCGAACTTCTGCACCACCTGGGTGATCTCCAGCTTGCCTTCGTGGACCAGTTCCAGCGCGGCGACCAGCGCGTACTGCACCAGCGGCAGGCCGGACGGCGCCTGCGGGTAGGGCTTCTGCTTCTCTTCCCAGGTGTGCGGGGCGTGGTCGGTGGCCAGCACGTCGATCACGTCCTCGGCCACCGCGCGGGTGAGCGCTTCGCGGTCGCTGGCTTCCTTGATCGCCGGGTTGCACTTGATCAGGTTGCCCAGCCGCGCGTAATCGCTGCGGTCGAAGCGCAGGAAGTGGATGCAGGTTTCAGCGGTGATCTGCTTGCGGCTGCCGTCGGCGCGGATCAGCGGGCCGCGCTCGAACAGCGTGAGTTCGTCGGCCGTGGAGATGTGCAGCACGTGCAGGCGGGTGCCGTGCTTTTTCGCCAGCGACACGGCCAGCTCGGAGGACTTCAGGCAGGCCTCGCGCGAGCGGATGTCCGGGTGCTGTTCGGCACTGAGCGCATCGCCGTACTTCTCGGCGTACTCCCTGGCCTTGGCATCGATCATCGGGGTGTCTTCGCAATGCGTGATGATCGGGGTGGGCGCGTCGCGGAAGATCGCGTCCAGGGTGTCCGGGTCGTCGACCAGCATGTTGCCGGTCGAAGCGCCCATGAACACCTTGATGCCCGGCGCGGTCTTGGGATCCAGCGACTGGATGTGGGCCAGGTTGTCGTTGCTGGCGCCCATGTAGAAGCCGTAGTTGGCGCGCGCACGGCCGGCCGCGGCGTCGTACTTGGCCTGCAGGATCTCGGCATTCAAGGTGGGCGGGTTGGTGTTGGGCATGTCCATGAAGCTGGTCAGCCCGCCGGCCACGGCCGCGGCCGATTCGGTGGCGATGTCGCCCTTGTGGGTCAGGCCGGGTTCGCGGAAGTGGACCTGGTCGTCGATCATGCCCGGCAGCAGCCAGCGGCCGGCGGCGTCGACGACGGTTTCGCCCGGACGGGCCTCCAGGCCGGCGCCGATCTGGGCGATGCGCCCGTTCTCGATGCGCAGGTCGCCCTGGGTGATGGCGCCTTCGTTGACCAGGCGGGCGTTGACGATGAGCGTGGAGGACATTTCAGTGTTTTCCTGTGCAGCGGCAGGGGGCGTCATGCGCGGCGCGCGGCGGCACCTCGTCGATGCCACCGGGGTGGAAGGGATGGCAGCGGCCCAGCCGGCGCGCAGCCAGCCAGCTGCCGCGCGCGGGGCCATGTGTGGCGATGGCTTGCATGGCGTATTCAGAACAGCTGGGCATGAAGCGGCAGCGCGGCCCCAGCAACGGGCTGATGAAGCGCTTGTAGAAGCGCAGCAGGGCGATGAGCAGGCGGGAGATCACCTGCCAATCTTAGAGCAGTTGGCATGAAGGCCGCATTTGTCGCAGGATGGGCCGTTGGCCCCCTCCGCGTCCACGCGCGTGGCGGGCCGCCCCGGCTGTTGGCCGGGTCAGGTACCGAACTGCGCAAGACGGTCCGCCCCCGCGGTGGATTGGCTGCACGCCTTGCGACTCCGGGGCTGAACGGAGTAGGCGGTGTGGTTGCTGCTGCTGGTCGGGTAGGCTATAAAGGCCCGCTTTCCCGGGCCCCGGGGAATCCAAGGAAGAGCGTTTCGTGGCTGCTAAAAAAACTGCAAAGAAGGCCGTCAAGGCCGCCAAGAAAACCGCCAAGCCTGTTGCTAAGAAGTTGGCGGCCAAGTCCGTTGCCAAGAAACCGGCCTCCAAGCCGGCTGGCAAGCCTGCATCCAAACAACCGGCGGCCAGGACGGCACCCGTGAAAAAACCGGTCGCCAAGACCCCGGCCAAGGCGGTGAAGAAAGCCGTCGCCAAGAAGCCGGTCGTCGCCAAGGCGCCGGCAAAGAAAGCTGCACCGGCCAAGAAGGTCGTGGCCAAGAAGGCCGTGGCCAAGAAGGCAGCGGTGGCCAAGCCGTCCAAGCCGGTCGCCAAGCCGGTCGCCAAGGCGCCGGTGAAGAAGGCCGCACCGGCGACCGTGGCAAAGAAATCCGTGAAGCCGGCCGCTGCCAAGCCGGCTTCCAAGCCTGCACCTGTGAAGAAGGTGGCGGCCAAGCAGCCGCCGGCCAAGCCGGTGAAGGCAGCCAAGACCGCCAGCAAGCCCGTGGCAACCAAGCCGGCCGCAACGCCGGTGGCAGCACCCGTAGTGAAGTCCGCACCGAAGCCGGCATCGCCGGCGCCGGCCAAGTCTGTCCCGGCCAAGAGTGCGGCCACGCCTGTTACCCCTCCGGCCTCCGCGCCGGCGCCGGTAACGGCCGCCCCCGCCTCCAAGGCCCCGCAAAACAAGAATCCCGTGCCCGTTTCGAAATCGCCTGCAAAAACCCCCGCCAAGTCCGAGTCCGCCCCCAAGCCTGTTTCGCGTCCGGTCGGCAAGGTCGCCGTTGCCGTCGCCGCGCGTTCGGCCGCCCCGGCCCCGCGCACCAAGGTGAAGGTGGTGGAATACAAGACTGACGAAGCCACCGGTCGTCCGATCCTGCCTGACGGCTACAAGCCGAGCGCGGAAGAGGAGTACATGAGCCCGCTGCAGCTGGAGTATTTCCGCCAGCGCCTGCAGCACTGGCGCAATGATCTGGTGGAGGAATCCAAGCAGACCATCGCGAACCTGCAGGAAGAAGTGCGCGACATCGGCGATGAAGCCGAACGCGCCACCCGCGAGACCGAAAACTCGCTGGAACTGCGGACCCGCGACCGTTACCGCAAGCTGATCGGCAAGATCAACAGCACGCTGAAGCGTCTGGAAGATGGTGACTACGGTTACTGCGTCGATACGGGCGAGGAAATCGGCCTGGATCGCCTGGAAGCCCGCCTCACCGCCGAACGCACCATCGACGCCCAGGAGCGTTGGGAGCACCTGCAGAAGCAGCAGGGCGACTGATCGCTGGTCGTGGTGGAGTGCATGGAAAAAACCCGGCTTCGGCCGGGTTTTTTTTGCATGTTGGTCGCGATTGGCGCGTGGATGGGGCAAGGCATCCACGCATGGCGTGGATCTACAGGTCGCCGAGGTTTAGGCGGCGCAGGGTGGGGTTCTTCCAGGCGGTGATGCCGGCCACGCTCAGCACCGCGCAACCGCCCAGCACCACCGCCGGGACCAGGCCGAGCAGCCGGGCCATCGTGCCGGCGTAGAACGCGCCCAGTTCGTTGGAGGAGCTGATGAAGATGCCGTTGATCGAGGAGACCCGGCCGCGCATCGCTTCCGGCGTGGCCAACTGCAGGATCGTCGAGCGGATCACCACCGAGACCCCGTCGAAGGCACCGTAGAACAGCAGGATCACCGCCGACAGCCAGAAACTGTGCGACAGCCCGAAGCCGATCACGCACAGCCCGAACCCGGCCACCGCAAACAGCAGCACCCGGCCGGCATTGCGCTGCAGTGGCCGGCGCGCCAGCCACAGCCCCACGCACACCGAGCCCAGCGCCGGTGCCGCACGCAGGACGCCCAGGCCTTCCGGGCCGTGGTGCAGGATCTCGTGCAGGAACGCCGGCAGCATCGCGACCACGCCACCCAGCAGTACCGAGAACATGTCCAGCGCCATCGCCCCGACCATGATCCGGTTGCCCAGCACGAAGCGGCCGCCCTCGGCGATGCTCTTGAAGATGGGGGCCGCCGGCCCGGTGTGCACCGGCTCGGACACGCGCAGCACGCCCAGGCAGCCCACGGCCAGCAGCGCCACCGACGCGGCCACGCCGTACGCCACGCCCGTGCCGCCCCAGGCCACCAGCACGCCACCCAACGCCGGCCCGGCCACCATGCCGGTCTGGAACATCACCGCGCCGAGCCCGGCGCCGCGCGCGTATTGCGGGCGTTCGAGCACGCGCGCAAACAGCGCGTTGTAGATCGGCGAGAGGAACGCGCGGACCATGCCGGTCATCGCGATCGCCGCATAGATCGGCCATACCCCGTGGAAGGGCAGCCAGCCCTTGGCCACCGCGGTCAGCACCACCGCCGTGAGCACCAGCCCGCTGGCGGCGACCATGCCCAGCCTGCGCCGCGGCAGGTGGTCCACCAGGTAACCGGCGAACGGGGCCACGCAGAAGAACGGCAGCACCTCGGCCAGGCCCACCAGGCCCAGCGAGAACGGATTGCGGGTGACCTCGTAGATGTGCCAGCCCACCGTCACCGCGACGATCTGGTAGGACAGCATCGCGCAGATGCGGTAGGCCAGCAGCAGCGAGAAGCCGGGGCGGGCCAGCAGGGCCAGCGCGCCATCGGCACGGTCGGCGGGGGCGTCGGTACTCACGAGGCGGCGTGCTGCGACTGCGCCGTCTCGCGGATGAAGGCGAGCATGGCGGCCACGCCATTGCTGCGGGTCGGCGACAGGTGGCGCGACAGGCCGATGTCCTGGATGTAGGTCGGTTCGGTGGCCAGGATGTCGGCGGCCGAGCGGCCCGAGTACACCCGCAGCGCCAGGTAGATCAACCCGGAGACGATCGCCGAGTCGCTGATGGCGTGGAAGCGCAGCTGCTGCGCGTTGCCTTCGGGCACGATCCAGACCATCGACTGGCAGCCGAGCAGGCGGTGCTGCTCGGTCTTCCACTCGTCCGGGAAGGTGGGCAGCTTGCGGCCCAGATCGATCAGGTACTGGTAGCGCTCGGACCAGTCGCCGAAGAAGGCGAACTCCTCGGCGATGGCGGCCTGGGCCTCGGCGGCGGTGGCTTCAAGCGGGAACAGGGATGCGGTGGTCATGGGGGGGGCTCCAGGCCGGTGCGCGCCTTCCGTGGTCTGGCCTTGATGGTTCGGGGGAGGCACCCGGCCATCCGTGGCCGGGTCTGTGTCGAGGGGGTGCCCGGCCGCTGGCCGGGCGGCCGTTCAGCGCTTGCGTACCCAGCGCACGCCCTGCGCGGTGTCTTCCAGGACGATGCCCTCGGCGGCAAGCTGGTCGCGGAGGGCATCGGCGCGGGCGAAGTCGCGCGCCTGCTTGGCCGCGCTACGCGCGTCGATCAGGGCCTGGATGCGGGCATCGTCGTCGGCGTCGCCGGGGGCATTGCCGAACCATGCCGCTGGATCCTGCTGCAGCAGCCCCAGCGCGAGGCCGGCGCCGAGCAGCGCGGTCTTCCAGTGCGCCTGTTCGGCCGGGGCCGCCTTGCGCGCCTCGGCGGCGATGCGGGCCAGTTCGGCCAGCGCCTGCGGCGTATTGAGGTCATCGTCCAGCGCCGCCTCGATCTCGGCCGGGATCACCGCCGTCGCCGGCACGTCGGCCAGGTCGCGCAGGGTGCCGTACAGGCGGTCCAGGGTGCGGGTGGACTGCTCGATCAGCGCGTCGGACCAGTCCAGCGGCTGCCGGTAATGGGCCGACAGCAGCGCGTGGCGCAGCGCTTCCGGCGCATGCTTGCGCACCAGGTCGTGGACGCGCTCGATGTTGCCGATCGACTTGCTCATCTTGGCGCCGCCGAAGTTGAGCATGCCGTTGTGCAGCCAGAAGCGGGCGAAGGTCTTGCCGCCGTGGGCGCACTCGCTCTGCGCGATCTCGTTCTCGTGGTGCGGGAACTGCAGGTCCACGCCGCCGGCGTGGATGTCGATGGTCGGGCCCAGGTGGGCGGCGGCCATGGCCGAGCACTCGATGTGCCAGCCCGGGCGGCCCCGGCCCCAGGGCGAGTCCCAGCCGGGTAGGTCGTCGCTGGAGGGTTTCCACAGCACGAAATCGCCGGGGTCGCGCTTGTACGGGGCCACGTCCACCCGCGCGCCGGCCAGCATCTCGTCCGGATCACGGCGGGAAAGCTTGCCGTAGTCGGCATAGGAGGCGACCGAGAACAGCACGTGGCCCTCGGCGGCATAGGCATGCCCGACGGCGACCAGTTGTTCGATCATCGTCACGATCTGCGGGATGTGCGCGGTGGCTTCCGGCTCGATGTCCGGCGGGGCCACGCCCAGCGCCCCCATGTCCTCGCGGTAGGCGGCGGCGAAGCGGTCGGTGATGGTCGAGATCGGCACGCCCTGTTCACGCGCGGCGGCGTTGATCTTGTCATCCACGTCGGTGATGTTGCGGGCGTAGCGCAGGCTTCCGAAACGGCGCCGCAGCAGGGCCGCCAGCACCCCGAAGACCACCGGGCCACGGGCGTTGCCGATGTGGACGTAGTTGTAGACCGTGGGGCCGCAGACATACAGGGTCGGACAGGTCGGATCGAGCGGGGTGAACGGTTCGAGCTGGCGAGTCAGGTTGTTGTGCAGGCGCAGGGTCATGGGGTCGGTGGTGGGGAGGGAAGGGGGGGCAAGCCCTCGATTTTAGATCACATCGCGGCCCAGCGCCGGGGCCCGCCGCCTGTCCCGCACGGTAACCGGCTATGGGCAGAATCGTCGCGGAAGGGTAATGTTCAGCCCCTTGTGCCTGGCACTGCCTAAACTATCCGCCTTGTCCTCTAACCTGTTGCCAATGAAATCCACTTCGTTGTTGACGCTGGCCTGCCTGCTGGGAGGTGCCGCCTTCATGGCGTGTGCCCAGGACGGCGAGGTCCGTAACCGGGTGGTGATCGTGGAGAACGTCAAGTTCGACTACGCGCAGGTGCTCAACGTCGAGCCGGTGTTCCAGACGTTGCGCGCCACCCGCACCGAAGAGCATTGCGAGCCGGTCTCCACGCGCACGCTGGCCCCGGTCAATGTGACCGGCGAGGAACCCCAGGAGGACAAGGGCCGTTTCGGCCGCTTCATGGACTCGGTGCGCTCGATCTTCCGCCGTGAAGACGGCACCGAGGAAGAGCTGCCGGTGGCCGAAGCCCCGGCCCCGGCCGCCAACAACGGCCCGCTGCTCACCCGCGAATGCCGGATCATTCCGGTCGGCCGCGAGTTCCGCCGCCCCATCGCCTACGACGTGGATTACGTCTACAAGGGCACCAAGTACCGCTCGCGGCTCCCGGAGGATCCGGGCAACCGGCTCAAGATCCGCGTCTCGATCACCCCGTGGATCGGCGCCGAGCAGGGCAGCGCGGCCAATCCGTGAGGCCCGCGGCCTGAATATTCCCTTCAGGCCTTGCACCCACCCCGTACGCATGCAAAGATTGGCGGCCATGAAACTCACCGACTTCCAGCACGACACCAGCGCCGCCCGTATGGCGACCGGCATGACGTCGCGTGCCCGCCGACCGGAACCCCACATTTTCGCTGGGTAACCGGAGCTTCGTGCTGTCTGTTCGGAAAACCCAGCCCCCGCGCTGGGTTTTTTCGTTTCTACGATCTGAAAAGTTTCATCTGTATGTGTTTGTTTGAGCCCTGAACGCGCCCCGGCGCCCCCAACCTCCGCCGGCAACGGTGGAAAACCAGCCGCAAAGGATCGATCGATGTCCCTGAAGCACTTCCTGAACACCCAGGATTGGAGCCGCACCGACCTGGATGCCCTGCTGACCCAGGCCGCGCTGTTCAAGCGCAACAAACTGGGCGAGGAGCTCAAGGGCAAATCGATTGCCCTGGTGTTCTTCAACCCGTCCATGCGCACCCGCACCAGCTTCGAGCTGGGGGCGTTCCAGCTGGGCGGCCACGCGATCGTGCTGCAGCCGGGCAAGGATGCATGGCCGATCGAGTTCAACCTGGGCTCGGTGATGGACGGGGATACCGAAGAGCACATCGCCGAAGTGGCCCGGGTGCTGGGCCGCTACGTCGACCTGATCGGCGTGCGCGCGTTCCCGAAGTTCATCGACTGGACCAAGGACCGCGAGGACGAGGTGCTCAAGAGCTTCGCCAAGTACTCGCCGGTGCCGGTGATCAACATGGAAACCATCACCCACCCGTGCCAGGAACTGGCCCACGTGATGGCGCTGCAGGAACACTTCGGTACCC
This sequence comes from Stenotrophomonas sp. 05N37, assembly GCF_056397365.1. Lineage (NCBI taxonomy): Bacteria > Pseudomonadati > Pseudomonadota > Gammaproteobacteria > Lysobacterales > Lysobacteraceae > Stenotrophomonas > Stenotrophomonas sp. 05N37. Next base: position 389,717 of record NZ_JBFTNG010000001.1, on the reverse strand, counting down.
AGGACCTGCGCGGCAAGAAGTACGTGCTGACCTGGACCTACCACCCCAAGCCGCTCAACACCGCCGTGGCCAACTCGGCGCTGACCATCGCCACCCGCATGGGCATGGACGTGACCCTGCTGTGCCCGACCCCGGACTACGTGCTCGATGAGCGCTACATGGGCTGGGCCGAGCAGAACGTGGCCGAGAGCGGCGGTTCGCTGCAGGTCAGCCACGACATCGCCAGCGCCTACGCCGGCGCTGACGTGGTGTACGCCAAGAGCTGGGGCGCGCTGCCGTTCTTCGGCAACTGGGAGCCGGAAAAGCCCATCCGCGACCAGTACAAGCACTTCATCGTGGACGAGGCCAAGATGGCCTTGACCAACAACGGCGTCTTCAGCCACTGCCTGCCGCTGCGCCGCAACGTGAAGGCCACCGACGGGGTGATGGACTCGGCGCAGTGCATCGCCATCAACGAGGCCGAGAACCGCCTGCACGTGCAGAAGGCGATCATGTCGGCATTGATCGGCCGGTAACGCCAGCCAGGGGTAGGGCCGACCGTGGGTCGGCTGCTCCCCAACCGGCGCATCGAATATTCCAGCCGACCAACGGTCGGCTCTACCGAAATTTTTATCCCCCTATCGGACCTGACCCCCATGAGCAATAAAGACATCGTCCTGGCCTTCTCCGGCGGACTCGACACCAGCTTCTGCGTGCCTTATCTGCAGGAGCGCGGCTACAACGTGCACACCGTGTTCGCCGATACCGGCGGCGTGGATGACGAAGAGCGCGATTTCATCGAGAAGCGCGCCGCCGAGCTGGGTGTGACCAGCCATGTCACCGTCGACGGCGGCCCGGCCATCTGGAACGGCTTCGTCAAGCCGTTCGTGTGGGCCGGCGAAGGCTACCAGGGCCAGTACCCGCTGCTGGTGTCCGACCGCTACCTGATCGTGGATGCCGCACTCAAGCGCGCCGCCGAACTGGGCACCAACATCATCGCCCACGGCTGCACCGGCATGGGCAACGACCAGGTCCGCTTCGACCTGGCCGTGAAGGCACTGGGCGACTACCAGATCGTCGCTCCGATCCGCGAGATCCAGAAGGAACACACCCAGACCCGCGCCTACGAGCAGAAGTACCTGGAAGAGCGCGGCTTCGGCGTGCGCGCCAAGCAGCAGGCCTACACCATCAACGAAAACCTGCTCGGCCTGACCATGTCCGGCGGCGAGATCGACCGGTGGGAAGCACCGGGCGAAGGCGCCCGTGGCTGGTGCGCGCCGCGCAGCGCGTGGCCGATCGAGCCGCTGACCGTCAAGCTGAAGTTCGTCGCAGGCGAGGCGGTCGAGCTGGACGGCAAGGCGCTGCCGGGTGAGCAGATCCTGGCCAAGCTCAACAAGCTGTTCGCCCCGTACGGCGTCGGCCGTGGCGTGTACACCGGCGATACCGTGATCGGCCTGAAGGGCCGCATCGTGTTCGAGGCCCCGGGCCTGGTCTCGTTGCTGGCCGCGCACCGCGCGCTGGAAGATGCGGTGCTGACCAAGCAGCAGAACCGCTTCAAGCCGGACGTGGCGCGCAAGTGGGTGGAGCTGGTGTACGAAGGCTTCTACCACGACCCGCTCAAGACCGACATCGAAGCCTTCCTGAAGTCCTCGCAGGCCAAGGTCAACGGCGAAGTGGTGCTGGAAACCCGCGGTGGCCGCGTCGATGCGGTGGCGGTGAAGTCGCCGCACCTGCTCAACACCAAGGGCGCTACCTATGCGCAGTCGGCCGACTGGGGCGTGGAAGAAGCCGAAGGCTTCATCAAGCTGTTCGGCATGAGCTCCACGTTGTACGCGCAGGTGAATCGCTGAGGCGATCGAGTGATCTTGCCGGCGGATGTTGAGTCCGCCGGCGCCGAATTTTCGCGCCATGGCCCTGGCCATGGCGAAGGACCCCCGACACATGCTGGAACAGACGCTCACCCACCTGCAGGCCCTGGTGTCGTTCGACACGCGCAATCCGCCGCGTGCGATCACCACCGGCGGCATCTTCGATTACCTGCGCGCCAACCTGCCCGGGTTCAACGTGGAGGTGATCGACCATGGCGACGGCGCGGTCAGCCTGTACGCCGTGCGCGGGACGCCGAAGTACCTGTTCAACGTGCACCTGGATACCGTGCCGGACTCGCCGCACTGGAGCGCCGATCCGCACGTGATGCGGCGCGCGGAAGACCGGGTGATCGGGTTGGGCGTGTGCGACATCAAGGGCGCTGCTGCTGCGCTGGTGGCCGCTGCGAATGCCAGCGGGGGCGATGCCGCGTTCCTGTTCTCCAGCGACGAGGAGGCCAACGACCCGCGTTGCATCGCAGCCTTCCTCGCTCGTGGCATTCCGCACGACGCGGTGCTGGTCGCCGAGCCCACGATGAGCGAAGCGGTGCTCGCGCACCGTGGCATCAGCTCGGTGCTGATGCAGTTCAAGGGCCGGGCAGGGCATGCGTCGGGCAAGCAGGATGCGGCGGCGAGCGCGCTGCACCAGGCCATGCGCTGGGGCAACCGCGCGCTGGACCATGTGGACTCGCTGGCGCATGCACGCTTCGGCGGGCTGACCGGCCTGCGCTTCAACATCGGTCGGGTGGAAGGCGGCATCAAGGCCAACATGATCGCCCCGGCTGCCGAAGTGCGGTTCGGGTTCCGCCCGCTGCCGTCGATGGACATCGATGCGTTGCTGGCCACCTTTGCCGGGTTCGCCGAGCCGGAGGCCGCGGTATTCACCGAGACCTTCCGCGGCCCGAGTTTCCCGGCCGGTGACATCGCCGAAGCGGAAAACCGCCGGCTCGCCGCGCGCGATGTGGCCGACGCGCTGGATATCCCGATCGGCAATGCGGTGGACTTCTGGACCGAAGCCTCGCTGTTCTCCGCCGGTGGTTACACCACGCTGGTGTATGGCCCGGGCGACATCGCCCAGGCCCACACCGCCGATGAGTTCGTGACGCTGGAGCAGCTGCAGCGCTACGCCGACGCGGTACACCGCATCATCGCCCAAGGCGCCTGATTCCATGACGCCGTCGTGGCCTGCCACTGACGGATCCCCCATCGCGGCCGCGGCCGCCTGTGACGATACCGAAATGCCTTCTTCCCAGCCCCACCGCCAGACCCGTCAGACCATCGTGCGCCTGCTCTCGAGCATGGCCAGCGCGAAGGAGATCAGCCAGTACCTCAAGCGTTTTTCGCAGCTGGACGCCAAACGCTTCGCCGTGGTCAAGGTCGGCGGCGCGGTGCTGCGCGACGACCTGGAGGCGCTGACGTCCTCGCTGTCGTTCCTGCAGGAAGTCGGCCTGACCCCGATCGTGCTGCATGGCGCCGGTCCGCAGCTGGACGCCGAGCTGTCGGCGGCGGGCATCGTCAAGGAAACCGTCAACGGCCTGCGCGTGACCTCGCCGGAAGGCCTGGCGATCGTGCGCCGGGTGTTCCAGGCCTCCAACCTGCAACTGGTCGAAGCCCTGCAGCAGAACGGTGCGCGTGCTACGTCCATCACCGGCGGCGTGTTCGAGGCCGAGTACCTGGACCAGGCTACCTACGGGCTGGTCGGCGAGGTCAAGAAGGTCAACCTGGCCCCGATCGAAGCCAGCCTGCGCGCCGGTTCCATCCCGGTGATCACCAGCCTGGGCGAAACCCGCTGCGGGCAGATCCTCAACGTCAACGCCGATTTCGCCGCCAACGAGCTGGTCCAGGAACTGCAGCCGTACAAGATCATCTTCCTCACCGGCACCGGCGGCCTGCTCGACGAGGAGGGCAAGGTGATCGACTCGATCAACCTGTCCACCGAGTACGACCACCTGATCGCCCAGCCGTGGATCCACGGCGGCATGAAGGTCAAGATCGAACAGATCAAGGACCTGCTGGACCGGCTGCCGCTGGAGTCCTCGGTCTCGATCACCCGCCCGGCCGACCTGGCCAAGGAACTGTTCACCCACAAGGGCTCGGGCACGCTGGTGCGCAAGGGCGAGAAGGTGCTGCGCGCCACCGCCTGGGAGGAACTGGACCTGCCGCGCCTGAAGCAGCTGATCGAATCCAGCTTCGGCCGTACGCTGGTGGCGGACTACTTCGACAAGACCCGGCTGCTGCGTGCCTACGTGAGCGAGAACTACCGCGCCGCGGTGATCCTCACCGACGAGGCCGAAGGCGTGTACCTGGACAAGTTCGCCGTGCTCGATGATGCCCAGGGCGAAGGCCTGGGCCGAGCGGTGTGGAACGTGATGCTGGATGAAACCCCGCAGCTGTTCTGGCGCTCGCGGCATGGCAACCCGATCAACCACTTCTACTACGCCGAATCGGATGGCTGCTACAAGCAGGGGACCTGGAAGGTGTTCTGGTTCGGCGCCGATGGGTTCGAGCGCATCCGCACCTACGTTGAACACTGCGCCGCGCGCAGCCCCAGCCTGGAGGGCTGACCCGCATGAATCACGCCGATTGGACCAAAGTCCCCACCCTGGCCGGCACGCACGCGCGGCTGGAGCCGCTGCAGATGGCGCACATCGACGGGCTGCGTGGCGCGCTGGGCGACGGCACGCTGTCCAGCCTCTGGTACACCCAGGTGCCCAGCGCCAAGAGCATGACCGGCTACGTGCAGGCCGCGCTGCAGGCGCAGGCCGAGGGCAAGGTGCTGCCGTTCGTGGTCCTCAATGCCGCCGATGAAGTGGTCGGCACCACCCGTTACTACGGCATGGAAGAGGACGTGCCCAGGCTGAGCATCGGCTACACCTGGTATGGCGAGGCCGCCCAGCGCACCGGCGTGAACACCGAAACCAAGCTGATGCTGCTCACCCACGCCTTCGAGCGGCTGAACTGCCTGAGCGTGGTGTTCGAAACCAGCTGGTTCAATTTCGCCTCGCGCACCGCGATCGCGCGGCTGGGCGCCAAGCAGGACGGCGTGCTGCGCAACCACAAGCGCCACCCCGACGGCACCCCGCGCGACACCGTCATCTTCTCCATCATCGACGCGGAATGGCAGGGCGTGAAGCGCCACCTGCAGCACCGCCTGGACGCACACGCATGAGCACTACCCCTTTCACCGTCGGCATCGTCGGCGCCCGCGGCCATACCGGCGCCGAGCTGATCAAGCTGATCGCCGCGCACCCGAACCTGCAGCTGGGCTTCGTATCCTCGCGCGAACTGGCTGGCCAACGCGTGGCCGACCACCATGCCGACTGGCAGGGTGAGCTTCAGTTCGAGAACCTGGACGCCGACGCGGTCGCCGCCAAGGGCATGGACGCGGTGATCCTGGCGCTGCCCAATGGCTTGGCCGCACCGTTCGTGGCGGCGCTGGATGCGGCCAGGCCAGAGACGGTGATCGTGGACCTCTCGGCCGATCACCGCTTCGAGCCGAGCTGGTTCTACGGCCTGCCCGAGCTGACCCGTGGCGATTACCTGGGCCAGAAACACATCAGCAACCCGGGCTGCTATGCAACCGCCATGCAGCTGGCGATCAGCCCGCTGCTCAAGCAGTTGGCGGGCCCGCCGCAGTGCTTCGGGGTGTCCGGCTATTCCGGCGCCGGCACCACGCCCTCGGACAAGAACAACCCCGAGCTGCTGCGCGACAACCTGATGCCCTACGCGCTCACCAACCACGTGCACGAGCGCGAAGTGACCGCGCACCTGCGCGTGCCGGTGGAATTCATGCCGCACGTGGCCCCGCATTTCCGCGGCATCACCATGACCGTCAACCTGTGGCTCAACACCGTGGTCAAGCGCGAGGACGTGATCGCGCTGTACCAGGCGTATTACGCCCACGAGGGCTTGATCGAGGTGCTCGACGAGGCACCGTGGGTGAGCCGGATCGCCGGCCGGCATGGCGCGCAGATCGGCGGTTTCGACGTGGCCCCCGGCGGCAAGCGGGTGGTGGTGGTGGCGACCCTGGACAACCTGCTCAAGGGCGCGGCCACCCAGGCCATGCAGAACCTCAACCTGGCCCTGGGCCTGGACGAGCTGGCCTCGATCCCGCACTGAACCTTATCCGCTGCGCACCCGACCCCGGGCGCGCGCGTACAACCCGGCGGACGATTCCGCCTACGGAGCAAGACATGGCAGACCTTCTGTGGCAGAAGCCCGGCGTGGCGGTGGACGCCAAGATCCAGACCTTCCTGGCCGGCGATGATGTGATCCTGGACCGCGAGTTCTTCCTGTACGACGTGGCCGCCAGCAAGGCGCACGCACAGGGCCTGCAGCACATCGGCATCCTGTCCGGCGACGAGCTGGACGGCTTGCTGCGCGAGCTGGACGTGCTGGGCGAGGACTTCCGCAGTGGCGCCTTCGTGCTGGACGAGCGCTTCGAGGACTGCCATTCGGCGATCGAAGCGCGGCTGACCGAACGCCTCGGCGACGCCGGCCGCAAGATCCACACCGGGCGCAGCCGCAACGACCAGATCCTGGTCGCCACCCGGCTGTGGCTGAAGGACAAGCTGCTGCAGGTGGCCGGCCTGAGCCGGGAGATCGCCAAGGTCGCACTCGACCGCGCCGACGCCGAGAAGGACCTGCCGGTGCCGGGCTACACCCACATCCAGCGCGCCGTGGTGTCCTCGGCGGGCATGTGGTGGGCCGGCTGGGCCGAGGCCTTCATCGACAATGCGATCCGCGCGCACGACACCTTCGCGCTGATCGATGCCAATCCGCTGGGCACCGCCGCCGGCTACGGCGTCAACCTGCCGCTGGACCGCGCGCACACCACCGCCGCGCTGGGCTTTGCGCGCATGCAGGTCTCGCCGATCTATGCGCAGCTCTCGCGCGGCAAGTTCGAGCTGGCCGCCCTTGAAGCCCTGGGCGGGGCGACCCTGGACCTGCGCCGCATCGCGTGGGACCTGTCGCTGTTCACCAGCGGCGAGTTCGGCTTCGTCGCGCTGCCGGCGCAGTACACCACCGGCAGCTCGATCATGCCCAACAAGCGCAATCCGGACGTCATCGAACTGATGCGCGCCACCCATGCCAGCGTGGCCGCGGCGCGCACCGAGATCGAACAGCTGCTGTCGCTGCCGTCCGGTTACCACCGCGACCTGCAGAGCAGCAAGGGCGCCATCTTCCACGGCTTCGGCCGTGGCCTGGCCGCGCTGGAGCTGTTGCCGGCGCTGCTGGCCAACCTGGAATGGCGCGATGACAAGCTGCGCGCCGCCATCGACTCGGGCATGTATGCCACCGACGTGGCGGTGGAGGCGGCCGTAGCCGGCGTACCGTTCCGAGAGGCCTACAAGGCCGCTGCCGCCGGTGCCGACAGTGCAGGGCAGGGGCGCACGCCCGAAGGCAGCCTGGCCGCGCGCGTCTCGCCCGGTGCCGCCGCCGACCTGCGGCTGGACGAGCTGCGTGCCCGTTGGGCCGCACTGGTGTGATCACGACGGCGACCGCAAGGTCGCCGTTTCTTCATCGTCGTGCCGGGCCCGCCCGGCAAAGGGGAACTGCATGAAAACCTGTTACCTGGTCCTGGTCACGCGGACCCCGGCGTTCCGCGACGAGGTGGGCGCCGAGCACGCGCGTTTCCTCGACGAGGTGCGCGCCCGCGGCCAGCTGCTGCTGACCGGCGGTTTCAGCGACAAGCGCGGCGGTGCCTACGTGCTGCAGGACATCGCCGACCTGGCCGCCGCGCAGGCGCTGGTGGACACCGACCCGTTGCTGGTACACGGCAGCGCCACCGCCCGCATCCACGAATGGAACACGCGCTGAGGCGCACACCGATGACGCTGCCCGTGCATTCGCCGTTCCCCGAACAACCCGTCCCGGCGTGGAAGCGCGCGGTGCTCAAGGTCGGCAGCAGCCTGCTCGCCGCCGACGGTGGTGGCCTGTCGCCACGCCACGCACTGGGGCTGGCGCAGTTCGTCTCGGCCAATGTGCTGGCCGGGCGCGAGGTGGTGATCGTTTCCTCCGGCGCGGTGGCCGCCGGCCGCGCCATCGTGCCGCGCGCGCTGGAAGCCGGTGCGGCCATGGCGGCGCGCCAGGCGCTGGCGGCGCTGGGCCAGGCACAGCTGATCGGGCTGTGGCAGCGCTTCTTCGAGCGCCCGGTGGCGCAGGTGCTGCTCACCCACGACGACCTGCGCAATCGCCGTCGCTACCTCAATGCGCGCGCTACCCTCAATGAGCTGCTGCGGTTGGGCGCGCTGCCGGTGGTCAACGAGAACGACACCGTCTCGGTGGACGAGCTCAAGCTGGGCGACAACGACAACCTCGCCGCCACCGTGGCCGCGCTGATCGATGCCGACGTGCTGTTCATCGCCACCGACATCGATGGCCTGTACAGCGCCGACCCGCGCCGCGACCCGCAGGCGCGTCCGATCCATGACGTGCCCGAGCTCACCGGCGAGGTGCTGGCGATGGCCGGCGGGGCCGGCAGTGGGGCGGGCACCGGCGGCATGTATACCAAGCTGGAGGCCGCCGCCAAGGCCGGCCGGGTCGGCATCGACACCTGCCTGTTCAACGGCCGCGACAGCGAGGTGGTCCGCGCATTGGCGCAGGGGCGCCTGTTCGGCACGCGCATCCACGCCGCGCAGACCCGCGTGGCCGCACGCAAGTACTGGCTGCGGCATGCGCCGCTGGAGCCGGGCGCGATCCTGGTCGACGACGGCGCGGCAACTGCGCTGCGCGACAAGGGCGCCTCGCTGCTGCCCGGTGGCGTGCGCGGCGCGGACGGGGACTTCCGCCGTGGCGACATGGTCGAAGTACGTCTGTGCGATGCCAGTGGCGAGGTACGGTTGGCGCGGGGCGTGAGCCAGTATTCGGCCAGCGACATCCGCCGCATCGCCGGCCGCCATTCGCGCGACATTGAAAGCGTGCTCGGCTACAACTACGGTGGCAACGTGATCCATCGCGACGACCTGGTACTGCTGTGATCGGCGCCTTGCGATGTCGCGCGACGCACTGCGTGGCCGCGCACCCGGGCATCGTTCGAGACTCCGCAGCCACGCATGGCGTGGCCCTACGCTGCTTTTTCCGAGGATATTGAGATGGTCGCCAGCTCCCCCTCCGACATCCGCGCCCAGGCGCTGGCCTGCCGCGACGCGGCCCAGCAACTGGCGCAGCTGTCCTCCACCGCCAAGGCGGCGCTGCTGGAGGCGATGGCCGCCGCACTGGAGGCCGATGCCGATGCGATCCTTGCCGCAAACGCGCGCGACCTTGCCGCCGCGAGCGAAAAGGGCGTCGGCACCGCGATGCTGGATCGCCTGGCACTGAACCCGCAGCGCCTGGCCGGCATCGCCGCGGCCCTGCGTGAGGTCGCCGCGCTGCCGGACCCGGTCGGCACGATCACCCGCGACGACGTGCGCCCCAACGGCATCCGCGTGCAGAAGGTGCGCGTGCCACTGGGCGTGATCGCCATGATCTACGAGGCGCGCCCGAACGTGACCGCCGATGCAGCGGCGCTGTGCATCAAGGCGGGCAACGGCGTGATCCTGCGCGGCGGTTCGGAGGCGATCCATTCCAATACCGCCATTGCCGCCGCACTCAAGCGCGCACTGCGCGAGGCCGGCGTGGCCGATGCCGCGCTGACCCTGGTCGACGACCTGCGCCGCGAGACCATGCTGGAACTGCTGCAGCTCAACGACCTGGTGGACCTGGCGATCCCGCGCGGGGGCGAAGGCCTGATCCGCTTCGTGGCCGAACACGCGCGCGTGCCGGTGATCAAGCACTACAAGGGCGTGTGCCACCTGTACGTGGACCGCGCGGCCGATGTGGAGCGTGCGCTGGCGCTGCTGGTGGATGGAAAATGCAGCCGGCCGTCGGCCTGCAACTCGCTGGAGACGCTGTTGGTGCACGCCGACAGCGCCGCGACCTTCCTGCCGTTGGCCGACGCGGCACTGCGCGCGCGTGGCGTGCAGCTGCGTGCCGATGACCGTGCGCGCCAGTGGCTCACCGATGCGCAGCCGGCCACCGACGAGGATTACGCCGCCGAGTACCTGGACCTGGTCATCGCCGTGCGCGTGGTCGACGACCTCGAGCAGGCGCTGGCGCATATCCAGCAATACAGCTCGGACCACACCGAGGTGATCGCCACCGAAGACCCGCAGGCAGCCGAACGTTTCGTGCACGCGCTGCGCTCGGCGGTGGTGATGGTCAACGCGTCCTCGCGCTTCTCCGACGGCGGTGAGCTTGGCCTCGGCGCGGAGATCGGCATCTCCACCACGCGCCTGCACGCCTACGGCCCGATGGGCCTGGAGGCGCTCACGGTCGAGCGCTTCGTGGTGCGCGGCGAAGGCCAGACCCGCGCGTAAAGGATAGAGCCGGCCATTGGCCGGCTCCCTCGGATGCAACGCACGCGCTGTCGGCCGACGGCGGGCGCTGCCCGTGGTCAGATCACCACTGGTCTTCGAGCTTCTGCGGCTTGCAGGCCACCCACGAGGCGGCCAGCAGCACCAGCGCGCAGAACACCAGGAACCCGAACGGCAGGTACCACGCGCCGCTGATCGCGTGCAGCCAGCCGAACAGGAACGGCCCCAGGCAGCTGAAGGCATACCCGACGCCCTGCATGAAACCGGACAACGCCGCCGAGCCGGCCGGGGTGCGGGTGCGCAGGTTGATCAGGGTCAGCGCCAGCGGGAAGGTGGACGGGCCGATGCCGAGCAGGATCGCCCACAGCCACGGCGCCTTCATCGGCGCGAACAGCAGCCCGGCGAACGCGATCAGGAACGCGGAAAAGCCGATCAGCACCAGCGGGAACGGGTTGCGCAGGCGCACGGCCAGGGCTGGCATGGTCAGCGACGGCAGCAGGCCGCAGGCGGCGAAGATGGCCACCATGATCCCGCCGAAGCCCGGGCTGGCACCGGCTTCCACCACGATCCTCGGCAACCAGGTGAACATCGAGTAGGTCATCAGCGAGGTCATGCCGAACATCAGCGTCATGCCCCAGCCCAGCGGCGTGCGCCAGACCTTGCCGTGCGGCTGCGCGGCCGGATCGGCGGCGGTGTCCAGCGGGTCCGGGTGCGGGCGGCGCCGGGCCAGCATCAGCCACGGCAGCGCGGCGGCCAGGGCGAGGATCGACCAGATGCCGAGCGACACGCGCCAGCCGGCGCTTTCGGCCAGCGGCACGGCGAGCAGGGCCGGCATCATCGTGCCGACCTGCAGCACGGTGATGTACAGCGTGCTGACGGTGCCAACGCGGTTGGCGAAGTAGCGCTTCACCAGCGGCGGCACCACCACGTTGCCGATGCCCATGCCGGCCAGCGCGACGATGGAGCCGAACAGCAGGCTGCCAATGCCGCCGGCCATCGAGCGCAACAGCAGGCCCACGGTGGCGAGGCCCATGGCGAGCAGGGCGGTGCGTTCCAGCCCGATGCGACGGGCCACCATCGGCGTGGTAACGCCGAACAGCGCGAACGAGGCCGTGGGCAGCATGCCGAGCACACCGGTCATCGTGGTGCCGAAGCCGAAGGTCGTGCCGAGCAGGTCCAGCAGCGGGGTCACCGAGGTAACCGCGGTGCGCAGGTTCAGCGCAGCCAGCAGGATGGCGGCAAAGGCCAGCACGCGTCCGCGCAACAGGGACGAGGCAGGGGGATCGGTTGGCGTCATGGGCGTGGATCTCGTGCAGGTGGCGCAACACCGTGGGGGCGGATGTGCGGAAACGCCGCCGCCGGCGCAGGGCCGGTGGCAGCGTGGATTCAATGGCAAGGATGGGGCAGGCCGCGCGCATCCCGAAGGCGGGCATTGTACCCGCGCGGTCTGTCCGGGCGATGAAACGCGGTCATGCCACGCAGGGCCGGGGCGGGTGGGAGATCAGGACCATTGCGCTGAACGCGACACCCTTCCATGACGGTAGAGCCGAGCCACGCTCGGCTGCTCTTCGCGCGGCGAACGCACCGGCTGACATACCCGCAAAGGCACGCAGAACGACAAACACAAAAAAGCCCGGAGGACGTGAGTCTTCCAGGCTTCAATGTGACCAGTAACTGGTCGGGGAGACAGGATTCGAACCTGCGACCTCTACGTCCCGAACGTAGCGCTCTACCAGACTGAGCTACACCCCGTAAGGAGCCGCCTATTGTAGCCATCCCCGCATTCGGCGGCAAGGGGGATGTTTCATTCACCTTCGGTGCCGTGTCACCACGGCCTTAGACACAAAAGCCTGGAAATCGTGTTTCCAGGCTTCGATGCGACCACCAGAAGTGGTCGGGGAGACAGGATTCGAACCTGCGACCTCTACGTCCCGAACGTAGCGCTCTACCAGACTGAGCTACACCCCGAAGGAGCCGCCAAGAATACGGTGTGAAGGCCGTATCGGCAACCTTTTTTTACAGTTTCAACGCTGCTCGTCGTCCAGCCGGCTGGTTTCGCGGGCTTCGAACCACATGCCGTTGAGGATGGCCACGACCGAGGCCAGGCCGGCGCCGAGGATCCAGGCGAAGTACCACATGGTCAATCTCCTATGTGCGGGGGTGGGGGCCGGCCGCTGGCCGGCACCGGGGATCAATACGCGTTGGGGTTGTCGCCCATCTCCTCGGCGGTCGTCTTGCCCTTCAACACGCGGTACACCCAGGTGGTGTAGGCCAGGATGATGGGCAGGAAGATGGCCGTGGCGATCAGCATGATCCACAGCGTGAGGTGGCTGGACGAGCTGTCCCAGACGGTCAGGCTGGAGGTGGGCTGGCTGGAGGAGGGCAGCAGGAACGGGAAGATCGCAAAGCCGACGGTGAGGATGATGCCGGCGATGGACGTGCCCGAGGCGATGAACGCCAGGCCGCCACGGCGGGCACGCAGCAGCACCGCACTGGCCAGCGCACCGAGCAGGCCAAGCACCGGGAACACCAGGGTGGCGGGCATGCTGCTGTAGTTGCGCAGCCAGCCACCGGCCACGGTGCCGATTTCGGCGGTCTTCAGCAGCGGGTTGGTCGGGCCGTCGGTGAACACCTGCGAGGTGATCTGGTACCCGGGCAGGCCGAAGGCCACCCAGGCGCCGGCCGCGGCGAACAACACGAAGCTGACCAGCGCCGCGACACTGCCGTAACGGGCCGCCCGCTCGGCCACCGGGCCGTCGGTCTTGATCACCAGCATCGCCGCGCCATGCGAGACCAGCATGGCGACGCTGACCAGGCCGGCCACCAGCGCGAACGGGGTAAGCAGGCCGAAGAACGAGCCGGTGTAGAAGATGCGCATGCTGTCATCGAAGTGGAACGGCACGCCCAACAGCACGTTGCCCACGGCCACGCCGGCGATCAGGCCCGGCAGCAGGCCACCCACGAACAGCACGCGGTCCCAGTTGTCGCGCCAGCGCTTGGACGGCATCTTGCTGCGGTACTTGAAGCCGACCGGCCGCAGGATCAGGCCGAACAGCATGGCAAACACCGCCAGGTAGAAGCCGGAGAAGCTGACCGCGTACAGCGGCGGCCAGGCGGCGAAGATCGCGCCACCGCCCAGCACCAGCCATACCTGGTTGCCTTCCCAGACCGGGCCGACGGTGTTGATCACCAGCCGGCGTTCGTCGTCGGTCCTGGCCACGAACGGCAGCAGGGTGCCGACGCCAAGGTCGAAACCGTCCATGACCGCCCAGCCGATCAGCAGGATGCCGAGCAGCAGCCACCAGATCACGCGGAGCGTGGTGTAATCAAGTGCAATGAAGTCCATCTGGATTCTCCTGCCTCAGGCTTGGCCGGGGGCGGCGGCAATGGGGGTAACGGGGCGGATGTCGGCCTGCAGGGTGGGCAGGATGTCGTCGGGGCCCTTGCGGATCGCCTTCAGCATCAGCTTGACCTCGATCACCAGCAGCACCGTGTACAGCGCGGTGAACACCGCCAGCGTGGTCAGGATTTCATGCAGTGCCAGGCCCGATGCGGCATAGAAGGTGGGCAGCACGCCGTCCACCGCCCACGGCTGGCGACCGTACTCGGCCACGAACCAGCCGCACTCGATCGCGATCCACGGTGCCGGCAGCGACCACACGGCCAGCTTCAGGAACCAGCGCTTGTCCTGGAAGCTGTTCCGGCAGGAGAAGTAGAAGGCCACCGCGAAGAATGCGATCAGGTAAAAGCCCAGGCCCGCCATGATGCGGAAGGTCCAGAACAGCGGGGCAACGCGCGGCACGGTATCCATCGCCGCCTTGGAGATTTCTTCCGGCGTGGCGTTGAGGATGTCCTCGCGGTACCGCTTGAGCAGCAGCCCATGGCCAAGATCCTGCCAGTGGCGGTCGAACATCTCACGCGCTTCGAGGTCGTTCTTGTCCTTGCGCACGCGCTCCAGCGCACCGTAGGCGAGCTGGCCGCCGCGGATGCGGTTCTCGGCGCGGCCCACCAGTTCCAGGATGCCGGGGATCGGCTGGTCCAGCGAACGGGTGGCGATCAGCCCCATCAGGTACGGGATCTTGATCGCGTAATCATTGGCGTGGGTGCTCTGGTTGGGGATGCCGAAGGCGGTGAAGTCGGCCGGGGCACGCTCGGTTTCCCACATCGCCTCGATGGCGGCCAGCTTCATCTTCTGGTGTTCGCTGGCGGCATACCCGCTCTCGTCACCCAGCACCACCACCGACAGCGACGACAGCAGGCCGAACGCGGCGGCCACCGCGAACGAGCGGCGGGCCATGTCCTTGTACTTGTTGCGCAGCAGGTACAGCGCACTGATGGACATCACGAAGATCGCGCCGGTCACGTAGCCGGCACTGACGGTGTGCACGAACTTGGCCTGCGCCACCGGGTTGAACAGCACCGCGGCGAAGTCGACCACTTCCATGCGCATCGTTTCCGGGTTGAACACCGCACCGGTCGGGTTCTGCATCCAGCCGTTGGCGATCAGGATCCACACCGCCGACAGGTTGGTGCCCAGCGCCATCAGCCAGGTCACGGTGAGGTGCTTGACCGCGCTCAGGCGCTTCCAGCCGAAGAAGAACAGGCCGATGAAGGTGGCTTCCAGGAAGAACGCCATCAGCCCTTCGATCGCCAGCGGCGCACCGAAGATGTCGCCGACGTAATGGCTGTAGTACGACCAGTTCATGCCGAACTGGAATTCCATCACCAGGCCGGTGGCCACGCCGATGGCGAAGTTGATGCCGAACAGCGTGCCCCAGAACAGGGTCATCTGCCGCCAGACCTGTTTGCGGGTCATGACGTACACGCTCTCCATGATGGCCACCAGGAAGGACAGGCCAAGCGTGAGCGGGACGAATAGGAAGTGGTACATCGCGGTCAGGGCGAATTGCAGCCGTGACAGTTCTACGACTGTCTGATCAATCATGGCCTGGCTACCTCGTTGGGTTTTGCCGTTTCAGGTGGCGGGAAGGGGTCTACGGAGTGAATTCTGTGACCAGCAACTTCAAACAGCCTTGATTCAGATCAATGTACAAACGGTTCCACGAGGGAATCGTATGCGATCGGCGCAGCCTGCGACCGCTTGCCGCACGGGGGCCATCCCGGCACCCACTACAATCGACCGGAACCTCCCTGTGTCCCTCTGTGAGCTGTCTTGAGCATACCCCCTGACGCGAGCCCTGCCGATACCGCCGCCCTGCGCCGCCAGCGCCTGCACTGGCTGGGCAGCCTGGCGGTCGCCGCGCGCAGCCGCCAGCGCCTGGCCGCGCTGTGCATCTGCCTGTCCGGTGGGCTGTTGATCGGGCAGGCGGCGGCAATCGCCTGGTTGATCCAGGCCGTGCTGGTGCAGCATCGCCCCTTGGCCAGCGCGGTGCCGGTGCTGGTCGCGCTGCTGGCGGTGCTGGTCATCCGCGCGCTGCTGGGCAGTGCCACCCAGGCGGCGGCGGGCGAGGTGGCCGACACCGCGCGGCTGGCGCTGCGCGAGCGGGTCTACCGGCGGCTGCTGGCGCGCGGCCCGCTGTGGCTGCGCCAGCAGCGCACCGGTGAGCTGGGCGAGCTGATGCTCACCCATGCCGATGCAGTCGAGAATTATTACGCCGGCTACCAGCCGGTCCGCATCGAAGTGGTGGTGGTGCCCCTGCTGATCGTGCTGGCCGTGGCCTGGACCGACTGGGTGGTGGCGCTGATCCTGGTGTTCACCGCGCCGCTGGTGCCGTTCTTCATGATGCTGGTCGGCTGGGGCGCCGAAGCGGCCGGGCGTGCCCAGCTGGGTGAGCTGGCGCGGATGAGCGGGCACTTCGCCGACCGCATCAAGGGCCTGGGCCTGCTGCGCCTGTATGGCCGGGGCGAGGCCGAGCTGGATGGCGTGGCCGCCGCCGCCGAAGGCGTGCGCGAGCGCACCATGAAAGTGCTGCGGATCGCATTCCTCTCCTCCACGGTGCTGGAGTTTTTCGCCTCGATCAGCGTGGCGATGGTCGCGCTGTACTTCGGGCTGAGCTACCTGGGGCTGATGTCGCTGCATGCGCAGGTGCCCACGCTGGGCGTGGGGATGTTCTGCCTGCTGTTGGCCCCGGAGTTCTACGCGCCGCTGCGGCGCCTGGCCGCGCACTACCACGATCGTGCCAACGCGCTGGCCGCTGCGGCCGAGGTTGAGCGCCTGCTTGGCGAACTGCCCGCCGCCGAGGCCGCCGTCGACGCACCAGCGGCGGTGCCGCGCGCACCGGAGCTGCTGGAACAGCACGCGCCGCCGGTGCAGGTGCGCGACCTGGTGCTGCGCCCGGTGGGAGCACGGCACGATGTGATCCAGAGGCTGTCTTTCCAGATCGAGCCCGGCCAGCGCCTGGCGCTGGTCGGCCCCAGTGGCAGCGGCAAGAGCACGCTGCTGGAGGCGCTGGCCGGCTGGCTGCCGCCGCAGTCGGGCAGCATCGTGCTGCGCCCGGGCATGGACGTGGGGTATGCGGGCCAGCGCCCGTATCTGTTCCACGGCAGCATCGCCGACAACCTGCGCCTGGCCGACCCGGGGGCCACCGATGCGCACCTGCGTGCGGTGGCCGAGGCCGCGCAGGTGATGCGCTTTGCCGAGGCGCTGCCCGACGGGCTGGACACGGTGATCGGTGAGCGCGGCGTCGGCCTGTCCGGCGGCGAAGCACGGCGGATCGGGCTGGCGCGGTTGCTGCTGCGCGACCCGCAGCTGCTGCTGCTCGACGAGCCCACCGCGTTCCTCGACCCGGACACCGAGGCCGACCTGCTGCGCACCCTGGCCGCCTTCGCACGCGGCCGTGCAGTGGTCATCGCCACCCACAGCGAGGTCGCGATGCGCTGGGCCGATACCCGCCTGACCCTCACCGCCGGCGGCACGGCACTGGCCACGGAGGCCTCGCCATGAGCACCCCGCGCATCCACACCCCGCGCACCGATTCCCTGCGCGGCGTCTTCGCCCGCCATCGCGGCCGCCTGCTGCTGACCGTGCTGCTGCTGTGGATCACCATGCTGGCCGGCACCGCGCTGCTCGGCTTGTCCGGCGGCTTCCTCACCGCAGCGGCGCTGGCCGGCGCGGCCGGGCTCGGCAGTGGGTTCAACTTCTTCTCCCCATCGGCGGGCATCCGCGGCCTGACCATGGCGCGGATCGCCTCGCGCTATTTCGAGAAGCTGGTCGGCCACGATGTCACCCTGCGCATCGCACGCGACCTGCGCGTGTGGTTCTTCCGTCGCGCGCTGCCGCTGGCACCGGCGCGGCTGGCCGGCGTGCGCACCGGGGAGCTGCTGGCACGGCTGATGTCGGACATCGGCGAAGTGGATGGCCTGCTGGTCCGTGCGATCGGCCCGCTGCTGGCGTTGGGCGGCATTTCGCTGGTGGCGGTGGTCTCGGCCGCGCTGATCCATCCGCCGGCCGCGCTGCTGCTGGCGGTGTTGGCGCTGCTGATCGGCATCGGCGTGCCGTGGCTGACAGTGCGCGGCGCGGGTGGCGAGGAACGCGACCGCGCATGGCATCGTGCGCAGCTGCGCGCGCAGGCGTTCGAAGGGTTGGAAGGTGCAGCCGACCTCACCGCGCTGCAGGCGCGCGAGCACTGGAACCAGCGCGTGCTGGTGGCCGCCAAACAGTTGAAATCGCGCGACCGTCGCCGTCGCTGGCGGCTGATCGGCGGCAATGCACTGCATGGTCTGTGCGCGGCGGCCGGGCTACTGGCGATGGTGTGGGTGGCGTTGCTTGGCTTCCAGCGCGGCGCCATCGATGCGGCCATGGCGGCCGCGCTGGTGTTCCTCACCGTGGCGTTGCTGGAGCTGTGGGCGGGCATCGGCCTGGCCTGGCAGTCGTGGCTGTCCGGCCGGGTGGCGGCGGTGCGGCTGGAGCAGATCGTCGAGCAGGCCCCCGGCGTGGCCGAGCCACGCGATCCGGTACCGCTGCCTGCGGAGGCGGCCTTGCTCAGCGTCGAACACGTCACCTTCCAGTGGCCGGGGCAGGCACGCCGGGTCCTGGATGAGGTGCAGCTGCAGCTGCGCCCGGGCGAGCGCATC
The DNA here is from genome assembly GCF_056397365.1 of Stenotrophomonas sp. 05N37. NCBI lineage: Bacteria > Pseudomonadati > Pseudomonadota > Gammaproteobacteria > Lysobacterales > Lysobacteraceae > Stenotrophomonas > Stenotrophomonas sp. 05N37. The sequence continues at coordinate 371,485 of NZ_JBFTNG010000001.1, read as the reverse complement.
GCCATCCGCGGCGACAGTGGCAGCGGCAAGACCACGCTGTCCTCGCTGCTGTTGCGGCTGTGGGACCCGGCCTCGGGCTACGTCCGCTACGGCGGCGTCGACATCCGCCAGTTCAGCCAGGCCGAGTGGCATCGCCAGATCGCCTGGCTGCCGCAGAATGCGCCGGTGTTTGCCGGCAGCATCGCCGACAACCTGCGCCTGGGCGACCCGCAGGCCAGCGACGCGCAGCTGTGGCAGGTGCTAACCGACGTGCGCCTGGAGGCCTGGGCCGACCAGTTGGGGGGACTGCACGCCTGGGTCGGCGAGAATGGCGCGACCATGTCCGCCGGCCAGGCCCGGCGGTTGGCGCTGGCGCGCGCGCTGCTGCGTGGCTCGCCGATCCTGCTGCTGGACGAGCCCACCGACGGCCTGGACGTGGATACCGCGCATGCATTGCTGCATGACATGGTGGCGGCGCTGGGTGGGCGCAGTCTGTTGATGATCAGCCACGACGTATTGCCCGAGGGCATCGTGCATCGCAGCTATCGGCTGCGCGAGGGGCGGCTCGGGTAGGGGAGGGTTGGCCGGCCATGGGCCAACTATCCTGGCCCCGAGTTCGACAGCCGCGTCGATCGTGCGCGGCTGCGCGACGCTGCATTCGATCGTTGCGACACGCAGGAGGGCGTGCTGTTCCGAACATCCTCGCTACTGATGCACGCGCTCGATCCCGATGCCGATTTTTCTGCGTGGCAGTCGCAGTTGAAGCACGCATGCGCAGACGGTACATTCCACGCTGCCTGGCACCGAGTGACATCCTCGGAATCGTCGTGATCCGAAAGACCCGCTCCCCTGCGGATGTCGGGATGTCGACGGCCGTACAGGTGAACCAAGGATGGTTTTTCAACCCGGACAAGGACGTTGCCCATGCCCCGCACCGCGATGTTTCTCCTTCTTGCACTGCTCAGCAGTGGCGCGTCAGCGGACACCGTCTGGACGGGCACCAGCCCACTCTCGGTCACCCGCGGTGCGGGCGACATCCTGGAAACGCGCGGCGGCGCCATCACCCTGTCGGCCGAATCCACCGGTGATAAGGCATTCGTCGGCGCCATCACCTCGCTGGACGCCGGTCCGTTCCAGGGGCGGGAGGCGCGCCTGGCCGGCAGCGTGCAGGTAACCGATGGCAACGGCATCGCCACGCTCTGGATCCGTGCGGATGGCCCGACAGGGCGCTTGGCCTTCGCGAGTTCGGGGGGCGAGCCGGTGCATCTGGCTGACGGCGCACAGGCGAGGGAACTGCGGCTCTATATCCCTTCGGGAACGACCCATCTCAAGCTGGGGGCCACCCTGAACAGCCCCGGGCGTGTCGCAGTCGAGCATCTCACGCTGACGGCGCAGGATGCGCCGTCGGGCGGCGTATCGGCCTATGACGTGGTCGCGTATGCCCTTGCCACGATTCGCGCCAACGCCTTGAACGCCGACAAGGTTGACTGGCCGACCGTGCAGCAGGCGCAGCTGACGCCGGAGCTGAAACAACGTCCCGCCCAGGAGGCGTACGGCAGGATACGCAAGGTCCTGGACGCGCTGGCAGATCGCCACAGCTTCCTCCAGTCTCCCAACGAAGCCTTGGCATACCGCCAGCGAGCCGTGGCGACGCGGGCCATCGAGGTGAGGCCGATGCAGGACCTCGGCTACGTACTGGTGCCCGGCCTGCGCGGGACCGATGCAGCCGCCGGTGAAGCCTTCGCGACCGGACTATGCGAGCAGATCGCGCGGCTGGCCCCAGCGTCCACCAAGGGCTGGATCCTCGATCTTCGCCAGAACACCGGCGGCAACATGTGGCCCATGCTCAGCGGCGTGCACGCGCTGCTGGGCGATGGCGAGGTCGGTGCATTCCGCGATCGCAACGGGGTGGCGACATCGTGGCGCGCCCGCGCGCCCAAGGCGTGCGGAGGCGACATGGCCCACCATCGTGTGGCAGTGCTGGTGGGGCCGAAGACGGGGAGCTCCGGCGAGGCGGTGGCCGTGTCGTTCAGGGCCCGTCCGGGCACCCGCTTCTTCGGGCAGCCGACCGCGGGTCTTGCCACTGCCAACCGCGGCTATCCGCTCCCGGATGGCGGCGCCCTGCGGCTGACCAGGGCGATGATGCTCGATCGCTCGGGTGTGGCCTACCCACATGGCATACAGCCCGAGCAGCCTGTGCCCAGCGATCAGGACGCCATCGAGGCAGCGGCAGCATGGCTGCGTTCAATGCCTTGATCCAATAACGCAGCACGGTGCGCTCCTGATGGGTCAGGGGAGGGCAGGTGCGTCCACGTCGCCCGCCGTAGCGCGCGCCTGCGCACTCAGAGCTTGCCGGCCGCCATGTAGCGATGCACGCCCTGTGCGACGAGCAACCGCAGTTCGTCCAGCAGGACCGGGTCATTGACCGTCATGTTGAAGCAGGATTTTCCGTGCATGAGTTTCTTCAGAAGCGGGCTGATCTCCACCAGCAGCTCGGGGAAGTCGTAGACGGGCATGAAGTGGAAGGCACACCTCCTGCCGGACATCTTCACCGCGGCAAAGAACTGCGCCTTGCCGTTGGCGGCGGCGTGCATGCCGTTGGCGTAGAAGTGCGCGTCGTCGTCGTGCACGACGACAAGATGATCCTTGTACGGGAGCAGCAGATCCCGCAACGCGGCGAACAGACCCGGCGACGTCGGTCCGTGCGCCGTATCTGTCTGGATGGCTGAAGCGCGTGGGTGTTTCATGGGTGGCCCGGATCAGCGCGCAGGTGGGGATCGAAGAGAGTGACAGACGAGGCAGTCTGGCAGGGTCACCGCCAGCGACCCATCTGGCCGAAATCAGCCGCAATGGACGTTCGCGGCGGGTCGCGCAGCACCCGCGTATTCAGGCTCCGTCACGGCGGATTTCGCGTCCTTCACGCCCCCTCTACTTCCTCCAACTGTAGCTGAAAGCGTTTCCTGACTCGGGCGAAAAGCCGGCTATATTCCGGAGACCCCAGACGAAAGGAGGGTGTGCAATGTCCCTTAACAAGCAGCATTTGACGATGGCTCGTAGTTTCGGTGTGGCGATTGTCGTCGCCGTCGGACTCAGCTCCTGCGCCACCTACAAAGACGAATTTGCAACGATCAACTCACGCCTCGACCAGCTCGATGTGAAGGTGCAGGGCGCCGCCCAGAGCGCCGAGTCCGCCAATCAGTCCGCCCAACAGGCCAACCAGCGTCTGGATCAGATCGAAGGCCGCGTCCAGCAGCTCGAACAGGCCCCTCGACGCAAGCCGCGCGGTTGATCGCTCCTGCACCACCTGTGAGAAACGCTTGAATCGGGGACCGGTGGCCGCTTCTGGCCACTGGTCCCCGTGAGCCGCACGCGCTTCATTCCGAGGACCCTTCCCATCCGTACGCACTCTTACATTGCACGCCATGCTGCGCTGGCCCTGGCGCTGGCATTGACCAGCGTCGGTGCGGCCAGCGCGGCAGACAACGCCACGCAACCTGTGGCCGCCGTCGATGAGCTTCCGCAGGGCCAGGACGTGTCCGATACCGTGATCGAACTGGCCGGTTGGGTAGTGGCCAGCAAGGACAGCCAGGGCTACCCGTTCGCGGTCATGGACAAGGCCGCTGCACAGATCCTGGTGTTTGGTGGTGATGGCAAGCTTCGCGGCGCAGCACCCGCGCTGTTCGGCTCGGCTACCGGCGACCACTCCGCCCCGGGCGTTGCCGGCCTCGCGCTGCGCGAGATTCCGGGGCGCGATCGCACTACACCGGCTGGTCGTTTCGTCGGCGGCTATGGCCCCTCCATCGATGCCGGCCGCGTGCTGTGGGTGGACTACGATTCCGCCGTGTCCATCCACCCGACGCCGCCCGGCACGCCGGCAGAGAAGCGCGCCGAACGCCTCGCGTCGCCCACGCCGGATGACAACCGCGTCACCCATGGCTGCATCAACGTGTCCTCGGAGTTCTACGAGCGCGTCGTGCGGTCCACGTTCGAGCGCGGTGGTGTGTTCTACGTTCTGCCGGACAACGCGTCGATGGCAGAGACCTTCCCGGAGTTCGCGCAGAGCCGCGCGACGGCGCAGCACGAGGATGGAAAGCGGGAGCGCTCCGGACGCCATTGAGAGCTGGTTGGCCGAGCGCACCGCCGCGCTCTCCCTGGGCTGCAGGCCACGCGCTGCAGGGCCGCTCAGGCCTCCCGGTCGGCGCCCGGCTTGCCCGCCACGTCCAGCAGCCAGTGCGCAAACACCTGCACCGGGCCGGCGGTCAGGCCGATTGGCTCGGGCAGTACCAGACAGAAGGTCTTTGATACGCGCGTGGGGTGGGCCCATGGCGCGACCAGGCGCCCCTGTTCCAGCTCCGCCTCCACGTACAGGCGCGGCACCAGGGCAACGCCCAACCCGGCCAGCGCCGCCTCGATCAGCATCGCGTGCAGGTCGTAGCGCGCGCCTACCGCGGGATTGGTGAGGAGCACGCCTGTTTCCTCGGCGTAGCGCTGCCAGGCGTCAGGGCTGTGCCGCCTGTGCAGACGCGGCAGCGTGTCCAATGCGGGCAAGCGCTTGCGCCCGCCGAGCAGCGATGGGTGGCAAACCGGCAAAAGCACTTCCTGCAGCAGCGGATAGGTCCGCATGCCCGCCCACGCTGGATGCTCGAAGTGCACGGCGGCATCGACCCCGCTTCCTGCCAGCGCAAACGGTTCGGTGCGCTCGGACAGATGCACGGTGATGTTGGGATGCAGTCGGCCAAAACTGGCCAGGCGGGGGATGAGCCAGCGCATCGCGAACGTCGGTGTAACGGCGATGTCCAGGCTCGCGGCGTTCTCCGGCTGGCCCATCAGGTATTGGCTGTCCCGGTCCAGCCGGTCCAGCAGCTCACGGACCTGGCCGGCGTAGCGCGCGCCATTGGGCAGCAGGCGGACACGATTGCCGATGCGTTCGAACAGCGCGACCCCCAGGAACGACTCCAGCCTGCCGATCTGGCGGCTGATGGCGCCTTCGGTCAGCGAAAGCTCTTCCGCGGCCCGCGCGAAGCTGCCATGGCGGGCAGCCGCTTCGAAGGCGGTCAGGGCGGCGCTGCTGGGGATTTTTCTGCGCATGAAGGGCGTCCAGCGTGACGTTGTGTCACGGAAGCATACCGATTTATCGCTTTTGCGCCTGAAAAGGCAGGCCTAGCATGATGGAACATCAATGAGGGCCGGGCGCTGGGCCCGGGCCAGGAGAGCACGTCCATGATCTACGCCGTCGAATGCACCTTTGCCGATCCTGCCAGTGAGGCGGAGTGGAACCACTTCTACAGCCTGCAGAAACTGCCCGCACTCATTTCCGTGCGCGGCTTCCACACCTCGCAACGCTTCAGGGCATCCGGTCCCGGCTGCCCCGCTTACCTCGCCCTGCATACGATCGACGGCCTTGAGGTCCTGCTGGGCGAGGAATACGCCCGGAAGGGCGGCGGCAATTTCGCGCGCTGGCAGCGGCACATCACCCAGTGGCGCCGCACTCTGTACGACAGCCCCGCCCGGGCGCCGGCCATCGAGTCGGGCGGGTATCTGCTGGTGAGCCATGCGGGGCCGGGCCCGCTGACGGCGATGGGGATCACCTCGCAGGCGCTGCATGCCGTTGCCCTGGACCGCACGCCTGCACGACTCTGGCTGGCATCGGTTGCGCAGGCGGGAGCGCCGGGCGTGGATACCCTGCCCGAGGGCGTGCACGCCTATGTGCCCCTGACCGGGCAGCTGAACAGCCCGCAGGGTGCTGCACCCCGTGCACTGGAGCCGCGCTGACATGCCCGGGCTGACGATCTACTTCACCGAGCAACGCATGCCGGCGCACACCCATCTGGCGGCGCTCACCGAACGATGCACGCAGTTATGTACCGACCTGCTTGGGGCGGCCCTGGACAACGTGCACATCCAGTACCTGAGCGTGCGTCATGGGCGCGGCTACCCGGCGTCCGCGGAACTGACCTACCGTCTTTCGCCGGCGAGAACGCCAGCGCTCATGGACGAATTCATGCGTCAGCTCGCGCTGGCGATCCAACAGCATGCAGGGATGGCGGCGCGTATCCGTTGCTTTGGCTGCACCCCCGCGTCACTGCACGCCCGGAACGGATGACCGACCATGAACACACCCCTGCTTGGACCGGCCCTGCCTGCGCAGCAGACGGGCGACTTTTTCATCCAGGCCATCAGTGATGGCCACCTGCCTGCCAGCCTGGAGCTCCTTTCCCACATCGACCCGGCCGATGCCCTCCGGCTGCAGGCACGCGCAGGTGTGCACGATCCGGCGTCGATCCACATCAACGCGTATCTGGTGCGCGGGCAGGGCCGCACGATGCTCATCGATGCCGGCGCTGGCGGCGTAAAGGGATGGGGTGGGCAGCTGACGGCCAACCTCGCGCGGGCGGGTGTGCAGCCTGCCGAGGTGGACGCCGTGCTGCTGACGCATGCCCATCCTGACCATGTCGGCGGCCTGCTCGACGCGCAGGGCGGGCCGGTCTTCGCCAACGCGGAACTGTTGATCCACCCACGCGAGTTGGCCTTCTGGGAGGACGATGCCAACCTTGCGCGGAGCAACGCGCGCGCACGCGGCAACTTCCTGCTGGCACGCCAGGTCGTCGCCCGGTATCGCCACCATCTTCGGGTCGCGGGGGAGGGCGAGGTGCTGCCGGGCATGCACATGCTGCCGCTACCCGGGCATAGCGCAGGGCACGTGGGCTACCGCATCGAGTCGGCAGGGCGAAGCGCGTTGATCTGGGGCGATATCGTGCATTTTCCGCATATCCAGATAGCCCGCCCCTCGGTATCCATCGCATTCGACCAGGACCCGCTGCTGGCGGCCGCCACACGCTCACGGCTTCTGGATGTTGTCAGCGCCGATGGGCTGATGGTCGCCGGCATGCACCTGGGGGAGCTTGGCTTCGCACGCATCCACCGCGTGGGAAACGGGTACGGCATCAGGTACGAAGACCGGCGCTAGCCACGCAATGACGGGTAGGGCCGCTGGCGTCGCCGAGCTGCTCTGCTGCATGGCGACACCGTTGCGTCTGTTCTTCTTTGTCCGCTGTGTCGAGGTGAGTCGGCCGTGGGCGGCCCGGAGGCGGCTACCGGCAGTCGACAACCGGCCTTGTCACAGCAACTGGCTGAAGTGCGCAAGCAGCCGTGGGTTGCCACGCGAAGCGAGCCGCCTTCAATCCTCCACCGGATGTCGCCCCCCAGTGGCTGCCTTGCTCACGGCCCTGTATCGACGAAGGGCTCGCTTGCCTCCGTCGGGACACCCACCGGGCCCTGAGTGCCCAGCCCGACTGGCCCGCACGCCTGCGGACCTGCCAACGCACGGGTTCCCCCCATGAGATAATGCGCCACCGACCCAACCTGTCACGCATGGACACCCTGACCGACCCTGATCTGCTGAACGACATCGCTGAGATCGGTCGAATCCAGGCGGTGCCGCGAATCCTCGAAACCGTAGCTCACATCACGGGTTCGCGATTCGCCGCTATTGCCCGCGTGACCGAGACAACCTGGACGGCGTGCGCCACACTCGACACCCTGGGTTTCGGGCTGGTTCCAGGTGGCCAACTGGTGCTCGAAACCACCATCTGCGACGAAATCAGGCGGTCCGCGACCTCCGTCGTATTCGCGAATGCGAGCGCACACCCGCTTTACTCCACGCATCACACGCCCCGGATCTACGGGCTTGAGAGCTACGCGTCCGTTCCGATCCATCGGCCGGACGGGACCTTCTTCGGCACGCTGTGCGCCATCGACTCGGCGCCAGGCAACTTCGACGAAGCCCATGTCCAGCGGTCGATGGAGTTGCTTGCCGAGCTGATTGGAAACTACCTGGACAAGGAAGATCGCCTGCTGCAGGCCGAGAGTGCGCTCTCCGATGCGCACCGCGCTGCCGACTTGCGCGATCAGTTCATCGCGGTTCTGGGACACGACCTGCGCAGCCCTCTCCAGGCGATCAGCATCGCCGCAGACTCGCTGGGCATTGACGCGAATTCCGAGCGTCAGCATCGCATGCTCGCGCACATCGCGTCAGGCGTGACCAGGATGGACGGGCTGATCAACGACGTGCTTGATTTCGCCAGAGGGCGCCTGGGTGGCGGCATTCCCATCTCGCTGCAGGCAACCAGCACGCTGGACGCGGAGCTGAAACGGGTGGTGGACGAGGTAGCCATCGCCACTGGGTGCCAGGATATCCAGGTTCAGATACGGCTTGAAGGGACTGTGGTCTGCGACCCCAGCAGGCTGTCACAACTGCTGGCCAATCTGCTGACAAACGCGGCCCAGCATGGCGAACGTTCGTCCCCCATCACGTTGAACGTTCACTGCGCGCACAATGGGTTCATCCTGGAAGTGCACAACGCCGGCGTCATTCCGTCCAGCAGCATGGACACTATTTTCAGCCCGTTTTCGCGCGAAAAGGGCGAGCGCCCGCGACCGGGTCTCGGTCTTGGCATTTACATCGCATCGGAAATTGCGAGGTCCCATGGCGGCACACTGAGTGTGCAGTCGAACGAGGCCGCTGGGACATTGTTCACGTTCCAGATGCCGAACGCTACGCTGCCGTAGAGGGTGATTCTGACGTAGCGGCAGGTCATGGCGCGCGCCCGAAAGTCGTCGCTGAGGTAGGACGCGACACTATCCCGGCACATGCGAGAGGAGGACAATGATGCCCATGTCCTTACCTGATCCCCCACAAAGCGGGCTGCGGGCAGCCCTGTCGGCAGATGGCTGGAAGCGGCGAATGGCCCTGTGGGGCGGCGCGGTGGCGGTAGCGATCGTTGCCATCGTCTTTGCCAAAGCCAGTGATGCTGCCTTCCTGTTGTTTCAGCGCATCATCGGCCACTCGTTCTGGTGGGCCCTGCTGCTGACCCCCGGCATCTTCGCGTTGCTGGCGTGGCTCACCAATGGGGTGTTGCGTCCAACACGCGGCAGCGGCATCCCGCAAGTTATCGCTGCGTTGGAGAAGCCGGAAGACCATGCCTTTCGCGCTACCAATCTCTCGCTGAGAGTGTCGGCCGGCAAGCTCTTGCTGACCACGCTTTCCTTGCTGGGTGGAGCGTCCGTGGGGCGCGAGGGTCCTACCGTGCATGTAGGCGCCAGCCTGATGTATGCCTTTGGCCGTTGGTTTGGTTTTCGGGACCCACGTGAGCTGTCGCATTTCCTGTTGGCAGGCGGGGCGGCCGGCATCGCCGCAGCGTTCAATACCCCTTTGGCCGGGATCGTATTTGCCATTGAGGAACTCAGTGGACGGTTCGAACACCGCTTCTCCGGGACGCTCCTCACCGCGGTCATCGTCGGCGGTGTGGTCTCCCTCGGCATCCTTGGCAACTACACCTACTTCGGTCGCGTGGCTACGCTTCTTCCGCTTGGCCAGGCGTGGCTCGCCATTTTGCTGTGCGGCACCGTTGCAGGCTTGGCGGGCGGCTTGTTTGCCAAGCTTGTTCTTTTGAGCATGTCCGGAAGGCCGACCTGGCTGGGTCGGCTGCGGAGTAACCACCCGGTGCTGCTTGCCGCCGCCTGCGGGCTGGTCGTCGTTGGTCTGGCAGCGGCGTTCGGAAACGGTGCGTTCGGCACGGGGTATGAGCAGGCACGGAGTTTGGTGCAAGGCCACGCAGTAGTGGGCCACGAGTTCGGGGTCATGAAGCTGCTCGCGAACCTGGCCTCTTATGTGGCCGGCATTCCGGGAGGCCTGTTTTCACCAGCGCTCGCGGTTGGGGCAGGCCTCGGGCATAACCTGTCGGTAGTGATGCCCTCCGTGGACCCTCGTGCATTCGTGCTGCTCGGTATGTGTGCCTACCTGACGGGCGTGACCCAAGCTCCGCTGACGTCGGCAGTGATTTCTCTGGAGCTCACCGATACCAATGGGATGTTGCTGCCCATCCTGGCGACGGTGCTCCTGGCTCGGGGGGTGTCAGGGCTGGTCTGCCATGTGCCCATCTATCGAGGTCTGGCCGAGCGCTTGGCGCGTGTGGATGTGCCAAGAAGGGATCATGTTCATGAGGCGCCTGTGTCGTATAAATGAGGCATGTCCGTGGTTGTCTTGACGCGCGCCTCAGGGCTCGGGTCGGTCGAATGTCTGGCGGGGCATACTGCCCTGGCTGAGTGGCTCTCCGCCGGAATCCCGGCCAACCGGCGCAGTGCCCGTAGATCTCGGTGTGTGGTCTTTGCGGCTTGGCGGGCGGCCGTGGCTTGGGCGCGTTGATGTCCTACCTCAGCCATTGACTGGCGTTATTCTCGATCCAGGGAGGGGCCCAGTGCGCGGAGGGCCCGCGCCAAAGGTTCGCTTCAACCGTCTGCGCTCTTGGGCCGGTGTTGAAAGGGCCCTCAACGCTGAGGAGCGCGCGATTTGGCGTTGCAACGGTGCCTGGCTGACAGGTCACAAAGATCGTGAGCCGCTGCGCGTCAATGTGCCCCCGATGGCAGTTTGACTGTCACCTTCAAGCCCTTGAGGCATTCGGACGTCCCAAGCGTGATCCCGCCCTCGTGCGCGTCCAACGTCTCCTGGACAATGGATAAACCCAAGCCGCTTCCCTCCGCGCCGCTTCCGATCACCCGGTAGAAACGGTCGAAGACGCGGCCCTGCAGGTCCTTGGGAATGCCAGGTCCAGAGTCTTCCACCGTAAGAGCGCATTGCTCGCCCGTCTGTTCGGTAGACACCACCACGACCCCATGTTCGGGGGTATACCGGATGGAATTCTCGACGAGGTTACGCACCAGCAAGCCCAGCGAGAACTCGTCGCCGAAGACGTCGGCTTTGTCGAGAACGAGGTTCATGACCTGGTTCTTCGACGATGCCAAGGCCCTGAGCTCTTCAACCTCGCTTCTCACCAGAGCATCCAGGCTCAGCTTGCGAAACACATGCTTTCCGATGCCGCGTTCAGTTCGGCTCAGGGACAGCAGCTGTGATACCAAGCGCTCAACCCGTTCGACCCCTCGGGCAAGCAACCGCTGTGACTCGTGACGTTCTTCATCGAGCGTGGCAAGCCGCGCGTTGTCTGCATGAACCTTCACTGCGCTGATCGGCGTGCGCAGCTCGTGCGCAGCATCGGCGATGAAGCGGCGCTCGCGTGCCAAGGCGAGATCAAGGCGCTGCAGAAGCTCGTTTACCGCGCGTACCAGACCGTGGACCTCTTCCGGGAGCTTCGTGTCATCCAAGGGCGTCATCCGATCGGGGTCACGCTCACCGATGTCCGTCGAGACTTTTCGCAGCGAGCGCGTGGCCCAGGCGACCGTCAACCAGATGACCAAGGCCATCACCGGAAGCGCGAACAGCAGCGGCAGCAGTGTGCCGACGGCAATGTCCTCGGCCAGCTCCTGGCGGATGTCCGAGCGCTCGGCGGACTGAAACCATCGACCCTGTGGCGAGCGCAGCGTAAAGGTTCGCCACTGCGCCCCGTCGATGTCTACATCCGCGTAACCCGGCGATAAGCTCGCCATTGGCGCAGTGGGCGCACTGTCTGATCGGAGCAGCAGGCGACCGTCAGGCGCCCATATCTGAAACGCCAGCTTGTTCTCGTAGGCGTGCCCGTCTTTGAAGGCCAATGCCTCGCCAACGCCGTCGGCGCGCCCGTGCCACCCGCGCAGGACGATGGGGTCGCCGGGAAACGCGCTCAGATCGCTGAGCGGCTCGTCCACCAGGCTCAACAGCACCCGCGAGGACTGCACCAGCCGAGCGTCGAACATTTCCCCGGCCTCCTGCAGACCGGCCCGGTAACTCAGACCGGCCGCCAGGAGCATGAGCAGGGAGAGCACCCCCAGCAACACGACCAGCAGGCGGCGACGGATGGACGTCATGCAGTAGCGTCCGAGGGGTCGCCCAAGGCGTAGCCGATCCCCCGCACGGTGCGGATGATACCGGGATCCAGCTTCCTGCGCAGTTGGTGGACATGCACATCGACGGCATTGCTGGCCACGTCCTCATCCCAGCCATACAGGTGCTGCTGGATGGTCTCGCGCCCAAGCGGCCTGCCTTGTTGTTCCATGAGCAGTCTCAGCAGGGCGAACTCCCTGCGGGTCAAGTCGAGGGTGTGCCCTTTCCAGATGGCGGTCAGACGGGCCGGGTCCAGGCTCAGCGCACCCGCTTCCAACGTCGGTTTTGTACGGCCTACGCTACGGCGGAGCAGGGCGCGCACCCGGGCAAGCAGCTCGGGGGTGTCGAACGGCTTGCCCAGATAGTCGTCGGCACCCACGTCCAGCCCAAGGGTGCGGTCGGACGCCCGCTCGCGGGCGCTGAGGACCAAAATGGGCACGTTTCCGCCCGCTGCGCGCACCTTGCGAATGACGTCGATCCCGTCCATTCGTGGCAGACCCAGGTCCAGCACAACCAAGTCGATGTCGCCGTCGCCGATGGCGGTCAGCGCGGAGGCACCGTCCTGTACCCAGTCCACGGCGTATGCCGCTCGGCGTAGGGCGGTCCGGATGCCTTCCCCGAGTGATGCGTCGTCTTCGGCGAGCAGGATGCGCATGCAGGCAGTCTCGTTGTCCCGGGTTCACTTGGCAAGGTGGCCCCGGACCTCGTTGAGTTTGGCGGTCGCTTCGGCACGCCGGCCGGCATCGGCGACTTCCCGGCCGGGCCGGGCAGGGGCAGCAATCGCCTTCTCCAGCGCTGCCCGGGCACCTTGCCAGTTCTTCTGGTCGCGCAGGAAATCGCCGTAGAAGTAGTTGGCATCGATCCCGTTTGGATCCACGGCCAGGCCCTTCTTGAGCATGGCCGCTGCGGTTTCGTCATTGCCGAATCCCAATGGCCACCCCGGCACTTGGTAGTAAAGGGCGCCCAGGCTGGTGTAAGCCGCCCCCTGCAGTGCGTTGGGATCGATCTTCAGGGCGGCCTCGAAGTCCGCACGTGCCTGCTTCACCAGACTAAGCGCCCCCATGCCACCTTTCTCGCCGGCGAGGCTGGACAGCACGATACCCTCCCAGATCAGTGCGCCGGCATCACGTGGCTCGGTCTGGCGGGTCTTCGCTGCCTGGCTGGCCAAGGCCTCGAACGCGGTTTGTCGTTGCGCTTTACTGGTCTGGTAGTTGATCTGGGCCCAGCGGTCGCGCAGCTGGGCCACCGTCATGGGCGTTCCTGGCTCGGCGGCACAGGCAATGCCGACCAACATGACCAACGCGCTGATGAGCAGGATAAGCATGGTTTTACCGTGACGTTGCTTCATGGGAGGCGTCCTCGTGGATGGGCTGCGCCTGAGAGGCGTGGCGCCTGATGATGGGAAGCTGGGCACGCAGGCTGCGGTCGACCAGCGCGGGAAACATGCCGTTGATGCGTGCGAACAACTTTTCCGGCCAGCCGAGCTGGCGGCGCCGATCGCCTTGGACGATGGCGTGGACAAGCGCAGCGGCCACGGCCTCCGGCGCATCGCTGCCGACCTTGAGCTCGGCGTTGAGCGCATCGACGGCAGGCGTATTGAAGGCGGTGCGCGTGGCACGCGGGGACAGATACTGGAAGCTCAGGCCGGTGCCGTCGTGTTCACGGGAGAGCGCTTCCATCAGGCCGCGCACGCCGAACTTGCTGGCGCTGTAGGTGGCGAAGCCGGCAAAACCGATACTGCCGAAGGTGGAGCCGATGGCAACCACGCTGGCCTGTTCGTGGCGGCGCAAAACCGGCAACAGGGCGTGGATAAGCAGGGCGGAGCCGACCAGGTTGGTCTGCAGCAGGTTTTCCAGCTCATCGGGATGCTGGTCTTCGAACAGACCGAACGCGCTCTGGGCGTGGCCCAGCACCAGTACCGACGGTGCCACATTTGCCTGTCGGATTGCGGCGATCAGGTGCGAGCGGCCCAGTGACGTGGACAGGTCGGCGACCACGGTGTGCACGCGCCCGGCCGGTAGCGCGGCGGCAAGTGTGGTGAGCCGGCTGCGGTTGCGCCCGACGGCCATGATCGAGGCGCCCGCCTGGACCAACGCGTGGCACAGCGCCACGCCGATGCCGCCACTCGCGCCGGTGACGATGACGGTCCTGCCGGCGAGATTCATCACGCGGCCTCCGCCCAGCGCACGCCGTCCTGGCGAAGCGTGCGGAAGATGTCGCCATACAGCACGTAGAAGCGTCGGGCGGCATGGATGACGGCCTGCTGATCCGCCGGATCGTCCAGGCGGTCCATCAGCCCTTCAAAGAAGCCGACATGCTCGATGTCCAGGTCGCCGTGGGACAGCAGGTAGCTGAAGGCGTTGCGCGGCAGGTCAAGCGAGGTCTGGAGGGTGTTGGCCGCACGGGTCGCCAGCGCCACGCTGGTTCCTTCCAGCACCAAGACCATGCCGAAGAAGCCGACCGGGTTGCCACGGTGGATGGTGTCGTAGGCGTAGCTCACCATCAGCTCGGTGGCCAGTGAGGGGAGGCTGGCGGCGGCTTCGGCGCGGTCGGCACCGCAGGCCGCCAGGTCGTCCAGCACCCACTCCTGGTGGCCCATCTCTTCTTCGATGTACTCACCGATGGCCGTGCGCAGCCATTCAAGCCGCGCAGGAAGGCGCGCGCCGCATGCCATGAGCAGCGGGACGGTGTGCCTGACATGGTGGTAGGCCTGCCCGAGAAACGCGACGTAGTCTTCGCGGGCGATCCGGCCGCCCAGCGCGGACTGGATGATCGGCACGGAGATCAGGGTGGACCGCTCCTGCTGAGTCTGGGCGAGCAGTTCGGAATGGAAACTCATGCGGATACTCCCGTGGAAGGAACGGAGGCGGGACGGCGATAGCTCGCATCGACCTCGGCCTGGAAATGGGACAGGATGGCGTCGCGACGCGGGCGCCCATTGGCGGTGAGCAGGCCGGTACTTGCAGAAAACGGCGCTGGCGCGCGCACGATCCGCGAGACGCGGGCGTAGTCGGGCAGGCCGGCGTTGACCTCCGCTACGGCGCGGGCGAGGGCGGCATCGTCCAGGTCGGCACGGCGCGGAACGAGCACGGCGACGTTGTCGGCCTGTGCCTCGCCCCATACCACCGCCTGGGCCAGGTCCGGATGGGAGAGCAGCTCGCTCTCCACCCATTCGGGTGAGACATTGCGACCGAACGCGGTGATGAAGACATTCTTGCGGCGGCCGGTGACGTGGACGAATCCGTCCGCGTCTACGTGGCCCAGATCACCGGTACGGATCGGCCCCTCGGGAAGCGGCTCCGCACCCAGGTAGCCCAGGGCGCGTGCCCCCTCGACCTGGATCTCACCGTCGACAATGGCGATGCGCGCGTGCGGAAGCGCTTTGCCGACACTGCCATCCAGGCTGGCGCCGGGTTGGTTGAGGCAGACCACGGAGGCACATTCGGTCAACCCGTAGCCTTCAAACACCGGCAGACCCAGCGCCCGAGCCCGTGCCAGCAGCCCCGGCCCCACGCGCCCGCCCCCGACGGCGATATAGCGCAGCGAGGCGGGCAGGGGGGCACCGCTTTCGGCGGCCATCACCACCGCCAGCAACAGCTGGGGTACGAGGATGACGCTCTCCGGCTGATAGCGGTGCAGGCATCGCAGTAGCGTCGGTACGTCCAGGCCCGAGGCGCCGGTGTAGCCGATTTCCGCCAGCGATGGGAGCGCAATCTGCGCGTCCGAGAGCAGCGTTGCATACAGCCCGGCAACGTTCTCCAGGAGTGTGGACAACGGCATCAGGCAGAGGTGGCGGCGTGGCGCAATCGCCGACGATCCTTGCACCAGTGAACTGGCGACCGTTAGCAGCGTGTCGGCCGACAGGCACACGCCCTTGGGGCGGCCGGTCGTGCCTGAGGTGTAGGTCACGCATGCGGTGCCAGTGGGAAGGTCGACCGACGTCGTCGGACAGGTCCGCCACTGGACCAGCATTCCGCCATCCAGGGTCCCCAGTGCGCCCGTGCTGCCTGTTGGCGCAGGCGCACCGCCGGCGGTGACCACGCATTGGGCGCCGCTGGACTCCATGGCATGAGCGATCTGCTCGGGAGAGAAAAACGTCGGCAGCGGCACATGCACGCCGCCAAGCTCGCGCACGGCAAGATCCAAGACCAGCCAGTGAATACCGTTGTCCAGCTGGCTTGCGACGCGGTCGATGCCTTGCAGGTCCAGCCGACTAGCCAATCGCAATGCGCGTTGCCGGATCTGCTCATCGCCAATTTCCGCGCTGGAAGTGAGCACGCGTGCCTTGCGCCCGCCGAGACCGGCGATCAGGGGAGAGGTCAGCGCGTTCATTGCGCCCCCACCATGGCTTGCAGAGACGAATCAGGATCCGTCTTGGCGCGCGCATCGTTTTTTCGTGCTTGATGCAAGAACGCACGTCCGGCGGCGACATTCCCGCAGACCACCTTCGGCCGGGCCTGGTAGTAGCTGCCCCATTGGGATGCATCGCCGGTGAGTCGCTCTGGGCTTGCTTCGCCAAGTTCCACCGTCACCAGATGCAGTCGGTCGAGGGTGTTGCGTAGCTGTTGGGTGGCGGCGAACAGCACCCAGCGCACGCGTGCGGCATGCAGCATCTCGGTCAACCGGACAATCAGCTCACGGGCTACGCCGGGGGTGGTGGCGGCAAAGTTGCCGATCTCAGCGATGCGGTCGCGGCCCACGTTGGCGATTTCCCAATGCGAGAGGATGGCCTGCACCGGTTCATCGAGATATTGCTCGACAAACAACGGGCCTTCGCTGCCCACGCGCATGCCGACCGCCGCCACCAGGTGCCCCTGGCCATCCCGGAACGCAAGCAGATGGGGCAGAAACGCGTGTAGGGTGGCACCGTAGCGTTCGCGGTATACGTGGGCGATGAACTGCTCCACCTCGCTGCGGCTTGGGTCTTGCGGGCCCACCACCTGCGACTGCGGCAGGATCGATGGGAACGTGACAGCGAGAGAGGTGGGGATCCAGGACATGGCGAGTATGCTGGCCGGCCCGGATTAAGGCTGAATTAGGTGGTAGTTAAGTAGTCATTAGCTTTTTGGAATGCTTTCGTTGGAGTTGCCCGGCGTTGCGCGCGGCGTGAAAGCTGCACAGCCGGTATTTCTACGCTGTAACCCCATCCACGATGAAGACGCGATACTCCGCGCCTTTACGCCGATGCTTCAACGCCGCTTGATAGAGCGGATCGTCGTAGGCCGCCCTGGCGTCTTCCCGACTG
The DNA here is from genome assembly GCF_056397365.1 of Stenotrophomonas sp. 05N37. NCBI lineage: Bacteria > Pseudomonadati > Pseudomonadota > Gammaproteobacteria > Lysobacterales > Lysobacteraceae > Stenotrophomonas > Stenotrophomonas sp. 05N37. Next base: position 354,449 of record NZ_JBFTNG010000001.1, on the reverse strand, counting down.
GCGAACTCAACGATTACCGCACCGTCGACCTGTGGCCCCTCCAAGGTCTCGACATTGCCGTAAAACGCAAGGGGCACGGCGGGGTGACCGGCTGTAGCATCGCCGAGTCGGCAACGATCTGCTGGTGAGTAACAAAGTGACGGATTTCGTATCGACCGCAAGCAGTCGAGACACGTCAGTTTGCGGGGTCGCTTCTGAATGAAGCATCGAGTGTGCGCGATATTGAGGTGCTCGGTCACGGGAGGTCGCGTCCTCGTAGTGGCCGGTTCGCTGCCGGAGTGATCCGGCGGCGATGTCATGCAGCGATGTCGTGCAGGAGCCAGGCCAGCCCGACCAGGTTGATCACCACTATCAGCCAGAACATCTGCTGGAAGGAGGCCTTGCGGTTCTTGTGGCGCAGCAGCGACTGGGCAAGCAGGGCGCCTGGCCAGCCGCCGAGGAGTGCGAGCAGCTGCAGGGTCTTTTCGGGGGTGCGGCGGCGGTCGGCCTGCGCGGCGGATTTGTCGTGCGAGTAGGCCAGGAACGTGACGACGCTGGCGCCCAGGTAGGCGGCCGGCAACCATGTCGGCCAGTGCATCCACGCCGTCAGCGCACCCAGGCAGGCAAGGAAGAGCAGTGCGATGGCCTTGCGAGGGAGGATGTCGCGCCCCGTCCGTTCGGCCGAAGGGCGGGTGCGTGCGCCACCCCGCTGCAGCGCGAAGCGCACCTGGGCCGCGTTCGGCCGCCCTTGCGCATCGCGCTCGGCCACATAGGTGATGACATCGCCGAGTGCCGGGCGCCGATCGCGCGCGGCAAATGCGCGGATATGCACGAAACAGCGCTCGCCGCCGCCATTGGGCTGCACGAAGCCGAAGCCGCGTGCGTCGTCCCACTCACTGAGCTTTCCCTGCAGTCGCATGTCTGTCCTTAGAGGGTGGAAAGGAACTCGCCGACCGCAGGCCCGAACCGCGCGAAGTCGACCAGGAACGCATCATGGCCCTGCGGCGAATCCAGGCCGATGAAGCGCGCATCGGCGCCCCCGGCACGCAGGCCGTCGGCAATCTGTTGCTGCTGCTGCACCGGGAACAGGATGTCGGTGTTGGCGCCGATCGCCAGCGCTTTGTCGACCTTGATCCTGGCCAGCCCGGCCAGGACATCGCCGTCGGCGTATTCGGCCAGGTCGAACCAGTCCATCGAGCGGCTCAGGTACAGGTAGCAGTTGGGGTCGAAAAAGCGCACGAACCGACGCGCGTGGCCTTCCAGGTAGCTTTCCACCTGGAATTCCAGCCCAAACGGGTCATCGTCGGCCTGGTCCGAATCCAGCCGCACGCGGCCGAAGCGGCCGTCCCATTCCAGCGCGGACCGGTAGGTGATCACGCCAAGCTTACGCGCCATGCGCATGCCCGATTCGGGGTAGCTGGCGTCGTCGTAGCGGCCGGCATCCCACTTGGGGTCCAGGCGGATCGCCTCGCGCTGCAGGGAGCGGATCGCGATGGAGAAGGGCAGGGCCTGCGCACTGCCGGAGATATTGATGTGGCTGCGGGCGATGCCCGGGTGCAGCAGCAACAGCGCCAGCGCGGTCATGCCGCCCATCGAGTTGCCGATGACGCAGGCCAGCTGGTGGATGCCCAGCGCGCGCACCACCTCCACCGCCGCACGCGCGCCGTCTTCAATGGACAACTCGGGGAAACCGAGGCGGTACAGCTGGCCGGTGGCCGGATCGATCGTGGCCGGGCCGGTGGAGCCCTTGCAGCTGCCCAGCGAGTTCACGCAGACCACGAACCAGCGCTCGGTATCGATCGCCTTGCCCGGGCCGAGCATGCCTTCCCACCAGCCAGCCGCGGGGTTGTCCGCGTTGGCGGCAGCGTGCGCGTCCGGCGACAGGCCGGTGACGATCAGGATTGCGTTGCCCGCATCGGCATCCAGCGTGCCCCAGGTTTCAAACGCCACATGCGCGCCGATCAGTTGGCCACCGCGCTTGAACGGGAACGGCGAAGGCAGGGCGTGGTAGCGGGTACCGGGGGGGATGAATTCAGTCATGCGGCCATTTTAGCCGGGTCCGTGCCACGCGCCGCACCGCTGGCGGCACGCAGCATCGCAGCGCCGCTCATGGCCCGCCAATCACCAACCGCACCGGCCCGGCATGCGGCAGGCGAACGCGGACGATCGGGGAATCGACATCGCCGTCCTGGCGATTGGCCTGGCCGGATGCGGACAGGCGCGCAAACACCTCCACCTCCGGATGCGCAGAGAGCGGCTGGGTCGGCATGGGGCTGTCGGCATCGTCCAGCGTGACCTGCAGCGGCAGCTCGGCCAGCGCGTGCTTCTGCACGGCCACCGGCATCGGCGGGCCGCCCGGCACGCGGGCGATGACGAACACCCGGGCGTCGGCAAGCACCTGCAGCCGTGCGGCGAAGGCGGGCGCCAGGCTCACCGTGACGGCCAGCGAAGGCGACGCGCTGGCGGCCTGCGCGGCGGCCGGCAGGCCGGCCTTGTCGCGGGCAACCGCAATCTGCGCGCGCAGGGCCTTGGCCGCGCCCGGCGCAAGCCTGGGCAGCAATGCCTCCCACGTCGCGGCAGCCTCGGCATCCTGGCCGCGCTGGCGCAGCGCGATGCCGATCAGCCAGCCGGCACGTTCGCCGTCGGGGGCGAGCTGTTGGGCGTGGCGCAGCCATTGCAGCGCGGTGTCGTCGAACGTCCTCGTCGGGTCGGCCTGGGCACGCGCCTGCGCCGCTTCCACCAGGACCTCCGGTTCGTCGGGGGCCAACTGCACCGCCCGGGCATAGGCCGCGTTGGCCTCGGCCAGGTTGCCCAGTGCCTGCTGCGAGCGGCCGAGCAACGCCCAGCCATCGGCGCGCTGCGGGTCGCGCGCCAAGGCCTGCTGCAACTGCGCCACGCCGGCCGCCAAGGTGGCCGGTTCGCCCGTGTCCGGCGCCTGCGTGGCAGCCTGGGGCGTGCCCACCAGGGAATACACTCCGTAGCCGGCCAGGCCGAGTGCCACCACCAGTGCGATGAAGGGCGCGCGCCGGCTGCTGGCGCGCAGCGGCCACAGCACCGCCAGCCCGACCGCACCTGCCGCCAGTGCCGCGGCCGTTGGCAACCAGGACCCGCTCACCAGCGCGCCTCGTTGTCGTCCATCGGTTGCAGCTGGCGGCTGCGGCGACGCACCTCCCACACCAGCACGCCGGCACCGGCCACCAGCAGCACGACGGGGCCGAACCAGAGCACGCTGTTGCGTGCATCCATGGCGGGGCGATACAGCACGAAGTCGCCGTAGCGCTCGACCAGGAACTGCTTGATCTGGGCGTCGTCGCGGCCCTGCTGCATCAGTGCGAGCACTTCGCGGCGCAGGTCGTGGGCGATCTGCGCGTTGGAATCGGCCAGCGACTGGTTCTGGCACTGCACGCAGCGCAGCTCGGCGGCCAGCGCATGGAAGCGCGCCTCTTCGGCGGCGCTGCGGTAGTGCAACGGGGTGGGGTCGGAGACGGCCTGGGCCAGTGCCGCCCAAGGCAGCAGCAGCAACGCGGCGAGCAGCAGCCCGCCGCGCAGCCAGCCGTGCAGGTCAGGGCGCGGCGGGAAGGCGGTTTTGGGCGTTGGCATTGGCGCGCTCCACCTTCTCCAGTTCGGGGATCAGCTGGGTGTCGATCACCCGCTGGCTGAGGGCACCGCTGTATTTCCAGCGCACCACGCCGCTGGCATCGACCAGGAAAGTCTCCGGCGCGGCGGTTACGCCCCAGTCGATGGCGGTGCGGCCTTCGATGTCGGTGAGCACCAGCACGAACGGATTGCCCAGTTGTTCCAGCCAGCGCAGCGCATCGGCCGGTTCGTCCTTCCAGTTGTAGCCGATCACCCGCACGCGCTTGGTCTCGGCGAAGCGGGTCAGGATCGGGTGCTCCTCACGGCACGCCGCGCACCAGCTGCCCCACACGTTGAGCACGTAGGGCGCGCCGCGCAGTTCGGTGCTGCTCACCTTGAGGGTCGGGTCGTGCAGCACCGGCAGCGTGAATGCCGGGGCCGGCTTGCCGATCAGCGCCGAGGGCAGTACATCGCGGTCCGGCGCGCCGGATTTCATCACCCCGTACACCATCAGCCCGAGCAGCCCGAAGAAGAACAGCACGCCGATGACGATGGCCACGGGCGGCAACGGACGGGAAGCGGGACGCGGATCGGACACGGGGAACTCCAGGACTCAGGGACGACGGAAACGACGGTCGGCGGCGGTGACGAAGCCACCCAGTGCCATCAACAGGGCGCCCAGCCAGATCCAGCGGACGAACGGTTTGACGTGCACGCGCACCGCCCAGGCATTGTTGCCCAGCGGCTCGCCCAGCGCCACGTACACATCGCCATTGATTCGGGCATGGATGCCGGCCTCGGTCATCATCTGGCCGCCGCTGGCATAGGCGCGTTTTTCCGGATGCAGCAGCGCCACCTCGCGATCATCGCGCAGCACCCGCACATGGCCACGATCGGCGCTGTAATTGGGGCCCTGCTGGTGGTCCACGCCCTCGAAGCGCAGTTCATAGCCCGCCACCTGCAGCGTCTGCCCCGGTGACAGCGCGACCTCGCGCTGCACGTTCAGCGCTTCCACCAGCAGCGCGCCGGCCAGGAACACCGCCACGCCACCATGGGCCAGCAGCATGCCGACCATCTCGGCGTTGAAACGGCCATTGCCGCGCAGCCGGCTCCAGACGAAACGGGCCGTGCCGAACGCTACCCAGGCCGCCGCGGTCACGCCGGCGGCGGTCTTGAGTGCGCCCTGGGGCGCCATGAAATAGGCAATCCCACCCAGCAGCAGGGCCAGCACGGCCCACGGCGCCAGCATCGCCAGCGCACGCGAGGGCTGGTCGCGCTGCCAGTTGACCAGCGGGCCGAACGGCAACAACGCCACCAGCGGGGTCATCAGCAGCAGGAACAGGGTGCCGAAGTAGGGCGGCCCGACCGACACCTTGCCCAGCCCCAGCGCATCGGCCAGCAGCGGGTACAGGGTGCCCAGCAGCACCATCGCGCAGGCCGCGGCGAGCAGCAGGTTGTTGGCCAGCAGCAGCGTCTCCCGCGAGGTTGGCATGAAGCCGCGGCGCGGGTCGTCGTTGCCCAGCGCGCCGGCGCGCAGTGCGTACAGCAGCAGCGCGCCGCCGATGACCAGGGCAAGGAAGATCAGGATGAAGGTGCCGCGCGAGGGATCGGCGGCGAACGAATGCACGCTGGTCAGCACGCCCGAGCGCACCAGGAAGGTGCCCAGCAGCGACAGCGCGAACGCGGCGATGGCCAGCAGCAGTGTCCAGCTGGCGAAGCTGCCGCGCTTTTCGGTGACCGCCTGCGAGTGGATCAGGGCGGCGCCGGCCAGCCACGGCATGAAGCTGGCGTTCTCCACCGGGTCCCAGAACCACCAGCCGCCCCAGCCCAGTTCGTAATACGCCCACCAGCTGCCGAGTGCGATGCCCAGGGTCAGAAAGCCCCAGGCCACGTTGGTCCACGGTCGCGTCCAGCGCAGCCAGCGTGCATCCACGCGGCCATCCAGCAGCGCGGCGATGGCGAAGGCGAACGGCACGGCGAAGCCGACGTAGCCCAGGTACAGCATCGGCGGGTGGATGATCAGCCCGGGGTCCTGCAGCAGCGGGTTGAGATCGTGGCCTTCCAGCGGTGCCGGCAGCAGGCGGGCGAAGGGATTGGAGGTGAAGATCAGGAAGGCGAGGAAGCCGATGCCGATGATGCCGAGTACGCCCAGCACGCGGGCCAGCACCTCGATCGGCAGGCGCTTCGACCACAGCGCGACGGCGCCGTTCCACAGCGCCAGCACCAGCGCCCACAACAACAGCGAGCCTTCATGCGCGCCCCACACCGCCGAGTAGCGGTAGGCCAGCGGCAGCAGCGAATTGGAGTTCTCGGCCACGTAGCGCACCGAGAAGTCCTGGGTGACGAATGCGGCGGTGAGCACGCCGAACGCGCCCAGCAGCAGGGCCAGCTGCGCGAACGCGGCGGGCCGCGCCACCGCCATCCACGTCGCGCGGCCGCGCTGGGCCCCCCACAGCGGCAACACGGCCTGCAGCACCGCCATCAGCAGGGCGGTCACCAGCAGGATCTGCCCCAGTTCGGGCAGCACTCAGCGCGCCTCGGGTGCGGTCACGGGCACGTCGTGCTTGCTGTGCGCCTGGCCCATCTTGTCGGCCACTTCCTTGGGGATGTAATTCTCGTCGTGCTTGGCCAGCACTTCATCGGCGATGAAACGGCCGTCCTGCAGGCGGCCCATGGCGACCACGGCAGTGCCTTCGCGGAACATGTCCGGCAGGATCCGCGAGGTGCTCACCGGCAGGGTGGCATCGCCGTCGGTCACCACGAAATGCGCTTCCAGCGAACCGCTGGCGCGCTGGAACGAGCCCTTCACCACCATCCCGCCGAGCCGGAACCGCGACTGCGGATCGACATCGCCGCGCAGCACCTCGGCCGGGGTGTAGAGGTAGGCGATATTGCGTTGCAGGGCGAAGGCGACCAGCGTGGTGGCCAGGCCGGAGGCGAGCAGCAGCAACAGCACCCAGACCATGCGGCGGCGCTGTACCGGGGTCATCGGCTCAGCTCCGGGGCCAACGTGGCGCCGGGTTGCGGCTTGGCGCGCGCCTGCAGCCGCTGCTGGCGGTGCCGGGCCTGCCAGCGCGCCAGGCGCAGGCGCAGCCAGGAGCCGAACGCATCGCAGCACAGCACCAGCACGAACACCGCGAAGGCGGCAATGATGAAGGGCAGGTGGGTCATCGCGGCATCTCCCCGGCAGTGCTGGCGGCACCGCCGCCGATGCGTTCGCCCACCCAGGCCTTGCCGGCCTCGCGCAGCAGGTTGTCGGCGCGCGCCTTGGCCAGCAGCGAGCCGGCGAACCACAGCTTGGTGCCCACCACCATCCACCACAGTGGTGCGATCAGCTCCGGGCGGATGGCGTTGTCACCGAACACGTTGACCGACTGGCGCTGGTGCAGCCCGCCCCACCAGTCCACCGAGTAACGGATCACCGGCAGCAGGCCGACGCCGACGATGGCCAGCAGCCCGGCCGCGCGCGCGGCGCTGCGACGGTCTTCGATGGCGTAGTACAGGCCGATCACGCCGAGATAGAGGAACAGCAGGATCAGCTCGCTGGTCATGCGCGGGTCCCAGTCCCACCACGTGCCCCAGGTGCCCTTGCCCCAGATGCTGCCGGTGAGCAGGGTGATCAGGGTGAAGCCGGCGCCCATCGGCGCGCAGGCCATCGCCAGGATCTCGCAGATCTTGATCCGCCAGACCAGCGCGATGGCCGCGTACAGCGCCATCAGCGCGAATACGAACAGGCTCATCCACGCGCTGGGCACGTGGATGTAGATGATGCGGAAGGCGTCGCCCTGGTTCTGCTCCGGCGGTGTCACGAACAGGCCCTGCCAGATCCCGAGCAGCAGCACCGGCACCGCCGCCACGTAGAACACGCGCGACCAGCGCGCGGCGAAGCGATCGAAGGTGGGCGGCGAAGCGGTTTGGTGGAACCAGCGGACAATCGGATGCATACGGCGGTGGTTATCCAACGAAGGGCGACGATTCAACGGACGTGGAGCGGCTTGTTGAACGATGACGCTGGAAACGGTGGTGCGGTGGACGATGGCTCAATGCAGGGAAATCCGGATGGCCGCGGCGGTGGCCAGCGGTGCCAGCACCAGGGCGACCACCAGGCCGGCGCCGAGCAGCAGCAGCGCGCCGACCGGGTCCTGCCCGCGCGCGGCTGCCGCCACGCTGCCCGCACCGAACACCAGCACCGGTACGTACAGCGGCAACGCCAGCAACCCCACGAGAATACCAGAGCGCCGGATACCGACGGTCAGTGCGGCAACCACGCCACCGATCAGGCTCAACAGCGGTGTTCCCAGTACCAACGATGCCAGCAGGATGGGCAGTTGGTCATGCGGCAGATGCAGCATTTCGGCCAGCAGCGGCGCCATGAGGATCAGCGGCCCGGCGGTGGTCGCCCAGTGCAGCAGCACCCGCACCAGCACCAGCCAGGCCAGCGGCACCGGGGCCAGCAGCCACTGTTCGAGCGAGCCGTCCTCGGCATCGCTGCGGAACAGCGAGTCCAGCGACAACTGGCCGGCCAGCAGCACCGCCAGCCACAGCACCGCCGCGCCCACCTGCGCCATCAACTGCGGTTCGCGGCCCAGGGCAAGGGCGAACAGCACCACCACCAGTACCGCGAACATCAGCGGCTGCAGCGCATCGCCGCGGCGCCGCCAGAGCAGGCGCAGGTCGCGTGCCACCAGCGCGCGGGCGGTCTGCCACAGGCCGGGTTCGGTGCCGGGCGCGATCATGCCGCCGCTCCCAGGCTGAGCAGGCGGGTCTGCACCGGCGGCGCCGCGTAGGCGCCGTGGGTCGTCACCAGCGCCGCGCCGCCGCTGCGCAGGTGCGCCGAAATCATCCGGTTGACCAGGTTGATGCCCTCCAGGTCCAGGTTGGCGTAGGGCTCGTCCAGCAGCCACAGGGGCGCCGGCGACAGCCAGATGCGGGCCAGGGCCAGCCGGCGCTTCTGCCCGGCCGAGAGTTGCCGCACCAGGGTGTCCTCGTAGCCGGCCAGGCCGACGATGGCCAGCGCGTTGCCGGGCATCTGCCGGGTGCGCCGCCCGTGCAGGCCGCACAGGAAGTTCAGGTTCTCCAGCGTGTCCAGGTCGGCTTTGAGGGCGGGCAGGTGGCTCAGGTACGCCACGAACTGCGACCGTTCCTTGTGCCCGGCGGGCCGGCCATCGATCTGCACCTGCCCGGCGTCGGCGCGCAGCAGGCCGGCCAGCACCCGCAGCAGGGTGGTCTTGCCGGCGCCATTGTCGCCCTGCACCAGCAGCGCCTCGCCAGCGTCGATGTGGAAATCGAGCGGGCCGAACACCGGCTCATCGTTGCGACTGAAGGCAAGGCCCTGGGCGGCCAGCAACGGAGGAGCGTTCAAGGGGCGGGTCTTTGCGGCGGGAAGGGCGGTCATTGTATCGGGGGTTTTGCGTACACTGCCCTTTCCCCCTTTTCGCCTTCCCTGCCGATGCAACCGCAAACCAAGCTGCCCAAGGTGGGCACCACCATTTTCACCGTGATGTCCCAGCTGGCTGCCGAGCATGGCGCCGTGAACCTGGGCCAGGGGTTTCCGGACTTCTCCGCGCCGCAGCGGCTGCTGGATGAAACCATCAAGGCCATGCAGGGCGGGTTGAACCAGTACCCGCCGATGACCGGGGTGGCCCCGCTGCGCCAGGCCATCGCGCAGAAGTCGCTGGACCTGTACGGGGCCCAGGTCGACCCGGATGCCGAAATCACGGTGACCAGTGGCGCCACCGAGGCGATCTTCAACGCCATCCACGCCGTGGTGCGCCCCGGCGAGGAAGTGATCGTGCTGGACCCGGCCTATGACTGCTACGAGCCGGCCATCGACCTGGCCGGCGCGCGCGCCGTGCACGTGCCGCTGGACCCGCAGACCTTCGCGGTCGATTGGGACCGCGTGCGCGCGGCGATCACCCCGCGCACCCGCCTGCTGATGGTCAACACCCCGCACAATCCCTCCGGCGCGATGCTGACCGCCGATGACATGCAGGCGTTGGCCGACGTGCTGCGCGGCACCGGCATCTACCTGATCTCGGACGAGGTCTACGAACACATCATCTACGACGGCCGCCGCCATGAGTCGGCGCTGCGTTACCCGGAACTCCGTGAGCGCGCGTTCGTGATCTCCAGTTTCGGCAAGACCTACCACTGCACCGGCTGGAAGATCGGCTATGCGATCGCGCCGCCGGCGATGAGTGGCGAGTTCCGCAAGGTGCACCAGTACAACACCTTCACCAGCTTCGGCCCGGCCCAGTATGGGTTTGCCGCGATGATCCGCGACGAGCCCGAACACCACCTGGAACTGGGCGCGTTCTACCAGGCCAAGCGCGACCGCTTCCGCGCGCAGTTGCTGGGCACCCGCCTGACCCCGCTGCCGGTGCCGGGCGGTTACTTCCAACTGGTGGATTATTCCGCGATCAGCGACCTGCCCGACCATGAGTTCGTGAAGTGGCTGACCATTGAAAAGGGCGTCGCCGCGATCCCGCTGTCGCCGTTCTACGAAACTGCGCCGGCCAGCCAGCGCCTGGTGCGGCTGTGCTTCGCCAAGAACGAGGCCACCCTGGACGCGGCGATCGAACGCCTGCAGGTGCTGTAATGAGTGCAGCCATCGAGCGCGGCGACCTGCGCATCTCCCTGGTCCAGGGCAACACCCGCTGGCACGATCCCGCCGGCAATCGCGATTACTACGGCGCGCTGCTGGCGCCGTTGGCCGGGCAGACCGATCTGGTCATCCTGCCGGAGACCTTCACCAGTGGATTCTCCAACGAGGCCATCGACAAGGCCGAGGGCATGGACGGCCCGACCGTGGCGTGGATCCGCGAACAGGCGGCACGGTTGGGCGCGGCGGTCACCGGCAGCGTGCAACTGCGGGCGGGGCAGGGCGTGTTCAACCGCCTGTTGTGGGCCACGCCCGATGGCGAGCTGCAGCACTACGACAAGCGCCACCTGTTCCGTTACGGCAACGAGCACCTGCGCTATGCCGCCGGCAGCGAGCGCCTGAGCGTGGACTGGAAGGGCTGGCGGATCAATCCGCAGGTCTGCTACGACCTGCGTTTCCCGGTCTTCTGCCGCAACCGCTTCGACGTGGAGCGCCCCGGCGAGCTGGATTTCGACCTGCAGATTTTCGTCGCCAACTGGCCCTCCGCGCGTGCGTATCCGTGGCGCACGCTGCTGCGTGCACGTGCGATCGAGAACCTCTGCTATGTCGCGGCGGTCAACCGCATCGGCGTGGATGGCAACGACCTGCACTACGCCGGCGACAGCGCGGTCATCGATTTCCTCGGCCAGCCGCAGGTGGAAGTGCGTGAGGTGGAGCAGGTGGTTACCAGCACCATTTCTGCCGCCGCGCTGGCCGCGCACCGCGCCCGTTTCCCGGCGATGCTCGATGCCGACGCGTTCACCCTCGACGGGCCGGTCGACGCAGGCTGAACGGACGCCTGATGGCTGCGTGTGGCCTCATCCGGGCCACACGCCGGCGCTGCTAGATTCGCCTCGTCACCCACTGAGTACGAGCGGACCGCATGAAGAAGTTTTCCCTGGCATTGATCGCACTGGCCGGCCTGTCCACGGCCTCGGCCGCGCAGGCCGCCGGCAACATCGACTGCGAACTGCACTACAACCTGGCCGGTTGGTCGGTGCTGTACAAGACCGCGTCCGGCACCGGCACCATCAGCTGCGACAACGGCGCGCGCATCCCGGTCAAGATCACCGTCAAGGGCGGCGGGCTCACCGTGGGCAAGTCGAAGATCGTCGATGGGAAGGGCAAGTTCTCCGGCGCCTATTCGCTCGACGACCTGATCGGTTCGTACGCCTCGGTGGAAGCGCATGCCGGCGCGGACAAATCCAGCAACGCGCAGGTAATGACCAAAGGCGATGTGTCGCTGGCCCTGGCCGGCACCGGCAAGGGCTGGGACCTGGGCGTAGGCCTGGGCAAGTTCACGATCGAGCGTCGTTGAGGCAAGCGCGCCGTTGAGGCAAGGGTGGCCCGGCGAACGGCATCCACGCATGGCGTGGATCCACGCGCGACGGCATGCAGTTCTCCGTCGTGCACGCAGCGCTGCCCGTAGCGTCACGCGATGCGTGGATCCACAACGAAAAACCCCGGCTCACGCCGGGGTTTTTTGATCTCAGCGTATCAGCGATCAGCCGCCGCGCGGGCCGCCACCACGGTGACCGCCGCCGCCCGGGCCGCGGCTGCCGCCGGGCCGGCCGCCCGGGCCGCCGGGACCACGACCGCCGGGGCCACCCGGACCGCGGTTGCCGCCCGGACCACCCGGGCCACGGTTACCACCGGGGCCGCGTGCGCTGGCGCCGCCCGGACCACGGGCACCGGGGCCACCCGGGCCACGATTGCCACCCGGACCACCCGGGCCGCGGTTACCCGCCGGACGCGCGCTGCCGTACGGGCTGACGCCCGGGTTGGCATGGTCGGACGGGAAGCTCGGGGCATTGCCCGGGTGACCGTACGGGTGGCGGGACGCGCCCTGGCCACCTTGGCCACCGCGGTTGCCACCGGCACCGGCACCGGCCGGACGGCCCTGGCCGCCGTAGCCGCCACGACTCTCGCCACCACGGTTCTCACCGCCGTAACCACCACCGCCGCCATAGGGGCCGCGGCCTTCAGCGCCGCCACCGTAGCTGCCACGCCCCGGGCCGCCTGCGCCGCCCGGACCCTTCGGCTTGCCGTAGGGACGGCCCTGGCCGCCGGCACCGGCGCCGGCACCCGGACCCCGCGCGCCCGGCCCACGGGCAGCGCCCGGGCCGGCATTGCGGTGGCCGCTCGGGCCGGTGCTGACACCGTCCGGCACGTACCAGCTGCGGAACGCGGCCGGGTTGCCTTCCGGCAGCGCGCGGTTGCCCTTGTCCGGGCGCGCCTTGAACGGGCGCTGCGACTGCTTGGCCGCCGCTTCACCGCTGACCGTCAGGCCACCCTTGAAACCGCCGCCCTTGCCGCCGCGGCCACGGCCGCGTTCTTCGCGCACGTTGTCGAAACGACGCAGTTCGCGGCCTTCATCGGCCGAGTTGTGGCCGTTGACGTAGGCGTTGCTGCGGGCACCGTCGCGCGACACGCGCACGGTGGTCTTGGCGGCGCGACGCTGGCCGATCACCGGCTGCAGGGTCAGCGCCGACGGCGCGCCTTCTTCCAGCTTCAGTTCGGCGCGCAGCGCTTCGACCTGCTTGGCCGGCAGTTCCACCGACTGGCCGCGCAGCAGTTCGCGCGGCAGGCTCACCTTGCCGTAGCGGGTGCGCTTGAGGCGGCTGACCTGGCAGCCCTGCGATTCCCACAGGCGGCGCACTTCGCGGTTGCGGCCTTCCTTGACGACCACGCGGAACCAGTCATGCGAATCGGTGCCGCCAATGCGTTCGATCTCGTCGAACTTGGCCGGACCGTCTTCCAGCGCCACGCCACGGGCGAGGCGGTCGACGATGTTGTCCGGCACTTTCTCCTCGCCTTCCGGGGCGCGCACGCGCACCACGTACTCGCGTTCGACCTCGTAGGAGGGGTGCATCATCGCGTTCGCCAGCTCACCATCGGTGGTCGCCAGCAGCAGGCCGGTGGTGTTGATGTCCAGGCGGCCGATCGCGATCCAGCGCGCGCCCTTGAGGGCAGGCAGCGCTTCGAACACGGTCGGGCGACCTTCGGGATCTTCGCGGGTGGTCACTTCGCCTTCCGGCTTGTTGTAGGCCAGCACGCGGGAGGTTTCGGTCAGCGCGGTGGCGACGAAGCCACGGCCGTCCAGTTCGACCTTGTCGCCGCTCTTGATCGACTGGCCGGTCTGCGCGACCTCGCCGTTGACCTTGACCAGGCCATCGGCGATGCGCTGTTCCAGCGCGCGGCGCGAACCCAGGCCGGCCTGCGCCAGCACTTTGTGCAGGCGCTCTTCGAGCTTGGGCTGTTCGGAGGCGGTTTCGCGCTTGAGCGAAAGCTTGTTCAACGACGGCTTGCGGGGGGTGTCACTCATTTACTTGGCTCCGGCCGGCGACGGGTGCGTCGGCCTCTGGTTCGGGATCGGCTTCGTCAACAGCCACGGTCGTCTTCGCGACGGCGTTGTTTTCGGTTTCGTTCTGGGGCGCCGCGCGCTCTCCCGGCGCGGTATCGGGTTCGCCATCGCTGGCGGTCGTATCCGCGTCGTCGTCGGCGAGCGACAACGGCGCATGGGATGGGGTATCGGTGTCGTCCGCGTTGGCGGACGCATCACCATTGTCCGGGTCTGCGGGGTGCTCCGCCAGCCGTGCCGAGGCCAGCGCCACGCGGGCTGCCAGACGCGCGGCGACCGGGTCCACCGGGTCTGCGGGATCCGCGGGATCTGCAGAATCCGACGGCTCCGACGGCTCCGACGGCTCCGACGGCGCCGGGGTGGCGTCGTCATTGGCCGCGTCCGTGTCCGGCTCGGCCTCCGGTGTCGCAGCGCCGGCAGCCAGGCGACCGGCCGGCTGGCCCTCGCTGTCCAGCGGCAGCTGCGGTTCCAGCTCGCCCAGGTCGCGCAGTTCGGACAGCGGCGGCAGTTCGTCCAGGCGCTTGAGCCCGAAGTAATCCAGGAAGCCCTTGGTGGTGCCGAACAATGCCGGCTTGCCGGGCACGTCGCGATGGCCGATCACGCGGATCCATTCGCGCTCTTCCAGCGCCTGGATGATGTTGCTGCTCACCGCCACGCCGCGCACCTGTTCGATCTCGCCGCGGGTGATCGGCTGGCGATAGGCGATCAGCGCCAGGGTTTCCAGGGTGGCGCGGGTATAGCGGGTCTTGCGTTCGGTCCACAGCCGGGTGATGTAGCCGTGCACTTCACTGGTGACCTGGAAGCGGAAGCCGGAGGCCACCTCGACCAGTTCCACGCCGCGCTGCGCGCAGCCTTCGCGCAGCAGTTCCAGCGCGCGTTCGATGCTGCCCGGCGGTGCCGGTTCCTCTTCCGGGAACAGGCCCTGCAGCTGCGCCAGGGTCAGCGGCTGGCTGGAGGCCAGCAGCGCGCCTTCGACAATGCGGTTGATCAGCGGTTGATCCATGCGTGGGTCGGGTGCTCAGTCGGATTCGTTGGCGGCGTCGGCGTCGTCGAACTCGCTGTTGAACTGCAGCGGTTCGTTGGTGTTGCCGGCGGCCAGGGACTTGACGTAGATCGGCGCCAGCGGTGCTTCCTGGACGATGTCCAGCAGCTGTTCCTTGGCCAGTTCGAGCAGGGCCAGGAAGGTGACCAGCACCCCCAGCTTGCCTTCCTCGGCGGTGAACAGCGTTTCAAACCGGTAGAACCGGCCGTCCTCCAGGCGCCCCAGCACGTCGCCCATGCGTTGGCGCACGCTCAGCGCCTCGCGCTTGATCGCGTGGCCGGTGAACAGCTCGGCGCGCTTGAGCACGTCGTGCAGCGCCATCAGCATTTCCTTCAGGTCCACCGGCGGCGGCAGCTTCACCGCGGCCCGGTCGGGCACGAAGGCATGGGCCAGGCTGGTGTCGCGATCCTGGCGGGGCAGGGCGTCGATGTCTTCGGCGGCCTGCTTGAAACGTTCGTACTCCTGCAGCCGGCGCACCAGCTCGGCGCGCGGGTCGGCTTCCTCGCCTTCCACGCTCGGCGGCCGCGGCAGCAGCATCCGCGACTTCACCTCTGCCAGGATCGCCGCCATCACCAGGTACTCGGCCGCCAGTTCGAAGCGCAGCTCCTGCATGACGTTGATGTACTCGACGTACTGGCGGGTGATCTCGGCCACCGGGATGTCCAGGATGTCCAGGTTCTGCCGGCGGATCAGGTACAGCAACAGGTCCAGCGGGCCTTCGAAGGCATCCAGGATGACTTCCAGCGCATCCGGCGGGATGTACAGGTCCTGCGGAATCTGCAGGACCGGTTGACCATGCACCACGGCCAGCGGCATTTCCTGCTGCTGTGGAGCGGTCGGCCGGGTTTGCGGGTTCGCGTCGAGCGCGAGTTCGGAAGTCATCTAGTTGACGTCAGTATTGCAACGGACCGGTCGCCGTGCCGTGCCCGCGGCCGGAACATTCCGGGCGGTACGAAGGCTGGCATGACATGACACGCCTGCGTCGGCGCGGTTCCACACTTCAAACAGCAAGGCGCGCCGCGATGGGCAGCGACAGGACTACGGGGAGGTCGTCTACGTGGACTGGTGTGGGGCAGCGGGTCGGTCGTCGGGTGGCGGTGAAGCCGTCTGCCGACGGGGCTGCTGCGTCCAGCCACGTGCAATGGACCCAAGAGTACGGGTTCGGGCCGGCAGTGTCCAGCGAGGCGGGCTAGAATCGTCGGGTTCGTTTAGCTGAACCCTGGAGTTGCCTGTGTGGTACGTGATTGAAGGCTATGACGGCGCCGATGTGCTGGCCGCCCGTATGTCGGTGCGCGAGGCGCACCTGGCCCGTTTGACCGCCCTGCGCGATGCAGGCCGGCTGCTGCTGGCCGGGCCGTGCCCGGCGATCGACAGCGAGGACCCGGGCCCGGCCGGTTTCAGTGGCAGCGTGGTGATCGCCGCCTTCGATTCGCTCGACCAGGCCCAGGCCTGGGCCGATGCCGATCCCTACGTGGCCGCCGGGGTCTATATCCGCGTACAGGTGCGCCCGTTCCGCAAGGTGCTGCCGTGAACCGGGTCGAGCGCATCCGCGCGGCCCTGCAGCAGGCGCTGGACCCGGAGCTGCTGGAGGTGGAGGACGACAGCCACCGCCATGCCGGGCATGAGGGCGCGCGCGACGGTCGCGGCCATTTCAACGTGCATGTGGTCAGCGCCGCGTTCGAAGGGAAGCTGCCACTTGCGCGCCACCGGGCGGTCTATGCCGCCTTGGGCAGCATGATGGACACCGATATCCATGCGCTGTCCATCCGCGCCGAAGTGCCAGTCAAAAACGGCTGAAAGCCTTGTCCTGCCTTGTCCTGGCGAGTCCCTCCGGGGACCGTCAGGGACAGCGTTGCGTTACCGCCGTGCGACATTGGCCTAACGTAGTGTTTACATTCAGGATTGAAAACGCTTACATTCCGCGCCAAGCCCCAGATCTCTAAGCCGTGGAGGGCGGCGAAGTGAACAAGGCAGCCATCACAATCAAAGATGTAGCCCGCGAAGCCCGGGTCTCCGTGGCCACGGTGTCGCGTGCGCTCAATGGACATGAAAATGTCGCCGAACCGGTGCGCAAGCTGGTGCTGGAGGTGGCCGCGCGCCTGCGCTACACCCCGCATGCGGCCGCGCGCAGCCTGAGCAGCCGGCGCACCAACACCATTGGCGTGGTCCTGCCGGACCTGTACGGCGAGTTCTTCTCCGAGCTGATGCGCGGCATCGACCAGGTGGCCCGCGAGCGCCGCCAGCACCTGCTGGTGTCCAGCTACCACGGCGACCAGGAGCAGCAGGGCGCGGCCCTGCGCGCGATGCGTGGCCGCGTGGACGGCCTGCTGGTGCTGTCGCCCTATGCCGAGAGCCCGGGGTTCCTGACCGACAACCTGCCGCAGGCGCTGCCCACGGTCCTGATCAATACCTACCTGCCCGAGCAGGATCATCCGGTGCTGAGCATCGATGACCATGCCGGCGCGATGGCCATGACCCGCCATCTGCTCGATGTCGGCCATCGCCGCATCGCCTTCATTTCCGGCCCGGATCTCAACTTCGATGCCCGCGAGCGCCTGCGTGGTTTCCGTGACGCGCTGGCCGCGTTCGGTGCCGACGCCGCCGGCATCGAGTTGCCCGGCGACTTTGACGAAGCCTCCGGCCATCGCGCCGGACAGGAGTTGCTGGCAGCCGGTGCGCTGCCCGATGCGGTGTTCGCCGCCAACGACATGATGGCGCTGGGCTGCCTGTATGCGTTCGCGCAGGCAGGCGTGCGGGTGCCGGCCGATGTCGCCCTGGCGGGCTTCGATGACATTCCGCTGGCGCGTTTCGTTCACCCATCGTTGACCACGATGCAGGTGAGTATCGCCGAGCTCGGCGATAAGGCGATGACGCGTCTGTTGCAGTTGATGGACGGCAACAACACGGAAGCGGCCGGTGACAAGCAGACGCTTGTGCCGCGCCTGATCGTGCGTGATTCAAGCAAACCCAGAAACGAGCCGTAGGTTACGACCGTTGGTCGTGACGCCTTAAAACAACGCAATAAATAAAACGACAGGGGCCGCAACGACGGCCACCACCACCCGGAGATTCACATGACGTATTCCAATCACCGCAATCGCACGCCGGCTCGCAGCCTGCTGACGAGCGCATTGGTCACCTGCCTGATGCTGGGCGCCGCCCCGAGCGTGATGGCGCAGTCGGCCACCTCTTCGCTGCGCGGCCAGGTCGCCCAGGCCGAGGCCGGCACCGAAGTGACCGCGACCAACCTGGCCAGCGGCACCGTGCGCCGCGCGACCACCCGTGCCGACGGCAGCTACTCGCTGATGGGCCTGGATCCGGGCACCTACGACGTCGTGGCCAATGGCCAGACCCAGAAGGTGACGGTGACCGTGGCCTCGGCCGCGACCCTGAACTTCGGCGGCGCGCCGGCCAACGGCAGCACCGCCAACGCCACCAACCTGGATACGGTCAACGTGGTCGCCCCGACCCTGTTGCAGGAAGTGCGTACCTCCGAAGTGGGCAAGACGGTCAGCCTGCAGCAGATCCAGACCACCCCGCAGGTGTCGCGCAACTTCCTGGAATTCGCCGACGCGGTCCCGGGCATGATCTTCACCCGTGATGCCAAGGGCAACACCTCGCTGCGCGGCGGTGCCACCAATGCCGACGGCACCAACGTCTACATCGACGGCGTGGGCCAGAAGAGCTACGTCAAGGGCGGCGGCGTGGCCGGCCAGTCCGGCAGCGCCGGCAACCCGTTCCCGCAGCTGGCCATCGGTGAATACAAGGTCATCAGCGGCAACTACAAGGCCGAGTACGGCCAGGTCTCCAGCGCGGCCGTGACCGCGGCGACCAAGTCCGGTACCAACGAGTTCAAGGGTGAAACCTTCTACCGTTACACCAACGAAGACATGCGCGCCAAGACCCCGGCCGAGCGCCAGGCTGGCCAGACCAAGGAGGCATCGGCCGAGAAGGAATACGGTTTTGCATTGGGTGGCCCGATCATCCAGGACAAGGCCCACTTCTTCGTGACCTATGAAGCCAAGCGCTTCGACCTGCCGGTCACCATCGCGCCGGAAGGCTCGGTCACCAACCGCGTCGGCCTGCTGCCGGCAGACGCCGCCGCCGGCCTCGGCCCGTCCAGCCAGCCGTTCGAGCAGGACCTGATCTTCGCCAAGATCGACTTCGAGCCGACCGACAACGATCGCATCGAGCTGAGCTTCCAGGACCGCGACGAGACCCAGCAGCAGTTCAGTGGCCAGACCGCGCCGGAAGCCGGCCGTGAAGTGGTCAACACCGATCGTCGTTATGCGCTGCGCTGGAACCACAGCGGTGAGCGTTACTACAACGAAATGATGCTCACCCACGAAGATTCGTTCAACAACCCGACCCCGCTGACCCTGGGCAACGGCTTCACCTACACCGCGCCGGACGGCACCGAAGACCGCACCCTGGTGAAGATCGGCGGCGCCTCGGCGCTGGATTCGCAGGTGAAGGGCCAGAAGGGCTGGGCGATCGAAGACAACCTGACCCTGGATGGCATCCAGTGGGCCGGTGACCACACCATCAAGATGGGCGCCAAGTACAAGCAGATCGACCTGTACGCCTCCGATGCGGCGCAGATCAATCCGCAGTTCACCTACTCGCTGGGCGATCCGGACTTCCCGTCCGACATCCCGTACAAGGCGCAGTTCGTCAAGCCGGTGACCGGCGTGTCGGGCGTGTCCGGCGAAGTGCGTTCGAAGTCCAAGCAGATCGGCCTGTTCATCCAGGACGACTGGCAGGTCAACGACCACCTGCAGCTGAACATCGGCCTGCGCTGGGACTACGAAAAGACCCCGGCCTACCTGGACTTCGTGACCCCGCAGGCCGTGGTCGACGCGATCTACTCGCAGGATCCGCGCGCTGCTGCCGGCCAGACCTACGCCGATTCGCTGGCGCTGGGCGGGCTGGACATCAGCAACTACATCAGCAACGGCCACAACCGCAAGGCATTCAAGGATGCCTGGCAGCCGCGCCTGGGCTTCTCGTATGACATCAACGCCGACGAGCAGCACGTGATCCACGGTGGCGCCGGTCGTTCCTACGATCGCGACCTGTTCGACAACCTGCAGCTGGAAACCACCAAGCTGGCCCTGCCGCAGCCGACCATCTACTTCCGCAACCCGGCCACCGGCAGCTGCCTCAATGGCCAGGCCGCCTGCTATGACTGGAACCCGAACCTGCTCAACGGCATCGGCAACCTGCAGAGCCTGGTGGGCTCCACCAGCAATGCCGGCCTGGAAGTGGATCTGCTCAACAACAACCTGAAGGTGCCGTACTCCGACCAGTTCAGCCTGGGCATGAGCAACCAGGTCGGTGACTGGCTGACCGATGCCACCATCTCCCGTACGCTGAGCTATGACGGCTTCGCCTTCACGCTGGGCAACCGCTACCCGACCGGCCAGTTCTTCGATGACCCGCGCCTGTGCGGTGGCACCGACCCGGGCCTGAGTCAGGCCTGGAGTTGCAACGTGCCGGGCTTCGGCAGCCTGATCATCGGCCAGCAGGGCATCAAGACCCGCGCAACGCAGGTGCTGCTGTCGGCGCAGAAGCCGTTCACCCAGGAAAGCGGCTGGGGCTCCTCGATCGCCTATACCTGGACGACCGCGCGCCACAACCGCGACATCAATGAGAAGTACGCCTTCGACCGCGGCCTGATCGGCGACTACCCGACCATCCGTTCCAACGGCGCGCCGCGCCACCGCCTGGTGGTCACCGGTTCGTACGCGGGCTTCTGGGGCATCACCTTCGGCGGCAAGGTCACCCTGGCCACCCCGACCGCGGTGAACGACTGGTACCCGGTCACCCAGTCGACCGGTTACGACCTGCCGACCCCGGGCGCCGCGGTGCCCAACGGCAATGGCAAGTTCCTGCTCGGTGGCAAGATCTTCGGCTACCGTTCGGTCGACCTGCAGGCCACCAAGACGTTCAAGATGCCGGGCGATACCGAGCTGTACGCGCGTATCGACATCATCAACATCTTCAACTTCGACAACTTCTCCAACTACAACTACACCAAGACCAACGGCAAGCTGCTGGCCAGCTACAACGAGACCGGCGACATCGTCGGTACCCCGCGCCAGGTCAAGGCGGAAGTCGGCTTCCGCTTCTGATGTCGCATCACCCTGCAACGCCTTCACCGGCGTTGCAGGGGCAGCACCGCCGGCCGGCCCAGGCCGACCGGCGGACTGCACAGGCGCTTGCCGTCCCCGGATGGGCAAGCGCGTGTGCGGTCGGTGGAACGGCATCCGCCCTGGCGGATTTTTTTGGATCGTGATCTGTAAACGATTTCAGCTTGGTTGAGGCTATGCTCTCCAGCACGAACATGCGCAAAAGGTGGTGGTGGATGAATGCATCTCGGATGGTGTCGCTGGCGTTGCTGTCCGTGGCCATCGCCGGTTGCCAGCAGCAGGCGCCGCAAACCCCGGCGAAACCCAAGCCGCCGGTGATCCTGGTCGAGGCCGACGTGCCGCCGCGCCCGATGAAGCCGGAACTGCCGCCGCTGTTCGACGATATCGAGCGCCGCACCTTCCAGTTCTTCTGGGACACCACCAACGAGGTCAACGGGCTCAGCCCGGACCGGTATCCGTCGCGCCCGTTCGCCAGCATCGCCTCGGTCGGCTACGCGCTCACCGCCTATCCGATCGGCGTGGAAAACGGCTGGGTCAGCCGTACCCAGGCGGTCGACCGCACCCTGCTTACGCTGAAGTTCTTCCGCGACCTGCCGATGGGGCCGCAGCGCACCGGCAAGGGCGGCTACAAGGGCTTTTACTACCACTTCCTGGACATGCAGCAGGGCGCCCGCTACGACAGCTGGGTGGAACTCTCCAGCGTGGATACCGCGCTGCTGATGATGGGCGTGCTGTTCGCGCAGTCCTATTACACCGGTGACGACGCGCGCGAGAAGGAAATCCGCGAGATCGCCGACACCCTGTACAAGCGCGTGGACTGGCCGTGGCTGCAGCAGCGTGCGCCGCTGATCTCGATGGGCTGGTTCCCCGAGAGCGGTTTCATCGACCACGACTGGATGGGCTACAACGAGGCGATGATGGTCTACATCCTCGCGCTCGGCTCGCCGACCCATCCGGTCAGCCCGGATGCGTGGACGGTGTGGACGCGCACCTACGACAACGACTGGGGCGTCTACCAGGGCCAGGAATACCTGTCCTTCGGGCCGCTGTTCGGGCACCAGTACACGCACGTGTGGGTGGACTTCCGCGACATCCAGGATGCCTACATGCGCGAGCGCGGCAGCACCTACTTCCTCAACAGCCGCTCGGCCGCGCTGGCCCAGCGCGAATACGCCATCGCCAACCCGATGAACTGGAAGGACTACGGCGAGAACGTGT
Source organism: Stenotrophomonas sp. 05N37 (assembly GCF_056397365.1). Classification (NCBI taxonomy): domain Bacteria; kingdom Pseudomonadati; phylum Pseudomonadota; class Gammaproteobacteria; order Lysobacterales; family Lysobacteraceae; genus Stenotrophomonas; species Stenotrophomonas sp. 05N37. The sequence goes on along the minus strand of NZ_JBFTNG010000001.1, from coordinate 332,481 downwards.
GGGGCCTGACCGCCAGCGATGGCCCGCAAAACACCACCCAGGAATACCGCGGCGAGCAGCGCCAGTTCCGCCATTACTCTTCGCGCGGCGCCGGCCTGCGCGAGAACTTCGACGACGGCACGATCGCCCCGACCGCGGCGATCGCCTCGGTGGTGTTCGCCCCGGAGGAAGTGATCCCGGCCACGCTGGAGATGCACAAGCGCTACGGCGACTACATCTATTCCAGCTACGGGTTCCTGGATTCGTTCAACCCCAGCTTCAACTACGACATCCCGATCAAGACCGGCCGGATGGTGCCTGATCGTGGCTGGGTGGCCAGCGACTACATCGGCATCGACCAGGGCCCGATCCTGACCATGATCGCCAACTACCGTAACGATTTCGTCTGGGACGTGATGAAGAAGAACGCGCACATCCGCAAGGGCCTGGAACGCGCGGGCTTCAGCGGTGGCTGGTTGACCCCCGAAGGCGAGGACCAGCCGATGGAACTGCAGAAAGATGAAAAGGCCGCTTCGGCACGCTCGGTCGGCATCGCCGAATCGCGCGCGGCGGCGGCCCAGGAACAGAAGAACAATTCCAACACCAACCGCAACCAGCAGCAGGGGAAGTAAGCAGTGCCATTGTCGTCGCGCCCGAAGCTGGGGTTGAGTCTGTTGCTGCTGCTGGTCGGCAGCGTGATGTTGGGTGGCTGCCGCAAGGAGCCGGAGGGAGTCACCGTGCGCTTCTGGGCCATGGGCCGGGAGGCCGAGGTGGTCAGTGGCCTGATCAGCGAGTTCGAAGCGGAAAACCCGGGCATCCACGTGGATGTGCAGAACATCCCGTGGACCGCCGCGCACGAGAAGCTGTTGACCGCGTTCGCCGCCGACGGCCTGCCGGATGTGTGCCAGCTCGGCAACACCTGGATCCCCGAGTTCGCCGAACTCAATACGCTGGTGCCGCTGCAGCCGTACGTGGCGCAGTCCAAGGTGGTGGACCCGGCCGATTACTTCGAGGGCATCTGGGATACCAACGTCGTGCATGACGAGCTGGTCGGCGTGCCGTGGTACGTCGATACGCGCCTGCTGTATTACCGCAAGGACCTGCTCGCCCAGGCCGGCTACGACCACCCCCCGCGCACCTGGGAGGAGTGGAACCAGATGATGGCCGCCATCAAGAAGATGCAGGGGCCCAAGCGCTACGCGGTGCTGATGCCGATCAACGAGTTCGAGCAGCAGCTGTCCTTCGCCCTGCAGCAGCCCGATCCGCTGCTGCGCGATGAGGACACCCGCGGCAACTTCAGCAGCCCGGGCTTCCGCAAGACCCTGGGTTTCTACGAAAACATGTTCGCCCAGGGCTGGGCACCGCGCATGTCCGAGACCCAGATCTCCAATGTATGGGACGAGTTCTTCCGCGGCTTCAACGTGTTCTACCTGTCCGGCCCGTGGAATATCCGCGAGTTCAAGAAGCTGCAGCCGAAGGAACTGGAAGGCAAGTGGGGCACCGCCGCGCTGCCCGGTCCGGATGGCCCGGGCGCGGGCATCGCCGGTGGCACCAGCCTGGTGATCTTCCGCTCCTCGCAGCAGAAGGAAGCCTCGTGGAAGCTGATCGAGTTCCTGTCGCGCCCGGCGATCCAGGAGCGCTTCCATTCCATCATCGGCGACCTGCCGCCGCGGCGCAGCACCTGGGACTACCCCTCGCTGGCCAACGACCCGCTGGCGCAGCCGTTCCGCGACCAGCTGGAACGCGTCAAGCCCACCCCGAAGGTGCTGGAGTGGGAGCGGATCGTGCAGGAAATGCGGATCATCACCGAACAGGTGGTGCGTGGTGGCCTCGACCAGGATGTAGCAGTGAAGGAACTGGACAAGCGCGTGGACAAGGTCCTCGCCAAGCGCCGTTGGATGCATGAACGCGATGCGCAGGAGAAGGCCGCCGGTACCGGCGTGCATTCCAGCGCCGTGGCCACGGGAGCAGCGCAATGAAACAGCGTTCGCTCGCCGGCTGGATGTTCGCCGGCCCCGCCATCCTGGTCATCGGCGTGTTCTTCGGCCTGCCGGTGTTCTCGGCGCTGGCGCTGAGCATCACCGACTTCGACCTGTATTCGCTGGCCGACAGCGGCAACCTGCGCTTCGTCGGGCTGGGCAACTACATCGACCTGCTGCAGACCCCGATGTTCTGGAAGTCGCTGTGGAACACCACCTACTTCGTGATCGTCGGCGTGCCGATGTCGATCGCGGTGTCGCTGGGCGCGGCGATCCTGCTCAACGCCCCGGCGGCCCGCTTCAAGGCGCTGTTCCGCACCGCGTTGTTCGCCCCGGTGGTGACCACGCTGGTGGCGGTGGCGGTGATCTGGCGCTACCTGTTCCATACCACTTACGGTCTGGTCAACTACGGCCTGGGCCACCTGGGGATCAGTCCGATCGACTGGCTCGGCGACCCCAACTGGGCCATGCCGACCATCATGCTGTTCGCGGTATGGAAGAACTTCGGCTACAACATGGTGATCTTCCTGGCCGGCCTGCAGGCGATCCCGCATGACCTGTACGAGGCCGCGCGCATCGACGGCGCCTCGCGCTGGAAGCAGTTCCTGCACATCACCCTGCCGATGCTGGGGCCGGTGCTGCTGGTGGTCGGGGTGATTACCGTGTCCGGCTACTTCCAGCTGTTCGCCGAACCCTACGTGATGACCCGCGGCGACCCACTGCAGAGCACCGTCAGCGTGCTGTACTTCATGTTCGAGGAAGGCTTCAAGTGGTGGAACCTGGGACGCGCCTCCGCGGTGGCGTTCCTGCTGTTCCTGATCATCCTGGCCGTGACCAGCGTCATGCTGCGTTTCGGCCGCAAGAGGCAGTTGGTATGAGTCGTGAAATCGGCCAGTCGCGCTGGCATGCATGGTGGATCAATGGCGGCCTGACCGTGCTGGCGCTGGTCAGCCTGGCGCCGTTGCTATGGATGCTCTCGGTGTCGTTCATGCCCACCGGCGAGGCGGCGCATTTCCCGCCGCCGCTGCTGCCGTCCTCGGTGACCACCGCCAACTACCACGAGTTGTTCGCGCGCACCGGCATGGGCAACAACTTCATCAACAGCCTGGGTGTCTCGCTGGCGATCACGCTGGGCTCGCTGTTGCTCAACACCATGGCCGGTTATGCATTCGCCAAGCTGCGCTTCGCCGGCCGCGAGCGCATCTTCCAGGTGCTGCTGGCCGCGCTGGTGATCCCGGCGCAGGTGGCGATGCTGCCGCTGTTCCTGCTGATGAAGCAGCTGGGCCTGGTCAACAGCTTCGGCGGGGTGGTGGTGCCGGCGCTGGCCAGCGTGTTCGGCATCTTCCTGGTGCGCCAGTACGCGCGTTCCATCCCCGATGAGCTGCTGGAAGCGGCGCGCATGGACGGGGCAGGGGAGATGCGCATCTTCTTCCAGATCGTGCTGCCGATGCTCAAGCCGGTGCTGGTGACGCTGTCGATCTTCACTTTCATGGGCGCCTGGAACGATTTCATGTGGCCGTTGATCGTGCTGACCGACCAGGAGCACTACACTTTGCCGGTCGCCCTGGCCACCCTGTCGCGCGAACACATCATGGACGTCGAGATGATGATGGCCGGTGCGGTGGTCACGGTGGTGCCGGTGCTGCTGCTGTTCCTGGCATTGCAGCGTTACTACATCCAAGGTCTGCTGCTGGGGAGTGTCAAAGGGTGAAACATGCCGTCGTCGCGGTGGGTCTGGGTCTTGGGCTGATGTGGTCGATGGCGGCCCCGGCCGCCGCGCCGGCACCGTTGCCGGCACCGAAGGTGCTGGACAGCTTCGACGACATGGCGCCCTGGAAACTGGTGGTGTCCGACCAGGTCAGCGGCTCGCTGCGCAGCGTGATCGGCAGTGGCGGCGGGCGCGCGCTGTGCGTGGACTACGACTTCCACGACGTCTCCGGGTACGTGGGCATCCGCCGCGAGCTGGGCATCGAGTACCCGGCCAATTACCAGTTCGGCCTGCAGCTGCGCGGCGACTCGCCGGCCAACGACCTGCAGTTCAAGCTGATCGACGCCAGCGGCGACAACGTATGGTGGGTCAACCGGCCCGGCTACACCTTCCCCAAGGCCTGGAGCAGCGTGCAGTACCGCGCGCGCCAGATCGAGAAGGCCTGGGGGCCGTCGAAGGAAACCTCGCTCGCCCGCAGCGCCGCGATTGAATTCACGATCTACAGCAAGGTCGGGGGCAAGGGCACGGTGTGCTTCGACCGCCTGACCCTGCAGGGCCTGCCGCCGATGGATACCTCGGCGTTGACGCCGTCGGTGATCGCCGACACCGCCCCCGCGCTGCAGAGCCGCATTGCCGATGGCAAGCCGGACACGGTGTGGATCAGTGGCGGCGTGGCCGAGCAGACCATCAGCCTGGACCTGCACAAGGTGCGCGAGTTCGGCGGTGCGGTGATCCAGTGGTTGCCGGGGCTGGAAGCCACCCGTTACGTGGTGCGCACCTCCCAGGACGGGCGCAGCTGGAAGGAAGTGCGCGAGGTGGTCGGCGGTGGCGGAGACCGCGACTGGCTGGCGTTGCCCGATACCGAGGCACGCTACCTGCGTTTCGACCTGAAGGGCGGGCCGAGCTGGCGTTACGGCATCCGTGACATCAGCCTCAAGCCGCTCGATTTCGCCGATACCCCCAACGATTTCATCCGCTCGGTCGGTGCCGACCTGCCGCGCGGTTCGGTGCCCCGTGGCTTCAGTGGCGAACAGCCGTACTGGACGCTGCTGGGCCTGGACGGCGGGCGCGAACAGGCCCTGATCGGCGAAGACGGCGCGCTGGAAGTGGCCAAGGCCAGCTTCAGTGTCGAGCCGTTCGTGCAGGTCGATGGCAAGAAGCTGCTGAGCTGGGCCGACGTGACCAGCACGCAGTCGCTGCAGGACGACTACCTGCCGATCGCCAGCGTCGACTGGGCCCACGACAAGGCCGCGCTGCGGGTGACCGGCTTCGTGCAGGGCACGCCCGACAAGGCCCAGCTGATCGGCCGCTACACCCTGCGCAACCCGGACAAGGTGGCCCACGAGTACACCCTGGCCCTGGCCGTGCGGCCCTGGCAGGTCAACCCACCGACCCAGTTCCTCAACACCGTGGGCGGCGTGAGCCGCATCGACAACCTGTCGGTGGACGCCACCGACGTCGAGGTCAACGGCACGCCGCGCCTGTACCCGGCGCAGGCCCCGGATGCCACCTTCGCCACCACCTTCGACGGCAAGCTGGACGTGGTGCACCTGGCCAGCGGCAAGCTGCCGGGCACCACCGAAGTGCGCGACCCCACCGGCCTGGCGTCCGGCGCGCTGCTGTACCGCTGGAAGCTGGAGCCGGGCCAGAGCCGCGAGATCGCGGTGGTGCTGCCGCAGACCGGCAGCTGGACCATGCCCAAGGACTTCGACGCCGCCAAGGCGCAGCAGGCCGTGGCCTCGATGTGGCGGACCAAGCTGGACCAGGTCAGCCTGCAGCTCCCGGCGGCCGGCAAGCCGTTGGCCGATACCCTGCGCACCGCGCTGGCACACATGCTGATCTCGCGGATCGGGCCAAGCATCCAGCCGGGCACGCGCTCCTATTCTCGCAGCTGGATCCGCGATGGCGCGATGATCTCCGAGGGCCTGTTGCGCATGGGCCGCAGCGATGCGGTGCGCGAGTACGTCACCTGGTACGCCCCGCATCAGTTCGAGAACGGCAAGGTGCCGTGCTGCGTCGACCCGCGCGGCAGCGACCCGGTGCCGGAGAACGACAGCCACGGCGAGCTGATCTTCAACATCGCCGAGTACTGGCGTTACACCGGCGACAGCACCTTCCTGGAACTGATGTGGCCGCACGTGCAGGGCGCCTATGGCTACATGGAACGGTTGCGGCTCAGCGAGCGCACCGAGGAGAACCGTGCGCGCAACCCGGCCTTCTACGGGATGATGCCGGTGTCGATCAGCCACGAGGGCTACTCGGCCAAGCCGATGCACTCGTACTGGGACAACTTCTGGGCATTGCGCGGCTACAAGGACGCCGCGGTGATCGCCAGCACGCTGGGCAAGGTCGACGCGCTGCAGATCAGCGAGTCGCGCGACCAGTTCCGTGACGACCTGCAGGCCTCGTTGCTGGCCGCCGTGCAGCTGCACAAGATCGACTACCTGCCCGGTGCTGCCGAGCTGGGTGATTTCGACGCCACCTCCACCACCATCGCGCTGGCCCCCGGTGGCGAGCAGGGCCGCCTGCCGCAGCCGTACCTGGACAACACCTTCGAGCGCTACTGGAAGCAGTTCGAAGAGCGTCGCGACGGCAAGCGCGAGTGGAAGGATTACACCCCCTACGAGTGGCGCAACGTGGCCGCGTTCGTGCGCCTGGGCTGGCGCGACCGCGCCTGGCAGGCCACCGAGTTCTTCTTCAAGGATCGCGCGCCGCAGGCCTGGAACCAGTGGGCCGAAGTGGTCTCGCACACGCCGCGCAAGCCGTTCTTCGTCGGCGACCTGCCGCATGCCTGGGTGGCCTCGGACTTCGTGCGCTCGGCGCTGGACATGTTCGCCTACAACCGCGATGTCGACGACAGCCTGGTGCTGGCCGCCGGCGTGCCGACGCGCTGGCTGGACGGCAAGGGCGTGGCGATCAAGGGCCTGCGCACCCCCAACGGCCAGCTCAGCTATGCGCTGAGCCGCAGCGACAAGCAGCTGGTACTGGAGGTCTCGGCCGGGTTGGTGCCACCGCACGGCGGGGTGATCCTGCCGTGGCCCTACAGTGGCGAGCCGGGCGAGACCCGGGTCAATGGCGAACCGGCGCAATGGCTCAACGGTGAGCTGCGCATCACCCAGGTGCCGGCCAAGGTCGAGATCGAGGTGCCGTCGGCGGTCCGTCGCGCAGAGCGCAAGGCCCCGTAATGTCGACCGCGTCCCCGCCTGCACGCCTGCGTCGTGCCTTTGTCCATGGCGTGCTGCTGGCTTCGCTGCTGGCAGGCGCGGCGCACGCGGCCGGGCAGGCCGCTGCGGCGGTCACGCCTGCGCCGCCGTCGGCCGTGGCCAGCGCCGCCCCGGGCATGAGCATGGTCACCTTCAACCTGCACCACGACCGCGAGGACTGGCCGGCACGGCGCAAGGTGATCCTGCGCGAACTGCTGGCGCTGCGCCCGGATGCGATCGCGCTGCAGGAAGTGATCCAGAAGCCCCATGTGCGCAACCAGGCCGCGTGGCTGGCGCGCAAGCTGGGCTACGACTACCAGTTCGTCTCCACCGATCCGCCGGGCCGCTTCAAGCGTTACGGCAACGCCCTGCTGACCCGGCGCCCGGTGCTGGCGCGCAACGAGCACCTGCTGGCCCCGCGCGGCGACTACCGCACCGTGGCGCACCTGCGCATCGACGTCGACGGCCAGCCGGTCAACGTGTATGCCACCCACCTCAACGAACGCTCGGACGACAGCGGCAGCCGCATCCGAGGCGAGCAGGTGGCCGACCTGCTGGCGTTCATCGCCAGCACCGCCGGCACCGCGCCGGTGGTGATCGCCGGCGACTTCAACGCGCTGGTCGATGCCGGTGACCTGAGCGCGCTGCGCAACCAGTACGGTGACAGTTTCGGCAGCGTGCACGTCAACAACGAACTGGCCCAGGTCAGTACGCTCAACCGGCACTACTACGACGCGCCGTCGCGCATCGACCACATCTTCTTCCAGCAGGACCGGCTGCTCGCACGCGAGGCCAAAATCCTGTTCGACCAGCCCTACGCCGACGGCCGCTGGGCCTCGGACCACTACGGCGTATGGACGCGCCTGCAGTTCGCGCCCAGCCCGGGCAGCCCGGCTGCCACCACGCCCTGAGCCGCTCCTGCGGCAGCGCCAGCGCCAGCGCCACGCTATGCGCGGCGAACCTGCGCCGGAAGCGCGCGACCGGCCCCGTTACGGAATCGCGTGCTCGCTGATCTTCTCCCAGGTCACGCCATCGCGGGTGCGCCAGGTGCCGCCCGTGGCGCAGCAGCCTCCCGCACCCACCGCCATGCGCCCCAGCACCGCGATCACCGTGCCGTCTTCGTGGCGCATTGACTGTCGATCGCAACTGCTGAAAAACGGGTAGGGCGGCGGTGCCAGCACCTCGGTGAGGGTGACGGCCTGTTCGGCGCCGCGCGTGACCCGGAACACCTTGCAGTCCTGCACCAGCAGTTCAACGTCCACACCCGCGAGCCGACCCACGAAGAGATCCTCCGGCGCGGCATCGCGCACCCGGATGGCCGCGTCACTGAGTGGCGCAGGGGCGGGCTGGCAGGCCGACAGCACCGCCAGCATCGCGATGCACGGCATGAGGCGGGCGTGTCGATCCATGCGCCGAGCATGCCACAGCCACGCCATGCCCCACATGCAGACAGCGGCCCGAAGGCCGCTGTCTGGTACTACGTGACGCGTGGCGGATCAGGCCTTGTCGTTCTTGTCCTGATCCTGCTTGGCGTCTTCATCGGTCTGCGCGACATCGGTGGGGATGTCCTCGCGCGCCTCGGCCTGCGCCGCGTGGGCGGCGGCATCGGTGCTGGCCGGGGCGTCGCTGGCGGCGCTGCCGAACAGCTGGCCGCTGTGCACCACCGGGGCAGCCGGAGCGGCTTCGACGCGTGCCACCGGCGCTGCCGGTGCCACCTTCTCCGGCGCGGCCGGGATCGGGTCGACCGCATCGAGCATGCTCGACTGGACCGGACGGGCCTGCTGGCCTGCATCGGTGGCCACCGGTGCCGCGTCGACCACCGGGGCGGCGTCGACAGCCTTCGGGGTTTCCACGACCGGGGCAGCTTCGACGGCCTTCGGGGCTTCCACCACCGGAGCGGCTTCGACAGCCTTCGGGGTTTCCACGACCGGGGCAGCTTCGGCAGCCTTCGGGGTTTCCACGACCGGGGCAGCTTCGGCAGCCTTCGGGGTTTCCACGACCGGGGCGGCTTCGACAGCCTTCGGGGCTTCCACCACCGGAGCGGCTTCGACAGCCTTCGGGGTTTCAACCACCGGGGCGGCTTCGACAGCCTTCGGGGTTTCCACCACCGGGGCGGCTTCGACAGCCTTCGGCGATTGCACGACCGGGGCGGCTTCGACGGCCTTCGGCGTCGCGACCACGGCCGGCGCCGGCGTCGGCGATTCCACGAACGGCACGCGGTCGGTGTAGGACGGCGTGGCGGCTTCCGCGGCCGGGCTGGCCTCGGCGTGACCGGCGGTCACCACCGGGCTGCTGACCACTGCCAGCGGCGCGGCGGCGGCGACGGCAGCCACCGGGGCCGGGCGCGGGGCCTGGACCGGTGCGGCAGCCGGCGCGGAGCCGGTTTCATCGTCGAATTCAAACTCCGGCTGCGGCTGGCCGTTGTTGGCCACGGCACGCTCGGCCTGGACGGCATTGCCACCGTCCTGCTCGCCGTCCTGCTCGTCGGACTCATCGTCCAGACCGTTGTCATCGCTCAGCCCATCGCCGCCGGCAGCGGCGTCACCGTTGCCGCGACGACGACGACGGCCACCGCGACGGCCGCGACGGCGACGCGAGCCGCCTTCGCCATTGGCGTCGTCGCCGTTGCCCGGGGCATCGGTCTGCTCGCCGGTATCGGCGGCCAGCACTGCCTCATCGCCAGCGACCGCGGCAGTCGCTGCGTCGTTGTCCAGCGTCGGTGCCTTCGGCGCCACTGCCTCGGCAACGCCGACGGCAGCAGCGGCGACCACGGCCGCGTCGGTGACCGGTGCGGTGTTGACCGGCTTGGGCGCGTCGGCCTGCGGTTGGCGGGCCGGCTTCTCGCTGGCGGCCGGCTTGTCGCCGTCTGCCTGCTGCGGCTTGCCCTGCGGCGGATTCTGCTTCTGCTTCAACTTCGGCTGCTGCTGCTCATTGCGCGGCGGCTTGGGCTGCTGCTCACCGCGTGGCTTGCCCTGGCCCGGTGCCTGCACCTGGGCGGCGTTGCCGGCCACCGGTGCGGCCACGTCCTGGCGACGCTCGTCGCGGCGCTCGTTCTTGCCGCCACGTTCGCCACGCTCACCGCGGTCCTTGTTGCCACGACCCTGGCCCTGGCCTTGGCTCTGGCCGTTGCCGCCGCGCTCACCGCGCTCGTCACGACGACCGTTGCGGTCCTTGTTGCGATCCTTGTTGCGGTTGTTGCGGTTGCCATCCTGGGCCGGGCGGGCGCTCGGCTGCGGTGCGGCGGCCGGGGCCGGTTCGCCACCGAAGATGCGCTTGAGCCAGCCGACCACGCCAGTGGCGGCCGGGGCGGCCACCACGACAGGCGCGACCGGCGCCGGTGCGGCTTCGGGTTCCGGAACGTCGCGCACCGGAGCGGGCTGGCTGTGCTTGACCTGGGTCACCACCGGGGCGACCGGGATGTTCAGCTGGGCCTTGGTCAGGGCGTGCACCGGCAGCTTGCGCGGCGTGCCGCGCTGGTAGCTCGGCTTGCCGCTTTCTTCGCCCAGCTCGTTCTCGCGCAGGCGGGTCACTTCGTAGTGCGGGGTGTGCAGCTGCTCGTCGGCGACGATCACGATCGGCGCGTCATGGCGCTGTTCGATCTCGCGCAGCGCGCTGCGCTTCTCGTTGAGCAGGTAGTTGGCGATCTCGACCGGGGCCTGGACCAGCACCTGCCCGGTGTTCTCCTTCATCGCATGCTCTTCGGCCACGCGGATGATCGACAGCGACAGCGACTCCACGCTGCGCATGCGGCCATGGCCGTCGCAACGCGGGCACACGATCTGGCTGGATTCGCCCAGGCTCGGACGCAGGCGCTGGCGGCTCATTTCCATCAGGCCGAAGCGCGAGATGCGGCCCAACTGCACGCGCGCACGGTCGTACTTGAGCGCGTTCTGCAGGCGGTTCTCGACTTCACGCTGGTGCTTGTTGGAGGCCATGTCGATGAAATCGATGACCACCAGGCCGCCCAAGTCGCGCAGGCGCAGCTGGCGGGCCACTTCTTCGGCCGCTTCCAGGTTGGTCTGGAAGGCGGTGTCCTCGATGTCGCTGCCCTTGGTGGCGCGCGAGGAGTTGACGTCGATGGCGGTCAGCGCTTCGGTCTGGTCGACCACGATCGAGCCGCCCGACGGCAGGCGCACGTTGCGCTCATACGCGCCTTCGATCTGCGATTCGATCTGGAAGCGGTTGAACAGCGGGATGTCGTCGGTGTAGTGCTTGAGCTTGCGCAGGGTCTGCGGCATCACCTGCTGCATGAACTCGCGGGCGGTGTCGTACAGCTCCTGGGTATCGACCAGGATCTCGCCGACATCCGAGCGCAGGTAGTCACGCAGGGCACGCACGATCAGGCGCGACTCCTGGTAGATCAGGAACGCGGCCGGCTTGGTCAGCGCCGCTTCGGCGATCGACTTCCACACCTGCAGCAGGTAATCCAGGTCCCACTGCAGTTCTTCGGCATCGCGGCCGACGCCGGCGGTGCGGATGATCACGCCCATGTCGTCGGGGATGTTCAGCTTGTCCAGCGCTTCCTTCAGCGCGGCGCGGTCTTCGCCCTCGATGCGACGCGACACGCCACCGGCGGTGGGCGAGTTCGGCATCAGCACCATGTAGCGGCCAGCCAGGGAGATGAACGTGGTCAGGGCGGCGCCCTTGTTGCCACGCTCTTCCTTGTCCACCTGGACCACCACTTCCTGGCCCTCGCGCAACAGCTCGCGGATGCCGGCCTTGTTCGGGTCGACGCCAGCCTGGAAGTAATCGCGGGAGATTTCCTTCAGCGGCAGGAAGCCGTGGCGGTCGGCCCCGTACTCGACGAAGGCCGCTTCCAGCGACGGCTCAAGGCGCGTGATGCGGCCCTTGTAGATGTTCGACTTCTTCTGTTCCTTGGACGGCTGTTCGATGTCGATGTCGTACAGCGTCTGGCCATCCACGATGGCTACCCGCAGCTCTTCAGCCTGCGTGGCATTGATCAGCATTCGCTTCATTCTTGCGTTCCTCGCGCGCTGCTACCGCGCGGAACGCCATGGGGTTTCGCTTCTGGTCACGCTTCGACGCCCATCGCGCAGGCGCGGGGAGGGCGGCTTGGGTTTCCAGCGCTACGACACCACGGCAGGCCGCGGGAGCGCTTCATTTTGTTTTGGTTTGGGTGTAACGGGCCGGAGGCAGCTGTCAGACAGGCTGGAGCGCCACAGGGACATGTTTTTTCAGCACAGACGCTTGTCAGGCATCCGGCGATGGCCGGGACCGCCGGTGAGCCGCTAACATGGCCGCCCCGGGGGCGGTGGCTGCGCACTGTGCCGGAATCGCGGGAAGTCGGGCTTCTGGCCCAGAGCAACTTCCAACGAAATCAATCCCTTATCTCGCCCGCCGAGTGTAACAGAATAAAAGGCCAATGACCGTTACCGAGCCCACCCCCAAAGCCGCTGAAGCCATGACCAGCGTACGTATCATCACTGTCCCGGCCGATCGCGCCGGGCAACGCCTGGACAACTTCCTGCTCGGCCAGCTCAAGGGTGCACCGCGCAGCCTGATCTACAAGCTGGTGCGCAGCGGCCAGGTGCGGGTCAACGGCGGCCGCGCCAAGGCCGAGCGCAAGCTCGAGCCGGGCGACGAGGTGCGGGTGCCGCCGGTTCGTCTCACTGAGGAAGGAGACAAGGCCGGCCCGCCCGCCGCGTTCATGAAGCGTCTGGAAGATGCCATCGTGTTCGAGGACGATCGGCTGCTGGCGCTGAACAAGCCATCGGGCGTGGCCAGCCACGGGGGCAGCGGGATCAGCTTCGGCGCCATCGAGACCCTGCGTGCGCTGCGCCCGGGCAAGACCCTGGAGTTGGTGCACCGCCTGGACCGCGATACCTCCGGCCTGTTGATCGTGGCCAAGAAGCGCTCGGCCTTGAGTGAGCTGCAGGCGCTGCTGCGTGAAGACCACGGCGCCGGCATCCGCAAGCGCTACCTGACCCTGCTGGTCGGGCGGATGCCCGACGGCACCATGACCGTGGATGCCCCGCTGCACGTGGGGCTGCGCCAGGGGGGCGAGCGCCATGTCCAGGTCAACCCGATCGGCAAGGCGTCGATCAGCCACTTCAGCGTGCTGGAGCGCAAGGGCGGCCATTCCTACTGCGAGGTGCGTATCGAAACCGGGCGCACCCACCAGATCCGCGTGCATGCCCAGCACCTGGGCCATCCGGTGGCCGCTGATGACAAGTACGGCGATCCGGACGTCAACAAGCGGCTGCGCGAGCAGATCGGGCTCAAGCGCCTGTTCCTGCATGCGGCCACGCTGGAGTTCGCCCTGGATGACGGTCGCACCCCGTACCTGCTCAACGCGCCGCTGGCCGATGAACTGGTCGAGGTCCTCAACCGCCTGAAGTAACCGCGCCCGGTCCTGCCGGCCGGCGCCAGCGCCGGTTCCGGCTCACCATTTGAACAGCACCAGGCTGATCGCCAGGCTGCCCATCCCCGCCACCAGCCCGTACACGGTCTCGTGGCCCTTGGCGTAACGCTTGGCCGCCGGCAGCAGTTCGTCCAGGGCCAGGAACACCATCACCCCGGAGATCAGGCCGAACACCCAGCCGAAGGTGGCGTGGTTGAGCATGCCCGACAGGGCGAAATAGCCGATCGCCGCGCCGATCGGCTCGGCCAGGCCGGATAGCAGGCTGGCCCCGAATGCGTACCCTTTGTTCTGCGTGGCGAAATACACCGGCACCGCGATCGCGATGCCCTCGGGGATGTTGTGGATGGCGATCGCGAAGGCCAGCGGCATGCCCACCGCCGGGCTTTCCAGGGTGGCGAAGAAGGTGGCCAGGCCCTCGGGGAAGTTGTGCGCGGTGATCGCGATCGCGGTCAGCATGCCGACCCGCTTGATGTAGGCCTTGTTGTTGTCGCGGAACAGCGGGTCCTGCTTGTCCAGGCTCTCGTGCGGGTTGGGCACCAGGTGGTCGATCACCACGATCAGCAGTACCCCGACCAGGAACGCGGCCGTGCCGTAGGCGAACCCCAGCCGGGCGTCGTAGGCCTGGGTGAACGAATCGATCGCCTTGTTGAGGATCTCGGTCAGCGAGACGAACACCATCGCGCCGCCGGCGAAGGCCAGGCCGAACGCCAGCAGGCGAGGATTGGGGCGGCGCGAGAACAGCACCATCAGGCTGCCCAGGCCCGTGGCCAGGCCGGCGGCCAGGGTCACGCCGAGGGCGACCCAGACGTGTTCAGCGGATATGTCGAGCATGTGCCACAGCGTCCTTGTAGAAGTGCAACGCGCCCCGGGTGGGGCGCGCGAAGGCGAGGCTGGCTGCGGCTGACCTCAATACAGGGGCATCAACCGCCGCGGCGGAGCCGCTCTTCGACCGCGAAGCACTCGTCCGGCTTGGGCTGCGGCGGATTGAAGCTCACCGGCACCTGGATGGTGGTGGACACGGTCTGACCATTGCGGGTAGCGGCCTTGAACTCCCAGCCTTCCACCGCCTTGCGGGCCTGCTCGTCGAGCTGGGCATTGCCGCTGCCGCTCACCTGCGCCACCTGGCTGGGCTTGCCGGTGGCGGCGATCACCACCTTGAACGTGCTGGTGCCGCCGATGCCCTGGCAGGCCAGTTCGATCGGGTACTGCGGCGGCGGAGTCTTCACCGCGGCCACGTCGGTGGGCGCGGCCACCGGCGCCTCGGGGGCGGCGGGTTGGTTGCAGCCGCTCAAGGCGGCGAGGGCGATGCTGGACAATACGAGGGTCTGCAGTTTCATGGGGTCACTCCGTCAGGGCCGAAGCCTTGGCTGCACAGATGAAGTCGTTTTCGCTCAGGCCGCCCACGTCGTGGGTGGAGAAGCGCACCACGGCACGGTCGTAATGCACGCCCAGGTCGGGGTGGTGGTCCTCGCGATGGGCCACCCAGGCCAGGGCGTTCACGAAGGCCATGGTCCGGTGGTAGTCCTGGAAGCGGAAGGTGCGGGTGAGCGCCTGGCCGTGCTCGGCCAGCTCCCAGCCCGGGACCTGCGCCAGCAGCTCGGCTACCCGGGCCTCGCCGAGCTTGTGGTCGCTGCCCTTGCGCGGTACGCAACGGGCCTGTGCCAGCGGAATCCGGTCGGCCATGAAATCCTCCACTCCCTTTCTTCTTGCAAGATGCCTGAACGATGCGCCGGCCAGTGTATAAACCGAATGAGCGCATAACATGTGATTGGCTAGAATAGCCCGATGATCCAGATATCCGACACTGCCCAGACCTATTTCCGCAAGCTGATCGAGCGTGAGGGCGTGCCCGGCATGGGCGTGCGTCTCAGCGCCGTCGATGCGGGCACCCCGCGCGCCGATGCCCGCCTGGAGTTCGCCGAGCCCGCCGAACTGCTCGGTGACGAGTGGGCGGTGGACTGCGACGGCTTCACCCTGTACGTCGATGCGCCCAGCGTCGGCTGGCTCGACGGGGCCGACATCGACATCGTCAGCAATGCCGCCGGCGGCCAGCAGCTGACCATCAAGGCGCCCAAGATCAAGGGCGAAGCGCCCGGTGACGCGTCTTCGCTGGTCGAGCGCGTGCGCTGGGTCGTGGAAAACGAAGTGAACCCGCAGCTGGCCTCGCATGGCGGCAAGGTTGCCGTGCAGGAAGTCTCGGCCGACGGCGTGGTGCTGCTGCGCTTCGGCGGCGGCTGCCAGGGCTGCGGCATGGCCGATGTAACCCTCAAGCAGGGCATCGAGAAGACCCTGATGGGGCGTGTTCCCGGCATCACCGCGGTACGCGACGCGACCGACCACGACAGTGGCAACGCGCCGTACATCCCGCGCGGCACGACCGCCTGATCGCGCTGCGTGCCACTGCGCCGGGCTGACGACATCCTCGCTTGGCTGCTGGCTCGCCAGCCGGACAAGCGCATCCTCGAAAAAACCACGGGCCTCCCCTACGGGTGGGGCCTGTGGCTGCGCGCGTTGACCCCCTTGCCGCGTCCGTTCCGCTCCAGCGAGGTCATCGCCACGCTGATCGATCGCCCGTTGCCCGGGTCGCCTGGCCGGCTGCCGCAGCTGGGGTTCCTGCAGTCGGTGCGGCGCCTGCTGTGGCAGGGATGGGACCCGGCACCGCGTGACCAGCGCTGGATGCGCTGGAGCTCGGCGGCCCTCAGCCTGCTGCTGCACGTGGTGTTTGCCGCCTTGCTGTTGTGGGTGGCGCTGATCCGTCCGCCAACCGAGCCGGAGCAGGGTGGGGAAAGTGGGCGCATGCAGGTCGAGCTGGTCGGCCGCGGCACCCCGCAGGAGGACGGCGGTGGCGAGCCCGCGCCGGCCGCCGCCGCTGCCCCGACCGCGGCCAGCGCACCGCCCCGTCCGCCCACCCCCACCGCCGAGCGTCCCACCGCCGTGGCCACCGCGCCGCAGCCCCGTGCCGAGGCCGCACCGCCAAGCGAGCCGCAGCCGGCGCCGGCGACCCCGCCGGTGGAGCAGCCGGTGCAGGCCACCGAAGTGGCCGAGGCCACCACCGATTTCGTGGTGCCCCCGACCAGCGTGCCGCGCACCGAGGTGCGGGTGGTGCCGCGCCAGGTGCAGGACGTGCAGGTCATCGAGCGCCAGGTCACCGTGGTCGATGCGCCGACACCGCGTCCCAGCACACCGACGCCGCGCCCGCTGGACCCGCAGCTGCGCACGCCGCAGCTGGCGGTGCGCGAGCGCGAAGTGAGCGTGGTCGAGGCGCCGGCTACCCAGGTGACGGTGCCCGGGCCGCGCGTCGAGGTGACGGTGCCGCAGCGCGACCTGCAGGTGCGCGAGCGTGAGATCCAGCCGGTGACCGCGCCGTCGGTAGCGATGGCCAGCGTGCCGCAGCGCGAGGTCAGCGTGGCCCCCCGCACACCGCAGGTGGCCGTCCGCGAGCGCAGCGTGCCCACGCCGGCCGATCGTCCGGCGCCGGTGGCGTCCGCGGCCAGCGCGGCGACCGCAACGGCGACCGCGCCCGCTGCCAGCCGGGCGCCGTCACCCAGTACGGCCCGCGCCGCGGCGCCCGCCGCCCGTCCGGCGGTGAACCCCGGCGATTGGGCCACGCCCACGCGTGGCGACGACTGGGGCGCGGCCAACCATCCGCAGGATGCCGACCTCAACGGGCGCGCGGTCAGTGCCACCGGCAAGAGCGGCGGCAGCCTGTTCAATGCCGACGGCAGCGTGCGCGTGCCCGGCCAGGACGGCAAGGGCGACACCGAACGCGGCGCGCCGGGCGGTGACAAGGATGGCTGGACCAAGGAGCGCATCGCGCAATCGGGGACCTGGCTCAAGCGTCCGCCCTACGACTACACGCCGACGTCGTTCGACAAGTACTGGGCGCCCAACGAATCGTTGCTGGCCGAGTGGGTCCGCAAGGGCATCAAGGCGGTGGAAATCCCGATCCCGGGCACCAGCTCGTCCATTTCCTGCGTGGTCTCGATCCTGCAGTTCGGTGGCGGCTGCGGCCTGAGCGACCCGAACATGCAGGATCAGCCGGCCGTCGCGCGGCCGCCGCCGGACATCCCGTTCAAGAAAGAACTGCAGGAAGACAACGGCAGCCGCTGAAGCAGCCACGCATGGCGTGGCGTTAGGGCTCGGCGCCCGCTTCCGTGTCTGCATCCTGCAGGGCGACGAACGCCCAGAACGGCACGTTGCTCTCGCTCCAGTAGCCGCTGGCGTCGTCGAGCACATCCAGCAACGTGTCGAAGTCGGCGCCGGCATGCGCGCGCAGCGCATCGGCATCGTTGAAGAACAGCGCATAGCCGTTGGCCGGCAACCAGGCCAGGTCGCGCAGGTTGTCGGTGAGTGCATCCCAGTTGCCCCCGAAGCCGGTCGGGAAATCCAGGCGCGCTGCCAGCCGCATCAGCAGGGTGCGCTTGTCCTGGCAGCCGTCCAGGTCGATCTGCACCACGCGCAGGCCGGCATCGCGCATCGCCGCCGACAACGGACCGACGTCGCCATTGCCGATCGCATACACGCCGGCATTGTTGATGTCGTGCAGGCCCAACTCGAATCCATCATGGTTCATTTCCAGCTCCCGGCCGGTGGTACGTCAAAACTGCGGAAGGTTTCGTAGTGGTCGTCGGTGTAGAACCAGCCGGTGGGCGGAGTGCCACCGGTGACGATGCGACGCGCACCGCGGTTGCCGGCACCCGGGGTGTCGACGGTGTACTCGTGGTAGTAGCCGCGCGGGCGCGGCGGCAGGCGCTGCTCGCGGTTGCCGAAGACGCTGCCGTCCTGGCGGTGCGGGAACGGGCCGCCCTGCTGGATCAGCGCGATGGTGCGCCGGGCCTCGGCCGGCAGGAACGCCGGCAGGGCCTGCCGCGCAGGCGCGGGGCCGTCGTCCGGAACCGTAGCGGCCGGTGGCGTGGCGCCGGTCAGCGACGGGGCGAACTGGGGCGGAGGCGGGCGCTGCGAAAATTTGATCGCGGCCAGGCCGCCGATCAGCAGCACGATGGCGACCAGCAACAGCAGGGGCTTGCGCATGGGCAGGGACGGGCAGGGGACAGGCCACTACTGTAGCGTCAACCACGTTCGCGACGATGAGGCGCAGCGCAACAGCGGCGGATGCGCGGCAGCGTCGCCGTCACCGCTGCATCACATCGCCTGCACAGCTGCATGCGCAGGACCAAGTTTCCTTTACATGGCCCTTGGTAAGCTTGCCGGCCATCCCCATCATCGTCAGCGCAACGCCCGGTCTTCGCCGGGTGAGTGAGCTACCAGGAGAACCACATGGCCTACACCCTCCCCAAGCTGTCCTACGCCTACGACGCCCTTGAGCCGCATATCGACGCGGCCACGATGGAAATCCATCACACCAAGCACCACCAGACCTACATCAACAACGTCAACGCTGCGCTGGAAGGCACCGAATACGCCGACCTGCCGATCGAAGAGCTGGTGAAGAAGACCAAGTCGCTGCCGGAGAACCTGCAGGGCCCGGTGCGCAACAACGGTGGCGGCCACGCCAACCACAGCCTGTTCTGGACGGTCATGTCGCCCAACGGCGGCGGCGCGCCGGTCGGCGATGTCGGCAAGGCGATCGAATCGCAGCTGGGCGGCGTGGAGAAGTTCAAGGAAGCCTTCACCAAGGCTGCGCTGACTCGCTTCGGCAGCGGCTGGGCCTGGCTGAGCGTGACCCCGGACAAGAAGATCGTGGTGGAAAGCAGCGCCAACCAGGACAGCCCGCTGATGGACGGCAATACCCCGATCCTGGCGCTGGACGTGTGGGAACACGCCTATTACCTGAAGTACCAGAACCGTCGCCCGGAATACATCGGCGCGTTCTTCAACGTGGTCGACTGGAACGAAGTCGAGCGTCGTTACCAGGCGGCCATCGCCTGAGCGATCCTGCCGGGTAGGTAAGCCGACGGCCAGGCAGCAATGCCTGGCCGTCGTCGTTTCCGTCGTCGTGTGTGCCAGCGTGGTCCGACGCGCGCCCCGCAGGTCAGGGCGCGCTGACCGGCGCGGGCGACTGCAGCCGCAGCGTGGCCATGACGCCCAGGCGCAGCGGGCCGGCCTCGGTGCCGCCGGTGTCTGGCGGCGGCAGCTTGAGTGCCTGCTGGCCGAGCCCGTCGAAATGCTTGACCTGGAAGAGCACGTCCAGGCCATGCCCGCGTGCGCTGCCGGCCACCGACGGCGGATCCACCCGCTCGCCGGGATTGCGCCGGGCCGGCTGGAACCCCGGCGCGCTGCTGACCAGTTCGGCGGTGTCGGCGGAGAAGTCGCCGGCGATCAGCGAGGGCAGGCCTTCGGCGGTGGCACCGATCCAGGTCATCAGGTCGCTCGCCTGGTGGCGGCGCACCTGCGGCTCGTCCGGGTCCGGGCGCAGCCGCGCCACGTAGATGTTGACCAGTTCTTCCTTCAGCTTCACCCGCAGCATCCCCGCCGCGCTGTACTGGCCCGGCGGATGCAGCAGGGTAACGCCGTCCTCGCTGACCGGCAGCCGGGTCAGCATGGCACTGCCACGCCGCAGGGGCTGGCTGGGCGGATCGGCGGTGACGAAGTCGCAGCTGTAGCGCAGCCGGGTGGCCAGCCAGCACGCCGGGTTGCGCCCCTGCGCCTGCAGTACCCGCTGCACCGCGATCACGTCCGGCTGCAGGGCTTCCAGCATCTGCAGCACCTGATCGCGGCGCTGCTCCCACTGGCCTTCGTCCAGGGTGGGCAGCTCCAGGGTGGCCACCGTGAGCAGCCGCTCGCCGGCCTCGTCCTGACGCGCATGGGCCTGTGCGACCGTGGTGGCCAGCAGCAACAGCAGCAGCCAGCCGGGGCAACGTCCTGTAACAGCAGGGGGAATCATGCGCATAACGATAAGTTTACGCTTTGGCCGTCGACGCTTCGTGACTTCCGTTGCGATCTGTTGCGATCGCCTGCCATGTTCGGCGAGTGCTGTCACGTAGGGCCGCAGCGTGCGCCGGTGGGCCCCCTTCCGGTAAGCTCGCACCCTTTCGTATTTGCAGGACAGCCCCATAGGATGAGCACGATCGCAGCCGCCAGCGCAGGCAAGGGAAAGATGCCGCGCCAGATTCCGTACATCATTGGCAACGAGGCCTGCGAGCGGTTCAGTTTCTATGGGATGCGCAACATCCTGGTGCAGTTCCTGATCACCTCGCTGCTGCTGCAGGAGATCACCGCCGAAGGCCGTGCCGGCGAGGCCAAGGACATCATGCACAGCTTCATGATCGGCGTGTATTTCTTCCCGCTGCTCGGTGGCTGGCTGGCCGATAAGTTCTTCGGCAAGTACCACACCATCCTCTGGTTCAGCCTGATCTACTGCGCCGGCCACGCCTGCCTGGCCGTGTTCGAAGACAGCCGCCAGGGCTTTTTCCTGGGCCTGGGCCTGATCGCGCTCGGTGCCGGTGGCATCAAGCCGCTGGTGGCTTCGTTCATGGGTGACCAGTTCGACCAGAGCAACAAGCACCTGGCCAAGGTCGTGTTCGACGCGTTCTACTGGATCATCAACTTCGGCTCGTTGTTCGCCTCCCTGCTGATCCCGCTGGCCCTGAAGAACCTGGGCCCGCAGTGGGCGTTCGGCATCCCCGGCATCCTGATGTTCGTGGCCACCTTCGTGTTCTGGCTGGGCCGCAAGCGTTACGTGCTGGTGCCGCTGCCGCCGAAGGACCCGCATTCGTTCGGCAATGTGGTGCGCACCGCACTGTCGGCGCAGGTGCCGGGCAAGGGCCGCCCTGGCCGTACCCTGGCCATCCTTGGTGCGGTGCTGGCGGTGGCCTCGATGGGCCTGGTCGGCAGCCTCGGCATCGTGATCTGCCTGTGCATCGCGCTGGTGCTGCTGTTGGCCGGTATCGGCGGTGGCACCTGGATCCAGCTGGATCGCGCCCGCGCCGTGCACCCGGCCGAGGCGGTCGAGGGCGTGCGCTCGGTGCTGCGCGTGCTGGTGATCTTCGCCCTGACCACGCCGTTCTTCTCGCTGTTCGACCAGAAAGCCTCCACCTGGGTGCTGCAGGGCCAGCAGATGGCCATGCCGAGCTGGTTCACCGCCTCGCAGATGCAGGCGCTCAACCCGCTGCTGGTGATGCTGCTCATCCCGTTCAACAACCTGGTGCTGTACCCGGCGCTGCGCCGCTTCGGTTTCGAGCCCACCGCGCTGCGCCGGATGACCGCCGGTATCGCCTTCAGCGGCCTGGCCTGGATCGTGGTCGGTGGCATCCAGGTGATGATGGACGGCGGCAACGTCATGTCCATCTTCTGGCAGATGCTGCCCTACGCGCTGCTGACCTTCGGCGAGGTGCTGGTCTCGGCCACCGGCCTGGAGTTTGCCTACAGCCAGGCCCCGCAGGCCATGAAGGGCGTGGTGATGAGCTTCTGGAACCTGACCACCACCATCGGCAACCTGTGGGTGCTGCTGTCCAACGCGGCGGTGCGCAACGACACGGTGACCCACAAGATCGCCAGTACCGGCCTGAGTGAGGCGGCGTTCCTGATGTTCTTCTTCGCCGGGTTCGCCTTCGTGGCGGCGTTGGCCTTCGGTTGGTATGCCAGGCGCTATCGTATGGTCGACAACTACCGTACGGCCTGAGCCCTGACATGACCCCCGTCAACCTGCTGCTGATCGCCATCACCGTCATCGTGTCGTGGATGGCGTTCAAGAACCGCGCCCTCGGCGACCGCCTGATCCTGTGGCCGCCGGCGATCGACCGCCATCGCCAGTACGACCGGTTGGTGACCTACGGGTTCATCCACGCCGACCTGCCGCACCTGGCGTTCAACATGATCACGCTGTTCTTCTTCGGCGGCCAGATCGAATCGCTGATGCTGGCCCTGACCGGCAGTTACTTCACCTATCCGGCGTTCTATCTCGGCGCGCTGGTGATGTCGATCCTGCCCAGCTACCTGAAGAACCAGAAGAATCCCAACTACCTCAGCCTGGGTGCGTCGGGGGCGGTATCGGCGGTGCTGTTCGCCTTCATCCTGCTCAGTCCGTGGAGCGTGATCTTCGTGTTCTTCATCCCGGCGCCGGCGATCGTGTATGCCGCGTTCTACGTCGGCTACAGCATCTGGATGGACAAGCGCGGTGGCGACCGCATCAACCACAGCGCGCACCTGGCCGGGGCCGCGTTCGGGGTGATCTTCATGTTGGCGATGCGCCCGGCGATCTTCGATCACTTCCTGCGCGAGCTGAGCAACCCGAGCTTCCGTCCGCTGGGGTGAGCGGGGCCATCGGGTGCCGACCAACGGTCGCCACCCACCGGGACCGGGGCCACCGGCAACCCACGGCAGGCCACGACCGCTGGCCGCGACGCAGTCCGGACGGCCCCTCGGCCGCCCCCGGGGCAGGGCACGACCGGCGGTCGTGCCACTGCGAAACGACGCGTTACGCCGCTTTCTTGCCTTCCGCGCCGTAGGCGCTCAGCAGGCGGGCATACACTTCGCTGTCGATCTGGTCGAACTCCCAGCCTTGGGTCTGGCCGTTGACGGCCAGCTGGAACAGGCCTTCAAGCAACGAGCTGTCGGCGTCGGCCGGGGCCGGGGAGGCGGTTGCGTTGTCCATGTGGACCTCCTTGTAAAGCAGATTCGGGCAGGCAGGTGTCGCAAAACTCGTGCCAGCTTTCACGCCCTGTCCGTTACCGATATCGGCTTGAATCGCCGTAGCTTTAGGGCCGGATGTGACGCGCAGCGTCGCTGCTTGCCCCTGTTCAGGCTTCACGCGATCATGGCGCCATGCTGCGCACTATCGCGTCAGTCGCCGCAGGAGACATCGCCCATGGCTTCGGTCACCCCGCCCGGATTGGCGTACGAGGTGGAGCACGATCTGGCCAACCACCGGTTCCAGGCCCGCATCCAGGGGCACCTGGCGCTGCTGGATTACCAGATCAAGCGGAAGCGGATGGTCATCACCCATACCGAGGTACCCGAGCCCATCGGCGGGCGGGGCATCGCCGGGGAGTTGACCAAGGTGGCCCTGCGCTATGCGCGCGAACACAAATACAAAGTGGTGCCGGCCTGTGCGTACGCCGAGGCGTTCATGCAGCGGCACACGGAATACGATGATTTGCTGGCCGGATGAATGCGGCCGGCGATGCTTCAGGGACGAACGATCATGATGACCGGTTTCAACAAGGGGATTGCAATGAACAGCGTAGTAAACCGTCGCGCGCTGCGCGCCAGCGCCCTGGCTTTGGCCGTGGGCGTGGTGCTGCTGGCAGGGTGCAAGCGCGACGAAGGCGACACCACCGCCGCACCTGCCGCCGCTACCAGCGCGGCGCAGCCGGCCGACATCGACACCGCGGCCACCCCGGCGGCGCCGGTGGAGCTGCGCGATGTCATCGAGAACACGCCGCAGGCCGTGGTCGGAATCAGCTATCCGACCGACCTCGCGCGCTACCCGGGGTTGGCCAAGGCCCTGGCCGACTATGCCAGCGCCGCCCGCGGCGAACTGCAGCAGGCCGTCGACGGCCTGGGCAACGACAAGCCGAGCATGCCGTACGAGTTGTCGCTGAGCTTCGAGAAGGTGCTGGAAACCCCGCAGTTGGTGGTGGTCAGCGCCGATGGCAGCCGGTATACCGGCGGCGCCCACGGCGAGCCGCTGGTGGCCCGTTTCGTGTGGTTGCCCGAGCAGCAGCAGATGCTCACCGCCGACAAACTGGTGGCCGACGCAAAGGGCTGGAAGGCGGTCAGCGATTACATCGCCGACCAGCTGCGCGAGCGCGTGGCTACCCGCCTGAGCAGCGAGGACATGGACCCGGGCCAGCTGCAGGAATCGCTGCGCAGTGCCAGCCGGATGATCGCCGACGGCACCGAGCCCAGCGCGGACAACTTCAGCCAGTTCCAGCCGCTGACCGGTACCGACGGCAAGATCAGCGCGGTACGCTTCGTGTTCCCGCCGTACCAGGTCGGGCCGTACTCGGATGGCACGCAGACCGTGGATGTCCCGGCCAGCGTGCTGGCACCGCATGTCGGCACGGCCTACGCGGGGTTGTTCGCCCAGGGCTGATCGACGGAGGCGGTGTGGACGCGGGACTGCAACGACGAGTAACGCTGTTGCTGCACGAGGCCGGCATCACCGTCGACGGTGACCAGCCCCACGACATCCACGTACACGATCCGCGTTTCTATGCGCGAGTCATCGCCCAGGGCTCGCTCGGCCTGGGCGAAAGCTACATGGACGGCCAGTGGGATGCCGCCTCGCTGGACGGCTTCCTGCACCAGCTGATGCTGGCCCACCTCGACGAGCGCGTGCACGGTTGGCGCGAACTGGCCGACGCGCTCAAGGCGCGTCTGTTCAACCTGCAGGCCGGCAGCGGCAGTTTCGAGGTCGGCCGGCGCCACTACGACCTCGGCAACGACCTCTACCAGGCCATGCTCGGCCAGCGCCTGGTCTATAGCTGTGGCTACTGGCGCGACGCGGTGGACCTGGACGCGGCGCAGGAGGCCAAGCTCGACCTGATCTGCCGCAAACTCGGGCTGCGCCCGGGCCAGCACGTGCTGGATATCGGCTGCGGCTGGGGCGAGGCGCTGAAGTTCGCCGCCGAGCGTTATGGCGTGTCCGGCGTGGGCATCACCATCTCGCAGGAGCAGGCCGACTACGCACGCCAGTTGTGCACTGGCCTGCCCATCGAGATCCGCCTGCAGGATTACCACGACGTCGAAGAAACCTTCGACGCGATTTTCTCGGTCGGCATGTTCGAGCATGTCGGCGACAAGAACTACCGCGGCTATTTCGAGATGGCGCGGCGCTGCCTGCATCCGCACGGCCTGTTCCTGCTGCATTCGATCGGCGGCAACATTTCCCGGCACCGCACCGACCCGTGGATCGGCCGCTACATCTTCCCCAACTCGATGCTGCCCTCTGCGGTGCAGATCACCACCGCGTACGAAGGCCTGTTCGTGCTGGAGGATTGGCACAGCTTCGGCCCGGACTACGACCGCACGCTGCAGGCGTGGCGATTGAACATCGAACAGGCCTGGGGCGACCTCGACCCAAACCGCTACGACGCGCGCTTCAAGCGCATGTGGCGGTTCTACCTGGCCGCGTCGATGGCCAGTTTCCGCTGCCGGCACGCGCAGCTATGGCAGCTGGTGCTGTCGCCCAACGGCGTCCCGGGCGGGTACATCGCACCGCGGTAAGGCAAGAGCCACGGGCCCGTCTCCCACGCGTCTCCGCGTAGAGCCACGCCATGCGTGGCTGAGCGAAGCCAATCCTCCCAAACTGCAATGACCTTGGCAGCGATCGCCAGCGCGTCTCCCTGCACACGCCGAAAACTGCGATACGCAGGCTCCAATCCAATCATCAATTTGGATCCGTCAGGGCTGAGCACGCTCTCGATGTGCGCCCGTCCCGAGAATGTTCTGGGCTGCGCAGCCGCGGGAATTGGTTCATCTGGAAGCGCTGGAACGTCCTCATCCGGCTTCGGTGCAGCCGGTGTTGCAGCTCCGGCATCGCTGGCGAGAGATGGCGCAAAGACTCATGATGACTGCCCCTTGCAGGATATGTGTGAAAAAATCCATGCGACGATCAGGACCATCCTGGCAGTCATGAAGAAAAGGTATCGGGGATATGCGCCAGGATGGCATGGACCTGTTCACTGCTCGGCCAACCGGAAAGATGTCATGGGCGGGCAGCAGCAACAGTTCCGATCTTGGCAGGTGCATCTTCGCGGGTACCTTGAGCTGGCAGGTGCGATGAACTGCAAAGGTTATCCTTCCGACGCTTGGGAGTGGGCAACGAAGCCAGTCCCGACTCAGCCTGCACCGAGGTAGTTTTTGATGGAATTTTTGAACCGCCATGCTTTGGCAAGTGCTTGGGTTGCCTTGCAGGGCGCCACTGATGATTCCGCTCTACAAAGCGATTCCCAATGGTCTGCCATTCAGCTCAATATGATGTGTATAGAGGATCCTGAACAGGCATGGAGAGTGGTTGTAGAGATATTTGAATTGAGCTCCGACCCTTGGGTGCTGGAAAATCTGGGGGCTGGCCCTGTGGAAACGCTGTTGAGCTTGCATGGCCAATTTGCACTGAACGCTATTGAATCGTACATGTCGGAGAAGAGGGCTTTTTTGGGTGTCTTGGCCCACGTGTGGCGCGACGCACTGTCGCCGGAAGTCGCACAAGGATTGATGTCTCTAACCAAGAGACGGTGAGCGCGCGAATTCATCTTGGATTGGTAATGTATGAATGATGAAATGTTCGAGAGGGATGATCTGCACGATGCCTTGCTTCACCGCATCTGCATTGACTTGTCATCTCGTTTGGTCGAAATAGAGATGGCGTACTACGCTTCAAGCGGTGACAGGCAAAGGACGCCGGGAGTTCTTCGAATAGAAGGGGTCGGCTCGCTCTCCGCAATCCTGGGTTTGATGTCCCTTGAATCGCATGCCAAATTTGGCAATTTTGTCTCTTGGGTTCCATCTGCGCGTGGCCATGGATATCTCTATCTTGCGAACGGCTGCATTCAGGTGGCATACGAGAGGTACGAGATCTGCTGAATTGGGCGTAGGTGTATCCAGCGTGGCGGCGAATTGTGCCTTTGCCAATAGCGTCGTGGAACGGCCAAAAAGTCCGGTTCTATCGCACTGAATGACGCCTCTGCTGTAGCTCCAGCCGCAGCCTTGCGATGTACGGCAGAACCGAGGTGTTGGGCGCAGTTCAGATCCACACTGTGGTCGCACGCGGGAGTTCTTGCGGCGAAGGCCGCCGGCTGGACCTCAGCTACGATTTGGGCTGGCGCCCGAAGGCTCCGCGCAGGCCAATTACCGACACAACGCGGCAGGCCAGCGCGTGTTGCAGCAGGTGGGTACTGAAAAGACGCCGTACCTGCATGGTGAGGGAGGCGAATGGTTCGGCCAGTATGGTGCAAACGGTGCCCCGGAACAGCAGGTCGTATGGCCAGGTTCCCGGCCTGTCGGACTGATTCAGGCGGGTAAGGTGCTCCATATCGAGTCCGACCATCTCGGGTCGCCGCGTGCATTGATCGATCCGCAGCGGGATGTCTCTGTATGGC
This sequence comes from Stenotrophomonas sp. 05N37, assembly GCF_056397365.1. Classification (NCBI taxonomy): domain Bacteria; kingdom Pseudomonadati; phylum Pseudomonadota; class Gammaproteobacteria; order Lysobacterales; family Lysobacteraceae; genus Stenotrophomonas; species Stenotrophomonas sp. 05N37. The sequence goes on along the minus strand of NZ_JBFTNG010000001.1, from coordinate 305,227 downwards.
GCTGGAGCCTGCTTGGTTGCGCATGGAATTGCTCGTGGCAACTGGGGTTTTGCAGGAGCCAAGTACAATTTCCACTTGGAATCGGAGTGCGTTAACGGAAAAGGGGGTATCGTTGACTTGGATGTCTACTGGTTCGGTGCCGGTTGTGGTGCTCCAGTTACATATACAATTTCAAGGGTGGTGCTTGAGGATGGCGCGGCGGACGTGAACCCCGAACATCTGATTGGCCCTCCTGTCCTTTACGGTGGCGGTCTCTCGCTTAGCGGCGGGGCAAGCTGCTCAGACTTGATGCTCGGATCTGCGCGATCTGAGCTTTCGTGGGCTGGGCAATGCGGCGTCGACGCTTCCGTCTACGCCCATCCAAAAGGTATCTCAATGTTTGATGGGCATCCTCAGGTCATCAATTACGGGCGTGGTTTCTAGAAGCAATGGATGAACTGGTTCCGTACATCTTCTACTGCATGGTAGTTAACGTGCTTAGTCGAACCTGTGCGATAGTCATGGCCAAGCGAGAGCGCGACAGAACATCCGGTGAAGAGCAGCTTGCTGCTCTCCCGGCACTGCCATCGCGGGACTCAATGGAAATGCGCGACGCATTCTTCGGGTGCGTTGCCATCATTAGGGAGCGGAGATTTAGAAGTCCGATCGCTATTGTTGCGTCCATTCACCTTTGCTCGCTGGCTGCGTTCGTCATGATGCTTCTCGCTATGGGCTTCGTTCCGTTGTTGCAGTATTTCCTGGATGGCTGATAACCGACAAGACGCTGCACCTGACGGGCAAGGGCGGCGAGTGGCTCGGCCCCGGCCCAGCAGGTTGTGTGGTTGAGGTCTCAACGAATGCCTCAACGAGCACTGGTTCCCGACATTGCGTCATGCCCATACCAGCATTGAAAGCTGGTGGCGCGATTCCAACGGAGAAAGACCCAAGCGATCGCTTGGCGGGCTGACACTACCCGGTACGCCGCGCAGTTGGCGGCGAAGGAGGGATAACGTCGGCACCGGACGCTAAACGCCCCCGCTACTCAAGCTGGGGTTACGTCGCGACCATTTGCAGCAGGTGGATACTGAAAAGACGCTGCACCTGCATGGTGAGGGGGGCGAGTGGCTCGGCAGCTATGGTGCGACCGGTACTCCGGCACGGCAGGTCGTGTGGTTGGGGTCTCAACCAGTCGGCCTGATTCAAGCGGGCAAGCTGCCATACATCGAGTCAGATCACTTGGGTTCGCCGCGCGTAGTGGTCGATCCGCAGCGGGATGTCGCTGTGTGGCGCTGGAGCCTTCTGGGAGAGCCTTTTGGATCAGGCATACCGGCCGAGGATCCAGATCAGGATGGAATCCTACAGTTCTTTGATCTCCGCTTCCCCGGTCAGCGCATGGATTCGTCTTCAGGGCTGAGCTACAACTACTTCAGGGACTATGAGCCGGGCTGTGGGCGCTACGCGCAAAGCGATCCTATCGGTTTGGCGGGTGGTGAAACGACCTACAGCTACGTCGAGGGGGATCCAGCTGGATCCGCCGACCCAGCTGGTTTGCAACGAGCTAGGTCAATCCCCACCCCTACTCCTGGCCCGGTTGGGGGCTACGATTATTACAATGAGCGCTACTCCAGCGATGGCAATGGGTACTCAGGATCCGGCGGTCCGGAGAATGCTCCGATCGGTCAAGCTATTGGTCTCGCGTTTGAACTGTCTCGCCCATCTGGATGGCTAGACCCCAATGGCTTTGGTCAGACTTTCGGCGGCTTGGCCTTAAGGAGCTTGTGGTCTGAAAGCAGCGGACGTGCCGTCCCTTATCCTGATCGAAAGAAGGGTTACTACACATGTATATGCAGGGCCAATCGGGACGGAAGAAGTGAGGGGAACTGTTCAATTGACGATAAGGAGTATGCTTTTGGCTATGGTGTGGGCCTAACACTGATGGAAGCAAAGCGCATGGCTGAGAAAGATGCCAAAGAGAAGCTCGGCGCGCGTTCCACACATCACATCCAATGCCGCTGTAGGTCACCGAAGGGTGACAAGGTGACCCCGCATGGTTAGTCTGCCAACTGAAGTGACTGTTGAGTATGACCGTCTGCTAATGGCGGATGACTGGGATGGCGTGAACTTGCTACTTGCTCCCCTGGTAAGGTCCAGAGACGCAGAAGGGTTGTATTTGTGGTCTATGTCGAGCCTGCCGGAGGAGGATGAAGAGGCATACAACGCACGCCATCTCAGCCTTGTTGGTGAGGCTGCGGAGTTGGGATATGCCCCGGCGCAGTTCACTCGCGGTATGTATTATTTGTTTGGAGACTTGGGGCCGTTGGATTTAGAGCTAGCCGCGAAGTGCTTCGCCGCTGGTTCAAGTCAAGGATACCCTCCAGCCCAGTATGAATATGGACTAGCGTTGCTACATGGGGTTGGCGTTGCCAAGGATGGTGTGGAAGCGATGCGTTTGATTCACGCTGCCGCTGACGCGGGGAATGAAACTGCGAAGGAATTTCTGCAAATTAACCATGGCAACAGCTAGAAGCGTGCTGAGATTCGGCTTGTGCTCAGCTCCACGTCACTGATCGATGCTTATGCTGTAGCTCCAGCCACAGGCGCTGCGAGGTGTGGCAGAACGGCCCCAAGCGTTGAGCGAGGTCCGGGTCCACGTCGTGGTCGCCGGCGAGGAAGCACTCGGCGAAGTCCTGCGACACGCCGATGGCGTGGGCGAAATCCAACGTCGAGGCGCCCATGGGGGCGAGGATTTTTTCGCGTACCAGCCAGCCGGGATGGTCGTGCTCTACGTGGTCGCCAGGCTTCGCGCGGGCAAGCTTGGCAATATGTCTCTCAAACGCGCTGGAATGACGCGGTTCTGTTGAATCGGGGAACTCAAGCAGAGTGATGAGCAGTTGGCCGACAGTTGCTTCAACGTTTACGCTTGCGCCAACCTTGAAGCCTGCGTTCTCCAGCCAGTGGCCGTGTACCGACAGGCAGGGCGCAGTGCCACCGCCGAAGGTGTCCATCCATGCGTATGTGTGCGCGCGGACTGTGTAGTGGCGCGGTCGTGAGGAAGTCGGTAGGTGGATTTCGGGGAAGAGTGGGGTGTTGCGTGCCGAGCGCATGGGAAGCCTCCATGGGGAAATCTCCCTTGCCGCTAGAGCAAGGGAGCCGGGAGGTTCAAATCCGCTTACGTGCGTGCGGCATGGCGTATTTCCCCGAATGAGGGGTCTTGTATTGCCACTCTCCCGACATGGGACGTCCATAATTTTGCATGTACATGGAGATTTGAAGCTCCGTCGCACACCATGCACGGTGATGCGATCGATGGCTAATCGCTTGTGTTTGTTGGTTGTTCGGGGTTTAGTAGGCGTTGCCAACATCGTGCCGCGAGCGGCTCGGGTTTGGCAGACAGTGCGACGGCGGTGCCGTTTTGTTGGGACGTTGGCGTCATGTTGGCCGAGTATTGCGTTGGACACGCATGGCGTGTCTCTACGCGGGTGGCTACGTGCACGTGACGGGCAGCGACACGCCATGCGTGTCCACCGCAATGCCGGGCGATGCGGGTGCGGTTGGCGCCCGTTGGATATTGGGTGTTGCGTTGTTGCGTAGCAGCCACGCAGGGCATGGCTCTATGGTCAATCCTGGCCAGGATTCAATCCGTCCCCAACTTCTTCAGCTTGTACGCAGTGCCCGGAACGTAATCCCCAACTGCGCCGCCGTCCGGGTCTTCCTCCACTGGTTTTCTTCCAGCGCCTTCTGGATCGCGGTGCGCTCCATCTGCTCGATGTAGGAGGGCAAGGCGCCGTTGCCGGGGGACAGGTCTACCACGGCTCTTCCACCGCGGTATTGCTGCCGGGGCGTACGCCGCCGTGCTGGGGCAGGCGTAGGTCGCTGGCGCCGATGCTCGGTGTCGGTCAGATTCCATTCCAGCCTGAAAGCAGGTGGGGCGTGGAGCTCGACGGCAAATTTGGTGGTATTGCTGGAAGGCTCGAGGACTACGCGAGTTCTGCCTATGCCCCCAATGTGGGCTTGCAGGAAGTGGCACGCGCCACTTGTTGTCTACATTACGGCCCGCTTGACGTGGAGCTGCTCGCTGATCGGTGGGCGGGTGCAACTCAGGATCTCTCCATGTATGTCGATCCGCGCTCGCTCACCATCCTGCTGTCTGAGTTTAGTGAACTGGCGGAGACTCGTAGAAACCCTTCTGGTTTCCGATGTTAGTGGTGGCGAAATGTCCGCGAAGTCCTGGCCGGTCCAGCTTTGAGTCCAATCCTCAATCACCAGGAGATTGGACATGGAGAGGCTTCGATCGGGGTCAGCACGAGCAAGCGCTTGCGCCGCTGCAACGGGCGCTGGCGTTGAGCAGCCGGGATGGAAAAGCATATTTCAACCTGGGGGGGCGTTGATCAACCTGAGCGAGCCGGCACGCGCGATGACAGCGTTCCCCCGAGCCTGCACGCTGTAGGCATTGCTCTGCACGTGGAAAGCGGACTTTGATCCACAAGCCCATTGATGGGGGGAGGGATCCTCTCAAGTGATCGACAACAAAAAACCGCCCGGCAATGCCGGGCGGTCCTGGTTACACGCGTCGTTGAATCAAACGCTTACTTCTTGCCATCCCCACCGGTCAAACCACGCTTCTCCAGCAGCGGCTCGATCTGAGGAGCGTGCCCGGCGAAGTCCTGGAACAGCTGCATCGCGTCCACGCTGCCGCCCTTGGACAGCAGCGCCTTGCGGAAGTGGTCGCCATTCTTGCGGCTCAGGCCGCCGTTCTCGCGGAACCACTTCTGGGTGTTGGCGTCGAGCACTTCGGACCAGATGTAGGCGTAGTAGCCGGCCGAGTAGCCGCCCATGATGTGGCTGAAGTACGGGGTCTTGTAGCGCGGCGGAACCGGCGCGTAGTAGATGCCGTCCTTCTCCAGCGCGGCGCGCTCGAAGGCCATCACGTCCTTGGCGGCCGGCACCTGGTCCGGGCCGATCTGGTGCCAGCGCTGGTCCAGCATGGCCGCGCCCAGGTACTCGGTGGTGGCAAAGCCTTGGTTGAACTTGGCCGCGGCAATCACCTTGTCCAGCAGCGCCTGCGGCATGGCCGAGCCGTTCTGGTAGTGCTTGGCGTAGTTCTTCAGGATGGCCGGGTTGTCCGACCACATTTCATTGACCTGCGAGGGGAACTCGACGAAGTCGCGCGGCACGGCGGTGCCGGAGAAGTACGGGTACTTCACGTTGGAGAACATGCCGTGCAGGGCGTGGCCGAACTCGTGGAAGGTGGTGGTCACTTCATCCCAGGTCAGCAGCGAGGGCTGGCCCGCCGGCGGCTTGGGGATGTTGAGGTGGTTGGCCACCACCGGCTTGAAGCCGGTCAGCGCGGACTGGGACACATACGAGTTCATCCAGGCGCCACCGCGCTTGGAGGCGCGTGCGTACGGGTCGAAGATGAAGATCGCCAGCTGGCTGCCGTCGGCATCGAACACGTCATAGACGGTGACGTCGTCGTGGTAGACCGGCAGGTCGGTGCGCTGCTTGAAGGTCAGGCCGTATTCCTGGTTGGCGGCGAAGAACACGCCGTTTTCCAGCACGTTCTTCAGCTCGAAATACGGCTTGAGCTGGGACTCGTCGAAGTTGTACTTGGCCTGGCGCACCTTCTCGCTGTAGAAGGCCCAGTCCCACGCTTCGAGCTGGAAGGTCGGCTTACCGGCCGCCTTCTGTTCCTTGTCGATCATGGCCTGCAGGTCGGCGGCTTCGCGCTTGGCGTTGGCCACCGCAGCCGGGGCCAGCTGGCCGAGCATGGCGTTGACCGCTTCGGGGGTCTTGGCGGTCTGGTTGGTCAGGTTGTAGGCGGCGAAGTTGGCAAAGCCCATCAGCTTGGCCTTGTCGGCGCGCAGCTGCATGATGCGCGAGACCAGTGCGGTGTTGTCGAACTCACCGCCGCGGCTGCCACGGGTGATGGAGGCTTCGTAGATCTTCTGGCGCAGGTCGCGGTTGCGCAGGTTGGTCAGCGGCGGCTGGCCGGTGGTGTTGAGCAGGGCGATGACGTACTTGCCGTCCAGCTTGCGGGCCTTGGCGGCTTCGGCGGCAGCGGCGATCTGCTCGTCGGATAGGCCGTCGAGCTGCTTGACGTCGTCCACGACCACGGCCGAGGCGTTCACTTCGTTCTGCACGTTCTGGCTGAACTTGGTGCCCAGGTTGGCCAGCTCGGCGTTCATCGCCTTGAGCTTGGTCTTGTCGGCTTCGTTGAGCTTGGCGCCCGAGCGGACGTAGCTGTCGTAGTACTTCTCGACCAGGCGCACGCCTTCGGCGTCGAGGCCGAGCTGGGTGCGGGTGTCGTACAGGGCCTGGATGCGGGCGAACAGCTTGCCGTTGAGGGCGATGGCATCGCTGTGCGCGGCGAACTTGGCCGAGTAGTCGGCCTGCAGCTTCTTGCGCGCGTCGTTGGTGTCGGCGCCGACCAGGCTGAAGAACACGGTGGTGGCGCGGTCCAGGGTGTCACCGCTCTTTTCCAGGGCGATGAGGGTGTTGTCGAAGGTCGGCTTGGCCTTGTTGTTGGCGATCGCGTCCACTTCCTTCAGCTGCTGCGCCATGCCGGCGTCGAAGGCCGGGGCGAAGTCGCTGTCCTTGATCTTGTCGAACTGCGGGTAGTGCAGCGGCAGTGGGCTGTCGGCGAAGAACGGGTTGGCCTGCTGGGCGGCCGCGGCGGCGGGGGCGGCGGCAACGGCGGAATAGGCGGGCAGGGCAAGGCCGAGGGTCACGGCGACGGCAAGGGCAAGACGGGTGGTCAAGGGGAATTCTCCGGTCAGACAAGTGCCCGAGGGTAACCCGGGGCGACGGCGGCGGGCTTGTGTCGAAAGGCATGTTGCCCACGCAGCGGGATCCGGTCGGCGGCCGTTGACCCGCCCCGACGCCCGGCGGCGCTAAGATGCCCGTCTACCGCCTGAGCCGACCCCATGACTACTGCCTTCGATTTTTCCTTCGTTGACCTCGCCGGCGAACCGCAGGCGCTGGAGCAGTATCAGGGCCAGGTCCTGTTGCTGGTGAATGTGGCCAGCAAGTGCGGGTTTACCCCGCAGTACGAAGGACTGGAAGCGCTGTGGCGGGAATTCGGGCCGCGCGGGCTGGTGGTGATCGGCTTCCCCTGCGATCAGTTCGGCCACCAGGAACCGGGCGATGCCGAGGAGATCCGCGCGTTCTGTTCGTTGACCTACGCGGTGGACTTCCCGCTGTCGGAGAAGGTCGAGGTCAACGGCGAGGGTGCCCATCCGCTGTGGCAATGGTTGAAGGCGGAAAAATCCGGGGTGCTCGGCACGCGCGGGATCAAGTGGAACTTCAGCAAGTTCCTGATCGGCCGCGACGGCCAGGTACTGCAGCGCTACGCCCCGACCGACAAGCCCGAATCACTGCGCGGCGACATCGAGGCCGCGCTGGCCGGGTAATGCCGGTCGTTGGCCGGCTGCTCGCATCAATGATCCCCGCGCGCCCACCGACGCAGGGCGCGGTGCGGCGGGACGCGTATCAGCCGCCGGCCTGCCGGTTGCGCACGTCCTCGGGCAGCAGCGCCAGGATGTCCTGGACGATCTCGGGCAGGCTCTGTTCGGAGTAGCCGCGATGCACGCGCGCGATGCGGCCGTCGTGGCCGATGATGAACATGTGCGGGATCGCCTGGATGCCGTATTCGTCGCTGACCACGCCCTTGGCGTCGTGGATGTAGTCCAGCGGCGGGGCGGTGCGGCTGCGGGCGATGGCGGCGAAATCGTTGCGCGGTTCCTTGAGATTCACCGCATACACCTGCAGCGCGTCATGCCCGATCACCTTCTGCAGGTGGCCCAGGATCGGCAGCTCCTTGCGGCACGGGCCACACCAGGACGCCCAGAAGGTGACGATGACGATCTTGCCGCGCTGGCTGGCCAGGTCGACGACGTTGCCCTCGCGGTCCTTGCCGAGGATCTGCGGCGGGATGTCGCCGGCTTTCGGGGATGGATTGGTGGGCGCGGCAGCGTGGGCGGCCAGGCCCACGGCAAGCAGCACGCAGGCGAGGGCGGGGCGGATCTTCCTGATCATCGGGCGCGGTTCCAGGTCAGGCCCGGCCGGTGCAGGGCTGACGCGGAATATAGCCGAACGGGGGCCTGGCGGGTTGGCGGGGGACCCGGGCAGCGGTCGGCGGTCCCGTGGACGGCCGCAGCCACGCATGGCGTGGCTCCACCGGTGCGCCACGCGCTTACTTCTCGACGAACGCGCGCTCGAACACGTAATGGCCCGGGGTACCGATGCGCGGGGAGGTCTGGAAGCCGCGGCTGTCCAGCACGGTGCGCAGGTCGGCCAGCATCTGCGGGCTGCCGCAGATCATGGCGCGATCGTTTTCCGGGTCCAGCGGCGGCAGGCCGAGGGTCTTCTGCATTTCCCCGCTTTCCATCAGAGAGGTCAGCCGGCCCTGGTTGGGAAAGGCTTCACGGGTGACGGCCGGGTAGTACAGCAGCTTGTCGCCGATCATCTCGCCGAGGAATTCGTGCTCGCGCAGTTCCTTCTCGAACAGGTCGCGGTAGGCGAGGTCCTTTTCGTAGCGCACGCCGTGGGTGAGGATCACCTTGTCGAAACGCTCGTAGGTTTCCGGGTCCTTGATCACCGACAGCCACGGCGCCAGGCCGGTGCCGGTGCCCAGCAGGTACAGGTGCTTGCCCGGGTGCAGGTCGCTGATCAGCAGGGTGCCGGTGGGCTTCTTGCCGACCAGTACCTTGTCGCCCGGCTTGATGTGCTGCAGGCGCGAGGTCAGCGGGCCGTCCTGGACCTTGATGCTGAAGAACTCCAGGTTCTCCTCCCAGTTGGCACTGGCGATGGAGTACGCACGCAGCAGCGGGCGCGCCTCGGTTTCCAGGCCGATCATCACGAACTGGCCGTTCTCGAAGCGGAAGCCGCTGTCGCGGGTCGTGGTGAAGCTGAAGTAGGCGTCGGTCCAGTGACGGACCTCAAGCACCGTTTCGGCGCCGAAAGCGGAAGACATGGGGGTGGGGTCTGATCTGTGTTGTCCGGCCCAGTTTATCTCAAATGAGATAAATTCTCATTGACTGGCCGGAAAGGCAGGTGGAATGGGGGTTTCAACGATACCCGGCGGCCTGCAGCTCGAACAATTCGGCATAGCGGCCGCCCTGGGTCATCAGGTCGGCATGGGTGCCGCTGGCCTCGATCCGGCCGTCGGCCAGCACCAGGATGCGGTCGGCCATGCGCACCGAGGAGAACCGGTGCGAGATGAGCACGGCGGTGCGCTGTTCGGACAGTTCCTTGAAGCGCTGGAATACCTCGAACTCGCTGCGCGCATCCAGCGCCGCGGTGGGCTCGTCCAGGATCATCACCTGTGCATCGCGCATGTAGGCTCGGGCGATGGCGATCTTCTGCCACTGCCCGCCGGACAGGTCCACGCCCTGCTTGAAGCGCCGGCCGATCAGCTGCTCGTAGCCGTGGGGCAGGGCGTTGATGACCTCGTCGGCCATGCCGCGGCGGGCGGCATCGCGGATGCGCGCGTCGTCGGTCATCGCCTCGACCAGGCCCACCCCGATGTTCTCGCCGGCGCTCAGGTTGTAGCGCACGAAGTCTTGGAAGATTACCCCCATGTTGGCGCGCAGGTCGTCCAGGTCGTAATCGCGCAGGTCGCGGCCGTCGAGCAGGATGCGGCCTTCGTCGGGGTCGTACAGGCGTGCCAGCAGCTTCACCAGGGTGGTCTTGCCGGCGCCGTTCTCGCCGACCAGCGCCAGTACCTCGCCGGCGCGCAGCTCGAAGTCCAGGTGGCGCACCGCCCAGCGCTCCGCATCCGGGTAGCGGAAGCCCACGTCCTCGAACACGAAGCCCTGCCGGATCGGCTGCGGGATCGCCACGGCATCGGTGCGCGAGTGGATTTCCGGCTGGATCTGGAAGAACGAGAACAAGTCGTCCAGGTACAGCGCCTGCCCGGCCACCTGCGAGAAGCCGATCAGCAGGCCTTCCAGCAACTGGCGCAGGCGCAGGAAGCTGCCGGCCAGGAAGGTGAGGTCGCCGATCGAGAAGTCGCCGCGCACGGTGCGCCAGGCGATGTACGCGTAGGCCGTGTAATACCCCAGCGTGCCCAGCGCGGCCAGCAGGGTGCCCCAGAACGCGCGCTTGCGCGCCAGTGCGCGGTTGGCGTGGAAGAACTTGTCGGCCAGGAATTTGTAACGCTCGATCAGGAAGCGGTGGAGGTTGAAGATCTTCACCTCCTTGGCGGTTTCCACGCTGGCGCCGATCTGGCGCAGGTAGTCGAGCTGGCGGCGCTCGGGCGTCCACTGGAAGTTGAGCGAGTAGCCGGCCGCGTTGAAGTGCGATTCGCCGATGAAGGCCGGCACCAGCGCCACCGCCAGCAGCAGGATCAGCCACGGTGCGTACACCAACAGGCCCACCGCCAGGCTGGCCACGGTGATGCTGTCCTGCACCTGGCCGAACAGCTGGCTCATCAGGTTCATCCGGCCCATGGTCTGGCGCCGCGCACGGTCCAGCTTGTCCTGCAGGTCGGGATCTTCGAAATCTTCCAGGTCGAGTTCGGCGGCGTGTTCCATCAGCCGCACGCTGGTGACGTTGGTGAACAGCTCGGAGAGCAGCGTGTCGGCGTAGTTGACCATCCGGCCGAGCAGGTCCGAGCCGATCGCCAGGCCGAACTCCAGCGCCAGCAGGCCCAGCAGCGGATTGAGCAGGCCGCTGGACAGCGCCTCGCCGAACGGCGGGAAGCTGGCCTCGTGCTGGCTCAGGTGCAGGGCGGCATCGATGATGAGCTTGCCGACGTAGAGCATCGCCACCGGCAGCAGGGCGCGGATCAGGCGCAGTCCCAGGCTCGCGGATGCCAGCCAGGGACTGGTCTGCCAGACCTGGCGCAGGAACGGGGGCAGGTTGCGCATCGCCTGGAAGCGTTCGCGCAGGCTCGGATTCTTCTGGCCGGCAGCGCCGGCGGCGGGGGAGGCGGGCATGGGCGACATTGTGCGCGTCGCCCGCGTGGTTTGCAGATGAAGCCAGCCGCTTCCGGTGCCGATGCATGCCGTGACAGCCCATCGGCCCGTGTCGCCAACGCGCTACGGCGACGGCCTGCTGATGGGTTGGAGCAGCTGCATCTGGTCAATGATGGCGGCGGTGACGGCGGCCGTTGAGGTGGTATCCGGGATCTGGCGATAGTCGGCGTCGCGTACCTCGATGCCATAGGGCCGCACGAGCAGCGCCCGAGGGCCGACGCGCACCGCGCGCTGCGTCCATGACTCCACGAGCAGCGGGCGCATCGGTGGCAGCGGGCCGAACAGGTCCAGCCCCGCCGAATGGTCAGAGGGCGGATTGCTGCAGGCCAGCAGGTGGCGCAGCAGCGTCGGTGCAATGTCCATGTGGCTGGTGATGGCCGGCTCCGTGGCGGCTGCCCGGCCCGGCCAGCGGATCGCCATCGGCACACGGGTCTGAACATCGCTGAAATTTCCGTTGTGCCCCCAGTCGTTCTGGCCGAGATCGTTGAAGGACTCGCCGTGGTCACTGGTGATGATCACCACGGTATCGTCGCCGCGACCGCTGTCATCCAGGGCCTGCAGCAACTGGCCGATCAGGGTGTCGGCCTTGAGCACGGCATTGCGGTAGCGGTTGAACAACGGCGCGGGGTCCGTGCCGCGATGGGTTTTGAGGTGATCACCGGATCTGGCCTGGGGCAGGAACCGGTGGTCTGCATCGGCCGGAACGGCATAGGGCACATGGGCACTGTCCAGCAGCATGAACCCGAAGAACGGTGTATCGGCGGGCTGCTCGAGCAGGGCAGCGGACAGCTTATTCACGACGTAACGATCACGCAGATCCTGGGCGACATCACTCGGCGCAGTATGCAGCGGCGCGGTGACCTGCGCGAACACGGCCCGGTCCATGCGGGCGCCCTGCAATGAAGCGCCACCATACAGATGGAACTGGTAGCCACGCTTGTCCAGCTGGCGCAGCAGCTCCGGGCCGCGGCGGTGGTGGATCATGGTGTTGGTATGCAGGGCCGGCAGGCCGTAGAACAGCCCGAACAAGCCATGCATGGTGTTGTTGCCGGTGCTGTAGTGCTGCTCTGCCTGCCATCCCTGCTCGGCGAAACGGCTGGCGTTGGGCATCTGCGCAGGCGTGAGCATGTCATGACGCAGCGAATCGACCACGATCATCAGCACGTTCATAGGCCGCTCCGCGCTGCACTGCAAAGGCTGGTGCGGGTAGTGCATGTCGCTGTTGCTGCTGGGCTTCCCGGCCAGCTGGCGTTCCATCCCGTCTTCCTGGGCCCAGCCCAGCCTGGCCAGATGGCGCCGCGCGGTAGCAGTGTGCAGCCAGGGGATGGGGCGCAGTCCGGTCATGGCATCGGCTCGGCTGCGCGCGTCGTACCAGATCGCCAGGCCTTGGGTGATCGGTAGCAGGGGGAGCAGCACCAACAGCCAGCGGGCGCGCGGGAGCGCGGCAATGCTTTGGCGCTGAAGCCAGCGTGCGAACAGCAGCTGCAGCGTGGCCATGCCGGCGAGCACGGCGCCGGCGGCCAGACAGGACACGGTGGTCAGGCCGAGCTGTTCCAGCAGCCGGCCGCTGAGCAGCAGGCCAATGACCAGACCATTGAGATGAAAACCGAACTGGTGGAAGACCCGGGCATCGACGAGCAGCACAATCCACCACAGCGTGGTCAGCGTGACCACGCTGGGCAATGCCAGCGCCCGCAGTGGCTTGATGTTGCCCAGCAACCAGCCGGGCAGGCAGCACACAGCCAGTGCGAGGATCAGTTGGCTTGCCAGTGCCACGGTGACAAACAGCCGCGCGTCGATGGCGGCAGGCCATGCGACGTTCAACAGCACCGGCAGGGAAGACCCGACCGCGTTGATGAGCAGATACGCGGTCAACCACGTAGTCGGGTGTGGATGAAGCGTTGCGCTGCGCGTGTGTGTCATGCAGTCCGGTCCTGCCCAAAAAGAGGGCGGACCGTACTGCGAACCGTGGCGTGGCTGAGGTGTTATTTGAACAAGAAATCAGCGAGGTGTTTTGGATAGGCGCACCCACTGTTTTATGTCGTGAAAGCCCGATTTCCATGTCAAAAATACCCCGCCTTACGCTCACGCGTTGCGCGCGCGCATGCAGGTGCGATTCAGTCATTACGTGCCACAGCGCACACGGGCAACTCAGCGCGTTCCCACCCGCACATCACGGCAAAGGCGGCAACAGCCCGGCGCCGAGGCGGTTCCAGGCATTGATCACCGCGACGCCCATGCTGAGGTCACTGATGCCCTTTTCATCGAAGTGCGGCAACAGTGCCTCGTACGCGGCATCCGAAGGCGCTGCGCTGCTCAACCGCGTCAGTGCCTCGGCCCAGCCCAGGGCGGCGCGCTCGCGTGCGTCGAAAAAACGGCTCTCGTGCCAGGCCGGCAGCGTATCGAGCTTGCGCGGCTCGATGCCGCCCTTGCGCAGGGCCGTGCCGTGCATGTCCATGCAGTAGCCACAGCCGTTGATCTGCGAGACGCGCAGGAACACCAGCTCCATCAGCGTCGGGTCGATCGAGCTGTCATGCACGGCCTTGCTGGTGGCGAGCAGGCCTTTGATGGCCTCGTTGGCCAGACGGAAATACGGAACGCGGGGCGAGGTGGACATCACGGACTCCATGACGGCCACACTGGCCGTCTTCATCAGGAGGACGCGCCCGCATCGCCCGCTGTGACAAGTGCGGTCAGTTTTTCCGGATTGAGCACGCTCAATACCTGCGCGATCCGCTCACCGTCGATGCTGACCAGGGTGATCGAGTGCAGGTGCGCCCCCTGGAAGCGCAGGATCGCGGGCTCGCCGTTGACGTAGCCGATCCGGGCCGGGTGCGCGCCGTTGCGCCGCGCGATGGCCCAGTACAACTGCGCGATGCGCTCGGCGCCCAGCAGGGGGCGGATCGCCGCGGTGACCCGTCCGCCGCCGTCGGACACCATCTCGGCGTTGGCGTGCAGCAGCGACAGGATCGCGGCCTGGTCGCCGCGCTGGGAGGCCTCCATGAAGCGGGTCAGCAGGTCGCGGTGCTGCGCCGGCGTGACGTCGAAGCGTGGTTTGCCAGCCTGCAGGCGCTGGCGCGCGCGATGCACCAACTGGCGGCAGTTGGCCGGGCTGTGCTCCAGCAGCGGGGCGATCTCGGGGTAGTCGTAGTCGAACACGTCCTTGAGCAGGAACGCGGCGCGCTCGTCCGGCTTCAGTTGTTCGAGCAGTGCCAGGAAGGCCACCGAGACCTCATCGGCCAGCGCGTGCCGCTGGGCCGGGTCGTGCAGCGGATCCGGATCCAGCGCGATCTCCAGCGGTTCGGGCAGCCACGGGCCCACGTACTGGACCCTGGCGTTGCGCATGGCGCGCAGCCGGTCCAGCCCCAGCCGGGTGGTGGCGGTCACCAGCCAGCCCTCCGGGTCGCGGATGGCGGCGGTGTCGGCGCCCTGCCAGCGCAGCCAGGCGTCCTGGACGATGTCCTCGGCGTCGCTGCGGCTGCCCAGCAGGCGGTAGGCCAAGGCGAACAGGCGGGGGCGGTGGGTCTGGAAGGTATCGGTCGGGGTCATGCCGGGAGGACGCCGCCGGGGGCGCGGTTGTGACGGGGCTGGGGCCACTGTGCCGCAGACGGCGCGCCGAGGCGATGCCGGGTGTCGCCCCACGGCCGATGCCCCTTGGCGGCGCGAGGGGGGTAAAATGATGGGCTGAATCCCCGCCAGCCTCCAGCAAGCGAGCAAGTCGTGACATCGATCAAGCAGGAAGACCTCATCCAGTCCATCGCCGACGCGCTGCAGTACATCTCGTACTACCACCCGGTCGATTACATCAAGAGCCTCTCCGCCGCCTATGAGCGCGAGGAGTCGCCGGCTGCCAAGGAGGCAATGGCCCAGATCCTGATCAACTCGCGGATGTGTGCCGAAGGCCACCGCCCGATCTGCCAGGACACCGGCATCGTCACCGTGTTCCTGGAAATCGGCATGAACGTCCGCTGGGACGACGCCACCATGGGCGTGGAAGACATGGCCAACGAAGGCGTGCGCCGCGCCTACAACCATCCGGACAACAAGCTGCGCGCCTCGGTGCTGGCCGATCCGGCGGGCAAGCGCACCAATACCAGGGACAACACGCCGGGCGTGGTCAACGTCAAGGTGGTGCCGGGCGACCACGTCGAGGTCATCGTGGCGGCCAAGGGCGGCGGCTCGGAAGCCAAGAGCAAGTTCGCCATGCTCAATCCGTCCGACTCGATCGTGGACTGGGTGCTCAAGACCGTGCCGACCATGGGCGCTGGCTGGTGCCCGCCGGGCATGCTCGGGATCGGCATCGGCGGCACCGCGGAGAAGGCGATGCTGCTGGCCAAGGAATCGCTGATGGAGCCGATCGACATCAACGAACTGAAGGCCCGTGGCGCCTCCAACCGCGCCGAAGAGCTGCGCCTGGAGCTGTTCGACAAGGTCAACGCGCTGGGCATCGGCGCGCAGGGCCTGGGCGGCCTGACCACCGTGCTGGACATCAAGGTCAAGGACTTCCCGACCCACGCGGCCAACCTGCCGGTGGCGATGATCCCCAACTGCGCCGCCACCCGCCACGCGCACTTCACCCTGGATGGCAGCGGCCCGGTGATGCTCGATCCGCCGTCGCTGGAAGACTGGCCGCAGATCACCTACGACGCGTCCAAGGGCACCCGCGTCGATCTGGACACGATCACCCCGGAAGACGTCGCCAGCTGGACGCCCGGCCAGACCCTGCTGCTCAACGGCAAGCTGCTCACCGGTCGCGATGCCGCGCACAAGCGCATGGTGGAAATGCTGGACAAGGGCGAGCCGCTGCCGGTCGACCTCAAGGGCCGCTTCATCTACTACGTGGGCCCGGTCGATCCGGTGCGCGACGAAGTGGTGGGCCCGGCTGGCCCGACCACCGCCACCCGCATGGACAAGTTCACCCGCCAGGTGCTGGAACAGACCGGCCTGCTGGGCATGGTCGGCAAGGCCGAGCGCGGCCCGGCCGCGATCGAGGCGATCCGTGACAACAAGTCGGCCTACCTGATGGCGGTCGGTGGCTCGGCCTACCTCGTCTCCAAGGCGATCAAGGCGGCCAAGGTGGTCGGCTTTGCCGACCTGGGCATGGAGGCCATCTACGAGTTCACCGTGCAGGACATGCCGGTGACCGTGGCGGTGGATTCCACCGGCGAGTCGGTGCACATCACCGGCCCGCGCGAATGGCAGGCCCGCATCGGCAAGATCCCGGTGGTGGTGGCCTGACCCGTTGGGGGCCGACTGTCAGTCGGCACCGCGATGGCAGAGAACGGCGCCTTCGGGCGCCGTTTCTGGTTGCGTATGCCGGCGGCGTCGCGCGGCGCGGTGTGCGCGATGGATCGCGCCAGGATCGGCCGGCGCGTCGGCCGGCGGGTCGGCCCGCGCTCAGCGTCGCGCGTCCACCAGCATCCGCACCGCCAGCCCGCCCAGCACCGTTCCCATCAGCCCCCGTTGCAGCGTCTGCCAGCGAGGGCGCCCGGCCAGGAACGTGGCGATGCTGCCGGCAGCCAGCACGATCAGCGCGTTGACGCCCAGGCTGGTGGCAATCTGCACCAGCCCCAGCGCCACCGATTGCGCCATCACGCTGCCGTGCCCTTGGGGCTGGATGAACTGCGGCAGCAACGACAGGTACATCACCGCGATCTTGGGGTTGAGCAGGGCGGTGAACAGACCCATGGAAAACAGCCGGCGCGGGCTGTCGCGTGCCAGTTCGCGCAGTTCGAACGGCGAGCGACCACCGGGCCGCAGCGCCTGCCAGGCCAGGTACAGCAGGTACAGCGTGCCGGCGATGCGCAGCGCGTCGTAGGCATGCGGCACCGCCATCAACAACGCGGTGATGCCGAGCGCGGCGCACAGCAGGTACACCAGGAACCCGACGGCGATCCCGGACAGCGACACCAGCCCGGCCGCGCGTCCCTGGCAGATCGAGCGCGATACCAGGTAGAGCATGTTCGGGCCCGGGGTGAGCACCATGCCCAGCGAAAGCAGGCCGAAGGCGAGCAGGTGGGAGAGGTCGGGCATGCCGCGTTCCGGTGCGCAAGGGGGTGTCGCATGCTAGGCCGGTGCCCGCATCGCCGACAGCCACAGCGGGGCGTCCGGCGCTGGTCGATCTGTATCCATCGCGGGCCGCCACAGCGGGCATAATCGGCAGCGTCCCCCCAACAGGCGCCGCGCATGCCGACCACCTTGTATGGCTCCTCCAGCACCGCATCGCTGGTGGTGCACTGGTTGCTGATCGAACTGGGCATCGAGCACGAGCTGGTGCTGCTCGACTTCGACACCCGCGAGCAGAAGTCGGCCGCGTACCTGGCGCTGAACCCCGCCGGCGTGGTGCCCACCCTGGTGCTGGATGGGCAGGTGCTGACCGAAGCGGCGGCGATCGCGCTGCACCTGGCCGACCTGCACCCGCAGGCCGGCCTGCTGCCGCCGGTGGGCAGCCCACAACGCGGCGAGGCGTATCGTTGGATGTTCTGGTGTGCCAACACCGTGCAGCCGGCCTACCGCGCGTGGTTTTACGCCGATGAAATGGCCGGTGCGGAGAACAGCGAGGCCACCCGACAGCATGCGCGGCGACGCCTGGAAGCGGCGTGGCAACGCCTGGCCGACCACCTGCAGGGCGCTGGCCCGTATGTGCTGGGCGACCAGTTGAGCGTGGTCGATTTCATGCTGGTGATGCTGCTGCGCTGGTCGCGCAACATGCCCACCCCGGGCGATCGCTGGCCGGTGCTGAAGGCCTACGCCGACCGCCTCAAGGCGCGCCCGGCCTTCATCGAGGTGTACCGCCGCGAAGGCATCACCGACTGGCGCTGAGCCGGTGGCGACTGCATGCGCCGGAGGCGTTTGATAACCTCGCGATGGATCCAACAGGGAGCGACACATGGCAAGGATGCTTCTGGTCACCGTACTGGCGCTGCTGTGCAGCGCCTGCAGCAGCGGCGGCGACAGCTACGACCCGCCCGGCCTGCGCGAGGTGGCGGCCGCCAACCAATGCATGGAGCAGTGCCAGCGTCATTTCGACAGCTGCATGACCAGCTCCTCGAGCGTCGACAGCAGTGACCGTTGCGGCGCCGGCGTGGCGACGCAGCGCGATACCCGCTGCGACACGATCGACAACCCGGACCTCCGCAAGCGCTGCCAGGCCAGTGCCGACTACTGCCGCAACCGCTTGCCCGCGCTCACCTGCGGCGAAAACCGCAGCCGCTGCGTGAGCCGCTGCGGCGGTTGAGGCGCGGCTTACGCCGGCAGGATCTCGAGCACCGTTTCCGGTGGCCGGCACAGGCGTACGCCCTGGGGGGTACGCACGATCGGGCGATTGATCAGTTCCGGGTGCTGCAGCATCGCCTCGATCAACGCGGCGTCGTCCAGCAGCGGATTGGCCAGCCCGAGGTCGGCGTACGCCGCCTCCTTGTCGCGCAGCAGCCTGCGTGCCCCCGTCCCCATGGCGCCCACCAGCGCCTGCAGCGTGGCGCGGTCCGGCGGGTCCTTCAGGTACTCGATGACGGTGGGTTCGATGCCCCGCCCGCGCAGGATCTCCAGGGCCCCGCGCGAGTTGCTGCAACGCGGGTTGTGCCAGATCGTCACCGCCATCAATACCACTCCAGCAGCGACACGCCGAGGCCGATGTAGGTGGCCTTGTGGTTGTAGTCGATCATGCTTTCGCCGTAGCCATCGAACACCTGCACGTGGCCGCGCAGCAGGTTGCTGATCGGGAAGCCGTAATCGAGCTGCACCGCCCCGTGCGAACGGTCGCCGCCGCGCAGCGAATGGCGCGCCATCAACGAGACTTCGTGGCCGTTGCGGTTCCAGGTCAGGGTCGCGTCGCCGCGGCCCATGTAATCCTCGATGTCCGGGTTGTTGTCGTCCTTGCGGTCTTCCGGCAGGCGATACCAGGGGCGCAGCACCAGCGCCCAGTTCTCGCGGTCCAGGCCGATGGTGGCGATCACCCGGTTCCAGCTGCGCGACAGCGGATCGGCACGGCCATTGGACATGTGGTTGACGCCGATCCCGCTCATGCGCCCACGCCAGCCACCGATCGAGTAGCCGTTGCGGAACAGCATCATGATTTCAGGTTCGTAATTGGTTTCGCGGAACGGGCGCGAGTTCTCGGCGTTGTAGGCCTGCCAACGCGAACTCTGGGTGTACCCGGCCCAGATGTCGCCGTTGTCGCCGAACAGGTTCTCCACCACCTTGGTCTTGAAGCTCAGCTGGAACTTCAGCTCGTTGCTGTCCAGCAGCTGCGGGGTGGTCACGGTGTTGGCCGGGTTCGGCGACTGCGGCGTCTGGTTCTTGTCGCTGGTCCAGAACGCCGGCAGCAGGTACACCGGCTTGTAGGCACGCAACTGGAACGCGCCCAGCTTGGAGTCCTGGGCCAGTTCCCAGCGGCTGTCCAGCAACGAACCCTTGCCGGCGTTGGCCAGCGCCTGGTCGTGACCGTCGCTCTTGAACAGCTCGCCCAGGCGCTGCTTGGCACGCTGGGTGGCCGGTGCATCGGCCTCGGCGCTGCGCGCGGCCTGGCGTTCTTCACGACGGGCTTCCTGGGCAGCGGTGGCCGCCGCGTCGGCCGCCACGGTTACGCCGCGGGTATGGCCGAACAGCTTGTCATAGCACGCCAGGCGCGCCGCGTCGGTATCCACCAGGGCGCAGGCTTCCGGCGAGGCCGGCGTGGGCGCGGCTTCCTGCGCGGCCAGCGGCAGGCTTGGGCTGGCCAGGGCCAGGGCGGTGAACAGGGCAGTGCGGGGGCGCAGGATCATCATGAAAGCGAGGCCAGGTGGCGAGAATGAATGGGGTCGACCGGGACAGTGTGGCCGCTGGCCCTGGATCCCGCCAGCGGACATGCGTCGCAGCCCTCCGCGCGTTTATGCCGGGCGGTGGTGTGCTCGGGGCGTGAAGCCTGCCGCAGCGGTCGGACTCAGAGCCACCAGGCGAAGGCGAACAGTCCCAGCATCGCCACCACCAGGGCCATTTTCAGCGCCACCCCCAGCAGGATGCCCAGCCAGGTGGCCAGGCCCACCTGGGTCGACCGGCCCAGCTCGCGGGTGTGCCAGTACTCGCCGGCCAGCGCACCCAGCAGCGGGCCGGCCAGCAGGCCGATCGGCATGAAGAACACCCCGATGATGCTGCCGATGAAGGTGCCCCAGAGCGCCTTACTGCTGGCGCCCACCCGTTTCGCGCCGACCACGGTGGCCAGGATGTCCACCGCGAACGACAGCAGGGTGAGCAGGCCGAGCAGGGTGAGCGGCAACCAGCCCACGTGGACGAAGCCATCGGTCCAGGCCGCCAGCAGCAGCCCGGCAAACACCAGCGGGATGCCGGGCAGGGCGGGCAGCACCACGCCCGCGATGCCGATCAGGACCAGCATCAGGGCTAGCAGATAGAAGATGAATGAATAGTCCATGCTGTACCGTATTGTATAGGAAACAGGGTTGACATCCGAAAGGATTTGCCAGTTGATTTTTCGTTTTGCCCGGGTTAAGTTGCAGACGCTGAGCTTGGCAAGGTCACCGTGGATCGTGGCCTGATGATGGTAGATCTTCCGGATCCGCTGCATCGTTGCACCTCGCTTCCCCCTTGCTGTCAGCCGCCTGTACCGGCGTATCCAACAACAAGACAGTTAGGGAGTAGCTAAGATGGCTGAGAAGGGCACCGTCAAGTGGTTCAACGACGCGAAGGGTTTTGGGTTCATCAGCCGTGAAAGCGGCGAAGATGTGTTCGTGCACTTCCGTGCGATCGAATCCCAGGGCTTCAAGAGCCTGAAGGAAGGTCAAGCGGTGGAGTTCGAAGTGGTCACCGGCCAGAAGGGCCTGCAGGCCGACAAGGTGAAGCCGCTCTAAGCGCACACCGCATGCCAGCATGCATGCAACACGAAAAGGGCCCGCGCAAGCGGGCCCTTTTTTTATTCGGCGGCGGTGGGGCCAGGCGCGATCAGCGCAGGATCACCTTGCCGTTGACCACGCGCACGTAGGTGTTCTCGCGGATGCCGCCGAGGTCACGCTGGTTGACCACCACGGTGCGACCGTCGTCCATGCGCACGGTGATGTCGAAGGTATCGCTGGTCACGTTCTTCTGGATCTGGTTGCCGGCCAGCGCACCACCCACCGCGCCTGCGGCGGCGGCGACGTTCTGGTTGCCCTTGCTGCCGCCGGTATGGTCGGAGATTTCATGGCCGGCCACGGCACCGACGATGCCGCCGAGGATCGCACCGGTGGCGGACGGCGCAGTGCGCCCGGAGGCGACCTGGTTGATCCGGGTCACCATGCCGCAGTCGGCGCAGCGGCCGTTGTTGTAGCCGTTGTTGTTGCCATAACCGTTGTTGTAACCACTGCTGCCGTAGCCGGGCGAGGTGGTCGCGCAGCCAGCCAGTGCGACGGTGGCGACGGCGGCGGCAGCGATGAGTTGGATCTTCATGGTGGTTCTCCTGGCCAGAGGGGTGGTCGAATGCGTCTGGGGCGCATGCCGCAGATCCTGTCCTGTGCTACGTGAACAGCGCGCCAATCTCCCGCCGCCAGCGTGGCTGGCAGATGAATCAGCGGAAATCCTGGTGGCAGGCCTGGCAGTCGGACTGGATCTTCTCGACCAGCTCGCCCATGGCGATGCAATCGCCCGGCGGCGCCGCCAGCGCCTGGTTGAGGGTGGCGCGCAGGCCGCTGGCGTGCTGCTGGAAGCCCTGGCTGTCCTTCAGGGTGGGGAACGCCAGGTCGACGTCGTTGGACAGCGACCGCAGCGTCTGCAGGCGCGGCACGCTGTCGGCCAGGCTGCAGCGGTTTTGTGCCTGGGCATCGTGCAGCAGCTGCACCTGCCGGTTCATCACGTGCATGAGCGCATCGGGGAACGGGTCCTGGCGGGCCTGGATCGCACGCGCGACCATGATCGTGGCGACCAGGCCGACCAGCAGCCCGAGCACGCCCACCAGCAGGTAGCGATAGGCGGCGGAGTGACGGTGGGGCGGGGCGGGCTGGTTCATGCGGTGGCGTCCTTGAGGGGGGCTGCCCCTGATCTTACGGTGCGTCCTGTGGGTGCGGCGTACGGGTCGGGCGGGGGGAGGGTAAAATTCGCGGATGAACGACGTATTGCGCGAACGATTTGCCGGCATCGACCGGCTGTATGGGGCAGGCACCGTGGACCAGCTGTCCACCCGCCGGGTGGCGGTGGTCGGCATGGGCGGGGTCGGCTCGTGGGTGGTCGAAGCGCTGGCGCGCACGGCGGTGGGGCATATGACCCTGATCGATGCCGACGACATCTGCGTGTCCAATACCAACCGCCAGCTGCCGGCGCTGGCCGGCCAATACGGGCGCAACAAGGCCGAGGCGATGGCCGAGCGCTGCCGTGCGATCAATCCGGACATCCAGGTGGATGCGATCGCCGCGTTCCTGACCGTGTCGAACATGGTGGAACTGCTGGACCGCGATTTCGACCTGGTGATCGATGCCTGCGACAGTTTCCGGGTCAAGGTGGAAACCATCGCCTGGTGCCGCCGACGCAAGCTGCCGATCCTCACCGTGGGCGCGGCCGGCGGGCGTACCGATCCGACGCTGGTGCGCATCCGCGATGTGTCGCGCACCGAGCACGACGCGATGATGGCGTTGATCCGCAAGAAGCTGCGCAGCGATTTCAACTTCCCCAAGAACGCCTCGCGCTACTTCGGCGTGCCCGCGGTGTATTCGCTGGAGAACGTGAAGTACCCGCAGGCCGATGGCAGCGTGTGCGGCATCCGCCCGAACCTCGGGGCGGACGCGGCGTTGAAGCTGGACTGCGGCGCCGGCCTCGGCGCGGCCACCCACATCACCGGGGCGTTCGCGTTCGCCGCGGTGGGCAAGGCGCTGGAGATGCTGTTGAAGAAGCCGGCGGCGGCCGCCAAGGCCGATTGAAGCCCGCGTGCCGCGCGCCGGGTAGAGCCGACCGTTGGTCGGCTGCTTTCGCGTGAACCGCCGCCCATTGGTCGGCCGCCGTTGCGTGAACCACCGGTCGGCTGCCGTTGCGCCGACAGCCGACCAACGGTCGGCGCTACGCTGCCAGGCCAAAGAGTGCGCGCGCATTGGCCGTCGTCTGCGCGGCAATCTCCTCGGCCGGCTGCCCGCGCAGCCGCGCCACCGTCTCCAGGATCACCGGCAGCCGCGAAGGCTCGTTGCGTTCGCCGCGGATGCCGGCATCGGGCTGGTCCGGGGCATCGGTTTCCAGCAGCAATTGCTCCAGCGGCATCCGTGCCACCAGCCGGTGCAGCCGCTGCGCACGGTCGTAGGTCAACGGACCGCCAAGACCCAGCAGAAAACCCAGTGTGTGCAGTTGCGCGGCCTGCTCCGGACTGCCCGGGAAGCTGTGGACGACGCCACGCAGCCCGCCCACCTGCCTGATTGCCGAGATCACCGCATCGACCGCGCGCCGTGCATGCACGATGACCGGCAGGTCGAACTCGCGGGCCAGGCGCAGTTGCCCCACGAAATACTGCTGTTGCAGCTCCGCATCCAGCCCCTCGACGAAGAAATCCAGCCCGCATTCGCCGACCGCGCACGGGCGCTCGCGCTCGATCCAGGCGCGCAGTTCGTCAAGATGCCCGGCACGGTGCTCGGCCAGGAACATCGGGTGCAGCCCGTAGGCCGGATGCAGTCCCTCGGCCGACTGGCAGGTCTGGCGCAGCTTGGGCCAACTGGCGGCGGTCACCGCCGGCACGATCTGCGTGCCCACCCCGGCCGCACGTGCCCGCGCGATCACCTCGGCGCGATCGGCATCAAACTCGCCGGCGTCGAGGTGGCAATGGCTGTCGACCAGGATCACGCGCGGCGTTTGCGCGGCAGGGCGGGCGGCACCGCTGCGCTGCGATTCTTCCAGTTGGCCAGCAGCAGCGTGCCCAGGCCCAGCAGGATCTCGTCCACGAACGGCACCGGATCGGGAATGAACAGGGTCAGCGCGAACAGGCCGGCGGTCAGCTTGAACAGCGTGGGGTAGCGCAACCGGCGCGCCCATTCCAGCATCGGCAGCAGCAGGGGATTGGCCATGACGCACTCCTCGGACAGATGCTGTAAACGCTATCACGAGCCCCATCAACACAGAACCTGAATGGGTAAGGGGGGCGTGCACGCACTGTGGAGATTCCGTTCAGGCACCGCATGCTGGAATCCGCTCAAGAACGTTGCGGATCGCCCGCAGGGAGCCGGATATGAAAAGTACCACCACCACTGCTTTGGTCGCTGCTGGCGCGCTGCTCGTCGGCGGCATCGCCACCGCTGCCTTCATGAAGAGTGGCTCGTCCGCCCCCGATCCGGTGACGGCGACGCAGACCCGGCCCACCCTGGACACCACCCCGCTGGCCGACGACGGCGCCCGCACCGATGCCGTCGCGGTGGACGACAAGGCCGGCAAGCTGGAGTACGCCGACATCGTCAAGGTCGATCCGCTGACCAGGAAGGAGAAGGCCTACGCCACGGTGATCGGTACCGAGCCGGTGCGCGAAACCTCCACCACCCAGACCCCGCATGAAGTCTGCGAGGACGTGGTCGTGCAGGAACGCCTGCCCGAGCGCGATGGCAACGTCGGCGGCACCGTGGCCGGTGCGGTCATCGGTGGCCTGCTCGGCAACCAGGTCGGCGGCGGCAACGGCCGCAAGGCCGCGACTGCCGCTGGCGCGGTGGCCGGTGGCCTGATCGGCAACACGGTCGACAAGCGTCACGTCGGTGGCCGCGTGGTCAACCGGACCGAGCGCCAGTGCCATACCGAAACGGCGACCTCCGAGTCGACCAAGGTCACCGGCTACAACGTGACCTACCGCAATGAAGACGGCACGACCGGCACGATGCGCATGGCCAGCAAGCCGGGCAACCGCATCCCGATGGGCACCAGCAACGCGGTCACCGGCTACAACGTGACCTACCGCTACGACGGCGCCGAGAAGACCGTGAAGATGGACAACAAGCCGAGCAGCGATCGCCTGCCGGTGATCGATGGCCAGCTGGTCACCCAGACTGCGGCACTGGATTCGAACAAGCAGTGATGTTTCGCGCCGCTTGATGGGGCGAGCAACAGGCCGGCCTAGTCCGGCCTGTTGCGTTTTGCTGTGGCGGCCGGCTCGACCGGCGGGCCCGATCAATGACATCCATTGGCTTGCGCGCGCGGCGTCTGCGAAGATCGATGCCGGCACGGCACGGGGCATGGGCATGAGCATCTTCGATCTGCAACTGGAAACCGACCGATTGATCCTTCGCCCGCCGCGGGCAGAGGATTTCGACGCGTTCCTGCGCTTCTGCACCGACCCGGAGGTCATGCAGCACCTCGGTGGCGTGCAGGCGCCATCGCAGGCCTGGCGCAGTTTCTGCTGCCTGGCCGGCAGTTGGCACCTGTACGGTTTTTCGATGTTTTCGGTGATCGAAAAGAGCAGCGGTGACTGGGTCGGTCGGATGGGGCCGTGGCAGCCGCTGGACTGGCCGGGCACCGAAGTCGGCTGGAGCATCCGCCGTGAAAGCTGGGGCAAGGGCTACGCGCCCGAAGCCGCCGTGGCCAGCATCGAGTGGGCGTTCGACACGCTGGGCTGGGACGAGGTGATCCACACCATCGATGCGGCCAACGAGAACTCCAAGGTCGTCGCGCGCAAGCTCGGCAGCACGCTGCTGCGGATGGGTGAACTGCCGCCCCCGCACGGTGGCAAACCGATCGAAATCTGGGGCCAGTCGCGCGGCCAATGGCGGGCGCGCCGCGGCCCCTGATGGCCATGCTGCACCCGCGCTTGGCAAGCGGCGCGGGTTGCGGCCAGACTCCCGGCGTGGTCGATTTGGCCGCGCGTCACGGAGGCTGATGGATGTTTGCCGTGGTTCCCGATCCGATTCCCGCCCGCATGAAGGCCCTCAACCGGGCCGAGATCTGCGACGCCAACTTCATCGATTTCGTGCAGCAGTGGCAGGGCGATCCGACGCCGCGGCCAGCGCCGGACGCGCCGATCCTGCCGGGCAGCACGCTGGATGCGCAGGGCTTCGATGCGCTGTTCGAGTCGCAGCTGATCAGCCGCCACCTGGACCTGATGGCGCGCGTGCTGCGCGTGCAGAACAAGGTCTTCTACACCATCGGCTCGTCCGGCCACGAGGGCAATGCGCTGGTGGCGCGGCTGGCGCGGCACACCGATCCGGCGTTCCTGCACTACCGCTCGGGCGCGTTCATGGCCGAGCGCTTCCGCCAGTTGCCGGGCATGGACCCGGTGCTGGATGCGGCCCTGTCCTTCGCCGCCAGTTGCGATGATCCGGCCAGCGGCGGGCGGCACAAGGTGTGGGGCAGCAAGCCGTTGTGGGTGCTGCCGCAGACCTCCACCATCGCCTCGCACCTGCCCAAGGCGCTGGGCACGGCCATGGCGATCGAAAGCGCGCGGCGGATCGGGCACGCGCTGCCGATTCCCGAAGACAGCGTGGTGATCTGCTCCTTCGGCGATGCCTCCTCCAACCATGCCACCGCGCAGACCGCGTTCAACACCGCCGCCTGGGCGGCTTACCAGCGACTGCCGGCACCGGTGCTGTTCGTCTGCGAAGACAACGGCATCGGTATTTCGGTGAAGACCCCGGACGGCTGGATCGCGCAGAACTTCAGCCACCGTCCGGGGCTGGACTACTTCTTTGCCGATGGCCTGGACCTGGCCAGCGGCCATGCCCAGGTGCAGCGCGCGCTGGAGCATTGCCGGCGCACGCGGCGGCCGACCTTCCTGCATCTGCGGACCACGCGGTTGATGGGCCATGCCGGTACCGATTTCGAGATCGAGTGGCGGCCGCTGCCGGAGCTGTGCGCGGCCGAAGCGGCCGATCCCCTGCTGCGCTCGGCGCAGATCGCCCTCGAATCGGGCTGGATGGACGGCACGCAGGTGCTGCAGCGCTACGAAGCGATGCGTACGCGCTGTTTTGCCGCGGCCGAAGAAGCCGACCGCCGGCCCAAGCTGGATGGCCTGGCGCAGATTCTGGCGCCGCTGGCGCCGTACTCGCCGGCGGCCGTGCAGGCCGAGGCAGGCCGCGTGGCCGCTGCCGAAGCGCGCCTGGCCGCGTTCGGCAGCGAGGCGCAGTTGCCCGAGCGGCAGCCGCCGCGGCACCTGGCGATCCAGATCAACCAAGGCCTGCACGAACTCATGGCGAAGTACCCGTCCACGCTGTTGTTCGGCGAAGACGTGGCGCAGAAGGGCGGGGTGTATACCGTCAGCAAGGGCCTGCTCAAGGCGTTCGGTCCGCGCCGGGTGTTCAACACGCTGCTGGATGAAACCATGATCCTGGGCATGGCCCAGGGCCTGGCCAACCTGGGCATGCTGCCGATCCCGGAGATCCAGTACCTGGCCTACCTGCACAACGCGGCCGACCAGTTGCGCGGTGAGGCGTGTTCGCTGCAGTTCTTCTCCAACGACCAGTACCGCAACCCGATGTTGGTGCGTATTGCCGGGCTGGGCTACCAGAAGGGGTTTGGCGGCCACTTCCACAACGACAACTCGATCGCCGCGCTGCGCGACATCCCGGGGCTGGTGGTGGGCTGCCCGTCGCGTGGCGACGACGCGGCGATGATGTTGCGCACCCTGGCCGCGCTGGCCCAGGTCGACGGACGGGTGTCAGTGTTCCTGGAGCCCATCGCGCTGTACATGACCAAGGACCTGTACGCGCCCGGCGACGGCCAGTGGCTGTTCGCCTACCCGCCGCCGGAGCAGACGATGCTGCCCGGCGAGGGCCGGGTGTACGACCCCGAGGCCAGCGACCTGGTGATCTTCACCTATGGCAATGGCGTGCCGATGAGCCTGCGCGCGGCGCGCACCCTCCAGGCCGAGCTGGGCTGGCAGGTGCGGGTGGTGGACCTGCGCTGGCTGGTGCCGCTCAATGCCGGTTTCATCGCCCAACAGGCGGCCGATGCCCAGCGGGTGCTGGTGGTCGATGAAGGCCGGCACAGCGCGGGGGTGGGGGAGGGCGTCATCACCGCGCTGGTCGAGGCGGGGCTGGGCCACCTGCCGCTGCAGCGCGTTTGCGGCGCCGACACCTATACACCACTGGCAGGGGCAGCAATGTGCGTGCTTCCAAGCGACAATGCACTGGTAAGCGCCGCCCGGGTACTGGCGCAGGACCTCTGACGCATGTGTGGATTGGCAGGAATGCTGCTGCCGGCTCCGGTAATGGAGCAGGCCGTACTGGAACAGCTGGCGCGACGCATGGGCGACGCGTTGATCCATCGTGGCCCGGATGACAGCGGGGTGTGGGCCGATGCCAGCGGCGGCGTCGCGCTGGCGCACCGACGGCTGAGCATCCTGGACCTGTCCCCGCTGGGCCACCAGCCGATGGCGTCCAACGACGGGCGCTACGTGCTCGCCTACAACGGCGAGGTCTACAATTTCGCCGCCCTGCGCGCCGACCTGGAGGCCCTGGGACATACGTTCCGCGGCCATTCCGACACCGAGGTGCTGCTGGCCGCGTTCGTGGCCTGGGGCCTGGATGCCACCCTGCAGCGCGCCAATGGCATGTTCGCCATCGCGCTGTGGGATCGCGCCGAGCAATGCCTGTGGCTGGCCCGCGACCGGGTCGGCAAGAAGCCGCTGTACTACGGCTGGGCCGGCGAGGCACTGGTGTTCGGCTCGGAGCTGAAGGCGCTGTGGCAACACCCGCACTTCGACAACGACATCGACCGCGATGCGCTGACCCTGCTGCTGAAGCTGGATTACATCCCCGCGCCGCACTGCATCCACGCGCGCTGCTTCAAGCTGATGCCCGGCCGGGTGCTGCGGCTGGATGCGGCCACGGTGGCCGCCGGTGCCGACGCTCACCGGCCGGACCAGCAGCAGGTGCCGTTCTGGAACGCGCGCGAGCGCATGCAGCAGGCCCTGGCGCAGCCATTCGTCGGCAGCGATGCCGAGGCCGAGTCGCAGCTGGATGGTGTGCTGCGTGACGCAGTGGCGTTGCGCATGGTGGCCGACGTGCCGGTCGGCGTGTTCCTGTCCGGCGGGACCGATTCGTCGGTGGTGGCCGCGTTGATGCAGGCGCAGTCGAGCACGCCGATCCACAGTTTCAGCATCGGCTTCGAGGGCTCCCACCACGACGAGGCGCCGCTGGCCAAGGCGTTGGCGCAGCACCTGGGCACCGACCACACCGAGCTGTACGTCAGCGGGGCCGACGCGCTGGCGGTGGTGCCGCAGTTGCCCACGATGTTCGATGAGCCCTTCGCCGACGCCTCGCAGGTGCCCACCGCGCTGGTGGCGAAGCTGGCGCGCGGCTCGGTGGCGGTGGCGCTGTCGGGCGACGGCGGCGATGAGCTGTTCTTCGGTTATGGCCGCTACCAGCGGGCGCTGCGCAACTGGGCGATGCTGGGCAGGGTGCCCGCGCCCCTGCGGCGCTGGATGGCCGCCCATTCCACCACCCAGGGCGAGGCCTCGCGTACCGGCGGGCTGGCCGCGTTGCTGGCCGAAACCGGGGCGCGGGGGATCGGCGATGTGTACCGCAACCGGATCTCGCGATGGCGCGATCCGGCGGCGGCGGTGAAGGGAGCTGCCGGGGCGGGCAGCTTCTATGACCTCGCCGACCCGCTGCATGGCGCCGGCTCACCGGCCGACGCGATGATGCTGGCCGACTTCAACACCTATCTGCCTGATGACCTGCTGTGCAAGGTGGACCGCACCAGCATGGCGGTCAGCCTGGAGGCACGCGCTCCGCTGCTGGACTGGCGGGTGGCCGAGTTCGCCTGGTCGCTGCCGCTGTCGATGAAGCACCGCGATGGCGTGAGCAAGTACCTGCTCAAGCGGGTGCTTGGCCGCTATGTGCCGCAGGACATGGTGCACCGCCCCAAGCGCGGCTTCGGCGCGCCGGTCAGCGAGTGGCTCAAGGGCGACCTGCGCGGTTGGGCCGATGAACTGCTCGACCCGGCCCGGCTGGCGGCCGAAGGAGTCTTCAACGTCGAGGCGGTGGTGCCGCTGTGGCAGCAGTTCCAGCAGGGCGAGCGCAAATGGCACACGCACCTGTGGAACGTGCTGATGTTCCAGGCCTGGCAGGCGCATTGGCGCCACGTCCGCGCCGGCGTCGAAGGCGGCTGACATTGCGCGCAGCCACCCATGGGGTGGCTCTACGAGGGAAGGCCGGCGGTCTGCCCCCCGCGTAGAGCCACGCCATGCGTGGCTGGGGCCGCCGACGACGCCTGACCAACAGGCAGCCCCACAGGTTGGCACCACGCAGGAAAGGCCCCCGCAGTCATGGCCCCCCGTAGAGCCACGCCATGCGTGGCTGGGACCGCCGACCACACCTGGCCAACAGACAGCCCCCAGGGTGGCACCACGCCAGGAAAGCCCCACAGTCGTCAACCCCGCGTAGAGCCACGCCATGCGTGGCTGCGACCGCCGCCGCCCCCTGACCAACAGGCAGCTCCCCACGAGCCGGCACCACCCGGCCCCCAATCAACCACAGCCCCCCGTACAGCCACGCCATGCACGGCGGCCTCACCTTCACCGTTGCCGAAGGTTGCGCCGCCTACGCTGGACCTTTCCCCCAACGGAGACATCCCCCATGGCCGAAGTGAAGATCGCAGTACTGGTCGGCAGCCTGCGCAAGGGCTCGCACAACAAGGCGCTCGCCCACGCGCTGGAAAAGCTCGCGGCCGGCAAGGCGCGTTTCGAGCACGTCGACATCGGCGACCTGCCGCTCTACAACCAGGATCTCGACAAGGATTACCCCGCCGAGGCGATACGCCTGAAAAAGCAGATCCGTGATGCCGACGCGGTCTTGTTCGTCACCCCCGAGTACAACCGTTCGATCCCCGGCGTGCTCAAGAACGCCATCGACTTCGGTTCACGCCCCTACGGCGACAGTGCCTTCGCCGGCAAGCCGGCGGCCGTGGTCGGTGCCTCGATCGGGGTGATCGGCACCGCGCTGGCCCAGCAGCACCTGCGCAACGTGCTGGCCTACCTGGACATGCCCGTGCTGGGCCAGCCGGAGGTGTTCCTGCAGGTCAAGGACGGACTGATCGACGAGGCGGGCAACATCAGCAACGCGGGCACGCAGACGTTCCTGCAGGGGTTCATCGACACCTTCCTGGCCTGGATCGCCACCCACGGCGGTCAGCATTGAGCCGGGTGCTTCTGCGATAATGGCAGGACGACGGGCGCCGCAACGGCGTCTGTCGCACTAAATGCGACGCTTGCGGCCGATGCTGCCGGCACTGCCGGTATACCCTGCTATCCACCGCTTATCCACAGGGTTGTGCATGGCTGGGGCGGTCGCTACGTGCCTACCATGCCCCATGCTCCGCACTGCAGGAAGTACACCCCCACATGTCTGCCCGTTCTGGCTTCCGTTCCGACCGCAAAGACCGCGGTGACCGCTTCGACCGCGACGAATCGCGGATCGACCAGTTGCGCGTGCCGCCGCATTCGATCGAGGCCGAACAGGCGGTGCTGGGCGGGTTGATGCTGGCACCGGAGAGCTACGACCGGGTCAACGACCAGCTGACCGAGACCGACTTCTACCGCCGCGATCACCAGATGATCTACCGCGCGATCCGTGAGTTGTCCGAGCGCGATCGTCCGTTCGATGCGGTGACCCTGGGCGAGTGGTTCGAATCGCAGGGCCGGATGGAGCTGGTGGGTGATGGCGCCTACCTGATCGAACTGGCCAGCACCACGCCGTCGGCGGCCAACATTGCCGCCTACGCCGAGATCGTGCGCGACAAGGCGGTGCTGCGCCAGCTGATCCAGGTCGGCACCGATATCGTCAACGACGGCTTCCAGCCCGAAGGCCGCGAAAGCAGCGAGCTGCTCTCGGCGGCGGAAAAGTCGGTGTTCGCGATCGCCGAGCAGGGCGCACGTGGCCGCACCGATTTCGTGGCGATGCCCGGCGCGCTGAAGGACGCCTTCGAAGAGCTGCGCAACCGCTTCGAGAACGGTGGCAACATCACCGGCCTGCCGACCGGCTATGCCGACTTCGATGCGATGACCTCCGGCCTGCAGCCGACCGATCTGATCATCCTGGCCGCGCGTCCGGCCATGGGCAAGACCACCTTCGCCCTGAACATCGCCGAATACGCCGCGATCAAGTCCAAGAAGGGCGTGGCGGTGTTCTCGATGGAAATGTCCGCCTCGCAGTTGGCGATGCGCTTGATTTCCTCCAACGGCCGCATCAACGCCCAGCGCCTGCGTACCGGCCAGCTGGAAGACGAGGACTGGAGCCGGGTCACCGGCGCGATCCGGATGCTGAAGGAAACCAAGATCTTCATCGACGACACGCCAGGCGTGTCGCCGGAAATCCTGCGCTCCAAGTGCCGCCGCCTCAAGCGCGAGCACGACCTGGGCCTGATCGTGATCGACTACCTGCAGCTGATGAGCGTGCCGGGCAACAGCGAAAACCGCGCGACGGAAATCTCGGAGATCTCGCGTTCGTTGAAGGGCCTGGCCAAGGAGCTCAACGTGCCGGTGATTGCGCTGTCCCAGCTCAACCGCTCGCTGGAAACGCGTACCGACAAGCGCCCGGTGATGGCCGACCTTCGTGAATCCGGCGCTATCGAGCAGGACGCGGACATGATCGTGTTCATCTACCGCGACGACTACTACAACAAGGAAAACTCGCCGGACAAGGGCCTGGCCGAGATCATCATCGGCAAGCACCGAGGCGGTCCGACCGGCTCGTGCAAACTCAAGTTCTTCGGTGAATACACCCGCTTCGACAACCTGTCGCACGATTCGGTGGGGTCGTTCGAATAACGCCGCAGGCCCTGCGGTGGTGTTGGCCGTGGGCTGCACTCTGGCGAATCGGGTGAAGGCGAATCCGGCGAATCCAACCCGGGAAGTGACGACCGTTGGGCGGTACGCCGCGGCACCGGTCCCGGAGCAGGGTAGAGCCGAGCCATGCTCGGCTGCTCTTCCGGCAGCGCGCCGGGCGCGTCAGCCGAGCATCGCTCGGCTCTACCTCCCGCCTTTGGTCAGCCGAGCGTGGCTCGGCTCTACCTCCCGCCTCTGGTCAGCCGAGCGTGGCTCGGCTCTACCTCCCGCCTCTGGCCAGCCGAGCGTGGCTCGGCTCTACCCCCTTTTACCTTGGCGGTGGTGTTGGCCGTAGGCTGCACTCCGGTGAATCGGGTGAATCGGGTGAATCCAACCCGGGAGGTGACGACCGTTGGGCGGTACGCCGCGGCACCAGTCCCGGAGCATGGTAGAGCCGAGCCATGCTCGGCTGCTCTTCCGGCAGCGCTCCGGGTGCGTCAGCCGAGCGTGGCTCGGCTCTACCTCGCCTCTGGTCAGCCGAGCATGGCTCGGCTCTACCTCCACGTGTAGGCAGCCGAGCACGGCTCGGCTCTGCCCCCTTCCGCTGTGTCGTGCTGTTATTCATCCGCGTATTCCCACGTTCGTCGGCGCTGGTCGATGTTCGTCGCATGCGGCTTGCCGGCCGATCGGCGCGGTCGCAGTGTAGAGCCGTGGGCAATGACGCCCCGTGCGGTGGAGACCGATGATGAAGACCCTGTTCGCGCTGGGCGTGTGGTGCCTGCTGTTCGTGCTGTGCTGGCCGCTGGCGATTCTGGCGTTGGTGGCCTGGCCGTTCGTGTGGCTGCTGAGCCTGCCGTTCCGCCTGGTCGGGATCACCTTGTCGGCGTTGTTCGCGTTCCTGCGCGCGCTGTTCATGCTGCCGGCGCGACTGCTGGGCGGCGGCCCGGTGGCCGCATGAGCCGGCTGTGCGCTGGACTGGTCGCGCTGTGGTTGGCGGCGCCTGCGTTCGCCGCCGAACCGCCCAAGGCGTGGGTGGAACGGCAGCAACCTGGTCAGGTGGGTGCCGAGCCTGCGGCTGGCAAGGACGCGCCGAAGCAACACTGCCGTGTGGTGAAGGAATGGAAAGTGGGCGAGGTGGTCGCGCAGCATCGGGTCTGTGAGGGCGCGCCGAAGGTGCCGGCTGCGGCCGCGCCGGAGACGATCCGGACACGTACGTGATGTCGATGGGCGCGGCCGGTGGCCGGCTCGTGGACATTGCGTGGAGCCGGCCAGCGGCCGGCTCTACCGGTTTTGTCGGTGCTGCGCCTAGACTGCTGTCTGCTTTCAGACAGGGAGGTGGTCATGACGCTGACTCAACACGAATTCACCGCGCTCTGCGCATCGCATGGGTTCGGCGCGCATGTCGGCGTGCTGCGGCCGTGGCTGCGGCCGCGCGTACGGTTCAGTCGCCGCGCGGAGACGGATGCACCGATCGGCGCATCGCGGATCGGCGGCGGGCCGGATGTCCCCGCCGGCTTTGAATGGCCTAACCACAAGGGCAGGGCGCTGGACTTCCTGCTGCAGATCAACCTGGCCGACGTGCAGGGTCTGCAGTGCGGGCTGGATCTGCCCGCACAGGGCGTGCTGTCGATCTTCTACGACGCCGAGACGCAACCGTGGGGCTATGACCCGGCCGATCGCAGTGGGCATGGCATCGGCCTGTTCGACGCGGACGGGTTGCAGCGCCTGCCTTCGCCGGATGCGGAGGCCGCGTTGGTGCCGTCCGCGTTGGCGTTCCATCAGGCCTGGAGCCTGGCGCATTCGTTTACGTCCGAGGGCGAAGAGGTCGCGCAGGCGCTGCGTGACGCCGGGCTGGGCTGGGACGACGCGGCCGAGGAGGGCTACTACGCACTGGTGGAGGATATCGCCGACCTGGGCTCCCCGACGCCGCGCGAGCGGCACGGCCTGGGCGGGTGGTCGCATAACGTGCAGGGCGACATGGCACTGGAAGCGCAGCTGGTCAGCCATGGCTTGTATTGCGGCGACCCGAGCGGATATGGCGATCCCCGCGCCGCTGCGCTGGCGGCCGGTGTGGCCGACTGGGCGATGCTGCTGCAGCTGGATTCGGACGACGAGGCGATGTGGGGCGATTCGGGAATGCTGTACGCCTGGGTCCGCCGGCAGGACCTGGCCGCGCGGGATCTGTCGCAGACCTGGCTGGGCTTGCAGTGCTGCTGACAAAATCGCGCCGGTAGTGCCAGCCGCTGGCCGGCTCCTCGACAGGTTGATCGAGGAGCCGGCCAGCGGCCGGCGCTACCAGAGAGGGTCGACGCGCCCGCCAGCAGCCCGGACCACCGGAGCCATGTTCGAGGCGCCGCCGGCAGTGGTTGCCACCGGGCAAGCACGCACAAAAAACCCCGCCTTGGCGGGGTTTTTCGTTTCGTTACACGATCCGCAGGGCGATCAGTTCGCCTTGTGGATGGCGCGCTTGCTCACGGCCATGGCGGCGTCGTGCACGGCTTCGGACAGCGACGGGTGGGCGTGGCAGATGCGCGCCAGGTCGTCGGCCGAGCCGCTGAACTCCATGGTCAGCACGCCTTCGTGGACCAGTTCGGAGACGTTGGCGCCGACCAGGTGCATGCCCAGGATGCGATCGGTTTCGGCATGCGCCAGCACCTTCACGAAACCGGCCGGCTCGATCATCGCCACGGCACGGCCGTTGGCGGCGAACGGGAAGCTGCCGGCCTTGTACGGGATGCCTTCGGCCTTCAGCTGCTGCTCGGTCTTGCCGACCCAGGCCAGCTCCGGCTCGGTGTAGATGACCCACGGGATGGTGTCGAAGTTGACGTGGCCCGGCAGGCCCGCGATCAGTTCGGCCACTGCGATGCCTTCCTCGAAGCCCTTGTGCGCCAGCATCGGCCCGCGCACGCAGTCACCGACCGCCCAGACGCCATCCACGCCGGTGTGGCAGTGGTCGTCCACTTCGATCTGGCCGCGCTCGTTGATCTTGACGCCGGTGCCTTCGGCCAGCAGGCCCTTGGTGGCGGCGCGACGGCCGACGGCCACCAGCAGCTTGTCCACGATCAGGCTCTTCTCGCCTTCGGCGTCGGTGTAGGTCAGGGCGACTTCCTTCTTCTTGCCCTTGGCGGTCACTTCGGCCTTGGAGACCTTGGCCCCCAGGCGGATGTCCAGGCCCTGCTTCTTGAATTCCTTGGCGGCCGCCTTGGCCACCTCGGTATCGGCGGCGGCCAGGAAGTCCGGCAGGGCTTCCAGGATGGTCACTTCCGAACCCAGGCGCTTCCAGACGCTGCCCAGTTCCAGGCCGATCACGCCGGCGCCGATCACGGCCAGGCGGGCGGGGACCTCGGTGAAGTCCAGGCCGCCGACGTTGTCGACGATGGTCTCGCCGTCGAACTTGGCGAACGGCAGTTCGATCGAATCCGAACCGGCGGCGATGATCACGTTGGTGCCCTTGAGCTCGACGATGGCGCCGTCGTGCTGGGTGACCTTGACCACGTTGCCCGGCTGCAGCTCACCGAAGCCGTAATAGGCGGTGACCTTGTTGGCCTTGAACAGCATGCCGATGCCGCCGGTGAACTGCTTGACGATCTTGTCCTTGCGGCCAACCATCGCTTCGACGTCGATCTTGGCGTCCTTGAAGCTGATGCCGTGGTCGCCAAAGATGTGGCCCATGTTCCAGAACTGGCGCGAGGAATCCAGCAGCGCCTTGGACGGAATGCAGCCCACGCGCAGGCAGGTGCCACCGAGGGCCGGCTTGCCGTCCTTGCCCAGGGCAGCGTCGATGCAGGCGGTCTTCAGACCCAGCTGCGCGGCGCGGATGGCGGCATGGTAGCCGGCCGGGCCGGCACCGATGACGACGACGTCGAATTGTTCAGCCATTGAGATATTCCTTGTTGCAGTCCCGAGCTTCGGTCGAAGCCGGTGGCGCGCAGGCGCCGGGGAGAGAGCAGGGTGCACCGTGCCGTAAAACCACTACCCCTCCGCGCAGGCGCGGAGGGGTAGGCGGTCTTACAGGCCGAACAGCATGCGGCCCGGGTTTTCCAGCTGGTTCTTGATGTCCACCAGGAACTGCACCGAGTCCTTGCCATCGATGATGCGGTGGTCGTAGGACAGCGCCAGGTACATCATCGGCGCGATCACGACCTGGCCGTTCTGGGCGATCGGACGCTCCTTGATGGCGTGCATGCCCAGGATGGCGCTCTGCGGCGGGTTGATGATCGGGGTCGACAGCAGCGAGCCGAAGGTGCCGCCGTTGGTCACGGTGAAGGTGCCGCCCTGCAGTTCTTCCAGGCTCAGCTTGCCGTCACGGGCCTTCTTGGCGTAGTCGGCGATGGTCTTCTCGATGTCGGCAAACGACATGCGCTCGACGTTGCGCAGCACCGGGGTCACCAGGCCCTTGTCGGTCGACACGGCGATGGAGATGTCCGAGTAGCCGTGATAGATGACGTCGTCGCCGTCGATCGAGGCGTTGACCAGCGGGAAGCGCTGCAGTGCGTTGGCGGCGGCCTTCACGAAGAAGCTCATGAAGCCGAGCTTGATGCCATGGGCCTTGACGAACTCGTCCTGCAGGTCCTTGCGCGCGGCCGAGACCTTGGACAGGTCGACCTCGTTGAAGGTGGTCAGCATGGCCGTGCTGTTCTTGGACTGCATCAGGCGCTCGGCGATGCGCTTGCGGATGCGGGTCATCGGCACGCGTTCTTCCGGACGTGCGCCACCGGCCTTGCCGGCGCCGCCGTTGCGGGCGAAGTTGACGATGTCTTCCTTGGTCACCGCGCCGCGACGGCCGGTGCCGTCCACGTCGGCCGGGTTCACGCCTTCGGTGATCGCGGTGAAGCGGGCACCCGGGGGCAGGGCGTCGGCGGAGGACTTGGCGGCCGGGGCCGGCGCGGCGGCAGCGGCCGGCGCAGCGGCAGCAGGTGCTGCGGCTGCCGGGGCGGCCTCGGCCTTCTTCTCTTCCGCAGCGGGGGCAGCAGCCGCGGCGCCTTCTTCGATGACGGCCACGACCTGGCTGGAGGTCACGGTGGCGCCCACCTCGAACTTGATCTCCTTCAGCACGCCATCGACTGGCGACGGCACTTCCAGGACGACCTTGTCGGTTTCCAGATCAAGCAGGTTTTCATCGCGCTTGACGGCATCGCCGACCTTCTTGTGCCAGGTGGCGATGGTGCCGTCGGCGACGGATTCGGGCAGTACCGGGGCTTTGACTTCGGTGGCCATGCGGGAGCTTCCTGGTTTGTCTTTTCTAGAATGAGGGAGGGGGTTATTCAGCGACCGAGTCGTTGAACGGGTTGACCAGGGCATCGGCGATCAGCTTCTGCTGTTCGATGATGTGGTCCGCCATGTGTCCAGCGGCCGGCGACGCCGAACGGGCGCGACCTGCGTAATGGATGCTCTGGCCATCGGCCAGGCAGGCCTGCAGGTGGTGGCGGATCTGGTACCAGGCACCCTGGTTCTGCGGCTCTTCCTGACACCACACCACATCGGCCGCCTTGCCGTACTTCTTCAGTTCTGCGGCCAGGGCCACGCGCGGGAACGGGTACAGCTGTTCGACGCGGATGATGGCCACATCGTCCTGGCCACGCTTGGTCTGGTCTTCCAGCAGGTCGTAGTAGACCTTGCCCGAGCACAGCACCACGCGCTTGACCTTCTTGGCCTCTGCGTTGGCATCGCCAATCAGGTGCTGGAACTCGCCATTGGCCAGTTCTTCCAGGCTGGACACGGCCAGCTTGTGGCGCAGCAGCGACTTGGGCGACATCACGATCAGCGGCTTGCGGGTGGTCATGCGCATCTGGCGACGCAGCATGTGGTACGCCTGCGCCGGGGTCGACGGCACGCACACCAGCATGTTCTCCAGCGCGCACAGCTGCAGGAAACGCTCCAGGCGTGCGGAGCTGTGCTCCGGGCCCTGGCCTTCGTAACCGTGCGGCAGCAGCAGGGTCAGGCCGGTGAT
Source organism: Stenotrophomonas sp. 05N37 (assembly GCF_056397365.1). Taxonomy (NCBI): domain Bacteria; kingdom Pseudomonadati; phylum Pseudomonadota; class Gammaproteobacteria; order Lysobacterales; family Lysobacteraceae; genus Stenotrophomonas; species Stenotrophomonas sp. 05N37. The sequence goes on along the minus strand of NZ_JBFTNG010000001.1, from coordinate 266,649 downwards.
GCGGCCCCACTTGGCTTCGCCGGCAGCGATGAACTGATCGATCACCACCTGGGCGCCGTTGGCGAAGTCGCCGAACTGGCCTTCCCAGATGCACAGGGTGTTCGGATCGGTGGTGGAGAAGCCGTACTCATAGGCCATCACTGCTTCTTCGCTGAGCAGCGAATCGATGATGGTGGCCTGTTCCGGCGACTCGACCAGCTGGCGCAGCGGCAGGTAGTAGTTGTCGGTCTTCTGGTCGTGCAGGATCGCGTGGCGGTGGGTGAACGTACCGCGGCCGACGTCCTGGCCGACCAGGCGCAGGCTGTTGCCTTCGTCCAGGACGGTGGCGTACGCCAGGTTTTCGGCAAAGCCCCAGTCGCCCGGGATCTCGCCGGCAGCCATCTTGCGACGGTCGTCGTACACCTTGGCCACGCGCGAGTGCAGTTCCACGCCTTCGGGCACGGTGTTGATCAGCGTGGCGAGCTGCTTGACCTTCTCCATGCCGACGGCGGTGGAGACCGCGTCGGAGAGCTTGCCGTTGAGCAGCTTGGGCCAATCGACGTACATCCTGCTGGTGGCCGGGGTCTTTTCGACCTGGGCCAGCTCGGTGGTCACTTCACCGGCATCGAGCTTGTTGCGGTAGGCATCGACCATCGCCTTGCCGCCGCCCGCTTCGATCACGCCGGCAGCTTCCAGCGCCGCGGCGTACAGCTCGCGGGTGGTCTGGTGCTTGCGGATCACCTGGTACATCAGCGGCTGGGTGATCGCCGGTTCGTCGGCCTCGTTGTGGCCCCAACGGCGGTAGCACATCAGATCGATGACCACGTCCTTGGCGAACTTCTGGCGGAACTCGAAGGCCAGCTGCGCGGCGAACACGACCGCTTCCGGGTCATCCCCGTTCACGTGCAGCACCGGCGCGGCGATCATCTTGGCCACGTCGGTGGCATAGCGCGTGGAGCGCGTGTCCAGCGGGTTGGAGGTGGTGAAACCGACCTGGTTGTTGACCACGATGTGCACCGTGCCACCGACGGCGAAGCCGCGGGCCTGGGACATCTGGAACAGCTCCATCACCACGCCCTGGCCGGAGAAGGCCGCGTCGCCGTGGATCAGGATCGGCATCACCTGCTTGCGGGCGGTATCGCCACGACGTTCCTGGCGCGAGCGCACGCTGCCGGCCACGACCGGGTCGGCGATTTCCAGGTGCGACGGGTTGAACGCCAGCGCCAGGTGGACGGCGCCGCCCGGGGTGGAGACGTCGGCAGAGAAGCCCATGTGGTACTTCACGTCACCGGCCGAGGCGTGGTCGTCGTGCTCGAACTTGCCTTCGAACTCGTCGAACAGCTTGCGCGGGCTCTTGCCCAGCGTGTTGACCAGCACGTTCAGACGGCCGCGGTGGGCCATGCCGATCACCACGTCCTTGACGCCATCCTTGCCGGCGTCACGGATGATGGTGTCCATCATCGGGATCAGCGCATCGCCGCCTTCCAGCGAGAAGCGCTTCTGGCCGACGTACTTGGTGTGCAGGTAGCGCTCCAGGCCCTCCGCCGCGGTCAGGCGCTCCAGGGTGCGGCGCTGGGTGTCGGCATCCAGGTTGTAGTTGCCACCGGCCGTTTCCAGGCGCTGGTACAGCCACTGGCGCTGCTCGACCTCGGAAATGTGCATGAATTCCGCACCGATCGAGCCGGTGTAGGTCTTCTTCAGGCGCTCCAGCAGGTCGCGCAATTTCATCCGCGGCTGGCCGGCGATGCCGCCGGTGCTGAACTCGCTGCCCAGGTCGCTCTCGGACAGGCTGTGGAACGGCAGCCCCAGGTCCGGCGGGTTGGTCGGCGGGGTCAGGCCCAGCGGGTCCAGGCGGGCACCGAGGTGGCCACGCGAACGGTAGGCGGTGATCAGACGGCCGACATTGCGCTCGCGCTCATCGCCGGCACCGGTGGCCGAACCGCTGTTGACAGCGTTCTTGGCAGCGTCGGTGATGTGGGCGATGACGGCCGAGTGCGGAATGTCACCGGCTTCGCGGCCCTTGAAGCCGTCGAAGTAGGTCTTCCATTTGGGATCGACACTGTCCGGAGAAACGAGGTACTGCTCGTACAGATCCTCGATATAGGAGGCGTTGCCGCCGGCGAGCTGCGAAGACTGCGCAAACTGCTTCAGTAGATTGTCCACGATGGAGGGTCGGATTCGCTTGTGGGGTAAGGCTTCGATGATCCGGCAGGGAAAAGTGAATAGCCCTGCGCGGGCGGTATCTAACTCCACAAATTGTACCCCCATCGGGACAGGAAGGGGCACCGCGGCGGCCGTGGCAGGACCTGCGGTGTCATTCCCAGACAGGTTCGAGCCCGTGGCGTGAGCTACAGGCCGATGGCCCGTAGTTCGCTGCATTCCCGCGAACGTTCCCATACGCGCTGCAAACCGTCCTGCAACGGTCGCGAACGTGCTGGCAGCGAGAGCCCTGCCTCGCCATCGAAACGCTGGCCGCTGAGACGAAAGTAGTAGTCACCGGCATCGTTGAGCAGGCAGGCCGAGGCCAGCGCGCGGTCGATCGGATCGGTTGGCTGGCGCAGGCGGAACACGCTGGGCAGCCGCTGCAGCAGGCCCAGCAGGGGCGAACCGGCCTGGGGGATGGCCGCTGGGTCGTGGACGATCAGCCAGGCCTGCTTGTCGTGGCGGGCGGTGGCGAAGCGGCGCAGGGCCTCCAGCACCGGCGGGGCGTCAAGCAGGCCGGGGTCGAGCTGGCGGCTGTGGATCCACACCTGGCGGCGGGCACGGTGGACCACGGCGGTGGTGATCGCCACCGCCTCCTCGGCATTATCGATCTGGGCCGCCCCCGTCAGCACCCGGCGCATGTGCTGGTGGGCGATGCCCGCTTCCTCGAACACCTCGCCGTGCGGCAGGAAGCCCTGCCGGGTGTAGAACACCCGGGCCGGCAGCTGGGCATGCAGGGTCACCTCGGGCCAGCCGCGGGCCCGGGCCACCTCGACCAGGGCCAGCAGCAGCGCTTCGCCGACGCCGTGGCCGCGCCAATCGGCCAGCACGGCCATCCGGCCGATCCGGCCATCCGGGGTGAGCCGGCCGGCCCCGACCGGCGTGCCGTCGCCGCTACGCGCCAGGACGTGCACGCTGAGCGGGTCCAGCGCGTCGATCTCCAGGTGGGCCGGCACCTGTTGTTCATCAACGAACACGCGGTGCCGGACCCGGTGCAGCGCGTCGCGCTGGGCCGGGTAGGGGACGATCTCGACCTGGATGCCGGTGGCCATGCTCAGGCGGGCTTGCCGTCGTCCTGGTCGTCGCTGTCGTCGAAATCGACGATCACTTCGATACCGTCCTCATGGATGGTCACTTCGTGGACGTCGGGCTGGGCGTCGTCGACCTCGACCGCGGCGGTGCCGTCGACGACGGCGTCGTCGGCGAAGGTGCCCTCCTCGTCCTCGTACTCCGCCTCGTCCTCGTCTTCGTCATCGAAGGCCTGGGCGTCGAACAGCTGGTAATAGCCGCCGGAGACCAGGTCCTGGACCGCATCGCGGCCCTTGGCCGAGAGCTTCTGGTAGAGCGCGGCGCCGAGCTGTTCGGTCGCGGCCAGCACCTGCGCGTCCTTGACCGGCAGGGCGAACTCCAGGCCGCTGCAGTACAGGCTTGCCCCGCGCTTGGCGCGGCGCCAGGCCATGCGCGCCCACGGATGGCGCTGCAGGTCCAGGCCAGCGGCCAGTGCGGCCTCGATCTCCTCGCGCGGCACCGGCTCACCGCCGGGCATCACCTCGCCGGCAGCGCGGTAGGTGGTGATGAAGCGGCCGAACCAGTCGCCCAGCTTGTCCGGGTCGTTCATGCGGATGGCGTTGAGCGCGTCGACCACGCGGTTCATGGCCACCACGTCGATTTCGTTCGGGTCCTCGGGCAGGGTGAGGTCCGGATCCTGGTAGCGGATGGATTCGTCGGCGCCCTCGATCAGGGTGTCCAGGTAGTCGCTGATCAGCTCGGCCGAGGCGGGCGCGCGCATGCCGAAGGAGAAGGTCAGGCAGGGATCTTCGGCCACGCCGTTATGCGGGACGTTGGGCGGCAGGTAGAGCATGTCGCCGGGGGCCAGCACCCAGTCATGGGTGGGCTTGAAGCGGCGCAGCAGCTTCAGCTCGACGTCGTCGCGGAAGTCCAGCGGCGGGCGCTTGCCCTTGGTCGATTCGCTGGCGTCGATCTGCCAGCGGCGATGGCCATGGGCCTGCAGCAGGAACACGTCGTACTGGTCGACATGGGCGCCGACCGAGCCGCCCGTGGCGGCGAAGCTGATCATCACATCGTCCATGCGCCAGCGCGGCAGGAAGTCGAAGTGGCCGATCAGGGCGCGTACGTCCGGGTCCCACTTGTCGACGTCCTGGACCAGCAGGGTCCAGTCGTGGTCGGGCATGCCGGGAAATTCCTCTTCCTGGAACGGGCCGCTGCGCACGGTCCAGCCATCGGTGGCGCGATCGTGGGTGATCAGGCGGGCCAGGGCGGTTTCCTCGCAGGCCAGGCCGGCCAGGTCTTCGGGCTGGACGGGGGTCTGGAAATCGGGGAAGGCGGCGCGGATCAGCAGCGGGCGCTTCTGCCAGTAGTCGCGCAGGAACACGGCGGCGGGCATGCCGAGCGGGAGGCCGGGACGGGCCTGGATTTCGATGACGGGGGTCTTGGTCTTGCGGGCAGCCATGCGGGAATCCTTGGAGCGTATAGACGGAAAACGGGGCGCGGCGCGGGCCGGCGCGAGCCGGCGCGAGCGGGGCTATTGTCCGCTGGTTGGGGCGGATGTGCACCTGCGGTGGGGTGTCGCGGGGTGGGGCGTTGGTCGTGGCGCGGCAATGCGCGGGGTACGGTCGATTCCAACCGACGGCCGATGCGGTGCGTGCGCCCGGGTCACGCAGTGCAGGGATCGAATCCTGCGGTAGCGCCGGGCCATGCCCGGCTGCGCGCTCGGCCACAACGAAAAAGGGACGCTGGTGGCGCCAGCGTCCCTTCCATGTCACACGGTGGGCGCGATCGTCAGATCGCCTTGGCCAGGTCCGCGGCCAGGCCGATGTAGCCGCCCGGGGTCAGGGCGCGCAGGCCCTGCTTGGCGTCTTCGGGCAGGTCCAGCGACTCGACGAAGGCCTGCATCGACTCGGCGGTGATGCCCTGGCCACGGGTGAGGGCCTTGAGCTGCTCGTACGGGTTGGGCAGGCCATGGCGACGCATCACGGTCTGCACGGCCTCGGCCAGCACTTCCCACGACGCGTCGAGGTCGGCGTCCAGGCGCTCCGAGTTGACGGTCAGCTTGCCCAGGCCCTTGGCCAGCGAGTCCAGGGCCACCTGGGTGTGGCCGAAGGCGGTGCCGACCGCGCGCAGGACGGTGGAATCGGTGAGGTCGCGCTGCCAGCGGCTGATCGGCAGCTTGGCGCTGAAATGCTCGAACAGCGCGTTGGCGATGCCGAAGTTGCCTTCGGCGTTTTCGAAATCGATCGGGTTGACCTTGTGCGGCATGGTCGACGAGCCGACCTCGCCTTCCTTGAGCTTCTGCTTGAAGTAGCCCAGCGAGATGTAGCCCCAGATATCGCGGGCCAGGTCGATCAGGATGATGTTGGCGCGGCGCGCGGCATCGCCGATCTCGGCGACGTTGTCGTGCGGTTCGATCTGGGTGGTGTACGGGTTGAACACCAGGCCGAGGCTTTCCACGAAGCGCTTGGCGAAGGCCGGCCAGTCCACCGCCGGGTAGGCGATGACGTGGGCGTTGTAGTTGCCCACGGCGCCATTGATCTTGCCGGTCAGCTCGACCGCGGCGATCTGGCGGCGCTGGCGTTCCAGGCGGGCGACCACGTTGGCCACTTCCTTGCCCAGGGTGGTGGGCGAGGCGGTCTGGCCGTGGGTGCGCGAGAGCATCGGCTGGCTGGCCTGGGCGTGGGCGAGGGCGCGCAGCGTGGCGGTCACGCCGTCCAGGCTGGGCAGCAGCACGTCGCGACGGGCCTGCTCGAGGATCAGGCCATAGCTGAGATTGTTGATGTCTTCGCTGGTGCAGGCGAAATGCACGAATTCCAGCGCGGGGCCCAGCTCGGCGTCGGCCTTGAGCTGTTCCTTGATGAAGTACTCCACGGCCTTGACGTCGTGGTTGGTGGTGCGCTCGATCTCCTTCACCCGCGCGGCGTGGGCCGGGGCGAAGTCATCGGCCAGGGCGCGCAGGCGGGCGGTGGCGGCGGCCGAGAACGGTGCCAGTTCGACGATGCCCGGCTCGTTGGCCAGTGCCAGCAGCCATTCCACTTCGACCTTCACGCGGGCCTTGATGAGGCCGTATTCGGAGAAGATCGGGCGCAGCGCATCGACCTTGCCGGCATAGCGGCCATCGAGCGGGGACAGGGCGAGCAGGGCGAATTCGGACATGGCAGGCGCGGGGCTATGACGGCGGGGGCCGTCATTCTACGCTGCCCCGGGGGCCTCGGCCTGTGCCATGCGTACGGTGACGGCCTGGATGCGGTGCCCGGCCATGCGCTTGACCGTGAACTGATGCCCGTCGATCTCCAGCTGCTCGCCCTCGTCGGGCAGGCGCTGGAGCTGGTGGACGATCAGCCCGCCGACCGAATTGAGGTGTTCGGGCGCCTCCAGGTCGTGGCCGAGCAGGCGCTCCAGGCGGAAGATCGAGGTCGAGCCGGCGACCAGCAGGCTGCCATCGGCGCCGCGGGTGGGCGCGTCCTTGACGATGTGCGGGTGCTCGTCCTCGATATCGCCCACCACCACCTCCAGCAGGTCCTCCAAGGTGAAGAAGCCCAGGATGCGGCCGTGCTCTTCCACGCACAGCGCCAGGTGGGTGGTGCCGGTGCGGAAGCGTTCGAGCACGCTGGGTACCGGGGTCTCCAGCGCGATCAGGTTGGCCGGGCGCAGCAGCGCGCGCAGGTCGTCGGTGGGGTTGCCACGGGCGATCTCGACCAGCAGATCCTTCATGTGCAGGATGCCCAGCACATCCTCGCCGTCGCGGTCGAACCACGGGTAACGGCTGTAGCGGCTTTCGGCGAACTCGGCCATCACCTCGGCCAGCGCCATGCCGTCGCGGAACGAACGCATGTGGTCGCGCGGGCGCATCAGGTCGCCGGCCACCAGTTCAGGCAGCTCCAGCGCATGGCTCATCAGGGTCAGGCCGTGGTCGGGCGCGCTGTCGGTGGGCTGTTGGCGGCCGACGATCAGCTTGAGCTCTTCGCGCGAGTAGCGGTGCGAGGTGTGCTCCACGTCGCCCCAGCCGGCCAGCCGCAGCAGCGCGTTGGCGCTGTTGTTGAGCAGCCAGATGGCCGGGTACATCGCCCAGTAGAACAGGTACAACGGCGCGGCGGTCCACAGCGACATGCGGTCCGGGCGACGGATCGCCATCGATTTCGGCGCCAGTTCGCCCAGCACGATGTGCAGGAACGAAATCACGCTGAAGGCGATGATGAAGGAGGTCAGCTGCGAGGCCTCCGCGCTCATGCCCAGCGCGTCGAACAGCGGCTGCAGCAGGTGCGCGAAGGCCGGTTCGCCGACCCAGCCCAGGCCCAGCGAGGACAGGGTGATGCCGAGCTGGCAGGCCGAAAGATAGGCATCCAGGTGCGAGTGCACGTTGAGCAGCAGGCGGCCGCGCCAGCCGTGGCTCTCGGCCAGGCCCACGGCCTGGGTGTGGCGCAGCTTGACCAGGGCGAACTCGGCGGCTACGAAGAAGCCGTTGAGCAGCACCAGGCCGAAGGCAAGCAGCAGCAGGAGCAGGTTGCCGATCATCGGCGGACCCCGGTCAACGGCGCGGCAGGCGCGGTGACGGAAGGGGCGGGGCACTGCGCATGGGCAGGCCAGGGACTACTGTGGGGGTCGTCACCCATGGGGGCGGAAGGCTTTCTGAATGAACACGAATCCCGAGTCTAGCCGATCACCCGCGCCCTTGGGTTTCAGTCCGCCTTGGGAGTATCGTGCCGAGAGCCGCCAGCCAGGGAATCAGGCCCGTTGCCAGCCGCAGGTTCCCTTTCCAAACCGAAAGAAACGCGGAGTGATGCAATGAGCAAGGGTTTCAGGATCGAACACGACAGCATGGGCGAGCTGCAGGTGCCCAATGATGCGTTGTGGGGCGCGCAGACGCAGCGGGCGGTGAACAATTTCCCGGTGTCCGGGCAGCGCATGCCGCGTGGTTTCATCCGCGCGCTGGGGCTGGTCAAGGGCGCGGCGGCGGCGGTGAACGTCGAACTGGGCCACCTGCCGAAGAACATCGGCAAGGCGATCGAGGCGGCCGCGGCGGAGGTGGCCAGTGGCCAGCACGACGCGCATTTCCCGATCGATGTGTACCAGACCGGTTCGGGCACGTCCTCGAACATGAACGCCAACGAGGTCATCGCCACGCTGGCCAACCGCGCCGGCAAGGCCGGCAAGCTGGCCGTGCACCCCAATGATCACGTCAACCAGGGGCAGAGCTCCAACGATGTGATTCCCACCGCGCTGCGCGTATCGGCGCTGCTGGGCGTGCAGGAACAGCTGCTGCCGGCGCTGGTGCACCTGCGCAAGACCATCGACAAGAAGGGCCGCAGCCTGCGCAAGGTGGTCAAGACCGGCCGCACCCACCTGATGGACGCGATGCCGCTGACCTTCGAGCAGGAGTTCGGTGCGTGGTCGGCGCAGTTGGCCTCGGCGCAGGAGCGCATCGAGGACAGTCTGAAGCGGCTGCGCCGGTTGCCGCTGGGTGGCACGGCGATCGGGACCGGGATCAACGCCGATCCGCGCTTCGGCGAACGCGTGGCCAAGCTGCTCAAGCAGCAGACCGGGGTGAAGTTCGACAGTGCCGAGAACAAGTTCGAGGGGCTGGCCGCGCAGGACGACGCGGTGGAAGTGTCGGGCCAGCTCAATGCGCTGGCGGTGGCGCTGATCAAGATCGCCAACGACCTGCGCTGGATGAATGCCGGTCCGCTGGCCGGCCTGGGCGAGATCGAACTGCCGGCATTGCAGCCGGGCAGCTCGATCATGCCGGGCAAGGTCAACCCGGTGATTCCCGAAGCGACGGTGATGGTGTGCGCGCAGGTGATCGGCCACCACACCGCGATCACCGTGGCGGGGCAGACCGGCAATTTCCAGTTGAACGTGACGCTGCCGTTGATCGCGGCCAACCTGTTGGACGGGATCGGGCTGCTGGCCAACATCTCGCGGCTGCTGGCCGATACGGCGATCGCGGGGCTGAAGGTGCGCGAGGACCGCGTCCGCGAGGCGCTGGACCGCAATCCGATCCTGGTGACGGCGTTGAACCCGATCATCGGCTACGAGAAGGCGGCGGCGATCGCCAAGCGCGCGTACAAGGAGCAGCGCCCGGTGCTGGACGTGGCCAAGGAAGACAGTGGTCTGTCAGAAGCCGAGTTGCGCACGCTGCTCGATCCGGCAGCGCTGACCGCCGGCGGCATCCATGCTGGTAGCAGCGGCGGCGGCTGACGCCCAGGCCAAGAACGAAAAAACGGGCCCAAAGGCCCGTTTTTTTTGGCTCCCCCTGCCAGCGCCGGGTAGCGGCTTGTTGCATGGCAGATGGCGTCCGGCGATGCGCGCGTGGCGGGAGTGTCCGGGTCACGCGTGCGGGGGCGGGTCTCCGTTCGGGCGTGCCGCGCGCGTGAGGGCCCCGCAGCGGCCGGTAGGCCCCTGAGGTGGTGTCCCCCGGCCTGGCGGCCTCCTCCTTTATTTTGCCCGGGAGCCTACCGGCCGCTGCGGGGCTAGGCTTGCGGCAAGAAGGTAGACGCCAAGGCTGTTTTGACGCTGGTCGGTGGGTCGGGCGCTGGGCCCCCATGCCCTTGGAGGCGAAATAAAGGGGGAGGTGTCGGCCGCAGGCCGACGCCGGAGGACATTCGCCGGAAAGGGCATGGGGGCCCAGCGCCCGACCCACCGACGGCCGCTGGAGTCGAAATAAAGGGGGGAGGCCGCCGACCGACACCGGAGCCGTCGCCGAAAAAGATATGGGGGCCCAGCGCCCGCCCCACCGACCCCCGCGCGATCAGACCGTCAGTGCCGATCGGCCTGCAGGTTGTCGAAGGTCTCGGTGTAGTCCTTGAACTCCGGAATCCGCTGCACCAGGTCCGGCGGGATCGGCTGCATGCCCTCGGGGACCTGGATCTTGACCGAACGCTTGGCCGGGTCCGGCGGGGCATCGGTGAGGGTGTTCTGGCGCAGCACCTGGAGCTGGCCGAACATCCCCTGCAGCAGCGCCTGCTGGCTGGCGTCCAGCGGGATCTCGATCTCGTCGATCTTCATGTGGCCGTTCGGCAGCACGATGATGTTCGGCGCCGGCGCGCGGCGCACGGTGAGCATGCCGTCGCTGACGGTGATCTTCGGCTTGCCGCGCTCGGCGCGGTGGTTGCGGTATTCCTGGTCGCAACCGGTGGCGGCTACGCAGAACAGGGCGAACAGGAGCAGGCACAGCTTCTTCATGGGCAGGTGGCAGACATGAAAAGGGGGAGGACCATTCTAGTCCTCCCCCCTTGCCTGCGGGCCGGGCTGCGACCGAACGTCGCAGCCGTGGCGCTTACTTGCCGCAGTCGTCGATGTCGCTCTGGTCCATCGTGGCGTAGGGCTTGAAGGCCGGCAGTTCGGCCGCCAGCGCCTGTTGCTTGGCCATCATCCCCGGCAGCAGGGCGCACAGCTTCCTGGCCTGCGCCTCGATCTTGCCGGCCTCGGCGTTGACCCGCGCTTCGATGCCCTGGGTATCCCCGGCGAGGATGCCCTTGAGCGCCTCGCCGGCCGCGCTCACGCCCAGGTTGGCCCCGGCCACGCCGATGTCCATGCCGGCCCCGGCCAGCGCTTCGACCTGCTTGCGGTAGTCCACCAGCAGTGCACGCTGGCTGGCGGTGGTGGTCACCGTCTTGCCGTTGATCAGCAGTTCGCCCTGCGGGGTGATCTCGGCCTTGTCCGACTGGCCGTTGGAAATGCTGATGTTCTTCTTGGCGATCTCCGCGCGGGCCTTGTCGGTGGCCTCCTGCACGGTCCTGCCCACCGACGTGGTCTCGGCCGTGGGTGAGGCACCCTTGCCCGAAGCGGTGGCGGCCTTGTCGGCATCGTGGTTGCCACAGGCCGCCAGCGGCAGGCACAGCAGCAGGGTGGGCAGCAGCAGTCGGGTGGTCATGCGCGCATTCCTTGGGATGAAAGTAGAGGTCACTTGCCGCGGGGCAACTGCACGCGGCCGCCCACGCCGCTGTGGCGGATGTCGCCACTGCCGCTGTTGGCCACGGTGAGGTTGCCGCCGACATCGCGCGCGGTGACATCGCCGGAGCCATGCCGCTCCACGCTGACATTGCCGCCGACGCCACGGATTTCCAGGTCGCCCGATCCCACGTTGCCGACGCTGACGTTGGCCTTCACCTCGCGCAGGTCGACATCGCCCGAGCCCACCGTGCCCAGCTCCACGTTGCCCTGCACACCGTGCAGCGTCAGGTCGCCGGAGCCGACCGTGCCGATCGTGGCGTTGCCGCGCACGTTGCGTGCCTTGAAGTCACCCGAGCCGACCGACAGTACGTTGAGTGCGCCGGCACCGTCGAGATCCACGTCGCCGGAGCCGATCGCCGCGGTGACCAGGCCCTTGATGTCACGCAGCGTGATGTCGCCCGAGCCGACGTCGGCACTGAGCGAGTGCGCGCCGCTGACGCTGGCGTCGCCGGAACCCACCTTCATCTGTACCAGCAGGGTGTTCGGCACGCTGCCGCGCAGGTCCAGGTAGGCGTAGTTGCCGCCGGTGGTGACGTGGTTGCGGCCTTCGCGCAGCAGCCGCACCACCAGCTTGCCGTCTACTTTGTGCTGGGTCACGGTCAGCTCGCGCAGCCAGTCGGCGTTGGACGCGCAGGCGCGTCCGCCGAGCTGGGCCGGGCCGGGCCCGGCGGTCAGCACCAGGTCGTGCTGGTTGACCTCGAACACCACGGCCTTGGCACCGGCCAGGTCGAGCTTGAGCTCGCGTGGTGCGTTGAACTTGCATTGCGGTTCGTCGGCCAGCGCGGACAGCGGCAGCAACAGCAGGGAAGCGACGGCGAGGGTGCGGATCATGTGCGACTCCTGGGAACGGTGGGTCGAAGGGCGGGCGGTCAGATTTCGCCGGCGCGGCGGCGCAGGCGGATGGCGACGATGATGAACACCACGCCGATCGCGGCGCCGATCCAGATGTCCGGCACGCTCAGTGCCAGCAGCTGGTTGGACGGGGCCAGCGCGGCGACCAGGTTGTCGCGGTCGCCGATCACCGCGCGCAGCTGGTCGGTGCGGTAGAACACATCGCTGCCCGGCAGGGTGCCCAGCAGCAGGCGGCCCACGATGTTCTTCCAGAACCAGCCGCTGGTGCTGCCGAAGGCGCCCATCAGGTGGGTGGTGCTGACGATGATGCCGGCGAACAGCGGCAGCATCACCGCCCACAGGAACGGCTTGGTCTTGGCCCAGGCCGAGCACAGCAGCAGCCAGCCCACGCTCGGCAGCGCCCACAACAGGTAGACCGGGATCCAGGACAGGTGGCCGGCGACGATGCTCAACGGACTGGCCGGCCCCCAGATCAGGGTCATCGGGTTGCCGCCGTGCGCCAGCACCACCACGCTGATGATCAGCAAGAAGCCGAACATGGTCAGGATCGAGGCGAACACCGCGATCACCGGCGCCACCAGCAACGCGCTCACCGCCTTGGACAGCACTGTCTGGGTATCGGACAGCGGCAGCGACTTCCAGAACAGGATGCTGCGGTCGCGACGGTCGTCGTAAAGGGCGCCCAGGCAGTAGAAGAAGACCACGAAGGCCAGCACGATGAATGGCCACAGCGAGCTGAGGATCAAGGTCAGGTCGAGCCCGTTGGCCAGGTTGTGCAGGGCCTCCGCGTCGAGCTTCTGGGTCAGCAGGGCCAGGTCGAGCCCGTTGACGTTGACGTTTTCATCGTCGATGACGAAGTTGCCGCTCTTGGCGGCACGATGCATCGCCAGCAGGCCGAACAGGATCCCGACCAGGCTCATCACCAGCGAAATGGCCCCGGCGATCAGGGGGGCATACAGGAACCCGCCGCGGTTCTCCCAGTACTCGCGCTTGAGCATCCACTTGAAGGTGCTGGCCTTGCTGATGGGGTGGTGGACGGTGTTCATGCGTAGGTTCCCTTCATGATGGCCACGAACAGGTCCGCCAGCCCGGGGCTGCGGATCTCGCCCAGGGGCGTGAGCTGGGCGCGTGGCACCCCGTCATACAGCAGCACCGTCTTGCCGAACGGCAGCGAGCGTTCGTCGATCGGCTGCAGCGCGCGCGCGGCCTCCAGCGTCTCGGCCGACACCAGCACTTCGCTGTAGCGCTCGCCGATGTCCTCCATGTCGGTGGTCAGCACGATGCGGCCGTCGCGGATGAACATGACATCGGTGAGGATGTGTTCGATCTCCTCGACCTGGTGGGTGGTGACGATGATGGTCTTCTGTTCGTCGAAGTAGTCTTCCAGCAGGCGCTGGTAAAACTCCTTGCGGTACAGGATGTCCAGGCCCAGGGTCGGCTCGTCCAGCACCAGGACCTTGGCATCGATGGCCATCACCAGGGCCAGGTGCAGCTGCACGATCATGCCCTTGGACAGTTCGCGCACGCGCTGCCTGGGCTGCAGCTTGGTCGAGGCCAGGAAACGTTCGCAGCGGGCGCGGTCGAAGCGCGGGTGGGTGCCGGCGACGAAGTCGATCGCCTCGCGCACCTTCATCCAGCGCGGCAGCACGGCCACATCGGCGATGAAGCACACCTCGTTCATCAGCGCATTGCGCTGCACGGCCGGGTCCAGCCCGAGCACCTGCAGCTCGCCTTCCACCGTGGTCAGGCCGAGCAGGGCCTTGAGCAGGGTGGTCTTGCCGGCGCCGTTGGGGCCGATCAGGCCGGTGATCCGGCCGGGGGCGATGGTGAAGCTGGTGTTGTCCAGCGCCAGGGTCTGTTTGTAGGCCTTGCGCAGGCCGCGGGCGGAGATGACGACATCACTTGCAACGGCATTCATGAGGATTTCCCCTGGGGCAGCAATTCGTCGAGATTCAGGCCCAGGCGTTGGATGCGCTCCAGCACCAGCGGCCATTCTTCATTGAGGAACCGGTCGCGCTCGCTGCTGCGCAGCTGCGTGGCCGCTTCCTCGGTCATGAACATGCCCAGCCCGCGGCGCTTCTCGACCAGGCCTTCGTCAGCCAGTTCCTGGTAAGCGCGCGATACGGTGATGGGGTTGAGCTGGTACTCGGCGGCGACCTGCCGGACCGAGGGCAGGGCGTCGCCAGGCTTGATGATGCCGTCAAGCATCATGGCGATCACGCGTTCCTTCAGCTGACGGTAGATCGGAGCACCATCGCTCCATTGGATATCGCTCATGGTCAGCTCCGTGGGTTCAGCGACTGTGCGAATGAGAAGTAAGGCATGGACAGGGAGCTGTGCAGCCGGCGGGGGGGCGTGGGGGCGCCGTCGGCGGTCCCTGCCTCGATGATCGCGCCTGCGTCCTGCGGGCCTTCGAACGCACCGGTGGCGGCACTGCTGCCGACCTCACCGGTGGGGGTGCCCAACCAGCCGAGCAACAGCAGCGCGGAGGCGGCGGTAACGGCTTTGGTGGACTGGCGGCGCATGCGGTTCATGGGCTTCCCCTGCATCAGGTGACTGGTGTTGTATGCAACTATAACACCGGCACGCCGAAGTGCAATGGGTCCATGCCCCCAACTGATGGCAGGGGCATGCCACTGCGCCCTGGGGTTGTTCAAGTGATTGATTTGAAATGGATTCAATCGATTTCGCCTGGCGGCTGGGCTGCCGCCTTCGTTCAGCCTCATCAATGGTAGAGCAGGTCACGTGGCTATTCAGGTGAATGCAGCCGCTGGTGGCGTCGCGTGGACAGACCGCCAGATTCGGCAATTCCGTCACGGGTGACGCTGGAAACCATCGCATCGCTGTATGCGCGGCCAGGCCTATCGCGGCCAGGGGGACGGCCGCGATAGGGCAAAAGTGCCGGTGATATAGTGCGAAACGGCCCGTTGCCGGCCGTGCGCCGCTGCGCCCGGCGCACGGGGTACCCATCCCGTTCGACCCTTTCGTGGAGTCTTGCAATGCCCCAGATCCGTCCCGAGTCGTCCCCGCGCCGCGCTGCCCTGGGCCGTGCCCGCCGTTGGGGTGCCACGCTGTTGCTGGGAGGGTTGCTGGCCGCCACCGGCGCCCATGCGGCCGGGCTGCTGGACCTGAGCTACCGGCCGCTGGCCGGCAAGGCCGAGGTCAACCTGCAGAAGCAGTACGGCGGCAAGGTGCTGCTGGTGGTCAATACCGCCAGCAAGTGCGGCTTCACCCCGCAGTACGAAGGCCTGGAGGCGCTGCAGCAGAAATATTCCGCGCGCGGTTTCTCGGTGCTGGGTTTCCCGTCCAACGACTTCAAGGGCCAGGAGCCCGGGAGTGAGGCGCAGATCCAGGAATTCTGCACGCTGACCTATGGTGTCAAGTTCCCGATGTTCCAGAAGGTGCAGGTGACCGGCAAGGACGCCACGCCGTTGTACCAGCGCCTGGCGGCGGCCACCGGCGTGGAGCCGGGCTGGAATTTCCACAAATACCTGATCGCGCGCGATGGCCGGGTGGTTGCGCAGTTCCCCAGCAAGGTCAAGCCGGATGATGCCGGGCTGGTCGCGGCGATCGAACGTGAGCTGTCCGTCACGCCGGCAAAGCGCTGACAACCTCGACATCTCGCACGTGCGTGCGACAATGATCGCTTTCGCGCCGACGTCGGCGTCCAGTCACTTCCAGGAAAGCAGCGAATGAAGATGGGAATGCGCGGCGCCGCGGCGTCGGTTCTGATTCTGGCGATGGGTGCCACCGGTACCGTGATGTCGCAACAACCGGCCGCGCCTGCGGCTGCCAAGGAGACTTCCGCTTTGAACTCCCAACGGGAAAAGCTCGGCTACGCCATCGGCATCGATGTGGCCAACTCGTTCGCTCCGATCTCCAGCGAGATCGATCTGGCGGCGCTGCGTCGCGCGGTGACCAATGCCTTTGAAGGCAAGCAGCCGCTGATCAGCCAGGAAGAAGCCCAGAAGACCGACGGCGCGCTGCGCCAGGCCATGGCCGCCAAGAGCGGCCAGCCGGTGCCGGGCGTTGCCCCGGGTACCCCGGCGCCGAAGGTGGACCGTGAAAAGGTCGGCCTGATGCTGGGCAGCTATGCGGTCGGCCCGTCGCTGGCCCCGCTGAAGGACGACCTGGACCTGGACGCGCTGTTCGACGCGATCGGTACCACCTTCAACAAGGGCGCCACCAAGATGACGCCGGAGCAGGCCAAGGCCACGCTGGAAGGCTTCATGGCCGGCAAGCAGGCCGAAATGCAGGCCCAGGCGGCCGCCAAGGCCGGCACCAACCGCACCGAAGGCAACGCCTTCCTGGCCAAGAACAAGACCGTGCCGGGCGTGGTGACCACCGCGTCGGGCCTGCAGTACCAGGTGCTGCGTCCGGGTTCGGGCGAGCGTCCGCTGCCGACCAGCAAGGTGCGCGTGAACTACGAAGGCAAGCTGCTGGACGGCACCGTCTTCGACAGCAGCTACGAGCGCGGCCAGCCGATCGAGTTCGGCCTGGACCAGGTCATCAAGGGCTGGTCCGAAGGCGTGTCGCTGATGCCGACCGGCGCCAAGTACCGCTTCTGGATCCCGGGCGAGCTGGCCTATGGCGAACAGGGTACGCCGGGCGGTCCGATCGGTCCGAACGCGACGCTGACCTTCGACGTCGAACTGCTCAACGTCCTTCCGTAATCGGAATTGGAGTCACCACGGACATGCGTGTAGCGATTTTCGGTACCGGCTACGTCGGGTTGGTCACGGGTACCTGCCTGGCCGATGTGGGTCATCAGGTGGTCTGCGTCGATATCGACCAGGCCAAGGTCGACGGCCTCAACCGTGGTGTCATCCCGATCTACGAGCCGGGCCTGGAGCCGATGGTCAAGGCCAACCACGCCGCGTCGCGGCTGGCCTTCACCAGCGATGCTGCCAGCGCGATCACGCATGGCCAGGTGATCTTCATCGCCGTGGGCACGCCACCGGACGAGGACGGCAGTGCCGACCTGCAGTACGTGTTGGCGGTGGCCCGCACGATCGGCACGCACATGCGCGTGCCGACCGTGGTGGTGAACAAGTCGACCGTGCCGGTAGGCACGGCCGACAAAGTGCGCGCGGCCATTGCCGAGGTGCTGGCCGCACGTGGGGTGGAGATCGCGTTCGACGTGGTCTCCAACCCGGAATTCCTGAAGGAGGGCGACGCGGTTGCCGACTGCATGCGGCCGGACCGCATCGTGGTGGGTGCCTCCAACCCCGATTCGGTGGCGTTGATGCGCCGCCTGTATGCGCCGTTCAACCGCAACCACGACCGCGTGGTGGAGATGGACGTGCGCTCGGCGGAGCTGACCAAGTACGCCGCCAACGCGATGCTGGCCACCAAGATTTCGTTCATGAATGAAATCGCCAACATCGCCGAGAAGGTCGGTGCGGATGTGGAACAGGTTCGCCAGGGCATCGGTTCGGATCCGCGCATCGGCTGGCATTTCATCTACCCGGGCGCCGGTTACGGTGGCTCGTGTTTCCCCAAGGACGTGCAGGCGCTGGCGCGCACCGCGCAGCAGTACGGCCATGAGCCGAAGCTGCTCAATGCGGTGGAAGCGGTCAACGATGCGCAGAAGGGGCATCTTTACCAGTTGATCCAGCGCCATTACGACCGTGGCGAGGATGAAGGCGTGCGCGGCAAGACCTTCGCGGTCTGGGGCCTGGCCTTCAAGCCCAACACCGACGACATGCGCGAAGCCTCCAGCCGGCGGCTGCTGGCGCAGTTGTGGGAAGCGGGCGCCACGGTGCGGGCCTATGACCCGGAAGCCACCGAGGAAGCGCGCCGCATTTTCGGCGAGCGCGAGGACCTGGTGTTCTGCGAGCATGCCTACGATGCGCTGGAAGGCGCCGATGCGCTGGTCGTGGTGACCGAATGGAAGCAGTTCCGCAGCCCGGATTTCGCCCGGTTGCGCGAGATGCTCAACGATGCGGTCGTGTTCGACGGCCGCAACCTGTACGACCCGCAGGAGATCGAAGCCGCGGGCCTGGCCTATTACGGCATTGGCCGGGGACGTTCGCTGCATGCATGATTCCACCCCCTCATCGCGTGAGCAGGCGCTGGAAGCGCGCCTGGTCGAGCTGGAAATGCGCGTGTCCTTCCAGGAGCAGGCCCTGGCCGAGCTGAGTGAAGCCCTGGCCGATGCACGCATCGAAGGCAGCCGCAACGCCGACTTGACCCGCCTGCTGCTGGAGGACCTGGGCAAGGTCCGCAACGCGCTGTATTCCGATTCGGGCGAAGAACCACCGCCCCCGCACTACTGATCGACCCAACGTCATGAGCGATACACTCCGCGACCAGCTGCTGGGCCTGGGCTTCAAAGCCGCGCCCAAGCCCGAACGCAAACCCGAACGCAAGCCCGATGCCCGCCGCGATGGCCGCCCGGGTAACAAACCGCAGGGCGCCCGTCCACCGGCCAAGCCCGGCGATGCCGCGCGTCCGCCGCGCGAAGGCGACGCCGCACGGCGTGCCGCGCACGGCAAGGGGCGTCCCGGCGGCGCCCGTCCCGGCCAAGGCCAGAATTCCGGCCAGGGCAAGCCGCGCTCGCGCGAGGACATCGACCTGGCCAAGGCCTACGCGATCCGCGCGCAGAAGGAAAAGGACGACCGCATCGAAGCCGAGCGCGTGAAGCAGGAAGAGGCACGCCTGCGTCGCGAAGCCAAGGCCAAGCTCGACGTGCTGCTGGAAGGCAAGTCGTTGAACGATGCCGCGGCCGAGATCGCGCGCCACTTCAACTACGGCGGCAAGATCAAGCGCGTCTACGTCACCGCCGAACAGCTCAAGGCGCTCAACGCCGGCGAGCTGGGCGTGCTGCAGCAGAACGGACGCTACCTGCTGGTGACCGCGGCCGTGCTCGACGAGGCCGAAGCGGTGTTCGCCCCGTCGGTAGCCCTGCGCGTGGACCCCAATGCCACCGCCGACGAAGACCCCTACGCCGATCCGGCTTACCAGGTCCCCGACGACCTGGTCTGGTGATTCCATCCGGGTCGCGGCCACCGCGACCCTTTCGTTGCAGGGATGCGCATGACGGCTGACCCCAGTCACGGCTACGTGCCGCATATCGACGGGCTGCGTGCCATCGCGGTGCTGGCGGTGATCCTGTTCCACCTCGACCCGGCCTGGTTGCCCGGTGGGTTCACCGGGGTGGACGTCTTCTTCGTCATCTCCGGCTTCGTGGTCAGTGCCTCGGTACACCGGCTGCCGCCGTTGCCGCTGCGCCCGTCGCTGCAGCGCTTCTATTCGCGCCGACTGCGCCGCATCGCGCCGGCCCTGGTGGCCTGCCTGCTGGTGTCCGGCGTCGCCAGCGTGCTGTTGATTCCACAGTCGTGGTTGAGCGAAGCCAGCGACATGACCGGGCTCATGGCCTTCGTCGGCTTGAGCAACTGGGTGCTGGTGGGCGTGGGCAGCGACTACTTCGCGCCACGCGCGGAGTTCAATCCATTCACCCATACCTGGTCGCTGGGCGTGGAAGAGCAGTTCTACCTGCTGTTCCCGCTGTTGTTCCTCGCCTGGAGCCGCGGTGGGCGCGGGCGCCTGCTGAGCCTGGGGCTGTTCGCGCTGGCGAGCATGCTGTCGATCGGCCACGCCGTGTATGCCGGCAGCCATCCCGAGCAGGCGGTGCGGGCGTTCTATGCCACCACCACCCGGTTCTGGCAGCTGGGCGCGGGCGTGCTGCTGTTCCAGGTGCTGCACCTGCGCCAGCATGACGCCGGCAGCGTGCCGGCGCCGGGGCGTGCCCGCGTGGCGTGGTCGCTGCTGGCCGTGGCGGCGCTGGTGGCGCTGGGCTGGACCCTGTGGTCGGCACGGGCCGGGCACTCGCCCTGGCCGGACGGACTGTGGGCCGTGCTGGCCAGTGCCGGGCTGCTGCTGGCGCTGCATTTCCACCCGCGCGCGCTGGTTGGCCGGCTGCTCTCCAGCCCGCCACTGCGCCGGATCGGGCTGCTCTCCTATTCGTTGTACCTGTGGCATTGGCCGGTGTTCGTGCTGATGCGCTGGACGGTGGGCCTGGACACCCCTGGCCAGCGGGTGTTCGCCACGTTGCTGGTAGCCGTATTGGCCTGGGCGTCCTGGCGCTGGGTGGAGCGGCCGTTCCGCGGCCCCTTGGCGCAGCGCCTTGGCGCGCCCCGCTGGGTGCTGGTGGGCGTCGCGACGCTGGCACTGGCCGGTGGCCTGCAGGCGTTGCTGTATTGGCAGTCGCCACATCTTTCCCTGAGCACGGTGAGCCGCCATCCGCTGGACTGGTATCCCGATGGCGAATCCGTGGCCGCCGATTACCCGGGCTGCACGCTGCAGGTGGGCAAGGAGCGCTTCGAGGGGGGGCGTGCGCGCACGTTCTCACGCGGCGAGTGCGGTCGCCCGGTGCCGGCGGGGATGCCGCGCAACGTGTTCGTGGCCGGCGATTCGCATGCGATGGCCTATAACGAACTGCTGCGCCGGCTGGCGCTGGAGACCGGTGCGACCGTGTGGCAGTACGGGCGGGGCGGTTGCCCGCAGTTGGGCCTGCAGGAGTGGCGGTGGGCCGCGCCGGATTGCCAGGCCTACGACGCCGCCGTGCGGGCCGACATCGCCCGCCGCGCCGCATCCGGCGATGTCGTGCTGCTGGTCTCGCTGCGGGTGCCGCGCCTGTCCGACCAGTTCATCCTGTTCGACGCGCGCGAGCAGCGCGACAGCGAACACAGCGAGCAGGGCTATGCCGGGCGTGCTGCCGAAGCCGAGCGTGCCATCGCCGATTGGCGCCCGCTCGCCGACGCCGGCGTGCGCGTGGTGCTGGAGGCGCCCAAGCCGGTGCTGCCGGCGCCGCCTTACCGGTGCTCGGACCGCTTCAATGCCGCCAATGCGGTATGTCGCAATGGCCTGCAGGTGCAGCGCGCCTGGATGGAGGAATATCGCGCCCCGGCCCTGGTGGCGCTGCAACAGGTCGCGTCGGGGCTCCCCGGCGCGGTGATCTGGGACCCGTTGCCGATCCTGTGCGACGCCGACGCCTGCCGCGCCCAACGCGATGGCCGTCCGCTGTTCTTCGATGGCGACCATCTGAGCGGCTATGGCAATCGGCTGCTGCTGCCGTCGTTGCAGGCCACGCTGGCAACCCGCCCGCGATAACGGAGCGGGGTGCGTCGTGGATATTCGCGGCGTCATGGCGCCGCGAAGGCATCCATCATTCCGTGATCGGCCCAGCCACCTGCCGACCGGCCTGCCAGACCGCCTCGATGCGCTGGCTGTTGGCGATATCGGCCAGCGGATCGGCATCCAGCACCAGCAGGTCGGCGCGTTTGCCGGCGGCAATGCGACCGCGGTCGGATAACCCGAGCAGGTCGGCAGCCTGGGCGGTGGCGGTCCGCAACGCTTCGGTCGGGGTCAGCCCGGCCTCTACCAGCAACTGCAGTTCGCGATGTTCGGCAAACCCGATCACCCGCTGCGGCATCGCGCCGGCATCGGTGCCAAAGCCGAGCCGGACCCCGGTCGCGTGCAGCCGGCGCAGGTTGTCCAGGTTGGTTGCCACCGCGTTGCGTGCAGCGGGTATGTCGCTGCCTGCCAGCTGCGCACGTTGCCAGGTCGGCTGCGACCAGCGCGCCAGCACGTCGGCGGGCAACGCCGTGCGCAGGAACGGCTGCTGCAGGTACTGCGGATGCTCGGCATACCAGTAGTTGGCCTCGTCGATGGCGACGGTGGCGATGTACCAGGTGCCCTGGTCGCGCATTTTGCGCGCGAGCATCGGGTCCACCGCACGGTCGCGGATGCCGTGGGCGAGGATGTCCACCTGCGCGTCGACCAGCGCGCGTGCCTGCGCCAGGTCGTGGATGTGCGCAGCGACCTTGAGGCCGCGCGCATGCGCTTCGGCAATCGCCGCGCGATACACCTCCGGGGTCATCATCGGCCGCTTGCCGCCCATGTCGTCCACCCACAGCTTGATCAGGTCTACGCCATCGGCCTGTTGGGTGGCCACCGCCGCGCGTGCCTCCTCGGCGTTGCGCGGGCGCGCCACGGGATCGTGGCTCAGGCCCATGCTGTCGGCCGGGGGCGCACCGTCCGGCACCCCGATGCCGCCGCCGGCGCCGTACAGCTGGGCGCCCAGTGCGGGGTCGGCATTGACTGCCGTGCGGATGGCGAAGAAGTCCGCGCCGTTCATGCCCAGCGCGGTCACCGTGGTGATGCCGTAGCGCTGGAACTGGCGCAGGTCGCCCACCACGTTGTCCTGGGTGTAGAAGCGGTCGCCGTGGTCCAGGCCCTGGGTGTTGCCGACGTGCGCGTGGTCGCTGACCAGCCCCGGCAGCAGGGTCTTGCCGGTGTAGTCGATGCGGCGCGCGCCGGTGGCCGCGGCCGGCAGCGGCGTGCCGACATGCACGATGCGTGCGCCGTCGATCAGTACCGGGGTGACCCCGAGGTCACGCTGGCCGTCGAACACACGGGCGTTCTCGAGCAGGATCGGTTCGGCGGCGGCAGGCAGGGCGACGGCGGCAAGCAGCAGGGCCCACAGGCGGGTCGATCGCATGGGCGGCTCCAGTCAGGGGGAGGCTTGAGCCTACCCCATCCGGGGGACCGGGTTGCCGGCCGGCGGCCGGCGCTACCAGCGGCGGGCGATCAACGCCTGCGCGCGCGCAGCAACGGCAGGCTGATCGCGAAGAAACACAGCAACGCGCCGGCCAGCGCAAAGCCACTGCCGGCCAGGAACGCGGTGCGGCCCTGGTCGATGTTCCACAACTGGCCGGCGATCAACGCGCCCAGCACGCCGCCCACGCCGGACGAAAACCCGTACAGCAAGCCCTGGCCATGGCCGTTGAGGCGGCCGGGGAAGTAGGTGGCCAGCATCTGCATCGCGGCGGCGAAGAAGGCGGCAAACCCCAGTGCATGCGCGGTCTGGGCCACCAGCATCACCGGCAGGTTGTCCGGGAAGAGGGCGGTGACGGCCCAGCGCACGGTGGAACTGAGCAGGGCGATCAGCAGCATCCAGCTCGCGTCGTAGCGGCGGAAGAATCGGCCGATGGTGAAGAACACGCCCACCTCGAACACCACCCCGACCGTCCACAACACGCCCAGCGTGGAGGTGGCATAGCCATGGTGGTCCATGTAGACCGAGAAGAAGGTGTAATACGGGCCGAACGACAGCTGCTCCATGAACGCGGCAAGGAAGAAGGCCAGCACCTGCGGCTTGCGCACGATCTGCCAGAAGCCGGTGGCGTCGCCATCACGGCGCTGCAGGTTGCGCGCGTAGTGGTTGGCAAAGCCCGAGGCGGTGAGCAGGCCGAACAGCGGCAGCATCAGCCACGGCAGCAGGTGTGCGTTGCCGGCGCCGCCGTGGCCCTCGATGATCCAGCCGAACAGCATCACCACGGCGATGAAGCCCAGCGAACCCCAGACCCGGATCAGGCCGTAGCGATGGCTGTCGCTGCCGAGGTGGGTGAGGGTGATCGATTCGAACTGCGGCATCACCGCGTTGTAGAAGAAGCAGAACGCGATCATGGCCGGATACAGCCACGGTTGCGGCAGCGGCAGCAGGAACGCGCAGAAGGTGAGCAGGGTGAGCACGCAGCCGATGCGCAGCCAGAAGATCGGGCGCGGCGAGGCGGCGGCGATCGAGGTCCAGGTGGTGGGCGCGACGATGCGGGTGGCATACCACAGGCCCATCATCACGCTGATCGCGGTGACGCTCATGCCGCGGGAGGTGAGGAACAGGCTCCAGTACGGCGTGAACGCGCCGAGCGCGGCGTAGTAGAAGAGATAGAAAGACGACAGGCGAACGGCCGGAACGGCGTCGCGGGTGGAGGCGGTCATGCAGGGTCCCGGTTGTTGCGCGCACCCCGCAACGCAGGGGGCCTACCGATGCATTATGACCGCAGCACCCCGCCGCGGGTGGGCGTGCGACTCACTCCGGATCGTAATCCAGGTTCGAGGCCAGCCAGCGTTCGGCCTGCACGCGGTCCACGCCCTTGCGCTTGGCGTAGTCGCTGACCTGTTCGCGGGTGACCCGGCCCACCACGAAATACTGGCTCTGCGGGTGGCTGAAGTAATAGCCGGACACCGCTGCGGTGGGCAGCATCGCAAAGCTCTCGGTCAGGTGCATGTCGGCGTTGCGCTCGGCGTCGAGCAGGCGGAACAAGGTGGCCTTTTCGCTGTGCTCGGGGCAGGCAGGATAGCCCGGGGCCGGGCGGATGCCGCTGTACTTCTCGGCGATCAGGGCCTCGTTGTCCAGCTGTTCGTCCGGCTGGTAGCCCCAGTAGTCGGTACGCACGTGCTGGTGCAGGCGCTCGGCGAGCGCTTCGGCGAAGCGGTCGGCCAGGGCCTTGAGCAGGATCGCGTTGTAGTCGTCGTGGTCTGCCTCGAAGCGCGCCACGTGCGCATCGATGCCGATGCCGGCGGTGACCGCGAAGGCGCCGATCCAGTCCTGCTTGCCGCTGTCGGCCGGGGCGATGAAGTCGGCCAGGCAGAAGTCCGGGCGTTCGACCGGCTTGTCCACCTGCTGGCGCAGGAAGTGCAGGGTGGTCTCCCCATCCGGGTGCTGTACGCGCACGTCATCGCCGACGCTGTTGGCCGGCCACAGCCCGAACACCGCCTTGGCGGTCAGCCATTTCTCGCCGACGATGCGGTCGAGCATCGCGCGTGCATCACGGTACAGCTCGCTGGCCTGGGGGCCGACGATCTCGTCGGTGAGGATGGCCGGGAACTTGCCGGCCAGCTCCCAGGCCTGGAAGAACGGGGTCCAGTCGATGACCTCGACCAGGTCGGCCAGCGGGTAGTCGTCCAGCACATGCAGGCCGGGCTTGCGCGGCGCCGGGGGCGTGTACGCGGCCCAGTCGCCCTGGAAGCGCTGCGCGCGCGCCTTGGCCAGGGGGACCAGGCGCTTGGCATCGCCGCGGTTGCGATGGCGCTGGCGGATGTCGGCGTAGTCGGCCTCGTTGGCGGCCACGAACGCGTCGCGCAGCTCGCGGGAGATCAGCGACTGGGCCACGCCCACCGCGCGCGAGGCATCCTTCACCCACACCGTGGGTGCCTTGTAATGGGGATCGATCTTCAGTGCCGTGTGCGCCCGCGAGGTGGTGGCGCCGCCGATCATCAGCGGCAGGGTGAAGCCCTGGCGCTCCATTTCGCGGGCGACGTGGCTCATTTCCTCCAGCGACGGGGTGATCAGCCCGGACAAGCCGATGATGTCGGCGTTCTCGGCGCGCGCCGCGTCGAGGATCTTCTGCGCCGGCACCATCACGCCGAGGTCGATCACCTCGAAGTTGTTGCAGGCCAGCACCACGCCGACGATGTTCTTGCCGATGTCATGCACGTCGCCCTTCACCGTGGCCATGATGATCTTGCCGTTGCTCTTGGCGGTATCGCCGCTGCGCGCCTTCTCGGCCTCGATGTAGGGCAGCAGGTAGGCCACGGCCTTCTTCATGACGCGCGCGGACTTGACCACCTGCGGCAGGAACATCTTGCCCGCGCCGAACAGGTCGCCGACGATGTTCATGCCATCCATCAGCGGGCCCTCGATCACGTCCAGCGGGCGGCTGGAGCGGATCCGTGCTTCTTCGGTATCGGCCTCCACCCAGGCGTCCAGGCCGTGCACCAGGGCGTGCGCCAGACGCGCGTCGATCGGCTTCTCGCGCCACGCCAGGTCTTCGCCCTTGACCTCGCCCTTTTTGCCCTTGTAGCGCTCGGCGATCTCCAGCAGGCGCTCGGTGCCGTCACGGCGACGGTTGAGGATCACATCCTCCACGCGCTCGCGCAGTTCCGCATCGAGGTCGTCGTAGATCGGCATCGCACCGGCGTTGACGATGCCCATGTCCATGCCCGCCGCGATCGCGTGGTACAGGAACACCGCGTGGATCGCCTGGCGCACCGTCTCGTTGCCGCGGAAGGAGAACGACACGTTGGAGACGCCGCCGGAGACATGGCAATGCGGCAGGGTGCGCTTGATGATGCGGGTGGCTTCGATGAAGTCGACGGCGTAGTTGTCGTGCTCTTCGATGCCGGTGGCCACGGCGAAGATGTTGGGATCGAAGATGATGTCCTGCGGCGGGAACCCGACCTGGTCGACCAGGATCCGGTAGGCGCGGGTACAGATCTCCACCTTGCGCGCGCAGGTATCGGCCTGCCCGTCCTCGTCAAAGGCCATCACCACCGCCGCCGCGCCGTAGCGCAGCACCTTGCGCGCCTGCTCGATGAACTGCGCCTCGCCTTCCTTGAGCGAGATCGAGTTGACCACGCTCTTGCCCTGCAGGCACTTCAGCCCGGCTTCGATCACGCTCCACTTGGAGGAATCGACCATCACCGGAATGCGCGCGATGTCCGGCTCGGACATGATCAGATTCAGATAGCGGGTCATCGCCTTTTCCGAATCGATCAGGCCCTCGTCCATGTTGACGTCGAGGATCTGCGCGCCGTTGGCCACCTGCTGGCGTGCCACTTCCACGGCCTCTTCGTAGCGCTCTTCCTTGACCAGCTTGCGGAACTGCGCGCTGCCGGTGACGTTGGTGCGCTCGCCGATGTTGATGAACAACAGGTCCGGCGTAATCACCAACGGTTCGAGGCCGGACAGGCGGGTATGGCGGGAAGACGTCATGGGCGGGCGGGCATCGGTTGGCGAAGGGGGATCAAACGCATGCGGACAACGCGGCGCTCACGCGGCATCGTCCAGCGCGGCGGCAGGCAGGGCACGGGGAGGCAGGTCGGCCACCGCGTCGGCGATGGCGCGGATATGCGCCGGCGTGGTGCCGCAGCAGCCGCCGACCAGGTTGAGCAGCCCGGCACTGGCGAACTCGCGCAGGGTGCCGGCCATTTCCTCGGGGGTTTCGTCGTATTCGCCGAAGGCATTGGGCAGGCCCGCATTGGGGTGTGCGCTGACCAGACAGTCGGCCACGATCGACAGGGTTTCCACGTGCGGGCGCATGTCGGTGGCGCCGAGCGCGCAGTTGAGCCCGACCGACAGCGGCCGGCTGTGCGCGACCGAGGCATAGAAGGCCTCGGCGGTCTGCCCCGACAGCGTGCGCCCGGAGGCATCTGTAATGGTGCCGGAGATCATGATCGGCAGGCGTGCACCGCGGGCGTCGAAGGCCTCTTCGATGGCGAACAGGGCCGCCTTGGCGTTGAGCGTGTCGAAGATGGTTTCGACCATGAGCGTGTCCGCGCCGCCGTCGATCAGGCCGTCGATGGCTTCGCGGTAGGTCTCGCGCAGCGCGTCGAAGCTGGTGTTGCGGAAGCCGGGGTCGTTGACGTCCGGGCTGATCGAGGCGGTGCGGCTGGTCGGGCCCAGCACGCCGATCACGAAGCGCGGCTTGCCCGGCGTGGTCGCCGCCACGGCATCGCAGCAGGCGCGCGCGACCGCGGCACCGGCCTTGTTGAGCTCGTACACCAGGTGTTCCAGGTGGTAGTCGGCCTGGCTGACCGAGGTGGCGTTGAAGGTATTGGTTTCCACCAGGTCGGCGCCGGCCTCCAGGTAGGCGGTGTGGATCCCGGCGATCACCTCCGGCTTGCTGAGCAGCAGCAGGTCGTTGTTGCCCTTGAGGTCGTGGCCTTCCGGCGGGGTGCCGTGGTCGCAGCCGGGGCCATGCGCGTGTGCGCTGTCGTAGCCGGCGACGAAGCGCTCGCCACGGTAGTCGGCCTCCTCCAGCCCATGGCGCTGGATCATGGTGCCCATCGCGCCATCGATGATCAGGATGCGCCGGGCAAGCGCGTCCTGCAGGGCATGGACGCGGTCGGGATGCAGCCAGGGAAGGGATGACATGGCGGGCCTCAGGGCTTGCTGGCGATCAGCGAAATGACTTCGAAATGCGGCGGCCGCTTCTCGCGGGTCACCGTTTCCAGGCTGGAGACGACCAGCCCGGCCTTCTCGGCGAACTTGCGCAGTTCCTTGTCCGAGAAGCCCAGGTTGACGTGGCCATAGGCCTCCACGGCAGCCTTGTGTTCATGCCGTGCCAGGCTGCACAGCAGCAGCCTGCCACCGGAGCGCAGCACGCGCGCACCCTCGGCCACGGCCTGGGCCGGCTTGGCCGCATAGGTCAGCGCGTGCATCAGCACGACCAGGTCGAAGCTGCGGTCCTTGAATGGGAGCGCGTGCATGTCGCCTTCGCGCACTTCCACGTTGGCCAGGCGGCGCAGGCGCTCGCTGGCGGCAGCCACCACGCGTGCGCTGGTGTCGATGCAGACGTAGCGCTTGGCATGCGGGGCGACCAGTTCGGCCAGCACGCCATCGCCGGAGGCGATATCGAGCACGTCGCCGGTTTCCAGCAGGGGCAGGGCGGTGCGCGCCAGCGCTTCCCAGGTACGGCCGGGCGAGTAGTGCCGCTCCATGTCGCCGGCCACGCTGTCGGCCCAGTTCTGGTCGGCGGCGCGGCTGGCGAGCACGGCCGCCACCCGTTCAGCATCCTGGCGCAGCAGGGGGTCGTCGCTGCCGGTGCTCAGCGCATGCCACAATGCACGCTGCGCCGGGTCCAGCGCGGCGTCATCGAAGCGGTAATACGCCGAGACGCCGGCGCGCCGGTCGCGCACCAGGCCGGCTTCCTTGAGCCGGGCCAGGTGGGTGGACACGCGTGGCTGGGCCAGCGTGGTGATGGCCGACAGCTCGGCCACGGTCAGTTCTTCCTGCTCCAGCAGGGTCAGCAGGCGCACACGGGTGGCGTCGGCGAATACTTTCAGCCGGACTGACCAATCCTCGAGATCCATAAATATCTACCTATCGCGATATAGAGATATTTTCGTCCCTGGGCCGGTGCGGGGTCAAGTCAGCCGGGATCGACCCGCCCCCGGTACAATCGCCCCACCGGGGCGCGCACTGCGCGGCCCTATCACCATATGTTCCTGGGAGGGTGTTGTGGATTTCAGCTTTACCGAAGAGCAGTTGATGCTGCAGGACGTCGCGCGTCGCATCGCGCAGGAAAAGATCGCGCCCAGCGCCGAACATCATGACCGTACCGGCGAATTCCCGCTGGAGAACATCCGCCTGCTGGGCGAGAACGGGCTGATGGGCATCGAAGTGCCGGCCGAGTATGGCGGCGCGGGCATGGACCCGATCGCCTACGTGCTGGCGATGGTGGAGGTCGCCGCCGGCGACGCCGCCCACTCGACCATCATGTCGGTCAACAACTCGCTGTTCTGCAACGGCATCCTCACCCACGGCACCGAAGCGCAGAAGCAGACCTACGTGCGCGCCATCGCCGAAGGCGAGGCCATCGGCGCGTTCGCGCTGACCGAGCCGCAGTCCGGGTCGGACGCCACCGCCATGCGTTGCCGCGCGGTCAAGCAGGCCGACGGCACGTTCGTGATCAACGGCAAGAAGAGCTGGATCACCTCCGGCCCGGTCGCCAAATACATCGTGCTGTTCGCGATGACCGACCCGGACCAGGGCGCGCGCGGCATCACGGCGTTCATGATCGACACCGACAAGGCCGGCTTCCACCGCGGCAAGACCGAGCCGAAGCTGGGCATCCGCGCCTCGGCCACCTGCGAGATCGAGTTCCAGGACTACGTGGCCAGCGCCGACGACGTGCTGGGCAAGGAGGGCGAGGGCTTCAAGATCGCCATGGGCGTGCTCGACGCCGGCCGCATCGGCATCGCCTCGCAGGCGATTGGTATTGCCCGCGCGGCGTATGAAGCGACCTTGGAGTACGTGAAGGACCGCAAGGCCTTTGGTGCCGCCATCGGTACCTTCCAGATGACCCAGGCCAAGATCGCCGACATGAAGTGCAAGCTGGACGCAGCGCTGCTGCTGACCCTGCGCGCGGCCTGGGTGAAGGGGCAGGGCAAGCGCTTCAGCAACGAAGCGGCGATTGCCAAGCTGACCGCGTCCGAAGCGGCGATGTGGATCACCCACCAGGCCGTGCAGATCCACGGCGGCATGGGCTACTCCAAGGAAATGCCGCTGGAGCGTTACTTCCGTGATGCCAAGATCACCGAGATCTACGAGGGCACCTCGGAGATCCAGCGGCTGGTGATCGCGCGCAACGAGACCGGGTTGCGCTGAGTCATGTGACGGCGTTCCCGCGTGGGGACGCCGTCCGTGCCCTGAAGGCTGTTGACCAGAACGTTGCTTGGCCGCTCCGTGTCAGCGGCCGCTGCAGGCAAGTGTCTGGCTATTCCATGTGCATCGCAGCTGCAGGCTGTCAATACCCACATTGTCGACATGTACGCCATAGAGCTTGGCTGCCTGCAGCCAGTTTTCGATCGCGTGGCGATCCTGGAAGTGATAGTCGCCGCCGAAGATGTCGGGTGCTTCCGGGCCAGTGGCGGCTGCATCGGGAATGGGATTCCCCTGCGCATCACGGCTCTTGCCTTTGACATACTGCGCTTGGTGGACGGAGTCCGGCTCCAGCTTAAGCAGGGTCTGTGATCCGTCCCGCCAAGTGACGGCGTAGGTGACGGAGCTGACACCAAACAGGCGGCTGACAAAGCTCAATCCTACCGATGACAGTGTGGTGGAAAGCGAATTCCACACGGTGCTGCCGGTCGTAGCGCCGGAGAACGCGCTGCCAATACGCGTTTCAAGCTGCGATCGCGTGGTGGCGGACTGGACGACATCGTAAGCGGTGAGGCCCTTGAAATCCTCCGGAAACGAAATGCCATTGGCGCCGCCGGGATCGTCGGGATGGACCGGGATGACCGCGCCGTTGCCGCCTGCCTGTGGGGTGACCGCAGCACCTGCCGCGCCGTGTGATTCGGCAAGGGCCATGACGCGCAGGAAGGCCTCGTTCACCGGCGCGGGGATCTGGGTCGGGAGTGCGCGGTAGCGCTTCAGTTCCCGGTCGTACTCGACCTCATAGCCGCTGATCTTCACCTGCAGCAAGTCGACCACGAGCGTGGTTCCCGCGCCGGACCCTACGGCGACCTGCTTCGGGTTGGCGCAGTTGTCGCACACGACAACACCGCCCGCATGCGCGGGGGACACCACCGCCAGCCAAGGAACCAGCAGGGCTGCGGGCCAGTGTGGGTTGAACCCAGAACGTGCCATGCCTGTTCTCCCTCGTTGTGCAGTGAATCGATCATCGGCTATGGATGGGAAGCTCTTTGTAGCGTGGCTGCTCACACGAAGTTGTGTTGCGGCATACAGAAAATGCGGTGCGTGTTGATTGCGACATTGTTTGCGCGCGCGCCGCGCCGCGTACCGAGGCGCCACGCGGATCGCCACGGGCATCTCCAGCGCTGTACGATGCCCGGCCGCAACTCAACACAACGCCCCAGGAAACCTCATGCTCATCTATCGAGGCGCAGGATTTCTGACCCTGCTCACGCCCATCGCCACCTTGCTGCTGCTGATGTGGCTGTGGCCCGATCCAGCCGTTGCCAAAGGCAATACCTCGCTGACCCAGCTTCTGCTTGGATTCGGCAGTGGTGCGGCACTCAATGTGCTGCTGGGTCTGGTGCTCAATCGCGGCCCGCGCGCGGCTGGCGAGCATGCCCGCCACCATTTCTTTTTCCTGCCGATGCAGTGGCCATCGCTGGCCATCGTCGTCGCGTGCGTAGTGGTGGCGCTGCTTCGCTGACGCGTCGCCGGATCACCGTGGGCGCTGTGTTGTTCGGGGTCATGCGTTACAGCGCCGACGAGCGCTATCGGCGGTCGTCTGGGAACCGACCCCACCCCCGCAAGGCGTGCGCGTGGGGGTTGGTTGCGCGCGTCAGGATCGCGCTCGGGCGCCGGAGGTAGGGTCGGCGGCGTGTGTGGATCGGGCTGTGCCTCCGCTTGGGCCTGTCGCGCGCGTGAGGGCCCCTTGGCGGCCGGTAGGCCCTTGGCGTAGTGTCCTCCGGCTTGGTGGCGTCCTCCTATATTCTGCCCAGGAGCCTGCCGGCCGCTAAGGGGCTCGGCTTGCGGTAAGCAGGCCGAAGCAAGGCTTTTCTGATACCGCCGCGCGCAAAGGATTGAGCGCGCACTTCGTGCTTGCCCCGCATACGGGTGAAGACCCAAAAAAAAGCCCCGGCGCGAGCCGGGGCTTTTCGTTTCAGCAGCGTACTGCCCGGATCAACGATCCGGACGGTGCGCCGTGTTGGCTTCGCCCTGGCGTTCCAGGAACTCCTTGGACGGTTCGTCCAGCTTGTCGCCCAGCATGCGGCGGACCACGATGAAGAACACCGGGATCATCAGCAGGCCCAGGAAGGTGGCGAACACCATGCCGCCGATCACGCCGGTACCGATGGCGTGACGGGCATTGGCGCCGGCGCCGGTGGAGATGGCCATCGGCACCACGCCCAGGATGAACGCGAAGGAGGTCATCAGGATCGGGCGGAAGCGCAGGCGGGAGGCCTCGATGGTGGCCTCGCGCAGGGTCTTGCCCGCCGCACGCTGCTCCACCGCGAACTCCACGATCAGGATGGCGTTCTTGGCCGCCAGGCCGATCACCGTGATCAGGCCGATCTTGAAGTACAGATCGTTGGGCAGGCCGCGCGCCAGCGAGAACGCCAGTGCACCGAGCACGCCCAGCGGCACCACCAGCAGCACCGCCACCGGGATCGACCAGCTTTCATACAGCGCGGCCAGGCACAGGAACACCACCACGATGGACAGCACCAGCAGCAGCGTGGCGGCGTTGCCGGCCAGGATTTCCTGGTAGGACATGCCGGACCAGTCGTAGCCGAAGCCGGCCGGCAGGTCGTCGCTGACGATCCGCTCCATCGCCTGCATCGCCTCACCCGAGCTGCGCCCCGGTGCCTGCGAACCGACGATGTTGACCGCCGAGTAACCGTTGTAGCGGCTCAGCGACGGCGGTGCGGACACCCAGTCGGACTTCACCACGGTGCTCAACGGGATCATCGCCGGGGTGCCGTCCGCGTTGGTCTGCAGGCTGCTGGGCGTATAGAAGCTGTTGAGCGATTCGGCACCGGTGCGGTACGGGCCATCGGCCTGCATCGTCACCCGCTTGATGCGGCCTTCGTAGAAGAAGTCGTTGACGTACACCGGGGCCAGCATCAGCTGGATGGTGCTGTACACGTCCGACACCGACAGGCCCATGGTCTGGGCCTGCACGCGGTCCACGTGCAACTGCAGCTGCGGTGCGTTTTCCAGCCCGTTGGGGCGCACGCCGGTGAGCAGGTCGCTCTCCTGCGCCGCCTTGCCGAGCAGGATGTTGCGCGCCTGCGTCAGCTGTTCATAGCCGGCGCCGCCACGGTCCTGCAGCCACATGTCGAAGCCGCCGAACTGGCCCAGGCCCTGCACGGTGGGCAGGTTGACCACGAAGATCTGCGCTTCCTTGATGCCATAGAAGGCACCGTTCATCTTCTGGATGAACTCGGGCACGGTGACCTTGCGATCCGCCCAGGGCTTGAGGCGGATGAAGCCCATGCCCACGTTTTCGCCCGAGCCGACGAAGCTGAAACCGGCCACCTGCAGCATGCCCTCGAACCCTTCCTGGTCCTTGAGCACGCCCCGCATCTGCGCGAAGGCCTGGTTGGTCTGGGCCTTGGTCGAGCCCGGCGGCAGCTGCACGATCGCCAGGGCGTAGCCCTGGTCTTCCTCGGGCAGGAAGCTGCCCGGCATGCGGGTGAACAGGAAACCGCACAGCACGGTGAGCACCACGAACAGGATCATCCAGCGCGGCGCATGGCGCACCGCCGAGGTGATGTGGCCCACGTAGGTGCCACTGATCTTGTCGTAGTACTTGTTGAAGGTGCGGTAGACGACGTTGGGCTTGTCGGTGTGGGTCGGCTTGAGGAACGTCGCGCACAGTGCGGGGGTGAAGCCCAGCGCCAGGAACGCGGAGAAGCCCATCGCGATGGCGATGGTCAGCGCGAACTGCTTGTAGATCTCGCCGGCGGCACCGCCCTGCAGCGCGGACGGGATGAACACTGCCGCCAGCACCACAGTGATGGCCACCACCGCGCCGGTGATCTGGGTCATGGCCTTCTGGGTAGCGGCCTTGGGCGGCAGCTTCTCCTCGGTCATGATCCGCTCGACGTTCTCGATCACCACGATGGCGTCATCGACCACGATGCCGATCGCCAGCACCATCGCAAACAGGGTGAGCTGGTTGATGGTGAAGCCGATGACGCTCATGCCCAGGAAGGTACCGAGCAGGGCCACCGGGATGACCAGGGTCGGGATCAGGGTGGCGCGGAAGTTCTGCAGGAAGATCAGCATCACCAGGAACACCAGTGCCACTGCTTCGATCAGCGTCTTGACCACTTCCTCGATGGAGATCTTCACGAAGGTGGTGCTGTCGTACGGCGAGAACCAGCTGACACCGGCCGGGAAGCTCGGGGCCAGTTCGTCCATCTTGGCGGTGACCGCGTTGGCCACGTTCAGGGCGTTGGCGCCTGGCAGCAGCTGGATCGCGAAGGCACCGGTCGGCTTGCCGTTGTACTGGGTGTCAAAGCCGTAGTTGTTGGCACCGAAGGCGATGCGTGCGATGTCCTTGAGCATCACCCGCGAACCATCCGCGTTGGCGCGCAGGATGATGTTCTCGAACTCCTGCGGCGAGCTGAAGCGGCCTTCGGCCGACACCGTGGCGGTGAAGTAATGCCCCTCCGGCGACGGATCGGCACCCAGCGAACCGGCCGCGAACTGCACGTTCTGGTCCTTGATCGCGGCCAGCACCTGGCTGGCCGACAGGCCGTAGCCCTGCATCTTTTCCGGGTTGAGCCAGATGTTCATGGCGTACTCGGAGCCGAACTGCTGGGTGCTGCCGACGCCGGGGATGCGCGAGATCTGGTCGAGCACGCGCGAGCCGACGATGTCGTTCAGCGCGTCACGGTCGATCGACGCGGTGTCCGACTGCAATGCCACCACCATCAGGAAGCCGGCGTTGGCCTTGGCCACCACCACGCCCTGCTGGGTGACTTCGGTCGGCAGGCGCGGCGTGGCCAGCGACACCTTGTTCTGCACCTGCACCTGGGCGATGTCCGCGTCGGTGCCGGTCTCGAAGGTGAGGGTGATGGTGACGCGGCCGTTGGACGCGGAGGACGAGCTGAAATACAGCAGGTGATCGATACCGGTCAGCTGCTGCTCGATCACCTGGGTGACCGACTTTTCGGCGGTGTCGGCGCTGGCGCCGGGGTAGGTGGCGCTCACCGTCACCTGGGGCGGTGCGATGCTGGGGTAGGACTCGACGCCCAGCCCGAGGATCGAGATCACGCCGGACAGCGAGATCAGGATCGCGACCACCCAGGCGAATACCGGGTGTTCAATGAAAAATTTAGGCATGACGGAGGGTTCCCGTTATTGCTTGTTCGATTCGGCAGCCGGGGCCGCGTCGGCCTTGTCGGCAGTCGCGTCGGCGGGTTTTGCAGCGGCGTCCGGCTTGGCGGCGGCCGGTGCGGCCCCGCCCGCGGCCGGGGCCTGGCCGTTGGCTGCGGCGCTGGCCGGATCCCACGGCTTGGCCGTGGCCGGCGCCCCTTCCTTGACCTTCTGCACGCCTGCCACGATCACCTTGTCGCCCGCATCAAGACCGCCACTGACCAGCCAGTTGCCGCCCTGCTGGCCCTCGCTCTTGACGTTCTTGCGCGCCACCTTGCCGTCCTTGCCGACCACCAGCACGTAGCCGCCGGTGGTATCGCGCTGGAGCGCCTGCAACGGCACCAGGAACGCGTTGTTGCGCTCGCCGAGGGTGGCCTGGAAGCTGACGAAGGCACCCGGCAGCAGGATCTGCTGCGGGTTGGGCAGTACCGCGCGCAGCGAGACCGCGCCGGTGGTGGGGTCGACGGTGGTCGAGGAGAAGTCCAGCGTGCCCGGCTGGTCGTAGAGGGTGCCGTCGGCCAGCTTGACCTGCACGGTGGACTTGCCGTCCCCGCTCAGCGCCAGCTGGCCCTTGGCCTGCGCGGCGCGCATCTGGGTCAGCTCGTCCACGCTCATGGAGAAGTTGACGTACAGCGGGTCCAGCTGGTCCACGGTGGTCAGCAGGGTGACATCGCCCTGGCCGACCAGCGCGCCTTCGGTGACCTGCTGCTTGCCGGCGCGGCCGCTGATCGGCGAGGTCACTTCGGCATAGCCGAGGTTGATCTTCGCGCTGGTCAGCGCCGCCTGGGCCTGCTGCACGGCCGCCGCAGCGGTGCGCTCGGTGGCTTCTGCGGCGTCCAGGTCGGACTTGGAGACGTACTTCTGCGGCGCCAGCGAACGGGCGCGGTTGGCGGCGGCCTTGGCGTTGGCGTAGGTGGCCTGCGCGGACGCCAGCTCGGCCTGCGACGCGTTCAAGGAGGCACGCAGCGGGGCCGGGTCGATCAGGAACAGAACCTGGCCCTGCTTGACGTCGGCGCCTTCCTGGTAGACGCGCTTGAGCAGCACCCCGGGCACGCGGGCGCGGACGTCGGCGCTGCGGTAGGGCGACAGGCGGCCGACCAGCTCACGCTGCAACGGCAGGGTCTGCGGCTTGGCATCGATCACGCCCACTTCCGGCGGCGGGGGCGTCTGCTGCTCTGGCTTCTTGCAAGCGGTCAGTGCGACAGCAACTGCGCAGGTCAGGGCAAGGCTGCGGAGTGGGGCGATCATCAGGAAAAACTCCGGTGTTGGTTTGAATGCGATGCCGCGGCGGTCTCCGGCACGGCGAACGCGCGCAGGAAGCTGTCAACGGAGAATTCGGCCCAGCGGCGGCGCACGGTGGCGTCAGCGCGGTGGGGGGTGTGGAAGCGCTGTTTCTCGAAATCCAAGCCGGCGATCATGCTCAATAGCAGTTCGGCCATGAAGTGCGGGTCGTCATGCCCCAACTGGCCCAGCGCGGTGCGCGCCTGGAGCCATTCAGCGACGTGAAGAACGAGCGCGCCCGCCCCGTCGCGGTACAGGGCGCGGGCTTCCTGCGGGAAATGCGGGGAGTCGGCGGCGATCAGTCGCCGGGCCTGGGCCACGTGCGGCTGGTTGCAGTGCTCCAGGTAGTCGGTGGCGAACTGCAGCAGGCTGCCGCGCAGGTCGCCCTGGTCCAGGCTGTGCAGGCCGGCCGTGGCCCGGCTGACATGCCGCTGCATGACCCGGCGCAGCAGTTCCTGCTTGCTGCCGTAGCGGCTGTAGAGGGTCTGCTTGGAGCAGCCGGCCTGCTGGGCCACCGCATCCATGCTGATCTGCATGCCCTGGGTGGAGAACAGATCGCGCACGGCATCGAACACGCGCTGATCGCGCGCATCCAGGGTGCTGGCGGCGGGGTGGGGGGGATTCACGCGATGGACTATACCGTCCAGTTCAGAATTGGAGAAGCCTTGTGTTTGCCGCGGATTTGATACCCATCGTCAAGTTGCCACGGAAGTGGCCGATGCTTGCGTGCGTGGATCTCCTACGCGAGCGTCCGTACTCGTGCGGATTGACCATCGCGACGTAAACGCCACCCAACCCGATTTGCCTTATTCCGTCCTGCAGCAAGGTATTTTTGTGCGGTAGGCCTACAATTTCATTTTCCCAACTGAGCAACACGCACCGCTCTGCCATGAAACCGCAAAAACCAGCAGCCAAGACCGTGAAAAACAAATCCAAACCAGCCGATACGCAGACTGTTTCGCCAGTGGGCTTCTCGCTGGAGCCGGTGTACACGGCCTTGCGCAAGCGCTACCCGGCGGCCGGGCAGGCCGAGGCAGTGGCTTTCGCCGCCGACTTCTACAAGCGCATGGAGGCGGACGAGTTCCCCCACCACACCGCCGAGGAGTGGGCTGCGCTGGCGGCGGACACGCTGGAATTCGCGCGTGTCCGCAAGCCGGGCAAGGCCAATGTCCGCGTGTTCAACCCGAGCCTGAAGGCCAACGGGTGGGAATCGCCGCACACGGTGCTGCAGATCGTCAATGACGACATGCCGTTCCTGGTCGACACGGTCACCATGTCGCTGGCCGAGCATGGCATCGGCGTGCACGTGCTGGGCCACCCGGTGATCCGCTTCGCGCGCGACAAGGCCGGCAAGCTCAGCGGCGTCAGCGAGGGCAACGCCGAGTCGGTGATGCTGCTGGAAATCGACCGCCAGCCGGCCGATGCCATGGCCGACGTCGAGCAGGCGATCGTCAAGGCGCTGGACGAGGTGCGTGCCATCGTCCACGACTGGGACGCGATGCGTGCCAAGGCGCAGAGCCTGGCCGAGGACCTCGGCAGCCGCCAGCTCCCGATCGATGCCGCTTCGCGCGCCGAAGCGCAGGAATTCCTGCGCTGGGCCGCCGACAACCACTTCACCTTCTTCGGCTACCGCGAATACCGCGTGGAGAAGCAGGGCAAGGAAGAGGTGCTGGCACCGCTCAACGAAACCGGCCTGGGCCTGATGCGCGGCAAGGACAAGTCCGCCGCCCGTCCGGTCAAGACCCTGGCCGCGCAGGGCCTCAACGCCACCACCGGGTTGAAGGACGCGCTGATCCTGACCAAGACCAATGCCCGTTCGCGCGTGCACCGCGCCGGCTACATGGACTACATCGGCGTGCTGGAATTCGACGCCAAGGGCAAGATCATCGGCGAGCAGCGCTTCCTCGGCCTGTTCACCTCCAGCGCCTACAACCGCCGCCCGTGGGAGATCCCGCTGGTGCGCCAGCGCCACGAATACGTGATGACCCAGTCCGGCCTGGCGCCGAGCAGCCACAGCGGCAAGGCCCTGCGCCACATCCTGGAAACCCTGCCGCGCGAAGAGCTGTTCCAGTCCAGCGAGGACGAGCTGTTCCGCACCGCGATGGGCGTGCTGGGCCTGCAGGAGCGCGTGCGTAGCCGGCTGTTCCTGCGCCGCGACAAGTACAGCCGCTTCATCTCCGCGCTGGTCTACCTGCCGCGCGAACGCTTCAACACCGATGTGCGCCTGCGCATCGAAGCCATGCTCAAGGACGCCCTGCAGGGCGAATACGTGGACAGCTCGGTGGTGCTCGGCGAATCGCCGCTGGCCCAGGTGCACCTGATCGTGCGCCCGAAGGCTGGCCAGACCCTGGAAGTGGACACCAGCGTGCTGGAACAGAAGCTGGCCCAGGTGCTGCGCAACTGGCAGGACGACCTGCGTGAAGCGCTGGTGGCCCGCCACGGCGAAAGCGAAGGCCTGCGCATTGCCGCGCGTATCGGCAAGGCATTGCCGGCCGGCTACATCGAAGACTCCAGCACCGAGATCGCGGCCAACGACGTCAGCCAGCTCGACGCGCTGACCGGTCCGGACGACCTGCGCCTGAGCCTGCAGGCCGTGCAGCGCGACGGCGGTGACGGCCTGCGCCTGAAGCTGTATCGCCAGCTGGACGACATCCCGCTGTCGGACGCGCTGCCGATGATGGAAAACATGGGCCTGCGCGTGATCGCCGAGCGTCCGTACCGCCTGACGGTCGACAACGCCCCGGTCTACGTGCAGGACTTCGAGGTCGAATCGGTGGCCGGTGCCATCGACGCGCCGAGCGTGGATGCCGCCTTCGGCGAAACCTTCGCCCGCGTGTGGCACGGCGATGCCGAGAACGACGGCTTCAACCGCCTCGTGCTGGCTGCCGGCCTGCATTGGCGCCAGGTCGCCATGCTGCGTGGCTACTGCAAGTACCTGCTGCAGACCGGCGTGCCGTTCTCGCAGGCCTACGTGGAAGGCACCTTCACCCGCTACCCGCTGCTGGCGCGCCTGCTGGTGGAGCTGTTCGAAGCCCGCTTCGACCCGGCCACCGGGCATGAAAGCAAGGAGGCCATCGCCGAGGGCCAGGCCCAGCTGCGTGCGCACCTGACCGTGCTCGCCGGCGGCGACGAGGCCACCCTGAAGGTGCTCAAGACCGTGGTCGATGCGCGCAAGGGCGACCGTGCCGCGCAGATGGATGCCGCGCGTGACGCGCTGGTCAAGCTGATGGACCGCGTCTCCAGCCTGGACGAGGACCGCATCCTGCGCAGCTTCATGGGCGTGATCGATGCGACCCTGCGTACCAGCTACTACCAGACCGATGCCGATGGCCGTCCGGGCCATGTCATCAGTTTCAAGTTCGATTCGGCGCTGGTGCCGGACCTGCCCAAGCCGCGCCCGTACCGCGAAATCTTCGTGTACGGCCCGCGCGTGGAAGGTACCCACCTGCGTTTCGGTGCCGTGGCCCGTGGCGGCCTGCGCTGGTCGGACCGTCGCGAAGACTTCCGCACCGAGGTGCTGGGCCTGGTCAAGGCGCAGATGGTCAAGAACACGGTCATCGTGCCGGTCGGCGCGAAGGGCGGCTTCTTCGCCAAGACTCCGCCGGTGAACGGCGACCGTGATGCGGTGTTCGCCAACGGCGTGGCCTGCTACAAGCTGTTCATCCAGGGCCTGCTGGACATCACCGACAACATCGTCAACAACAAGATCGTGCCGCCGGTGGACGTGGTCCGCCACGACATGGACGACCCGTACCTGGTGGTGGCCGCCGACAAGGGCACCGCGACCTTCTCCGACATCGCCAACGGCCTGGCCATCGCGCACGGCTTCTGGATGGGCGATGCGTTCGCCTCCGGTGGTTCGGTCGGTTACGACCACAAGGGCATGGGCATCACCGCGCGCGGTGCGTGGGAGTCGGTCAAGCGCCACTTCCGTGCCCTGGGCCGTGACAGCCAGAGCCAGGACTTCACCACGGTGGGCGTGGGCGACA
This sequence comes from Stenotrophomonas sp. 05N37, assembly GCF_056397365.1. Taxonomy (NCBI): domain Bacteria; kingdom Pseudomonadati; phylum Pseudomonadota; class Gammaproteobacteria; order Lysobacterales; family Lysobacteraceae; genus Stenotrophomonas; species Stenotrophomonas sp. 05N37. The sequence goes on along the minus strand of NZ_JBFTNG010000001.1, from coordinate 226,230 downwards.
TGTCCGGCGACGTGTTCGGCAACGGCATGCTGCTGTCGCGCCACATCCGCCTGGTGGCCGCGTTCGACCACCGCCACATCTTCCTGGACCCGAACCCGGATGCGGCCAGCACGTTCGTCGAGCGCGAGCGCCTGTTCACCGTGCCGCGCTCCAGCTGGGCCGACTACGATGCCAAGCTGATCAGCAAGGGCGGTGGCATCTACCCGCGCTCGCTGAAGTCGATCGAGATCACCCCGCAGGTGCGCGAGGCGTTGGGCCTGGACGACAACGTCAAGGCGCTGTCGCCGAACGACCTGATGAGCGCCATCCTCAAGGCGCCGGTGGACCTGCTGTGGAATGGCGGCATCGGCACCTACGTCAAGGCCTCGACCGAGCAGCACAGCGATGTGGGCGACCGCGCCAACAACGCGCTGCGCGTCAACGGTGGCGAGCTGCGCTGCAAGGTCGTGGGCGAGGGCGGCAACCTGGGCATGACCCAGCTCGGCCGCATCGAGGCCGCCCAGGCCGGCGTGCTGCTCAACACCGACTTCATCGACAACTCGGCCGGCGTGGATACCTCCGACCACGAAGTCAACATCAAGATCCTGCTCAATGACGTGGTCCGGGCCAAGAAGTTGACCGTCGAACAGCGCAACAAGCTGCTGGCGTCGATGACCGACGAAGTGGCCGCGCTGGTGCTCAACGACAACTACCGCCAGAACCAGGCCCTGAGCCTGATGGAGCGGATGGCGGTCAAGCGCCTGGGCTCCAAGCAGCACTTCATCCGTACGCTGGAGCAGCAGGGCCTGCTCGATCGCCAGATCGAGTTCCTGCCCTCCGACGCCGAGCTGTCCGCGCGCAAGGCGCGTGGCCAGGGCCTGACCCGGCCGGAGCTGTCGGTGCTGCTGTCCTATTCCAAGCTGGTCGCGTTCGCCCAGCTGCTGGATTCGGACATCCCCGAAGACCCGTACCTGTCCAAGGAACTGCAGCGCTACTTCCCCACGCCGCTGCAGAAGAAGTACGCCGATGCGATGGAGCGTCACCGCCTGAAGCGCGAAATCATCGCCACGGCCGTGACCAACCAGACCATCAACCGGATGGGTGCCACCTTCCTGATGCGCATGCAGGAAGACACCGGCCGCAGCATCGCCGAGGTCGCCAAGGCCTACACGATCAGCCGTGAAACGCTGGACGCGCGCGCCCTGTGGGCACAGATCGACGCCCTCGACGGCACGCTGCCGGAGTCGGTGCAGATCGACGCGCTGGAAGTGATCTGGAAGCTGCAGCGTTCGTTCGTGCGCTGGCTGCTGTCGCGCCCGGGTGCGATGCCGGGCATCACCGAGGCGGTCAACCGCTACCAGGCGGCCTTCAACGACATCCGTGTCGCCTCCGGCGTGCTGCCCGATTCCCAGCGCCCGGCCTACGAGGCCAGCGTGGCCGAGTGGAAGGAAAAGGGCCTGCCGCCTGCACTGGCGCAGCAGTTGTCCGAGCTGCAGTTCCTGGAACCGGCGTTCGACATCATCGAACTGGCGCGTACCCGCAAGCTCAAGCCGGTGGATGTGTCCAAGATCCACTTCCGCCTGGGCGACGCCCTGCAGCTGCCGTGGTTGTTCGAGCAGATCGACGCGCTGGAGGTCAATGGCCGCTGGCACGCCGTGGCCCGTGGCGTGCTGCGCGACGAACTGGCCGCCCATCACCGCAACCTGGCTGCCCAGGTGCTGTCGATGAAGGGCGGCAGTGCCGAAGCCAAGGTGGCCGCGTGGATCGGTCGTGACGACAGCAGCCTGCGCTTCACGCTGTCGATGCTGGCCGAACTGGCGGAGCAAAAGACCTTGGACTACCCGACGGTGTCGGTTGCCGTCCAGCGTCTGGGCCAATTGGCGGCCCATGGCGCGTAAGCGATAGCGCCGGGCGCTGCCCGGTGGCATGAAAAGGAAACGGCCCCGCAATCGCGGGGCCGTTTTCGTTTCCGGTCGTGGTGCTCGCCGCTGCCCGGCAATCGCATCGACCCGACGGCGGATGCGCGGACCCGGCCAGCGGCCGGCACGACCGGGTATGCTCTTGCTGGCATACCCCACCCGGATCCACCGATGAGCGACACCCCCCGTATCGCCTTCCTGGCCAGCAACACCGAGGCCGCGCAGCAGGCCCTGGCCGTCATGCTGGCCCGGCATGGCACGTGCGCGCCCGAGCAGGCCGATGTGCTGTGCCCGCTCGGCGGCGATGGCTTCATGCTGCAGACCCTGCATCGCTACGCGGCGCTGGGCAAGCCGGTGTTCGGGATGAAGCTGGGCACGGTGGGTTTCCTGATGAACCAGTTCCGTGATGACGACCTGCCGGCACGCCTGGCGGCGGCCGAGCCGGCCAATCTGCGCCCGCTGGAGATGCTGGCGCTGACCGAATCGGGCACCACCACCGGGTCGCTGGCGTACAACGATGTGTCGCTGCTGCGCCAGACCCGCCAGGCCGCGCACATCGGCGTGGACCTCAATGGCCAGGAGCGGGTGGCCGAGCTGATCGGCGATGGCGTGCTGGTGGCCACCCCGGCCGGCAGCACCGCCTACAACTATTCCGCGCACGGCCCGATCCTGCCGCTGGGCTCGCACACCATCGCGCTCACCCCGCTGGCCCCGTACCGCCCGCGTCGCTGGCGTGGGGCGATCCTCAAGGCCGACACCGAAGTGCGCTTCCGCGTGCTGGACCCCTACAAGCGCCCGGTCAGCGTGACCGCCGACTCGCACGAAACCCGCGACGTGGTGGAAGTGACCATCCGCGAGTCGCGCGAGCGCCGGGTGACGCTGCTGTTCGACCAGGAGCACAACCTGGAAGACCGCATCCTCAGCGAACAGTTCATGTTCTGAGCCCACCCGGGCGTGACGGCCGCGCACTGTGGGACAATGGCTGGCCGGCCGCTGCGGCCGCATTGGATTGCTGAGTGCCATGGGCGACAACACCCCCCGTCTGCTGACCGTCGCGGTGACCTCGCGCGCGCTGTTCGACCTGGAAGAAGGCCACGCGCTGTTCGAGGCCGAAGGCGTGGACGCCTACGCCGAGTACCAGCGCAAGCACGAGGACGACGTACTGCGCCCCGGCGTGGCGTTCCCGGTGGTGCGCAAGCTGTTGGCGCTCAACCAGGGCCAGTCGCCGGAGTCGCCGCGCGTGGAAGTGATCCTGCTTTCGCGCAACTCGGCCGACACCGGCCTGCGCATCTTCAATTCCATCCAGCACTACGGCCTGGGCATCATCCGCGCCACGTTCACTGCCGGCGAGCCGACCTGGCCCTACGTGAAGCCGTTCGGTACCGACCTGTTCCTGTCGGCCAACCCGGAATCGGTGCGCCGCGCGCTGCTGCATGGCATCGCGGCGGCTACCATCCTGCCCAAGCCGCCGGGCGAGACCATCGCCGCGGCCGAGCAGGTCGACCTGGGCCGGCCGTTGGGCCAGCTGCGGATCGCCTTCGATGGCGATGCGGTGATCTTCGGCGATGAGAGCGAGCGCATCTCGCGCGAGCAGGGCGTGGAAGCGTTTGGCCGGCACGAGCGCGAGAACGCGCGCGAGCCGCTCAGCGGCGGCCCGTTCCGCAACTTCCTCTCCGCCCTGCACACCCTGCAGGCCGTGTTCCCCTCGGGCGAGGATGCCCCGATCCGCACCGCGCTGGTCACCGCGCGTTCGGCGCCGGCGCACGAGCGGGTGATCCGCACGCTGCGCGAGTGGGGCGTGCGCCTGGATGAAGCGCTGTTCCTGGGCGGGCGGCACAAGGGGCCGTTCCTGGAAGCGTTCGGGGCCGACATCTTCTTCGACGATTCGCAGCACAACATCGACAGCGCCCGCCAGCACCAGCGCGTGGCCGCCGGCCACGTACCGCATGGCGTTGCGAACGACGGCTGACCTATCGCCGCGGCGGGCCGCGGCCGCGCTTACCGGAGCGGCAGGCCCGACGGCACATCCGGCGCGCTGACCAGCGGCAGGCGGATGTCGACCAGCTTCCAGCGCAGGCCGGAGCGCTGCAGCACGAAGACCACGGGGGTGCCATCCGGGGTGTGGGTGGTGGCGGTGAAGCGCGACAACGACTCGAACCGATGCGTGGCACCCTGCAGCGGCCGTGCCTTGCGTGGTGCCGCGTACGCGTCGCTGCTTTCCAGGTCGTTGCGGGCGCGTTTCCACAGGGTGTGGCCTTCCAGCAGCGCGCCGATCCCGGTCGGGGTGACCATTGCGTCCACCGCGGTGCCGGTGAGCGTCTCGCTGGCCGACAGCAGCAGCGCGCCGACGACGTTGGACTGCACGTCAGCGCCCGCGCGGCGGACCACGTAGTCGTTGAGCTGCGCGCGCAGGTTGGCCCGCAGCATCGGGAAGTCCACGTAGCGGTCGAGCTTGGCGGTGTCGCGGGTTTCGATGGCCTGCGACAGGCCGTGCACGGTGAGGTAGGGGCCACTGAAAAACACGCCTGCCAACAGCAGCAGCAGGGCCAGCAGCAACCAGGGAAGCTTTTTCATCACATCACGCATCTGCAGGGCATCGGGTTGAGCTTGCCGCAGCGGGTGTCGGGAAATGTGAAGGCTTACTGGCTTGGCGATCGCCCTGACTGGAAGGCGGCCACCAGGCGCGCGCGCTCGTCCGCTTGCAGTGCGTCCACCCGCGTGTCCAGGACCTGCGCCAGGTTGCCGATGCGGGTGGTGCCGAGCACGCCGCTGGCGATCGCCGGGTTCTGCAGCACGTAGGCGAACGCGGTCTGCGCGGGCGTCTGCGACCGCACCGTGGCGACCGCGCGCTGCATCGTGCGCGCACTGCGCATCAGCTCGCGGCTGGACGGCTTCAACCACGCGCGGGCGAGGTACCACGCGTCGGCCAGGCGCGGCACCCGCGGCCGTGCGGGCAGCAGGTGGCCCTGGGCCAGCACGGTGCCGGCCAGGACGCCGATGCCCGCCGCGTGCATGGCCGCGATCAGCGGTTCGCGGTCCTGCTGCAGGGCGTTGTAGTCGATCAGCGCGACATCGAACATCCCGGGGTGGGCGGCCATGAACTGCATGGTGCCGGCCGTGTGGGTATTGATGCCGAGCAGGCGGAACATGCCGTTGCGGCGCATGCGCGCCAGTGCCGAGAGCAACTCGTCGGTGATCTGTGGCACGCCGATGCCGTGCAGCTGGAAGATGTCCAGGTGGTCGCAGTGCAGGTTGCGCAGCGAGGCGGCGCAGCTGCGCTCGATGGCCTCCGGGGAAAAATCGCGGTGTTCGGCACCGCTTACCCCGGCCTGCCCGGTGAGGGTGCCGGCCTTGCTGGAGATCACCAGCCCATCGCGCGGGTGCGCGGCGAACGCGCGCTGGAGGATGCGCCCCAGCCGCGGCTCGGCATTGAAGGCGGCGTAATTGTGGCCGGTGTCGAACAGGTTGACGCCGCGCTCCAGCGCGTAGCGCACGATGCGCTCGGCCTGGTCTTCGGCGAAACGGCGATGGCCCCAGAAGCCCGAGCAGCCCAGCGCGACCTGCGATACCTGCAGGCCGCTGCGGCCGAGCGGGCGCAGCGCCACGGGAGACGGCGTCGGCATGCGGCTCAGAACTCCAGGTCCAGCGCGGCGCACAGGTAGTCCACGAACGGCCCCAGCGTGACCAGGTCGGCGGCGATGGTCTGGCGCAGGCGCGGGCCGGTCATGGTGGCGTCGTCCAGCGCGCGCCAGAACACCCAGTTGCGGTGTTTGAGGTCGTCGATGAACTCGAAGTCCGGCTCGAAGCCGCGCGGGGCACGCACCAGCTTTTCGCTTTCCTCGAAGTCGAACTTCTTCCGCAGCACCGGCGAGTGCGCGGCGGCCTTCCAGCTGCCCGGGTTGTCGACGATGAAATGCCGCACCTTGCGCTGCGTGGCCGGCTCGGGATGCCACAGGCCGGCACCGACGAAGCTTTCGCCTGGCTGCAGGTGGATGTAGAACGACGGCGCGGGTACCTGCCTGCGGCGCTCATGGAACAGGCGCGCGCCCTGCCAGCTCTTGTAGGGCGATTTGTCGTTGGAGAAGCGCGCGTCGCGGTAGATGCGGAACAGCGAGCCACCCACGCCGCGCGGGTCGGCGCGGAAATGCTGGCTGACTGCGGCCAGGTCGGGCTGCAGGTCGGCGATCAGGCGCAGGAACGGCTGGCGCACGTGCTCCTCGTACTGCGGTTTGTGCTCGTTGAACCAGGTCTTGTCGTTGTTGCGGGCCAGCCCACGCAGGAACGTGAAGCTCTTGGGGGTGAAATAGCTGCTCACAGGCTCTGCTCCAGGTGGGTGCCCCAGTCGCGCAACTGTTGCAGCAGGGCGAGCCGGGCCGGGTCGGCGGCGTGCTCGGTGGCCAGTGCATCCAGTTGTTGGCGGAACTGCGGCAGGTTCTGCTCGCCCAGCGCGGTGTCGCCGAGCAGGCGCTGGCGACGATAGTCGTTCCAGCGTGAGTGCTCGGTCGCGTCCAGGGTGTCCAGGTGATTGCGTGCGCGGTAGCGGAACAGCAGCTCGGGCATGCGCGGATCGCGCAGGCGCTCGGCGAAGCTGGCCAGTTCGGCCGGTGGACTGGTGCGGATGCGGGCCATCAACGCCTTGTCGCCGTCGGCCAGGAAGCCGTCGTACAGCGAGGCATCCACGTCGCTTGGGGGCAGCGCACGTTCGCCGCCGAACACCTGGCGGGCCTTCTCGGCCAATGCCGGTCCCAGCTCGCGCAGGCGCGCGGCCTTGGCTTCGATGGCGGCCACGTCCAGGCCAAGGCGCGCATGGTCGGCGGCACGCAGGTGGTTCCAGGCGACCAGCGCAGGCACCTTGTTGACGTGCACTTCCTTGAGCGGCACGCGCTGTTCGCCCTCGGCCAGGTCGGCGGCGCGGGTGTACAGGCGTGCGGCGATGGTCTCGGCGGGCAATGCCAGCAGCGCGTCGACGTCGCCGTCCAGGTCGAACACGATGACCCGGTTGCTGATGTACGGATGGCGTGCCAGCGGCAGCACCGGGGCGGCGCACAGGCGCTGGGCCGGATAGCGCATCGAGATGTGCAGGACCGGCTGCATCGCCTCCACGTCGAGCAGGCTGGCCACGAAGCGCTTGTCGCGCAGCTTCAGGGCGTAGTCCCACAGCCGCGGCTGCGCCTGCTTGAACAGGCGTGCCATGCCGATGGTGGCGTACACGTCCGACAGCGCTTCATGGGCATCGCCCTGGCGCACGTCGTTGGCGGCGGCCAGGTGCTCGAGTTTGAACGAGGTGGCGCCATCTTCGCGCTGCGGCCACACCACGCCCTCGGGGCGCAGCGCGTGCAGCAGGCGCATCATGTCCAGCAGGTCCCAGCGCGAATTGCCGTTGCGCCACTCGCGCTCGTAGGGATCGTAGAAGTTGCGGAACAACCCGTGGCGCACGAACTCATCGTCGAAGCGCAGCGTGTTGTAGCCCAGCGAGCAGGTGCCCGGTCGCGCCATCAGGTCGTTGATGCGCGAAAACGCGTCGGCCTCGCTGACGCCGGTGGCGAGCGCGTGCTGCGGGGTAATGCCGGTGATCAGCGTGGCCACCGGCGAGGGCAGCAGGTCGTCGGCCGGCTTGACGTAGAAGCTGACCGGCGCCTCGATGATGTTCAGCTCGGCATCGGTACGGATCGCGGCGAACTGCGCGATGCGGGTGCGCCGAGGGTCCTGGCCGAAGGTCTCCAGGTCGTAGAACAGGAAGCTGTCTGCCATCAGTGTGCGCCCTCCAGCGCCGGCAACTGCGCGTGCACGATCCGCTCCAGCGCCGGCCAGTCGATGTGGTCCAGGCTGTCATGCCCGGCGGTGGCGTCCTCCAGGATGCGCCGCTGCAGGTCGGTGCGCGCCAGCGCCACCGCATACGGTGTGTGCAGGAAGGTCACCATGGTGTAGTGCGGCACGAAGCGGGTCGGCCAGCGTGCCTGCAGCGCCTGTTCGAGCTCGCGCTGCAGCAGGAACGCCGGATCGGCCACGCGGTCGCGCATCTCCAGGTAGTTCTCCAGCGCCATCTGCTGGATCGCCTCGGCATTCGGCTTGCGGTCGGCCTCGAACGCGGCGAAGGCCGCGGCCAGCGAATCCTGCGCCAGCAGGTGGCCGGCCAGCGCCACGCAGTCCTCGAACGCGCAGTTCATGCCCTGGCCGTGGAACGGCACCATCGCATGCGCGGCATCGCCGAGCAGCACGGCGCGGCCCTGCAGGTGCCAGTGGGTTAGGTGCAGCGTGCCGAGCAGGCCCGGCGGATGTTCTTCCCAGTCGCGGCGCAGGTTGGGGATCAGCGCCAGCGCATCGGGGAAGTCACGCGCGAACAGCGCCTCGGCTTCGGCGCCCGTGGTGGTGGTGGCAAAGCTGGGCTCGCCCGTGTTGGGCAGGAACAGGGTGACGGTGAAGGTGCCTTCGTCGTTGGGCAGGGCGATGCACATGTAATGCCCGCGCGGCCAGATGTGCAGGGCGTTGGCCTCGATGCGGAAGCCGCCGTCGGCGGTCGGCGGGATCTCCAGCTCCTTGTAGGAGTGGTCCAGGAACTCGATGCGCTCGTCCAGCGGCTGCTTGCGGTTCATCGCCGCACGCAGCGCCGAGCCGGCACCGTCGGCGCCGATCAGGGTGTCGAAGCGGATGTCATGCGGCTGGTCGTCGCGGTCGTCGATGAAGCGGGCGTAGCCGGCATCGAAATCCACGGTGTGCAGGCGGCGGTGGAAGTGCACCTGCGCGCCGGCGTCCTCGGCCAGCTGCAGCAGCGTGGTGTTGAGGTCCTTGCGGTGGATCGACCAGATCACCTCGCTGTCGTCGCGGCCGTAGCGCTGCAACTGCGGCTCGCCCTGGCGGGGATGCACCATCCGGCCGCGCATCATCACGGCCTTGGCCATGACCGCGTCTTCCACGCCCGCCTGGCGCAGCGCATTGCGTCCGCGCTCGGCCAGCGCCAGGTTGATCGAACGGCCGGACTCGTAGTCGCTGATGCGCGGGTCGCCGCGGCGCTCGTAGAGGGTGATGCGCCAGCCTTGGCGCGACAGCAGGATGGCGAGCAGGGAGCCGGCCAGGCCGGCGCCGATGATGCTCAGCGAGCGTGAGGGGGTAGCGATCAAGTCGGTGTCCGCAAGGGGGAGGGGGCGCGGCTTAGTGGCCGGCCCAGGCGCCCACTTCATCGATGAAGTGGTGCAGGTCCTGGTAACGGTTGTAGAGCGGGGTGGGCGAGATGCGGATGACGTCGGGCTCGCGCCAGTCGCCGAGCACGCCCACGGTCTGCAGGTACTCGAACAGGCTGCGCCCACGCTCGCGCCCGCCGACCACGCGCAGCGAGAGCTGGCAGCCGCGACGCTCGGGTTCGCTGGGGGTGAGCACCTCCAGCACGCCGGCCAGACGGGCGCGCACCAGCGCATCCAGCAGTCCGGTGAGGCGCAACGATTTGGCGCGCAGCGCGGCGATGCCGCCGGCCTTGTCGACCACGTCCAGGGCCGCGCGCAGCGGCGCCAGGCCCAGCACCGGCGGGTTGCTCAACTGCCAGCCTTCGGCGCCGATGGCGGGCACGAACTGCGGGGCCATCTTGAAGCGGGTAGCCTCTTCGTGTCCCCACCACCCGGCAAAACGCGGCAAGGTGGTGTCGCGGTGGTGGCGTTCATGGACGAAGCAGCCAGCCACGGCGCCCGGGCCGGCGTTGAGGTACTTGTAATGGCACCAGACCGCGAAGTCGGGCGCGATGTCATGCAGGTGCAGGGGCACGTTGCCGACCGAGTGCGCCAGGTCGAAACCGACCCGGGCGCCCTGCAGGCGGGCCATGCGGGTGATCGCCTCCAGGTCGAACACCTGGCCGCTGCGGTACTGCACGCCTGGCCACAGCACCAGCGCCAGGCGCGGGCCGTGTTGGGTGATCGCACGCTCGATGGCCTGCAGGGAAATCGTACCGTTGGGTTCGTCGGGCTGCACCTCGATGAGGTCGGTGGCCGGGTCGAAGCCATGGAAGCGGATCTGCGATTCGACCGCGTGGCGATCAGTGGGAAACGCGCCGGCTTCGATCAGGATCGCCGGGCGCTGCGCGCTGGGGCGGTAGAAGCTGACCATCATCAGGTGCAGGTTGACGCTGAGGGTGTTCATGGCGACCACTTCACTGGGCAACGCGCCCACGACGCGGGCGAGCTGTTCGCTGACCAGGCGGTGGTAGCGCAGCCACTGGGTGTCGCCGGTGAAGTGGCCCTCGACGGCCAGGCTGGCCCATTTGTCCATCACCTCCTGCACCGCCGCGCGCGCAGCCCGCGGCTGCAGGCCAAGCGAATTGCCGACGAAGTAGACCTGGTCGCGATGGTTGTGCTGCGGGAACACGAACTCGCTGCGGATGGCGCGCAGGGGATCGGCGGCGTCCAGGGCAACGGCATGGGTGCGGCTGAGAATGTCGGACATGGTGCGACCAGCGGTGACAGTGACCGACAGTTTATCCGGTGGTGGGGGTGTGGGGTGTCGTGGGGTGTGGGTTGGTAAAGGCAGCCGCAACAGCAATGGCGTCCTGTCGGGTCGTCGGCCGGGCTGGCGCGTTGCGGGTGGGGTGCCCAGGCACGCCTTAAACCCCGCGCCGCGCTCCGCCCAGCCGCTGGCGCCTGTGCGTTCGGGCGCTTGCGAGGCGGTGCCTCGCAAGCAAAGCGCCCTGAACGCCGGGAACGCGGGGAGCGCCCGGAAACGCTCGGAACGCCGGAACGCCGGAAAACGCGGGAAACGCCTTGGTAGAGCCGAGCCATGCTCGGCTGCTCTTCATTCAGAGGTCATGCTGCCATCGCATGAAGAAGAGGTATCGGCACTCGATCGAGGATCGACCCTACCGGCCCCTTCTCCCCCGCATCTGCCAGCCCACAAAACGCGCACATGCATCCATCCGCGTCCGAGCCCTCACCCCTCAACCGCCACCGCACTGCCCGGCAACGGATCCACGTGCCCGCACGCATCACACGTCCGCAGATCCAGCGACGACTGGTAGCGCGCGAACACCTTCGGCAGGTCGGTCTCGATGTTCTCCAGCGCGAAGTACTCTTCATACAGCTTGTGGTTGCAGCGCTCGCAGTACCACAGCAGCCCATCGCGCTCGTGCGCCAGCCGCTTGCGCTCCACCACCAGGCCCACGCCGCCAGCCGGGCGGCGCGGCGAGTGCGGCACCTTGCCCGGCAGCAGGAAGATCTCGCCGGCGCGGATCGGAATGTCGCGCACTGCGCCATCCTCCTGCACCTTCAGCGTCATCTCGCCTTCAAGCTGGTAAAACCACTCGGGGCCCTCGTCGTAATGGAAGTCGGTGCGGCTGTTCGGGCCGCCCACCACCATCACGATGAAGTCGCCGTCCTCGATCATCTTGTTGCCGACCGGCGGCTTGAGCAGGTGCCGGTGTTCTTCGATCCAGCCCAGCAGGTTGATCGGCATCGGGAGCATGGCGCAAGGTCCGTAGTGGGGGAGGTCAGTCGCGCTTGCCGCGACGCGGAACGTGCGCCAGCGCCCGCTCATAGGCCGGCTGCAGGTCTTCCGGCGCACCGACGTCGATGCCCATCTCGCGCACCCGCCCGTCCTTCAGGCTGTACACCCAGCCGTGCACCATCAGCTTCTGGCCGCGCGCCCAGGCGTCCTGCACGATCGTCGATCGGCAGGCATTGACCACCTGCTCGATCACGTTCAGTTCGCACAGCCGCGCGTGCTTCAGCTCCGGGTCGTCGATCGCATCCATGATCGACGCGTGCTTCTGCGCCACGTCGCCCACGTGCCGCAGCCAGTTGTCGGCCAGGCCCACGCGCGTGTTGTGCAGGGTGGCGTGCACGCCGCCGCAGCCGTAGTGGCCCACGATCAGGATGTGCTTCACCTTCAACTGGTCCACCGCGTACTGGATCACGCTCAGGCAGTTCAGATCGGTATGCACGACCACGTTGGCCACGTTGCGATGCACGAACACTTCGCCCGGCGCCATGCCGATGATCTGATTGGCCGGCACGCGGGAATCCGAGCAGCCGATCCACAGGTATTCCGGGTGCTGCTGCTTGGCCAGCTGGTGGAAAAACTCCGGGTCTTCTTTTTCGATCCGGTCCGCCCATTCGCGGTTGTTCTGCAGCAGCTTGTGGATGTCTTTCATCGTGCGGGGTCCCTGACGTCGGGTGGGGGCAAGGCGCGGCCAGGCCGGCCGCGTCGTCGCAGGAGGGGGGAGGTCAGTCGGCGGCGGTGCCGCCCTCGCGGCGCCAGCGCATCCACTGCGCCAGCTCGCGTGACGCCGGGGCGTCCAGTGCCGACAGCGCGTCGATCACGCTGGACTGGTTGGCCTCGGGATGGTTCTGGCTGAGTTTGAGTTTGATCTGCACCTGCGCCGGGCGGAAACGGAAACCGACAATGCCGCCGAGCATGCGCTGTTGGCGCGGCTCGATCGGCAGCAGGTCCCAGTCGCCGCCGACCTGCGCTTCGTAGTGCGCGCTCAGGCCGTCCAGCATCGCGATCAGCGCGTCATCATCGGTGACCGGCTCCAGTACGCCGCGCAGTTCCGCGGCGGCGTAATTCCAGGTCGGTACACGCGCCTGTGCGGCCTTGTGTTCACCCCGTCCCTGGGGCTCACCCTGCGGGCCAGCCTTCGGCTGTCCAACGCCGTTCCTGACGGCGTTGTCCGGATACCAGCCGGGGGAGACATACGCATGCGGGCCGTGCACGAGCATCAACGCGGGGCCGGCATGGCCCGCCTGCGGGTTGGGCTTGGCCCAGTGGCCTTCGATCAGGATGTCATCGGCGTCGCGCCGGTACAGCACCGGCATCCGCGTGGCCTGCGGCAGTCCGTCGGCGCCGGTGGTGACCAGGGTGACGAACGCATCGCGCGCCAGCAGCCGGTCCAGCCAGATCAGGTCGGTCTCGACGAAGGCGGACGGGATGAACATCGTCGGTTACGCGCGGGCGCCCAGGCTCTGGATCATGCGGCCGTGCAGGGCATCGTCGCTGTCGGCCTGCGGCGGCTGCACTTCATGCAGCGAGAAGCCGCGGATCAGGGCGTCTTCTTCGTCCAGGCCGTCGTAGGCGACGAACTCGGCGTCGAACAGTTGCGAACGCGCGGTGTCTTCGCTGTCGTAGCTCAGCGTGTTGCCGTCGCTGTCCAGCACCTCGGCGGTGCCGGCGGGGCGCACGCGCAGACGGGCCCAGATCAGCGTGTTGCCCAGGCTGGCCAGGAACCACTCGTCGCGGTGGGTGGGGGTGTCGTTCATATCAATACCATCGAAAGCAGCCAGAGCAGGGCAGCCATGCCCAGTCCGGCCAGCAGGGTCAGCAGCGACACCCAGGCCGGTGTCGCCAGCCCGGAGAGCGCCCGGTCGGAGGTCTGCCGGTAGTCACGGCCGAGCAGCCAGCGCAGCGCGTCCGGGCGCAGGAACGCGCCGCTGCCGAAGCGTTCGGCCAGCGGCGGGTGGCGGTCGCGGATGTGGATCAGGGTCAGCGGCCAGAAGATCACGAAGGCACTGAACCCGGCGATCGCCACGCCGACGAAACACAGCGCGAAGAACAGGGTCATGGGTCAGGGCCTCCTTGGATGGACCAGCGCGCGTGGATCAGAACTCGGCGGTACCCGGTGCGCGCGGGTAGGGGATCGCGTCGCGGATATTGCCCAGCCCGCACACGTACACCACCAGGCGCTCGAAGCCCAGGCCGAAACCGGCGTGCGGGACCGACCCGTAGCGACGGAAATCGCGGTACCAGCCGTAATGCGCCGGGTCCAGGCCGAACTGCGCCATGCGCGCGTCCAGCACGTCCAGGCGCTCTTCACGCTGGCTGCCGCCGATGATCTCGCCGATGCCCGGTGCTAGCACGTCCATCGCCGCGACGGTCTTGCCGTCGTCGTTCAGGCGCATGTAGAACGCCTTGATGTGCTCGGGGTAGTTGGTCACCACCACCGGGCGGCCGATGTGCTCCTCGGTCAGCCAGCGCTCGTGTTCGGTCTGCAGGTCCAGGCCCCATTCGACCGGGAAGTCGAACTTCTTGTCGGCCTTCTGCAGCAGCTTCACCGCCTCGGAGTAGTCGATCTGCTCGAACGGGGCATTGATGAACGCTTCCAGCTTGGTGATCGCGTTCTTGTCCACGCGCTCGGCCAGGAAGGCCAGGTCGTCGCCGCGCTCGTCGAGCACCGCGCGGAACAGGTACTTCAGGAACTGCTCGGCCAGGCGCGCGTCTTCGGCCAGGTCGGCGAAGGCGATTTCCGGCTCGATCATCCAGAATTCCGCCAGGTGGCGGGTGGTGTTGGAGTTCTCGGCGCGGAAGGTCGGGCCGAACGTGTAGACCTTGCTCAGCGCCAGGCAGTAGGCCTCCACGTTGAGCTGGCCGGACACGGTCAGGAAGGTTTCCTTGCCGAAGAAGTCACGGCTGAAATCGACCTCGCCCTTGTCGTTGCGCGGCAGGTTGGCCATGTCCAGGGTCGAGACCCGGAACATCTGGCCGGCGCCTTCGGCATCGGAGGTGGTGATGATCGGGGTGCTGATCCAGTTGAACCCGTTCTGGTGGAAGAACCGGTGTACCGCCTGGGACAGGCAGTTGCGGATGCGGGTGACCGCGCCGAACAGGTTGGTGCGCGGGCGCAGGTGCGCCACTTCGCGCAGGAACTCGGCGCTCATCGGCTTGGGCTGGATCGGGTAGGTCAGCGGGTCGTCGACCAGGCCGACGATCTCGATGTCGTGGGCCTGGATTTCGAACGACTGGCCCTTGCCCTGGGACTTCACCAGCGTGCCGCGGGCGATCACCGAGCAGCCCGGGGTCAGGCTCTTGATGTCGTCGAAATTGGGCAGGGTGTCATTGGCCACCACCTGGATGGGGGCGAAGCAGGAGCCATCGGTGACATTGACGAAGGCCAGCGCCGCAGAGCCGCGTACCGTACGAACCCACCCGCGTACTGTTGCCTCGCCGCCTTCCGGGATCTTCCCGGCAAGCGCATGTTCAACGCTGACCACCGTCATGACTTGAATCCTCTGTTGATCGACTCGATCTCTGAACACGGAGTTTAACGGGTGCGGTGTTCGGCTTGCGAGGCATTTTTCGCGCGCTCTCCGGGGCTGCGCGCCATGTGAACCGCAGCGACGGCCGTCGAAGCCGGGCCGCGCCATACCCTCTATAATGATCACGATCCGCTGGAGTTGCCTGTCATGGCCGTAAGCCTTACCCCTGTTGCCTTTGCCCGTGTGCAGAAGTTCGTCGAGCAGACCCCCGGCGCGCTGGGCCTGCGTTTCGGCGTGACCCGCACCGGCTGCTCCGGCTGGGGCCACATCACCGACCTGGCCCGCGATGAGCGCGATGGCGACACCGTCTTCGAGCAGGATGGGGTCCGCATCTACGTGGATGCCACCAGCCTGGCGCTGGTGGACGGCACCGAGATCGACTTCGGCAAGCACGGGCTGAGCGAGACCTTCACGTTCAGGAACCCGAACGCGACCGCTGAATGCGGCTGCGGCGAGAGCTTCACCACCGAGGCCGACAAGGCCTGAGCCGGGCAGGGGTGCGCCCGGCCTTGGCGCGGCAGGTTGGCCGCAGCGTCCGCCTGCCATGACCGAACGGCCCGTGTTCCGGTATCAGCCCAATGCCTACTCGATATCGTTCGAGGAGGTCGAGGGTGTCTGCGACTGCTGCACGCAGCGCCGTTCGGTGCGATACCGGGGCTCGTTCTACTGTGCCGGGGAGATGCCAGGCTACCTGTGCCCCTGGTGCATCGCCGATGGCTCGGCCGCCGCCCGATTCTCGGGTGAGTTCATCGGGTGGGCCGATATCGAAGGGGTGTCCCCCGATCCGGCCGATCCGCCGCCCGCGATTCCCCGCGAGCTGCTGTTGGAACTATGCGATCGGACGCCGAGCTACCCTGCGTGGCAGCAGGCGGTCTGGTTGACCCATTGCGACCGCCCGTGCGCCTTCCTCGGGTATGCAGGGGCTGACGATCTGGCGCCGTACCTGGACCAGGTCCTGCCTGACATCCGCGACGTGAGCCCTCGCGATCCCGACGGGGTGCTGAAACACCTCAGTCGCGATGGGGCGATGGCGGGCTGCCTTTTTCAGTGCCTGCAGTGCGGCCAGCATCGGCTGCATGTCGATATGAGTTAGGGTAAGTTGCTGAAAACATTCGGTAATGCGTATTCTCGGCGGCGCGCGATCTTCGGCCTGCGCCCGTGAACGCTGCTGTGGTTTCCGTGACAGCGCTTCTGTGCCATAATTTGTGGCTTCCTGCCTGATTCCGGGCAGGACCCTTGCCCCACCGCGTTCACCTGCGGGGGGCTGTCCGGCCCCCAAAAGGCCACATCCGAAAGGTAAAAACACATGAGTCGTCATTACGAAGTCGTGTTCCTGGTCCATCCGGACCAGAGCGAACAGGTCCCGGCCATGATCGAGCGCTACAAGGCGCTGGTCGAGAACGGCAGCGGCACCATCCACCGTCTGGAAGACTGGGGCCGTCGTCAGCTGGCCTACCCGATCCAGAACCTGGTGAAGGCCCACTACGTCATGCTCAACATCGAGTGCGACCAGGCCGTGCTGAGCGAGCTGGTGGAAAGCTTCCGCTTCAACGACGCCGTGCTGCGCAACCTCGTCATCAAGCGTGACGAAGCCGACACCGAGCAGTCGCTGATCATGAAGAGCAAGGACGAGAAGGGTGACAAGCCCGAGCGTGGCGAGCGTCGTCGTCGTGATGACGAAGAAGGTGAAACCACCCCCGCCGCTGACACCGATGCCGGCGAAGACGCCGCTTCGGCCGCTTAAGGAGCACTGACATGTCCAAGTTCTTCCGTCGCCGCAAGTTCTGCAAGTTCACGGCCGAAGGTGTCAAGGAGATCGATTACAAGGATCTCAACACCCTGCGCCAGTACCTGACCGAGAACGGCAAGATCGTGCCGAGCCGCGTCACCGGTACCAAGTCGAAGTACCAGCGCCAGCTGGCAACGGCCGTCAAGCGCGCCCGTTTCCTGGCCCTGATTCCGTACACCGACAACCACGACGTCTGATGAAAGCCGGCGGCTTCGGTCGCCGCTTTCGTGGACCTGGCCGCCCGCGCTGCAGAGCGTCGGGCGGTTTCACGGTCTACCGTTCGGATATTCGGACAGCCATCCGCTGCGGGGCCCTGCCTCGCTAACGAATACATATTTGGAGTTACACCATGAAGCTGATTCTTCTTCAGAAGGTCACCAACCTCGGCGGTCTGGGCGATCTGGTCGACGTGAAGCCGGGCTACGGCCGCAACTTCCTCGTCCCGACCGGCAAGGCCGTTCCGGCCACCAGCACCAACGTTGCCGAATTCGAAGCCAAGCGCGCCGAATACGAAGCCAAGGCCCAGTCGATCCACGCTGACGCCGAAGCCCGCAAGGCGAAGCTGGAAGGCAAGAGCGTCACGATCGCCGCCAATGCGTCGACCGAAGGCAAGCTGTACGGTTCGGTTGGCCCGCGCGATATCGCCGAAGCCTTCACCGCTGCCGGCCTGCCGCTGGAAAAGAGCGAAGTGATCCTGGGCGAAGGCGCTTTCCGCAACGTGGGCGAGTACGAGGTGACTGTTCACCTGCACGCCGACGTCGAAACCACCGTCAAGGTGGTGGTGGAAGCCGAAAAGGCCTGATCCCTGCCGAAAGGCTGGAATCGCTGAAACGGGTGCCCGCGAGGGTGCCCGTTTTTGTTTGTGGGGTGGGGTTTTTTTGAAGCGAGCGGCTAAAGCCAACGCCAACGCAAACGCTACGGCACGCGATGGCGCCTCGGCTTTCCGGAGGAGGGTGGCGGGTAGCCTTGGCCGGGACACGCCGTACACCCGTCCATGGGGGCTCGTTGTGCGCCTTGCGCGCTCGTGCAATCCTGCACAAGCGGCAAGACCGGGGGTTGGGCGTCCTGCCCAACCCGTCCGGCGCATGCGCCGGACCCATGGCGCACAACGGTCCCGGCCAAGGCTACCCGCCACCCTCTCCAGGGGATATCGGTGTGGGCGGTTGGGGTGGGGCTACGGCGGTGCCGACGTCACTGGCGGGGTAGTGAGAAATGGATGTTGAGGAGGCGAGCGGGTAAATAGGAGCGGCAAAGGCAGCCACGCATGGCGTGGCGCTACGCTCTCCCGCACCCTCTCGCTTTGCCGGACCGCGGAGCGGGGTTTACGGCGTGTCCCGCGCCCCCTCCCGCACCGCCCCGCGTGCGCCGCAAGTGAGAAGCCGTGCTTTGGCTTGGGCTCTGGCTCCGCGCATTGACGCTTTCAAGCATTCAAAAACCCCCAACCCCCAGCAAACAGCTGCCCCGTTATACTCAGGCTATCGCGTCGCCCTTGGGGCCATTGAAACCCAGCAACATCAATGGCTTGAAGGTGGGAATCGCCCCGACATCCACCCTGGCGGGGGTCGCTTCAGGCCCTCGCCCCGGAAACCAACCCCGCCATGCGTCTGTCCACGATCAAGCTGTCCGGCTTCAAGTCCTTCGTCGATCCGACCACGCTCCACCTGCCGACCAACATGACCGGCGTGGTGGGGCCCAATGGCTGTGGCAAGTCCAACATCATCGACGCCGTGCGCTGGGTCATGGGCGAAAGCTCGGCCAGCCGCCTGCGTGGCGATTCGCTCACCGACGTCATTTTTTCCGGCTCCTCCGCGCGCAAGCCGGTCTCCCAGGCGACCGTCGAACTTATTTTCGACAATACCGACCACACCATTTCCGGCGAGTACGCCTCGTTCAACGAAATCTCGGTCAAGCGCCAGGTCAGCCGCGACGGCAGCAGCAACTATTATCTCAACGGCACCAAGTGCCGGCGTCGCGACATCACCGACCTGTTCCTCGGCACCGGCCTGGGGCCGCGCAGTTACTCCATCATCGAACAGGGCATGATCAGCCAGATCATCGAAGCCCGCCCCGAAGACCTGCGCGTCTACCTGGAAGAGGCCGCCGGCATCTCCAAGTACAAGGAGCGCCGCAAGGAAACCGAAACCCGCATCCGGCATACCCGCGAGAACCTCGACCGCCTCGGCGACCTCCGCGAGGAAATCGGCAAGCAGCTCGAACACCTCAAGCGCCAGGCCCGCCAGGCCGAGCAGTACCAGGCGTTGCAGGAAGAGCGCCGGGTCAAGGATGCCGAGTGGAAGGCGCTGGAGTATCGCGGCCTCGATGGCCGCCTCAGTGGCCTGCGCGAAGCGCTCTCGCAGGAAGAAACCCGCCTGCAGCAGTTCATCGCCGAACAACGTGACGCCGAAGCGCGTATCGAAACCAGCCGCGTGCGCCGCGAGGAAGCCGCCGATGCGCTCAGCACCGCACAGGCCGAGGTCTACCAGGTGGGCAGCACGCTGGCCCGCCTCGAGCAGCAGATCCAGCACCAGCACGAAATGGCGCAGCGCCTGAACAAGGCGCGCGACGAAGCCCAGCAGGCCCTGGCCGAACTTGGCCAGCACATCAGCGGCGACGAAGCCAAGCTGGCCGTATTGCGCGAGTCGGTGGACGAGGCCGAGCCGCGACTTGAACAACTGCAGGAAGAAAACGAGATCAAGCAGGAAGCCCTGCGCGATGCCGAAGCCCGCCTGGCCGACTGGCAGCAGCGTTGGGAAGCCCACACCCGCAGCACCTCCGAGGCCTCGCGCGCCGGCGAAGTCGAGCGCACCCGCGTGGACTACCTCGATCGCCAGGTGCTGGAGGCCGACCGCCGCCGTGAAGCGCTCAGCGCCGAACGCACCGGCCTGGACCTGGACGCGTTGGCCGACGTGTTCGAGGAACTGCACCTGCAGCACGAAGCCCAGAAGGAGTCGCTGGACGGGCTCACCGAACTGGTCGAGCAACGCAAGCAGGCCGTGGCCGCACTGCAGGACCGCCAGCGCACGGGCCAGACCGAACTGGCCGAGATCCGCAAGCAGGCCCAGGCCGCGCGCGGCCGCCTGTCGTCACTGGAAACCCTGCAGCAGGCCGCCCTCGGCCAGGAGCAGGGCGCCGCCGTGGCGTGGCTGAAATCGCGTGGGCTGGATTCCGGCGCACGCGTGGGCGAGCGCCTCACCGTCGAAAGCGGTTGGGAAAACGCGGTGGAAAGCGCGCTCGGCCAGCTCATCGAAGGCGTGCTGGTGGCCGCTCCCGAGCAACTGGTCGGCGAACTGGCCGAGCTCGGCGACGGCCGCATCGCGCTGGTGTCCGACAGCCAGGAGGCGCTCAACGTCGCGCCCACCTCGCTGGCGGCCAAGGTGCAGGGGCCGACCGCGATCCGTCGCCTGCTCGCGCGCCTGCACGCGGCGGACGACCTGGATGCGGCGCGTGCGCTGCAACCCACGCTGGCCGAAGGCGATTCGGTCATCACCCGCGGCGGCGAACGCCTGGGCGAAGGCTGGGTGCGCGTGTCGCGCTCCGGCGCGGCCAAGCAGGGCGCGCTGCTGCGCGAGCGCGAGATCGTCACCCTGCGCGCGCAGATCGATACCCTGCAGGAGCGCGAAGCCGCGCTGGAACAACAGCTCTCCGCCTTCCGCGAACAGTTGCTGGCCGGCGAGCAGCATCGCGAGGACGCGCAGCGCCAGCTCTACCAGGCCCATCGCAGCGTCTCCGAACTCGGTGGCCAGCTGCAGAGCCAGCAGGGCAAGGTCGAGGCCGCCCGGACCCGCATCGACCGCATCGAAGGCGAGCTGGTGCAGTTGCTGGAAACCCTCGATACCGGCCGCGAGCAGGTGCGCGAAGCACGCGCACGCCTCGACGATGCGGTTACCAGCATGGGCGACCTGGAGGCGGTGCGCGCCGCGCTGGAAGGCGAGCGCCGCCAGCTCACCGATGCCCGCGACCAGGCGCGCGACCAGGCCCGCAACGTGCGCGAGAGCGCGCACTCGCTGGCCCTCACCCTGGAATCGCAGCGCACCCAGATCGCCTCGCTGAGCCAGGCGCTGGAGCGCATGAGCACCCAGCGTGGGCAGCTCGACACCCGCCTGGGCGAGCTGCATTCGCAGCTGGACCAGGGCGACTCGCCGGTGCAGAGCCTGCAGGCCGAGCACCAGAACGCGCTGAGCGAACGCGTCCGTGCCGACCGCGTGCTGGGCGAGGCGCGGACGCTGCTGGACGGCATCGATGCGGAACTGCGCAATTTCGAACAGACCCGACACAAGCGCGACGAGCAGGCCCTGGCCCAGCGCGAGCGGATTTCCCAGCGCAAGCTCGACCAGCAGGCGCTGGTGCTGAGCGCCGAGCAGCTGTCGGCGTCGGTGGAGAAAGCCGGGTTCGTGCTGCAGGACGTGATCAATACGCTGCCCGAAGAGGCGCGCGTGTCCGATTGGGAACAGACGGTGCACCAGATCGACGGGCGCATGCGTCGCCTGGAGCCGGTCAACCTGGCCGCCATCCAGGAGTACGGCGAAGCCTCGCAGCGCTCGGAGTACCTGGACGCGCAGAACACCGACCTGACCACCGCGCTGGAAACCCTGGAAGACGCGATACGCAAGATCGACCGCGAGACCCGCGGCCGCTTCAAGGACACCTTCGACCGCGTCAACGCCGGCGTGCAGCAGCTGTATCCACGCCTGTTCGGCGGTGGCCATGCCTACCTTGAGCTCACCGGTGAAGACCTTCTCGACACCGGTGTCGCCATCATGGCGCGGCCGCCGGGCAAGCGCGTGTCGAGCATCTCGCTGCTGTCCGGTGGCGAGAAGGCGATGACGGCGGTGGCGCTGGTGTTTGCGATCTTCCAGCTCAACCCCGCGCCGTTCTGCCTGCTGGACGAGGTGGACGCGCCGCTGGACGAAGCTAACGTCGGCCGCCTCGCCAACATGGTCAAGGAGATGAGCGAGAAGGTGCAGTTCCTGTTCGTGAGCCACAACAAGGCCACGATGGAAGCCGCGCACCAGCTCTCGGGCGTCACCATGCGCGAGCCGGGCGTCAGCCGACTGGTCAGCGTGGACCTGGAAGAAGCGGCACGATTGGCGGGCGCCGCCTGACGTGCCATGCTTACCTGAACGTATTTAGCCGGAGACCCCCACCGAATGTCCGACATGGCACTGCTCCGCATCGGCA
Source organism: Stenotrophomonas sp. 05N37 (assembly GCF_056397365.1). Taxonomy (NCBI): domain Bacteria; kingdom Pseudomonadati; phylum Pseudomonadota; class Gammaproteobacteria; order Lysobacterales; family Lysobacteraceae; genus Stenotrophomonas; species Stenotrophomonas sp. 05N37. The sequence goes on along the minus strand of NZ_JBFTNG010000001.1, from coordinate 204,361 downwards.
TCCTGGCCGCCGGCCTGCTGTTGATCGCCGCGATCTTCCTGTTTGGCCGCCCGAAGAAGAAATCGCAGGGTCGCCGCGTCGACGCGGCCGATACCGGCGCCGGCGCGCGTCGTGAGCCGAGCCTGGGCGAAGGCGACAGCGCCGAGGCCGGCCGTGATGGCGTCCCCGGCGACGACGGGGTGACCCAGGCCGAGCTGGGCCTGTCCGATGTCGACGGCGCCGCCGCCAGCGACCTGGGCAAGCGCGCCAACCAGGATTTCGACAAGATCGTGTCGCTGTTCGTGGCCGCCCGCGCCGGCGAGCAGTTGCGCGGCGAAGACATCGTGGTGGCTGCGGAGAAGACCGGCCTGGTGTTTGGCCACATGAACGTGTTCCACCGCCTGGTCGAAGGCCACCCTGAGCGCGGTCCGATCTTCTCGATGGCCAGCATCATGAAGCCGGGCAGCTTCGACATGGCCAACATCCGCGAGATGGAAACCCCGGCCATCGCGTTTTTCCTGACCTTGCCGGCGCCGCTGACCGCGCTGGATGCGTGGGAGAAAATGCTGCCCACCGTGCAGCGCATGGGCGAACTGCTCGACGGCGTAGTGCTGGATGACAGCCGCGCTACGCTCGGCCGCCAGCGTGTCGCGCACATCCGTGACGAACTGCGCGCCTATGATCGCCAGCACCAGGCCCCGCCGCTGACCAAAGCCCCGCGCTGGTAAGGCGATCGGGTGTGGTGCAGCCGAGCATGGCTCGGCTCTACCTTGGGGGAAGGGTGGCGGCGCGCAGCGATGGACGCTGGTGCAGCCGAGCATGGCTCGGCTCTACCTTGCGGAAGGGTGGCGGCGCGCAGCGGCGGACGCTGGTGCAGCCGAGCATGGCTCGGCTCTACCTTGCGGAAGGGTGGCGGCGCGCAGCGACGGACGGTGGTGCAGCCGAGCATGGCTCGGCTCTACCTTGGGGAAGGGTGGCGGCGCGCAACGATGGACGACGGTGCGGCCGAGCATGGCTCGGCTCTACCCGGCAAAGGGCGTAGCGGCGGACGGTAGAGCCGAGCCATGCTCGGCTGATCGTCGAGCTCATTCCTGCAATGGCCAACGGCACCATGCATGGGGGTATTCCCCCAGTCTGTCGGCCAGTCCCGCCCTAACGGGATTGGCGGCGATGTAGACCGCCTGCCGGCGGAGCGATTCATCGCACCGCACCGCGTGGTCGAAGTACCCTGGCTGCCACAGCGACGCCTCGCGTCCGAGCGTCCGGTTCAGCAGCCGGCCGCTGCGGGACTTGAACATCTGCATGCAGGCGGCAAGCGTCCCGCTGCGTAACTGGAACATCCAGTGCACATGGTCGGGCATCACCACCCATGCCAGTGAACACGTGCGTTTCGTGCCTTCGACAAATCGCAAGGCATCGATGATGACCGCGGCGTTTGCGGGTACTGCGAGAAGATGCGCTCTCCCCAGCGTCACGGTGGTGACCACATAGACCTGGGCGATTTCGGAGTGACGTCCAATCTGCAGTCGAGGGCTGGTCATCGCCACACGTTGCCCGTGTGGCAGCCATGCGTTGATCGGCCTGGTGCCTGATCTGCTGTCGGGAATCTGTGCGATGTCGTCTCGCGATCAGCCGAGCATGGCTCGGCTCTACCGATGAAGGGGCGTCGCGGCGGCCGATCAGCCGAGCATGGCTCGGCTCTACCGATGAAGGGGCGTCGCGGCGGGCGATCAGCCGGGCATGGCTCGGCTCTACCGATGATGGGGCGTCGCGGCGGGCGATCAGCCGGGCATGGCTCGGCTCTACCGATGAAGGGGTGTCGCGGCGGGCGATCAGCCGGGCATGGCTCCGCTCTACCGATGAAGGGGCGTCGCGGCGGGCGATCAGCCGAGCATGGCTTGGCTCTACCGATGATGGGGTGTCGCGGCGGGCGATCAGCCGAGCATGGCTCGGCTCTACCGGAGGAGGGGGTGTCGCCGTGGGCGGGGTAGAGCCGAGCCATGCTCGGCTGCGTGACCGGAGGATGGGGTGTCGCGTGGCGGGGGTAGAGCCGAGCCATGCTGGGCTGCGTGGACCGTCAGGACGAGGCGTCCACCACCGCCGCGAACGCGTCGCGGAACCGGGCCATCTCCGCTTCGGTACCCACCGTCACCCGCACCCGCTGCGGCCAGATCGGCCAGCTGCGGCCGATCACCACGCCGCGCTCTGCCATCGCAGCAATGAACGCGGTGCCGTCGCGCTTTACATCGACCACGAAACAATTCGCTTCGGACAGCACGCAGCTGAAGCCGCGCGCGCCCAGCCAGCCGACGGTGGCCTGGCGCACGCGGGTGTTCTCGGCCTTGCGCTGCGCGACCAGCGTGGGCTCGCGCAGGCTCGCCAACCCGGCTGCCAGGGCCGTCACCGGCAACGGGTTGTCGCCCAGGCTGGCCAGCTCGCGCAGGCGGTCCGGGTGGGCGGCGGCCACGCCCAGGCGCAGCCCGGCCATGCCGTACAGCTTGGAAAACGTGCGCAGCACGATCAGATCCTCGCGCTGCATCACCTGGCCGATCACCGAGCGCTGGTCGCTGTACTGCAGGTAGGCTTCGTCGACCAGCACGCGGGTCTGTGCCGGCTTGTTGGCGAGCAACCAGGCGATGTCCGCCGCCGGGGTGATCGAGCCGGTCGGGTTGTTGGGATTGCACAGGTACAGCAGGCCCGCGTTGATCCGTGCCGCGGCAGCGGCCATCGCACGCACGTCGTGCGCGCCGTCTGCGCGCAGCGCGATTTTCGCCACCGTGGCGCCACGTGCGGCAGCGAGGTCGCCAAGTGCCTCGAAGGTCGGGTCGGCCACCACCAGCCCCGCGCTGGACGAGGTCCACAGGATCGCCGCGCGGTTCAGCGGTTCGCTGGAGCCTGGGTAAAGCCGCACCTGCGCCGCGCCCAGGCCCTCCTGCTGGGCGAACAGATCGCGCAGCTCGCCGGCCAGCCCGAACAGGTAGCGGCCGCTGCCGGCCACGATGTCGCGTGCGGCCACCTGCGCGGCCGGGGCCGGGCCGTACGGGCATTCGTTGAAGTTGAGCAGGACCGGGGCGTCTGCCGCGGTGCGCGGTGCGGCTGCCGCCGCGCCAGGCACACCCAGCCCGGCCAGGGCCAGGCCGGTGCCGGCCAGTTGCAGGAACGAGCGGCGGGAGGGGGCGGTCACGGTCACGGGACACCTGCAGTGAGGGATTCCGCGCACGCTAGCGCCGTGGTCGGGTAACGGCAATAGTCCGGGCGCCGAACTGCGGGGTGGCTGGCGCAGCCGACAGGCCATAAAATCTACTGCCCCGTCAGGATGCTTCCCGCATGAGCCCCAGCCCCGCTGAACGTGCCGAGGTGCTGCGCCGCCAGATCGACGAAGCCGGCAAGGCCTACCACGAGCGCGACGAGCAGCTGATTCCGGATGCCGACTACGATCGGCTGGTCCGCGAGCTGGAGGCGCTGGAAGCAGCCCATCCCGATCTGGTCCAGGCCGATTCGCCCACCCAGCGCGTGGGCGGCAAGGCATCGTCGCGGTTTGCCGAAGTGCGCCACGCGGTGCCGATGTTGTCGCTGGGCAACGCCTTCAGCGACGAGGAAGTGCAGGATTTCGTGCGCCGCATCGGCGAGCGCCTGCGCCGCGATGCGCTGTATTTTTCCGCCGAACCCAAACTCGACGGCCTGGCGATCAGCCTGCGCTACGAGAACGGCCGCTTCGTGCAGGGCGCTACCCGCGGCGACGGTGCGACCGGCGAGGACGTCAGCGCCAACCTGCGCCAGATCGAGGTGATTCCCCAGTCGCTTGCCGGTGAGGGGTGGCCGCAGGTGCTGGAGGTGCGCGGCGAGGTGTACATGGCGCGCGCCGATTTCGAGGCCTACAACGCGCAGGCTCGACTGCATGAAGGCAAGGTGCTGGCCAACCCGCGCAACGCCGCCGCCGGCTCGCTGCGCCAGCTCGACCCGAAGATGAGCGCCAGGCGCAAACTGAGCTTCTACGCCTATGGCACCGGACAGGTGCAGGGCGGCGAGCTGCCGGCCACGCACTCGGCCACGCTGGCGCAGCTGCGCGCGTGGGGCTTCCCGGTCAGCGACCTGTGCAAGGTGGTGGAGGGCAGCGACGGCCTGTTGGCCTACTACCGCGATATCGGCGAGCGCCGCGATGGCCTGGCCTTCGATATCGATGGCGTGGTCTACAAGCTGGACGACCGCGCCGGCCAGGAGCAGATGGGCTTCGTCTCGCGCGCACCGCGCTGGGCGATCGCGCACAAGTTCCCGGCCCAGGAGCAGACCACCACGGTGGAAGCCATCGAGATCCAGATCGGCCGCACCGGCGCCGCCACGCCGGTGGCGCGGCTGGCCCCGGTCGCGGTGGCCGGGGTGATCGTCTCCAACGCCACCCTGCACAATGCCGATCAGATCGCACGCCTCGACGTGCGCGTGGGCGACACGGTCATCGTGCGCCGCGCCGGCGATGTGATCCCCGAAGTGGTCAGCGTCATCGCCGACCGTCGCCCGGATGGCGCCACGCCGTGGCGCATGCCCAGCCAGTGCCCGGTGTGCGGCTCGGAGATCGTGCGCGAAGAGGACGCGGCCGCGTGGCGCTGCTCGGGCGAGCTGAGCTGCCCGGCGCAGCGCAAGGAGGCCATCGCCCACTTCGCCTCACGTCGCGCGATGGATATCGACGGCCTCGGCGGCAAGTACATCGAAACGCTGGTCGACGCCGGCATCGTGCGTGGCGTGGCCGACCTGTACCGGCTCACGCGCGACCAGCTGCTGCAGCTCAAGTTGGTGCTCGACGCCGAATCGCCGGAGGCGCTGGCCGCGCAGATCGGCCTGCACCTGGCGCCGGAAGGCAGTGGCGAGTACCTGCGCCGCATCCTCCAGCTGGACGGCACTGACGACCGCTGGCGCGCGCAGGCGCTGGCGATGCCGGCCGCATTCACCTGGAACACGAAGAAGATCGCGACCCGATGGGCCGACAACCTGATCGCGGCGATCGACGCCAGCCGCGACACCACCCTGGAGCGGCTGCTGTTCGCGCTCGGCATCGAGCACGTGGGCGAGAGCACCGCCAAGGCGCTGGCGACCTGGTTCGGCGACCTGGAGCTGATCCGGCAACTGCCGTGGCCGCTGTTCAAGCGCGTGCCCGACATCGGCGGTGAAGTGGCGCGCTCGCTGGGCCACTTCTTCGAGCAGGCCGGCAACCAGGACGCGATCAATGCCTTGCTGCAGGTCGGCCAGGTGCGCATCACCGATACCCATGCGCCGTCGGCCAAGCTGCGCGAGGGCCTGGATTTCGCGCAGGTGCTGGTTGAATCCGAAATTCCCGGGATCACCCGCCTGCGCGCGGAAAAGCTGGTCGCCATGCTGCCCGATGCCGCCGCCGTGCTGGATGCCGAGGCAGTGCGGTTCGTGGCCGCCGGGCTGCCCAACGAGGTCGCCCTGGGCCTGGCCAATTGGCTGGACAGCGACGGCCACGGGCCGATGCTGCTCAAGGCCGAACAGTGCCGCCAGCAGTTGCTGGCACGCGCACCGGAACAGGTCGAGCAGGTGGCAGGCCCGCTTGATGGCCAGACCGTGGTGCTCACCGGCACCCTGGCGCAGATGACCCGCGATGACGCCAAGGCGCGGCTGGAAGCACTGGGCGCGAAGGTCTCCGGGAGCGTGTCGAAGAAGACTGCGTTCGTGGTCGCCGGCACCGAGGCGGGCTCCAAGCTGGCCAAGGCCGGCGAGCTCGGCATCGAGGTCTGGGACGAAGATCGCCTGGTCGCCTTCCTGGCGCAGCACTGAGAGGCCCGCATGCACACCGTCCCGTTGGATTTCCGCGTTGCCACCGTCGCCGATACCGAGCTGCTGATCGGCCTGATGCGCGCGTTCTATGCCGAAGACAAGCTCGACTTCGACAACGATCGGGTGCGCCGCGCGCTCGCCGCGTTGCTGGAAGAACCGCGCAATGGCGAAGTGCTGTTGTGGTTGGCCGAAGATGGCCACGTGGTCGGCTATGCCGCGTTGGCGATGGGCTTCAGCCTGGAGCAGGGCGGTCATTTCGCGCTGCTCGACGAACTGTATCTGCAGCATGACGCGCGCGGCCGCGGCCGCGGCAAGCAGGCGCTGGCGATCCTCGAACAGCGCGCCAACGCGCGCGGCGTGGCGCGCATGCGGCTGGAAGTGAACCATCACAACGAGCTGGCGCGGCGGCTCTACCTGGCCACTGGCTACGTCGACGATACCCGCGACCTGCTGACCCTGCCGCTGGCCGAGCGGCTGAAGGACGCGCGCGCATGATCGCCGCCCTGCGCCAGCGTGCCGCGCTCAATGCGCTGATCCGTGGCTTCTTCGCCGAGCGCGACGTGCTGGAAGTGGAAACCCCGATCCTGTCGGCGGCCGGCAACACCGAGCCGAACATCGACAGCTTCCAGACCCGCTTCAGCGGCCACGTGGACGCCGGCACCGCGCAGCGTTGGCTGCGCACCTCGCCCGAGTACCCGCTCAAGCGCCTGCTGGCCGCGGGCGTGGGCGACTGCTACGAGCTGGGCCGGGTATTCCGCAACGGCGAAGCCGGCGGCCGCCACAATCCCGAGTTCACCATGCTGGAGTGGTACCGCGTGGGTTGGGACCACCACCGGCTCATCGAGGAAACCGTCGCGCTGGTGCATGCCGCGCTCGGCCTGGTGCAGCGCACCGCGCGCGTGCACGTCATCGACTACCGCAGCCTGTACCGACAGCACGCCGGCGTGGATCCGTTCGAGGCCAGCCTGGCGCAGCTGCAGGCCCCGCTGGCCGACGTGCGCATCGATGCGGACGGGCTGACCCGCGATGACTGGCTGGACCTGCTGATGACCCACTGCATCCAACCGCATTTCGATGACGACTGCATGACGGTGGTGCACGACTGGCCGGCCAGCCAGGCAGCGCTGGCGCGGGTGCGGCCGGGCACGCCGCCGTTGGCTGAACGATTCGAGCTGTACCTGGGGGCGGTGGAGCTGGCCAACGGCTACCACGAGCTGAACGATGCAGCTGAACAACGTGCGCGCTTCGAACGCGACCACGCCACCCGCCGTCGCCGTGGCGACGTGCTGCCGCCGCTGGACGAGCACCTGCTCGCCGCGCTGCCCTCGCTGCCGGCCTGTGCCGGGGTGGCGGTGGGCGTGGACCGCCTGCTGATGGCGATGAACCGCACCGGTCGGATTGCTGACGTGCTGGCGATCGAGTTCGCGCGGGCCTGAACGGTTTTGCCGGCCGTTTGCGCCGGTTTTCGACGCATGGGTGTCTTGCGCGCCCTGCATGATGATGCTCTGATCACACCGGATGTCCGAAGGTGGTCATGTGATCGTTCTGGTGCGGCGGGGACTGTGTTGATGAAGCTGTTGGATGTAGCCGACCTGCCGTCGTGGAACGCGCCGCGTTGGACGTGGACGTGGTGGACGCTGGTGCTGTGCAGTACGGCGTTGCCGCTGCACGCAAGCGCGGCCGAGACCGGCTATGCCGGCCAGGTGGTGCGCTGCGAATCGCGTGACATGGAGTGGGTGCACTGCGACATGCCGGTGGCCAATGGCGTCGACCTGGTCCGCCAGTTGTCCGGCAACAGCTGCGTGCGTGGCACCGAATGGGGGACCGACCGTTCCGGGGTATGGGTGACGCTGGGCTGTCGCGGCGAGTTCCGCAGCCGCGTTGCCGCCGGTGCCGGTCAGGCGCGCAACGTGCGCCGCGTCCTGCGCTGCGAATCCAACGGCCGCCCGCAGAACTGCCCCGTGGTGCTGCAGGGCGCCCCCGTGCGGCTGCTACGGCAGTTGTCCTCGATGCCGTGCCGCGAAGGCCATAGCTGGGGCGTGCGCCGCAATGAAGTGTGGGTGACGCGTGGCTGCCAGGGTGATTTCGAGATCGGCGCCGCCGACGGCACCGGCTTCCTGGACATGCCGCGCACGCTGGTCTGCGAATCCAAGTCGCGCCAGCGCCGCTTCTGCGGGGCCACCATCAGCAAGGGCGTGCGCCTGTCCAGGCAGCTCTCCGGCAGCGCCTGCGAGGAAGGCCGCGGCTGGGGCTGGGATGCGCGCGGGGTTTGGGTGGACAACGGCTGCCGGGCCGAGTTCCAGGTCAACTGAGCCCGGATATGGCGGCGCGCACGCGCGCCGCTACAATGGGCGGATGAACGCATCCACCGACATCGACTACGCCCGCTACGACCATATCCGCCCGATCCTGTGGACCGGCGATTCCCTGCAACTGCTCGACCAGCGCAAGCTGCCGTTCGTGGTGGAACACGTGGAATGCCGTGACAGCGATGCCGTGGCCGAGGCCATCCATGCGCTGACCGTGCGCGGCGCGCCGGCGATCGGCATTGCCGCCGCCTGGGGCGTGGTGCTGGCCGCCGGTACGGTGCAGGCCGATGACGGTGCCCAGGCGCTGGCCAGGCTGGAGCCGGCGTTGCAGCGGCTGAATGCCTCGCGCCCGACCGCGGTCAACCTGGCGTGGGCGCTGGCGCGGATGCGCCGCGCCCTGGCCGCGGCCGGCGCCGACTGGCAGCAGGTACTGGCCAATGAAGCCCAGGCCATCGCCGACGAAGACCTGGCCGCCAACCGCCACATGGGCGCGCTGGGCGCCGGCCTGATCGAGGCCGGCAGCGGCGTGTTGACCCACTGCAACACCGGCTCGCTGGCCACTGCCGGGTTCGGTACCGCGCTGGGCGTGATCCGCGCCGGCATGGCCCAGCACCGCATCGCCAAGGTCTTCGCCGGCGAGACCCGGCCGTGGCTGCAGGGTGCGCGCCTGACCGTGTGGGAGCTGCAGCAGGACGGCATCGACGCCACCCTGATCGCCGACTCGGCCGCCTCGCACCTGATGAAGACCGGGGCGGTGCAGTGGGTGATCGTCGGTGCGGACCGCATCTGCGCCAATGGCGATACCGCCAACAAGATCGGCACCTACCAGCTGGCCATCGCCGCCCGCCACCACGGGGTCAGGTTCATGGTGGTGGCCCCGTCCTCCACGGTGGACATGGACACTGCCGACGGCGAGCAGATCGAGATCGAGCAGCGCGATCCGGGTGAGCTGTACGGGGTAGGGGGCACGCGCACCGTGGCCGAGGGCATCGCCGCCTGGAACCCGGTGTTCGACGTCACCCCGGGCAGCCTGATCGATGCGATCGTGACCGAGCGTGGGGTCATCCTGAACCCGACGGTGGCCAACATGCAGGCCGCCTTCGGCTGAGCGGCAGCGTGGCCGGGGTGCGGACCCCGGCGCGAATGGCGGGCGGTGTAACGGGAAGCGGCCACCGGCCAGCGCCGCGCGCGAAGGCCGGCTGCGGCGGCGCCCCGCACCCCCTTGGCTGCGCGGACCGGCTGCCGCTGCGGCCAACGCCCGGGCAGTGCCGGCCGGTCGCCGGCAGGCGGGCGCGCAACGCCCCGTAAGTTCCTGATTCTTGCCGGTAAAACCCCTGTAAAAGCAGGCGGAAAACGGCCCGTTGTGGTAGACTCCAACGGTTAATCGAGATTCCGACGCGGCCGCCCCGAAAGGGCTGGCGCGGCGGACTGGACCGCACCCAGACAACGGAACCCGAATGGCAGAAACCGCCAAGGAAATCATCCAGGTCAACCTGGAAGACGAGATGCGCAAGAGTTACCTCGATTACGCGATGAGCGTGATCGTGGGCCGCGCACTCCCGGATGCGCGCGATGGCCTCAAGCCGGTGCATCGTCGCGTGCTGTTTGCGATGAGTGAACTCAACGCGCACGCCAACAAGCCTTACTTCAAGTCGGCGCGTATCGTCGGTGACGTCATCGGTAAGTACCACCCGCATGGCGATCAGTCGGTGTACGACACCCTGGTGCGCCTGGCGCAGCCGTTCTCGCTGCGCTACATGCTGGTCGATGGCCAGGGTAACTTCGGTTCGGTCGACGGCGACTCCGCCGCGGCAATGCGTTACACCGAAGCGCGCATGTCCAAGCTCACCCATGAGCTGATGGCCGACCTGGACAAGGAAACCGTCGATTTCCAGCCCAACTACGACGAAAAGGAACTGGAGCCGACGGTCATGCCGACCCGGTTCCCGAACCTGCTGGTCAATGGTTCGGCCGGTATCGCGGTGGGCATGGCCACCAATATCCCGCCGCACAATCTGACCGAATCGATCAACGCCTGCATCGCGCTGATCGACAATCCCGAGATCGACGTCGACGGCCTGATGGAGTACATCCCGGGCCCGGACTTCCCGACCGCGGGCATCATCAACGGTACCGCCGGCATCGTCGCCGGCTACCGGACCGGGCGTGGCCGGGTGCGCATCCGCGCCAAGGCGGAGATCGAAGTGGCCGACAACGGCCGCGAGTCGATCATCGTCACCGAGATCCCGTACCAGGTGAACAAGGCCCGGTTGATCGAGAAGATCGCCGAGCTGGTCAAGGAAAAGAAGCTCGAAGGCATCAGCGAACTGCGCGATGAGTCCGACAAGGACGGCATGCGCATCTTCATCGAGATCAAGCGCGGCGAGTCGGCGGAAGTTGTGTTGAACAACCTCTACCAGCAGACCCAGATGGAGTCGGTGTTCGGCATCAACATGGTGGCGCTGGTCGATGGCCGCCCGCAGTTGATGAACCTCAAGCAGATGCTCGAGGCCTTCGTGCGCCACCGCCGCGAAGTGGTCACCCGTCGCACCGTGTTCGAGCTGCGCAAGGCGCGCGCCCGTGCGCACGTGCTGGAAGGCCTGACCGTCGCGCTGGCCAACATCGACGAGATGATCGAGCTGATCAAGACCTCGCCCAACCCCACCGAGGCCCGCGAACGCATGCTCGCGCGCCTGTGGGAGCCGGGCCTGGTCGGGTCGATGCTGGGCGCTGCGGGCGCGGAAACCTCGCGTCCGGAGGACCTGCCCAAGGGCGTGGGCCTGATCACCGGCGGCTACCAGCTGACCGAGATCCAGGCCACCCAGATCCTGGAAATGCGCCTGCACCGCCTGACCGGGCTGGAGCAGGACCGCCTGACCGAAGAGTACAAGCAGCTGCTGGAAACCATCGCCGGGCTGATCCACATCCTGGAAGATCCGGACCGCCTGCTGCAGGTGATCCGCGAAGAGCTGATCAACGTGCGCACCGAGTTCGGCGACGAGCGCCGCACCGAGATCCGCCACAGCGAAGAAGACCTGGACATCCTCGACCTGATCGCCCCGGAAGACGTGGTGGTCACCCTGTCGCACGCCGGTTACGTCAAGCGCCAGCCGGTCAGCGCCTACCGCGCACAGCGCCGCGGCGGTCGTGGCCGCAGCGCCGCGTCGACCAAGGAAGAGGATTTCATCGAGCAGTTGTGGCTGGTCAACACCCACGACACGCTGCTGACCTTCACCAGCGCCGGCAAGGTGTTCTGGCTGCCGGTGCACCAGTTGCCCGAAGCCGGTTCCAACGCCCGTGGCCGCCCCATCATCAACTGGATTCCGCTGGAACCCGGTGAGCGGGTGCAGGCGGTGTTGCCGGTGCGCGAGTACGCCGAACGCCAGTTCGTGTTCTTCGCCACCCGCAACGGCACGGTCAAGAAGACCCCGCTCAGCGAGTTCGCCTTCCGCCTGGCGCGCGGCAAGATCGCGATCAACCTCGACGAGGGCGATGCGCTGGTCGGCGTCGGCCTGACCGATGGCGACCGCGACATCCTGCTGTTCGCCTCCAACGGCAAGACCGTGCGCTTCGGCGAGGACAAGGTCCGCTCGATGGGCCGCACCGCCACCGGCGTGCGCGGCATCAAGATGGCCAAGGGCGAGGAAGTGGTCAGCCTGATCGTGGCCGAGAGTGCCGGCGGCAACGAGGACGAGAACGAGGATGACGGCAACGTCGAAGAAGTCGCGATCGAAAACGGCGACGCCGTGATCGAGGTCGGTGACGACGACAACATGCTGTACATCCTGACCGCCACCGAGAACGGCTACGGCAAGCGCACCCCGCTGCCGGACTACCCGCGCAAGGGCCGTGGCACGCAGGGCGTGATCGGCATCCAGACCACCGAGCGCAACGGCAAGCTGGTGAGCGCGGTGCTGATGGGCGCGGCCGACGAAGTGCTGTTGATCTCCGATGGCGGCACGCTGGTGCGCACCCGCGGTTCGGAAATCAGCCGCGTGGGTCGTAATACCCAGGGCGTCACCCTGATCCGCCTGTCCAAGGACGAGAAGCTCCAGGCCGTCGAGCGCATGGATGCCTCGATCGAAGACGAAGAACTGGCGGTGGATGCGGTGCCGCCTGTCGAAGGCAGCGTCGAGATCGCACCGGTCGCCGGTGACGAGACCCCGCAGGGCTGATCGCAGCGCCTTGCGGAACCACGACAACGCCGGCCTCGTGCCGGCGTTGTCGTTTCCGCGCCGGGTGCGGCCGCGACGCACCTTGCCGATCGTGGCGGCCGGGCGAAAGAACGCATGCACTTCACGGGCACGGTGGGATAACGGCACCCGAACCAGCGGACGTTTGCGTCCGCGATGGCCTTCCCCCTGCAGTCGGAGCCGCTCCGGCTGTGCCGCCAGGAGCGCACGATGTCCGCCTCACCCCACGCCGTCCCCCCCGATTCCTCATCCGCCGTGCGACGCCCGCGCCACGGCCTGGTCACCGTCTTGTCGCTCGTGCTGGTGCTGCTCGGCCTGGTGCTGGGCGGGCTGGGCGCGTGGCTGGCCACCCTCGGTGGCTCCTGGTACTACCTGCTCGCCGGTATCGGGCTGCTGGTGTCCGGCGTGCTGCTGTGGGGCAACCGGCGTGCCGGTGCGCTGTGGTTCGGCGCGGTGTTCGTGGGCACGCTGCTGTGGACCGCGTGGGAGTCGGGCAGCGACTACTGGCGTTGGGTGCCGCGGCTTGGACTGATCGTCGGCATCGGCTTCGTGCTCGCGTTGCTGCTGCCCACGCTGGACCGGCCGTTCACCCGGCGGCTCTCGCGCAGCCTGGCCGGCGTGCTGGCGGCGGTGTTCGTGGCGGCGTTCGTGCTGGCCTTCGTGCCGCACGGCATCACCGCGGCCAACGGTGACTTCCCCGAGCCGATGACCAGTGCCGGGCTAGCGCCCACCGCCGATGCGCCATTGCAGCCGGCCGACAAGCCGGCCGACGGCGATTGGGCCGCCTACGGGCGCAACAACGCCGCCACCCGTTTCTCGCCGCTGCAGCAGATCACCCCGGACAACGTCGGCGCGCTCGAACAGGCCTGGCTGTTCCGCACCGGCGACCTGCCCGAGAAGCGCTGGGGCGCGGAGACCACGCCGCTCAAGGTGGGCGACGCGCTGTACCTGTGCACCGCGCGCAACCAGTTGGTGGCGCTCAATGCCGCCGACGGCACCGAGCGCTGGCGCTTCGACCCGAAGATCAAGGACAAGTCGATTCCGTACACGGCGGCCTGCCGTGGCGTGTCGTACTACGAAGTGCCGGCCATCGCGCAGCAGGCCGCCGATGCGGACGTTGCCGCCGACCTGGCCAATGCCGCGCCGGGCGTGCCGGTGCTCACCCAGCTGCCGCGCAGCGCCTGCGCGGCGCGCATCATCGAAGGCACCCTGGATGGCCGCCTGATCGCGGTGGATGCCGCCACCGGCAAGCCGTGCGCCGGCTTCGGCAACAACGGGCAGGTCGACATCACCCTGGGCATGGGCGACAGCCCGGCCGGCTACGTGTCCATCACCTCGCCGCCGGCGATCGTGCAGGGCGTGGTCGTCACCGGCCACCAGGTGCTCGACGGCCAGCGTCGCGATGCGCCGTCCGGGGTGATCCAGGCCTATGACGCGGTGACCGGCAAGCTGCGCTGGGCCTGGGACATGGACCAGCCGGAACTGACCGGCCTGCCGGCGCAGGGCAAGACCTACACCCGTGGCACCCCCAACATGTGGACCACCGCCACCGGCGATGACCAGCTTGGCCTGGTCTACCTGCCGATGGGCAATTCGGCGGGCGACTACTGGAGTGGCTCGCGCACCGAGAACCAGAACAAGTACGCCACCTCGCTGGTGGCCATCGACGTCAACACCGGCAAGCCGGCCTGGCATTTCCAGGCGGTGCGCAAGGACGTGTGGGACTACGACATGGGTTCGCAGGCCACGCTGGTCGATTACCCCACCGCCGCGGGCAAGGTGCCGGCGATCCTGCTGCCGACCAAGCAGGGCGACATGTATGTGCTCGACCGCCGCACCGGCCAGCTGCTGACGCCGGCCGAGGAGCGCAAAGTGCCCGCCGGTGGCGTGGAGCCCGGGCAGCGCTCGCCCACCCAGCTGTTCTCGCTGTACCACACGCTGCGCAAGCCGGACCTCACCGAGCGCGACATGTGGGGCATCACCCCGATCGACCAGTTGGTCTGCCGCATCCAGTTCCGCAAGGCCAGCTACGAAGGGTTCTACACCCCGCCCACCGCCGACCGCCATTCCATCGAGTATCCCGGCTACAACGGCGGCTCGGACTGGGGCAGCGTGTCGGTGGATCCGCGCCGTGGCGTGATCGTGGCCAACTACAACGACATGCCCAACTACAACCTGCTGGTGCCGCGCGCCAAGGCCGACAAGCTGGGATGGGTGCCGCGCGAGGACGTGCGCGCCGACAAGGGCGGTGCCGAAGGCGCGGGCGACCCGCAGGTGGGCACGCCGTATGCGATCGACGTCAACGCCGGCTGGCGCCTGCCGTTCACCAAGCTGCTGTGCAAGCAGCCGCCGTACGGTGGCATCCGCGCGGTCGACCTGCGCACCGGCAAGACGCTGTGGGACCGCCCGTTCGGCAGTGCGCGCGGCAACGGCCCGTTCGGCATCCGCTCGGGCCTGCCGATCGAGATCGGCACGCCCAACAACGGCGGCTCGGTGGTCACCGCCAGCGGCCTGATCTTCATCGCCGCGGCTACTGACGACCTGCTGCGCGCGATCGACCTGAAGACCGGTAAGGAGCTGTGGCACGCCAAGCTGCCGGCCGGCGGCCAGGCCAACCCGATGATCTACGCGTTCGGCGGGCGCCAGTACGTGGTGATCATGGCCGGCGGCCATCACTTCATGGAAACCCCCGCGGGCGATTACGTGATTGCCTACGCGTTGCCGAAGTAAGCGGCGTCGGGTGGGCGCATCGATTACGATGCGCCCACCTCCCGCACCTCACCAGCACCCATGAGCACGACCCGCGCCGCGCACCTGGTATCGCTCTCGTTGTGCGGCGTGCTCGCGCTGACCGGTCACGCCGCCGCCGGCACCCAGGACGCGGCGCTGGCGGAGTGGGAGGCGCATGGCCGCGGCGACGGGCTGGCGCGGCCCGATACCCAGTGCCAGGACTTCCTGCTGGCCCTGGGCCGCAAACCGGCCACCATCGAGTACCTGGGCTGCGAGCAGGACGACGCCTCCTACCTGCAACCGATGACCGCGCGCTACCGGGTGAGCGGGGCGTCCGCGGTCGCGGTGGAGGCCTACCTGCACCAGACCTTCGGCATGCCCATGTTGACCTATGTCTGCTGCGGCTGGAGCAGCGGTGCGCCGTATGCATGGCGTGCGGGCCCCGATGCAGTGGGCTACGACATCGGCATGGGGGTGGAGACCGTGCGTTATCCGCGCGAGCAGTGGGCGCGGATTCCCGGTTTCGAGATCCGCGTGGGCGTGGTGAGGCGCAGTCCCTAGGACCGGGGCGCAGGTTGCAGGTACTCTTGGGCCTCCGGTTCACTGGCACACAAGGAAGACCATGCACCTGTCCCTGTTGCGCACCACCGTGGTGGCGCTTGTCCTGGCCCTCAGTCCCGCCGCCCTCGCTGCCGAGGGGGCGCCCCTGGAACTGACGCCCGCCGAAGGGCTCACTTACTGGACGCCGGCGCCGGGTACGTTCACGCCCAGGACGATGGCCGACCCCGAGCGCGTTGCGTTCGCCGACGAAGTCACCCTGGCCTACACGATCACCGCGCGCGGTCGTACCACCAACGTGCAGGTGATCGACGCCACGCCCGCGGGCGCGCACACCGGCTGGGCGGTCAGCGCGATCAAGGCCATGCGTTTCGAGCCGACCGCGCGCAATGCGGCGCGTACGCCGATCCGCAGCCAGATCACCAGTCGTTGGGATGGGCCGGCCCCGAAGTAGGGCCCACCGCCGGCGTCAGCGCGGGACCCGCACCATGCGGTTGAGCAGATGCTCCACCACGCCTGCAGGCTCGGCGGTCCGGCCCACGTGCGTGCTGGACATCTGCACCACCGAACTGCGCTTGGCGGTGAGGAAGTGGAAGCGGGCACGTGCCGGCAGCTGCGCGATCGGGCCCGCGTCGGCATCGCCGCGGCAGATCGCCACGATCGCATCCAGCCACGGCTGCAGCGCGCCCAGGTCCAGCGCCGGCGCGAAGGCATGCAGGCGCGCCGGATCGATGTCGATGGCCGCTTCCAGGTGCCTGGCCCCGGGACACGACACGATCACCCCGACGTTGATGAACTCCTCGCGTTCGACGCGGGGCACCACGCGGATCACCGCGTAGTCATACGTGTGCAGCGTGGGCACGGACGGCCTCCTGGACGAAGACGGCACGCACCTGCAGGCGGCGCTTGAGATAGGTCACATAGGCCTGGCGATACGCCGCCGGGCTGTCGAAATACGGCTCATCCACCAGCCAGCTGTCCGGCACCAGGCCGACGATGCGTTCGATCTCGGCATCGGTGAGCAGGGCCGCCAGCGCGGCATCGGCCTCGGCGATCTTCGTGGCGAACGGCAGCAGCACATGGTCGCGGATCAGCACGAAGGGCTTCTCGCAGGCATCCCCGGCGTTGGCCCAGTCGTGGTGGAAGTACATCGCCGCGCCGTGGTCGATCAGGTACAGCGTGCGGTGCCACACCATCAGGTTGGGGTTGCGCGCGGTGCGGTCCACGTTGCTGGTGAGCGCATCGAACCACACGATCCGCGAGGCCAGGTCGGCGTCCACCGGCATCGCCGCCGGGTCGTAGTTGATTGCCCCCGGCAGGTAGTCGCTGCCCAGGTTGAGCCCCTCGCTGGCACGGATCAGGTCCTGGATCTCCGGGTCGGGCTCGGTGCGGGCGAACTCACGGTCCAGTTCCACAAACACGATCTCCGGGATCGGCAGCCCCACGCTGCGCGCCATTTCCCCGGCGATCAGCTCGGCGATCAGCGCCTTGGGGCCTTGCCCGGCCCCACGGAACTTGAGCACGACCATGCCATCGTCGTCGGTCTCGACCACGGCGGGCAGGGAGCCGCCTTCGCGGAGGGGGGTGATGTAGCGCAGGGCGTGCACAGTTCGCATGGCGGCATTCTAGCGTGTGGCATCCATGGCCGAAGCACGGGAAGACGCCGTGCTGCGCATGATGCGGGTCGCTGGCGGGGGCATGCCGTGGTTGTGTACTCGCCGAGCCGAGCCGAGCCGGGGCGAGCCGAGCCGAGCCGAGCCGTGGCGGTCGGGCATGCGTGATGGGCTTCCCGGAGCCGCTCCATGGACGACCTCGCGTTGCCGCCAGCGGCGCGCTGCCGGTTGGACGCGCTCGGCGCGAGTCGGTGTCCTGAGGTCTGCGCCGTCGCCTGAAAGGGCGTCGAAATGTGATGAGTTTCTCGTTGAATATGAGTGCTCGTCAGTGAAATTTGGGCGAATCCGATGTGCTTCGTGTTAATTGGGTGAAATATCGATCGCCCCGGGTTTTGCGTGTTACAAGAGGGCGCCAGGCAAGCCTTGCCTGGTATTCGATGTTGGGACCACGACGAAACTAAGGAGTCATACCATGGCTAATCTTGTTCGCGCCTTGCAGGTTTCCCTCAATCTGCGTTCGCACAGTCCGACCCAGAGCATCCGTTCGAAGTACATCTACTGGATCATTTTCTAAGCGCAGCGGTTTTCGCGTGTTTTCATGAACCTCCAGGGGTGGTCGACGGCCACCCCTGGCTTCGGAGGGCATATGGCGGATCGCAGCGCAGGCACGGAAGTCATTTCGATCGATGATCTGCTGGAACGGGTCCGCCAGGAAGGCCCGGTGCTCAATTTCCAGAATGATGTGGTGGGTATTTTCGACCCGGCCCTGGCGGTGAAAGTCGACAAGGCGAACACCGACCAGCACACGGTGCCGGATTCGCTGATCGATTATCTCGGGCTGCGTGGATCCGCGCCGCCGGTGGCGTGGCGCGAGGTGCGCGCGCTGCTCAGCGAGCAGGGCGGTCGCCTGGCTGCACCCGAGCAGATGCGTGCGCTGTATCTGCGCATGCACGCCTTCCTGTCCCGGCGCTGTGGTGCGGTCCAGGACCTGAGCGAGCTCAGCTGGTGGGCGATCTCCGAGCCGCTGCTGCCCTTGCTGATCGATGGCATGGATGCGCGCGATACCGATGCGCTGATCGGCGAGCAGAAGACCCGCTACAGTGGCATCGTGCTGCAGGATTTCGGCTTCTTCCGCCGCCTGCTGAATCTCCACCTGTCGCGCAAGGCGGCGCGCACGGTGGTGCGCCATATCAAACGGCGCGTGCGCGATACCGACGTGCATGACGATTTCCTGCAGTCGCTGCTGCCCCTGGTCGGCCGTATCGGCGTGGATCGCGTGGCCTACCTCATTTCGACCGTGCTGGCCGGTATGTCCGGGCTGCCCGGGATCACCGCCGCGAGCCTGCTGTATGCACTGCACCGCTTCCCCGAGTGGCAGCAACGGATCCGCGCCGAGACCAGCGCACTCAGCCTCGAGTCGCTGTACACGCTGCCGATGCGCGAGCTGCCGTGTACGTCGCGTTTCATCAAGGAGACGATCCGGGTGTGGCCGGGGCTGTTCGCGCTGCGGCGCCCCGCCTGGCACGACATCGAGGCCGAAGGCGTGTCCATCAGGAAGGGCGCGGCCTACGAGCTGTCCTCGTACTACCAGCATCATTCCCCCGAATTCTGGGATCAGCCCGACGTGTTCGATCCGGACCGCTGGCTGCCATCGCGCCGGCAGCCCAACAAGGGTGCCTACGTGCCCTTCGGGTTTTCCTCGCGCGCGTGTATCGGCAGTGCGGTCGGGCACGCGCAGCTGGTGCTGTTCTGTGCGTTGATCACCCGTGACTTTGACATCCAGGTCCAGGCCGAGCCCGCCCCGTGGATGAAACTGGAGGGGTTTGCCATTCCAATCGATTTCAAGGGCGTGGTGACGCCGCGCGCGCGTGCTGGCTGACGGCACGCACGACGCATGCCGCTGGCGGACGCTGGGCCGCCTTGGCGGGTGGGCGGGCATCGTGCGCTGCGTCTTGACCGGCCCACGGGTGGGGTCTAGAAGGCAGGGGTCAACCCCGGTTCGCAGTGGAGGTCGTATGAAGAACGTCATTGCCGCATCGCTCGCGCTGTTGCTGCTGCAGGCCTCCTCGACATTTGCCGCGCCCCCGACGGTTTCACCGCTGGCAGGGCGCTGGACGCTAGATGTGGCAACGTTGCCGATGCCTGCGGAGGCGCGACCGCAGAGCGTCACTCTGGAGTTCGCGGAAGTGCCCGGCGGCAAATGGTCCTCCCGGGTCGCCATCGTCGAGCACAGCGGCAATCGGCTGGACGCTGCCTCCACGATGCTGCTGGATGGCACGCCCGCCCCGGCCACCGGCACCTATCCGGTGGACCGCGTAGCGGCAAAAATGCCGGCGCCCGGGGTACTGGTGGTGCAGTTCATCTACCAGAACATTCCGCGCTCCACCCGCGTGTACACCGTGAGCGCCGACGGCAAGGTCCTGACCGAAACCGAGGCCTATTTCCGGGACGGCCAGCCAGTGCTGCGAACGGCACATTTCGATCGCGCCAGGCAATGATGGCCCCCCAGCCGTAGCGGCCTGACGGTCTCCGCTTCGGGCGGATTGGCAAGCGGTGGCGGGCATGCCATCTTGCCGGCCACACAGGCGCGGGGCGAGACGATGGGGAAGGGATATGCGTATCTGGCGCTGACGGTCATCGGTGCGCTGATGCTGTGGGCGACCGGTCAGTTCGACGAAGTGGCCGGTGGCACCAACGTGAGAGCGCGCGAGGCGTACTGGCAGGAGCAGGTGGACGATGCCGCGCTGCGGGGGCAATCCCGTGCGGCGGTGGACGCATTCGCGGCCACCCACCACCTGGTGCTTCAGTGCGAGAACACCGCTGTTGCCTCGCACCTCACCGAGTGCCTGGTGGACGATCCGCAGGCCAAAGGCGGTACCGCCACGCACCCGGTGACCCTGCAACTGGCGTTCATGTTCCAGGGCGACACCTTGCACACGTTTGCCGCCAGCCCGCGATCGCTGGAGTAGCGGGTCCCCGAGCAGTGCGTCACTGCATCCTAAGCGCGAGTACGCAGGAGCGGGGCAATCTTTCGGATGATGCGGCGTTCGGTTCACGGATGGAATCCATCGCAACTGAGAAGCCAGGTCGGTGAGGCCGCTCGTGTATTACTCGTCCATGCTCTCCGTGGACGGTCTCTCGCTTGACGCCGGCGGCCTCCAGTTCGGAGGCGACGTAGTCAACGTCGTTACTGCAGATCGGTGTCGCAGACGTGTCTTTGCGTGGACTGCCATCCAGGAACTCGACAGCCAGCCGCGCCCGTGACTCGCCCGCATTTCTCAGTACCAGTGCAAAGCCCCACTGTGAGGTGAGGCTAGCGCTGAAGCCGGATGTTCCCGAGCCGAATGGTCTTGCCGGTTTGTTTCATGGCTGTCGAAAGCTGCGCGGTCGTCATCGCGCTGATCGATTTCGTCGTCCTGATCAGTTCAGCAGGCGCGTCACCCACTGCTCGGGAGTGAAAGCGCCTGACGGTGCATCTTGAGCAGAAAGCGGTGCCGGATGCGTTCGCGTGTGATCAGCGGGCGAAGACGCCGCTGTACTCGCACAGGCACAGAAGGCGGATACACAGAGGGCAACCGTCCAAGGCCGCGAAAACATGTACCCCAACATGAGCGATCCTTGCGTGATGGACGCTGACCGCAGGGCCGGCCGGGTGAAGCGCAGGTTAAGCCGAAACGCACGCGCGCAATAGCGCGCGCAACTGGTCTAGGATGTCCGTGAACATCGCGGAGGTGCACGCATGAACGACACAGCGACTCACGCAATGCCGCCCTTGGATGGCCCCAAGGCCGAGCAGATGATCGGCAAGGTGGTACTGGTCGGTGTTACCCGCTACGGCGGCGATGGCCAGGTGCAGGGACTGCAGCAATATGCTGGCAGGGTGCTGCGGATCAGTTTCGACGAAGGCGTGGTGCTGGCCGACGATGTCGACGGGCACGAGCGTTATCTGCCGCCGATGCTGGACAACTACGTGGCCGCCGAGCCGGGTGAGTACCGGATGCTTTCCACGGGGGCCACGGTGGTCGATCCGGACTATGTGGTGACCTGGGACCTGCACGCGCGGCAGTAACGGGGCCGGGGGACCCGACGCCGTCGAGGGGCTGCCTTTGCGGCGTCGGGCGGCTAGCACTTCCGGCCCATCCCCGAGTGCGCCGGTGGTGCTAGATTCGGCGGATGCCCGTTCGCGGGTAACCACCACCACACAGGGGACAGGAATGCTCATCCGTCGTACCTCGCTGGCCGCGGCCGTCGCCGTTGCCACCCTCGGCCTGCTGGCCGCCGCGCCGGCCTTCGCCGGCTATGACAAGCCGCCGGAACACCTGCTCAAGGTGCTCAAGGCACCGCCGCCGCCCGTGCCCAGCCTGGACCCCAGCGGCCAGCGCCTGCTGCTGACCACCGCGCAGACCTATCCGTCGATCGAGCGCGTCGCCCAGCCGTACCTCAAGCTGGCCGGCGTGCGCCTGGAGCCGAAGAACCGCAGCCGCCACGATACCCAGGGTGGCTATGGGATCCCGGCCTGCGTGGCCGATTTCACCCTGGTGGATGTGGGCACCGCCAAGCACACCAAGGTGGTGCTGCCGCAGGGCTGCGCGGGTGCGGCGCAATGGTCGGCGGACGGCCAGCGCTTCGCGTTCCAGAACGCGGTGGATACCGCGGTGCAGCTGTGGGTGGGCGATGCGGTGACCGGGCAGGTCAAGCAGATTCCCAACGTACAGCTCAACCCGATCTTCGGCGGCACGGTGCAGTGGCTGGGCGGTGGCCAGCAGCTGCTGGTGAAGCTGGTGCCGCCCAACCAGGGCCCGGCACCGTCCAGTGGCACCGGCGCGGGCGGCCCGGACGTGCAGGAGTCGCTGGGCAGCAGCGGCGAGAGCAGCACCTACGAGGCACGCGATACGCTTACCAGCGCGCACGATGAGCAGCTGTTCGCCTATTACGGCGCCTCGCAGCTGGCGGTGGTGGATGTCGCCGCCGGCAGCGTGCGCACGGTCGGCGCGCCGGCCCTGTACGACGGGGTCAACGCCGCGCCCGATGGCGTGCACGTGCTGACGGAAACCTTGAAGGCACCGTTCTCGCATGCGGTGACGTACCAGCGGTTCGCCAATGACGTGGCGGTACTCGACCTGGGCACCGGCCGCAGTACGCCGATCGCCAGCCTGCCGTTGGCCGACCGCGTGCCGGTGCATGGCGTGCCGGAAGGCCCGCGCGAGTTCGACTGGCGCTCCACCGACCCGGCCACGCTGGTCTACGCCGAAGCGCTGGACAAGGGCGACTGGAAGGTAACGGTGCCGCATCGCGACCGCGTGCTGTCGCTGAAGGCGCCGTTCACCGGCAAGCCGCAGGAAATCGCCCGTACTGCGCAGCGCTTCGAAGGCATCGCCTGGAGCGCCGATCCGGCGGTGTCGTTCCTGTTCGAGAACGACGAGAACCGGCATTGGCGCCAGACCCGCATCGTGGATGTGGACCAGCCGAACAAGGAAGGCCGCCTGCTGTGGGACCTGTCCAGCGACGAGCAGTACGCCGACCCGGGCAACCTGGTGTTCAAGCGCCTGCCCAATGGGGCCCCGGTGGTGCGCCAGGACGGCGCGTTCGTGTTCCTGCGCGGGCAGGGTGCCTCGCCGCAAGGTGATCGCCCGTTCCTGGACCGCCTGGACCTGGGCTCGCTGAAGACCGAGCGCCTGTTCCGCAGCGGTGCCGATGCGTATGAGCAGGTGCTGGGCCTGACCGCCACGCCCGGCCGCTACCTGACCTGGCACCAGTCGGTGATGGACCCGCCGAACGCCTTCGTGCGCCAGCAGGGCGAGCGCGCAACGGCGGCGAAGGACGGTGAGGCGCAGTACGCCTCCACCGCCACCGCCCTGACCCGGCTCACCGACCCGACCCCGGAAGTGCGCCAGATCCAGAAGCGGCTGGTGACCTACAAGCGTGCCGATGGGGTTGACCTGTCCTTTACCCTGTACACCCCGCCGGGCTACAAGGAAGGCCAGCGCGTGCCGGCGATCCTGTACGCCTATCCGGCCGATTTCGCCAACGCCGCGCAGGCCGGGCAGGTCTCCGGGTCGCAGCAGACCTTCACCCGCCTGGCGCCGTACCGGCTGATGCTGCTGGCCGGCTACGCGATCATCGACAACGCCTCGTTCCCGATCGTGGGCGATCCGAAGAACGCCTACGACACCTACCTGGAACAGCTGGAAGCCGACGCCAAGGCGGCGGTGGACAAGGCGGTCGACCTGGGCGTGGTGGACCGCAACCGGATCGGCGTGACCGGGCACAGCCACGGTGGCCTGATGACCGCCAACCTGATCGCGCACACCACCCTGTTCAAGGCCGGCGTGGCCACCAGCGGGTCGTACAACAAGACCTTCACTCCGTTCGGCTTCCAGAACGAGCGTCGCTCGGTGTGGCAGGCACAGGACGTGTACCTGAAGGCTTCGCCGTTCTTCTACGCCGACAAGATCAAGCTGCCGCTGCTGCTGGTCCACGGTGAGGATGACGCCAACCCGGGCACCGAGCCGTTCCAGTCGCGCAAGCTGTACCAGGCGATCCGTGGCAACGGCGGCACCACCCGCCTGGTGATGCTGCCCAACGAGCCGCATTGGTACACCGCGCTGGAATCCAACGAGCAACTGGTCTACGAAATGCTCAACTGGTTCGACACCTACGTGAAGAACGCCCGCTGACGTAGCGCGTGGGTCGACGGTCCCGCTGCACCCGATCGGCCGCCCCGCAATGGGCGGCCGATTTTCATTCGTCTGGACGCCGCCGCGCGTGGCAGGCAGAGTGCTGCTGGAAAAACGGTGCTGGGGTGCACCGGAGGGAGAGGGCGGATGGATCGAATCGCACGACGAATGCGGGCACGCTTGCGCTGGCTGCTGGCCCTCGGCGCGCTGCTGTGCGCGCCGGCATGGGGCGGAGCGCAGCAGGCCGATGCGGCTTCCCAGCCAATGCCAGAACCCGGCGCGCGGCCGCGCACCTGCCTGGTCCTCGGTGGTGGCGGTGCGCGTGGCGCGGCACATATCGGCGTGCTCAAGGTGCTGGAGCGCGAGCACGTGCCGATCGACTGCATCGTCGGCACCTCGATGGGCGCGGTGGTGGGCGGGCTGTACGCCTCCGGCTACAGCGCCGACGAGATCGAGCTGGTGCTCGATCGGATCGACTGGGCCGAGGTGCTGCACGACAAGCCGCCGCGCAACGAGCGCAGCATGCGCCGCAAGGAGGATGACCTGCGCCTGCTGGGCGGCGTGGAGGTGGGCCTGAGCAATGGCAGGATCGCGTTTCCGCGCGGGCTGATCCAGGGCCAGAAGCTGGAGATGCTGCTGCGCCGGCTGCTGCTGCCCACCTGGCAGGTCCGCGATTTCGACCGGTTGCCGATCCCGTTCCGCGCGGTTGCCACCGATATCGTCAACGGCGACAAAGTGGTGTTTGCCGAGGGCGACCTGGCGCTGGCGATCCGCGCCAGCATGTCGGTACCGGGCGTGTTCGCACCGGTGCGCTACCAGGATCGCCTGTTGGTCGATGGCGGCGTGGTGGACAACGTGCCCATCGACGAAGCGCGACGCCTGGGTGCCCAGCGCCTGATCGTTTCGCGGGTGGGCACGCCGCTGATGACCGAGGCGCAACTGGACTCGCCCCTGGCGATCAGCCACCAGATGGCCAGCGTGCTGATGCAGCGCGAGGTGCTGGCGCAGTTGGCCACGCTGGGGCCGCAGGACCTGCTGATCACGCCGCCGCTGGGCGACATGGGCAGCCAGGATTTCAACCGCTCGCCACAGGCTGTGGGCATTGGCGAGCAGGCCGCGCAGGCCAGCGTGGTGGATGTCCGTCGCTACCAGGTGGACGCGGAACGCTATGCCGCCTTCCAGCATCGCCACCGGCCGCCGGCTTACGCGGCACCGATTGTGGCCTTCGTGGAGGTGCTGCAGGGCGACACCCGCACGGCGCGGTATCTCCAGCAGCGCATGCAGCCGCAGATCGGCCAGCCGTTGGCGCCGGAGAAGGTGGAGCAGCAGGTGGCCACCGCCTATGGCGAGGGCCGCTATGAGCAGGTGCAGTGGCGGCTGGACGAGCGCGAGGGGCGCCAGGGCCTGGTGCTGGCGCCACAGGACAAGCGCTGGGGGCCGGATTTCCTGCACTTCGCGTTGCGCCTGTCCGATGATTTCGACGGCAGCAGCAACTACCAGCTGATCAGCGAGCTGACCCGTACCGGCTTGAGCGAGCAGGGCGCCGAGCTCAAGCTGCGGGTCGGGCTGGGCGAGGTGGAGGAGGCATTCGCCGAGTATTACCGCCCCTTCGGCCGCAGTGGCCGGCATGCGCTGTCGACCTATGCCAAGTACCGCGCCACCGACCTCGACCTGGCCTTGATGGGGGGCGGGGCGCTGGCCGAGTTTCGTTACAGCCAGTGGCTGGGGGGCCTGCGCTGGGCGTATTCGCCGCACCCGGACTGGGAGTTCGCCGCCTTCCTCGAGCGTGGGCAGGAGCGCCTGCGCCTGGATGTGGGCAATCCCACCGAACTGGGCAACTACCGCGCCGACATGGGCAGCGTTGGCTGGCAGGTGCGCCACGATTCCATCGACAGTTCCGCCTTTCCCAGCCGCGGCCAGCGCCTGTCGCTGACCCGCCAGCACTACCTGGACAGCCTGGGCACCGATGATTCGGCGGCCGTTACCCGGCTGCAATGGGACGGAGCGTGGTCGCACGGCCGCAACCGCTGGCTGGGCGGCGCGCGCGCATCGTCGGCACACGGAGGCGACGATCTGCTGGCTACCTATGGTTTCCTCGGCGGGCTGGGCAACCTTTCCGGCTATCCGGAAGAGGCGATTTTCGCGCCACAGACCGCGCTGGCGCGGGTGGTGTATTACCGCCGGGTGGCCCACGCCGACTCGCTGCTGACCATCCCGCTGTATGTCGGCGGCAGCCTGGAATGGGGCGGTTTCTGGCGCAGTCGCAACCAGGTGGACATCGACGGCATGCAAACCGCCGGCAGCGTCTTCGTCGGCGCCGACACCTTCCTGGGCCCGGTGTTCCTGGGTTATGGACGTGCCCAGGGTGGGCACGATGCGTTCTATCTCACCTTCGGCTCGCTGCTGCGCACGCTGGACGGGTTCTGAGCGCGGCCGCCGGCATCAGCCCAGCGGCAACGGCTCGTAGGCGCGGGCGATGCGGTCGTGCAGGGCGCGTACCGCTTCGGCCTTGGCATCCACCCGGCGCTCGTCGCCGAAGGCGCGCAGGAACAGGCAGGCCGCATGACCCTGCGCCTTGTGTTCGTAGTCGGCGATCCATTGCAGGCGACCGGGCAGGAACGCCTGCTCGGCCGACCACGCCGCCACTGGCGGACGGATGCGCCGGCGCATGCCGATGCGCCACGGTTTGGGCGTGAGCCGCGCGCGGAAGCAATGCTGCACCCGGCACATGCGGGCATAGAGTTTGTCGGTCTGCAGGGCATCGAACAGGCCCTGCACGGCAGGGTCGTGCGCGGAGAAGGTGGCGTGCATCGCCAGCAGGCGCAGCCCGGCCGGCGTGCGGTAGGCGCGCAGGTGCCAGCCTGGATGCTGCCGGGTGAAGTCCTCCACCCGGGCCAGCGCGCGCGCCTCCAGTTGCGCGTCGCGGTGGTTGGCGCGCTTGAAGGCCAGCACCACCGCATTCACCGCCACCAGCACTGCGCTGCCCAGGGCCAGGCCGGCCATCCAGTTCCAGACGTTGCCGGCCGCGATCGCGACCCCGGCCCAGAGCACGCAGGCCAGCAGCGTGGGAATGACGCAGCCGGCCGGGCCCGGGCGGTGGTCGATGTCGGCGAAGAGCACGTCCGGGGTGTTCAGGCACAGCGCGCCGTAGCTGTTGCGGGTGATGACGACGTCGCCCTGGCGCTCGACGATCTGCTCGCGGATCGGGACGCCTTCCACGCCGTACCTGGTGCGGCGTTCCTGATGCGGTAGCGGCTGCCCGGCGGCGATGGCATGCAGCGCCTCCAGCGCGCGCGCGTCGGCATGGGCCTGCGCGGCGGCGACGCTGTCGTCGGACCAGCCGAAGCGGCGCACGATCAGCCGCCTGCGGTTGTACCGCACTTCATGCCGGGCCTCTGCCCAGTACTCGGGAACGATCATGACGGTCCTTGTCGCGGAGAAGAAACTGCGCCGAAGTCTGCCACGTCGGACACGCCCGCGGCACATCCGCGGCGGTCGGCGGGGCTTGCTGGATTCCCTGGCACCCATGCAAGAATGCCGGTCGGCAACCAGGAGGGCCGCCGATGCTGCACGCCAACGTGGTGGTATTCGATTTCGATCTGACCCTGACCCGCTGGGAGACAGCGGCGCGCTTCTTCAAGGCGGCCTTGCGGGCACAACCGTGGCGGATGGCGGTGGTCGTGCTGGCCGCGCCGGTGCTGTTGCCGCTGCTGGCGCTGCGTCGCACCCGACGGCTGCCGGTGCGGTTCGCGGTATGGATGGCGACCTTCGGCCGCAGCGGGACGCAACTGGACCGGTTGGCGCAGGCGCATGCGGACGCGGTGTTCGCGGCGGGCGAGGCGGTGTTCATCGAGGACGCGGTGGCGTGCCTGCGCACTCACCTGGCCAACGGCGACCGCGTGGTCATCGCGACCGGCTGCTGGGAGCCATTGGCACGCGCGCTGCTGGCGCGCGGTGGCCTGGCCGAGGTGCCGCTGGTGGCCTCCACGTTGCGCCCGTGGCTGGGCGGCTGGGTGAGCGACCAGCATTGCCTGGGCCCCAACAAGATCCCGCTGCTGACCGCGCGCGGCTACCCGCCACCGTGGGCGATGGCCTATACCGACCACCACGCCGACCTGCCGTTGCTGCGCAACAGCGCGCAGTGGCGACTGGTGAGCCCGAAGCCCGGGTGCGTGCGTCGCATCGAGCAGGCACTGCAGGTGCGTGCGCCGATACTGCCGTGGCGTGGCCAGGCGGCCGCACGCTGACGCTTGCATCGGGCCGGCGCGTCAGCCGATGATGCGGCAGGGAAACGACGACCCGCGCCGACCATGCCGGCGGTGCCGCGGCGATCGAGGGCAAGGATGTGGCCAAGCTGCGTGTCATCACCCGCGACAACGGCGCTGGATTGAGCCGCGATCTGGCGATCGTGGCCGACGTGCTGCGGGCCGGTCACCAGGTTGCCGCAGTGGGCCTGGGGCGCCATCGCTGGCGTAACCACGTGTACCAGTGGTGGACGCGCGCCGCCTGCCGGGTGCGCGGCCGCTTCGACGTGCAGGTATCGCTGGAGCGCATCTATGCACCCACCCTGGGCTGCGCCGCGCGCAACCTGCTGATCCCCAACCCGGAGTGGTTCGCGCCCGACTGGGTTGCCTTGCTGCCGCGGTTCGAACGGGTGCTGTGCAAGACCCGGCATGCCGAAACCCTGTTCGCACAGCTGGGCTGCGCGACGCTGTATACGGGCTTCACCTGTGCGGACCGCTTCGATCCCGCGGTGCCGCGCGTGCCCGCGTTCTTCCACCTCGCCGGGCGCAGCACGGCCAAGGGCACGGCGGTGCTGCTGGACACCTGGGCACGCCACCCGGAGTGGCCGCCATTGACGGTCGTGCAGCGCCACCGGCATGCCCGCGCCGCAGCGGTCGCATCCAACATCGTGCTGCATCCCGGGTATCTCGACGATGCCGTCCTGCGCAGCCTGCAGAATGCGCACCGCTTCCACATCTGCCCGTCCGAGGCGGAAGGCTATGGGCATTCGATCGCCGAGGCGATGAGCGTCGGCGCGGTGGTGCTGACCACCGACGCGGCACCGATGAACGAGCTGGTCGACGCCGACTGTGGCGTGTTGCTCGCCTGCACGCCGGGGGCGCCGATGGGGCTGACCCAGCGCCATCGCGTGGAGGCCGCGGCGATCGAAGCCGGCGTGGCGCGCGTGCTGCAGCTGAGCGAGGGGCAATGCAGTGCGCTGGGGCAGGCGGCCCGCGCCCGCTTCCTGGAACGCGACGCCGCGTTCCGTGAACGCCTGGGTACGGTGCTCTACGAACCGCCACGCCTGCCCACCGATGCCCAGGCGGACACAGCGCTGCCAACCGCTGCCAGCGTCCTTTCCTGACCTGCGCATGCCGGCCGCGTTGATGCCCACTGCCGTCCCGCCGCCGCACGCGTCCCGGCGCTGGGTGATGCTCGCCTCGGAGGCGTACGCGCTGCCGATCCTGCGCCCGTTGGCGGCGTGCGCGCAGGCACGCGGTCACCAGGTGCTGTGGCTGGCACCGGACGCGGTGGCCGCGCGCCTGCAACCGGGCGAGCAGCGGATTGGCAGTGGCTGGCAGTTGCGCGCGTTCAAGCCGCACGCGGTGTTTGCCACCGTGAACCGGATCCCGCCGTTCTTCCCCGGCCTGCAGGTGCAGCTGTTCCACGGATTGAACCTGCACAAGCGCGACCCGGCGCAGGGCCAGTTCCGCATGCTGGGTCTGTTCGACCTGTACTGCTCGCACGGACCGGCCACCACCGCACCACTGCGGCAGTTGGCAGCCCAGCGCCGGGACTTCGGGGTGGTCGAGACAGGGTGGCCGAAACTGGATGCGCTGTTCGCTGCGCCCGGCACGCAGGTGCAGGCACTGCTCGCGGCGGCAGGCGGGCGGCCGCGGGTGATGTACGCCTCCACGTTCAATGCGCCCTTGAGCCAGGCGAGCCGATGCCTGCCGGTGCTGGAGGCGCTCATCGCGCGCGGCGACCGGTATTGGCTGCTGACCCTGCACCCGATGTCGCCCCCCGCGGTGCGCGAGCGCTACCGCGCGCTGGCCGGCCCGAATGCGTGCTATCTGGAGGCCGAGCACGTGGTGGCCATGATGCAGGCCGCCGACGTGCTGGTCTGCGACACCTCCTCGGTGGTGGAAGAATTCATCCTGCTCGACAAGCCGGTGGTGACCGTCTGCCACCGCCAACCACAGCCGTGCATGCACGACGTGCGCTCGCCGGACGAGATCGATGCAGCGATCGACGCGGCATTGGCAATGCCCGGGGCAGCGGCACAGGCGCGGCGCGCGTATGCGATGCAGATCCACCCCGCAACCGACGCGCGGGCGGCCGAGCGCGTGCTGGCCGCGGTCGAACAGCGCCTCTGCAGCGGCGATGCGGGGTTACGTCGGCGCGCCAGACGGCCGTTCCGACGCTGGTGGCGATCCTGGACCCTGTGGCGCGCCCTGCTGCCCGGCAAGCGCACCACGACCCCATGCTAGGCTGGTGGTGATCCCCGTCGGAGTGTCCCGGATGCCTTCATTGCCGCATGCCCTGGTCGCCGTCGCGACGCTGTCGCTGCTGATCCCCGCGGCATACGCCGACGGCCCGGCGGTCAACCCGCTGTTGCGCACGCCGGTGCAGGACCTGACCCCCGCGCAGGTGGACGGCATGCAGCAGCGCCTGCTGGACTGGCCCCAATTGCAGCGCTACCGCGCCGAGAATGCCGCGCTGCCCGCCGCCGCGCCAGGCCAGCCACGCGTAGTGTTTTTCGGCGACTCCATCACCGAAGGTTGGGGCCGCACCGGCAGTGCGTCGTTCTTCCCGGGCAAGGGATACGTGAACCGCGGCATCAGCGGCCAGACCACCGCGCAGATGCTGCTGCGGTTCCGCCAGGACGTGGTGGCGCTGCAACCCGCGGTGGTGGTGATCCTGGCCGGGACCAATGACATCGCGGGCAATACCGGCCCGAGCACGCAGGCGATGATCGAAGACAACCTGCGGTCGATGGTGGAACTGGCCAGGGCGCATGGCATCGCGGTGGTACTGGCCTCGGTGCTGCCGGTCAGTGACTACCCCTGGCAGCCGGGCGTGCAGCCGGCGCCGAAGGTGCGCGCGCTCAACGCGGCGCTGCGGCAGTACGCCGATGCGCAGGGCCTGGTCTGCCTGGACTACTACGGCGCGCTGGCCAACGGCGATGGTGGCCTGGATGCGGCATTGGCCGCCGACGGCGTGCATCCCACCGCGGCTGGCTATGCGCGCATGGCGCCCCTGGCCGAGGCCGCCGTGG
The DNA here is from genome assembly GCF_056397365.1 of Stenotrophomonas sp. 05N37. NCBI lineage: Bacteria > Pseudomonadati > Pseudomonadota > Gammaproteobacteria > Lysobacterales > Lysobacteraceae > Stenotrophomonas > Stenotrophomonas sp. 05N37. The sequence continues at coordinate 173,230 of NZ_JBFTNG010000001.1, read as the reverse complement.
CCCGGGCGCTGCACGCACGGCGGCGCTGATGCGGTAGATTCCCGGGGAGCCGGGCGGCGCTGTGTCGCCGGGCAGGGAGCAACGAGGACAAGGGAATGCACGAACGACTGCAGGCGCGCCTGGCCGGCGTGGGGAGGGGCGTGTTGACGGCCCTGGCCATGACCATGACCGCTGCGAACGCGGGGAGCCCGCAGGCCGAGGCCGCGCCGATCACGCGCGCGGCGGTGCAGGGCACCACGCTGGCCGGCTGGACGGAACAGTGGTGGCGGTGGGCGGCGGCGCGGCCGATTGCGCCGTACATGGACCCCGACGGCCGCCTGTGCGACATGGACCAGCACGGGCCGGTGTGGTTCCTGGCGGGCACCAACGGTCGTTTCCAGCCGCGTCGCGAGTGCGTGGTTCCCGAAGGCAAGCACCTGCTGCTGCCGATCATCAACATGGTGATCTTCGCGTCGCCCGGGCGGCGTGAGTGCACGGCGCTGCAGGCGCGTGCGGCGGTCAACAACGAGCACCTGCTCAGCGCGGTGGTCCTCCTGGATGGGCAGCCGCTGGGCGACATGCGGGCGCATCGGGTGTCCAGCAACGGCTGTTTCCGCCTCGATCCGGAGGACGACACCTCGGCGCTGGCCGCAGCCGACGGCTACTGGCTGATGCTCACGCCATTGCCGCGCGGCCGCCACACCCTCAGCGTGGGCGCGAACTACGGCGCGCCCGACGGCAAGGCCTACAGCACGATGAAGCAGACCTTCGAGTACGTGCTGCACGTGGGCGGCAGGAGCCAGATGGTGCAGGTCGAGCGGGTGCAGCCGGTGCGCGCGGCACCGTGACGCGAGGGCGGCTCAGGCGTCGTCCTGCTTGAGCGCGGCGTCGGCCGCCAGCAAGGCGTCGGCGGCCTTGCCGAGCGGCGGGGAGGGCACATCCTCGGCGCCGATGGACTGCATCATGCGCGGCATGTCCACGAAGCGGCGCTGGCGACGGTCGTAGATGCCGGTTACCAGCAGGGCGCGGGTGGCGATCGTGTCCTCACCCAGCAGTACCCGTTGCTCCATGATCACCCGCGTGCCCACCCAGCCGACCAGGCGCGTTTCCAGGGTGAAGCGCTGGAACGGCTTGAGCTCGCGGCGGAACTGGATGGTGCCGGCGCCCACGATCGGCGCCCACTTCTCGCGCAGCGCCACCCGGCCCAGGCCCATGCGCAGGATCAGGTCCAGCCGGCCCAGGTCGAAGATGTTCCAGTAGCGCCCGTTGGTCATGTGCAGGTTGCTGTCCAGGTCGTTGGGCAGCACCCGGAACCGCAGTCTGGAGACCCCGAACGGTGCCGCCAGGCGCGGGCGGAAGTAACTGCACAGGAGCAGGCAGAGCAGGCGGAACCAGAGATTCATGCGGAATATGACGACTGTAATAGAGCGGATACGCTAGGCTATGACGACTGTCTTAGCAAGGAGGGGCCCATGGGACCGCGAACGACCGACGCACCGCAACGCGTGGTCGCCGCCGCAGCGGACATGCTCGCGCGGGTGGGGCTCAACGCCACCAGCATCCGCGAGGTGACCAAGGCGGCCCACGCGCCACTCGGCTCGACCTACCATCACTTCCCCGGTGGCAAGCAGGAACTGTTGGCCCGCGCCACCACGTTGGCCGGTGACAAGGTGGATGCCCTGCTCGAAAAGCTGCTGCAGGAGGGCGCTGCATCGGGTATCGCGCAGTTCCTGCAGTTGTGGCGCGAGCGCCTGCTGCGCAGCAACTTCGATGCCGGCTGCCCGGTGCTGGCCGCGTCGGTGGAAGCGCCGGTGGAGGCGGTGCCGAGCCAGGCACGGGGGGCGGCGGCGGCGGTGTTCGCACGCTGGGAGCAGCGGCTTGGCAACGCGCTGATCGAGGCCGGGCACGCCCCCGCGCAGGCGGCCGTGCAGGCGACCATGATCATCGCCGGCGTGGAGGGCGCGGTGGCGATGTGCCGGGCGATGCAGGACATCGGGCCGTTTGATCGGGTGGCCACGCAGTTGCTGGCGCTGGCGGAGGCGCCCCGCACGGCATGAGTACGCGCCATCGGCGTGCTTCAATGCACGCCCGGCAGCCCCAGTAGCTCAGACAATCCCAGCCAGCCGATCTGCACGCCGATGCACAGCAGCACGAATGCCAGCAGCCGCAACACGACCTGGGTACCGGTGCGCCCGAGCAGCGATTGCAGGCGGCCGGCATAGCGCATGCACAGGTAGATCAGCACGCACAACGCGACCAGCGCACTGGCCGCGGCAGCGACATGCACCGTCTCCGGTCCTTCGGCAGGGGAGCTCGTGCCCACCGCAATGGCCACCGAGATCGAGCCGGGACCGACCGTGAGCGGCAGCGTGAAGGGGTAGAACAACTGCGATTCCAACGTGGCGTCGACGTCCTCCCGTGCCTCCGCCTGCGCCGCGCCGGCGAGCGTGCCGTGTTCGCTCTGCGCCGGGGCCTGCAGCAGGCGCCAGCCGGTGGCGGCGATCACCAGGCCGCCGGCCAGCCGCAGCACCGGAATGGAAATGCCGAAGAACGAGAGCACGTAAGCGCCGATTCCGATGGATGCAGCGAGCATCACCAGGCTGTTGAACGCGACCGCACGCGCCACCCGCGCGCGCTGGGCCACGGTGGCGTCAGGCAGGAGGCCGAGCACCAGCAATGCCGCCCCGGGCGGATTGATCACCGGCAGCAGGCTGGTGAAGATCACCAGGAAGGTATGGCTGAAGTCATTCCACATGGCAGGCAGGAGGCGCGGCGGCGCGCGTGCGGGACCAGTGCGCACCATGCCGCGCAGGCAGTGAAGGTGGCTTGATCCTGGTCAAGCCCGCGGCGACCACGTCCGCGCGTCGCCGACGGCTGAATGCGCGCGCCCGGCCGCATGATCCGCGTCGGCTTGATCCAGGTCATGAAGTGGGCGGATGGTGCTCGCTAAGGTCGGGCTGACCCGTGCCCGGAGCGTTTCCGGACGCTGCCAGCGAGAACGCCAATGGCCCCGGTTCCGTCGCCCCCACCTGACCCGTCACTGCCACGCAATGCGCATCTGGACGAGGACATCTGCGTCCACATTTTCACCACGTCGGCCGCGATGCTGGGCGTGTGCATGACCGTGGTCGGGGTGCTGCACGTGGTCACAGTGCTGCGCAAGGTGGACACCCTGGGCGATGACCTGCTCAGCATCGATTCGCTGATCTACCTGGCCTCGTGCCTGTGTGCCTATGGCGCGCTGCGCACACGCAGGCGCAAGCGCAACCGGATGCTGGAGGTGATGGCCGACTGGCTGTTCCTGGCCGGGTTGGCGCTGAGTGCCGTCGCCACCGGCTTCATCACCTGGGCCATTGCCGGTACCTGATGCCACCCCCGGAACCGTCGCCTAGCAGGTACATCCATGGATCATCCCGCCATTCCCCCGCATCCGTCACGCACACGATGGCTGCACGATCTTTACGCCGTGGTGCTGATCGGCACGCTGCTGTGGACCGGGGCCACTGTGGCCCAATCCCCGCTGGACACCGCCGCACCCGGCGCGCCGCTGCAGTCGCCGGCGGAAATCCGCTACGGGGCCGACGGCATCAGCAAGGGCACGTTGCGCCCGGCGATGTCGGCGGTGTCGGTAGGCGGGCAACCCTATCGCGCGCTGGTGTTCAACGGGGACTACGACGCGCCGCTGATCCGCACCCGTCCCGGTGGCACGGTGTCGATCACGCTGGACAACCAGATGGACGAGACGACCAACCTGCATTTCCACGGGATGACCGTCACCCCACTGGACTCGGGCGACAGCATCTTCCGCGAGGTCGGCCCGCACGAAAAGGGTCTGTACCGCTTCAAGCTGCCCCCCGACCACAGTCCTGGCGCGTACTGGTACCACAGCCATTTCCACGGCGGCGCGCAGCGCCAGGTGGAATCGGGCATCGCCGGGCCGATCCTGGTCGACGGCCTCCTGGATCCGTTCCCGGAACTGAAGGGCATCAAGGAACGCGTGCTGGTCCTGCGCAACTTCCAGAAGACCCTGACCGGCAGGCTGGCCAGCGAAATCGTCACCAGCGCACCATCCATCCGCACCGTCAACGGGCAAGCCGATCCAGTGATCACGATCCAGCCGGGCGAAACCCAGCTGTGGCACCTGATGAACATCTCGGCCAACCAGTATTTCCGCATCCGCATCAACGGCCAGAACGTGCAGATCCTCTCGCGCGACGGCAACACGGTGAACAAGCGGGTGATGACCGACGAACTGCTGATCGGGCCGTCGGCACGCTTCAGCATCCTGGTGGTGGGCGCCACTACGGGCGACCATGCCGTGGAGCTGGCCGCCGGCAACACCGGTGCGGCCGGCGATCAGTACAAGGGCGCGCGCATCGCCACGCTGCGGGTGACCGGTGCGGCCTTGGCAACACGCAGCATTTCCAGTGCATACCCGGTGCTGGAGGACCTGGGCAAGGTGAAGGTCGCCAACGTCCGCCAGTTCGCCTTCCAGGATTCGGCCACCGACGGCGATGCATTCCTGATCAATGGCGAGCGCTTCGATCCGCGCCGCGTGAATACCACCGTCAAGCTGGGCGATGTGGAGGAGTGGAGGCTGTACAACCCCTCCCAGGAACTGCACCAGTTCCATATCCATCAGACCGATTTCCAGGTGGTGGCGATCAACGACAAGCCGGTGCCGTTCAGCGGCTACCGCGATACGGTGTTCATCCCCGCGCGCGGCTCGATCACAGTGCGCATCCCGTTCCGTGACCCGGTGATGCTGGGCAAGTTCGTCTATCACTGCCACATCCTCGAACACGAAGACGGCGGGATGATGCAGGTGATCCAGGTGGTACGCCCCGGGGACTATGCGCAGGCGGTAAAGCTGGCGCCGCTGGGGGGCATCTACGGCGACAACCAGACCTGCAGCTACCTCACGAACAGCGGGCGCGAGTTCACCCTGCCGGCCAATGTGCAGCTGCCTCCGGAGGGTCCGTGATGGACGCGCTATGCAGACGCAGCCTGGCGCTGGGCATCGTGGGCGGGTTGGCCGTGCTGTCCGGCGAGGCCCGTGCCGACAAGGGCTATTACCCCAATTTCGGCATGGATTACAGCGCGGTGATGCAGTATGACGTCAGCCGTACCGAGGGCGATGGTGCGACCGCGCCGCGCGACACCACCGATTTCTACCCTGACATCCAGAGCAGCTTCTACGTGCGGTTCAGCCCCAACGACCAGATCCGGCTGTCCACCGAACTCAACCCGATCAACCCGCCGGGCGCGGGTGAGAAACGCACCTTCGGTGACATCGGCCTGGTGGTCAACGAGCTCAATTACTACGCGCTCACCCGGCACACGCAGCTGCAGGTGGGCAAACTGCAGGTGCCGTTCGGGCGCGCGATGGATGCCGCACCGGGGCTGTATACCAATGATTTCGTCTCGACCTACGATCTGGGCGGCGTGCTCGGCGCAACCTACGCGTATCGCTGGTTCGGCCAGAGGCTGGGGATGCTGCAGGGCGGGGTCAATCTCTACACCGCCGACACCACCGAGTTGAGCCGGCCGTTCTTCCGTAGTGGTGGGCGCGCCCAGCGTGCCGACGGCGGCCCGGCCAACACCGGCAAACTGGATTCCTACGCGTTGACGGTGAACTGGGATGCGATTCCCGCACTGCCGTTCCTGGAACTGCAGGCCGGCTACATGCGAAACCGTGCCGGGCCGGCGCAGCCAGGCACCGGGCCTGCCGACGATGAAGTGATCCGCATCGTCTCAGCGCGCTATATCTGGGCACCCGATTCCAGCGCCGACCTGGACACCACGTTGCGCGGCCGCTACGTCGACGTCGTACCGCTGCTGGAGTACGCGGCCGTGCAGAACGAAGACGCCGTCGCCGGCAACGACACCCGCTACCTCACCACCTCGGTCACGATCGATTATGGCCGCTGGGTCGTGGGCGCCACCCGCACCGACAAACGGCGGCCGTGGGCACCGGGAGCCGGACGGCACGACTACCTCAACGAACTGAGTTGCGGCTACCGGGTGACCGGTCAATTGACCGTTGCCCTATCCGTCGGCAGCCAGTCGCGGGATGGACAGGATTCCAACCTGGTCGGCTTCGCACTGACGTACAGTGGAGCGCACTGACATGGAACGATCCCGATGGCAGGCCCTCGCGGCTGCTCTTGTGGTGTCGCTGCTGCTGACGCCACCGCTGGCGGCGCAGAGCCCGCCGCGGACTGGCGGCGCGTTCAAACTTACCGACCAGAGTGGACGCGAGGTCACCGAGCGCAGCTTCCAAGGCAAACCGGCGCTGCTGTATTTCGGGTTTACCTCCTGCCCGGATGTGTGTCCCACCGACCTGGCGCGCGTGGCGCGCATTGCCCGGCGCGTGCGGTCGCTGGGCGGGCCATCGTTGGTCCCCATCTTCGTCAGCGTTGATCCCGCCCGCGATACACCGGCCAGGATGAAGGCCTACGTGTCGGTATTCGGGCCCGACTTCGTGGGGCTGACCGGCACACCGGCGCAGATTGCCGAGGTCACCGACCGCTACCACGTGTATTACCAGAAGGTTCCGTATGGCAGTCGCGGACAGTACATGATGGACCATTCCACCTTCCTGTTCCTGCTCGACCGCGAAGGCCGCTATGTCGACCACTTCGGCCGTACCGCAGACGAGGCGCAGGTGGCCCGCCGGGTCGTCACCGCCCTGGCCGCCGCTCCGTCGCGTGCACGCTCGACATCCATGGCAGGCAAGTAGCCTCGCGACGCCTGCGTGACCCGCCTGCCGGCCTCCGCGACGGCCAGGCCGCAGAGGCCTGGTTCATTACGGTCGTCCGTTGTTGTTGGCGACATTCGCCGCCTGGCGCAGCTCCTGGTCGGCCTGGATCAGCAGTTCGCGTGCGCGCCCGGCATGGCCGCCCAGGCGTGAGTCGTTGTCCTGTTGTGCCACGCCGATCAGTTGATACGCCTGCACGATGTGCTCCTGGGCGGCGCGCAGGTTGCCGTGACGCTCGCCGATGTTGACGGTGGGCTGCTGGGCCTGGCTTGCGCCAGCCGCAGCGAGGATCAGTGCCAGCGATATGAGGCGGAACGCGCGGTTCATGGGAAAGGCTCCAGAGAGGGGCGGGGACGGGGTAAGCGACGGCGATGTGCCCGGTACCCACACGATAGGTCGACGGGCCGGGTTGGCACTTGATGTGGGTCAAGCGACGGAGCGATGGCCCTGGCGGGGGTTTCGGTCGGCCAAACGCTTCATCCAACCGCGCCGGATAAGCTGAATGTGGGTGACCAGTAGAAATACTGGTGGTGGCGACATTGCACCGCGGCATCGCACAAAATAACCTGCTGGCTTGCGGTGGCAGGGTTGGCTGCATGGGGTGGGGAAGGGGGCGGCATCCAGAGCTGGAGATCTCGACCATGGCCAGGAGTGTTGTCACGCCGTCGGCGCGCTGCTGGGAGTGCGACGCCTGCCCGTTGGGTCCGGCGTGCTTTTCCGGGGCGGTGGGCGCGGACCTGTTGGGTGAGCTGGATGCGTTGATCGAGCACGCCGCCCCGGCGCATGCCGGGAGTTTCCTGTTCCACCAGGGCGACCCGTTCCGGTGCATCTCGGTGGTCCGATTGGGCACGGTCAAAACCTACGCGGTCGATCGCGCAGGCCGCGAGCAGATCCTGGGGTTCCACATGCCCGGCGATGTCATCGGCTTCAGCGCCATAGACGAGGGCCGCTATCCGTGCAACGCCGTGGCGCTGGATACGGTGACGGTGTGCAGGTTGCCCTTCCAGCGTGCGCTGGACCTGACCACCCGCATGCCTGCACTGCAGGCGCGGTTGTTCGGCATGATGAGCCGCGAGATCGCGCGCGCGGCGCGGTTGTCGTGCAGCACCAACGCCGACGAGCGCCTGGCTGCGTTCCTGATCGGCATGGCCGATCGCATGGGCGCGCGCGGCTACTCCTCCACCCACTGGCAGCTCACCATGTCGCGAATGGATATCGCCAGCTATCTGCGCCTGGCACCGGAGACGTTGAGCCGCTTGCTGCGCCGGTTCCAGGCCGAAGGGCTGGTCATGGTCGACGGGCGCGAAGTGGAAGTGCGGGGACGTGAACGCCTGCAGGCGCTTGCCACCGCCGATCACGCGCCTTGCCTGGTCCCGGCCACCATCCGGGCGGCGTAGGCGTTCAGTGCGCGAGGGCATGTTCACGGACGCCTGCAGCGGCCCTAGAATGCGGGCATGCATTCCGCATTCCACGGCAAGGACGTCCTCGTGCTGCATCATGTTTCACTTGGGGTCCGCGACCTCGCCTTGGCCGGCGCGTTCTACGATGCCGTGCTGGGTGCACTGGGCTATCGCCGTGTGTTCGAGGACGACACCGCGATTGGCTATGGGCGGGTCGACGATGAGGACCTGCTGTGCCTGAAGCTGCACGATGATGCGGCCGCGCCTGGACCGGGTTTCCATCTTGCCTTCAGTGCGCCCACGCGCACTGCCGTCAATGCCTTCCATCACGCCGCGCTGCTCGCCGGCGGCCAGGACAACGGCGCGGCTGGATTGCGCCCGGACTATGGCGATCACTACTACGCCGCCTTCGTGATCGATCCCGATGGCCATCGCATCGAAGCGGTGACCAAGCAGGCGGATACGTGAAGCGGCGCGTACCACGGCCCAGCCACCCGCTGCTGCTGCCGTTGACCCGCGGCAGCGAAATCGCGCGTGCCCGCCAGCAGCTGCAGCGCGGCGGCTGGCCGCGCCTGCAGATGGCGGCCATCGTGCTGGTCACCGGCGTCGCCGGGCTGCTCGCCTCGCACCTGCTGCGGGTGGGCGGCATCGATACGATGCTGCTGCGCTATCCGCTGGCGGTGCTGCTGGCGTATGCCATCTTCCTGCTGCTGATGTGGGCATGGTTGCGCTGGCGCGGCGATGTCGCTGCCGATGCGGTGCTCCCGGATGCCGGTGGGGCGGGCGGTTCCGCCGCACCCGGCGGGGGACCGGACTGGTTCGGCAGTGGCGGTCGCTCCGGTGGCGGCGGTGCCTCCGCCTCGTGGGGCGAGGGGAGCACGTCCAGCAGCGCCAGCGATGGCGCGATGCTGGACCTTGCCGATGACGAAGCAGGTCTGCCGATCCTCGCGCTGCTTGGTGTCGTGGCTGTCGTGGCTGCCGCCGTGGTGGCGGCCAGTTGGGTGGTCTGGACAGCGCCGGTGCTCATGGCCGAACTGCTGGTCGATGCGGCCATCGCCGGTGGCCTGTACCGGCGCATGCAGGGCATGCAGGCGCAGGGCTGGTGGCGGTTGTGCCTTGCGCATACCGTTTGGCCACTGCTCGGCGTACTGCTGTTCTTCGCCGCGCTCGGCTGGATCGCGCAGGAAATCGCACCGCACGCCACTACCTTGATGGATGTGCTGCAGACCTTACGGGATACATGACCATGGCTGGAGTGACGACATTGACCGCCTACCGCCCCGTTGGGGCGGGCGCACTGGTGGTGGGTCTGGCCACCAGTGGGGTGACCGCACTGCTGACGACCCTGATGGGGGCCGTGATCCTGCCACGGTTGCTGGCCCCCCTGCAGGCGCAGGGCATGGCGCCGCCGTCGTTCACCACTGCATTCGCCGCGGGCTACCCGGTGGCGTGGTTGGGGCCCTTGGTGGTGTTGCTGGTCTGGCGCTTCGGCGGCATGCATGGGCGCTGGCTGGCCGGCGTGGTCGGCCTGGCCTCGATGCTGGTCGCCGGCAGCATCGCGGTGGTGGCGATGTACCTGGCGGTCTTTGCGCAGGCCAGTGCGATCTGACTACCGGCGGAACCCGCTCTGGAACTCGGCCAGATCCAGCTGCTCGTCGTGGTTGGTATCCAGGCCCTCGAAGCGCATTTGCGCGAACCGGCCCGCTTCCTCGCCACTGAGGTCGCCATCGCCGTTGAGGTCGGCCACGCGCAGACGGTCGGCCGCAGAGAGCTGCCCATCCCGATCCGGGCCCAGCGCGGCCTGCAGTTCATCCAGACTGATCCGGTAGTTCTGGTTGGTGTCCAGTTCGCGGAACACCGCACCGCTGTCGTACTCGTCCGCACTGAGCGTGCCGTCGTGGTTGCGGTCCAGCAACGCGAAGCGGGTGGTCGCCGCGGTGGGCGTGTCCTGGGCGTGGCCCAGGGCCACGGCACACACCGCCAGCGTAAGCGCGCACAGGGCGCGTGTTGCGGAGGAGATCACGGCAGGCTCCAGCGACGGGAATGCCGCCAGTGTCGAGCAGGCGCGCAGCGCGCACCACGGCAAATCCCCGCGGATCGGCCCAGTACTTTTACTGGTTGAACGCCGGTGGCACGGGCGCCGACCGCGCCGTCATTCCGGGGTGATGTCCCGCCAGTGCGTGCCGTCGAAGCTGCGCACCTGGGCAGCGGTCACCCAGAGCAACACTCCATCGGCACTGGAGAGGTGCCCGCCGCCCTGCGGATCCGGCGCCACGTCCACTGGCGAGAGGACCTGGCCCTGGAGCTGGAACAGGGCGCCCGCCTCGCTGCACAGGTACACACGGCCGAATGCGGGCGCGATGCCGCAGAACGTGTGCTCGCCGTGCGCGTGCGCCACCGCGTGCACGCGCGCGCCGTCGATCACAAGGACGGTGCCACGGTCGCCCGCCGCCACGTAGCCGTCGGCGCTGCGGCAGACGCAATGCAGCGCATCGTCGGTGGCAGTGGGCAATGCCGACCAGTCCGCGCCGGTCCGGCGCCATAGCGCACCGCCGCTGCCCACTGCGAGCAGGTCGTGCTGGCCGCTGCCATCGAGGTCATGCACGCTGCTGGGATCACCGCTGCCTGCACCGACCCGGCAGCCAGCGTCGCAGCGCGCCCAAGCCGCCTCATCCAGCGCACGCCGATGCACTTGGCGGCCTGCACCAAACGCATACAGCACGCCATCGATCTGGCGCACGCCACGCAGTCGGCGCAGGCGGTTGGGCCAGGAAGCAGGATCCTCGTCGCCGATGCGGTCTTCGGCCGCACCGTCGTCATCGGTCCACTCGACATACCCTTCCTCACCCACGGTGACCGCCGTGTCCACCCCCTCCAGCGGTACGCCCACCAGACCGGCCAGGCGCTGTTCGAACGACCAGGTATCGAGCGCGTCCCCCTGGCGGGCGAACAGGATCGCGTGGGGCACGTCCTGCTCCTCCAGCTCCAGCGCGACCCCGGCGATGTACAGGCGGTCGCGGCGCAGCACCGCGCCATGGGTATAGCCAAAACGTCCGGTCATCCACGTGCTCCCTGCGCTCGATGTGAGCCGGCGATCATAACGCGGCCCGCGCTGCGCTCAGGCGGTCACTCGAACCGCCAGCGCACGCCGGCATACACGCCACGGCCTTCGCCCGGGGTCGAGCGCGCCACATCCTTTCCGGCATCGTTGTAGCCCGGCGTCACCGTGGCGGCGTAATGGCGGTCGCCGATATTGCGCAGCTCGGCCCAGGCCTGCCAGCGTCCACCGGGCGCGTCATAGCCCACCCGGCTGCCAACGATCACGTGGCTATCGGCGCTGACACTATTGGCGTAGTCCACGAACATCTTCGAGGCGTACTCGGTGTTGAGCGCTGCATGGAAGCCGGTCGGGTGGTCGTAGCGCAGCGCGGCCTGGTAGTAATGGCGCGGCAAGCCCGGCAGGCGATTGCTGCCGAACAGGGCGTCATGGCGATAACGGAAGTCGCTGAAGGTGTACGCCTGGCGCAGCGCCAGGCGGCCCTCGCGGCCTTCCCACAGCGTGCTGTCCAGCCCCGCTTCCAGGCCGCGATGCACGGTCGGGCTGGCGTTGTTCTCGGCCACGAACAGGTTCGGTACCGGCATTACCTCCACGGTAAGCAGTTCGTGCAACACGCGGGCGTAGTAGCCGGTCAGCTCCCAGCGGCCCAGCACGCTGTCGCCGCGCGCGCCCAGTTCCAGCGTGGTGGCGGTCTGGTTGTCCAGCGGCACGGGCGCGCGCTGGCGGCCGGTGGAGGCGCCATGACCCGGGCCGAAGTACTGGTTCGAGCCCCAGATCATCGACCACGGATGGGCCGGCTCGACCGAGCGGCTCAGGTTGCCGAACCACTGCAGTTGCGGGGTCTGCTGCCAGGTGACACCCAGCCGCGGTGCGTAATCCCACTGCTGCTCGCGCAGGCGCTCGGGCGTGGCCGGCCAGGTGACCTGCACATCGCGGCGGGTATTGATCAGCGCCAGCCCGGTCTGCAGGTGCAGCGCCTCGGTGAGTGCCAGGTCGTTGCCGACGCGCAGGGTGCTGTCGGTGCCGTGGTGCGAGAAATCGCGCGTGTGCGTCCCGGCGGCATAGCCGTTGCTGGCAAATCGCAGGGTCTCGCGCACGTCCGCATCGAGGTCGTGGGTGACGCGCAGGCCGAGGGTGGTCACGCTGTCGCGGCCGAACAGTACATGCCGGTGGCGGTAGTCGAGTGTGGCGTTGAGGTTGCTGTAGTCCAGCTGCTGCCGATACAGGCTCTCGTTCAAGTCCATCGGGTACGTGTGGTACACCAGCCCGGCCTGCAGCGAAGAAGCTTCGTCGATCTGCCAGGTGGTCATGTTGCCGATCCAGGTGCTGCCCGGCTGCGGACGGCGCGCGTCGATGGCCAGGTTGGCCGGATTGGCCGCGCGCGGATCGTTGCGGATCTGGTCGCGGGTCAGGCGCCCGGGCGTTTCGTGATTGGTCTCGCGGTAACGCACGAAGAAGCGGGTTTCCAGCTGTGGGGTGATCTGCCAGCCGAGGTTGGCCATCGCCCCCTTGCCGTCGCTGGCGGCGTGGCGCTGGTAGCCGTCGGCCTCGGTATCGGTGTAGGCCAGGTAGTAGTCGACATCGCCGCTCACCCCGCCATAGCCGATGCTGCGCTTCTGGTAGCCGCGGCTGCCTGCTTCGTACTGCACGTCCAGGCCGGCCGAATCGCGCCCACTGCGGCTCACGTAATTGATGGCACCGCCCAGCGCCAACGCGCCGCGCTCGAACCCATTGGCACCCCGCAGCACCTCGGCCCGGCTCAGCCACAGCGGCTCAAGCAGCTCATACGGCGTGCCCCCCGGGCCGGTCAGTGGCAGGCCATCCAGCGACACTGAAATCCCCGAGGCATGCGCGCCCGGACCCCGGTTGATGCCCGAGCCACGGATCGAGACCTTGGCGCCTTCATTGCCCGGCGACTGCGCACTGACGCCCGGCTGGTAGGCCAGCACATCGGCGCTGGTGGACAGGCGGCGGTCGGCGTTGGTCAGGTCCACCACGTTGCTGGCGCCGGGAACGCGCTTGAGCGCCGCGCGGGCCTGCTCGGTCTCGCTGGCGGCGGTCACGTTGACCACGTCGAGGGTGGTGGCCTGGGGGGCGGCGTGGGCGGTGGCCGATAGTGCGACGGCGACGGCCAGGGAGATCCGGGTAAGGGCAGGGCGATGCGACAGCAGGGACATGGGGAGGGCTGTAAACTAAAAAACTGGCGCGAAAGTTAACAGGTGTTGCCTGAAAGGTCACCCGTCATGGGCGTATGGCGGTGATTGAGTGCCGGGGTTGCAGGGCAGAGCCATGCCACGCGTGGCTGCCGAAGCCGGTGCAATCGGGGCTCCTGGGGTGGCGATCTGCGTGCAAGGCGCAGCCACGCATGGCGTGGCTCTACGATGCGCGGACCGGTCTGTCGGGGCATTTCGTTGCACCATGTAGAGCCACCCCATGGGTGGCTGCACGCGGTGCCGGACGCAAGGCGCAGCCACGCATGGCGTGGCTCTACGATGCGCGCGCCGGTGTGTCGGGGCATTTCGTTGCACCACGCAGAGCCACCCCATGGGTGGCTGCGCGCGGTGCCGATTGAAGCGCAGCCACGCATGGCGTGGCTCTACGGTGCGCGCGCCGGCGTGTCGTGGCGTTTCGTTGCATCACGTAGAGCCACCCCATGGGTGGCTGCACGCGGTGCCGATTGAAGCGCAGCCACGCATGGCGTGGCTCTACGATGCTGGCACGGGTCTGTCGTGGCGTTTCGTTGCACCACGTAGAGCCACCCCATGGGTGGCTGCACGCGGTGCCGGATTGAAGCGCAGCCACGCATGGCGTGGCTCTACGGTGCGCGGACCGGTCTGTCGGGGCATTTCGTTGCACCACGTAGAGCCACCCCATGGGTGGCTGCACGCGGTGCCGATCGAAGCGCAGCCACGCATGGCGTGGTTCTACGATGCTGGCACCGGTCTGTCGTGGCCTTTCGTTCCATCACGTAGAGCCACCCAATGGGTGGCTGCACGCGCTGCCGGATGCAAGGCGCAGCCACGCATGGCGTGGCTCCACGCGGCGGCAGGTGCTGGCCGGTGGTCGAAACCTGCGTGCCTTAGCCCAGAATCCCCGGCAGATCCAGGCCCTTCTCCTTCGCGCACTCCACCGCGATGTCGTACCCGGCGTCGGCGTGCCGCATCACGCCCGTGGCCGGGTCGTTCCACAGCACGCGCGCGATGCGCTTGGCGGCCGCTTCGGTGCCGTCGCAGACGATCACCATGCCGGCATGCTGCGAGAAGCCCATGCCCACGCCACCGCCGTGGTGCAGTGACACCCACGTGGCGCCGCTGGCGGTGTTGAGCAACGCGTTGAGCAGGGGCCAGTCGGACACCGCATCGGAACCGTCGGCCATCGCCTCGGTTTCGCGGTTCGGCGAGGCGACGCTGCCGCTGTCGAGGTGGTCGCGGCCGATCACCACCGGCGCCTTCAGCTCGCCGCTGGCGACCATCTCGTTGAAGGCCAGTCCCAGCCGGTCGCGATCGCCCAGGCCCACCCAGCAGATGCGCGCGGGCAGGCCCTGGAACTTGATCTTCTCGGCGGCCATGTCCAGCCAGCGGTGCAGGTGCGGGTTGTCCGGAATCAACTCCTTGACCTTCGCATCGGTCTTGGCGATGTCTTCCGGGTCGCCGCTGAGCGCGGCCCAGCGGAACGGGCCGATGCCCCGGCAGAACAGCGGCCGAATGTAGGCCGGGACGAAACCGGGGAAGTCGAAGGCATCCTCGACGCCTTCTTCCAGCGCCATCTGGCGCAGGTTGTTGCCGTAGTCCACGGTCGGCACGCCGAGCGCGTGGAAGGCGAGCATGGCGCGGATGTGGTTGGCCATCGACGCGCGCGCGGCGGCTTCGACCTCCTTGGGAGCGGACACGCGCTTGTCGTCCCATTCCTCGACGGTCCAGCCCTGCGGCAGGTAGCCGTTGACCGGGTCGTGGGCGGAAGTCTGGTCGGTCAGCAGGTCCGGCTTGACTCCGCGCACCAGCAGTTCGTCCAGCACGTCGGCGACATTGCCGAGCAGGCCGACCGACAGCGGCTTCTTGGCCGTGCACGATTCCTCGATCAGGCGCAGCGCTTCATCCAGGTCGTCGGTCCAGGTGTCCAGGTAGCCGGTGCGCAGACGCATTTCGATACTGCTCTTGCGGCATTCCACGGCGAGGCACGACGCACCGGCCATCACCGCCGCCAGCGGTTGCGCGCCACCCATGCCGCCCAACCCACCGGTGAACAGCCACTTGCCTGCCAGGCTGCCGTCGTAGTGCTGGCGGCCCATCTCCACGAAGGTTTCGTAGGTGCCCTGCACGATGCCCTGGGCGCCGATGTAGATCCAGCTGCCGGCGGTCATCTGGCCGTACATCGCCAGGCCCTTCCTGTCCAGCTCGTTGAAGTGGTCCCAGTTGGCCCAGCGCGGCACCAGGTTGGAGTTGGCGATCAGCACGCGCGGCGCGTCCACGTGGGTGCGGAACACGCCCACGGGCTTGCCCGACTGCACCAGCAGGGTCTGGTCGTCGTCCAGGCGCGTGAGCGTCGCCACGATGGCATCGAAGCTCTCCCAGTCGCGCGCGGCGCGGCCGATGCCGCCGTACACCACCAGTTCCTGCGGGCGCTCGGCCACGTCCGGATGCAGGTTGTTCATGAGCATGCGCAGCGGTGCTTCGGTGAGCCAGCTCTTGGCGGTGAGCGTGCTGCCGGTGGGCGCGATGATGGTGCGGGACGGGTCGTTGCGGGTCATGCGGCGCTCCGGTTCGTAGCAAATGCAAGGCAGGCGTTGAGCACCTGCGCCAGGGTGTGGCGCAGCGGTGCGGCGTGGTCAGGGTCGAGCGGGGTGGGCCAGCTGTGCTCGTCCACCTGGTCGGGCAGCGGCTCGTGCATGTAGCCGCGGCAGGCCAGTTCCATCTGCAGGCTGTGCACGCCGCCGGGGATGTCGCTGTAATGGCGGGTAATCCAGCCGCCCTTGAAGCGGCCGTTGCGCACGTGCGACAGGCCGCTGATCCGGCACAGGTTGTCCACCACATCGCTGAGCGCGTTGTCGCAGGCGGTGTCCACCGTGCCCGACGGGCCGGCGGTGCCGAGGTTGAACTGCGGCAGTTCGCCCTCGAACAGGTGCGGGATGTGCGAGCGGATCGAGTGCGCGTCGTAGACCACCACCGTGCCGTGGCGCTGGCGCAGCCGCGCGATCTGCGCAGCCAGCGCATCGTGGTACGGCGCGAAATAGGTGTCGCGGCGGCGCGCAATTTCCGCGTCGTCCGGTTCCATGCCCGCGTGGTACAGCGGCTGGTTGTCGAAGGTGGTCAGCGGGCACAGGCCGGTGGTGTTCTGGCCCGGGTACAGCGACACGCCGCTGGGATCGCGGTTGAGGTCGATCACCGAGCGCGAGACCGCCGAGCGCACCGTGGTCGCGCCCATGCCACGCGCGAAGTCGTACAGCTCGTGCACCCACCAGTCCGCGTCGCGGCGGGCCAGCCACGGGGAGTGGTAGCGGTCGATCAGGTCGTGCGGCAGCTCGCTGCCGGTGTGCGGGAAGCTGACCACCAGCGGCGCATCGCCTTCATGCACCTGGAGCCAGTCCGGGTGGGTGGTCATGCCAGTGGCTCCACCTGCGGCAGCACGTCGGCCAGGCCCTCGGCCAACGCGCCGCTGCGCACCAGCGTGGTGGCGGCCACCATGTCCGGGTGGAAATAGCGGTCGTCCTGCAGCGTCGGCACCTGCGCGCGCAGGCGTGCGCGGACGCCTTCCAGGGCGTCGCTGGAGCGCAGCGGGGCGTGGAAATCGCAGCCCTGCGCGGCAGCCAGCAGCTCGATGCCCACCACGTTGGCCGCGTTCTCCGCCATCGCCAGCAGGCGGCGCGCACCGTGCGCGGCCATCGACACGTGGTCTTCCTGGTTGGCCGAGGTCGGGATCGAATCGACGCTGGCCGGGTAGGCGCGCTGCTTGTTCTCCGAGACCAGCGCGGCGGCGGTCACCTGCGGGATCATGAAGCCGGAGTTGAGGCCGGGCTTCGGGGTAAGGAAGGCGGGCAAGCCGGACAGGGCCGGGTCGACCAGCATCGCGGTGCGACGCTCGCTGATCGAGCCGATCTCGCACACCGCCATGGCCAGCATGTCCGCGGCGAAGGCCACCGGCTCGGCGTGGAAGTTGCCGCCGCTCAGCGCCTCGTTGGTGTCGGTGAACACCAGCGGGTTGTCGGACACGCCATTGGCCTCGATCGCCAGCGTGGTGGCGGCCTGGCGCATGACATCGAACGCCGCGCCCATCACCTGCGGCTGGCAGCGCAGGCAGTACGGGTCCTGGACGCGCACGTCGTTGTCGCGGTGCGACTCACGGATGGCCGAGCCCTGCATCAGTGCACGCAGCGTGGCCGCAGTGGCGATCTGGCCACGCTGGCCGCGGATGCTGTGGATGCGCGGATCGAACGGGGTGTCCGAGCCCTTGGCCGCTTCCACCGACAGCGCGCCGGTCACCAGCGCGGCATGGAACACGGTGGTGATCTCGAACAGCCCCGCCAGCGCGTAGGCGGTGGAGTACTGGGTGCCGTTGAGCAGGGCCAGGCCCTCCTTGGCGCCCAGCACCAGCGGGGTCAGGCCGAGCCGCGCCAGCGCTTCGGCGGCGGGCAGGCGCTCACCGTTCGAGAACGCTTCGCCCACGCCGATCATGACGCTGGCCAGGTGCGACAGCGGGGCCAGATCACCGGAGGCGCCCACCGAGCCCTGGCAGGGAATCACCGGCACGATGTCGTGCTGCAGGAAGGCTTCCAGCAGCGCCAGCGTCTGCGGGCGGATGCCCGACGCCCCCTGGGCGAGGCTGGTCAGCTTGAGGGCCATCATCAGCCGCACCACCGGGGCCGGCATCGGCTCGCCCACGCCCGCGGCATGCGACAGCACGATATTGCGCTGCAGGGTTTCCAGGTCGTCGCGCTCGATGCGCACGCTGGCCAGCTTGCCGAAGCCGGTGTTGATGCCATACACCGGTGCGCCCCTGGCCACGATGTCGGCCACGGTCTGCGCGCTGCGCAGCACGGCGGCGGCCGAGGCCGGGTCCAGGCGCACGCGGGCGCCGTCGTAGATGGCGCGCCAGTGCGCCAGCGTCACCGCGCCGGGCTGCAGGGTCAGGGTAGTGCTCATGGAATCTCCAGACATCACAAAGATCAGACGGAAACGCCGCGCATCACGCGCGCGTGCAGGGGGTTCAAGCCCATGCGGTACACCACGTCGGCAGGCGCCTCGATGTCCCACAGGGCCAGGTTGCAATCCAGGCCGGTCGCCAGCCGGCCCACGCGGTCGTGGCGGCCCAGCGCGCGCGCGGCTTCGCGGGTGAAACCGGCGATGCATTCGTCCACCGTCATGCGGAACAGGGTGGCGGCCATGTTCATCGCCAGCAGCGGGCTGGTCAGTGGCGAGGTGCCCGGGTTGGAATCGGTGGCCAGGGCCAGTGGCACCCCGGCCGCGCGCAGGGCGGCGATCGGGGGCAGGGTGGTGTCGCGGGTGAAATAGAAGGCGCCTGGCAGCAGCACCGCCACCGTGCCGGCGGCCGCCATCGCCGCGATGCCATCGGCATCGAGGTGTTCGACATGGTCGGCCGACAGCGCGCCGTGGCGTGCAGCCAGCGCCGCGCCATGCTGGTTGCTCAGCTGCTCGGCGTGGATCTTGATCGCCAGGCCGTGCCGGCGTGCCGCCACGAACACCTGCTCGGCCTGCACCGCGCTGAAGGCGATGTTCTCGCAGAACACATCCACGGCCTCGGCCAGGCCCTGCGCGGCCACCGCCGGGATCATCACGTTGCAGACCTCGTCGATGTAGTCCTGTGCCTGGCGGCCGGGCGGAATCGCGTGCGCACCCAGGAAGGTCGGCACGATCTCCACCGCACGCAGCCGGCCCAGTTCGCGCGCCACGCGCAGCTGCTTGGTTTCATCCTCCAGGCTCAGGCCGTAGCCGGATTTGATTTCCAGGGTGGTGATGCCCTCGGCGAGCATCGCGTCCAGGCGCGGCAGGCTGGACGCGATCAAGTCGGCTTCGCTGGCCGCGCGCGTGGCCCGCACCGTGGAGACGATGCCGCCGCCGGCACGGGCGATGTCGGCGTAGCTCACCCCCTGCAGGCGCTGCTCGAACTCGCCGGCGCGGTTGCCGGCATAGACCAGGTGGGTGTGGCAGTCGACCAGGCCCGGGCTGATCCAGCGCCCACCGCAATCGATGCGCCGGGCCGGTTGCAGGTGCGCCTCGGAACCGGCCGCGCCCACGTGCACGATGCGGCCATCGGTCGCGGCAAGCACGCCGTTCTCGATCAGGCCCAGGCCGGGGCCGTCGACGGTGATCAGGTGGGCGTGGTACCAGAGGGTGTCACAGTGCATGGCAGCAACCACGTCGGCGTATATGTCTATACAATATAGGCGCCACTTCCGGGATGTCCAGTGATGCCAGCCAGCCCCGCCGCTTCGGCCAATCCGCCGCTTGTTTTCCATGCCGCCCGTGCGCTGTTGCCGCACGGCTGGGCCCGCGATGTGCGCATCAGCTGCGCCGGCGGCACGCTCAGCGAGGTGACCGCGGGTGTTGCCGCGCAGCCTGGCGACACCGCCCTGGCCATCGCCCTGCCGGGCCTGGGCAACCTGCACAGCCACGCCTTCCAGCGCGGCATGGCCGGGCTCACCGAGATCGGCGGCAACAGCGGCGACAGCTTCTGGAGCTGGCGCGAGCTGATGTACCGGTTCCTGGCCCACCTGCAGCCCGAGGCGGTGCAGGCCATCGCCGAGCAGGTCTACGTGGAGATGCTCGAATCCGGGTTCACCCGGGTCGGCGAGTTCCACTACCTGCACCACGCGCCGGACGGCGCGCCCTATGCCAACCGGGCCGAGATGGCCGAGCGCCTCGCCGCCGCCGCGCAGGGCAGCGGCATCGGCCTCACGCTGCTGCCGGTGTTCTACGCGCATGCCGATTTCGGCGGTGCGCCGCCCAACCCGGCCCAGCGCCGCCTCATCCACGACGTGGATGGCTTTGCCGACCTGCTGCAGGGCTGCTCCCGCGCACTGGCAGGCATTGATGACGCGGTGCTCGGCATCGCCCCGCACAGCCTGCGGGCGGTTACCGGTGACGAGCTGGCCGCCCTGCTGCCGCTCACCACCGGCCCGGTCCACATCCATATCGCCGAACAGACCCGTGAAGTGGACGCCTGCGTGGCCTGGAGCGGCCTGCGTCCGGTGCGCTGGTTGCACGAGCACGCTGCCGTCGACGAGCGCTGGTGCCTGGTGCACGCCACCCACGTGGATGACGACGAGGTGCAGCGCATCCTGGCCAGCCAGGCCGTGGTCGGGCTGTGCCCGATCACCGAGGCCAACCTGGGCGACGGGCTGTTCCCGATGCAGGGCTTCGCGCGGGCCGGTGGCCGCTTCGGCGTGGGCTCTGATTCCAACGTGCTCATCGACGCGGCCGAAGAGCTGCGCCTGCTCGAGTACGGGCAGCGCCTGCAGTTGCGCGGGCGCAACGTGCTGGCCCCGGGCACCGGCCAGTCCAGCGGCCGCTGGCTGTTCGAACAGTCGCTGCATGGCGCCGGCCAGGCGCTGGGCGTGGCCACCGGGCTGCAGGTGGGCGCGCCAGCCGACGTGGTCGAGCTGGATCCCGGCCATCCGGCGCTGATCGCCCGCGACGGCGATGCCTTGCTTGACAGCTGGGTGTTCGCCGCACGTAATGATGCAGTGCGTTCGGTGTGGCGCCAGGGGCGCCAGCTGGTCCATCAGGGCCGTCACCTGCAGCGTGACGCGGTGGCCGCCCGTTTCGCCCACGCATTGCGCACGTTGTTGTCGGCCGGCTGAGTGCCGGTCGCACCCATCCAGGACTCCCGAGTGACGGGCAAGAAAGCAGAAACCCTCAACCAGCGCATCCGCGCCGACCTGGAAAGCCGCATCCTCAGCGGGCAGTGGCCGCCCGGGTTCCGGATCCCGTACGAGCACGAACTGATGGAGCAGTACGGCTGTTCGCGGATGACCGTGAACAAGGTGCTGACCGCACTGGCCGAGAGCGGGATGATCGAGCGCCGCCGCCGCGCGGGCTCGTTCGTGGCCCGGCAACCACCGCACCTGGAGCAGGTGGCGCTGGAAATCCCCGACATCGCCATGGCGGTCGGCGCGCGCGGGCACACCTACGGTTACCAGTTGCTGGAGCGCGCCTACCGGCGCCCGCGTGCGCAGGCCGAGGACGAAATGGCGCTGTCCGGGGGCGAGAAGCTGCTGGCGATCCGCTGCCTGCATCGCGCCGATGGCCGCCCGTTCGCGCTGGAGCACCGGCTGATCAGCCCGGTCGGCGTGCCGGAGGTGCTGGAGGTGGATTTCGACACCACCGCGCCGGGCAGCTGGCTGTTGCAGAACGTCTCGTGGACGCGCGCCCAGCACCGCATCAGTGCCTGGGGCGCCGATGACGCCGCCGCCGCCCTGCTGGAGGTGAAGCCCGGCACCGCCTGCCTGGTGATCGACCGCCTCACCTGGCGCGGCGAGCAGCCGATCACCTGCGTGCGCCAGATGTTCCTGGGCGATGCCTGGGACCTGGTCGCCAGGTTCGCCCCCGGCGCGCGCTAAAACCGGCCGTCGGCCGCCTCAATCCGGGCGGTGCCGGCCTCGGGCCGGCTGCGCTACCCGCCAACGATCACAGCGTTGCGCACTGCCGCCAACGCACCGGCTCGTCCACGCCCGGGCGCGGATTGAGCTGGATGCGCACCGTGCGCAGCGCCGGATAGCGCTTCACCTCGGTGCAGACCCGCGGCCAGATCGTGTCGATCTCGTCGCTGCGGTTCACCGCCAGGGTCTGCCGGGTCAGCCAGAACGCGCTCACCACGCCGGGCTGGGTGGCCAGGGTGCGGGTAAGTTCCTTCTGATACCGCGCCAGCGTGGCCGGGTCCGGATCGGGCTCATCGCCCAGAATGCCCGGGGCAGGGCGCGTCGGCGCGGTGGCCGGCGTGGCGACCGCTGCCACCGCCGCAGCCGTGGCCGGTTCGGGCGCTGCCACGGGAGCCGGGGCCGTGTCCGGCGGCGCGGGGGTGCTCGCCTCGACAGCCATGGCGGCGGGCGGCTGGCGTTCCAGGCGCGAGGTCAGGTAGCCCATGCCCACCAGCAGGCCCAGCGTCAGCGAGCCCAGTGCGGCGATCGAGATGCGGCGGATGGCCTCGCGGCGTGCGGCGTTCTTGACCCGCGCTTCCATGTCGCCGGGCAGGTAAGGCTGCAGCAGGGGCCACAGCAGGTGGCCGTCGAGCACCTCCACGCCTTGCTTCTCGGCGGCTACGCGGCCATCGCGCTCGACCATGCCCTCGGTGATCAGGATGCCGCCGCGGGCCCCGGCCAGGCGCGCGGCCGCGCCCAGTTCGTTCACCGCCGCCGTACCGATCCGGTAGGCGCGGCCATGCTTGCACGACACCAGCCAGCGGTGCTGGTCATCGTGCATCAGGAAATCGCTGCGCGGCTCGCGGCTGTCGTCCACCTCGCCGGGCACGTCCTGCAGCCCGCGTTGTTCACGCATGGCGCGCCGCACGATCTCGGAGAAGTCGCGCCAGTGCATGCCCGCCAGGGCGTTCAGACCCAGCCGGGTCTCCTTGCGGCGGCGCTTGACCAGCCAGAACCAGGCGGCGCAGAGCGTCCAGACGATGAGGGCCAACAGTAAAGCGAGAATCCAGGAGAACATGAGGCGCTAGGGTTGAACGCGAGGGTGCAAGTGACAGTTTATATGCGCTCGTGGGCGTCTGCGGGGCGGCATCACGGCAGTTGCAGCCGGGCTGTCATCGCAGCCGGTGACGGATGTCTCACTTTGCTGGCGAGCGGACACAAAAAACCCGCCAATCCATAGCCGTGAGGGGAGGGAACAAACGGCGCAACAGCGATTGGCGGGTCGATTTCGATTGTCAACAAAGTTGTGCTGCTTTGCAACAATCGATATGGAGCGCGTGCGCGGCGGGTCAGGCGCCGCCGGGGGCCTGGTGCGTGCCCGGGGCCGGGTCCGCATTGGGCGAGGCATTGCGCGCTTCGGCGCGGTTGACCCGGGCGTTGAGGGCATCGATCCGGGCATTGAGTGCGGCCACGTCCTCGGCGGTGGGGATGTTCAGGCGCTTGAGCACGCCCTGCACCCGCTCGTCGAAGGCCTTCTCCACCTTGTCCCAGGTGCCGGCCGCCTTTTCGCGGGCCTCGCCGAGGTGTTCCTCGACATTGTCGCGCCAACGCGGCGCATCGCCGGTCTGTTCCCGGTTGCGGGCCTCGATGGTTTCGCCTTCGCGCACCAGGGTATCGAAGACGCGGCTGCCCTCGGCCTGGGCGCGACCGAAGGCGCCCAGCCCGGCCAGCCACACCTGCTGGGCCGAGCCGGTCAGCTTGCGCGAGAAGCGCTCGGCCTGTTCCTGCAGCGAGGGCTTGTCGTCGGGGCTGCGGGTATCGCGGTCGTCGAAGTCGTCGTGTGCGGTCATCGGGGGGATCCTGTGTGTGGACACCCCGATGCTAATCAGCGCCAGCTTTGCGCGATGTGATGGCGCGCGCCGGCGCGATCGGCGCCCGCGGCACCGTTCAGCCGAGCTTTTCCTGCAGCACGCGCTGGATCTCGCTTTCCACCATGCCCTTCATCGCCGACAGCAGGAAGCCCAGCTTGGCGGTCACCCGCACCGCACCCGGCTGCAGCTCGATGGCCCCGTCCACGCCGGAACCGTTGAAGTTCAGCACGTCGCCGACCCAGCTGCTCTGCAGGCCGAAGCGCTCGGAGAGCTTGGCCGCCACCTCTTCGATCGCCTGGCGTGCGCCGTCGGCGGGCAGGGCATGGGCGTGGCGGATATCGATGTTGGACATGAAGGGCTCCTGGCGGGCCGCTGCGGGAAGGGCGTGCATTGTGCGCATCCTCGCGCGCAACTCCAAGGTCTGCGTCACACTTCTTCTTCGATGACATCCAACCTGCT
The DNA here is from genome assembly GCF_056397365.1 of Stenotrophomonas sp. 05N37. NCBI lineage: Bacteria > Pseudomonadati > Pseudomonadota > Gammaproteobacteria > Lysobacterales > Lysobacteraceae > Stenotrophomonas > Stenotrophomonas sp. 05N37. The sequence continues at coordinate 149,112 of NZ_JBFTNG010000001.1, read as the reverse complement.
AGGCTTGCGCCGCGTGCAGAACCTGCTAGTTCACTTCACCCATCGCCAACACCCCGACCAGCCCCTGCGGCCCGGGGTGCAACGCATCGTGCGACACGCCTCGGGCAGCGTCCGGCTCAGCAGTGATGCGGTCGGCAACCTGTTGCTGGCCCAGTTCTGCCTGGACGACCGTGGCCTCTGGCTGCAGGTCGCCAATGGCATACGCGGCATCCACGTCAACGGTCGCCCGGTGCGGCGCATGGCCATGCTGCGCGCCGGCGACGCGGTGTACGCCGACGGCGTGGAGATGGTCATCCAGGGCGAGTGCGAGGCGCTGGCTCAGGCGCCCGCGCGCAACGACGACGGCAGCGACGAGCAGCGCCTGCTGCGCGGGCTCGGCGGTCAGCACCACGGCCGCAGCTTCACCCTGGACCGGCCGCGCCTGGTGGGCAGCAGCCCCGAGGCCGACATCGTCATCGACGACCCGGCCTTCGCCGCCCAGCACGCGCGCCTGGAGCTGCACGGCGACCGCGTCCTGCTGCGCGACCTCGGCGCCGGCGAGTCGACCCGGGTCAACGGCGTGGCCGTACGCCATTGCTGGCTGCAGGCGGGCGACCAGCTGGTCTTCGACACCCAGCACCGTTTCGTGCTGGAAGTGCCGCATGACAGCCGCGTGCGCATCGTCAGCGAGGACGAGGACGACCTGCTCGACCTGCCCACCCCGGTCACTGCACCGGCCAAGCCGAGGCGAGTGCGTCGCTGGCCGTGGCTGCTGGCCAGCGCGCTGCTGCTGGCGGCGGTGATCAGCGGCCTGCTCTGGTTCGGCGCGCGATAAGCGACATCGCACCCCCGACCCAGGGGGCGTGTGGCGGGCCAACGGCCTGCAGCACCGGGCCGCGAATAGATTCGTTTGCAACCAAATTCGCCCGGTCCTGCAAGGCCTAAAGCCTGGTGCGCTGCGGCATACTAGGGGTCTTGCCCCATAGGTGTGACATGACGCGCGCGTTCAATTTCAGTGCCGGCCCTGCAACCCTGCCGGAATCGGTCCTGCGCAAGGCGCAGGAAGAGATGTTGGAATGGAACGGTGCGGGCGCCTCCATTGTCGAAATGAGCCACCGTGGCCCGGAGTTCATGGCCGTCGCCGCCCAGGCCGACGCCGACCTGCGCCGCCTGATCGGCATCCCCGATGACTACGCCGTGCTGTTCCTGGCCGGTGGCGCCACCACCCAGCAGGCCCTGCTCGCGCTCAACTTCGCCCAGCCCGGCCAGACCGTGGACTACGTGCTCACCGGGCACTGGGGCAAGACCGCGATCAAGCAGGTCACGCCCTACGTCAACGTCCACATCGCCGCCAGCAGCGAAGCCAACGGCTTCCACGACATCCCCGCGCGCGACACCTGGGAGCTCTCGACCGATGCCGCCTACGTGCACATCACCGCCAACGAGACCATCCACGGCGTCGAGTTCCGTGACACCCCGGACGTGGGCCAGGTGCCGTTGTTCGCCGATTTCAGCTCCTCCATCGCCAGCGAGCCGCTGGATGTGAGCAAATACGGCCTGATCTACGCCGGCGCGCAGAAGAACCTCGGCCCGGTCGGCGTGTCGGTGGTGATCGTGCGCCGCGACCTGCTCGCGCGCAGCGGCCAGCCGCGCGCGGACATCTTCGATTACCGCTCGCACGTGGGCCGCGATTCCATGCTCAACACCCCGCCCACCTGGAACTGGTACCTGGCCGGGCTGGTGTTCCAGTGGATGCTGGCCGAGGGCGGCGTGGAGGAGTTCGCCCGCCGCAACGCCGCCAAGGCCGCGCTGGTCTACGGCGCCATCGACGGCTCCGGCGGCTTCTACCGCAATGATGTGGTGCCGGCTGCGCGCTCGCGCATGAACATCCCGTTCTTCCTGCCCGATGACACCCTCAACGCGCGGTTCGTCAGCGAGTCCAAGGCCGCCGGCCTGCTCGCGCTGAAGGGCCACGCCGCCGTCGGTGGCATCCGTGCCTCGCTGTACAACGCCCTGCCGGTGGAAGGCGCGCAGGCGCTCGCCGCCTTCATGGCCGACTTCCAGCAGCGACACGGCTGAGTCATTCGTTTCGACCGGGGCGCATGCCGCCCCACTGCACCTGGAATCCCCTGATGGCCAAACAACCCGCCAAGCCCGTCGCCAAGGCCAAGACCGCCAAGCCCGCGCCGACCAAGTCCCAGGCCGCCGCCAAGGCCACGCCGGACGCCACGCCTGCGGTCAAGCCCGATGCCGCGCCGCCCGCGCCGGTGCTGTCGGACGTGCGCGCCAAGATCGACCACATCGACCGCAGCATCCAGGCGCTGATCGCCGAGCGCGCCAATTTCGCCCACCAGGTCGGCAAGGCCAAGGGCAAGCTCGCCGCCGCCGTGGATTACTACCGCCCCGAGCGCGAAGCGCAGGTGCTGCGCATGGTGGTGGACCGCAACGAAGGCCCGCTCAGCGACGAAGTGCTGGTCCATGTGTACCGCGAAATCATGTCGGCCTGCCTGGCCCAGCAGGAGCCGTTGAAGATCGGCTACCTTGGCCCGGAAGGCACCTTCAGCCAGCAGGCCGTGCTCAAGCACTTCGGCCGCTCGGCGCTGGGCCTGCCGCTGGCCAGCATCGAAGAGGTGTTCCAGGAAGTGGAAGCGGGCAACGCCGATTTCGGCGTGGTGCCGGTGGAAAACTCGGGGCAGGGCACCATCCAGATCACCCTGGACATGTTCCTCACCTCCAACCTGAAGATCTGCGGCGAAGTGGAACTGCGCGTGCAGCAGTACCTGATGTCGCGCAGTGGCCGGCTGGAAGATGTCGAGCGCGTCTACGGCCACCCGCAGTCGTTCATGCAGACCTCCTCGTGGCTGCGCGCGCACCTGCCCAAGGCCGAGAAGATCCCGGTTTCCAGCAATGCCGAAGGTGCCCGCCGCGCGCGCAATGCCGACGACGCCGCCGCCATCGGCGGTGAGAGCGCCGGGCACGTGTACGGCCTGAAGAAGGTGGTGACCAAGCCGATCCAGAACGATGCGGACAACACCACGCGCTTCCTGGTGGTCGGCCGCAACATCTTCCCCAGTTCCGGCCACGACCGCACCTCGGTGCTGGTGTTCATCCATGACAAGCCCGGTGCGCTGTTCGACGTGCTCAGCCCGTTCGCCCGCCACGGCATCAGCATGAACCGCATCGAGTCGCGCCCCTCGCACAACGCCAAGTGGGAGTACGGCTTCTTCATCGACCTGGCCGGCCATGTCGAAGACGAGGCCATGCAGGCCGCGCTGGCCGAACTCAAGGCGCACTCGGCGCAGATCAAGATCCTTGGCTCCTATCCGGTCGCCATCCCGTGATCCAGGTGGCGTAGCCGCGTTGCGCGCTACGCCCGGCCCGGCGCCCCCGCGGGTGCCGAGGCCACTCCCGCACACCGTTGCATCGCCGCCGCGGCGGCCCGCCCTCTAGGATTCCCGATGACTGCTTCACCGTACTGGATCGCCCACAAGGGCCAGCCCCTGCAGGGCAGCCTGACCATTCCCGGCGACAAGTCCGTCTCGCACCGCTCGGTGATGTTCGCCGCGCTGGCCGATGGCGTCTCGCACATCGACGGCTTCCTGGAAGGCGAAGACACCCGCGCCACCGCCGCCATCTTTGCCCAGATGGGCGTGCGCATCGATACCCCGTCGCCGTCGCAGCGCGTGGTGCATGGCGTGGGCGTGGACGGCCTGAAGGCGCCGAGCGCACCGCTGGACTGCGGCAATGCCGGCACCGGCATGCGCCTGCTCGCCGGCCTGCTGGCCGCGCAGCCGTTCGACAGCGTCATGGTGGGCGACGAATCGCTGTCGCGCCGGCCGATGCGCCGGGTCACCGGGCCGCTGGCGCTGATGGGCGCGAAGATCGATACCGACGCCGATGGCACCCCGCCGCTGCGCGTGCACGGCGGCCAGTCGCTCACCGGCATCGAATTCGCCTCGCCGGTGGCCAGCGCGCAGGTCAAATCGGCCGTGCTGCTGGCCGGCCTGTATGCGGATGGCGAGACCTCGGTCAGCGAGCCGCACCCCACCCGCGACTACAGCGAGCGCATGCTGCGCGCCTTCGGCGTGGACATCGCGTTTTCGCCCGGCAAGGCCAGCCTGCGTGGCGGCCAGCGTCTGCGCGCCACCGACATCGTGGTGCCGGCCGATTTCTCGTCCGCCGCGTTCTTCCTGGTGGCTGCCAGCATCATTCCCGGTTCCGAACTGCGCCTGCGCGCGGTGGGCCTCAACCCGCGCCGCACCGGCCTGTTGGCCGCGCTGCGGCTGATGGGCGCGGACATCAGCGAAGAGAACCATGCCGAGCAGGGCGGTGAAGCGGTCGCCGATCTGGTGGTGCGTTACGCCCCGCTGCATGGGGCGGAGATTCCCGAAGCGCTGGTGCCGGACATGATCGACGAGTTCCCGGCGCTGTTCGTCGCAGCCGCGGCCGCGCAGGGCAACACCGTGGTACGCGGCGCGGCCGAACTGCGTGTCAAGGAATCCGACCGCCTCGCGGCCATGGCTACCGGCCTGCGCACGCTGGGCGTGCAGGTGGACGAAACCGACGACGGCGCCACCATCCATGGCGGCGCGGTACTGGGCAGCGGCACGATCGAAAGCCACGGCGACCACCGCATCGCCATGGCGTTCGCCATCGCCGGCCAGCTCAGCAGCGGCGAGGTCCGGGTGAATGACATCGCCAACGTGGCCACCTCGTTCCCGGATTTCGACGGGCTGGCCACGGGTGCAGGATTCGGGCTGCGCCAAGGCTGACAGGGGAGAAAGCCCGGTAGAGCCGAGCCATGCTCGGCTGCTTTTCGCTTTTCGCTTTTCGCTTTTCGCTTTTCGCTTTTCGCTTTTGCTCCTGGTCTGCTCCCGCTCCCGCTTCTGTTCCTTTGCCCCTGCGCTTTGTTTCCTGCACACCTGCTTGCCGAGCATGGCTCGGCACTACCGATGCGTTATGCATCACCGGTGCGCAATGCATTACCGCTGCGCGCTGCATGCGCATCCTCAGCAGCCAAATGCGATCCACCACGAAAAAGGGAGGCCAATGGCCTCCCTTTTTCGTTACGCCTCAACGCACCCGCTTAACGCTCGGTGCGGAAATCCACCGGCACGCGCACCACACTGGCCACGGCACGACCATTGTTCATGGCCGGCTCGAACTGCCACTCGCGCACAGTGTTGAGCACCGAACGGTCCAGATCGCGATCACGCGAACCGGTACGCTGCACGATGCTGGCGTCGGTCACGTGGCCACGCGGGTCCACGTTCAAGCTGGCCACCACGCTGCCCTGCACGCCATTGCGCAGCGCCGAGGCGGGGTAGGTCGGCTTGGTGTTGCTGGCCAACGGGCGCGCCTCGCGGTTGCGCACCACCGGGGTGGCCTTGCGCTGGGCGGTATTGGCCGGTGCGGCCTGGCGTGCGGCCGGGGCCGGAGCCGTCGTGGCAACCGGGGTCTCGGTCGCCGGCAGCATGCGCTCGCCGACGGGCGCCGTGCTGGTGTCATCGGGGTTGGCGTAGCGCAACCAGACCAGCGCGGCGGCAAACATCGCCACGATCAGCGCCATCCACAACCACGGCGAAGTGCCACGGCGGGCGGGTTCATCGGTCACGTCGCGCTGGTTGTGCGGCGAAGCGTGCATGTCCTGGGCATGGGTAACACTCATGGCTGACTCCTGGTGTTGTTGTGACAGCCGCAGTCTTGCCCGTGCACGGTTGCCGGTGTGTCAGCGCAACGTCAACGCGGCGACTGCATTCCCGACGAGGTTCAGCTTGATGAGCCCTTGCCCAACCGGCCCACGTGAGGACCGGGCGAAGCGGGCGTTACTGCGGCTTGAAGTCGAACGGCACTTCAATGCTGCCCGGCACCGGCTGGCCATTGCTCTGTGCCGGATGGAAGCGCCAGCGGCGCACCGCCTCGGCGGCCGCGCGGTCAAGATCGCGTGAACCGCTGCGCTGGATGATCGTCACGTTGGACGGATAGCCGGTGGCATCCACGTCCACGCGCACTACCACGCTGCCGGAGTCGCCCCGGCGCAATGCGGCGGGCGGGTAGGAGGGCGGCGGCGACTGCTCGGCGATCGGTTGCGGGCGGTCACCGGCCGCGGCGGCTGCCGGGGCAGCCTCGGCTACCGGTGCCGGCGCGGCGGCCGGCGGTGCCGGCGGCGCGGTTTCCACCAGCTGCGGCGTGTCCTCGCCCGCCGGGGGGGCCTTGGCATCGGGCATGTCGCTGGAGCCGGCGGCGGCCGGGAGTGGCTCGGGCAGCGGCTCGATCTCGGCCACCTGCTGCGGCGTGGCCGCCGGGCCGGCCTTGTAGAACTCGTCGTTGCGGCTGCTCAGCCACACCACCAGGAACAGCGCGATGCCGACGCCGAAGGCGATACCGGCGATCATCAGGCTGCGGCGGGGCAGGTGGAAGGTGATGTTCTTGCCAGACGTAGAGCGGGAAGCGGACATGAGCCATACCGTTGTGAACAGCCCGATTCTGCCACGCCGGCAATGACTGAGGGGTACATGGCCGCCCGTGGGCGGCAGAAATCCGCGTAACAGGCGATAATCCCCCTCCGTACCCGAACCCACCTGCCACCGCCATGCTTGATCCAGCCCTGCTTCGCCAACACCCCGCCGACCTTGCCGAACGCCTGCGCACCTCGCGCGGTTTCGAGCTGGATGTGTCCGGGCTGGAGTCGCTGGAGGCCGATCGCAAGCGCATCCAGGTGCGGACCCAGGAGTTGCAGAGCCTGCGCAACAGCCGTTCCAAGGCCATTGGGCAGGCCAAGGCCAAGGGCGAAGACGTCTCGGCGATCATGGCCGAAGTGGCCGCCTTCGCCGACGAGCTGAAGGCCTCGGAAGTGGCCCTGGACGAACTGCGCGACAAGATCGAAGCCATCGCCCTGGGCATCCCGAACCTGCCGGCCGAGGACGTGCCGGCCGGCAAGGACGAGACCGAGAACGTGGAGCAGAAGCGCTGGGGCACCCCGCGCACGTTCGACTTCCCCGTGCTCGACCACGTCGAGCTGGGCGCCCGCAACCGCTGGCTGGACGGTGAGACCGCCGCCAAGCTGTCCGGCTCGCGCTTCACCGTGCTGCGCGGCCCGATCGCCCGCCTGCACCGCGCGCTGGCGCAGTTCATGCTCGACCTGCACACCGGCGAGCACGGCTACGAAGAAACCAACGTGCCGGCGCTGGTGAACGCCGACTCGCTGCGCGGCACCAGCCAGCTGCCCAAGTTCGAGGACGACCTGTTCAAGACCGCGGTGGGCGAGTCCACGCGCTACCTGATCCCCACCTCGGAAGTGCCGCTGACCAACATCGTGCGCGATGACATCATCGACGCCGACCAGCTGCCGCTGCGCATGACTGCCCACTCGCTGTGCTTCCGCGCTGAAGCCGGCAGCGGCGGTCGCGACGTGCGCGGCATGATTCGCCAGCACCAGTTCGAGAAGGTGGAACTGGTGGCCGCCTGCACCCCGGCGCAGAGCGACGACGAACACCAGCGCATGACCCGCTGTGCCGAAGTGGTGCTGGAAAAGCTCGGCCTGCCGTACCGCAAGGTGCTGCTGTGCACCGGCGACATGGGCTTCTCGGCGGTGAAGACCTACGACCTGGAAGTGTGGCTGCCCTCGCAGGACACCTACCGCGAGATCTCCTCGTGCTCCAACTGTGGCGATTTCCAGGCCCGCCGCATGCAGGCCCGCTGGCGCAACCCGGAGACCAGCAAGCCCGAACTGCTGCACACCCTCAATGGCTCCGGCGTGGCCGTGGGCCGCGCGATGATCGCGGTGATGGAGAACTACCAGAACGCCGACGGCAGCATCACCGTACCGGACGCGCTCAAGCCCTACATGGGCGGCCTGGACACCATCGCCTGATCCACGAAGAACCCGCCGGAAGGCGGGTTTTTTTTGGGGCACCGGCTGCGCACCGCGTGTCGTTCGGGTGCCGCGTCCAGCCACCCATGGGGTGGCTCTACAGGCGATCCTGCAACCGTGCCGAGAATCGTAGAGCCACGCCATGCGTGGCTGCGTATCGTTCGGGCACCACGTGCAGCCACCCATGGGGTGGCTCTACCGGTGATCCTGCAACCGGGGTGTCGAGATTCGTAGAGCCACGCCATGCGTGGTTGCGCAACGTTCGGGCACCACGTGCAGCCACCCATGGGGTGGCTCTACGGGGCGATCCTGCAACCGGGGTGGCGAGATTCGTAGAGCCACGCCATGCGTGGCTGCGTATCGTTGGGGCACCACGTGCAGCCACCCATGGGGTGGCTCTACGCGGCGATCCTGCAACCGGGGTGTCGAGAATCGTAGAGCCACGCCATGCGTGGCTGCGTATCGTTAGGGCACCACGTGCAGCCACCCATGGGGTGGCTCTACGGGGCTATCCTGCAACCGGGGTGTCGAGAATCGTAGAGCCACGCCATGCGTGGCTGCGTACTGTTCGGGCACCACGTGCAGCCACCCATGGGGTGGCTCTACGGGGTCTAATTCATTGCCTGCAGCACCCGCAGCGGTACCCAGCCTTCAACCCCGCCTTCGGCCGGCACACACCACGCCCAGCCATTGACCACACGCCTGCCCAGCAGCGCCTGGTCCGGGTCCACGTCCAGCTCGCGGGCGCAGTACGCCTCCTGCGCGAAGGCGCGCCCCTGCGCATCGCGCCCGATCATCTGCGCCGGCACCCAGCCTGGCGCCTGCCCGGGCACCCTGCACAGGTACCAATCGTCCCAGGCTTCGGTGCCCTGGTAGCGCTCGCCTACCTCCAGCGCCTGCCCGCGCTCAAGCGCCAACGGGTGCGGAAACGCGCTCCGGTGCGGAGCAATCACGAGGTAGCGCATGGACGGACCCTCCAACACGGCGAGCCCATCAGCCTAGGCCTGCCGCTGTAGGGCGCACAGCACCGCCGTCGCACTTGCATCATCGAAAAAAAAGATGGCCCCAAAAGGGGCCATCAGGCACAACGCCGGCAAGGGAGAGGGAACCGGCGCTGCGCACCACGCCACCACGACGAGGGGGAGGGAGTGGCGTGGGGTTGAGAGGCGTCAGGCAGCGGCCAGCTCACGCGGCTGCGGCAGCGCGGCCAGCGCCTGCGCGATGGCATCGGTGCGGTGCTGCGGCGAATAGGCGATGCCCTCGGCGCGCACGAATTCCACGTCGTCGATGCCGAAGAACGCGAACACCTGGCGCAGATAGGGGTCCTGGAAGTCGGTCGGGGCGCCGGTGTGCAGGCCGCCGCGGCTGCTGGCCACGATCACGCGCTTGCCGCCGGCCAGGCCCACCGGGCCGTTTTCGGTGTACTTGAAGGTCTTGCCGGCCACCGCCAGTCGGTCGATCCACGCCTTGAGGGTGGAGGCCACGCTGAAGTTGTACATTGGGGAGCCGATAACCACCACGTCGGCGGCCAGGAACTGCTCCAGCACCAGCGCCGCGTCCGCCACTTCAGCCGCGTCGGTCTGGGCAAACGAACTGCTGCGCAGGTGCGCTACAGGCTGGGCGTCCAGGTCGCGGTAGGTCACTTCCAGGCCCGGCACCTGGTCGCGCCACTGCTGGACCACGGCGGCCGAGAGCTGGCGGGAAACCGAGTTGTCGCCAAGGACGCTGGCATCGATGTGAAGAAGCTTCATGGCAGTCACCTGTTATCTGGGGAGGGGCGGGCAAGGCGCCGCCGACGAAGAACAGGTTAGGTTGTTGCTTGACTGGGATAAAGGTGGTTGAATACCACGTATTGTTCTATATCTGGAACTTCGGTATGCAAGACCTCAACGATCTCTACTACTTCGCCATGGTGGTCGACCACGGCGGTTTCGCCGCCGCCGAGCGCGCGCTGGGCATCCCCAAATCCCGCCTGAGCCGCCGTATCAGCCAGCTCGAAACCGACCTGGGCGTGCGCCTGCTGCAGCGCTCCACGCGCCGCTTCGCGGTGACTGACGTCGGCACCAGCGTGCACCGCCACGCCCAGACCATGCTCGCCGAGGCCCAGGCCGCGCGCGAAGTGGTGGACCGGCTCAGCGCCGAGCCACGCGGCCTGGTGCGCGCCAGCGTGCCGGTGTCGCTGGCGCAGATGCAGCTGCCCAAGCTGCTGCCCAAGTTCCTGGCCCAGTACCCCAAGGTGCGGCTGCAGCTGAACATCAGCAATCGCCGCGTGGACATCATCAACGAAGGCTATGACGTCGCCCTGCGCGTGCGCTCGCGGCTGGACGATGACGGCAGCCTGGTCATGCGCAGCTTCGGCCAGGTGCAGGAACTGCTGGTGGCCAGCCCGAAATACCTCGATCGCGCCGGCCGCCCCAAGGACCCGGACGAACTGGCCAATCACGTCACCCTGAGCATCAGCGAGGACGAAGCCCGCCAGCGCTGGGAACTCCATGGCCCCGAAGGCGCGGTACGCCGGGTGGACCTGCAGCCGCGCGTGGCCGGTTTCGACTTCCCGCTGCTGCAGAGCATGGTCAAGGACGGCTTCGGCATCACCATGCTGCCCGAAACCGTCTGCGCCGACGCCGTGCGCAGTGGCGAGCTGGAAGTGGTGCTGCCGGAATGGTCGCTGCCGCAGGGCGTGTGCCACGCCGTGTTCGCCTCGCGCCGCGGCCTGCTGCCGGCGGTGCGTGTGTTCATCGATTTCCTGGCCGAACATCTGCCGCCGCAACTGGAGGCCTCGCGCCTCGATTGCGGAGGCGCGTGCGAGCGGGCCAAGGAGAAGATCAAGGCCAGTGCGCTGGGTGCGTTGGCGGTGGATGCGGGCTGAGCCCGACACCGGCCGGGTGGGCAAACCCCACCTGAAATGCGAGAATGCGACCCCCGGCCCATGCCGGGGAGCAATGCCGGGAGGGGCGACGCCCCGACCGGATGCCCGGGTGGCAATGACCTGGGCACGCGGGGCGCGGACAGCGTTTCCGATACGGAGAGATGGCCGAGCGGTTTAAGGCACCGGTCTTGAAAACCGGCGAAGGGTCAAACCTTCCGTGGGTTCGAATCCCACTCTCTCCGCCACTGCCTCTTAAATCATTGATTTGAAATTAAAATCTTGATTTTGACGGGGAGGCAGGAAGCATGCAGAGAGAGCACTCGCATGTGCACCCCCATCACCTGAGCCGATCTGCGACCGGCCGCTGGTCATTTGTCCAGCGAGTCTCTGTTGATCTGCAAGCCGGGTTCGATTGCCGGCTGATCAAGCTGCGACGGACAGGTGAGAGGAGGAGCATCCCTCGGCGCCGCGATCCACAACGAAATAATTGGCGCCGGCAACCGAGTTGACATCGCGAGTATCGATGTCGGGGGATGCTGGCGACGTTGTCACTCTGATGGGCGCTGGGCTGTTCCATTGAATGACACGTTGCGGCTACCGATCGTTTGCGATCGATACGTACTCTTCCAGAACATTGGCGCGTTCGCAGAGACGGAAAATTTCTCGCTGCATGACTTGAAAGCTGCTCACCGTTTCGCTGCCATAGAGTGACGCCTCAAAGGCATTGCTGGTGCTGTGGAAATCGAGCCAGGCGCGTTCGGCGCGGATCAGAGTGTCCTTGGCCGTACCACGCTGCTTGCTGAGCAGCGAATTGTAAGCAGCGTTCAATCGCGCGTCTTGTCGCTTCTTCTCCGCAGATTGACATGCAGCAAGTGCGATGTTGTCTGACTCCGCCTTTTCAACGCAGCCATAGAACACATTGCTAATGCCTGCGGGCGCTTGACGTTTGATGACCTGAGCGGTGCTTTCATACGCTTGCGCGCCCGATCCATACATGATGAGTGCAAGGCTGAGGGTGAAAAGTCTGGTTTTTGTTCTCATGCGGGGAGATTTCCGTCCGTACAATGCGTCAAGAAAAATTATTTTTGTTCGAAGCTTTCAGCTAGCGGATGCGGACTGGGGGACTGCATGCACTATACGAAGCCACGCAATTCCTGTCGACCTCTTCGCATTTTTGAATGCCGGATGCAATCGCTTCATCCACGGTCGCTCTGGACGCGATGTTGTATACCCGTTCGCCAACAATCATTGCTGTGCAGCCGTTCTTGTAGGAGTTCTCGATCTTGCAGCTGCTGCCGCCTTTCGACGCGCAGTCAGCCAACGCTGCTTGCTGTGCGGCAGGTTCACTCGGGAACCCGGTCGAGAAACCGAGAATGCCTTGTGGCTTGTCGCCTGCAATCGCACCCCAGCGGTCCTCCCACACAGGCGCTGGAGGTTTGGATGCTTGCTGGTGTCCTCCGCCATTACCCGGAATAGGAGCGCATCCTGCAGTCGCGCGTCCGCCAATCGGGTAAAAACCTGCGGGGCAGTTTCCTTCGGCATGCGCGCCAGCGCTGACACACGAAAGCCAAAGTAGTGCGCCTAAACCACTGACACGCTTCAAGTACGAACTCCTTCGCGTTGATGTGGCCCGATGGCATCCTGAGCGGGCGATTGATTGGACAGTTGAACCCTCCACCGCCAACGTGTCGTGACCGTCGCTTGACCGCTTCAGCCAGTGGCTGTGCACGTCCTTCCGGTCACCGGCGTCAGGTAGTGCTCACTCTCCAAGACCGTCATTCTTCGTCGATAGACCAATAGCAGTCAAGCGGCCGAAAGAGGCCCGGCAACCGACCGGGCCACCAGTGCCCTGCGCCGATGCGACAACCGTTCCACGGAATATTGAGAGGAAACCTGCCGAACAGGCCTTCTGCACCGGTTTGAAAGGCTTGGATCGGATCAAGTGTGATCCGATCCAAGCCTTTTCCTTGTTCGCGCATAATGCAGTGATTTTGAAAACGATCAATTGAGTGTGGCGGAGTGGAGAGAAGGCGGCGCGTCGAGGAAACACTCGCATACGCATACTCCTCAATGTCACTCAGTCTCCAACCGGTCGCTGGCCCTCTGTCCAGCGCATCCCCATGGGCCGCCAGGCGGTGCTCGCCTGTATGCCGGATCTGGGCGAGCGGTCGACGGGATCGTTGGGACCGCAGTCATTGCCCATCGCTGCCTTGCGTCCTGGTCACAGCGGGGGTTTCCCAGTGGCCATCCAGCAACGCCGGCTTGGGACGGTAGTAGCGCATGAACATCACGAACGGCCCGCTGGGTGCCGGCAGCCAATTGGCCTGCTTTTCCTTACCAGGTGACTGGGCCTGGATGTAAATCGTCAAACCGCCATCTGCATCTTTTTTCAAGCCCGGCAACATCGGCGAGTTGATGAGATAGCGGTTGATCGGATTCTTGACCAGCAACTGCTGCGGCAAGCCATACATGGTGACCGACCAGAACGCGTCCACGGGCGGCAATTGGTCCTTGGCGAAGCGCAGCGTGTATGCGCCTTTGCTGCCGTCCAGCGGTTGCCCGTCGGAATCCTTGTCCAGAATCGGATACATCGCCTCTTCGCGGGAGTTCGCGCCGATGCCCACCTGGGTGCCGGTGGCACGGGCGACGTAGTCGTTCTTCAGGAAGTCCCGGTTGCCGAACAGGGCATCGGTCCTTCCTCCCAGCGACGCGCGCCTGTCATCGATCTGCTTCTGCCCCTCGGCCATGCCCTCCTTGAGCGCGGCCTGCATCGGCGGCGGCAGCCGGTTGGCATCGAATGGTTTGCCAGGCTCGATACCCAACTTGGCAAAACGCGCACGCAGGGCAGATTCGCTGGGATGCGGGGGCTGCGCGAACTGCAGCAGGAACGCCAGCTGGTTGAAGAACTCCAGCGACGTCCTGTCCTGCGCAGGCGGCGTTGGCTTGATCCATTCGACGGCAGGGGCCGGCGGCGGCGGTGGCGTTCCCGCGAACGCTGACAAGGGCTGCACCTTGTAGCCGGCCTGTATCTTCTTCACGTTCTCCAGGTCCGCGGCGTTGAACAGTTGCGTGCGCCCGACCACGCTGACGAGATCGGTTTCAGACCGGATCACCTTGGTAATGCCTTTGGGTGCCTCGCCCTTCCATGCCGGCCCGGCGACAAGGAAGTTGCCGCCGTCATTCCCGGTTGCGCGGCTGCCGATGTAGTCGAAATTGAAGGTGTAGAGATCCATCAGCTGGAAAACGAAGTAGCGGTCCTTCGCCATCTTCGGCACCGTGATGACGACCGGCTCCGCGCGCAGATCCAGCATGGCGAAGGAGTAGGGCGTGTCCGAGTTGGGCGTGACGAAGGCGGTGTCGTCGGGGGTGAACACCCGGGCGATGTTCAGAATGGAGTTGAACGGGCCCTTGTACTGCGGGTTGGCGGTGTCGACGTTGAACGCATAGACGGTCTTGTAGGTGTCCACCATCGGGACACCGTACACATAGGCGTCCCTCGCGGTCGTCTTCGCCTCCTCCAATGCCGAGGCGTCTGCCGGCGCTTGCGCGGGCGCAGCCGATTGGCCCGCGGGGGTGGCCGTATCCTTCTCTTTGTCGGACGATGCCCGCTCGCTGCAGGCACTGAGTGTCATGCAGCCGGCGAGGGCAAGGAGCATCCCGATCCCCGGAGCGGATGGAATTCGATGGTCGCGCATGTGGTCTCTCCTGGGGGGTCTGGTTCGCCGACATAGGTCGTGCGAAGTCACGGCGTATCTGTGTCAGCCGGTTGCAACGGGGGCAGATTCCACTTGCCTTCGATGGCAGCAGGGCTCGGGCCGTAGACGCGTCCCACCGCGCTGTAGGGCCCGGCCGGAGCAGGCAGCCAGTTGCTTTCCTTTTCCTTGCCAGGCGAAACGTGGCCGACATACAGGGTCAGCCCTCCATCGGCGTCATACCTGAGCCCGGGGGTCCGGTCGCCAATGGAGTAGCGCTTCAATTCATTGGCGTAGAGGAAGCGATCCGGCAGGGTGTAGAGCGTGACCGACCAGAAGAACCTGGCGGGGGGCAGGGCGTGCTTGCTGAAATGGATCAGTGACGCCTTGTTACCGTCGCCTTCGTAGCCGCCATACCACGCCTCATCGATCGAATTCCCATAGAGACCCTTCTCGGCCGCGATGGCGCGCGTGAGGTAGTTGTTTTCAAGGAACGCGCGCGAGCCGAACAGGCCGTTGGACGAAAGCATCGTCTTGGCCTTCTCGGACATTTCTGCCTTGGCATCTGCCACACCTGCATCGATCGCGGCCAACCGGGCGGGGGGCAATGTCCTGGCGTCGAACGGAAGGCCGGGGCCGATGCCAATCGTCGCGAACCGCTGCATAAGCTCGGTCTCACTTGGATGCGGCGGTTGAGTGAACTGAAGCAGGAAGTTGAGGTAGCCGATGAAGTCGTGCGAATGGACCTTGTCAGCATCATAGGGGGGGAACCGGATCGCCGGTGCTGCCGGTGGAGACTGGGTTTTCAAATAGGCACTGAGCGGCTGGAGCTTCATCCCCGCCTGCACTTTCTTGACGTTGGCGATGTCGTCGGGGCCGTTCAGCGCGATGCGCGTGAGCGTCATCACCAGGGCAGTTTCCGAGGGAAATACGTGCTTGATGCCTTTCGGTGCTGCGCCCGTCCAGCCGGGGCCGGTAATCAAGTAGCTGGCGGCGTCGTTACCCGTGGCACGCGAGCCGATGTAGGCGAAGTTGTATGTGAACAGGTCGACCCACTGTTGCACGTAGTAGCGTCCCTCGGGCACCTTGGGAACGGTGACCACCCAGGGCTCAGCACGCAGGTCCAGCCAGGCCCACGAATAGGGCGTGTCGTTGTTGGGGGTCACAACGTCATGGTTGTCGGGTGTATAGAGCTGCGAGTAATGCCTGAATGTCCCGAAGCCACCGACGTATTCCGGAGCAGTGGGAGAGGCCACCTGCTTGTACAGGGTGTTGTAGTTTTCGAGCATCGCAAACGCGTAGATGTAGGCCTCTTTGGCGATCGCTCGCGCCTCCGCCTGCTCGCGGTCGCTGGCGGTCGCCTGGACGGGCTGTGTGGCCGGAACCGGCGCCGGTTTCGCTTCATCCGGCTGACGTTCCTGCCGCTGGCATGCTGGAAGCAGCATGACCGTGGTCATCAAAAGCAATGGACCGCAAGGCATTGGGCGCATGGACATGAGCTCGATTGGGTGGGGCAGGGTGAACAGAGAGACGACTCGCGGGCGCAACCGGCAGCGCTTGGCCCACGCCATGCACCACGTTCGTGCGTGCAGAGGTCCGAGAAGGTCCAATTCCACTGTGGTCTCCCGGCCACACAGGCGACAAGCGCGTATCCACTGTCTTCCGCTCAGTATTTCTACTGACATTGAGGCTCGGCCTCGATGGCCTGTGCGGCTCGAACGGTTACCCGTCAATCCGACCCGCGTCGTCCTATCCGGCCGACGTCCTGTTGAACCGAGCAGAGATCACGCCGGGAACCTCGGCCTTGCGCACGAGGTCGATAGTCCCGTGGATACCCAGCGCCTGGATCAGCGCGCAGTTAGGGGGTGGGTGCACTTGATCACATGATCGGGAAACAACGCTTCATAAGAAGCGCTGGGAATGCCGAGGATGGTTATCTCGATGCAATCAGGCAGGAACGCTGCAGCGCCGTCCAGAATGGCAATTGCCATGGATGGAACAACCATGCCCGATTCCGTTTTTGCTGAAAGTCTCAAGCCGGAATGGTCGATGTGATTGGTGTGGCACTCGTTTTGAATGGCCAGATACCCAGCGGTTGGCTCGAACCGGCCGAAAGGAACGCCCATGGGAGGATCGCCGCTCTCCAGCGACGCGTAGCCAACCAGGATCAATCCGCCATGGATCGAGAATCGCGCCATCTGATCGCCAGCCTGGATTCACTTGGCGGCGAGTGATGCCTGGAGCGCTGCAGCCAATGCGGCGTCGCCGTTGACCAACTCGGTCCACTGCAGCTCCAATCCCTTTCTCCGCCCTTTCAGCACGAGCTTGAGCCCGCTCGGGTCGATGGTCAGTGTGTAGGTGTCGTCGCCGACCTGCAGTTCTCTACGGATCGCTTTGTCGAGTGGGGTCATGTCCAGCGCCTGGGCGAAGGGGTGGATGGCGGGGCAAGACGCTGGCGCTGGGGAACGCCTGCGATCTTGCCGCCGGACTCAGGCTGGGTAGGTGGGGAATCGCTCGCCCGGGTGGTGCTTCTTCCACTCGGTATGGGCGACGGTTCCCTCCCAGGCGAGGAACGCGGCCGGTGGGCGTCCTCGCCCAGACCACGTCTCACCACTGAAGGGCAGCCAGAATCGGGGCGTCAGCGCTTCCTTCTGAGCCTTGGGTGCCTTGGGTGCCTTGGCGACCTTGGCCCGTCCAGGCGGCTTCGCACGGGCGTTCGCTCCGATCGCTTCGCGGATCCTGCGCTGCTGCGCAGGGCTGAAATCCTCGAAGTAAGCGGTCAGGAGCAAGTTGACGCGCTTGTAGGCTTCCTTGGTCGCTGCACTGAGAAGTGCCTTGTCCGTTGCGGTTCCCGAACGGGGCGCGATGGCAGGGACGTCCAGCGGCGATGCGGAGGGGGTGTTCGAGGGCTTGCGGGGCATGGGGTTCGGATTGTGTGCAGAGCTGGCGCCCACGATACCAAATGGCGGGGCCATCACTTCCGATCGGTCCTGCTGGGCATCGGCGCACCGCTCCCGACCGGCGCAAAGCAGCGCAGTCAGCCGGCGTTGCCTCCGTATCGCCCCGTGCGACGCCCCGCATTCACTCTGGGCCCATGACGAAAGCAGATATCGGAAAAGCGCGCTGGGCGCGCGCACGCGCGGCGTCGCTGTGGCAGCAGGCCGACGCACTGGACCTGCAGCGCGGGGGCGACTGGCGGGCAAGGGTCAGTCGAGGCACTGCCGCCGATCGCCTTCGAACAGAGGCGGCGCGCTTCGATGCGATCGCCAACCGGCTGCAGCCCGTTGACGACGCTCAGGCGGCTTGAGCGACTGACCCCAAAAGAACGGCCCCCTATGGCGAGGCCAGGGCGCGCCCGCGCCGGGTCGCGCCAGGCGAGTGCCCCATGACGCGCTTGTAGGCACGACTGAACGCGGCCTGCGACGCGTAGCCCAGGCGCTCTGCCACTACCTCGATGGACAGGCGCTGGTGGGTCAGCCATTGGCTGGCCAGGTGCATTCGCAGTTCGGTCACGTACCGCAGGGGCGCGGTTCCGATGACGGTCTGGAACCGGTCTGCAAAGACAGACCGTGAGATGTTGGATTCTGCCGCCAGCGCGTCGACGGTCCAGTCACGCCCCGGGTCTTTATGTAACGCAAGCAACGACAGCGACAGGCGCGGGTCGCGCAGGGCCATGACCAGGCCGGATGCGCCGTCGCAACCGCGCTCGACCCAGTCACGGACGATCATCGCGGCCACTGCATCCGCCAGCCGGGCGAGTATGCCTGCATAGCCGATACGCCCGGAGCACACCTCGCGCTTCATCGCATCGACCATCGGCAACAGCCCAGGGAACTGCGTGGCGTTGCCATCGGCCAACATCACCGCCGGCATCGCCTTGCTCAACCCTTGCATGCCACCCAGATCGAACACCATGCAGCCGTGGAAGAGCACCGCGCTTGGCACGGCGTGCGCGCTCGGGCAGGTGTCGATCCCGCTCACCGCGTCACCCAATGGGGCTGCGTCGATCGTGTCCAGGCACTGGACGGGATGGTCCTCGCCCGACAGCAACGCGTGTTCGTCTGCGCGGGGAAGCAGCACGACATCCCCGGCGGATAGACGGTGTTGGCTGCCGTCCGCGCCACGAAGAATCGCCGTACCCACTGCGAGGTAATGGAAGTAGGCATGGCCCGGCTTCGGGGGAAATCCAAGGCCAAAGCGCGGTCCGGTCTGGATGCGCCGGTACTGAACGCCGTGGAGCCGCATGCCGGTCAGCAGTTCGCTGATCAGATCGGTGGGCTGGGGAGCACCAGGGGGCATCGAGAGGTTCCGGGGTTTCGATCAAAAATACAGGTCAGGCAATCATAGATCATCCTGAAGTGGCTCCCTAGACTCTCGGCTGCACGATTGCACCGGGATCTTTGATGAGCAATGACGTAGTTGAGGCCGCAGACGCACCTGATGGCGTGGACTGGGATAGCGCGGAGCCTTCTTCCCCGGCCTGGGTGGCGGTGTTTTCGCTGGCCATGGGGGTGTTTGGGCTGCTCACGGCCGAATATCTGCCCGCCAGCCTGTTGACGCCGATGGCGGCGGACCTGGGGGTATCGGAGGCGCTGGCCGGGCAAGCCGTGACGGTGACTGCGGTTGTGGCTCTGTTCGCCGGCCTGCTGGTGCCGCGGCTGACCCGCTCGATGGACAGGCGCCGGGTGCTGCTGGGTTTCACCGGCCTGATGATTCTCTCCAACGCCCTGGTCGCGCTGTCGTCCAGCATGGGCGTCCTGCTGGTGATGCGCGTTCTTCTGGGCGTCGCGCTGGGCGGTTTCTGGAGCATGGCAGCGGCGGTGGCCATGCGGTTGGTGCCGCCACAGCGCGTGCCTCGCGCGCTCTCCGTCATCTTCAGCGGGATTGCGGTCGGCACGGTGGTGTCCGTTCCCTTGGGAAGTTACCTCGGCGGGCTGCTGGGCTGGCGCAGCGCCTTCTGGGCGGCGACGGCGGTAGGTGGACTCACGTTTGCGTTCCAGTGGTTCACGCTGCCCCCGATGGCCCCGCGCAAGGCGGCAGTCCCCGAGTCGGTGGTGACGCTCCTGCGCCGGCCAGGCGTTGCGGTCGGCATGCTGGGCTGCGTCCTGGCGCACACCGGGCAGTACGCGCTTTTCACCTATATCCGCCCAACGTTGGAGAGCCTGGGGCAGATGAGCGCTGACGGCTTGGCGCTGATTCTGCTCGGGTTCGGCGTGGCGAACTTTGTGGGCACGCTCCTGGCCGGCTGGCTCATGGAGCGCAGTTTGAAAGTCACGTTGGTGATCATGCCTGCCCTGGTGGGCGCAGCCGCGCTGGGCATGCTGCTGTTGCCGGTGGGCGTTGGCGGACTATCGATCCTGGTCGCGCTCTGGGGCCTGGCCTTCGGTGGCGTGCCCGTGGCCTGGTCGAGCTGGGTCGCGCGTGCGGTGCCTGACCAGGCCGAGAGTGCCGGCGGGATGGTGGTGGCTGCGGTGCAGTCTTCCATCGCCGCGGGCGCCGCCTTGGGCGGGCTGGTGTTCGGGCTGGGGGGCATCGTCGCAGTGCTCACCGTTGCGGCGGCGGTGATGCTCCTCGCCAGCCTGCTCATTGCGTTGCGAGTGAGGGTGAGCGCGCCGACACTGTCGGCGGGTCCGGCGTTTCATATTTAGTCGGACATTCCCCTCCAGGGTGGCTGCGTGATCGCCACGCAGGCCTTGGAGCCACTGCGTTGTTGTAGAAGACACCGACGGCGACCAGGTCAGGAACAGACGTCGGGATGGAATGACTGTCGATGTGGTCGGCGTCCTTTCGCCACTTCCGCTAAAGTGCTCGCCCCTGTTTTGACTGGCGCTCGCACCCGAGCGTGCGCTTGGAGGACGTCGTTGTTGATGGTGTGGAAAGGTCTGGTGGTGTTGCTTTTGTTGGTTGCGTCGGTTCCTGGTGTGGCGGCAGAGCTGGTCGGCCGCGCGACGGTCACGGACGGGGACACCCTCACTCTGGCGAAGCAGCGCATCCGCCTCTGGGGCATCGATGCGCCGGAAAGCGCCCAGCAATGCACCGCCAAAGACGGGCGTTCCTGGCCCTGTGGACGGCGGTCTGCCGCCGCGCTGGACGCGTATCTGCTGGACCAGACCGTGCGTTGCAAGCCCAAAGACACCGACCGCTACGGCAGGGTGGTGGCGGAGTGCTTTGTTCAAGGGGCGTCGGTCAATCGGTGGATGGTGCGCTCCGGTTGGGCGGTCGCGTATCGCCAATACGCCACGGCATTCATCGCAGACGAAGCCGACGCGCGCCAGCACCAGCGGAACCTCTGGCAGGGGCAGTTTCAGATGCCAGCGGACTTTCGTCGCGGCAAGCGTGACGAAGCGTCACGACGAACCCCGGTGGCCACGCAGTCGGCGCCGGGCGGATGCCGCATCAAGGGCAACATCTCCCAGCAGGGCAAGAAGATCTACCACGTGCCAGGCCAGCGGGACTACGCGCGTACGAGCATCGACCCGAGCCGTGGCGAGCGCATGTTCTGCAGTCCTGGGGATGCGCTGCGAGCAGGGTGGCAGCCGGCCAAGCGCTGAGCGTCTCACGACCTCCCATGCAGGCGGCGGCGCAGCGCGCCCGCCGCCGCCGCGATAGCCATCGCGGGCAGCGCCAGCACCAGTGCGTATGCCAGCCCAGCCAGCAACAACGGGCCAACGCCAGACGTCACGGCCACCACCGGCACCTGCAGCGCGATGAGCAGCAGCCCCCAAAGCCACGCCCGCCGGGGAAAACAGGCGCCTAGGACGGCGGCGATGACCAGTGCGATGGGATAGACGACGGTCCAGAACGTAGGCGCGTCCCACGGCTCGCCCCCCGGTGTCCGCCAAGCCACCAACACCCAGAAGACCACGCCGACCTTGAGCGTGACAGCGCTTGCTGCCAGAAAATTTCCCGTCATCCGCATCGTTGCTCTCCCGCACGTACAGGCAGCATGCCATCGTTCGACGGGCGAGTGCTTCTACTTCATGGCCTCAAGCGGCACCAGCGATGCCCACACCAGCAACAGGGCCAGCCACAGCCAGCGCCAGCGACCCATGCCTTGCCACGCCGCGCGCCAGGGGCCAGGCAATTTGTCAGGACTCATGCCTGCCGCCTCTTTGCTTTTGATCGCAGCGCATCCACTGTGCGAAGCCCGTAGAGATACACGCCGGTAAAGCACAGCCCGGTCAGCAGCGTGCCGGCCAGCAACCAGAGCAGTCGGATCGGCCAGCCACCGAAGCTGCCGAAGTGCAGGGGATCGGCCATTTCGGCGATGCGCTGATGGACCCCCAGCGCACGGCCGTCATGCATGCCGATCACGCGCCCGGTGTGCAGGTCCACGGCGATGTTGTTCGCCCGCTCCCGCACCAGCCAGGCGTCGGCCTCGCCCAGGAAGAGGATGCTCCCGCCATCGCGCGCGGGGAGGGCGCCGAGGATCTCAAGGCGAGGCCATTGCTGGCGGACGGTCTGCACTGCGGCGTCGACGGCGGCCGGGTCTACGGCGCCGACGCGGTCATCGCCGTTGGCCAGTCGCAGGGTCGGCGCGGCCGGTGCATCGCCGCCGAGCGATTCGATCAGGTACCACGCCCCGGTCAACCCGATCAGCAGCAGAAACCAGAGTGACCACACCCCGGCCAAGCGATGGACATCGCCCCACAGGCGGCGTGGTCGTGAGGGGTCGGGCCGTTTGGAGAAACCGCGCCACCACTTCTTGTAGATGTACAGGCTGCTCAACAGCGACAGCAGCAACGGGATGGACAGAGAGGCCACCAGCGGCACGCCCCAGGCCACCGGCAGCATCAGGTGGCGGTGGGTGTTGCGTAGCAGCCGTTGCGTATTGAACCAGCCCGTGTCGCCGGTCACCTGCGCGGTATACGGGTTCACCCAGACAAAGCGCCGCTTGCCATCGGGCAGGCGCATCTGCGCGCGCGCGGCAAACAGGCGGGTGTGGCCGGCCGTGATGCCTTCCAGCTCCCAGTCCGGATGTGCCGCCTGTGCGGCGTGGATGATGGGCCCCCAGCCGGCGTGCTCACCGCCGTCTGCCACGCGCATGGGCGCGTGCAGCAGCCAGTCGATCTCCTGCGAGAACACCGCCAGCGTGCCGGTGAGGCAGACAAAGCCCATGAACAGGCAGAGCTTCAGGCCCAGCCAACTGTGCAGGTCGAACCACAGCCGGCGGCTACTCCCGCTACGCGCCGGGCGGTCAGGATGCGCTGGCGTAGGCTGGCGCATGGGCGGGCTCAGAAGGCGTACGCCGCTTGCACGTAGACGCGGCGCGGTTCACCCGGGAAGTGGCCGGTGCGCTCGGTGAACCCACTGGCGGCATAGACCTTGTCGAAGAGGTTTTTGACGTTGGCCTGGAACTGCCACTGCTGCCACTGGGTTTTCCAGCTCATATCGAACACGGTGTATGGCTTCACCCGTTGGCCATCCAGGCTGACGCGCTCATCCACGTAATCGGCCCCAAAACCAATGGCCGAATGGATGGCCGGCAGGTCATAGCGCGTCCACAGGCCAAGTTTGTTCTGCGGCGCGTTGGCAAAGCGGTCGCCGGAGGCATTGGTGATGCCGCTGCTGCCGGCATCCTTTACCCGGGCATCGTTGTAGGCGTAGGTCAGGTTGAGCACCCAGCGGTCGGTCACATCGGCCAGCAGATCCAGCTCCATGCCCGTACTGCGCACCAGGCCCAGGGCGGCCAGCTGGTTGACGCCGTCCACGATCTCACCGGTGGCCTGCACGATATTGCTGCGGTCGATCCGATACGCCGCCAGGTTCAGGGTGACGCGCTCGGCCAGCAGGGATTTCAACCCGACTTCCCATTGTTTGCTGCGCTCGGCATCGAACGGGCCGCCCGCCTCGGCGCTCTGGTTGGCCGCGCTCTGGGGCATGAAGCCGCTGGCGATGTTGGCGTAGAGATTGACGCCTTCCCGCACGGTGTACGTGCTGCCCAGCCGCCAGCTGATGTCGTTGCCATCCACGGCGGTGCCGGCAATGCGGTCATCGTCCTTGAAGCCATCCCAACGCAGTCCGGCCAGCACATGCCAGTGCGGGGTCAGGGTCAGCTCATCCTGCAGGTAGCCGCCATAGCGCTTGCTGCGCGTGCTCGTGCTGCGCCAGGGCAGGGCGGCCAGGTTGTAGTCGCGCCACGAACTTGCGCCATACACCGGGTTGAACAGGTCGATGCCGGGCACCGGGCCGGCACCCCTGGCCAGGTCGGCGCTGTTGGCGGTCTGCGCGGTGAAGTCGGCATCCTGCTGGTACACATCGGCGCCGAACAGCACCTTGTGCTCGATGCTGCCGGTGCTGACGCGCCACACGGCGTTGGCGTTGGCGGTGAATGCATCGTTGTCGCGGATCTGGTTGCGCAGCTGGCGGGTCATCCACTCGGGCACGCCGTCGCGGTTGCGGTCGATCAGCCCCATCGGCTCGTGGTAGATCTGGTGCTCGTTGTTCTCGAACCAGCGCGCACCCACATCCACGTCCAGGTGGGTGCTGGGCGAGAAGCGGTACTGCGCCAGCGCCACCTTGGCACGCATGTCGAGAAAGTCGGTGGCTTCGTTGTGGTTCCAGCGACGGTCGGTGAGAAAACTGCCGTTGTCGTCCACCGGCACGCCACGCAGGCGGTTGCCGCCCAGGTTCTGGGTGATGTCGGTGAACTGCAGGGTCAACTCGCCGGTGTCGCCCACGTCGAAAGCCAGCGATGCATCCCCGATCACGCTCTCACTGTCCGCGTTCCAGCGCACGCCCTGTTCGGTGTCGCCGTACAGCCCCGCGCGGTAGCGCACGCTGCCGGCGGTGTTCATTGGCCCGGTGGCCTCGATCGATGCAGCCCGGAAATCGTTGTTGCCGGCCTGCAGCTCGATACGGCGCTCGGGCGCGGCGTTCGGCTTGCGCGTCACGTAGTTGATGACGCCCCCGGCATCGCCACCGCCATACAGGGCGCCGGCCGGTCCCTTCAGGACTTCCACGCGCTCGATGTTGAACAGCTGCGGCACCGAAAAGCCGGCATAGGGGTCGCCGCGCAGGCCGTCATACAGCACGTTTTCCTGGCGGAAGCCGCGCAGGGTCACGCCGGCATAGCTGAAGAAGCTGATGCCGCTGATGCTGCGGTACAAATCGGTGATCTGGCGGGCCGCCTGGTCTTCAATCAGCTCACGCGGCACCACCTGGATGGACTGCGGCACCAGCGCCAGCGGCGTATCCGTCCGCGTGCCCACCGTGGCGTCGTCCACCCGGTAGAGGGTCTGGGCGCGGCCGAGCACCTGCACTGCGTCGAGTTGCTGCACGTCGGGGGAGGGGGGCGGAGCGGCGTGGGCCGTAAGGCAGGCCAGGGTGAGGGACAAGCCCAGGGCAGAGAGATGAAGCGACGGGCGGGTCATCGGGGTGGGATGGGGTAGGTGCGAATGAGAAATATTAACATGTAGGGCGGTTGGGTGTTGGCGGCTGGGTCTGAGATTGCCAACCGCCTCAAGGCGTGCCGGCTCGAGCAGGGCCTGACTCAACGCGCGATGGGGGTGCTTGTGGGATTGCCAGAATAGGTTGCGGGCGTTCGCAGCAACCGGTACGAGCGGGCCGCGCACAATTTCGACATCGAGACAGCGCAGAAGATTGCGCGTGCCCTGGGCGTTTCCATCGCCTATCTGTTTGCTGAAACCGACCAGCTTGCCGAGCTCATTGATGAGTTCGGCAAGCTGTCTGGCAAGGCGCAGGACGCGTTGCTTCCGGACGTGCGGCGCAAGGCGACGAGATAGCGCGCCCCTGCTTACAGCTCCACCACCACTTTGCCCTTCGCCCGCCCACTCTCCACATACGCCAGCGCGCCCTGGGTGTCCTGGAACGGAAACACCCGGTCGATGACCGGTGCGAGTGCGCCGGACTCGACCAGCGAGTTGATGCTGCTCAGTTGCGCCCCATCGGCCCGCATGAAGACGAAGGTATACGTGACTCCCTTCTTCTTGGCCTTGCTGCGGATGCCGTGGCTGAGCAGGCGTATCACCTGTTTGAGCGGCCAAGCCAAGCCACGCGCGGCGGCGAAGGCGGGCGTGGGCGGGCCCGAGATGGAGATGAGGTGGCCACCCGGCTTGAGGATCTGCAGCGAGCGCTCCAGTTCCTCCTTGCCCAGGCTGTTGAGCACCACATCGTAGTCGCGCAGTTGCGTGGCGAAATCCTGCTGCCTGTAGTCGATGACCACATCCGCACCCAGCGCCTTCACCCATGCCACGTTGGGCGTACTGGTGGTGGTGGCGACGAACGCGCCAAGGTGTTTGGCCAGCTGGATCGCCACGGTGCCGACGCCGCCGGAGCCGGCCTGGATGAAGACCTTCTGCCCAGGCTTCAGCTGGGCGGTTTCGACCAGGGCCTGGCACGCGGTCAGCGCGACCAGGGGCAGCGAGGCGGCCTCCACCATGGTGAGGTTGCCGGGCTTGAGTGCCACGGAGGCGGCGTTGACGGCGATGAACTCGGCGAACGTCCCGATGCGGTCATCGTCGGGACGTGCGTACACCTCATCGCCCGGTTTGAACTGGGAAACGCCGGCGCCCACACGCTCCACCGTGCCGGCCAGGTCGTTGCCCAGGATCAGCGGCAGGCGATACGGCAGGATCACCTTGAATTCGCCACGCCGGATCTTGGGGTCCAGCGCGTTGACGCTGGCCGCGTGCACGCGGATGAGCACATCGCCGTCGCGCAGCGCTGGCGTTGGCACGTCATCGATGTGCCCCGTTTCGTTCTTGCCATACCGATCGATGAGGAAGGCTTTCATGGGCGATAGCGCTCCGCTGCCTGCGCCTGGCGGATGTCCGAGAGCAGGCCCTGGCGCGATGCCTCCAGCGTGTCCCAGCGTGCGGCCACGTGCAAGGGCGGAATGGTCACGGTCTCGCGGCGATCGAAGCCGACCAGGGCGGCATCCACCAGCTCGCCGACGTCCATCACCTCCGGCAACGTGTTGATGTCGATGCCGGCACGCTCCCAGATCTCGGTGCGGGTGGCTGCGGGCAGCACGGCCTGCACGTAGACGCCCTTGGGCGACAGCTCCAGGCTGAGGCCCTGCGAGAGGAACAGGACGAAGGCCTTGCTCGCACCGTAGACGGACATGCCGAACTCGGGGGCCAGGCCCACCACCGAGCCGATGTTGACGATCGCGCCTTCGCCGGCATTGGCCAGCCGCGGGGCGATGGCTGCGGCCAGGCGCGTCAGGGCGGTGGTGTTGAGGGTGACCAGGTGTTCGATGCTGTCGGCCGATTGGTCGGTGAAGCCGCCGGACTGGGCCATGCCCGCATTGTTGATCAGGATGCCGATGCGGGCATCGTCGCGCAGGCGGGTTTCCACGGTGGCCAGATCGGCGCGCTGGGTGAGGTCGGCCGGCAGGACGTCTACGGCGACGCCGGTGTCCTTTCGCAGGCGGGCGGCCAATGTTTCCAGGCGCGCCGTGTCGCGCGCGACCAGCACCAGGTCGTGGCCGCGGCGGGCGAAGCGTTCGGCGTAGACGGTGCCGATGCCGCTGGAGGCGCCGGTGATGAGGACGGTGGGAAGCAGGCTCATGGGGTGTCTCTTGGAATGGGGTGGGCGAACGGGGATGTGCGGCAGGGAGCTGTCGGCGGGTTACTGCGCTGTGGTATCGGTCAACGCGGGATAGTCGGTGTAGCCCGCTGCGCCGCCGCCGTACAACGTGGCGGGGTTCAACGCGTTCAAGGGCGCGCCGGTCTTCAGGCGTTCAACCAGATCGGGATTGCTGATGAAGGCGCGGCCAAACGCGACGAGGTCCGCCTTGCCGTCGGCGAGGTGTGCGTTGGCCAGGTCCGCGTCGTAGCCGTTGTTGGCCAGATAGGTCCCCTTGAAACGGGCGCGCAGCCCATCGAAGTCGAAGGGCGCCACGTCACGTGGGCCGCCGGTCGCGCCTTCGACCACGTGCAGGTAGACGATGCCCAGCGCGCTGAGCCGGTCGACGATGTAGTCGTACTGCGGCTGCGGGTCGCTGACCGTGGCGATGGCATTGGCCGGCGAGACCGGGGAAATGCGCACGCCGGTGCGGTCCGCGCCGATCTCCGCGGCCACCGCGGCGGTGACCTCCAGCAGCAGGCGCGCGCGGTTCTCGATGGAGCCGCCGTAGGCATCGGTGCGCTGGTTGGTGCCGTCCTTGATGAACTGTTCGAGCAGGTAGCCGTTGGCACCGTGGATTTCCACGCCGTCAAAACCGGCGGCGATGGCATTGGCGGCGGCCTGGCGGAAGTCGTTGACGAGGGCGGGCAGCTCGTCGATCTCCAATGCGCGTGGTTCGGAGACATCGACAAAGCCGTTGTGGACGAAGGTCTTGGTCTGCGCCCGGATGGCCGAGGCGGACACGGGCGCGGCGTTGCCCGGCTGCAGATCCACATGCGAGATGCGGCCCACATGCCACAGCTGCACGAAGATGCGCCCGCCACGGGCATGCACGGCATCGGTGACCGCGCGCCAGCCGTCGATCTGGTCCTGTGTGTAGAGCCCCGGCGTGTCCTGGTAGCCCTGGGCCTGCGCCGAGATCTGGGTGGCCTCGGTGATGATCAGGCCGGCCGAGGCGCGCTGGGCGTAGTAGGTGGCCGCAAGCGGGCTGGGCACCAGGCCGGCACCGGCGCGGTTGCGCGTCAGCGGTGCCATCACGATGCGGTTGGCCAGGGTCAGTGGGCCGAGGGAGTAGGACTGGAAGAGCGGGGAGAGGGTCATGGTGGGTGCGGGGTCGTGTCGAGAAGGTGCGGCCTGCCCGGCGGGGGCTGACCGTAGGTCGTAATGATGATGACCGTCATCTTAGATGTCAACGGTTTGATGATGGATGTCATCTATCGTGGTAAAGTGCGCTCCACCAAGGCAACGCGTGAAGAGAGACCGGGTCATGAAGGTCACCAAGGCACAGGCGCAGGCCAACCGGGCGCACATCGTCGACACCGCATCCACGCTCTTCCGGGAGCGCGGCTACGACGGCGTGGGCGTGGCAGATCTGATGGCGGCCGCCGGCTTCACCCACGGCGGCTTCTACAAGCACTTCGGGTCGAAGGCGGACCTGATGGCCGAGGCGGCGAGCTGTGGCCTGGCCAAATCGGCCGACGCCGCGGCCGGCACGGACCGGGAGGGCTTTGTGCGCTATTACCTCTCCCGCGAGCACCGGGACGCGCCAGGCCAGGGCTGCACCATGGCAGCGCTGTGCACCGACGCGGCGCGTCAGCCGGCGGCGGTCAAGGCCGCCTTTGCGGCCGGTATCGAGGCGCAGCTGGCGGCCGCTTCCACCCCGGAAGAGCAGGCCGACGCCGCCACCGCCGAACAGGCGCGCGCGCGGCGGATCGCGTTGATGGCGCAGACCGTTGGGGCCATGGTGCTGTCCCGGTCCTGCCCGGACGATTCGGCGCTGGCGGACGAACTCCTGGATGTCTGCCGGGCGGATGTGCTGGCGCGGATGTCAGGGGCGTCCACGCCCTGACGCGGGCCGATGCGCTGTGCGGAGCGAGCAGCGCGTAGCAGGCAGGCCGGCAGATGATCGTGCCGGGCGAGATCGAACCCATGAGCTAAGTGCTTTCGTACACGCTCACACCGGTGCCTCACGTTGATCGTCGCATCAACGAAACTCTCCGCTCGATCCTTCGGCGGTGGCAGGGCATGGAACAGTTGCTCGGCGAGGCCTTTGGTGAATTTCCAGACTGAACCGATGCTTCAAGTATCTCTTCAGGGATGCATCAGCGAAGGCTTGGGCATTTATCAGCCTCTTGCCCGGCCTGATCCGGTCGAAATTATGTTGTCTCTCCGGGCTCGACATGGTGGCCTGCATCCGGTGCTGGAAGTAAGCTGCCCACACTCCCGTCAGCCGGGTGTGGGCTATGGATACTCTCAGCCAAGGGCGGTGCAGTGCCAACGCCCTTTCAGCAGGCACTTTGTTGCTGGGATTGGCCGCGTGCTTCGCGCCGTCGGACCCCCATCGCGACAACGTCTTGCGCGAGGTGACCGCCGCTGACCTTCAGCGCGAGCAGGACCATGCTGCTGCCATCTCTGACGCCGCACTCCCACGCGGTGCGGCACCGATGATGGCCTGGGACGGCTCGCGGCCTTGCAAGCAGGGCCCGACCACACGCCCGGGGAACTCCTCAAACAAAACCGGCGTGACGCGCCGAGTTGCGTGACGGTCGTGAGCTTTGCCATGGAGTGCAGCGATGCTTGAAAAGCGCCCCTGCAGTCAGCGAATTTTGACGCGGTCTTGGCGCCTGCTGAGGGTACTTTCCCGTCATTGTTCCAGAGGAGAAGGGCAATGGCCGCTACCGTAAAAACCCCGTCAGGCCCCAAGGTGTTGAGGATCGAAGCGATGCCGCTGGACTTCGGCGAGGCCGCCGTCGTGATCGAACTGGACGCAGAGCCGCCCAAGCGCTGGTTCAAGGCACTCAAACGGGAGATGACCTATTCAGAAGGCTTGGAGACGGCGTCGGCGAAGTTCGACGGCTGCTTTGTTTACCTCGTGGGGCTGGACACGTCCCTCGGGAGCGCTGTTCGCTGTGCGAGCCGATTGCTTGCCTCGGTGCAGGAGGGCCTTGAAGAGAAGGACACCGCGTTCCCGGAGGCGCCCGATCGGGGCGCTGACGGCGCTCGTCAATCGGCGGTTTCCCTGCATACGCCGCTTCCGGCGAGACGGATTAATGACGCCCCGATGGAGATGAGCAGCAACGTGTGATTGGGCGCGTGGCCGACCGCAGCGCATGCTCACGCCGGGAAGGACGACGCTGAGGCGTCATCCGACCGGGACCAGAATGCGACGTCCAAGGGAAGCACAGGACGGTGAGAATGGACGTCGAGGCCGAGGCCAGGACGTCCGCGGGCGGCTACCGGGTTGCGATGGCCAGCGCCCGGTCAAACACGGGTAGGCGGGGATTGGGCTGGATGTCCGGTGCCCACGGTGGCTGCGCGGTACGCCTGGACGGCTCGCCAATCGCCGAGAGCCGCGCGTTGCTGACGGCGTGATGCGAGCCGCACTGCCCGCAGCGGAACAGCGCGCCACCGGGAAGCTCCATCAGGGAGCCGAAGGTTGACGTGGTGGTCGTGCTGCAATGGCCGCAGGCGACGGTCAGCGCGAGGATCCGCTCTACCGAGCCGGAAGAGGCATAGCTCGCTTCAAAGGAGCGGATGACAAAGGATGCTGAGGTGGGCATCGTTGCTCCTGAACAGGGGGGGGGGTGATCAGAGCATCTCCGGAAACCCGTGACG
This sequence comes from Stenotrophomonas sp. 05N37, assembly GCF_056397365.1. Lineage (NCBI taxonomy): Bacteria > Pseudomonadati > Pseudomonadota > Gammaproteobacteria > Lysobacterales > Lysobacteraceae > Stenotrophomonas > Stenotrophomonas sp. 05N37. Next base: position 118,493 of record NZ_JBFTNG010000001.1, on the reverse strand, counting down.
GGATTGTCGTGACGGGCGGCAGCGTTGGTCCGTCAACGCTGCGGTGCCGTGTGGAGCTGACACCAGTGGCTGGCCGGGAGCGCCAAGACGGCGGATTCAACCCGCTGGCATCGGCTTCACTGGCCGTCTATCGCATAAGCGGCGTGCACCAGGGCCAGGTGGCTCAGGCCCTGTGGCGTGTTGCCCAGCCCCTGTTCCTGCTGGGGATCCCACATCTCCGGCATCAGGCCCACGTCGTTCTGGACGCGGGCCAGCAGCGCACCGAACAAGCGATTGGCTTCTTCCGTCTCGCCCAGCAGGCCGTAGGCCTCCACCATCCAGAACGCGCAGCTGATGAACGTGCCTTCGCAGTCCTGCATGCCGCTGTAGCGCCACAGCAGATCGCCGCTGTCATCGGACAGTTCGCGCCGCATGGCCTCTCGCGTTGAGATGAAGCGCTCCCGACGCACGTCGCCCAGGCCGAAGCGCGAGGCCAGCATCAGGCTCGCATCCAGACGATCGCTGCCGGCGTGCATCACGTAGCTCTGCTTTGCCTCGTCCCAGCAGTGCGCGTCCACCCAGTCGAGGATGCGGTCCTTCTCGCGCTGCCAGCGCGGCAGACGGGCGGTGGTGATGTGACCGGCCTCAGCCAGCTCACAGGCCCGCCGCAGCGCCATCCAGCATTCCACCTTGGACATTGTGTAGTGCTGCGCGTCGCCCAGTTCCCAGAAGCCGCTGTCCTTGCGCATCCAGTTGTCGGCGCATTCGTCGGCCAGTTCAAAGAGCAGGCGGGCGGTGGTGGGATCCAGGATGTGGCCTGCCTCGATCATCCGGCTGGCCATTTCCAGCACGTCACCGTAGGCGCAGGTCTGCAACTGCTCGGCGGCGGCGTTGCCCACGCGGACCGGTTGGCTGTTGCGGTAGCCCGGCACGTCGATGCAGCGCTCTTTTTCGACCCGTTCGCCGCGCAGCGTGTAGCAAGGCGCGAGCCCGGGGCGGTGGCGGCCGATCGTGGTCATCAGCCAGCTGAAGCCGGCCTTGGCATCGGGCAGGGCACCGACGCGCAGGAAAGTCTTGATGACGTAGGCGGCATCCCGCACCCAGGCGTAGCGATAGTCCCAGTTCTTGTCGCCCCCGATGCGTTCCGGCAGGGAGGCGCTCACCGCGGCGGCGATGGCGCCGGTCGGCGCAAACCACAGGAATTTGAGCGCCAGGGCCGAGCGGATGACCTCGGCGTGGCGGCTGGCGTCGCAGTGGAGGTCGTCCACCCACTGGCGCCATTCCCGATCCGAGCGGTCGATACGGGTATCGATATCGGCCAAGGGCGGCACCGGCAGCACTTCGTCCTGGGAGGCCAGCAGCGCGATGATGTCCCGGTCGCCGGTACGTAGCGTCAGGCTGCCGCGGAATTCCCGGTCGTCACAGGTGTCGATCTCCACGCGTTCGGAGTAGCGCAGCATCGTCATGACCGGGCCGGCGTGATGCACGCAACCGTTCGGGGTGTCGCTCATCCAGGGCGTGCAGGTTCCGGCGCGCGTGCCGGGCTGGTAGAGCAGGTCGAAGGTGACCTCTCCCTCCAGGCCCTCCAGGCGGCGGGCCAGCTCGGACCAGGGCAGCCGCCCGGCGGGGCCGCTGTTGAGCGACTCGGTCACGCGGGCCAGGCCGGTGGCGGTGCGGACGTCGGTCTCCAAGACATTGCTGTTGTCGCGGTAGCGCCGATGCACCTGCTGGACGTCGCGGGGTTGCAATACGAAGCGACCGCCGGCCGGGGCATCGAGCAGGCGGTCGAGCAAGGGCGGTGCGTCCATGCAGGGGGCGCACCACCAGTCGATGCTGCCGTCAGGGGCGATGAGCGCGCTGGAGCGCCCATCGCCAATGGCAGCGTAAGCGTGGATGGGCGCGTACCCGTCCGCGTCGCGCGTGGCAGGCACGCGCGTGGACTTGCGGGAGCCTGGGGTCACGGCAGCAGCATGCCGCCGGTGGCGCCGATCACCTCACCGGTGATGTAGCTCGATTCCTGGGTGGCCAGCAGCACGTAGGCCGGGGCCATTTCCACCGGCTGGCCGGCGCGCTTGAGCGGGGTCTGCGAGCCGAATTCCGGGATGGCCTCGGGCGGCTGGCCGCCAGCAGGCTGCAGCGGCGTCCAGACCGGGCCCGGGGCGACCGCATTGACCCGGATGCCGCGCTCGGCCACCTGCTGGGCCAGCGCCTTGGTGAAATTCACGATCGCGGCCTTGGTGGGCGCGTAGTCCAGCAGATTGGGCGAGGGCTGGTAGGCCTGGATGGACGCGGTATTGATGATGGTGGCGCCCGCCGGCAGGTGCGGGAGGGCAGCCTTGCACACCCAGAACAACGCGTGCACGTTGGTGCGGAAGGTGGCGTCGAATTGCTCGGTGGTGAGGTCGTCGATCTTCTCCACGGCCAGCTGCTTGCCGGCGATGTTGGCCAGCACGTCCAGCCCACCCAACGCGTTGACCGCCTGAGCCACGAGGTCGCGGCAGAACTGCTCGTCCTGGAGGTCCCCGGGGATGGCAACGGCCTTGCGGCCTTCGGCTTCAATCAGCGCCACCACGTCGGCGGCATCTTTTTCCTCCTCGGGCAGGTAGTTGAGCGCTACGTCGGCACCCTCGCGCGCGAAGGCAATTGCCACGGCGCGACCGATGCCGGAATCGGCACCGGTCACCAGCGCCTTGCGGCCCTTCATGCGGCCGAGGCCCACATAGCTCTTCTCGCCATGGTCGGCCGCCGGGTTGAGCGCATGAACGGTGCCGGGCGGGGTCTGTACCTGCGCCGGGTAGGTCGGCTGCGGGAACTGGGTCAGCGGGTTCTGCATGTCGTATTGGTTGCGGGACATCATTGGAATCCTTGGGGGGAGGAGGGGGATCGAGGCCTTACAGGGTGGCCGCGCCGCCGGAGACGGTGAGCAGTGCGCCGGAGGTGTAGCTGGCGCTGTCGGCGGCGAGCATCACGTAGGCCGACGCGAGCTCGGCCGGTTGGCCGGGGCGACCGAAGGGCGTCTGGCTGCCGAACTGCTCGACTTCTTCCGCGGCCATGCCGGCGGGAATGAAGGGGGTCCAGATGGGGCCCGGCAACACCGCGTTGACCCGGATGCCCTTCTCGGCGAGCAGACCGGCCAGGCCGATGGTGAGATTGGCGACCGCGCCTTTGGTGGCGGAGTAGGGCAGGATGTTGGGGGTCGGCTTCTTCGAGTTGACCGAGGCGGTGTTGATCACCGAACCGCCGTCCTGCAGGTGCGGCACGCACAGGCGGGTCAGGTTGAACACGGCATGCACATTGGTATCGAACGTCTTTCGCCAGTCGTCCAGGGTGATGTCGTCGAAGGATTCGTAGTAGCGCTGATACGCGGCGTTGTTGACCAGGATGTCCAGGCCGCCAAGTTCGCGGGTGACCTGCTGGATGAGTGCTTCGGCCTGGGCGTCATCGCTGATGTCGCAGGGGCACAGCACTGCTTTCTGGCCTGCTTCCTCGATCAGCGCCGCAATGCTGGCCGCGTCCTTCTCTTCACCCTTTAGGAATGCGATCGCCACATCCGCGCCTTCGCGGGCGTAAGCGATGGCCACTGCTGCACCAATGCCGCTGTCTCCGCCGGTGATCAGGGCTTTCTTGCCCTGCAACAGGCCGTGGCCTACGTAGCTTTTCTCACCGTGATCCGGGCGCGGATCGAGCTCGTCGGTTTTGCCAGGGAATGACTGCTGCTGGGGCTTGAACGGCGGTTTTGGATAATTGGGCACGGGCATCGGCTGAGCCTTCATGGGATCGAAGAAGGCCCAGTGTGCGGATGCACGAGTAAACGTCGCGGCCCAGTGGCGTCGATGGGATGTGCAGGGTCTGCACCCGACGGAGGGCTCTGTCGGGGCTTGGCAGGGCGGGTTTGAGCCGATTGCTCCGAGCGGTTACGTGCACGGGCATTGCCATCGTCACTGATGTCCGTGTGACCTGCACGGGAGGGAATTGAAATGAAGTTCACTCCGGCCTTGGGTTCGGCCTTACTGTTTGCGGCCTCGGTGATCGGCGTCATTCTTTGTGGCGTCGTCTTTCCCAGGGCCTTGTCGGCCACCGCAGACGCGGTGATCAGTCCGTGGATGCTCAACGGGCTGCTGTCGGGCATCGGCGCTGTCGTGAGTGCGCCCTTTGGCTGGAGAGGCTTTATCAACCGGCGTGCCAGTCGAAAACAGCCCTTGGGGATGCGACTGCGTATCAGCGCTCCAGGGCGTCGATACTTCGTCGAGCGCGGTGTACCCGAAGGGCACACCCGATGGGTCCTTCAGGTTGCGCTGGCCGCGTCGCCAGGGGACGCCCTGTATTCTTCACAATTGCCGCTCGGGAAGCGTTCCATGTATTCGGCAAAACGGGCGCCCGAGATCGCCTGGCGTGTTCCGCATTTGGGGCACGTGAGCGCCGCCCCTCCGCCGTCGAACGCTTCCAGGCTGGGTGGCGCGGTGGCCCTGAAGATGTGTCGGCACGTGCTGCACTGGACCCGGACGAACTCGATCTCAGGAAAGGCATGCTGAGCGGTTTTCGTTGGGCTGCAGCACACTTCAAACAGGTAGAACAGGCCAGTGTCTGGCATGGGTGTGTCCTTGACGACTACGGTGCACGGTGGAGCGAAGGACCGTCTGCTCGGCGCATGGTCTCACAGGGCTGGATGCTGAATGCGCGCCGCCCTTGAGCGCGGCGCAAGGGGCGTCATTGCGCCGGTCTCCCGCCTGGCCGGGCGACGGGTTGTAAAATGGCCCACCGTGAACGCGTGGCCGAGGCTCATCGCAATGCCCTATACGAACAGCGACGCGCTAGAGCGGCTGCGCGATCAGATCCCGTCCTTCCGGTGCATCGTCGGCTGCCACGACTGCTGTGGCCCGGTCACCGTGTCGAGCGAGGAGATGGCGCGCCTGCCGGTGAAAAGCGAGGCCGAGCACGACGCTGCGCTGGCCGAACTCAGTTGCCCCTACCTGGGCAAGCAGGGCTGCGAGATCTACGCCGAGCGCCCGCTGATCTGTCGCTTGTTCGGGACCACCCCGCGTCTGCGCTGCCCCAATGGCCAGCGGCCGGTCTATATGATCGATGAGGCGGTGGAGGAGGAGATCCATCATTATCTTCGCAGCACGCGGCAGGTGCTGCTGTAGCTTGGCGGGACTGCGGGTTATTGGTTCGAACGAGCGTTGCCGAAAGCGCTGAGGTCGCCACGGCAACCGCATCGATCGCCAGGTCACCGGCGACGTTCTCCTGCAGGAAGCCTCCCGCCCTGGCGACTTACGGCGACACCGGTTGAACGATGCAGCGTTCCCAGTAGCCGGCAAGCTGGGCCTTCCTGCGCTCGCCGAGTTCGCTGCCGAGGGCCTGCTGTATCCCGGCCGCCTCTGCGCCACGCCCGGTACGGTGCAGCTCCCGTGCCGTTTCGAGCAGGGCCCGTTGGCGCACGGTGAGGTTGCCGAAGGGATCGAAGTAGGAATCCAGGCGCGCGGCGTCGGTCAACCCGGTCCAGGTGAAGCGCGCGTCGCCCGCGTCTGCGGCGATGGCGCGATAGCGGTTTACCGCCATGGCGGGGGTAATGCGTGCTTCGAGCAGGTCCAGGCGTGTTTCCATCAGCCGGGCCTCGGGCGAGTCCTGTTCCGCCTTGAGTGCCTGCACGGTGTCGCGGACAAACGCGCGATCGATGTTGCCAGTGGCGGATTGGACGCCCAGAAGGTTGAAGCTGGCGACCGCCACCCGATAGTCACGGCGCTCCTGCTGGCGCACCTGCGCCTCGGTGGGCTTGCCGAGGCTGGACGGCTGGGCGATGCGCAGGTCGGCGGCATCGGCGAGGATCGCTTCGATATCGCGCTTGTGGAACTCGCCGACCACCACTACCACCGTGCCGCCAGGATGCGCCTTCGCTGCTGCGGCCACCCGCTGGGCCTGCAGGTAGGTGCGATAGAGATACAGCCTGCGTGGCAGATCATCGGTTGCGCGCTTGGCCGGGGTCGCGGCCCACTGCGCGATGCGCGCCACGTTGCTGGCGTCGTCGGCGTGGAAGATATCCCGGGTGAGATGGCTCGGGGACGGGAACGAAAGGAACTGCTGGAATCCGTTGGCCGGGCGCAGTTCCGGCGCTGCGCCCAGGTCCAGGCCGAACCCGAGCCGGGCGTCCTCCACCGGCGGCTCCCAGTCGATGGGGCACAGGTCGATCCCGTTGCGCCGGGCGAAGGGGACCACGAGGTCCTGGACCTCGTAGGTGAACTCGTAATAGTCGTTGCGCGCGAAAGCCTCGGGCGAGCGCTCGATGCAGATCGCGTCGGGCTTGGCATGCGCCAGGAAAGCGGCAAGCAGGGCCGGCCGATCATTGCGGGCCACGAGCTGGGCCGCGTGGTCCACGCCCAGTACGATGACGGTTGTCTTCCCGTCCACTGGCCTGGATGCAGCTCCAGCCGCGCCAGACATGAGCAGCAACGCCAAGGAGAAAAACAGACGCTTCACACGCGCTCCTTCAATTCCATGTGAGTTCCAATCTAGCGCGCACAAGGCGCTGGCTTCCTGTGCCATTGGTTGTAGTCACGTGGGCCACGTCGACAGGGCAACGACGTGGCTACAGAAGCCAGAGTGCGGCGAGCAACGCGGGCGGCATCACCAGGATGCCCAGGCGCAGGAAGGTCAGCGCACTCACGTCTTCGCCTTCGCGACGAAGCGCGACCAGCCAGAGCATGGTGGCGAGCGAGCCGGTCACCGACAGGTTGGGGCCGAGGTCCACGCCGATCAGCAGGGCGGCGCGGGTCTGCGTCGGCAGGTCGGCCATCTGGCCCAGCGAGCCGGCCACCAGGCCGATCGGCAGGTTGTTGGCCAGGTTGCTCAGCACGGCGGCCGCGCCACCGGCCAGCCAGCTGGCTTCACCGGGCGAGGTGCGTGCAAAGGCTTCCAGTGCGTCGGCCGCGAGGCGAATCACCCCGGTCTGCGCCACCGCCTCGACCAGCACGAACAGCCCGGCAACCAACGGCAGCACGTTCCAGGAGACATGCCGCAGGATCGGCAGCGGGCTGCGGCGCTGGCGCAGACGGATGATGGCCAGGGTGGCCGCACCGGCGCAGAAGGTGGTCAGGCCCAGCGGCCCGTTCATCGCCGAGGTGACCAACAGCACGCTGCCGGTGACACCGACGCCGATCGCGCACAGGCGTCCGCCATCGGACAGGGGCCGTTGGTCGGCCACGGCCGCCAGCGGCGGGGCGATCTGGCGCCGATGCGCCATGCGCAGCACCAGGTAGGTGACCCCGATGGCGGCCAGCGAGGGCAGGGTGAACTGCCGCAGCCATGCGGCCAGGGAGGGCATGTGATCGCCGAAGACCACCAGGTTGGCGGGATTGGAAATGGGCAGCACGAAGCTGGCGGCGTTGGCCACGAAGGCACAGACGAACAGATACGGCAGCGGGTTGGCGCGGGCGGCCTTGCAGGCGGCATAGACCGCCGGCGTGAGCACCACGGCGGTGGCGTCGTTGGAGAGGAAGACCGTGACCAGCGTGCCCACCAGGAACACCAGGTCGAACAGGCGTTGTCCCGAGCCCTTGGCGTGCTTCACCGCATACGCGGCCAGCCAGTCGAACAGCCCTTCCTGCCGTGCCAGTTCGGCCAGCACCATCATGCCGATCAGGAAGAGGTAGACGTCGGCCCCTTCGGCCACGGCGGCGATGGCTGCGTTCCATGGCAGCAGGCCGGTGACGGTCAGCAGCGCGGCCGCGCCCAGTGCCCAGGCGTATTCGGGAACACGCCACGGGCGAAAGATGACACCGCAGGTGGCGACGGCGGTGACCGTCCAGATGATCAGGGACGTGGTTGGAATGTGCATCAATGGCTCGGGAAACACTCAAAGGCTGGCGTTGGACGCCGGTGTTGCGGGTTCGGCGGTGGTATCGCTGGCCTGGGGCCGGGTCTCCGGCATGGCCATGGCCAGGACGAAGGCCAGGGCAGCGATGGCCGCCAGGGTCAGGAACGCGACATCATACCCAGCGAACTGCACGATCAACCCGGCCAACCCCGGACTGAGGGCGGCGCCCAGCCCGAATGCGGTGGACACCGCGCCCAGGGTGACGTTGAAGCGACCGGTGCCCTGGGTCAGGTCACTGACGATGACCGGGAGCAGGGCACCGAAGATGCCGGCACCAATGCCGTCGAGCAGCTGCACGCCCAGCAGCCAGGCGGGCGCGTCGGAGAAGGGATAGAGCACGCCGCGGATCGGCAGGATGAGGAACGCTGCCAGCAGCAGCGGCCTGCGTCCCCAGGCGTCGGCCCGGTGTCCGACCAGCAGCGCGGCGGGCACCATGACCAGCTGTGCCGCCACGATGCAGGCGGCGGTGAGCGTGGTGGCCAGCGCCGGGCTGGTCTGGGACAGCTTCTGGCCCACCAGCGGAAGCATCGCCGCATTGGCCAGGTGGAACAGCGCACAGCAGGCCGCCAGGGTCATCAACGTTCGGTTGTGCAGCAGCCGCAGGACCGAGACGGGCGCTGGCGCGTCCTGGCGGGGGGAGGGCAACCCGCGCGCGCGCTCGTGGTCGATGGCCGCCGACGGAATCATCAGCACCGCCGCGATGCTGGCCAGCGTCATCGCCGCCATCAGGTAGAACACCACGACCGGCCCGCCCACATACGCCAGCCCGCCGGCCAGCACCGCGGCAACCGCGTTGCCTGCATGATTGAAGGTTTCGTTACGCCCCATGCGCCGTGCGAACACGCGCGCGCCGCCGATCCCCAGCGAGATGGCCGCGATGGCCGGGGCGAAGACCGTGCCGGCGACCGCGCTCACCGCCTGGGTGATGGCGACGAGGGTGAACGACGTGGTCCATGGCAGCACCAGACAGCTGACGGTGACCAGCAGCGCGGCGATCACGATTGTTGCCCGCTTGGCGTTCACCCGGTCGATCAATGCCCCTGCGGGCGTCTGCGCGACCAGGGCGGTGAGCCCGGCCACGGTCATGACCGCGCCGATGCTGGCCGGTTCCCACTTGTGCACCGCCAGCAGGTAGATCGCCAGGTAGGGCCCCAGTCCGTCGCGCACATCGGCAAGGAAGACGTTGACCGCGTCGAGCGCGCGATCCGGCGCGCGGGACGACTGCAGGGCGGGCGGCGATGGATTCACGTGCGGAGGTTTGATCGCGGGGTCGGCACGTTATGCGCGCGCGTCCGTGACGGCCGTGTGGCGCGGGGGAGCGTGCTCGCTGGCGACCGTTGTTCAGCGTTTGTGCACCGGCTGGATGGTCGCCATGCCGCCCTGTGGGCGTGGCGCCGAGGCGCTGCACCCGGCAAACAGACCCAGCGCATTCTCCCGGCGATTTGCTGTTGCAGGTTGGGCGGAAGGTGGTGGTCTGTGCAGGTAACGTTCAACGCAGCTCCGCCCATGGCTGCCGATCTCACGCAGCACGATCAGCGCATCATTCTTCGTGGCAGCCGCGCGCGCACCGCGTTGCTGGTGCTGGCAAGGGATTGCGCGGGCACGTCAATGGCGAACCGGACGCACAGCGCCCCACCCGCCGCTGACAATGAAATCGAGCACGCCCACCACCAGCAGCGACGCACCTACCAACGGGAACAGCACCCCGCCAACGCACAGCAGCGCGAACACGATGGCCACCGTTCGCCGTTGCCTGGGCAATGCAGGCACGCCCATGTTGCCGATCGGCCGCCGCTTCCACCACATCACCGCGCCGCTGATGCACAGCATGAGGATCGCGGCGCAGGCGGTGAGCAGGAACAGGCGATTGACCGTGCCGTATTCCTGCCCCAGGTGCACGTTGATCCCCCATTCCAGCCCACGCCCCAGCGCGCCGTAATCGGCGTAGCCCATGTCCAGCAGCACGCGGCCGCTGTACTGGTCCAGGTGCACCACGCGCTGGCCTGCGAGGTCCTCGGGGTAGACCGAGGCGGTATACACGCCCATCGGACCGCGCGGCAGCGCCACGCTGTAACCGGGTGCCAGGCCGAGGCCGTTGAAGCGTTGCAGCGCCGCGTCGATGCCGATGCTGCCGGGTTGGGCGGAGAGATCGCCCAGTGCGCCTCCGCCGTGCCCCTCGTGCCCGGCGTGCCCGGCGTTCCCGCCGTGGCCATCAACGGGAGCGTGGTCGGCGTGGGGCAGGGAGGACACCGGCAGTTGCGCCTGCTGCATCGACCACGTGGGCGTGCTGGCGTCGGCCAGCCGCTGATGCGACATCGGCACCTGCACGCGCACGCCGGCCGGATAGCCGTAGTCCTGCCCGTTGGCCCACGCGTTGACCTGCTTGCCCCACACCACCGACCAGGGCATGCCGGTGACCGCGAGGAACAGCAGCACCAGCCCTACCCAGACGCCGGTCACCGCATGCAGGTCGCGCCAGAACAGGCGCTGGCCCGGCCGCCCACGCACCGTGCTGACGCCGCCTTTCCGCCCTCGCGGCCACCACAGGTAGACACCGGTCAACACCAGCAGGATGGCCCAGCCGGCGGCGATCTCGATCAGCGCACGGGCATAGTCGCCGAGCAGGTCCAGGCTGTGCAGGCGGCGTACGACGCCGGCGAACGTGCCCTTGTCCGGCAGGTGCCCGAGGATGCGCGCCGAGGCGGGGTCGACGTAGTAGACCTCGCGCCGACCGTTGGCCTCCAGCACACCGATTTCCACGCTGCCATCGCGGCGCTCCGGGGTGGTGTAGCGGAACACTTCGCCACGGGTGAGGGCGGTGACGGCGGCGATCTGGGCGCTGGGACGTGTGCGGGCGTGCCGCGGGTCCTCCACGACCTTGAGGTCATGATGGACCCAGCGGTCTATCGGCTTCTGGTAGAGGTAGACCGCACCGGTCAGCGCCAGCCAGGCAATGAACGGCAGCACGAACAGCCCGGCATAGAAGTGCCAGCGCCACACCGCGCGGTAGAAGCGCCAGCGATCGGGCGACGGCGGCGAGGTAGCGGTATCCATGTCAGAGCTCCCGGGTCCAGCTCAGGTAGAGCGCGCGGCCGTCCCCCGGCGAGTAGCCGGACGAACCGCTGTCATACCACGCGTAGACGTAGAACCGGTCGGTGGCGTTCTTCAGTTGCAGGGCCAGGCTGTTGCGCGCATCCAGGCGGTAGCTGGCGCTCAGGTTCAACAGCGCATAGCCGCCGTAACGGCCCAACGTGTTGGTGCGCTCCACGAAGTAGTCGCCCTGGCCGTTGCCCCAGGCACTGAAGGTCCAATCGGGGGTGGGCGTATATTCCACGCCGGCGGTGGCCAGCCAGTTCGGCACGTTCTCGATCTGCCGGCCACGGGTCTGCGGTGCGCCGGGGTCGGGTATCTGGATCACCGCTTTCTGTCGCGAGTACGACGCCCACGCGCGCCAGGCCGCGCTGGCCTGCCAGGTGAGCTGCGCGTCCCAGCCGCGGCGCAGGGTTTTGCCGACGTTGCCGACCTCGTTGCTGCCTACGCTGCCGTTGACGCCGAGGATGGTGGCCACCTCGTCGGAGGCGTGTTGTTCCCAGTAGGCGAGGCGGGTCTGCAGGCCCTGCACGGGCGCCCACGTCAGCCCGGTCTCCCAGCCTTCGTTGATCGAGGCCGACAGATTGCCGGGCTGGGTGCGGTAGGCGCCATTGCCGCTGCCGATCTGGAAGGTGCGGCCCCAGTTGGCGTAGGCCGTGGTGTGGCTGCCTACGGCATAGGAGATGCTCAGCTTGGGCTGCCTGATCAGGCCGTAGTCGTACACCGGGGCGCGCGTGCCTGCGGCAACCGCGCGGAAATCGCCGTCGATGTGGTCCACGCGGTAGGCTGGCACGATCTTGAGTGCATCGACGGGGCGGATCACCGCCTGCACGTAAGCGCCGCGGGTGTCCAGGTCGAAATCCCAGTCGCGCAGCGTCGCCTGGCGCTCGCGTGCCGCGGTGCGGTAGCGGCGCGCGGTGTTGTCCTGCCATTGCCCGTCCACGCCGGCATCGAGCACGACCTCGGCCAAGGCGGTGTTGGGGCGCCACGTGGTGGTGAGGATCAGCCCACGCTGGGTTTCATCGTTGAAGCGCTCCTGCTGCGCGCCGCCGGCGGTGAAGGTGACCCAGCGCTGGTTGCGGTAGCTGTTCTGGTAGGCCTTGGCGTTCCAGTGACCGGCGCTGCCAAGCGCGCCATCGGCATGCAGGGCGGTCTGGACGGTCTCGCGCTCACTGCGGTCATCGCGGGCGTAGGCCGGGGACTGGTTGGGATTCGCTTGCACCTCGGGGTAGCTGAGGTAGCCGGCTTCCAGCGCGGCGTTTTTGTAGTAGCGGCTGCTGAGGCCCGCTCGCCAGCGGTCCTCGGGATCGGTGTAGAACCACTTGCCGGCGAAACTGCGTTGGGTGCCATCGGCGTGGTCGCGCTCGCCGTCCGCGCCGCGCCAGCCGACGAAGTAGTTCTGCGACCAGGCCCCAGTCTCGAATCCTTTGGCGAGTTGCACGTCGCGGGTGCCGAAGCTGCCGACGGTGACGCTGAGTTGGCCGTCGTTGCCACCCTGGCGGGTGAGTACGTTCACGTCCCCGGCGATGGCGTGCAGGCCATAACGGGCGTCGTTGGTGCCGCGCACGATCTCCATCGCGCTGATATCCAGCGGGAATACAGCGTCGAGGTACGGCATGCCGCCGGCATTGTCGTTGCTCGGGATGCCGTCGATGAGCAGTTTGACCGCGTTGATGCGGCCTTCGCCGTTGAAGCCCCGGAAGGAGAAGCGGCCTGCATCGGTGCCCATTTTGAACTGGGTGACCTGCACGCCGGGCGCGTTCGTCAGCAGCTCCCAGCTGTGATCCACCTTCTGCTGCTGCAGCAGGTCGCCGCCGATGATGTCCACCGAGGTGAATACCGAGCGCGCCGACAGCTCGCGGTCGGCAGCGGAGCGGGCCTGGACGGTGCCCAGGGTGAGTACGGTGCCGTCCTGGGCAACGGCCCGCGATGGCAGCATGGCCGCGCACGCGAGTGCGGCCAGGATCGCCTGGGAAAGCAGGCGGGGAAGGGGAAGTGTGTTCATGGTGCACAGCGTCGAGATGCCGCGACCACCGGGTGATCGAGACAGGCAGAAGAGCCGGCGTGCTAGCCGGAGGCTGGAAAACACGTGCTGGATCCAGCACGCCGCACATGCCTCCACGCCGAAGCGGGGCGTGCGGACGCAAGGGTCGGGTAAGGCGCGGTGCGTGCGCCCCGTGCCCGTTGCCGGATCAGCAGCCGAGGGCGGCTGGCGGGCCGCGTGCTCCCAGCGTGCCCGTGGGAGGAGCGCGCCGGGCAACCACCCGCCCGGCCAACGCGCGCAGGATCGCCGGCCACAGCGCACTCCAGAACAGGAGGGCGACCAGCAGGCTGATCATCCGCGCCGCGATCAGGCAGTAGTCGCAGTCCACGCCCATGTCATGCTCGGCGTGGGGATCGGGGGACGCGGGCGTCGTCGCTGCCTTGGAGGTCGCAGCCTCTGCGTGGTGATCCATGCCATGCGCCGTGCCGTCATGCGCCATGCCGTGATGCATGGGGTGGGCAGCCGGGGTCACGGGGCCGGACGACGCGTGATGCACCGCCATCGGGTGTGGGGTTTGCAACGCAGTTGGTACAGGATGCGCGAGTGCCCGGCTGATCAGCGGGGCGACCACCATCAGGAGCATGGCCAGGCATGCCCAGGCGTGAAGCCAGCGGTGGAGAACGGGTGCGCGCACCGCCCGGATTCTAGGCCATATCCGGCGCCCTACACGGGAATCAGGCCGGGTTTACGCCGGATTGCGACGGTTTGTCGCACCTGGATGGGGATGCTGTGCAGCGCGGGGCGATCCCGGCGCGGCGCGACAGCCACTGCTCCTTTGCCGAAGCGCAGGAGCAGCGCGCCTGCGTCAGCGACGGGCGTCGTCCTTGGCCTTGCCTACTTCACTCTGGACCTTGCCCACGTTCTTCTGGACCTTGCCCTCAAGTTCCTGGCCCTTGTCGCCCGTGACCTTGCCGGCGACTTCCTTCACGGTGCCCTTGACCTGGTTCTTGACACCTTCGGTACGGTTCTTGTCCATGTGCAGTATCTCGCTATGTCGCCCTGAGTGGGCGTGGCCATGCTGCTTGCAGGGGGCGTGTGGCGTGAGTGAAATATCGGCGGATTGCGCAAACCCATCCCCAACGGTTCAGGGTTGCGCAGCGCGCGTGCATGTTTCCGGGTGCGGGCTTCGCGTGGGCTGCATCGCCTCTGCACCCGCGCTCCACATCGCGGCACCTAGAGTGGCCTGCATCCCACCCTCCATGGCGCGCCCGCGTGAACCAGCAGACCTTCGTTTCACATCCGCTCCCGCGGCGCGCGATGCCCGATAGCTGCCACTTCGATCTGCTGGATGTGAGCGCGCTGCAGGACCCCTGCAGCGGCCGCATCGTGCACCTGTATTCGATGGTGGCGCGCTGCCTGTCCTGCGAGGTGATCTTCAAGGCGCAGGAGGGGCAGGGTTTCGTGAGCACGTCGGTAGCGCGCGTGCTGCGCTGCCCCACCGGGTGCGGCCAGCAATCGCTGCGCGGCGCGGCGCTGCGCCAATGGCGCGCGCAACCGGCCTGACACGCAATGCGCCCTGGAGGATCCAGGGCGCGGGTGTCGCGTGTCACCTGCAGATCAGGAGGGCAGGTCCCATTTTGACTCGCTGGCGGGCGCCTGCTTGTAGATCGCGCCGGCGAAGTCCACGTGCAGCTCGGTCCATTCGCCCGCGTCACGCTGGGCCAGCAGCTCGAAGTGCTTCGGCTTGCGCTGCGGTGTGCCGCTGACCGTCCAGCCGGCCTTCTTCACCGCCGCCACGACGCTGCGAGCATCCGCAGGTGCATCGGGGTGAGCGTGCTTGGGCCCGTGATGCGGCTTCTTGTGTTCCACCTCGACAAAGCTCCCGCCTTTCCTGGCGATGCGGGCCACCTTGATTTCCGATGGGCGTTGCTCCCCTTCCAGGCGGACGGCCAGCCCCGGCGCGAGCGCGAAGGCCTCCGCGCCCTTCGGGCCGAGGTCTGCCAGGTAGGCCTGCTGGTCGCACATCACGGTGAACCGATGGGCGAAGACGTGCTCGATGACGCCGGCGATGGCGATCTTTTCATGGTGCGGCATGCATTTCTCCTGAGAGCGCCCAACCGCGGGCGCTCTCCATCAATGCGGGTCAGGGCCGGGGTTTCAAGCAGTGGCCGGTTGCCCTGCCTTGTTCGTTCATCATCGAGGGTGGCCGGCCTAGCAGGCCGCCACGGCCTGCGCATGCGGCAGGCGGGCGTGGCGACGCACGGCGACCGGCTCGAGGGTGAACGCCGCCACCGCATGCCGCAGCCCCGACGCCTGGACATTGAGTTCGGCGGCGGCCGCGGCGGCTTCTTCGACCAGGGCGGCATTCTGCTGCGTGGTCTCATCCATGCGGCCCACGACCGCGTTGACCTGCTCGATGCTGGTGGCCTGCTCGCGCGATGCGGCGGAGATCTCCTGCATGATGTCGGTCACCCGCTGGACGCTGGTCACCACCTCGCCCATGGTGGCACCCGCGGCGCGCACCTGCAGGGAGCCCTCGGCCACCCTGGCCGAGGAGTCGTCGATAAGTGCCTTGATCTCCCTGGCCGAACCGGCCGCGCGTTGCGCCAGGCTGCGCACTTCGGCAGCGACCACGGCAAAGCCACGCCCCTGGTCGCCGGCGCGCGCGGCTTCCACCGCGGCATTGAGGGCGAGGATGTTGGTCTGGAAGGCGATGCCGTCGATCACGGTGGTGATGTCGGCGATGCGGCGGGAGGCGGTTTCGATGCCGTCCATCGTGCTGACGACCTCGCCCACGATCTCCCCGCCACGACTGGCCACCACGGCGGCGTCGATGGCCAGGCGATTGGCCTGGTCTGCCGAGGCGGCATTCTGCCTGACGGTGGAGGTCAGTTCTTCCATCGACGCGGCGGTTTCTTCCAGGCTGGCGGCCTGCTGTTCCGTGCGTTTGGACAGGTCCTGGTTGCCGTTGGACAACTCGGTCGCCGCATCGGTAATCGACTCGGACGAGACATGGATGCGGCGGACGATATCAGCCAGATTGCCGGCGGTCCGGTTCGCATCGGCGCCCATGGCGGCAAAGACACCGCGGAAGTCGCCCTCCATGCGTGCCGCCAGGTTGCCCGATGCGACCGCGTTGAGGAACGTGGACAGTGCCGAGAGGTTCTGCTCGGCGGTGCCCATCAGGCCGTTGAGGTTCTCCACCATGGCGCGGAAGTCGTACTCATAGGCCTCCGGTTCGCCGCGTGCCGAGAAATTGCCCTCGGACGCGGCGTGGGTGAGCTGGCGGATGTCGCGGTTGATGGCGGACAGGTTGGCCTTCACCCGGTCCATGGTCTCGGTGATGATCGCCTTTTCGCCGGGCAGGCGTTCCATGTCGTCGGCCAGGTCGCCCACCGCGTAGCGCCCGATCAGGCGCACCAGCCGCATCTTGATGGCGATATGGGCGTCCACGATATCGTTGGTGTCGCGCACCATCACGCCGAATTCGCCGGGATAGGCGCTGGCGTCCATGCGGTAGCTGATTTCGCCCCGTTCGTGCCGGGCCGTCATGTCGCCCAGTTCCGTGATGACGCGCCGGATGCGCTGGCGCATCTGCTCCATGGCCTCCAGCAGCTGGCCGGCTTCGTCGCCCCGACCGGAGCCCATCGGCGTGTCCAGATTGCCTTGGCTGACATCCCGGGCGGCCTGCAGGGCCGTGCGCAACGGGCCGACCACGCTGCGCGTCAGCGCGATGGCGATGACCGTTCCCAGCGCCAGTGCCAGCACCGTGGCGCCGATCATGAGCATGGCAAAGCCGCGCGCGGTGGCCGTCACCTGTTCCGCCGTGGTGGCGCTCTTGGCCTCCTGCCAGTCGATGAAGGCGTTGATCGAGGCCAACCACGCCACGAAGGCCGGTTTGGCCCGGGTGAGCATCAGCGCCTTGGCCCCCTCCACATCGCCCGCCTCGCGCCGCCTGCTGACGTCGGTCAGCAGGGGTAGGGTGGCGACCTCGTTGGCACGGATGGCGTCCAGCAGGCCGGCTTCCTTGCCGTCGGTGCTCGCCGCGATCATCGCCGACAGGGGCGTGGCGGCGGCCGCGTAATCGTGGGCGAGGCGATCGATCTGGCGCGTGAACTCGGTCCTGGCCCGCGGGTCGTCACTGAGCACGACGTCGCGCAGCGCGATCGCGCGATCATGCACGCTGCCCCTGAAATTGATGGCCAGGCGCTGCTTGACGGCGTTGACGTCGTTGATCGTGTGCAGGTCATTCTCGATGAGGTGCACCCGATGGATGCCGATGAGGGTCAACACGACCATCAGGCCGATGACGGCGGAGAAGCCGACGGTCATGCGCTGGCCGACGCGGAGTTTGCTGACAAGGTGCATGGTGGGGGTAGCCTGGGGAGAGGGCGGGGATGGGATGTCGAGCGCTAAAGTTGCGCGGTGGACAACCGATATCGGCGGCAGCGCGGTGCGCTTAAAAGGCAGGCGGGCCTGCGTTTACGTAGCGATACAATTTGTGACGCGCGGGTGATGGGCATGCTCCAGCGCGGACAGCAGCGGCAGTCGCGCGCGGGCAAACAGGTCTGCAATCGCCGACGCGTCCGCAGGCATTGCCAGCAGATAGCCCTGGATCTGGTCCAGGCCGATGGCCGTCAGCACGTCGAGCTGTTCCTGATGCTCCACGCCTTCGGCCACGGTGAGGTAGCCGAGTTCGTGGGCGAGATGGTGGATCGCCGAGACTTTCGCCCTTGCGCGCGGATCCGTGCCGATGCCGTCGATCAGGGATTTATCCAGTTTCAAGGTGCGGATCGGCAGGTCGGACAGGTAGCTGAAATTGCTGTAGCCGCTGCCGAAGTCATCGACGGCGATCTTGACGCCTGCTTGGGTCATCGCCTGGATCTGCGCGACGGCAGGGGAGTCGGGGCCCAGCCACTCGCCCTCGGTGATCTCGAATTCGACCATCGCAACCGGAATGGCGCGACGCGACAGCTTCGCGCGGATGACCTCCCAGGCAGTGCCGCTGGTGAGATAGCTGCTGGGCAGGTTGATGGAGAGGGGAACCTCCACGCCTTGCGTCCGCCACGCCTGCAGCTGGTCCAGCGCCGCATCCAGCACCCAGTCGGTGACCAGCGCCATGAGCGCAGTCTGTTCGAACACCGGGATGAACTCGAGCGGGCTGATGGGCCCGAGGACGGGATGGTTCCACCGGATCAGTGCCTCGGCGGACACGGGATTGCGCGAAGTGGCGTCGAAACGGGGCTGGTACACCAGGTGGAATTCGCCGTTGGCAATGCCACGCTCGGCATCCGAGGCCAGGCGGTAGGCGCGGTGGACCGACTGATCCCGCGCTGCGGAGTACCAGCACAGCGTGCGGCCCGCGTCGAACGCATCGTACAGGCCCACCAGCAGTTTCCGCAGCAACTCGTGGCTGCCTTCGCCACTCTCGATGGGGCAGACGCCGGCATGGAAACGCGGTGACATGGGCACGGCGGCAGCCATCAGCGGACGCAGCATGCGACCCCGCAACTCCAGGACCAGGCTTTCGACCTGGCGCGTGCTGGACATGCTTACGATGAAGGCGAAGCGCGTCACCCCCACGTGGTAGACCGTGGCGAACCCGTCCAGCGCGGTGCGCAGGCGAACCCCGGCGCGCCGTATCAGCGCCTCCAAGGGCTGCAGTCCAAGCACCTGGCCGACCTGGCTGGCCCGGGGGATGTCGAGCACGTCCACGACCACGGCGTAGTGCGTGCCGGTGGCGCCGGAGGCGACGATGCCGGGGAAATCGGCATGCAGCTGGTGGCGACTGGGGAGGCCGCTGACCGGGTCCAGCCGGCCGGACAGGTTGCGCAGCTCCAACTGCCCCATCACCAGCTGTGCCAGGCTCGCCAGTTGCTCGCAGTCGCGCGGGAGGAACACGCGGGGCGTGGAGTCCATGATGCAGAGGGCGCCGATGGCCACCCCGTTCCTGGCCACCAGGGGCGCGCCCGCATAGAAGCGGAGGTGGGGAGCACCGACCACCAGCGGGTTGTCCTGGAAGCGGGGATCGGCCTTCAGGTCGGCGACCACGAACACGTCATTGGCGGTGATGGCGTGGGCGCAGATGGACGCGCGGATGCACGTTTTGGCCACCGGCAGCCCGATCCGGGACACGAAGCGCTGTTCCACATCGCCCAGCAGCGAGACGAAGGCGACAGGGGCGTCGAAGGTGTAACTGGCAAGGCGGGTGATGTGGTCCAGCGAGGGAAGTGCACCGACATCGGTCATCTGCATCGCGCCGAGAACGGCGCGTCTTTCATCTTCCTGGGTGACGGGGGGGCTCATCGCGTTTCGGCCATAGGGGGGAGTGCGATGGAGCGGCGAACGTGCGCTGCATCGCCGTCCGCTTTCTTCCCCATCGCCGCCTATGTACGAGCCCCGGGGCCATTTGGATTCACCCGACCGCGCAGTCGGCTGAATTATTCAACGCCAGGCGCGACATGCCTGCTGCGCCGCGCAGCGCGTGCCGGAAAGGTGACGCAATTCGTCAAGGTGTTGACGGTGCGGGGCGCACATCGACCTTATGCGGCGGATGACGGGCGCGCCGTCCTATCGCGCCGCCCTCCGTGGCTCACTGCCCCTGCGTAGCAAACCGCAACCGATTGTGGTCCGGATCCACAACCATCATTTCGCGCCCGCCCCACGGCACGTCGGCCGGCGCGCGGAACACCGCGACGCCGGCTGCCGCGAAGGCGCGATGCAGCGCATCCACGTCCGGCACGTGGAAATACACCGCGCCACCGGGTTCGCAGTCGCCGGCATGTTCGCTGAGGAACAACAGCTGTCCTTCGCGGCTGATCTGCACGAACAGTGGCATGCCTGGTTCGAAACGGTGTTCCCAGTCGATCGCAAAGCCCATGCGCTGGTAGAACGGTACGCTGACGGCGGCATCGGTCATGCGCAGTTGGGGGATGACGGTCTGTGGCATGGCGGTCTCGGCAGGCAGGGGGGGCAGGGCGTGGCTGATGGTAGCGCCGTGGGCGCGGCCTGGCTGTCTACCTGCGATGCCGCGGGCAAGCAAAGGGGGCCGGCTGCGGCAGCCGGCCCCCTCCGCTTTATGCAGTGGCTTGTGCCTGCTGGCCTGCGGCCTCGGCCACCGTGCGTGCCTTGTCGAACGCCGCGGCGGCCTTGGCAGGCGTGGCCAGGTGCTGGAAGCGGACCCGGCCTGGCTGGCCGCGCTTTCCCTTGCGGATGGCCAGCACGCAGGCATCGCGGTCCAGGCGCAGGGTGGTGACCTCGCGCTCGCTGGCGAGCTGCAGGCGCACGACGTCCGCGTCGCCGCGTTGGCCATGCCAGAGCAGGGCGATGTCGGCGACGTCGCGGTCCAGGGCATCCAGCAGGGTGTCCACCAGTGCGGTGCGCACCCCGCCATGGGCGCTGTACTGGTAGCGCCTGTCCACGGCAGGATCGAGTGGGATCACCTGTTGGTCTTCATTTTCGGCGTCAGCCAGCAGCCACTGCGGCTGGCCATGGGCGTCCACCACCAGCGGCCGGTGGCCATCGACGGCGGCGCTGGCCAGAATCTCGGCCGGTGACAGCAGGCGGCGGCCATGGCCGGGGTAGTGCCAGCCGGTGCAGGCATGGTGCTGCCAGTACGCCACCAGCGCGGCGGGCAGGGGGTGGCGGCGGGAGGCGGCCAGCGCGTCGATGTCGGCCGCGCTGGCGGGGCCGTCGCGGCGCACGCCCAGGGCGGTACCCGCGGGCTGCAGCACGTGCGCGGCGAGGTAGCTGACCACCACGTCCACGGTCTGCTCCAGTGATTCGGCCAGCGTGCCGGCGTGGACGGCGCGCACTTCCGCGAGCCAGTCCAGAACGGACAGATCCTGCGGCCGCTTGAAGTCGTCCTGGTACTCGATGGTGTAGGTGAAGCCGCCCGCGCGGCGTGCGTCCACTTCCAGCGCGTTCACCGCGGCCAGCGCGGCATCGCCGAGCAGACGATTGCCGTCGGCGCCGGTCCAGGCCTGGTTGCGCAGGCGCAGGTAGGTGCCACCGGGCTTGCGCGGGTTGCGCAGGGTGCGCGACACCTCGCCATGGCCGGCGCGGTACCAGGGGTCGCAGGCCACGAACGCTCTGGGCGGGTTGGCGGTGACCGTGGCAAACCACTGCGCCGCCTCGGCAGCGCTGGCAAAGCGCAGTGCCAGGTTGACCTGGCCGGCGGCATTGTTTTCGCCGTGGATGACGTTGATGGCGGCGCCCAGGCGGGTCCAGTCATAGAAGGTCTCGCCCTTCCAGCACATCCACCGTTCGGAGACCTCGGTCGCGTCGTGGAAGAACGCCGGGCCTTCGTCGCGCAACGTGTAGCCCTGTAGCTGGAAGGGCGGGGCGACGATGGCGTAACCGTCAAAGTAGTGCGTGTTGCCCAGGACGTCCTGGAACAGGGTGGCGCCGCTGGCAGGGTCGCGGCACCAGGCGAACGCGGCGGTGCCGCCCGCCAGTTGGCCCAGGGCCTGCAAGGTGATGCGGGTGTCCGGCGTGCCGTCGGCACGCGCCTGCTGGAGGCGCGCATGCAGGCTGACCAGTTCGCGTTCGGCCTTGCCATCGAGCGCGTCCTGCAGCCTGGCCTGCAGATCGGCCGTGCTGAAGGGATCGAACGCGGCATCGGTGCGCGCACCGGGTTCCCGTGCGGGCCCGTCGATGGCGGTGGCGCGATGATGGAAGGCGCGTACCTGGGCCGGCTGCTGCTGGAGCAGCGCCAGCGAGCTACCCAGCAGCAGGAGGTACTTGAGCTGCGCGCGCGAGGCGCTGTCGTCCGGCAACGGCCAGTCCAGCACGAGCGCGGCCACGTCCAGGGCCGGCTGGGTGCGCTTGTCCCAGGTATGCACGCTGACGCAGTAGGTGGCGGCAGCGGCGATGTGGGGCGATTCGCGCAGGCGCTGCATGACCTGCGCATGCAGCGGCGGCGACCAGCAACCGTGCAGTGCCCAGTAGACGCCTCGCACGTAGGCCTGTTCTTCCCAAAGCCGATCGATCAGGAAGCTGGCGGTATCGGGATCCTGCTTGCCGAGCTCGCCCAGGCTGTTGTACAGGCTGGACAGCACGGCCTCGCTGGCCGGCTGGCCGGCGGCCATGGCCGCCGATTCCGCCTGCAGGGCCTTGCGCAGGGCGGGGGCGAGGTCGGGCGTGCCCAAGCCGTCCAGGACGCGCGGCGACCAATGGTCGTCCTGGCGCGCCTGCACGCGCGCCAGGGCCCAGTGGAACAGGCGCTGGCGCTGGGCGGTGTCCAGCGCGACCTGGAATGCCTGGATGGCCTGCCCGAGCCGGTCCACCAGCACGCTCTTCACCGGTGCCCGCGCTAGCAGCGCCATCAGCGGCTCGAACAGGCGGGCATCACCCCAGAGCGTCTGCATGCCCGCAAGAACGGCGTCGGCTCGCGCGTCGGCATCCATTTCGGCGCTGATGTCGCCCGCGGGTGGCTCCTCGCCGATCAGGGCGATGAGCATGGGCACCAGCCCGTCACCCGGATCGGTGATGCTCGCGCAGATGTCCGGCAGCAGACGCCGCTGCAGGCGCGGCGCCAGCTGCGGCAGGGCGCGCTGCAGCAGCGCGCCACGGCTGTGCAGGGGGCTGCCCAGCACGAAGCGGATGGCCCATTCGCGGTCTTCGTCGGTGTCGGCCAGCTCCGGACGACGCGTCAGGCGGATGGCCATGGCTTCGCGGGTGGCCGGCGCGGCGGCCGCGACGCCCTCGGCAAAGCTGGGCGCATCCCAGATGGTGAGGAGGTCGTCGGCCAGGTGGCGCAGGTGTGCCCGTGCCTCGGCGGCGATCACCTCCGCGCCCAGCAGGGTCTGTGCGTGCTCGAGCATGTCCAGCACGCGCGTCATCAGGTCGTCCCATGCCAGCAACGGGGTGACCACCTGCAGCAGGGCATCGCCATCGCTGATCAGCGGCAGGATGGGATGCAGGGTTTTCACCGCGTCCAGCGGGGCGTGCGCGGTGGCGGCCATCAGGCGGGTGGCGCGGTCGGCCGCGGCACCGGCGGGCTGGCCGAGGTGGTTCTGCAGGTAGGCGCGCAGCGCCCACACCGCCGTCGCGTCCGCCTGGATGCGGTCGAGCGACTGCAGGGCCTGCGCGGCATCGAAGGCGTCGGGGTCGTTCTGCAGCGCGAGGGTGAGCTCGTCCACCAGCTCCATGCCGACGGTGTGCGGGGATACCGCCATGGCGCGCAGCCGTTGCTGCAGCGGTGCAGCCGTGTCGATCTGGGCGAGGATCAGCAGGCGCGCACGACGGTGGGCAAACCCGGGGACGACCGCGATGTCGGCGTCATCGGCCAGGTGCCCGAACACGGCGACGAAGGCCTGCAGCAGCGGCACCTCGGTCGGCCCGATGGCCGCCAGCACCTTGGCCAGGCGCGCGTCCTGCCCCAGCAGGCTGGCGTGCAGCAGCCAGTACAGGGCCAGGTGGGGGTCGCCGGCCAGGCGTGGCAGTTCCTTCCGGAAGCAGCGCTGGTCGTCGCCCTGCTCGGGGAACAGCGGGATGTAACAGGTGTACGCGTCGACGGCCAGGGTGTTGGGGCTGTGCAGGGCGTTGCCCTGGGGGTCGCGGGCGGGCAGCGCGAGGGCGTGCATCAGCCACTGGTAGCGTGCCAGCAGCGCGGGGCTGTCGCCGGCCCGGGCGTCGGGCGTGCAGGCGTATTCGGCCAGCAACGCGGCTTCGGAGTCTTCGCCCCTGGCCAGCCGGGCGCGGCAGGCCAGATAGTCCTCGAGGCTGGCAAAGCGCAGCTCCAGCTGCCGTGTTTCGTGATCCTGCCACCACACGCTGCCGTCGCCGCGCAGGTCCAGCAGGGTGTAGTTGTCGCCGCTGTCGTCGAGCACCACGAAGCCGGACAGGGTCTTGTCGATGCCGCCGAAGTACAGCGGGTTGCGCGACAGGTGCGCGTGGACCAGGTCGTCGAGGTCGGCCTGGGAGACATCCGTATCGATCGCCGCGGCAATCGCGGCAGTAACGGGCAGCGCATAGAAGCGCGACAGGGAAGCGGTGTCTTGCATGGGACATCCATGTTGTTGAGGTGACCCGCGCGGCGCGACCGGCGCAGGATGACGGCGGCGTATTCCCCACGCTGCCGTCACATTCTAGGCGGAGCGCGACAGCGGCAGTCAATCCGGTTGGCCCTGCGCGGCCCGGCGGCTGGATGGCGAAGGCGACGAACATAGGGTGGCCGTCCGTGAAACCGGACGCGCGGAGGCGTGCGCCGAGTAGACGCACCGCGATCGCGGTATCTGCGTGACCGCAGAAAGGGGGGGCGGGTGCGTTGGTCGGGTCGATGGCACTGCCCCATGCCGGCGTCGGTGCATCGCTATCGGCGCGAATCCACCGCAATCACGGTCCGTTTGATGCGGATTGAGGGTGCTCGAAAAGAAAGTCTTAATGATTCAGTGTGCGTTATCAGTGAGCTGCACCTAGGGCGAATGGATAAGCACATGCCGTTTGCGCATGTCGGTTCACGCAACTGTCGTGCCAGGTTCACGGCGCATTGATTGGGCGGGAGAGTAGATTCGAACCACGCCCCAAGTAGTGGCTGGGGTTTCCCCCCGTCTTCGCGGTTTTCTCCTGAATATTGCTTGCGCCGGACAGTCCGGTTCGAGATGGAGGTTGCTGCGTCGTGTTTCTCTGCCATCGAGCCCCCCATGCCCACGCACCCGCTTCCCCTCGCGTCTTCTGCCAACCGTGCAGACGCTCTCCCACATCCTGATGCCATCCGCGTACGCCGGGCCCCGCCGTCGCTGCTGCAACGCGGGCTGGTGGGTCGTTCCAATGCTGCGCCGGACGCTGCACGCCGCGTGCTGTTCGTGGCCTCGGAGATGGCCGACTACGTGAAGGCGGGCGGTCTGGGCGACGTGGCGGCAGCACTGCCACGTGCGCTGCGCGACCGCGCCGACATGCGGGTGCTGATCCCAGGCTACAGCGAAGTACTCGCGCGCACCGGCCCGATCCAGGTGGTGGGCCAGACCGAGGCGCACGCCGCACTGCCGGCGTGTGTGATCGGCCACACCGTGCTGGAGGATGGCCTGCCGGTGTATGTGCTGATCTGCCCGGAGCTGTACGAACGCGACGGCAGCCCCTATGTGGACAACGCCGGAGAGCCGTGGGCGGACAACGCCGTGCGGTTCGCCACGCTGTCGCGCGCCGCGGCACTGATCGCCGCGGGTGAAGTGGGCATGGAATGGCAGCCGGACCTGCTGCATCTCAACGACTGGCCCTGTGCCTTGGCCGCTGCCTACGTGCGCTGGCTGGGCAGCGCGGCGTCGTGCCTGCTGACCATCCACAACCTGGCCTACCAGGGCCTGTTCCCCAGCGCGCTGGCGGCGGACCTGGGCATCGACGAGGCGCAGTGCGAGGCGCTGGCGTTCCATGGGCAGCTGTCGTTCCTGCGCGGTGGCATCGTGCATGCCGACCAGGTGAACACGGTGAGCGTCAGCTACGCCGCGCAGATCACCGCGCCGGCCGAGGGCTGCGGACTGGACGGGCTGCTGTCGGGCCGCGCCGCGCTGGGTCACCTCAGCGGGATCGTCAATGGCATCGACGCCAGCTGGGACCCGAGCACGGACCGGCACCTGCCGGCGCACTTCGACGTGCGCAGTTTCGATGGGCGCGACCACAACGCGCGCCACGTGCGCCGCGCCTTCGGGTTGCCGGAGAGCCGTGGGCCGTTGTTTGCGGTGGTCTCGCGGCTGGTGCACCAGAAAGGCCTGGACCTCACCTGCGACGTCGCGCCGCAGATCGTGGCGGCCGGTGGGCAGCTGGTGATCATCGGCGGCGGCGAGCCGGCGATCGAGGAGCAGGTGCGCGCGCTGGCGCGACGCTTCCCGGGCAGCGTGTCGGCGTATATCGGATTCGATGAAACCCTGGCGCGGCGGATGTTCGCCGGTGCCGATTTCCTGCTGATGCCGTCGCGGTTCGAGCCGTGCGGGCTCAGCCAGATGTATGCGCAGCGCTTTGGCTGCCTGCCCATCGCGCATGCGACCGGTGGGCTGATCGATACGGTGGACGACGGCGTCACCGGCTTCCTGTTCAACGGCCCGGACGCGGACATGCTGCGCCGCTGCGTGCAGCGCGCCTTCCGTACCTTCCGCCAGCCGCGCCTGATGGCCGCCATGCGTCGCGCGGCCATGCTCCGCCCCAGCGGTTGGGAGGTGGCAGGCACGCACTACATCGACCTGTACCAGCGCACCGCCGAGGCGCGCGCATGACGATGGGGTGCGAATTGCTGGTGCCCGCACCGCAGGGGCAGGACGGCGTTTCAGGTGCGCCGGCCGCCGATGAGCCGATGTCCGCGGCGTTGGCTGCGCTGGCTGCGGGCGCCCCCGGCGACGCGTTCGCGCTGCTGGGGCCACACCAGGACGGCCATGGTCGCTGGCGGCTGCACGTATTGTTTCCCGGCGCGTTGGCCGTGCAGCGGCGCGACGCGGGCGGGCGCTGGCAGCCGATGGCGGCGCTGGGCGACGGCGTGTTCGTGTCCCCGTGCGAGGGCGCGGCGGTCGCGCTGCTGCGGGTGGACTGGGGCACGCATCAGCAGGAGATCGAGGACGTGTTCGGCTTCGGGACCCAGTTGGACGCGGCCCTGCTTGCCGGCATCCCCGCCGGGGATCCGCACAGCATCCGTACCGGCCTGGGCGCGCAGCTTGCGTTCGACCAGGGCGTGCAGGGCGTGCGCTTCTCGGTCTGGGCGCCGAATGCGCGCCGGGTCGCGGTGGTGGGTGAATTCAATGGCTGGGATGGCCGGCGCCATCCGATGCGGTTGCGGGCCGAGGCCGGCGTCTGGGAAATCTTCGTGCCGCGCGTGGCGGCCGGGGCACGTTACAAGTTCGAGATCATCGCCGCCGACGGCGCGCACCTGACCGACAAGGCCGACCCGATGGCGCGCCAATGCGAGCCGCTGCCGGGCACCGCGTCGGTGGTGGGGTCCGATGCAGGCCATGCATGGCAGGACCAGGCGTGGATGCAGGCGCGCGCCGCCAATGCCGCCGGTGCGATCTCCATCTATGAACTGCATGCCGGCTCCTGGCGTCGCGGTGCCGATGGCGCGGTGCTGGACTGGGACCAGTTGGCCGATGCGCTCATTCCCTACGTGCTGCAGCTGGGCTTCAGCCACGTGGAACTGCTGCCGGTCAGCGAGCATCCGTTCGGTGGCTCGTGGGGCTACCAGCCGCTGGGGCTGTATGCGCCTACCGCGCGGCATGGCGATCCGGAAGGGTTCGCACGCTTCGTGGACCGCTGCCACCAACAGGGCCTGGGCGTGATCGTGGATTGGGTGGGCGCGCATTTCCCCTCCGATGCGCACGGCATGCAGCGCTTCGACGGCACCGGCCTGTACGAACACGAAGACCCGCGCCAGGGCCTGCACCCGGACTGGGACACGCTGATCTACAACTACGGGCGCAGCGAGGTGTCCGGGTTCCTGATCGGCAGCGCGCTGGAGTGGATCGATCGTTTCCATATCGATGGCCTGCGCGTGGACGCAGTGGCGTCGATGCTCTACCGCGACTACAGCCGCGAGGACGGGCAGTGGATTCCGAACGCGCATGGTGGCCGCGAAAACCTGGAGGCCATCGATTTCCTGCGGGCACTCAACAGCGCCATTACGACCACCCATCCCGGGGTGGTGGTGATCGCCGAGGAGTCCACGGCGTGGCCCGGCGTGACCGCGCCGGCCGCCGAGGGCGGGCTGGGTTTCTCCCACAAATGGAACATGGGCTGGATGCACGATACGTTGAGCTACCTGCAGCGCGACCCGATCCACCGCTCGCACCACCACAGCGAGATGACCTTCAGCGCGATGTATGCGTTCTCCGAGCAGTTCGTGCTGCCGCTCTCGCATGATGAAGTGGTGCACGGCAAGGGCTCGTTGCTCGGCAAGATGCCGGGGGACCGCTGGCAGCAGCTGGCCAACCTGCGCGCCTACTACGGTTTCATGTGGGCGCACCCGGGCAGCAAACTGCTGTTCATGGGCGGCGAGTTCGCCCAGGCCACCGAGTGGAACCACGACGGCGAACTGGACTGGGCGCTGGCCGCGCAACCGGAGCATACCGGCGTGGCACGCGTGGTCGCCGACCTGAACCGGCTGCTGCGCGACATCCCCGCGCTGCGGCACGGCAATCGCAGCGAGGACGGCTTCGAGTGGAGCGTCGGCGATGACCACGTCAACAGCGTGCTTGCCTTCATCCGCCATGACGTGCACGGCAGTGGCGGGGCATTGCTGGCGGTGAGCAACTTCACCCCGGTCGCGCGGCATGGCTATCGCGTGGGGGTGCCGCGCGCCGGCCGCTGGCGCGAGGTCTTCAACAGTGACAGCCGCTTCTACGGTGGCAGCGATGCGGGTAACCACGGGCAGGTCGACGCCCAGTCGATCGCCATGCATGGCCACGCGCAGTCGATCGAGCTCACGTTGCCACCACTGTCCACCCTCTACCTCCAGGTGGTTGAGTGACGCCTGCGCGGCGGCAACTTGGCGCATGGCGGCAGGAGGACGGCGGGTACTGCTTCCGGTTATGGGCACCGGCGGCGGACCGCGTGGAACTGTTGCTGGACGGCGAGATAGTGGCGATGGCCCCCGAGGATGATGGCTGCCATGCGGTGTCCTGCGCATGCGCACCGGGCACACGTTATCGCTTCCGCATCGACGGCACGTTGAGCGTGCCGGACCCGGCGTCGCGTTGGCAGCCGGAGGGACTGAAGGGCGCCAGCGCGGTCCCCGATGAAGACGCCTATGCCTGGCAGACGACCGGTGGCGCGGGGCGCCCCTGGGCCGAGGCGGTCCTGTATGAGGTGCACGTGGGCGCCGTGGGTGGGTATGCGGCGCTGCAGGCGCAGTTGCCGGCATTGGCCGCGATGGGCATCACCGCCCTGCAGTTGATGCCGTTGGCGACGTTCGCAGGTACCCGCAACTGGGGCTACGACGGTGTGCTGCCCTATGCACCGGCGTCGGTGTATGGCACCCCGGACGAGCTGAAGGCGCTGGTGGATGCCGCCCATGCGCTGCGCATGATGGTGCTGCTGGACGTGGTGTTCAATCATTTCGGGCCGGAGGGCAACCACCTGGCCGCCTACGCACCGCAGTTCTTCCGCGAGGACGTGCGCACGCCATGGGGCGCGTCCATCGACTTCCGGCAGCCGTGGGTGCAGCGTTTCTTCATCGACAACGCGCTGATGTGGCTGCGCGAGTATCGCTTCGACGGCTTGCGCCTGGACGCGGTGCACGCGATCCATCCACAGACCTTCCTGGTGACGCTGCGTGAGGCGATCCATGCCGACGGTCCCGCGCACGCGGTGGACCTGGTGGTGGAAAACGAGAACAACGCGGCCTCGCTGCTGGGTGAGGGCTATACCGCACAGTGGAATGACGATTTCCACAACGCCTTGCACGTGCTGTTGACCGGAGAAACCGAGAGCTACTACGCCGACTTCGCCGGCGAGCCGGCCGCGCGCCTGGCCCGGGTATTGGCGGAGGGGTTTGCCTGGCAGGGCGAGGTGAACCGGCATGGCAATCGCCGTGGCGAGCCCAGCGCGGGCTTGTCGCCGGACCATTTCGTGGTGTTCGCGCAGAACCACGACCAGATCGGCAACCGCGCGTTCGGTGACCGGCTGCAGGGCTCGGTGGCGCCCGCGCGGCTGCGCGTGGCGCATGCGTTGACCGCACTCACGCCCATGGTGCCGCTGTTTTTCATGGGGGAGCCATGGGGCGCCAGCGAGCCCTTCCTGTTCTTCACCGACTTCGAGCCACCGTTGGACCAGGCGGTACGCGACGGGCGGCGCAAGGAGTTCAGCCAGCTCAAGGCGTTCGCTGATCCAGGCTCGCGCGACAAGATTCCCGATCCCAATGCGGTGGACACCTTCCTGGCGTCGCGCTGCCCGCTGCCGTCACCGGCAGCACTGGCGGGCAACCCGTGGCTGGAGGACTTCACGACCTTCCTGGCCCTGCGTCGGCGCTATCTGGTGGGCGGCGCGGGGCAGGCACGCAGTCTCGGTGGGACCGTGTTGGCCGAGCGGGCGATCGCCGCCGGCTGGGCATTGCCCGATGGCGAGTGGTGGCTGGCCTTCAACCTGGGTGAGACGCCGGTCGCCACCACCCTGCCAGCGGGAGAGACCGTACTGCAACTGGGCCACCTCGATGACCAGGGCCGCTTGGCGCCCGCATCGCTGGTCGCGTGCTGGGTGGCGCGATGACGACCGCGGCGGACGAACTGGCGGGCCTGGCCGCGGCCGTGGGCGTGATGGTCGACTGGCACGACATCCATGGTGTCGCGCGCCGGGTGGAGCCGGACACGCTGGTCGCGGTGCTGGATGCGCTGGAATGGCGCGCGGCGACCACCGCGCAACGGGCGGACAGCCTTCGGCGCTGCGCGGCCGAGCGCGCGCAGCCGCGTCTGCGCACGGCGCAGGCGGGTGCGCGCATCGTCGTCGGGTCGCCCGATGCGGGGCCCGGGCAATGGTGCGATGAAGCAGGCGACACCGAGCCGGCCCACCAGGACGTCGAGGGTGGCTGGCGGTGCCCGCAGCGGCCCGGCTACTGGACGCTGCGCGTCGGTGCACAGGCGCATGCCGTGGCGGTGGCGCCGGCGCGCTGTTTCGGCGTGGACGACGCCACGGGCGCGGCCACGCCGCGCCGGTGGGGCGCAAGCCTGCAGGTGTACGCGGGGCGCTCGCCGTCGGACGCCGGCATTGGCGACAGTGCCGGGACCGCCGCGTGGTGTCGCCGCGTCCGCGCGGCGGGCGGCGATGCACTGGCACTCAGCCCGCTGCATGCGGCCGGCCGGATCGAGCCGCTGTTCAGCCCCTACTCGCCGAGTGACCGGCGCTATCTGGAACCGATCTACACCGCGCCGCCACCGTGGCTGCGAGAAGACGACCCTGCGCTGGACGCGCCGGCGTCAACGGCGGACGGGCTGATCGACTGGGCAGGCGCGGCCGCCTTCAAATGGGCGCGACTGGCGCGCTGGCATGCGGCCATGCACGCGGCGCCGGACGCCATCCGCGACGATCTTCACCGCCATCGACAGGCCGGCGGGGCGGACCTGGAGCGGTTTGCCATCTTCAACGCGGCGGTGCTGGGCCAGCCGGATCCGGCGCTGCAGACCTTTGCGCAGTGGCTGTCCACCCGCAGCTGGTCGCAGGTGCAGCATCGCGCCCATGCCAGTGGCATGGCGTTCGGGTTGATCGCCGACCTGGCCGTCGGCTTCGTGCCGGACGGCGCCGAAGCGGCGGCGGCAGGCGATACCGCCTTGCGAGGTCTGGTCATCGGCGCGCCGCCGGACGCGTTCGCGCCGCACGGGCAGGTGTGGGGCGTGAGCAGCTACTCGCCCGATGGCCTGCGGCGCACCGGCTTCGCGCCGTTCATCGCGCTGCTGCGCGCGGTGATGCGTGATCGCGGCGGCGTGCGCATCGACCACATCCTCGGCCTGCAACGGCTATGGGTGGTGCCGCAGGGTGCGGGGTCGGATGCGGGTGCCTATCTGCGCTATCCGCTGGAGGACCTGCTCAACCTGTTGGCACTGGAGTCGTGGCGGCATCGCTGCATCGTGATCGGCGAAGACCTGGGCGTGGTGCCCGATGGCATCCGCCAGCGGCTCGCGGAGCGCGGCGTACTGGGCATGGACGTGCTGGCGTTCGCGCGCGCGCCCGATGGCGAGTTCCTGCCGCCCAACCTGTGGCGGACGATGGCGGTGGCCACGACCGGCACGCACGATCTGCCCACCCTGGTCGGCTGGCAGCGCGGCGAGGACATTGCGGTGCGCGCGCAACTCGGGCAGGAAGACCCCGCGGCCACTGCGCAGGCCATGGAGCGGCGCCGCGAGGAAGCAGCGCAGCTGGCCAGCGCAGTGGGCGCCGATACCCTGTGTCCGGAGGCGTTGCACGATGCAGCCCTGGCGTTCGTGGCGGCCGGTCCTGCACCGTTGGCGCTGCTGCCCGTGGAAGACGCACTGGGCCTGCGCGAGCAGGTCAATCTGCCCGGCACGGTGGCGGTGTATCCCAACTGGCGGCACCGCCTGCCGCTACCGTTGCCCAGGCGCACGTTGCACGCGGCACTGCGCCGCTTCGCAACGGCCCGCGGCGGGGAGCACTGAGCCATGGTCCCGTTCCGCGCCACCGCACGGGTGCAGTTGCATGCCGGGTTCACCTTCGATGACGCGCGTGCGCAGGTCGACTACTACGCCGCGCTGGGCGTCAGCCACCTGTACCTGTCGCCGATCACCCGCGCCGTGGACGGGTCCACGCATGGCTACGACGTGATCGATCCAACCGTGGTCAGCCCGGCGCTGGGCGGCGAACCCGCGCTGCTCCGTTTGGCCGCGCAGGCGCGTGCCCACGGGATGGGCCTGATCGTGGACATCGTGCCCAACCACGTGGCGGCGCACCTGAGCAACCCGTACTGGGCCGACGTGCTGCTGCACGGCCGGGACAGCCGGTATGCGGCGTGGTTCGACATCGACTGGCAGGCACCGGGTCGCCACGGCAAGCTGTGGCTGCCGGTGTTGGACAGGCCGCTGGCGACGGCATTGGCCGAGGGCCAGCTGCAGGTGGAACGGGATGCCGCCGGGGGTGCCTGGCTGGCGCTTGCCGGTAGCCGCTACCCGTTGGCCACCCAGGCCCTGCCCGATGCGGGGCCCGAGCCGTCCACGCAGGCCATGTCCGCCTTGCTCGCCGCGCAGGCCTATCGCCTGGCGTGGTGGCGCAGTGGCGATGCCCGGGTCAATTACCGGCGATTCTTCACCGTTACCGCGCTGGCGGCATTGCAGATGGAGCGCAGCGAAGTCTTCGATGCCGTGCATGCGCTGCCGTTGCGGTTGGCCGCGGAGGGCGTCATCGATGGCGTCCGCGTCGACCACGTGGATGGCCTGCGCGACCCCGCCGCCTACCTGCGGCGACTGCGCGGTGCACTCGACGTGGCCGGTGCCGGGCGACAGCTGCCGGCCGGTACGCTGGGGCTGTGGGTGGAGAAGATCCTCGGCCCAGACGAGCGGCTTCCCGCCGACTGGCCCTGCGATGGCAGCACCGGCTACGACTTCATGGACGAGGCCGGCGCGGTGCTGCATGACATCGGCGGCGGCCGGGTGCTGGACCAGCACTGGCGCCAACTGACGGCGGACCCGCGCAGCGTGGAGCAGGTCGAGCGGCAGGCGCGCGCCGAGGTGCTCGACAACGGGCTGCGCGCGGAGTTCGACGCGCTGGTCGCCCTGGCAGCGAGGGTGGCCGAGGAAGAGGGCGGGGCGGCCGCCGATTTCGGCAGCGCGCTGCTGGCGACCGCGATCGCGCGCCTGCTGGCGTACTTCCCGGTGTACCGCAGCTACCTCACCGACGCCGCCGCCGGGCCCGCAGACGAGGCGGTCTGGGCGCAGGCCGCCACCGCCGCGCGCGCCGGCGCCGAGCCCGCGGTGGCCGGCGTCATCACCCACATTTTGGGGTGGATGTTGCAGGCCCCGTCAGCGGGTGCTCCGTCCGGGCTGCTGCGTCTGCGCCAACAGGTCCAGTTGCTCAGCGCACCGCTCAATGCCAAGGCCGTTGAGGATTGCAGCTTCTACCGGTATGCGGCGCAACTGTCGCGCAACGAGGTGGGGACCCATCCCGCGCGGCGCGGCCTGCTGCCGAAGGACTTCCACGCACGGGCAGCCGAGCGCGGCCGCGCCCACCCGCGCGCGCTGCTGGCCACCGCCACCCACGACCACAAGCGCGGCGAAGACGCGCGCATGCGACTGGCGGTGCTGTCTCATTGGCCAATGTGGTGGCGCACGATCACGCGCCGCCTGGACCGCCTGGCGCTGCCACTGGGCGGGTCGTCGCTCCATCCCGGCGATCGCCAGATGCTGTGGCAGACGCTGGTGGCGGCATGGCCGGCGCACGGTCGGCAGGTGCCGGACGACCTGCTGCCGCGCCTGCTCGGCTGGCAGCGCAAGGCGCTGCGCGAGGGCGGACTGCGCAGCAGTTGGCGCGATCCGGATGCAGCCTATGAAGCGGCTGCCGGGGAAGTGCTCCGCAATGTATGCGAGTCGTCGGCCGGGCAGGCGCTGCGGCAGGTACTGCACGCGGCCGTGGCGCGGGTGGCGCCGGCGGGTGCCCGGCTGAGCCTGGCGCAGACCGCGCTGCGCCTGACCGTGCCGGGTGTTGCGGATCTTTATCAGGGCACCGAAGGCTGGGACCTGTCCCTGGTCGATCCGGACAACCGCCGGCCGGTGGACTACGCCGCGCGGCGGCGACTGTTGGACGATGCCCGGCCGTGGCCGCAACTGCTCAACAATTGGCATGACGGTGCGGTCAAGGCGCGGCTGCTGCACGCGCTGCTGCAGGTGCGCCGTCGCTGGCCGGCGCTGTTCGCCCACGGGGACTACCGCCCCCTGCGCACCACCGCGCCGGACCGCGTGCTGGCGCTCTGCCGTGAGCACGGCCAGCAGCGCGTGGTGCTGGTGGTGGCCATCGATACCACCGCAGGCCCGGCGCCGTGCGCTACTGCCGCGTTGCCGGCGCGGTTCTGGGGCGCGGCACGCGTCGAGATCCCGGTAGCGCGCTATCGCAACGTGCTCACCGGACTGCCTGTAGACATTCAGAACGCCTTTACTCCGCTGCGGGCGCTGTCTGCGGACAGCCCCGTGACCGTGTTGATCCATCCATGAAGCCCGGACCCATGCAAGAACAAGAACGACGCGAACGCATCGAAGAACTGGCCCGCCAGATCTGGGAGGCCGAAGGCCGCCCGGACGGGCAGGGCGTGCGCCATTGGCTGATGGCCGAGCGGTTGCTGCAGGCCGAACTGCAAGCCGCCGCCGGCAAGGAGGGCGGCCAATGAGCGCCCATCCCACTGTACCGGGCTCGCGCGTTCGCGCCGGCCGCCCGTTCCCGCTCGGCGCCACATGGGACGGCGTGGGCGTCAATTTTTCGCTGTACAGCCGCCACGCCACCAAGGTGGAGCTGTGCCTGTTCAACGAGCGCGGGCGCGAGGTGGAGCGGATCGTGCTGCCCGAGTACACCGACGAGATCTGGCACGGTTACCTGCCCGACGCTCGCCCCGGCCAGCGCTACGGCTACCGCGTGAATGGGCCTTATGCGCCGGACGCCGGCCATCGCTTCAACCCGAACAAACTGCTGCTGGACCCGTACGCCAGGCAGATCGTCGGCCAGTTGAAATGGGCGCCGGCCCTGTTCGGCTACAGCATCGGGCACCGCGACAAGGACCTGAGTTTCGACAAGCGCGACAGCGCGCCGTTCATGCCCAAGTGCGCGGTGGTCGATCCGGCCTTCACCTGGGGCCATGACCGTCCGCCATGCGTGGCCTGGGAAGATACGGTGATCTACGAAGCGCATGTGCGTGGGCTCACGATGCGGCACCCGGACGTGGCCGAAGCGGCGCGCGGCACGTTCTCCGCGCTCAAGCACGATGGCGTGCTGGACCATCTCAGGCACCTCGGCGCCACCGCGCTGGAGCTGCTGCCCATTCATGCGCATGTCGACGACCAGCACCTGCTGGAGCGCGGGCTGCGCAACTACTGGGGCTACAACACGCTGGCCTTCTTCGCGCCGGACCCGCGCCTGCTGTCCACCAACGCCATCGCCGAGTTCAAGCAGATGGTGGCCGGTGTGCACGCCGCGGGCCTTGAAGTGATCCTGGACGTGGTCTACAACCACACTGCCGAAGGCAACGAGCTGGGGCCGACGTTGTCGTTCAAGGGCATCGACAACGCCAGCTACTACCGGCTCGCCGACGACCCGCGCTATTACATCAACGATACCGGCACCGGCAACACCTTCGACCTGACCAACGCCGGCGCGCTGCGCATGGTGATGGACTCGCTTCGCTACTGGGTGCAGGACATGCACGTGGACGGCTTCCGCTTCGACCTGGCCACCATCCTGGGCCGCGAGCGCTCCGGCTTCGATCCGTCCGGCAGTTTCCTCGACGCGGTGCGCCAGGACCCGGTGCTGAGCCAGGTGAAGCTGATCGCCGAGCCGTGGGACATCGGCCCGGGCGGCTACCAGTTGGGCCAGTTCGCGCCGGGCTGGGCCGAATGGAACGACAAGTTCCGTGACAACGTACGTGCGCTGTGGCGTGGCGATGGCGGCCAGTTGGCCGAGTTCGCCACGCGCATCATGGGCTCGGCCGACCTGTTCAACCACAAGGGCCGGCGACCGGCGGCATCGATCAATTTCGTCACCGCCCACGATGGGTTCACCCTCCACGACCTGGTCAGTTACAACGACAAGCACAACGAGGCCAACGGCGAAGACGGGCGCGACGGCAGCGACCACAACATCTCCTGGAACCATGGCGTGGAGGGCCCCACCGAGGACGCGGCGGTGCTGGCGCTGCGGGCGCGGCAGATGCGCAACCTGCTGGCCAGCCTGTTGTTCTCGCAGGGCACGCCGATGCTGCTGGCCGGCGACGAGTTCGGGCGCACCCAGCAGGGCAACAACAACGCCTACTGCCAGGACAACGAGCTGACCTGGCTGGACTGGGCGCAGGCGGGCTCGGCGGCCGGCGCGCAGCAGGCGGCGTTCGTCCGCAAGGCGCTGAAGCTGCGGCGCCGCTACCCGCAGTTGCGGCGCGGGCGTTTCCTCGAAGCGCGCGACGACGTGGCCGACACCGCGATCGAATGGCTGCGCGCCGATGGCGGGCCGATGCACGAGGCGGACTGGAACGATCCGGAGGCGCGGGTGCTGATGTTGAAGCTGGGGGGCAACGACGCCCACAGCCACGAACCCGGTCCCGAGCACGAAACGCTGCTGCTGCTGTTCAATGCCGGGCACGGCGAGGTGCGCTTCGACGTGCCCGGGGTGCCGGAGCGGCCCTGGCGGGTATTGCTGACCAGTGTCGACAGCCCTGCGCCGGCGCTGGACGCACAGGGCGGGCTCACGCTGCCCGAACGCAGCATGGCCCTGCTGGCCAGCCGCCGCGCGCGCGCGCCTGCGGCTGCCTGACGGCACAGCCTGCGCCCGACAGTAGTGCGTGGCGCCCCACGCGGCCCCTCTTTCCCGCCGGCACCCGCGCCGGCGCTGATGGAGGGGCCGCGCAGGCCGGGCGGGCGAGATCGGCACGGCGACGCGATGGATTCGGGGGCGTTATTTCTGAACTAGTCAGGCACGTGCATGCGCCCTTCACATCTGGCGCTGCAACGTATGCCCTCAGCTACCTGAATTGATTTAAGCTCGCGTCCCGGCCCCCATTCATTGCCATGAAGGGAGGCTCTTTCTCTCTCCATTTCTCATCAGGACCCTCCATGGCGGCTTTGCAGCAGCGCACGATCGATCTTATCCGCAGCCACCATGACCAGGTGGTGTCGCAATGGCTGCAGCATCTGGCGGCAGGGAGCCAGGCCCACGACGCCCGGTTGTCCGCGCGCGAACTGGACAGCCAGGCGCGCGAACTGTGGCGCCTGCTGCTGGACGCCCTGTCCGCCAACATCGGCAGCCTGGCCGGCCCGGAGTGGCAGGAGATCCGGCGCTTCCTCGAGACCCTGTCCCGCGACCGCGTGCTGAAGGGATTCAATTCGGCCGAGACCGCCAGCTTCCTGTTCTCGCTCAAGCGCCCCTTGTTCGAGCTGATCCAGCAGGGCTACGCCGACGATTCGGCGCAGCTGGCCGACCAGCTGTGGGCGATCTCCGAACTGCTCGACCTGCTCGGCCTGCACAGCGTGCAGGCGTTCCAGAAGACCCGCGAGGATGTGATCCAGCGCCAGCAGGAGGAAATGCTGGAGCTGTCCACCCCGGTGGTGAAGCTGTGGGAGGGCGTGCTGGCGCTGCCGATGATCGGCACGCTCGATTCGCAGCGCACGCAGGTGGTGATGGAGTCGCTGCTGCAGCGCATCGTCGACACCGGCTCGGAGATCGCCATCATCGACATCACCGGCGTGCCCACGGTGGACACCCTGGTGGCCCAGCACCTGCTGAAGACGGTCACCGCGATCCGCCTGATGGGCGCCGATGCGATCATCAGCGGGGTGCGCCCGCAGATTGCCCAGACCATCGTGCACCTCGGGCTGGACCTGCAGGGCATCGTGACCAAGGCCAACCTGGCCGACGCGCTCGCCCTGGCGCTCAAGCGCACCGGGCAGACGGTGGTGCGGGCAGAGCGCTGACATGGAACGGATCCCGATCCTGCAGATGGGCGATCTGCTGCTGGTGACCATCCAGGTGGACATGCATGACCAGCTTGCGCTGACCCTGCAGGACGACCTCAGCGAAAAGATCCGTCGCACCTCCGCCCGGGGCGTGTTGATCGACATCTCCGCGCTGGACATCGTGGACTCCTTCATCGGCCGCATGATCTCCACCATTTCCTCCATCGCCCGGATCATGGATGCCACCACCGTCGTGGTGGGCATGCAGCCGGCGGTGGCCATCACCCTGGTGGAGCTGGGCCTCACCCTGAGCGGCGTGCGCACTGCACTCAATGTCGAGCGCGGTATGCAGCTGTTGCAGCGTTCCGATGACCTGACGCCATGACCGCGGCCAGTGGGACCCTGCCGATCCGGATCGAGCAGGACGTGGTCCTGGCGCGCCAGACCGCGCGCCAGGTGGCCGTGGCCTGCAACCTGCGCCTGATCGACCAGACCAAGCTGGTCACCGCCGCCAGCGAGCTGGCACGCAACGCGGTGATCTACGGCGGCGGCGGCACGATGGAGTGGGAAATCCTCGAAAGCGGCCTGCGCAAGGGCGTGCGCCTGGTCTTTGCCGACCAGGGCCCGGGCATCCCGGATCTGGCACAGGCGCTTACCGATGGCTGGTCGTCCGGGTCGGGCATGGGGCTGGGGTTGTCCGGCTCGCGCCGGCTGGTGGATGAGTTCGACCTGGACAGCGCACCGGGCGCAGGTACGCGCATCACGATCACCAAATGGACCTGACCTTTGCCGGGCACCTGACGCGGGTCGTGGTGATCGAAGAGACCTCGCAGGTGGGGCAGGCACGGCGCGAGGCGCTGGCGCTTGCCGGGCAGGTCGGCTTCGACGAGACCGATGCCGCGCGCGTGGCGCTGGTGGCGACCGAGCTGGCCACCAACCTGGTCAAGCACGCGCGTGGCGGGCGCATGTACCTGTCCGTTGCCGCGGGTCGCGCCGGCCCGGGCGTGGAACTGTGCACGCTCGATGACGGCCCCGGCTTCTCGCTGGCGCAATGCCTGCCCGATGGCTATTCCACCGGCGGCACCCAGGGCAATGGCCTCGGTGCGATCCGCCGTCAGGCCACCTTGTTCGATGCCTGGTCCGACGCGAAGGGCGCGGTGATCGTGGCGCGGGTGTATCCCGCGCGCCCCGGTGGCGCCTGCGACCTGCCCTACGGTGCGTTGCGTCTGCCGATGCGGCATGAGCTGGCGTGTGGGGATGCCTGGCACCTGCGCGTCCAGGGCAGCGCGGTAGCCGTGACGATGATCGATGGCCTCGGCCACGGGCTGCCCGCCGCGGATGCCGCGCAGGCCGGCGTCGCCGCGGCCGGCCAGGCCAGTGGCTTCGACGCGCCGACCCTGGTCGGCGCGCTGCATGCCGGCATGTCCGGCACCCGTGGCGGTGCGGCGGCCGTGGCCAGCCTGGACATGCACACCGGCAGCATCCAGTTCGCCGGGATCGGCAATATCGCCGCCTCGCTCTGTGAGCCCACCAGCTCGCGCGGCATGGCCTCCCACCCGGGCATCGTCGGCGTGCAGTACCGCAAAGCCCAGCCCTTCCAGTTTCACGCGCCGGCAGGCACGCTACTGGTCATGCACAGCGATGGATTGCAGGCGCGATGGAGCCTGCGTGACTACCCCGGCCTGTTCCACCGCCACCCGAGCCTGATCGTGGCGGTTTTGCAACGCGATTTCGACCGTGGCCGCGATGACGTCGGCATCGTCGCCCTGCGCCTTGGAGACCTGCATTGAGCACCCCCCCGGATGACCACGAGGTGCAGCGCCTGCGCCAGCAGGCCGATGCACTGCGCGCCGAACTGGAGGAAACCAACCAGGGCGTGCTGGCCTTGTATGCCGAGCTGGACCAGCAGGCCGAACAACTGCGCGAGGTCTCGGAGCTCAAGAGTCGTTTCCTGTCCTACATGAGTCATGAGTTCCGCACGCCGCTGGGTTCGATCCTGAGCATGACGCGACTGCTCGAAGACGGCATGGACGGCCCGCTGACCGATGAGCAGCGGCGTCAGGTGCGTTTCATCAGCACCTCCACCAGCGAGCTGCGCGAGATGGTGGACGACCTGCTGGACCTGGCCAAGATCGAGGCCGGGCGCATCACCATCTCGCCGGCGTGGTTCGACCTCATGGACCTGTTCTCGGCACTGCGCGGCATGTTCCGCCCGTTGGCCGAGGGCAACCACGTGGACCTGCTGTTCGACGACCCGCCGGCGCTGCCGATGCTCTACACCGACGACAAGAAGCTGGCGCAGATCCTGCGCAACTTCATCTCCAATGCGTTGAAGTTCACCCCGAACGGGCAGGTGGTCGTCTCGGCCTGCCTGGAAGGCGAGCAGTCGGTGCGCTTCAGCGTGCGCGATACCGGCATCGGCATCCCGGCCGAACTGCAATCCACCCTGTTCGAGGACTTCGTGCAGGTCGATACGCCGCTGCAGAAGCGGTTGCGCGGCACCGGGCTGGGCCTGTCGCTGTGCAAGCGCTTCGCCGAGCTGCTCGGCGGGCACGTGGGGGTGGACAGCGTGGTGGGTGAGGGCTCGGTGTTCTACGTGGTGTTGCCGCTCAAGCTGGCGGCGGAGGCTTCGCATGCCGACGCCTGATCGCATCCTGGTCGTGGATGACAACGTGGCCACCCGCTACGCGGTGCGCCGGGTGCTGGAACACCACGGATTCCGCGTGGAGGAAGCCGGGACCGGCGGCGACGGGCTGGCGCGCCTGGCCGAGCAGGATTTCGGTGCGCTCGTGCTGGATGTGAACCTGCCCGACATGAGCGGTTTCGATGTGGTGCGCCAGTTGCGCGAGGATGCGCGGATGCGGCTGCTGCCGGTCGTGCATGTCTCGGCGGCGTCCATCGCCACCGGCGACCTGATCACCGGCCTGAACGCCGGCGCCGACGCTTACCTCATCCATCCGGTGGACCCGGATGTGCTGCTGGCCACCTTGCGCAGCCTGCTGCGCGCCCGGCGTTCGGAGGAGGCGCTGCGCGAGGCCGAGGCGCGTTTCGGCGAGATCTTCCGCCAGATCAATGCGCCGATCGCCGTCCTCGATGCCAGCCTGCAGTCGCAGGACGCCAACGCGGCCTTCGTGCGCCTGCTCGGCGTCGACGCGAGCCGGCCGGGCGCGCTGGAGGCCCTGCTGGCCGACCAGGCAGCGCCGTTGAGTGCACTCAAGGTGGCGCTGGCCGAAGGCGAGCGGTGGCAGGGCACGTTCGCCCTGCGTGCCGATGCGGCGACGCGCATCACCGAGTGGCGGGTAACGCCGTACCGCGCCTCCGGGCAGGGCGTGGTGCTGATCGAGGACATCACCGAACACCATGCGCGCGAGTCCGAGCAGCGCCAGGAACTGGCCAGCGCGACCTCGGAGCTCGCCTTCCAGATCGCCGAGCGGCAACGCACCGAGATCGAGCTGCTGCAGGCCCAGAAAATGGACTCGCTCGGCCAGCTCACCGGCGGCATCGCGCATGACTTCAACAACCTGCTGACCACGATCATCTCCGGTTTGGACATGATCGAGATCGCCGCCACCAGCGGGAAATGGGACAAGGCCTCGCGTTACGTCGAGATCGCCACCGGCTCCGCCCACCGCGCCGCGGCGCTGACCCAGCGCATGCTGGCGTTTGCCCGCAAGCAGCCGCTGGACCCGCAGACCTTCGACGTGGTCGCGCGGATCCGCTCGCTGGAGGACATGCTGCTGCGCTCGATCGGCGAGAACATCGAGCTGGAGCTGGAGCTCGGCCCGCAGCCGATGGTGGCGGTGGCAGACCCCAACCAGTTCGAGAACGTCATCCTCAACCTGGTCATCAATGCGCGCGATGCCCTGGACGGGCAGGGGCTGATCCGGATCCGTGCCGGCCGCACCCACATCGAGCGCGACCACGAGCTGGCGCCCGGGTACTACATCAGCGTGAAAGTGCTCGACAACGGTCGCGGCATCCCGTTGGAGCTGCTCACCAAGGTCTTCGAGCCGTTCTTCACCACCAAGCCACAGGGCGAGGGCACGGGACTGGGCCTGTCGATGACGTACGGCTTCGCCCGTCAGTCCGGCGGCAGTGCCCGCATCGCCAGCGAGGCCGGCGAGGGTACCGAGATCGAACTGCTGCTGCCGGAAGGGGAGTTGGCCGCGACCACGCAGACGGCGGCCCCCACCCAGGTGCCGCGTGGCAGCGCAGAACGCATCCTGCTGGTGGACGATACCGACTCGGTCCGCGTGATGGTGCGCGAGATGCTGGTGGAGGCCGGCTACCAGGTAGTGGAGGCGATCAACGCGCAACAGGCCCTGCTGGAGCTGCATTCAACGCGCGAGGTGGACCTGCTGCTGTCCGATGTCGGGCTGCCGGGGATGAACGGCAGGGAGTTGGCCGATGCCGCCCGTGCGCTTCGCCCGCACCTGCCGGTGCTGTTCGTGACCGGGTATACCGAGAGCGCGGTGGTGCGCCACGAGTTCCTCGGTCCCGGCATGTCGCTGTTGCCCAAGCCCTTCAGCGTGAACGAACTGCTACGCAGCGTCCGC
The DNA here is from genome assembly GCF_056397365.1 of Stenotrophomonas sp. 05N37. Taxonomy (NCBI): domain Bacteria; kingdom Pseudomonadati; phylum Pseudomonadota; class Gammaproteobacteria; order Lysobacterales; family Lysobacteraceae; genus Stenotrophomonas; species Stenotrophomonas sp. 05N37. The sequence continues at coordinate 75,956 of NZ_JBFTNG010000001.1, read as the reverse complement.
GAGATGTTCTGACCCCACGGGGGACAGCCGGCGCGCGTGCGCTGGCTGTCACTCCGCCTCGCCAAGTCGCGCGCGCCGCGCATGGAACACCTCCGGCGTCTGCGGCTTGATGAACAACGCGACCAGCTCCGGGTACTCGGCCTTGACCGCCTTCTCGATGCGGGTGATGCAGGCCTCGATCTGCGGGGTGGTGCGCGCGTCTTCGAACTCGGCACTGAGCATGGCAACCACCTGGTCCGGCCCCATCTGCATGGTGGTCACGCCGTTGGCGTTGCGCAGGTCCGGGTCGGTGTTGGCCACGGCCAGGATGCGCTTGGCCACGCTCGGGTGCGCCGGCTCGCCGACCAGCAGCCCCTTGGTCTCACGGGCCAGCAGGAAGGCGGTGACCGCCAGCACCGCGGCAATGCACAGCGAGGCCACGCCATCCAGCACCGGCATGTCCAGCAGCTGCGCGGCGACCAGCCCCAGCAGCGCGAAGCCCAGGCCGAGCAGCGCCGCGCTGTCTTCCAGCAGCACGGTGAAGGTGGTCGGGTCCTTGCTGCGCCGGAAGGCTTCGAAGTAGCCCATCGCGCCCTTGGTGGCGCGGAATTCGCGCAGCGCGATCCACCACGACGCCCCCTCGAACACGATCGAGATGCCCAGCACCGAATAGCTGATCAGGTGGTTGGTGGCCGGCTCGGGGTGGCGGATGTGCTGGATGCCTTCATAGGCCGACACGCCGGCACCGGCGGCGAACACCAGCAGGGCCACGATGAAGCTCCAGAAGTACAGCTCGCGCCCATAGCCGAACGGATGCACGGTGTCCGGCTTCTTCTCGGCGCGGCGCAGGCCATACAGCAACAGCAGCTCATTGATGGTATCCACCAGCGAGTGGACGCCTTCGCTGAGCATCGCCGAACTGCCCGACAGGCCGGCGGCGACGAACTTGGCGATGGCGATGCACAGGTTGCCGGCAAGGGCGGCATAGATGACAAGACGGGAGCCGGAGGGCTTGGCCATTGGGGGTGGGGGGCGGGTGGGGGAGGCCCCCATGATCGGCAAGTGGCCGTCCCGGCGGCGTGCAGGGGGGCGTCGACGGCGCCGGTGGGCCGCGCCTGGCCCCGGCGCCGACATCTGGCTGCATCCAATCGGCCCTGTGGCGCGTACACCTGATGACCTCCTACACACGGCGTCATCCCCTGCAGATGTACCGTCACCCCGACCCGCCTCCCTTTTCCTTCCACGCCGCCCGCATCGTGTCCGTCTCCGCGCAGCCCACAACGACCCCTCCCGACTGGACGCAGGACATGGATGGCGTGGCGCGCCTGCGTGACCGTGACTGCTTCATCCGGATCTACGACCACTTCATGCCGCGCCTGTGCATCTACCTGCGCGGCCGGGGTGCCACCGATGGCACCGCCGAGGAACTGGCGCAGGAGAGCCTGTTGCGGCTGTGGCTGAACGCAGCCGACTTCGATGCCTCGCGCAGTGCGCTGGGTACCTGGCTGTACCGCATCGCCCGCAACCTGCACATCGACCGGTTCCGCAGCGAGCGCGGCTGGTTGCAGGCGCAGGAGGCGGTGGAGGCCGCCGCGGTGGATGACCCGCCCGAGCGCACCTCGGCCGAGCAGTTCGTGGACCACGCGCGGCTGCGCCAGCGGATCAACGAACTTCCGGCGATCCAGGCACGGCTGGTGCGGATGTCGCATTTCGAAGCCAAGAGCCACAGCGAGATCGCGCAGGCGCTGAGCCTGCCGCTGGGTACGGTCAAGTCGCACCTGCGCCGTGCCTTCCTGCAGTTGCAATCCACCGTGCGGAGCGCCCCGTGAACCCTCGCCACCACCTGCACGAATCGACGTTGATGAGCTACGCCGCCGGTGCGTTGCCGCCGGCACTGGGCGTGGTTGCCAGCGCGCACCTGGAGGGCTGCGCGCATTGCCGGCAGCTGCTGCGCGATGCCGAGGCGATCGGCGCGGCGCTGCTGGACCAGACCCAGCCCGAGCCCGCCAGTGCGCGCCAGGCGGCCATGCGCGAGGCGATGCTGGCGCAGCTTGAGGCCGAGGAAGCGCGGGATACGCCGGTGCGCCCCCTGCGCCCGCTGGCGACGCCGGTGGCCGGCGACACGGCCGCGTCGTCGCATCCGGACCCGCTGCCGGTGTCCCTGCATCCGTATTTCGGGCCCTCGCTGCGCACGCTGCGCTGGCGCTGGATCGCGCCGGGCGTGCACTGCATCCGCGCGGCCAGCATGCCCTCGCTGATCATGCTGCGCATCGCGCCGGGCAAGTGCCTGCCGATGCACAGCCACGGCCAGAGCGAGCTCACCCAGATCCTGCGCGGCGCCTACAATGATGCGCTCGGCACCTTTGCCCCGGGCGACATGGCCGACCTGGACGAAGACGTCGAGCACCAGCCGGTCACCGCGCCAGGCGTGCCATGCATCTGCGTCTCGGCGCTGGATGCGCCGCTGCGCTTCAGCGGCTGGCTGGCGCGCAGCATGCAGCGTTTCGTGAAACTCTAGCGTTCTGGCCCGTCGAGGAACCGCATCATGAGCACTCCCTCCCGCCTGCAGGTCCTGATCACCGGTGCCAGCGGCCTGGTCGGGCAGGGCGTGTTGCGCGCCTGCCTGGCCTCACCGCATGTGCAGGGCGTGACCGCACTGGTCCGCCACGCCGGCGGGCTGCCCGACGGCGTGCGCGCGATCGTCCTGCCGGATTTCACCCGCGCCGATGCGTTGGGCGAGCAGCTCGCCGGTTTCCAGGCGTGCTTCTACTGCGCGGGGGCGCCGCCGATCGGCACGCCGGAAGCGGAGTATCGCGCGGTCACGTTGACGGCCACCCTGGCCGTGGCCCGGGCGTGGGCGTCGGCCAACCCCACCGGGCGATTCCTCTACGTCTCCGGCGCGCACGCCGATCCGGACAGCCGGTTCATGCCGCTGCGGATCAAGGGGGAAACCGAGGCCGCGCTGACGGCGCTTCCGATCCGCACTGTGATGCTGCGCCCGGGCGGCGTGCGTCCAGTCGCCGGGACCGGCACGCGGCACCCCCTGCTCAAGCCGCTGTACCTGTTCGGCGGGCCGGTGATGACGCTGGCCGCGCGGGCTGCGCCTGCGCTGGTGACCAGCAATGCGGCGGTCGGACGGGCCATGATCGAACTGGCCCGCATGCCGTCGCCACCGGCGGTGGTCGAGTGTGCCCGGATCAACCAACTGGCGGCCGACGCCGGCGGTTGACGGGGGTTCATCCCCGCGACGAGGGAAACACGGCCTCGTCACCGCGCCGGGCACACCGTGGATGGCGCGATGATTCCATCGCGTTGGAGCACGCAATGTCGGACATGAAGCGCACGCCCACCCAGGATCAGAAGGCCAACGCCAGCACCCACAGTGCAGGCCAGAAGCAACAGCAGCAGGACGCTGGACGCAAGAACGCGCCAGGCAAGGATGCCAAGGCCAAGGATGCCGGCTCACACAAGCAGCACAAGTGAGCGCATCGGTCATGCACCTGGAAGGGCCGCACGCTGCGGCCCTTTTTTACGCCTAGTCGGCGGCCTTGCCGAACGGCGGCCCGCTGCGCCCGCGGCGCACGGCATCGTCGACGCGGGTCACCAGCTCGTCGATGTTGAACGGCTTGCCGACGAAAGGCGTGCCTTGGTGTTGCTTGGGCACCATCTGGAAATAGACCGCCGAGGCGAACAGGAAAGGCGTGCCGAGTGCGGCCAGCCGGTCGGCCACGGGGAACACCGGGCCATCGCGCAACTCGATATCCAGCACGGCGGCATCGAAGTGCTGGTAGGACAACGTGCTCAGCGCATCGGTAACGGAGTCGGCGGCGACCACGTCGTAGCCGACCTCGGTGAGCACTTCAACGAACAGTTTGGACAGCTGGATCTCATCTTCCACTACCAGGATGAGGCTGCGTGCGGGGGGAGAATTCGGACGGCCGTTCATGAGGTTTGAAAGGTTCGGGCAGATGATCCTGTTCCTTTTCGTGTCAACGCGACGCCAACTGCGCTTTCGCTTTCGTTGACATCGGCACGCGTCACTGCGTGCCGTCGTCTTCTTCCAGGGCATCGTCATCCCAGGCGCTGGCCGCGTCCGCAGGCGCATCGGCGTCGGGATCCACCGGCTCCAGCAACGTGTAGTCGTCGCGGTCCGGATCACGGAACGCGCGGCTTACCGGATACGCCTCCAGTTCTGGCGTGCGCGCCTGTGCGCGCAGGTCGGCGGGAGCCTGCAGTGCGCCGGCCAGCCATGCCATGGCGACGTTGCCGTCGATGAACACCGGGCCATCGGGCGTGAGCGGGGCCGGTACGGCGGTGTTTGGGGCGGTCAGCACGGTGAAGCTGTCGATCTGGTCGCCGTCCGGATGCTCCCAGTGCTCCCAGAGCCCGGCGGCCAGCAGCGCCAACCCGTCCGTGCGCTGTACGAACAGTGGCCACGGCGGCTTGCGTTGCCTGTCCCACTTGTAATAACCGGTCATCGCGATCACGCACGGCCGCTGCTGCCAGGCCTGGGCGAAGATGCGGCTCCTGGCGGCGCGATCCAGCCGTGCGGTGACCGTGGTGTAGGGCGTGGTCGGCTCTTTCGACCAGCGCGGCACCAGGCCCCAGCGCATGTCGGCGGGCACGATGCTTCCATCGCCGTCGCGGGCGATCACGGTGGCCACGTCGTTCTTGCCGATGTTGTAGCGGTCCGGTGCATCGGCCAGCGCGTTGGCCAGCGATACGGGCAGGCCGCCGGGCAGGGAGGCGGCATCGGCAATGGCTTGGGCGAAGCGGCGCATGCGGGCAGGGTACGGCCGCCGTTGTGAGCCGCCAGTCAGTGTGACGCGCCGACGACGCCCGCCAGCGTCTAATCAGGTCCTGGCCGCCTGGAGCCCGGGGATGCCGCGCAGGAAAACACTGAAACTTGCCACCTACAACGTCAACGGCATCGGCAACCGGTTGCCGCAGCTGCTGGCATGGCTGGCCAAAGAAACCCCCGACGTGGTCGCGCTGCAGGAGCTCAAAGCGGTGGACCAGGCGTTCCCGGTGGCCGAACTGGAGGCGGCCGGCTACGGCGCGCTCTGGCTGGGCGAGCGCCGCTGGAACGGCGTGGCGTTGCTGGGCAGGGGGGTCACCCCGGTGCAGAGCCGGCGGCGCCTGCCGGGCGAGCCGGCCGACACGCAGAGCCGCTACATCGAGGCCGCCATCCACGGCATCGTGGTGGCCGGCATCTACCTGCCCAACGGCAATCCGCAGCCCGGGCCGAAGTTCGACTACAAGCTGCGCTGGATGCAGCGCCTGCACGCGCACGCCAAGACGCTGGTGGACCTGCCGCACCCGGTGGCGATCCTGGGCGACTTCAACGTCATCCCCACCGACGAGGACGTGTACGACCCCCGCGCCTGGCGCAAGGATGCGTTGCTCCAGCCGGAAACGCGCGCGGCCTTCGAGCGGCTGCTGGCGCAGGGCTGGACCGACGCACTGCGCCACTGCCATCCGGACGAACGCATCTATACGTTCTGGGATTACTTCCGCCAGCATGCCGAGCGTGACCGCGGGCTGCGCATCGATCATCTGCTGCTCAACGCGCCCCTGGCCGCCGGTCTGCAGGATGCCGGGGTAGACCGCTGGGTGCGGCTGCAGGACAAGGCCAGCGACCACGCCCCCACGTGGGCGGTGGTGGTGGCGCCTTGAAACCGCACCCGCGCAGGTAGGTAGAGTAGGCATCATGTCCGACCCGGTTCCGCCCGCCATCGCTGCCTTGGACGCGTTCGCGCCCGCCACCCGCGCCTGGTTCGCCGCCGCCTTCGATGCACCCACGCCGGTGCAGGCGCATGCATGGGCGGCCATCGGCGCCGGTGCGCATACGCTGGTGATCGCCCCGACGGGATCGGGCAAGACGCTGGCCGCCTTCCTACATGCCATCGACCAACTATTCCGCGAGCGCGAACGGCAGCCGCCCGCTGCCGCTGTGCCCATCGGCACGCGGGTGCTGTACATCTCACCGATCAAGGCACTCGGTGCCGACGTGCATCGCAACCTGCAGATTCCCCTGCAGGGCGTCAACGCCGCACGCGAGCGACGCGGCGACCCGGCGCTGAACCTCTCGGTCGGCATCCGGAGCGGGGATACCCCGGCCGCCGAACGCGCCCGGCTGGTGCGGCGGCCGCCGGACATCCTGATCACCACGCCGGAATCGCTGTTCCTGATGCTCACCTCGCAGGCACGCGAGACGCTGCGCGGCGTACACAGCGTGATCGTCGATGAAATCCACGCGGTGGCCGGCACCAAGCGCGGCAGCCACCTGGCGCTGAGCCTGGAGCGCCTGGACGCCTTGCTGGCGCAGCCGGCGCAGCGGATCGGGCTGTCGGCCACGGTGCGGCCGGTGGAACAGGTGGCCGCCTTCCTCGGTGGCGATCGCCCCGTCACCGTGGTCAATCCGCCCTCGGCGCGCCAGTTGGACGTGCGGATCGTGGTGCCCGTGGAGGACATGGCCGACATTCCCGCGCGCGCCGGCGACGAACCCGGCCGGGTAGGCTCGATCTGGCCCCACGTGGAAAGCAGCATCCTGGACCAGGTCCTGCAGCGGCGCTCCACCATCGTGTTCGCCAACTCGCGTGGCGTGGCCGAGAAACTCACCGCGCGCCTCAACGAGGTGTACGCAGAGCGCCTGGCACGCGATCCTGCGTTGCACGCCGCGCCGGCATCGGCGGCGGAGAGTGCCGACCCCGCATCGCACTACGGATCCTTCAACGGCGGCACCAGCGGGCGCACCGCCGGCGCACCGGCGCTGATCGCGCGTTCGCACCATGGCTCGGTCTCCAAGGAGCAGCGCCGCGACATCGAGCAGGCCTTGAAGTCCGGCGAACTGCGCTGCGTGGTGGCCACCTCCAGCCTGGAACTGGGCATCGACATGGGCCTGGTCGACCTGGTCATCCAGGTCGCCGCGCCGCCCTCGGTGGCCAGCGCGCTGCAGCGGGTGGGGCGCGCCAGCCACCAGGTCGGCGGCATTTCCACCGGCCTGGTCTACCCACGCACGCGGCGCGACCTGATCGACGCGACGGTCGCCATCGAAGGCATGCTGGCCGGCCGCATCGAGGCGGTGGACCCGCCCCGCAATCCGCTGGACGTGCTGGCCCAGCAGACCGTCGCCGCGGCGGCGATGGACACGCTGGACGTGGACGCCTGGTATGCCCGCGTGCGCCGTGCCGCGCCGTACCGCACGCTGCCGCGCAGCGCGTTCGATGCCACCCTGGACATGCTCGCCGGGCGCTATCCCTCCGATGACTTCGCTGGCTTCCGCCCGCGCCTGGTCTGGAACCGGCACACCGGTGAACTGAGCGCGCGCCCTGGCGCCAAGCAGTTGGCGGTCACCAGCGGCGGCACCATCCCCGACCGCGGCATGTTCAGCGTGATGCTGCCCGAAGGCGAAGAGCGTGCCGGCTCGCGCCGCGTCGGCGAACTGGACGAGGAAATGGTGCACGAGTCGCGGGTCAATGATGTGATCACCCTCGGCGCGACCTCGTGGCGCATCGAGCAGATCACCCATGACCAGGTGGTGGTCACCCCGGCGCCCGGGCGCTCGGCGCGGCTGCCGTTCTGGCGCGGCGAAGGCGTGGGCCGGCCGGCGGAACTGGGCGCGGCGGTAGGCGCGTTCCTTGCCGCCCTGGACGCAGCCGCCGATGGAGGCGAGGGTGGCATTCCGCCAGCGCTGGACGCGCGGCTGCAGGCCAGTGGCCTGGCCGGCAATGCCATCCGCAACATGCTGGGGCTGGTCGAGGAACAACGGCAGTCCACCGGCACGCTGCCCACTGACCGCCGGCTGGTGGTGGAGCGGTGCCGCGACGAAGCCGGCGACTGGCGGGTGATGCTGCATTCGCCCTATGGTCGCCGCGTCCACGATCCCTGGGCATTGGCGCTGGCCGGCCGTATCCGCGAGCGCTGGGGCGTGGACCCGACGGTGGTGGCCAGCGACGACGGCATCCTCCTGCGCGTCCCCGATGCCACCGGCCGCCTGCCGGGTGCGGCGCTGTTCCTGTTCGAGCCGGAACGGCTGCGCGACGAGGTGACCCGGGCGGTCGGCGGCTCGGCCCTGTTCGCCGCGCGTTTCCGCGAGTGTGCGGCGCGCGCGCTGCTGCTGCCGCGGCGCAGTCCGGGCCGACGCTCGCCACTGTGGCAACAGCGCCTGCGCGCCGGCGAACTGCTGGCCATCGCACAACGCTATCCGGATTTCCCGATCCTCCTCGAGGCCGCGCGCGAGTGCCTGCAGGACGTCTACGACCTCGACGCCCTGGCCGCGCTGATGCAGCGGCTGGCCGAAGGCGGCATCGAGATCGTCGAGGTCACCACCGAGGTGCCGTCGCCGTTCGCGGCGAACCTGCTGTTCGGCTACGTCGCCGAGTTCATGTATGGCACCGACGTGCCGCTCGCCGAACGCCGTGCGTCGGTGCTGTCGCTCGACAGCGGCCTGTTGGCGGACCTGCTGGGGCAGGTCGACCTGGGCGAACTGCTGGACCCCGCCGTGGTGGAGCAGGTCGGCAATCTCCTGCAACAGCGTGCGCCGGAACGCCGCGCCAAAGGCAAGGAAGGCGTGGCAGACCTGCTGCGCGTGCTCGGGCCGCTGTCGGTCACGGCGGTGGCCGAGCGCCTCGCCGACGCCACGCCCTATGCCCTCCAACACCTGCAGGCGCTCGAGCGCGAGCACCGGGCGATCCAGGTGCCCGTGGCCGGCAGCATGCGCTGGGCGGCTGTCGAAGACGCCGCGCGCCTGCGCGATGCGCTGGGCGTGATGCTCCCGGCCGAGGTGCCAGCCGTGTTCCGGCAGCCCTCCGTCGATCCATTGGGTGAGCTGCTCGCGCGTTATGCGCGCACCCACCGCCCGTTCACCAGCGCCGAGGCGGCCACTGCATTCGGGCTCGGCGTGGCGGTGGCGGACGCGGCGCTGGAGCGGCTTGCCACGCAGGGCAGCGTCCTCAAGGGCAGTTTCGGCGTCGTCCGTCGCCAGCAGGATGCGGCCACGTCGCCTGCCGGGCAGTCACCGTTGGCCACCCATGAGTGGGTGGGCGAAGACGTCCTGCGTCGGCTGCGCATGCGCTCGCTGCAGGCGGCCCGCGACGCTACCCAGCCAGTGCCGCCCGAGGCGTATGCGCTGTTGCTGTTGGAGCGGCACGGGCTGGTGGCGGATGCAACGCCGCCCGCACGCGGTGCGACCGCGTCCACCACGGGTGCGCTGGACGGCATCGACGGCGTGACCCGTGTGGTTGAGCTGCTGGCCGGCGTGCCGGCGCCTGTCTCTGTATGGGAAAGCCAGATCCTGCCGGCGCGCGTGCACGACTACGTGCCGGCGCTGCTCGACGCGTTGCTTGCCACCGGCGCTGTGGTCTGGTCTGGCCATGGCCGGCTGGGCGAGGACGATGGGCTGGTCTCCCTGCACCTGCAGGAGTTCGCGTTCGAGTCCTTGCCACCGCTGCCGCTGTCGGCGGAACACTCGCCGCTGCAAGAGGCGATCCTGCAGTTGCTGGCCGACGGCGGGGCGTACTTCGCCTGGCAGCTTGCCGCCGCGGTGCAGGCGCGCTGGACTGGCGCCGCCGGGGGGCAGGCGGGCGCGGAGGTCAGCCCCGATGCGCTGCACACCGCGCTGTGGGACCTCGCCTGGCGCGGCTACCTCACCACCGACATCTGGAATCCGCTGCGTGAGTTGGCCGGACTGCGGCCGCCGCGTCCGCGGGCACTGAGGACCTCGCGACGAAGCAGCCGGGTGCGCGGCATCCCGATGCACGATCCCGCGCTTGCGCCCAACGACGCCGCGCCGCGCGTGGTCGCGTTCACCGCCGCCACGCTGGCCGGGCGCTGGTCGTTGCTGCATCGGCAGGCCACCAGCGACACGCTGCGCGCGGTGGCCCTGGCCGACGCGCTGTTGGACCGCCACGCCATCGTCACCCGCGGCGCGGCCGTCGCCGAAGGCATCGCAGGCGGCTTTCCCGCCTTGCAGCAGGTGTATCGCGGCATGGAGGATGCCGGTCGCGTGCTGCGCGGCCGGTTCGTGGCGACGCTCGGCGGCGCGCAGTTCGCCGAGCGGACCACGGTGGACCGGCTGCGCGGGATCGCCGAGGCGTCGGGCGCCGGACGCTCCAGCGTCGCCGTCGCGCTGTCCGTGGTCGATCCGGCCAATCCGTTCGGCAGCGTGCTGGCCTGGCCACCGCATACCGCCTCCCTGCGGCCGCTGCGGCGCGCCGGCGCGCTGGTGGTCATCGTCGGTGGTCGCCTGCAGATGTACCTGGCGCAGGGCGGCCGGCATCTCCTGACGTGGCTCGACGCCGACGCCGACGCCACCCTGCTCGACGCGGCGGCCCAGGCGCTGGCCGCGGCGCTCGGGCGCACGCGGCGCGCCCGTTTCACCCTGGAGCTGATCGACGACGCGCCGGTCGCACGCAGCGCACTGATCGATGCGCTGCGCGCGGCGGGCTTCCGCAGCGATCCCAAGGGCCTGCGCTGGGACGGATGATCGCGCGGCGTTGGCCTGGGCGTTGCCGGTGCCGCGGGCCCAGGCAGCGGCGCGCGTCCACACACCGTCCTGCCTGCTCAGGCGACCACGGCCAGTTGGCCCGGCGAACCCGGTCGCAGCGCCAGCTTGTGGGTCACGTTGGTGATGCTGCGTCGGGGGTCGGTGGGGTGCGGCCGGGTGGACGTGTGGCTGTTGCCCTGCCGCCACAGCCCGAACATCACGATCTCCGCGCCCACCGGGAAGCGCTGCAGCCACGCGGCATCATCGTGACCCACGCTGACCTCGTAGAACTCCCGGCGATCCATCACCCCGGTCTTCTGGTATTTCGGCGCGCAGTTCAGATAGGTGGCGCCAGCGCCCGTGCCCGGAGGCGGCGAGCGGTGTGATCGCACCGTGCCGAGCAGGGCCATGGGCACCTCGTTGCTGGCCGCATCCAGCCGTGCCCAGGCCTCGTCGTAGTGCGCCGGGTCATGGAAGAACGCGTCCCAGGCCAGCTTTTTCTTGCCCAGCCGCAGCACCACGCGGTCGGCCAGCAGTGCGTCGTTGCCACACATCGCGCGCAGCACCAACAGCGTGGACAGGAGGCGCATCTGCTGCTCCGGCAGCGCGCCGCCGCCCCGTTTCAGGCCCTGGTGCAGCGCGAGCAGGCGCAGTTCGTGGCGGCCATCCTCCAGCCGCTGCACGAACGCCGGGTCGCTGGCCGCAGCGGCATCGAGCACTTCGGCCAGGTGCCCGGCCACGTTGTAACGGCACCCCGTCACGTGCGCCGCGCCCTTGTCCAAAGCGAAGTAACCGGGCATCGGGGCCGGGTACGCCGGATCCGTCTTCGGGCGCGGCCGCGCCGGCACGAAGATCAGCGGTGCGGCGCAGCCGGTGCTGTCGCAGAACAGCGCCGGCAGGGTCTGGGCGGCGTCGTGGCGCTGTTGCAGGCCGTCGACGCCGTGCACGGTGCCGTGCGAGCCGATCGCCCTGCGCATCTTGATGTCACCGCTCATCTCTAACCACTGCAGTACCGGGGCGCCACATGGTAGCCCCATCGGTGCCCATTGCCGCGTGGGCGGCTGCGGCCCGATGGGCGCGCCCCAGGCTCCGCTCGCTCCCTCGCCCCCGGGACACTGGCATCCCCGGCGTTGCTCGGGCAAGAATGGGCCATCACGGGACGTAACGGAGTACCTCCATGTACGCACGACGAATCGGGCTGGCGATGGCCTTGGGGTGCCTGGCGGCCGGCACGACTGCCCAGGTCCACGCCCAGGTGTACCGGTGCACCGGCAGCAACGGCGAGACTGTCTATGCACAGAACCCCTGCGGCGCCGGCGCGAAAGAGGTCAACGTGCGCTCCAACCGCGGCGCGACGCGCTCGTCCGCCGAGGTCGCCACGCGTACGGCGGTGTTCCGCTCCACCGACCTGTCCGATGCGTCCATCGCCGAACGCAATTGCGTGGCCTCGGCGCGGGCGAGCATCTTCGGCCCGGTGGACAGCCGCATCGCCGGCTACCAGCGGCAGGTGGGCGAGCTCAACCAGCAACTGGCCGCGCCGCGCGACAACCTGGCCAATGCCACCTATGAGTCCGGGGTGCGTACCCAGCTGGCCAGCCTGCAGCAGTCGATCAGCATGGAGCGCCAGACCGCCGAAAGCAGCCTCACCCAGGCCCGCGAACGGTGCGCCGACCAGCGCCGGGACCGCGAGGCGGCCATCGAGCGCAAGTATGCGGCCGATGCCGCGCAGCCCGAGGCCGGTGCGCCCGCCGCCGTCACGCGCTGAGGTATTGCCCGGCCAGCGCCGTGCGGGACCGTCCCGTCAGGGCTGCGTCACCGTCGACTGTACCAGGATCGCGCCCAGCACCTCGTCGTCGGAGAAGCCGCAATGGCCTTCGCCGGCACGGGCCAGCACGGTCGGCAACGGATCGGCGCCCGCCTTGGCCGCCAGGGCGGGATAGACCGGTTCGAAGCGCGGGTTGATGGTCGGATCATCGCGGTTGTACTGGATCACCAGCGGCCGCGACAGCGCGCCGGTCAGCCCCAGCTCGCGCCGCAGCGTCGCCTGCGCGGCGGGGTCGGCATCCAGCCGGCGCACCTCGGCATTGAATGCCGCGTCATCGCCGAATCCTGCATACACCGTGTCGCGGTTGCCGACCGGCATGCCGCCGCTGCGCTTGACCAGGTCGTGCAGCACCAGGGCATGCAGGCTGATCGTGCCCGGCAGCTGCTCGGCGGTGACCTGCAGCCGCGTGGCCAGCCGTGCCGCCACCGTTGGCTGGGCCTGCAGCGCGCCGGCGATGGCCGGGTACAGGTCGGCCTGCGGGATCGAGGCAGCGGCCGGCGAGGCCAGCCCCGCCGCGGGCAGCCCGCGTGCGCGCGGGAAGAAATGATCGAAGGCGAGCAGGGTGGTCAGCGTCTCGCTGGCCAGCACCTCGCCGGGTAGGTTGGCCCCGCACAGCGAGGCGCCGCCCGCGTAGTGCTGCGGATAACGCTCCAGCGTGGCGATGGCCACCGCGCCGCCCATCGAGAAGCCCAGCACCCAGGTCCGGCGCGTGGTCGGCTGGGTGGCGATGAAATGCGCGCGCAGGCGTTCGGTGTCGGTGATCGCATCGGCCACGGCCCAGCCTTGGCTGGCATAGCCGCTCTGGGCCACCGCGAAACCCGCCTTGAGCAGGGCGGCGGTCGACGGGTTGGCCGGCCAATCGGCAAGGCGTGGCGTGCCTGCCGGCTCGAAGCCATGCGCGAGCATCACCACCTCGCCGTTCCAGTGCGCCGGCAGATCGATGCGCCACGGCGCACCCTGCAGCACGCCGCTTTCCGTGCGCGCCGTAGCGGCCGCGTTGCTTGCCGCCGGCGCATCGTGGGCGGCGGCGGTGGCCGCCAGTGCGCCCAGGCCCAGGCAACATGCGAAGGTGAGGGCGGCGTGGCGGCGCATGGCGGGTGGGCTCGTGGCCTCAGTGCTGCAGGGTGAGCGGCTTCACCTCGGCCTTTTCCAGCAGGCGCTTGGTGAAGTAGCTGTCCTTGTAATACTTGATCTTGGCGCACAACACCGGGTGCGGCAGGCCTTCGTACAACACGATTTCCTTGTCCGGCCCCATCGCCTTGAGCTCCTGCGGGAGCATCAGCGCGCGCCGCTCCAGGACCTCGTTGTCCGACACGGAGCTGGACGGCCCATGCGAGCGCGTACGCGAACGGCGCTGGACCGTCGTATAGCCCAGCATCTCGGAATAGTCGTTCGCATCCTGCTGTTCGCGCGGCGCGTAGATGATCTGCAGCGCGTGGTTGGTGATGATCGTGCGCGACAGTTCCTTGCCATACACCGCATCCAGCTGCGCCATCGACTGGATGATCGGCAGCAGGCGGATGTTGTAGCCGGCCATGTACGAGACCGCCTTGGAGATGATGTCCACGCGGCCGATCGAGGTGAATTCGTCCATCAGCAGCAAGCACTGGTGCTTGAGCGCCTTGTCGTTCTGCGGCAGCGTCTTGGTGTTGACGTTGATCAGCTGGCTGAAGAACAGGTTCACGATCAGGCGGCTCTCGGCCAGCTTGTTCGGCTGGATGCCCACGTAGATGGTCATGCGCTTGCGGCGTACGTCGTCAAGGCGGAAATCATCGCCACTGGTGGCCGCGTCCAGCACCGGGTTCAACCACGGGTTGAGCGGCTCGCGGAACGAACCGATGATCGAGGCGAAGGTCACGTCCGCCTGCGACAGCAGGCCGGCGAAGGCGGTGCGCGCCTGCGCGCTGAGGAACGGCGCCTCGGCCATCTTCTGCAGGTACGGCTTGAGCTCGGTGCCGTCGCCGGAGGACAGGCGCAGCACCTGGCCCAGGGTCGGCTTGGGCGAGCCGGGCAGGGACTCGGCCTGCTCGAACAGATACAGGGTGAAGGCAAGGAAGGCGTTGCGGGCCTGGCCGGTCCAGAACTTGTCCTTGTCATCGCCATCGGGGTACAGCATCGCGCCGATCGCCTGCAGGTCGGACACGCGGAACGCGGGGTCGTTGGACACGTAGGTCAGCGCGTTCCAGCGATGCGAGCGGCGGTCTTCGGCAAACGGGTTGAACAGGTAGATCTCATGCCCGATCGACTGGCGCCAGCCGGAGGTCAGGTCGAAGTTTTCCTGCTTGATGTCCAGCACCACCGCCGATTCGCGGTAGTCCAGCAGGTTGGGGATGACCACGCCCACGCCCTTGCCCGAGCGCGTCGGCGCGGCCAGGATGACGAACTGCTGCCCGGTCAGGCGCAGCAGCTTGCCGTTCATCTGGCCCAGCACGATGCCGTCGTCCTTCTGCTTGAAGAAGCCCTTGCTGGCCAGGTCCATCATGCCGGCGAAGCGCGCCTTGCCGTGGATGTTGCTGTGGCTGCGCAGCTTGAACATCATCACCGTGACGGCCAGCCAGCCGGCGAACATCAGCACGGCCGAGATGGCGCCAGCGGCCTTGATGCGCCCGGCGTAGGGCATCACCTGGGGGTGGTTGAGGTTCTTGACGTACTGGTAGTACGTGCCGAACTTGGTCGCGCCGGTATCCAGCCCGAGGAACAGCAGGGTGAGCAGACCAGAAAGGTAGAGTGCCGCGATGGCCAGGATCACCGCCAGCACGGCGGAGATCAGGATACGGGGATTGTTCAAGGCGATTCCTTCGACTCGGACGTGCGTGCGTTTGCAGAGGGGGGGCAATGATGCCACGCCGCCGGGTTGCCCGCGCGGCGTGGGGGGTGGCCGCGTTACTTCGCCTTCGGGGCCGGGGCGGCGCCGCTGCCATCGACCAGGAGGTAGTCGCTGTTCTTGCTCCAGCGGCGCTGGTCATCGGCCAGCTTCACGCACGGCGTCCCGTCGCAGGAGGTGATGGACACCTGCTGCAGGGCTTCGAGCACCTGTGCGTCCACCTGCGCCCGTTGCGCACGCTGCACGTTGTTCCATGCGGTGTAGGCGGTGGCGCCGATGATCGCGGCCGAGGCCAGTGCGATCGCGATCAGTGATTTCCAGGCCAGGGCGCGCATCCGCGATGCGGCGGACAGGTGCTCGCGCTGCAGCTGGTCGGCCAGCTGGCGCAGGCGATCCCCGGATTCGGCGATGGCTTCCACCGCCGCCGGAATTTCCTGCGAGAGCGCTTCGCGCACCGCACTTCGCGCGCTGTGCGCCAACTCCGCGCGTCCAGCGGCAACGCCCTGCCCAACGTCGGCGGCCGCCTGCCGCAGCTCGGCGGCGGCGTGCTTCTGGTCGGCAATCGCCTTGTCACATTGCTGTGTCAGGTGTCCCGCAAGCAATGCGGAATTGGTGACGAACTCTTCCATCCGTGTCTGATCCACTACGCACCTGTCGAAATCAGGGGGGCCATCTAGGCGGGAGACGCATGTTGCCAGATTGGAATGACGCGCGGCGACTCTGATGCGTGTCACACATTGTAAGAATTATCTGACAGTGTTCAGTGCTTGTTCGTAAATCGTTCGCATGGCATATTGCCATTTCGATCAACGCTGTGACTCGTCCGCGTGAAATATTCTTCACAAGAAGAATCCTTCACATCCCGGTCGTGTTCGCCTCGTATGATTTCGTGTGAAGGTCTGGTGCAGCTTCACGGGGAATGAAGCGATTGCCACGTTGTGTAGCAGTCGATGGTGTAGTCGGAAAAGGAATTTCCAGATGATTGATGTCAAACGGGGAAAGAAGAGCGGGCCGCGGCCTGCCAAGGTTCTTCCGGGGTGTGGGAGCCCCTTGCCGTCGCTTGCACGCGGCAAACATCGCACTGAAATCCAGTAGTGGTACGTACTGCTTGCTCCCCCCGGGGGGAGTGTCGGGCAGCGATCTGCTGCATACAAAAACTATGTCTACGGTGACTTCGTGAACTGCAGTAAGCCGAATAGAAATGTGATGGCCGTCGCATTACTCTCTCTGACCGCCGTCCTGGCCGGGTGCGCTACGCCGCCGGCGTCCGAGCCGCGTGGCAAGTGGATGCCGGTCAATCGGATGTCCGAAACGACGATCGCCATTCCCTTGAACCAGTCCTACATCTACCAGGCCGCGCCGATCGACAAGACCCTCAAGGGCCTGGTCACGCGCTGGGCCAAGGATTCGGGGCTGACCCTGTCCTACCAGCACCCCAACGACTACACGCTGTACGGCCCGGTCGCCAAGATCCGCACCTCCAGTGCGGGCGAAGCGGCGGCGGCGTTGTCGGCGGCCTATGCCCCGCAGGGCGTGCTGGTCACGGTCGACAACGCACGCATCACCGTCAGCGTCGCTGGTGCGTCCGCCGCAGCGGGGGCTTCGGCCGCCGATGCCTCTGACCAGTAGTCGAGGCGCCCCGCATGTTCGGTAAAAAGAAAACCACCTCGCCCGAAATCGACCGGGCCGTCTCCCAGGGCGTGAACTTCGAGATCACCCTGGCCGAGCGCGCGCGTCGCAGCGAGCGGCGGGCCTGGATGGTCGCCTGGGCGGCCATCCTGATGTCGCTGCTGCTGGCCGGCGGCTACTTCCTGTTCCTGCCGTTGAAGGAAAAGGTCCCGTACCTGGTCATGGCCGATCCCTACACCGGCACCGCGTCGGTGGCACGCCTCACCGGCAACTTCGCCGACCGCGAGGTCACCGCCGAAGAAGCGATCAACAAGAGCAACGTGGCGCAGTTCATCCTGGCGCGCGAGTCCTACGATTCGGGCCTGATCGGCCAGCGCAACTGGCGCACCACGCTGTCCATGGCCGGCCCGGCGGTCGCGCCGGCGTACATGGCGCTGCACGCCGAGAGCAATCCGGAACGCCCGTTCCGGCTGTACGGCGCGTCGCGCGCGGTCAATGTCCGCATCCTCAGCATCGTGCTGATCGGCGGCGGGGAAGGGCGCGTGCCCACCGGCGCCACGGTCCGCTTCCAGCGCACGGTGTATGACAAGAGCAACGGGCGTACCCAGCCGCTGGACAGCAAGATCGCCACGATGGAATACACCTACGACAAGACCATGCGCCTGAGCGACGAAGACCGCCTGGCCAATCCGCTGGGGTTCCGCGTCACCAACTACCGCGTGGACAACGACTTCGCGCCCACGCCGACCGCACCGTCTGCGGCGGTGTTCCGTCCCGATGGCGCGGCTGCCGCCCCGATGCAGGCCGACCCGGCTGCTGCCGCGCAGGTGGCTTATCCCGGCGCCGTGCCGGCACCCGGCAGCGTGCCCGGTGCGGTGCCTGGCGCAGTGCCTGGCGCAGCACCCGGCGTGATGCCGGCGCAGGATCCCAATACCGGCGCATTGCCACCGATGCCAGCCGAACAGATGAACGCACAGAGTCAACAAGGGGGAGTTGTACGATGAGTAGCCCGATGCAGGCGTTCCTGCGCGGCGGCCTGGCTCTGCTGATGATGGCGGGCCTGGCACTGCCAGCCTCGGCCAAGGTCGTGGAAGAGTACGAATACGGCGCCGACAAGGTGTACACCATCCGCACCGGCCTGGGCATCACCACCCAGATCGAGCTGAGTCCGCATGAAGAAATCCTGGACTACAGCAGCGGCTTCGGCGGCGGCTGGGAAATCAGCCGGCGCGAGAACGTGTTCTACCTCAAGCCCAAGAATGTGGACGTGGACACCAATCTGATGGTGCGTACCGCGGCCCATTCCTACATCTTCGAACTGAAGGTGGTCGCCACCAACTGGCGCGCCCTGGAAGACGCCAAGTCCTCCGGCGTGCAGTACAAGGTCCGCTTCACCTACCCGGCCGACACCCTGTTCGCCGCGCAGGAAGAGAAGAAGGAAGACGAAGCCGTCTCCGAGCTGAGCACCGACGTGGTGCCCGGGCGCGACTACTACTACAACTACGATTACACCTACCGCAAGCGTCAGCCGACCTGGCTGGTGCCGGCCTCGGTGTATGACGATCGTCGCTTCACCTACCTTCGCATGGGCGACCGTTCGCGCTTCCCCAGCGGCAATTTCCCCGCGGTATTTGCGCGTGACAGCAAGACGGGCGAGGAGTTCATCGTCAACTCGACCATCGAAGGGGACACCATCGTGGTGCACGGCACCTACGCCTATCTCGTCGTGCGGCACGGCGACAATGCAATCGCCCTGCGCAGGAGGCCGGAGCTGTGAATCAGATTCCTCCCAACGAGCATGACCACGAGCCCGTACCGGCTGGCGCCCCGGCGCCCGCGCCGGCGGACTACTCCAACCCGTATACCCGCCGCAGCCAGGGCGCCGAGCCGGGCCTGGACGGTGAGTCGTCGCCGTACCTGCGCGCCGACGACGTCCAGCGCCTGAACCGCAAGGCGCTCGCCTTCCTGGCGGCGATCGTGCTGGCGCTGGGTGCGCTGGCCATCTGGATCTTCTCCGGCGGCCTCTCCTCCGACAAGGAAGAGGTCAAGAAGGCGCCCAGCGCGCAGGTTGTCATTCCTGCCGCGCCGCGCGACCTGCCGGAACTGCCGCCGGAACAGCCGGTTGCCCAGGCCCCGCAGATGGTCGAGCAGCTGCCGCCGTTGCCGGTGGTCGATGACAGGCCCGAGCCGATGCTGATGGGCGACAACGGCGGTCCGCGCCAGCCCGAGCCGATGTCGCTGCTGGAGCGTCGCATGCTGGACGCCGGTGCGGCCCAGGCCGCCGCGCAGGGCGAGGGTGAGGCACAGCCGCCGTACCCGATGATGCCCGGCATGCCCGGTGCCCAGGCCGCGCCGCCGCCGCGTCGTGCCGCCGACGGCCCGACCAGCGCACAGCCGCTGTACAAGCCGAGCACGCTGCTGCTGCGCGGTACGTACATCCGCTGCGTGCTGCAGTCCCGCGTGATCTCGGACTTCCCGGGCTACACCTCGTGCGTGGTCACCGAACCGGTCTACTCGTTCGATGGCAAGCGCCTGCTGCTGCCGCGCGGTTCCAAGATCCAGGGCTCCTACGGCGGGGACGACACCATCGGTGACCGCGTGGCGATTGTGTGGGATCGCATCACCACGCCCACCGGCCTGGACGTCAACATGAAGAGCCCGGGCGTGGACAACCTCGGCTCGGCCGGCAATCCGGGTTACTACAACGCGCATTGGGGCCAGCGTATCGCCTCGTCGCTGCTGATCAGCATCCTGGCGGATGCCTTCAAGTACGCCGCCGCGGAGAATGGTCCGGAGAGCTCGACCGTCGTCAACGGTGCCGTCGTGCAGAACCCGTATGAAAGCGCCACCGCACGCACCATGGAGCGCATGGCCAACGTCGCCATGGAACGCAACATGGCCCGTCCGGCCACGGTGACCATCAATCAGGGCACGATCGTGAACGTCTACGTCTCCCGCGACGTCGACTTCTCGGCCGTGATCCGCTGAGCGAAGACACTGGAATGAGCAGCGAAACGGCCACCGTCGCCAAGGTCTCCAACGATTTCCTGGATTATCAGTACCATATCCTGGGAATCGGCGAGCACATGCAGTCGTCCGACGTGACCGAAATCTGTATCAATCGGCCGGGTGAGCTGTACCTGGAAACCCGCGACGGTTGGCACCGCGCCGATGCCCCCACGCTCACCTATGAGCGTGCGCGGCAGTTCTGCACCACGGTGGTCAACGAGAGCAACACCGGCCAGCGCATCACCGATGCCGACCCGATGGTCTCGTTGACCTTCCCGACCGGGCAGCGTGCGCAGTTCGTGATCCCGCCCGCCTGCGATTCGGGGCGGGTCTCGATCACCATCCGTATGCCGGCACGGTTCGGCAAGTCGCTTGAGCAATACGAGGAAGACGGCTTCTTCAGCGAGATCCTCGAGCAGGCGCCCACGTTGAGCGACCACGACCGCGAGCTGGTCGAACTGCGTGCCCAGCGCGACTACGCCACCTTCTTCAAGAAGGCCGTCCAGTACCACAAGAACATCGTGGTCTCCGGTGCCACCGGCAGCGGCAAGACCACCTTCATGAAGTCGCTGGTCAACCACATCTCCCACCAGGAGCGCCTGGTGACCATCGAGGATGCGCGCGAGCTGTTCCTGGCGCAGCCCAACGTGGTCCACCTGCTGTATTCCAAGGGCGGGCAGAGCTCAAGCAACATCACCGCCAAGTCGTGCATGGAAGCATGCCTGCGCATGAAGCCGGACCGCATCATCCTGGCCGAGTTGCGCGGCGACGAGTCGTTCTACTTCATCCGCAACTGCGCCTCCGGCCACCCCGGCTCGATCACCAGTTGCCACGCCGGCAGCACCTCGCAGACCTGGGACCAGCTCGCGCTGATGGTCAAGGCCTCCAACGAAGGCTCGGGCCTGGAGTTCGAGGTCATCAAGCGCCTGCTGAAGCTCACCATCGACGTGGTGGTGCACATCAAGGCGCATGCCGGCCGCCGTTTCATTACCGGGATCGATTTCGATCCCACCCGAGGGCTCGCGGAATGACCGGTATCGCTACCAGCGTCATCCGCGGACGCTCGCCTGCGTTGCGTGCCCGGGTTGCGCGCACCACTGGAAGGAGGGGCTCCTGATGTTGCCAGGTCTTGAGTTGGCGGCATGCACCGAACTGGCCGTGCCGGCAGAGGTCATGCACCACGTCGTCCGCGTGGAATCGTCCTTCAATCCCTATGCCATCGGCGTCGTCGGTGGCCGGCTGGCGCGCCAGCCCAAAAACCTCGGCGAAGCCCTGTCCACGACCAAGATGCTGGAACGCGAGGGCTACAACTTCTCGCTGGGGCTGGCCCAGGTCAACCGCTACAACCTGCAGAAGCAGGGGCTGGACAGCTATGAGAAGGCCTTCAGCATGTGCCCGAACCTGCAGGCGGGCTCGCGCATCCTGGCCGAGTGCTACAGCCGTTCCAAGCAGGACTGGGGCAAGGCCTTCAGCTGCTACTACTCCGGCAACTTCACCACCGGCTATCGACACGGCTACGTGGACAAGGTCATGACCTCCTGGCGCGGCTCGGTCGCCGCCGCCGGCGGTGCCATCCCGGTTATCCGCAATCGCGGCGGCAGCGCGCCGGTCACCCGGATCCAGGTGCCGGTGGAGCCAGCGGCCAGCCGCGTGCTGCGCCGGATCGAGGAAGCCGCGCTGAGCGGGGCCGGGATCGCGCCGGCCACCCGCAGCAGCGGGTACTCGGCGGCGGCCGGCCAGGTCTATCCCTCGTCCCAGGCCAGTTCGGTCTATCCGACCTCCACCGCCAACGGCGTCTATCCGACCTCCAACGCGCAGTCCGTGTACCCGGCCACGGCCGTGCCCGCGCGGCGTGCCGCAGGGCAGGGCGGCACCGGCCCCGAGGCCGCCCTCCAGGCCATTCTGGCCGGCGCACAGGGTTCCGAAGACGCGCCGGTCCTGCTCCAACCCAGTGGTGCGCCCCCGGTTTCACAACCGGCCGGTGCACCGCCCGCTACGCTGCCCTCGGGGGCGGCGGGGCGACGCTCACCGATTTCGAACCAGACACCGGCCGCGGGAGTCCCTGAAAGGGACGCCGCGTTGGTGTTCTAGGTCGATTTCGACTCCGGCCGATGCCCGGCCTTGTAGTAAAGCGCAGTTCTCTCCTTCCACAACCACGGGGATTCAACCCATGAAGATCGAAGCCAAGCGTCACCTCTCCACCATCGCCCGCCGGGTCTCCTCGGCCACCGCTGCAGCCACCCTGTTCGCGCTGCCGCTGATCGCCATGGCACAGGACGGCAGCGGTGCGACCGGCAGCGTCACCAAGTTCTTCGCAAACGTCAACGGCATCCTCAACGTCGCCTCGATCGCGGTCGTGACCATCGCGGTGATCTTCGCCGGCTACCAGATCGCCTTCGCCCACAAGCGCATCGCCGACGTGGCACCGGTCCTGATCGGCGGCTTCCTGATCGGCGCCGCCGCCCAGATCGCCAAGATGCTGCTGCCGGCCGACGTGACCTCCACCGCCATGGTCATCGCGGAATCCCTGCTGAAGTATGCATAAGAACGCGCTATTTCGCGGTTGCACACGCCCGGCCATGTTCATGGGGGTGCCGTATCTCCCCTTTGCCATGGCAGCGGGCGCGTGCATTCTTTGCACGTTCTACTTCAACATGTTTTTCCTGCTGCTGCTGCCGGTGATCATCATGGTCATGCGGCAGATGGCCCGTCGGGACGAAATGATCTTCCGCCTGCTGGGGCTGCGGCTGCAGTTCCGCTTCAGGGCCAGGAACATCAAGCACCATAACGGCATGTGGGTGTTCACACCCAACAGCTACCGCAAGTCGCTCGAAGAATCCTCCACGGACTAGTCCAATGCTGGCGCCAGATACCCCGATCGCCGATTTCATCCCGCTGTCTTCGCACGTGTCACCGCAGGTCGTGAAAACGACGGGCGGCGACTACCTCATCATCTGGCGCCTGGACGGGTTGCCGTTTGTCGGGCGAGAAGAGTGGGAGCTGGAGCACCGGCACAACACCTTCAACCGGATGTTGCAGACGCTGCGTGCGCCGGATTTCGTGAACGTCGCGTTCTGGGTGCACGACATCCGTCGACGCGGTCGGGTGGAGCTGCGCAGTTCGTACGAGCATGTGTTCAACCAGCAGCTGTCGGATGAGTACTTCCAGCGGCTCTCGTCTGAAAAGATCATGCAGAACGAGCTGTACCTGACCATGCTCTACCGGCCGATCGTGTCCGGCAAGCGGTTCGTGGAGAAATCCGCGGATGTCTCGCGGCTGCAGTCCGAAGAGGACCAGGCCGTGGGCAAGATCATGGAGCTGGCCGGCAACGTGGAAGCGGTGCTGAAGGACTATGCACCGGTCCAGTTGGGCATGTACGAGGAAAAGAACGGCGTGGTGTTCTCGGAGGTGCTGAGCTTCCTCGGCTACCTGCTGAACCGGGTCGAAGAGCCGGTGCCCGTCCTGCGGGCACCGGTCTACGACTACCTGCCGGTCTCGCGCCACATGTTCTCGGCGCGCTCGGGCGATTTCGTGATCAACACCCCGAGCGGCAAGAACCATTACGGCGCCATCCTCAACATCAAGGAATACACGGATGCCACCTATCCGGGCATCCTGAACAACCTGAAGTACCTGGATTTCGAGTACGTCATCACCCATTCCTTCAGCCCGATGGGCCGCCAGGATGCGCTCAAGATCCTCGAGCGTACCAAGGGCATGATGATTTCCTCCGGAGACAAGGCAGTCAGCCAGATCTCCGAAATGGATTACGCCATGGACCAGGTGGCGTCCGGCAACTTCGTGCTGGGCGAGTACCACTTCATCCTGACGCTGTACGCCGACGACCAGAAGTCGCTGTCGGTCAACCTGGCAACGGCCCGCGCCGAGCTGTCCAACGCCGGTTTCGTCTCGGCCAAGGAAGACCTCGCGGTCTGTTCCTCGTTCTACTCGCAGCTGCCGGGCAACTGGAAGTACCGCACGCGCGTGGCCAACGTAAGTTCGCTGAACTTCCTGGGCCTGTCGCCGCTGCACAACTTCGCCACCGGCAAGCGCGACAACAACCCGTGGGGACAGTGCCTGACCGTGCTGCAGACCACCAACGGGCAGCCGTACTACTTCAATTTCCATGCCACCCACCCGGCCGAGAATTCGCTGGGTGAGAAGGCGATCGGCAACACAATGGTGATCGGCAAGTCCGGTACCGGCAAGACCGCGTTGATCAACTTCCTGCTCAGCCAGGTGCAGAAGTACGATCCGTCGCCGACCATCTTCTTCTTCGACAAGGACCGCGGCGCCGAGATCTTCGTGCGCGCCTGCGGCGGCAACTACCTGGCACTGGACAACGGCGAGCCCACCGGCTTCAACCCGTTCCAGTGCGAGAACACCGACGCCAACGTGCAGTTCCTCGGCGACCTGGTCAAGGAGCTGGCCG
The DNA here is from genome assembly GCF_056397365.1 of Stenotrophomonas sp. 05N37. NCBI lineage: Bacteria > Pseudomonadati > Pseudomonadota > Gammaproteobacteria > Lysobacterales > Lysobacteraceae > Stenotrophomonas > Stenotrophomonas sp. 05N37. Next base: position 51,772 of record NZ_JBFTNG010000001.1, on the reverse strand, counting down.
GCAAGGTCACCTATTCGGCACGCGAAGAAGAGGACATCTTCCGCGCGGTGGAAAGCATGCTGGACATGCCGATGCAGTATCGGACCATGACCAACTTCCAGAAGAGCCTGCCCAACATGGGCGACGACGGCCTGTATGCGCGCATGCGCAAGTGGACCGCCGGCAACACGCTGGGCTGGGTCTTCGACAACCCGGTCGACATCATCGACCTGGAAAAGGCCAACATCATCGGCTTCGATTACACCAATGTGATCGACAACGTCGAAGTGCGCGTGCCGGTCATCAACTACCTCCTGCACCGCCTGGAGGAGCTGATCGACGGTCGCCCGCTGATCTACGTGATGGACGAATTCTGGAAGATCCTCGACGGCGGTGGCGCGCTGAAGGACTTCGCCAAGAACAAGCAGAAGACGATCCGTAAGCAGAACGGCCTGGGCATCTTCGCCACCCAGAGCCCGGAAGATGCGCTGGCCAGCGACATCTCCGCGGCGCTGATCGAACAGACCGCCACATTGATCCTGCTGCCCAACCCCAATGCGTCCCGCGAGGAGTACATGGAGGGGTTGAAGCTAACCGAGGCCGAGTTCGAGGTGGTCGTCAAGCTCGACGAACGCTCGCGCAGCTTCCTGGTCAAGCAGGGCCACGGCTCCACCGTCTGCCAGCTCAATCTGCGCGGCATGGACGACGCCCTGGCGGTCATCTCGGCCAGCACGGACAACATTGAAATCATGGATCGCATCGTGCGCGAGCAGGCCGAGCGACTCGAAATCGACCGATCGGAATTGACCCCGGACCAATGGCTTGAAGCCTTCTATGCAAACCGCAAGGGCTCCGGCCGTGGTGGCAAGACAGGCGGGGAAACTTCTGAACGCAGGCGGGCGGTTACGCGCTGATATCCGGCGCGCACTGGCTGTATAACCCAGATAGAGACTAGTGGAGGTGGAAAATGGCATCCCAGGGAAACCGTAATCTTGGTAACGCAAGCAGCTTCGACCAGGCCTGGACCCGCATGTTCGGCGCCGGTCCCGTGCTGCCGAAGGCGAACCGTTGGCTGGTCCTGTCGCTGGCGATTGCGTCTATGTTGGGTGCGGGCGTCGCCATGGCGGCGTGGGAGGTGAATGACTCCAAGACGCAGGCCAAATTGGATAGCAAGCTCGGCAGCAACGGCACTGTGACCGGTCAGCTGAACGATGCAAATACCAAGCTGAGCGTGACCAAACGGCAGTCAGATGCGACGCCGGCCATGGTGGTGGAGCCAAGCGGCGAAGAAAAGCTCGATGCCACAAAGCCGACAGCTACCGTGTTGCCGATGGACAAGCTGTGCACAACCGGCGCAGATACGGCGCTTGGCAGACACCAGCTGGAACTGTGCCAGGAGTTGGCCAAGACCGAGCTGGCCCGTTACCGTTTCTCTCTTCGCATGTTCGAACGCTCGAAGGAGAACTACGATCGGCTCAAGCAAATTCAGGATCGACGCCGCAATCTTGGCTCGAATGACTACGCCAACCTTCAGTACAACACCAACGAGCTGTTGACGCTTACCGCGCTGATGGACAACGACCGTGACCGGTATCAGACGTACATGGCTGCCTACGACGCCCGTGTAGCGCACATCCAAAATATGCAGAGCGCATTGACGCGCAACGCATTCAAGGGCGGCGGCAGCTTGGATCTCTCGGGCTTGCCCGGGATTTCCGGCCTGACGGGCGGCGGCATCTAAAGGAACCAGGAGCTGTTTCATGCCCAATTTCGATCCAACCGGCCTTATTCAATGGGCCTTTTTCTCCATCGTCTTCGAGCTGGTCAACAAGGAAATCGAAGCGTTCCAGGCGGCGATGTTGTTGCGCAGCATGCAGTGGGTCAGCGGAATGGCGCTGACCCTGCTCACGCTGTGGGTGCTCATGCATGGTTTCATGATCATCACAGGGCGTAGCCGCGAATCGCTCATGGCGTTGGTGGTCGGTTCTCTTCGCGCGTTCCTTATCGTGATCGCAGCGACATCCATGTCCTTCGCAGGCACGAACGTCACCAAGTTCCTGACCGACTATCTGCCTACAGAGATCCATCAGGTGGTGACCGGGAAGAACGACAAGGTTGAGGACGCCATCGACGATAACCTGAAGGTCATGGGGTTGATCTTCGCGCTCATGGATGCATTGCCCACCAAGGGTGACGACACCAACGCCAAAGAGCAGGAGAAGGCAACCACCCTGATTGGCGTCGGCATCGCCGGGCCGTCGGTGGTGGGCGGCGCAATGCTGCTCCTTTACAAAATTGCCTTGGTTCTGTTCGTAGGCTTTGCGCCAATCTTCATCCTCTGCCTCCTGTTTGACCAGACCAAGGATCTTTTCAAGCGCTGGCTGCTCTACGGAATCGGCACCATGTTCTCGATGGCGGTCCTGTCGTTTACTGTTTCAGTGGCAACCAAGCTGGTGGCCATATCCGCCGCCATGATGACTGCTTCGTACTATGCGTCCTCTGCCGGTGCCAGTCTGCTGGGCTTCGGCGCGGGTATCAACTCGGCTGCCCTTCAGCAGGGTGGCATCGGTTTGCTGATGTCTGTCCTGATGGTGATGGCTCCGCCGATGGCTGCCATGTTCTTCAATGGCACCCTGGGTTCATTTGCGGCTAATTCGAGCTTCGGTAACTTGGGTCGTAACAGCTCGGGTCAGCGTTCCGACTTCCAGCAGGATTTCGTGGGTTCGGACAAGTTGAATCAGGGCTCGCAGAGCGATAGCAATTCGAAATTCAGGAAGTGAGGGTCACTTCCTGATCGACTTCCACCTGGCGCCACTGATAATCGCAGTCGCTGATGTCTCCGCTGGAGCGTGTTAGATGAACATTGCAACCAGAGTCTTTGTTTTCGTTGGGATGGCGTTATCAATCGACACAGCACTTGCCCAGCAACCCCAGCCGGGTTCAGTGGAGTACAACACGGTCTACCTTCCAGCACACGGCGTCGGGGACACTCGGCGCCCCAACCCTGGGAATCGTTGGGGGGCAGTAGCCACTGGTAGAGGCGCAGTGCTTGGCTTTATGGTGGGTGCCAAGTCGGAGAGTGAGGCCAAGAGAGCAGCACTCAGTGACTGCGCCGCCGCCGGTGGCAAGGAATGTCTGGTGGAAGAGACCTTCGTCAATTCCTGTGCGGTCGTTACGATGAATTCCAGCCAGTTCTCCTGGTCTACCGCCGATCCGGAGAAGCATTCAGCGGAATGGCTCAGGACGCGAGCACTTGGTAAGTGCGGAACGGACGATTGCAAGATCATTCGCGAGGGTTGTGCCAGTCCGGTGCGCTAATCGCAGAGGCGGGCACGGAAGCGTGTTCTGGGCGCAGCTCTCTATAAGCGATGAGCGATGGACGCCTTGCATTGGACGACATTAGGGCCGCTCTTCCGGTCCTAGTGCTCCGCATCATCAGGTTTACTCAACACGCGATGCTGTGAACATTTGGAGGTATGTCTTATCTGCCTCGCACCGAAGTTCAAAGTGGGCAGTGAGAGCCTCTCCCTACGCCACTCAGTTCCTGCCGCCGTGCCGAAGGTGTGAGGTGGCGATCTGGCGCCCTGTCCGCGAGTTGCGCGGCGTCTATGTAGGCGCGGGGAGCACACATCGATCATATGGGCGCTTCAGGCGCAAGCGCAGATACTGGTGCAAAGCTTCCAGATGGGCAGTCAATGGAGACGTGCACGCTGCTCACTGCCTTTCTGCGGAGAGACAAGGCGGACGGCTGCTTCATCATGGGCGCGGAGTTCGATGACGCCTGCGTCACGCCTCTGCTACCAGCGGGCGCGAGTCCTCCGTTGCCTTTGTCAGTGCATATGCCGTCGTGGCGACCAGCTCCAGGATGCCTTCCCGGGCTAAGCAGGTTCGGCGAGAATCGGCAGAAACTCTGCTGGCAAGAGCACTGAGAGGGTGGGGCTACGCTGGGTGCATGAAGTCCTTACTGTCCGCGGAGCCGGTTGAGCGCGGGAAATGACCAAGATGCCTTGGTGGCTCACCGCGTAACGGTGGCAGTACGTTGGCAACGGGACTGCTATCACTCTGCATTCAAGGACGCTGCATATGAAATGGAATTTCGCACTTCTTTTCGCGGGTATCGTGCTATTTCACCCCGCCGAGGTTTTCCCCTAGGAGCCCAGCTTCCGCAAGGGCGTCAGTTCCGCTGCGGTGCAGCAGGGCGGGGCTGTTGATGTCGGTGCTGATGGCCATGTCCATGCCGATGGCGGTGATGCTCTTCAACTGCACGTTGGGTTCATTTGCCGCTAGCTCTAGCTTCGTTAGTGCTGCTCGGAACAGATGTAACTACACGCCGGATAGGGCCGAGGTAGGATATCTCCGTGCAGCGATTCCGTGTTTCGTATCAAGGTAAGGCTCTTCCCTAGACCAAGGAAACATGCTTTTCCGAGTGCGGTGAGGCACACTGCAGAATCATTCGTGAGGCGTGTTCGCTGCCGGGGCGCTGAGTTCAGTCGCGGTCGGGATGCGCGGATGCGATAGGATGCGGGAAGGAAGGCTGATAACAAGGTCCAGCCTTTGGGTGGGACTTTCGCTTGAAGGTTCCGCTTGACGAGGGACTTCTTCTATTTGAGAGAAGCTGATGAGATCGGTCCTGTTCAGTGGTGCGGCGCTTCTGTTGGTCGGTGCCATTCAGGCTCCTGCTGGCGCACAGCAGCCTGGCTCAGTCGAATACAACACTGTGTATTTGCCTGGCCATGGTGCAGGGGACGTGGTGGCTACCTCTGCGTTGGATAGATGGGGAGCAATTGCTACCGGGAAGGGCGACGCGCTCGGATTTGTTGTAGGTGCGCGCTCTGAAAAGGAGGCAAGGGCTAACGCGATCAAGGAATGCTCCTCTGGCGGCGCGGAGAGCTGTGAGGTGGAGGACGTCTTCATTAATGTGTGCATCGCCGTTGCCAGCAGTCCGAGCGCGAACTATTGGTCTAGTGGGTCTCCAAACCGAAACACTGCTAAAGCACTGAGGGAACGGGCGCTGAAAGGCTGCGGAGAGAAAGACTGTAGGATCATCCGTGAGGGCTGTGCTTACGAGTTCTGACTAAGAGACCGAGTGGGTGTTCGTCCATCTAATAGCTTTGCACCGACTTTCAGGCCGGTGATAGGGCGGCATTGGCGGTCCTCGCGTGATCTCCTTCGCCGCCATTGCACATGGTCGTCAGCCAGGTGCCGTTGAATACAACGCCTTGTTCCTTCCCGCACTCGGATGGGGCGGTGTGTGGCGCGCCCGGCCGATCAACCGGCGCGGCGTGGTCGCGACCGGCAAGCGAGCAACACATGGGATCGCCGTCGGTCTTGGCTCGAATCGGCGGCAGAGGCGGCGGCCATCGAGGACTGCGTGAAGGATGGGACGGAAGGGGGCGAGTCCTCCGTTACCTTTGTCAGTGCATATGGGGTCGTGGCGACCAGCTCCTGGACGTAGGCCCGGGCCAAGCAGATCCGGCGAAACAATCGGCAGAAACCTTGCGCGCAAGAGCGTTAAGAAGGTGCGGCTACGCTGGGTGCGCGATATCCCCTACGGGTACACAGAGCCGGTTGAGCGCTCTACGGACTCAAGAAGCCTCGGTGGCTCACCGCGCAGCGGTCGCAGTAGACTGTCAACGGGACTGCTATCCACTCTGCACTCAAGGACGCTGCATATGAAATGGAATGTCGCACTTCTTTTCGCGGGTATCGCGCTGTTTCCCTCCGCTGACGTCTTCGCCCAGCAGCCCGGCTCGGTCCAGTACAACACGGTGACGCTGCCGGCGATGATGGCGGCCCAGCGCTCCGGGCGCCTGGCGCCTCCGTCCGACCGCTGGGGGGCCATTGCCATCGGCGAAGGCCAGGCCTACGGCTGGATGGACAAGGCCGGTAGCGAGGACGAGGCCAAGGCCGCGGCATTGACCGATTGTCGGGCCAAGGGCGGCGGTGACTGCGTCGTAGAGACGGTGTTCGCCAATGCCTGCGCGGTGCTCGCCGCCGGCAGTGCGGGCCACATCATCGCCAGCGCACCGCCGGCCGAGCGCACGCTGGACAAGACCACCAAGCGCGCCCTGCGTCGTTGCGGCCCCGACTGCAAGGTCGTCCGCGAGGGCTGCGCACTGCCCGGCGGTTGATCCCGGTCGCCGGTGAGCGAGCCCGGGCGGCCTTCGCCCGGCCCCGGCGGGGCGTTTTCGAGGGGCTTGGCCTCGCCCGTTCCCTTGGGGTAAGCTGGGTCCTCAACACGAAGGCGGGGCCATGCCCCGATGCACTTTCGAATTGACCGCCCTGTAAAAGACTCAAGGATTGAGTCCGGTTGACGTCAAACGGCCCTTCGGCCGTCACTCACCTCTGGAGCCAATGATGGCTGTTACATGCGTGGTTGGGGATTTTCTCGATATTACTGAAAGGCCGGCGCCGGATTGGCCTGGCCTCGATTTGCTGCGCCCATCACATTTTCATATGCCCGCACCGCGGGATCATCGGCGCTGCACGGCGCCGTTTGGGGACGGTCGTGCGTTCCCGTCGCCCAGCATGACGCAGCCTCATCCGTGGCATTACGCCTACGGTGGGTCGCACGAGCGCGTGCTGTCATCACAAGGTCATCACGCCTCGCCATGAGTATGCCGATCATCGAGAAATCGTCACGATCGTCACGCCTGCGGCTGCACCAGTTCGCCGTGGCATGTGCCTTGATCGTTCCCATCGCCGCCTGTTCCGGGCAAAACAACACGGTCGTTCCCATGAATGCATCGCTGCAGACTTCCCCCGACGCTCCGCCGTTGCGTAAGCTCAATCCGGCCCCTCGACGCGCCTTCGAGGTGCGGGTGGTGCTGGACGGGGCGCCGGGTCCTTTCACGCGTGTCAGCGCGGTGGCCCAGTACGACGTCAGCAACGAGGCCGAGTGCGGCAAGAAGGACGAGCTGGCCGGGGTCTTCCTCAGCATCACCAGCAACGAAACCGTCAGCCTGACGCGCGTATCCGATACCGAATATGCCGGCACGGTATATGCCGACGGCATCGTCGATGAGGACTATTACGGACGAGGGGTCTGTCATTGGGAGCTGACCGAGGCGCGCGTTGTGCTGCAGGCCGGCAAGGATGAGGCCGATACGCGCTTCGTCGCCGATCTGCCGGCCGCCTCGATCCTGGGCCAGGGCAGCCGCACCAAGCATTTCTGGACGGGCTATTACCCGCGTGCGGAGATGCCGGGGTTCCGTGAGTTCGGCAACACCGACCTGAAGACCGCGCAGGGCCGACAGGCCGCGGATCAGCGCGATGCCTTCTTCAGCATCACCGTGACGGCCAAGGAGACAACCAAATGACGGTTCCCTCCCAGGAGTATGCGGGGCTGGCGGCGCATTCCTACCAGGATCTGAAGGTCGGGCAGCGCGGTCCGAACGACGAAGAGAAGGTTGTCATCGATGGCACGCAGTACCGTGTCGTCGAGCATGCCAATAATCCCAACACCGGTTACCAGGGCACGATCTACCAGAAGGTGGACTCCGGTGAAATCGTGGTGGCGCACCGCGGCACCGAGGAAGTCTGGAAAGACGGCATCGTGGCCGACGGTTCGATGGTGCTGTCGCGAACCAACCCGCAGGCCGACGATGCGATCGCATTGACCGGCCGGGCGCTGCACTATGCGCGCACCTACAGCAGCGTCAATCCGCCGGAAGTGACCGTGACCGGTCATTCGCTGGGTGGCACGCTGGCCCAGGTGAGTGCGCACCACTACGACCTGCGCGGTGAAACCTTCAATGCGTACGGCGCGGGCAGCCTGGACCGACGCATTCCCGAGGGCCCCAACGATCGCATGGTGAATCATGTGATGGCCGCCGACGTGGTGAGCGCCGCCAGTGGCCATTACGGTGAGGTCCGCACCTACGCGTCCGAGAAGGAAATCTCGGTGCTGCGCCAGTCGGGTTATCACGACAACCGGTTCGTGGATTTCATCACGCCCGACCTGCCGGTCGTGGCGGCCGCGCGGTCGATGGGGTCGCACAGCATGCACAACTTCCTGCCGGTGGATGGCGACGGCAAGCCGGACAAGTCCGTGCTGCAGGACCCGGCCGCGCAGGCACGCGCCGAGGACCACAAGGACGCCATCGACAACTACCGCGGCGATGTGGAACGGTTGCGCAGGGTGGTGACCATCGGCGCACGCGGGCCGATAGGCGCGATCGAGGATGTGGTCGACCACGTGCGCGGGCCGGTCAAGGCCGGTGAGCCGGCGCGCCAGCAGCAGGAGCGGGAGGCGCAGACCACTGGCCGGCCCCTGTCCGAGCGGGCGCCCGACGCCGCGACCCCGACGCGCGAAGGAGGCGGGGCGGGGCGGGATAATGTGTCGCGGTTGCTGGATGCCGCCCGGGGCGGCAACGCCGAAGACCTGCGTGCGGCCACGGCCAGCCTGCAGAACTCCGAGGCCGGCCAGGCCTGGCAGCAGCGCGTGGACGCGCAGGTGCAGGCGGCGACCCAGCGAGACGCGGCCCAGCACGCTCCGCCACCGTCGCAGGACGCGGCCCGCTTCGCCTGAGGCGCGGGACCACCCATGCGGCACGTATCGATGGAGGATGCATGAGACAGGCAAAATTGGCGTTGTTGGCGATGGTCATTGGTATGCTTGCCGGCTGCGGCCAGCAGGATGGCGACGCGGCGACACGCACGTCAGGGACGGCTGTCGGAGCACAGCCCGCCGTGGAACAGCAAAAGGACCCAGGTATGACCGCGCTCAAACCGCCTTCTCCCGATAGCATTCTGTATGTCATCTACCAGCGCGACGGCGATGGTGCGTTCACGTACGAAGTGGATGGCGGCGTCATCGTGAGTTACTGGTATGGCTATGCTTTCGATTTGAAGGGCAAGCATTACTTCACCGGGTTCGCCACCCGTACCGAAGGCACCGAGGGGCCGGAGGCGGAGGGCGGGCTGATGGAGCCGGGCCACGTGGCGATCTCGCAGGCGACCTTCGTCCAGGGCGGCGATGCCGCCAAGCCGGTGTGGTCGCAGCTGGATACCGACGGTTACGTGGGCGAGTTCGGGGCCAACGACCAGGGCGACCCGGTCGATACCACGCGCAAGGCGCAGTCGCACGCCACCGACGACGGCCGGCTGGTGCTGGCGGTGCCGACGCGCCGGTTTGCCGACGGCGTGGCCACGGCCTCCTTTGCCCTGTTCCTGTTCGACCCGGCCAACGTGGACGACCTGTCGTTCCGCCGCTGGGGCTACCTGGGCAGCATCGCGGCCGGCAGCGACAATTCGGCCGCCTGCGACGATGGCAAGGTCATGCCGTGTGCCGTCAGCACCGGCGAGCTGACCTTCGGCGCGCCGGGCGCGTCCGGGCTGCCCGCCCTGAAGGTGGGGCTGGCCGGCAAGGCGATCTCGGGCCCCGGCACGCTGCGTGACCTTGGGCCGGCCGATGCCCTGACCTATACTTTTAACGCGAAGGCGGGGCGTTACCAGCCCTGATAAACTTTCGAGTTGACCGCTCTGTAAATGACTCATGGATCGAGTCCGGTTGACGTCCTGCGGCCCACGGCCGCACTTCATCTGAGGAGCCAATGATGGCCAGCACGAATGACAGAGGCGAGATTCTCGACGTAATCGAGCGTCAGGCAGAGCGCAGTGGTATTCCGCGGGAAGACTTCCTGCGGTTTGCGTATATCGAAACCGGCGGCAACTTCAACGCCACGGCGCACAACACCGGCAGCGGGGCGAAGGGCCTGTTCCAGTTCGTGCCCAGCACGGCGGCCGAGTTCGGCCTGACCGGGCGTGAGTTCGATCCCGCCGCCAATACCGAGGCGGCCGCGGCCCTGTACGCGCGCAACCGGACCCAGATCGTGGACCGCCAGGCCCAGACCGGGCATTCCTTCCTGTCCGGCGCCGAGCAGCCCAACGGCCTGGACATGTACCTGGCGCACCAGCAGGGCGGCGGTGGCTATGCGTCTATCCAGCGTGCGATCGCCACCGGCGAGTTTTCCCGTGACGATACCCGGGCCAATATCCTGGGCAATATCAGCTCGCGTGATTTCGAGCGCGTGACCGGCCAGCCGTTCGCGGGCGTCCGCGACATGAACGACCGCGACCTGGCCACCTCCTTCACCCAGTACTGGAATGCCAAGTACGCCGCGATCGAGATTGCCGACCGCGGCATCACCGCCTCGGCGGTGGCGCCCGCCGCGCGTGCCGCGGCAGTGGCCGCGCCGCTGGCCGATGGCGTGCTGCAACGTGGCGAGCGTGGCGAGGAGGTGCGGGCACTGCAGGAATCGCTCAACCAGATGGGCTTCCGTGACGCCCAGGGCAATGCGCTGGAAACCGGCAGCGGCATCTATGGCCAGCACACCGCCGAAGCGGTGCGCAGCTTCCAGGCCGCCAATGCGCTGGATCCCAGTGGCAAGGCCGATGCGGCCACCCGCGAGGCACTGGCGGCGCAGCAGGCGCGGCCGGAGAACGAGCGCAACCGGCCGGCCGAACCGGAGCGGGCGGCGGGTATCGCCTGGCCGGCGCCGGGCAATGAGCGCATCAACGAGGCCGACAAGCCGCGCGAAGGCCGGGGCGAGTTCGGCACGGCGCGCAGTGGCGGGCGCACCCACGGTGGCATCGACATCCAGGGGGACGTCGGCGATCCGATTGCCGCCTTCGCCGGTGGCAAGGTCACGGTGACGCCCAACAACGGCGCGGCCGGCAATACCGTGCGGATCCAGCACGACGATGGTTCGATGACCAAGTACTTCCACCTGGACCAGATCTCGGTGCGTAATGGCGACCGCGTCGAGGCGGGGCAGCAGATCGCCACGATGGGGCGCAGCGGCAACACGCCGGCCAAGGGCGACACCCACCTGCATTTCGAGCTGTGGCGCGACGGTCGCAAGGTCGACCCGCTGCCCGAACTGCGCGGCAGCGAGCGGGGCGCGGCCCACGAAGGCGGCGCGCGACCGGCGGCCAGTGCGACGCAGATCCTGCGTGTCGGCGCCCAGGGGGCCGGGGTGACGGCGCTGCAGGAGCAGCTCAACGCCTTGGGCTACAAGGATGCCGCAGGCAATGCCCTGGCCAATGATGGGCATTTCGGCCCGGCCACGCGCGATGCCCTGCTGGGCCTGCAGCGGGCGCAGGGGATCAAGGCCGACGGTATCGCCGGGCCGCAGACCTGGGGCAAACTATCCGAACTGTCGCGCGAGGCGGGCAAGGCCGGGGAGGCCCCGTCGGCGCCCGACAAGGCACGGGAGGAGGGCGGTTCGTCCAGCTTTGTCGAGCGGATGTTCGCGGCCGTACGCAATCCTGAAAGTGGCTCGGTGCAGAAGGTCATCGATGAGTTCGCCTCGACGATGAAGAACCCGCAGTGGGACAAGCCGGCGCCGCCGATGGAACAGGCGCCCCCGACCGAGCCGTCCAAGGGCTCCTCGGACCCGCAGCGCTGAGCCAGTCATCACCCCTGCCGGGCGCGGGTTCGGCAGGGGTGCGGTACTTCGGCAGGGGTGCGGTACTTCGGTGGGGGCCGAAACGGCGTGTGTGTGTAGACAGTGGTAACGCAATTGGCTTTATCATCCAACCAGGCGTTCAGCCGTAATTTGAGACCAGTGCGCAATGGCGCGCTGTAGAGAGGGAACTTCATGAAGATTATCTTCAAGATCGGTCTGGTCGTCTTGGTGCTGCTGAGCTTCAGGCTCGATGCGCAGCAGGGCTATTACGGGAAACTGACCTATCGTTACAACGATCCTTTCCTGTTCTGCACCAAGGGGCAGGACAGGAAGATGAACCCGGCGCCGTGCTGGATTCCGATGTATCCCTATACGGGCGCCTTCATGTTGATGCCGTACTGCCGGCCGCCGAATCCGTATGGCAAGGATTGGAGTCAGGATGACACCAAGTCCTACCAGGAGTACCTGACGACCTGTCGTCACGCGATGTCCTCCGGGCGCTGGAAGGGTCCGGGTCAAGCCGAGACGTCCCCCTTCCAGCACTGAGGGGGATTCAAGCCCGTGCCGTGGTGCGTGTAGGCATCAGCCGGGGCACTTTCCCTGGCTTGTACTCGCAGCGCGGGTAACTCGAGCAGGACTCGAACGCCCCGTACCTGCCGGTGCGGGGCACGATCACACCGACCCCGCATGCGGGGCAGGGCGTGTCGCTGACGGCGTGCCCGTCCAGCGACGTTACCGTGACCGCACCGACCTGGACCAGTTCGGCCAGGAACGGCGAGCGCCGTCCGCGTACGCTGAACATGGCCACCGAGCGCCGCGCGCGGGTAAGCGCTACATAGAACAGTCGACGCTCTTCGCCGAGGGGATAGGCATCGCCATGCGGCATCGCCAGTGACAGCACCGGGTCATCGGCACGCGTACTGGGGAAGCTGCGGTCGAGCATGCCGGGCAGGATGACGTAGTCGGCCTCGGCGCCCTTGGCGCGATGTGCGGTGAGGAAGGTCACCTCCATGCAGTGGCCATGCCGCGCCTTCCAGTCGGTGGGCACGTAGGCACGGTCGGCGTTGTAGCGGCCCAGCACGAACACCCGCAGCCTGCCGTCGCGCCCCGGTGCCGCTGCGCCGCTATCCAACTGCTGCTGCAACTGCGTCAGATACTGCGCCACCGCATCGCGCAGCTGGTCGCGCGAGCCCACCTGGAAGGCGCGCAGTGCCGCGCCCTGTTGCGGCGCGCGCGATTGCACGCGCTTGCGGATCTGCGCCGGGTTGCGCGACACGAACGCGCTGGAAACATCGCACAGCGCCTGCGGGCAGCGGAAGGTCTGCTCCAGCTTCAGTACCTGGCCGTGGCCGAAGTAGTCGGCAAAGCCGGTCATCACCGAGACATCGGCACCGGCGAAGCGGTTGATCGACTGCCAGTCATCGCCCACCGCGAACAGGTACCGACCCGGGGCCTGGACCAGGGCCCGGCACAGGCGCGCCCGCGCCCGCGAGGCATCCTGGAATTCATCGGCCATGACCAGCGTGTAGGGCGGCACGTAGCGCCCCTGCTCGACGTGCTCGGCGGCCTGGTTGAGCATGTCCTCGAAATCGATCGCATGCTCGGCCGCCAGCGCGTCGTCCCAAGCCTGCAGGATCGGCGCCGCCAGCTGCAGGAACAACCGATAGCGGTGCTTGAACCGGTCCTCGGGCAGGGCCTGCAGGCGCGCGGCCATGTCCTCGGTAGAGAGCGCATTGCTCTTGGCGTGGCTGATGAAGGTGCGCACCAGGGCGATCAGTTCGGCATCGGGCATCGGCCGCGCACCGCCTTCGGGCAGTTCGCGGTCCGGGTTGGGGTCCAGCACGATGCCGCGCGCCGAGAGCGCCTCGCCCAGGATGTCGAACAGGGCGCCGCTGCGCAGCTGCCGGGCGCAGGTGTGGAGCAGGCCGGCGGCGTGCCGTGGCGGCTGGCCGGCACCCGACGCGGGCTCCTCCTCGCCGCTGGCGAGGTGCACGTGCTGCAGACCGGTGCAAGGGTAGCGGAACATCGCGGGCGGCTGGCTATAGGTGTCGGCGGACGGGTCCAGATGTCCCGGGCGCTCGTAGGCGTACGCCACGCCGGTGTAGAACAGCCAGTCGGCGATCACGCACGTGTCGATGTCGGGGACCCGCTCGCCGTTGAGCGTGTGCAGGTAGTGCCTGCCGTCGGCTTCCCAGCCATCGGCCGGGGTGGGCTCACCCGCGGTCGGCAGATCACGCCCGAACACCAGCCGGAACATGTCCCACTGGGTGCGGAAGGCATGCGAGCGGTCCTTGAGGACGTCGATCAGCTCGGCCAGCCTGTGGAAGCCCAGGCTGGCATCGACTGCCCAGTCCGGCACGTCCGGCAGGCGCCCCGTGGCCTTGCCGATGATCTGCCGGCCCAGCGCGTGGAAGGTCCTGGCCTGCACCTGCACGCCCTGCATGCCGAGCCGCTGCAGCGCTGCGTCGGTGCGCTGTTGCAGTTCGGTGGCCGCCTCGCGGTTGAACGCGAGCAGGACGATGTGGTCGGGCGCGACCAGGCCGCGGTCGATCGCATAGGCAGCCTTGGCCACCATCGTGGACGTCTTGCCGGAGCCGGCCGCGGCCACGACCTGCACGCGGTTGTCGAAGCAGAGCACCGCGTGCCGTTGTTCGTCGGTGAGCGGTTGCCGCTCGACGCGGTCGAGCAGGTCGCGGCTGTGCAGCAGTTCGCGCTGCAGGTGGGCGGCGTTGCGTGCGTCCCACAGGGCCGTCCAGTCCTGCGCATGGCGGAGCAGCTCGGCTTCGATCCGCGAGGCCTCCCCCGGCAGCTGGGCACGCAGGTCCGGGTCGTCGAACACCGCCCACAGCGCATCCTCGCCCAGTGGCAGCGTCGGGCGCTGCTGCAACAGTGCGCGTTGCTGCTCGGAGGTGAACCAGTGCCCTTCGGCGTCGGCCTGGTCGAGCGCGGCGTCGGCCTGCGCCAGCCAGGCGCGTATCGCCAGGAGCGCGGCCTCGGCATCGAGCAGGCGTTGATCCTGCGCGCGGGCCTGCTCGAGGTCCCGCAGCGCCTGGCGAAGGCTGCGGGCCTGCCGGTTGGGCAGCCCGTCCAGGCGCACTGCATCGGGTTGGCCGGGAAACAGCACCAGGCCGGTCCACACCAGGCCGCGCCGCACCTGCAGCGACGGCGGCGCGGTGATCGGCACGGGTAGCACGCGATCGTCGATGTGCAGCTCGATCTGCGCCCCCACCCGTCGCAGTTGCCAGTACGGCGTACGCGTGAAGCGGCGGCCCCAGTGCGAAGGGGTCCAGTGGTGCGTCATCGGGAGTTTCCAGGCGGCGGTCGACGCTGCTGGGCAGCGCGATGGTGGGTCAGCCGGCCATGATAGGAAAAACCCGACGCGTTGGCTGCCTCAGGATTCGCAGGCGGCCGGTCGAGTCCGCGCCTGCCGGCCCACCAGCACCGCCACGCCCCACAGCAGCAGGCCGCCCAGCGCGGTGGCCGCACCGACGTAACCGGTGGTGGCCGGGCTGAAGCCGGCGCCGATCGCCATGCCGCCCAGCCACGGCCCCAGCGCGTTGGCGGTGTTGAAGGCAGCGTGGTTGGACGCCGCCGCCAGGGTCTGCGCTTCGCCGGCCACGTCCATCAGGCGGGTCTGCAACACGGCCGCCAGCGCACCCATGGTGCCGACGGCGATGATCATCGGGAACAGGCTCCACACCGACTGCGCCGCCAGCGGGTAGGCCAGCAGCACCACGATGGACCACACCAGCACCACGGCGGCGGCACGGAAGTGGAAGCGGTCCACCAGCCAGCCGCCGGCGACGTTGCCGATGATCGCGCCGATGCCGAAGATGCCCACGGCCAGTGGCATCCAGGATTCAGCCAGGCCGGTCACCTGGACCAGGGTCGGGGCCAGGTAGGTGAACACGCAGAACATGCCGGCGAAGCCGACCGAGCCGATCGCCAGCGCCAGCCACACCTGGGGGCGGTTGAAGGCACGCAGTTCGCGCATCGGCGAGGTGCGCACTTCGTCCGGATCCGGCAACAGGTAGCGGGCGATCATCGCCACGGTGGCGACGGCCAGCACGCTGACCAGGGCGAACGCGGTACGCCAGCTGAGCTGCTGGCCCAGCCACGTGGTGAGGGGGTTGCCGACCAGGATCGCCACCGACAGGCCGAGCAGGACCTTGGACATGGCCGCTCCACGTTGCGCCGGCGGGCTGATCGCCGCGGCCACCAGCATCGCCACGCCAAAGTAGGCGCCGTGCGGCAGGCCGGCGACGAAGCGGGCCAGCAGCATGGTGCTGTAGTTGGGGGCCAGCGCACTGGCCAGGTTGCCCACCGCGTAGAAGCCCATCAGCGCCAGCAGCAGGCTGCGGCGCGCGTAACCGGCGCCGGCGAAGGCCAGCACCGGTGCGCCGACGACCACGCCGATCGCATAGGCGCTGATCAAGTGGCCAACCTGGGTTTCGCTGATCGACAGGCCGCGGCTGATTTCCAGCATCAGCCCCATGCTGGCGAACTCGCTCGTGCCGATGGCAAAACCGCCCAGCGACAGGGCCAGCAGGATGAAGGTGCGCTCGCGCGAAGACAGGCGCGAAGCCAAGGGGGCGTGGGAGGGGCTCATGCGACGGCGTTGGATCAGGGAACGGGGCATTGTACTGTTGCGGCGCAGCAAAACGGCGTATCCAGCGACTGACGGCGTAGGACGCTGTGGTGCGCCGCGCCCGCGTGAACGCGCGATCACGTGCTGTCTCACGCATTGGTGGGACAGTGGTCGCCATCCGGCACGACACGACAGGTACTCGCCGCCGCGCCACGCCGTCACGCCACCCAGGATCACGATGTACACAGGCACTGATTTTCCCAGCGTCATCGGCGTCGACCTGCCTAGCCTGCGTGACGGGCCCGCAAAACGGGGCGGGTGATCGTGAGCGCATTCCTGGACGCCGTTCCGACCGGGGCGTGGATGCGGGTGTTGGACCGGCTGGCCTGGCCCTCGCTACGCCTTGACCATGGGGTGGAGCACTTGCGCCTGGTCGGGCAGGGCATTCACTTCGTGGGAGACATCCGCAACGGCCGCGAGTTGTCGGCAGCGGTGGGCGCGCTGTTCGACCGGGTCACGGCCGAGGTCCTGGCGTCGCGCATCGCGGCACTGGAGAACCCGGACGATGAGGCATGGGCCGGCCGGCCGACCGGACGCTGCGCTGCACGCATCGCGCGACCCGCGGCTGGCCGATGTCGCCGCGTTGCTGGCATTGCCGGCGGTCCCGGCAGTGCTGGGCATGGCCAGCCGGATGACCGGAATGCGTTTCGTTGCGGTGGCGCGGGTGACTGCCGAGCGCTGGACGGCGTGTGCGGTGCACGACCTGCTCGGGTTCGGGCTGGCGCCGGGGCAGGACCTGGTGCTGGAAACCACCCTCTGCGACGAAATCCGCCAGCACCAGCAGACCGTGCAGTTCGACCAGGCCAGCCTGCATCCGGTGTTCTCCAGCCACCCGACACCGGCCCTGTACGGGTTCGAAAGCTACCTGTCGGTGCCGATGTTCCGCCGTGATGGCAGCCCGTTTGGCACGATGTGCGCGCTGGACCCGCAGCCGTCGCAGCTGGATGCGGTCAGCGTGCGCTGTTTCGAGGTGCTGGCCGCCTGGTGGGGGCGCAACTGGAACTGGACGAACGCCAGGCTCCAGGCGAAGACCGGTCGCCGCAGACCATCCGTGCCGCCCTCGATGCGGTGGCCGAACAGGCCGCGCGCATCGCCGCCGAGGCGGCACCGTCATCGGCGCTGCAGCAGACCGCGCAGCAGCGGATCCGTGCATTGAGCATCCTGCCCGCTTGAGCCGCCCGCTTCAGGGATAGCGGCGAGCCATCAGCACCGGTGGCGGGGCAGGCGTGTCGGGCAACGCCGGGCGCGGCCCGTGCGCAAGCAGTTCGTTGGTCTTTTTCTGCTCGGCGAGGATGTCGCGCAGCAGGTCCTTGATGCCAAAGATCACGAACGGGACAACCAGCCACACCAGGCCGATCACGGCTGCCAGCACCGCCCACACCACACTCACCATCGTCATCACGTTGCGTCCTGCAGTCGATGCGGGCACTCGCCCGCGGTGCCCGGCAGGGTAGCGATGATCGAGGTCAGTGGCTACCGTCAACCCGCGCAAATCGCGGGCGCATCACACCGTCCACGTTCACCTGCTCACAGAACATGGCGTAGGGGCGC
Source organism: Stenotrophomonas sp. 05N37 (assembly GCF_056397365.1). Lineage (NCBI taxonomy): Bacteria > Pseudomonadati > Pseudomonadota > Gammaproteobacteria > Lysobacterales > Lysobacteraceae > Stenotrophomonas > Stenotrophomonas sp. 05N37. The sequence continues at coordinate 34,183 of NZ_JBFTNG010000001.1, read as the reverse complement.
ACCCACACGCCGACGTCGCTGTCCAGGGGGCGATAGAGCACCAGCGGCTCGAGGGTCTCGCTGTGTCGGACGACCCCGAGCACTTCATAGTTGCCGCCCTTGAAATGCCGGTAGTGACCGGTGGCGATGACCGGAAGCGGGGACAGCCCGTGCATGGGTCAGGGCGCCGGGGCCGGGGCCTGCAGCAGCGCCACCAGCTGGCGCAGCCGATACGGCTTGGGCAGGAATTCCACATGCGCCGGCAGCGGCGGCAGCTGCGAGCGCGCGTAGCCGGACGCCAGGATCATCCGTGCCTGCGGCAGGGCTTCGGCGACGTGGGCGCTGAGTTCCACCCCGCTCATGCCGTTGGGCATGCTGATATCGCTGAACACCACGTCGAAGCCACCCGGTTCGCGCAGCAGCTGCACCGCGGTCGGGCCGTCATCGGCGGTATGGATCTCGATACCGAAATCCTGCAGCGCCTGGCCAATGAGTTCACGCAGATCCTGCTGGTCTTCGACCATCAATACGCGGAGGGGCTCAGGCATGTTCGACTTCCTCTATGGCGGGTAACAACAAACGGACAGTGGTGCCGCGCCCCGGCGCGGTCTGTACATCGACAAAGCCATCGCACTGCGAGACGAAGCCGAACACCTGGCTCAGGCCCAGACCGCTGCCCTTGCCGATTTCCTTGGTGGTGAAAAAGGGCTCGCTGGCACGCTCGGCAACGTCCGGCGGCATGCCGGCGCCTTCGTCGGTCACCGTGATGGCGACATAGCGACGGAGGGTAGGCTGGGCCGCGTCCGGGGCGAGGCGCTGTTCGAGACAGGCGGTGATGGTCACCGTGCCGCCTTGCGGCATCGCCTCGCAGCTGTTGAGCACCAGGTTGAGCACGGCGCTGTGCAACTGTACGCCATCGGTGGCGATCGGCGGTAGCTCCGGCGGCAGTTCCACCCGCATCCGCACAGTCTGCGGGCAGACCCGCTGCAGCGAGGGCAGCGCTTCGTCCAGCAGCTGCGGCACGCTGACCGGCTCGCGCACCAGGGTCTGGTCGGCGGAGAAGGCCAACAGCTGCCGGGTGAGCAACGAGCCGCGGTCGGCGGCGGCCTGCGCCAGCTCGATCAGGTCCAGCGTACGCGCATCGGCGCCCGGGCGCAGGGCGATCAGGTCCAGGGCATTGCCCACGGTGGTAAGCAGGTTGTTGAATTCATGCGCCAGGCCCCGGGTCAGCCGGCCCACGCCCTCGAAACGCTGCAGGTGCTGGCGCGCACGCTGGGCGTCCTGCAGCAGGCATTGGGCCTGGTAGCGTTCGGTGATGTCCTGGGTGACCTTGACGAAACCCAGCAGCGCGCCGTGTTCGCGAACCGCCTCGATCACCACGCTGGCCCGGAAGCGCTCGCCGTTGCGGCGCACGCGCCAGCCTTCGCCGACCAGCCGGCCCTGGTCGCGCGCGCGGTCCAGGGTCTGCTGCGGCAGGCCCTGGCGCTGTTCTTCGGGGCTGTAGAAGATCGAGACGTGCTGGCCGATGACTTCCTCGGCCGTGTAGCCGTTGACCCGCTCGCCGCCGCGGTTCCAGCTGCAGATGCGGCCGTCCGGGTCGAGCAGGTAGATCGCATGGTCGGAGACATGGTCCATCAACAGCTTCAACTGCCGGCTTTCATCGACAAGCGGCGCCACGCTGGATACGACCTCGGCCACGACGGTAATGCACTCCCCTATAAGGGGCCGAACCGTAGGGGCGATGGTGTGAAGAACGTGTAAAGAGGGGCGAAAGGGGCTGACCAATGGCGGATAACACTGCTTTTTGGGTTCAGGTACCATCGGCCCCCTTTTGAGCTGGAATTCCGCATGAATGCTGCGCCGACCGCTCGCGACCGCTGGATATGGGCCGTCTCTGCCGCCCTGATGGCGCTCACGCTGTGCCTGGAGATGGTGGTCCCGCTGGGCTATGCGGTGTGGCTGACCTATTTCATGGCGGTCGGGGTCACCCTGTTCCAGCGACGCCTGGCGGTGCCGATGCTGGTGGCGCTGGCCTCGTGCGTGCTGCTGATGGTGGGCTACAACGTGGCCCCGTCCAGCACCAATTCGGCGTTCTCGTTCGTGAACCGCAGCATCGGCGGGGTGTCCTTCATCCTGATGGCGCTGACGGTGATGAAGGCGATCCAGTCGCGCCGCGTGGCGGCCGACGCGCTGTGGCTGCAGGAGGGCGAAAACGCGGTCACGGTGAGCCTGCGTGGCGACCCGGAGCCGCAGGTGCTGGCCGACGCGGCGATGCGTGCGTTGTGTGCCCAGCTCGGGGCCGAAGTGGGTGCGCTGTACCGGCTGCAGGGCGATCGCCTGGTGCTGATGGGCGGGGCCGCGCTGCCGGCCCAGCTGTCCGAGACCTTGCCTGCCGCCGCCGGGCAGTGGGGTGAGGTACTGCGCGCAGGCATGCCGCGCCGGCTGGAGGATGACCAGTCGCCGCTGGACATCGATACGCCGCTGGGCCGCAGCGTGGTGCGCCAGCGCCTGCTGGGCCCGATCACGGCCGATGGGGTGGTGATGGGCGTGGTCGAACTCGGGCGTGCCGGGGTGTCGCCGGCGCGCGCGCTGGAGCTGGACCTGCTGCTGCAGTGCGCCGAACCGATCGGCGTGGCGATGCGCGCGGCGCTGATGCGTGCCCAACTGGTGGAGTTGCTGGAGGAAACCCAGCGCCAGAGCGAGGAGCTGCAGACCCAGCAGGAAGAGCTGCGCGTGGCCAACGAGGAACTGGAGGAACAGAGCCGCAGCCTGCTGCACTCCCAGGCCAACCTGGAACAGCAGCAGGCCGAGCTGGAACAGATCAATGTCCAGCTTGAAGAGCGCACCCATGAACTGGAAGCGCGGCAGCAGGCGCTGCTGCTGGCGCAGGCGCAACTGGTGCAGAACAGCAACGAGCTGGAAGCCAGTTCGCGCTACAAGTCCGAATTCCTGGCCAACATGTCGCACGAGCTGCGCACCCCGCTCAACAGCGCGCTGATCCTGGCCAAGCTGCTGGCCGACAACAAGGACGGGACCCTTACCGCCGAGCAGGTCAAGTACGCCCAGGCCATCCATTCGTCCAACAACGACCTGCTGGCCCTGATCAACGACATCCTGGACCTGTCGCGGATCGAGGCCGGCCACGTCGAACTGGTGGAAGAGGACCTGGCCGTGGCGAGCGTGCTGCAGCGCCTGAAGGACACCTTCGAGCCGATGGCCGCGCAGAAGGGTCTGCAGCTGGAGATCGGTCGCGAGGCCGACGCGCCCGCGCACCTGGTCGCCGACAGCCAGCGCCTGCAGCAGATCCTGAAGAACCTGTTGGCCAATGCGGTCAAGTTCACCGAGCACGGCAGCGTGTCGCTCAAGGTGCGCAGCGCCGGGGCAGGGCGGGTGCAGTTCGTGGTCAGCGATACCGGCATCGGCATCGCCGAGGAACAGACCGCGGTGATCTTCGAGGCCTTCCGCCAGGCCGACGGCAGTACGCGCCGGCGGTACGGCGGCACGGGCCTGGGCCTGTCGATCTCGCGCGACCTGGCCCTGCGCATGGGCGGCGGCATCAGCGTCTCCAGCGAGCCGGGGCGCGGCAGCTGCTTCATCCTCGAGCTGCCGCTGCTGGCCCATGGCGGCGCCGCACCGCCGCCCAGCCCGGCGCCGGACGTGCGCCCGGCCCCCTTGGCGCCGGCGGTGCCGTTCAACGGCGGCCGCGCGCATGGCCAGGCACCGGTTGCGGCGGTCGCGCCGCCAGCCCTGCAGCGGGTGGCCGACGACCGCGGCCAGCGCAGCCGCGCCGGGCGGATGATCCTGGTGGTGGAGGACGACGTTTCGTTTGCCGAGGCATTGGTGGCGATGGCGCACGAGCTGGACTTCGACTGCGTGGTCGCCGGGACTGCCGAGGAGGCGCTGGGCCTGGCCGTCGAACTGCGCCCGAACGGCATCCTGCTCGACATCGGCCTGCCCGACGTGTCCGGGCTGAGCGTGCTGGAACGGCTCAAGCGCGATCCGGCCACGCGGCATATCCCGGTGCACGTGGTGTCCGGGCTGGAGCGCTCGCAGGTGGCCATGGAACTGGGCGCAATCGGCTACGTGATCAAGCCGGCCACCCGCGAGCGCCTGGTCGGGGCCATCCAGCAACTGGAGGCCACCAGCCAGCGCGACGTGCGCCGCCTGTTGATCGTCGAGGACGACAGCGAGCTGCGCACGAACCTGCAGTTGCTGCTGGGCCGCGACCAGCTCGAAATCACCGGCGTGGGCACCATCGCCGAGGCGATGGACGCGCTGGCCGGGTCCACCTTCGACTGCATGGTCACCGACCTGACCCTGCCCGACGGCACCGGTTATGACCTGCTCGAACGCATGGCCGGCAACGACGCCGTGGCGTTCCCGCCGGTCATCGTCTACACCGGGCGCGCGCTGACCCGCGACGAAGAACAGCGCCTGCGCCGCTATTCCAAGAGCATCATCATCAAGGGCGCGCGCTCGCCCGAGCGCCTGCTCGACGAGGTGACCCTGTTCCTGCACAGCGTGGAGGCGTCCCTGCCCAGCGACCAGCAGCGCCTGCTGCGCGAAGCGCGCCGCCGCGATGCGGTGCTGGATGGGCGCACGGTGCTGCTGGCCGAGGACGACGTGCGCAACATCTTCGCCCTGTCCAGCGTGCTCGAGCCGCTGGGGGTCACCCTGGAGATCGCGCGCAACGGCCGCGAGGCGCTGGACAAGCTGCGCCCGGAGATCGACCTGGTGCTGATGGACATCATGATGCCGGAGATGGACGGGCTGACCGCCATGCGCGAGATCCGCGCCGACAACCGCTGGCGCGACCTGCCGATCATCGCGTTGACGGCCAAGGCCATGCCCGACGACCGCGAACACTGCCTGCAGGCCGGTGCCAACGACTACATCGCCAAGCCCATCGACGTGGACAAGCTGGTCTCGCTGTGCCGTGTGTGGTGCTCGCGTCGATGAACGACACCGAGCTGTACGACCTGGAACTGCGCCTGCTGCTGGAGGCGGTGTACCAGCGTTACCACTACGATTTCCGTGATTACGCGATGGCCTCGCTGCGGCGGCGCATGCGCCACGCCATGGCGCGCTTCGACTGCGCCACCATGGGCGAGCTGCAGCACCGGCTGCTGCACGAGCCGGACACCTTCGCCCAGGCCATGCAGTATTTCACCGTGCAGGTCTCGGAGATGTTCCGTGACCCGGGCTATTTCAAGGTGCTGCGCGAGCACGCCATGCCGGTGCTGCGCACCTATCCGTCGATCAAACTGTGGATCGCCGGGTGCAGTACCGGTGAGGAGGTGTGGTCGCTGGCGATCGTGCTGCAGGAGGAGGGCCTGCTGGACCGCGCCATCATCTATGCCACCGACATCAACCCGGAGGCATTGCAGGCGGCCGAATCCGGCGCGTTCGCGCTGGACCGCATGGCGCAGTTCAGCCGCAACTACATCGCCGCTGGCGGCACCGGCTCGTTGTCGGACTACTACAGCAGCGGCTACGGCAGCGTGGTGTTCGATCGCCGCCTGAAACGCAATATCGTCTTCGCGGACCACAGCCTGGCCACCGATACGGTGTTCTCCGAGGTCCACCTGGTGTCCTGCCGCAACGTGCTGATCTACTTCCAGCGCGCCCTGCAGGACCGCGCCATCGGCCTGTTTCACGAGGCCCTGGTGCACCGGGGGTTCCTCGGCCTGGGCAGCAAGGAATCGCTGCAGTTCGGCGACCATGCGAGCGCCTTCGAAGCTTGCGCACGCGAACAGCGCCTCTACCGGAAGGTCGCCTGATGGATACCGCGCCGGATCGCCGTCGATTCGAGCTGATCGTGATCGGCGCATCGGCCGGTGGGGTCAGCGCCCTGCAGGCGCTGCTGGCAGCCGTGCCGGCCGGGCTGGCCATGCCGATCCTGGTGGTGCTGCACCTGCCGCGCGACCGTCCCAGCCGCATCGCCGACCTGCTCGACCTGCGCTGCCCGCTGCCGGTGCGCGAAGCCGAGGACAAGCAGCCGCTGCAGGATGGCACGGTCACCTTCGCACCACCGGATTACCACCTGCTGGTCGAGGACCGGCATACCCTCGCATTGTCCATCGACCCCCCGGTGCTGTATTCGCGCCCGGCGATCGACCCGCTGTTTGAAAGCGCAGCCGAGGTGTTCGGCGCCGGCGTGCTGGCGATCCTGCTCACCGGCGCCAGCAGCGATGGCAGCGAAGGGGTCGCCGCGGTCCGGCGGGCCGGCGGGCAGGCCTGGATCCAGTCGCCCGACGATGCCTATTCCTCCTTGATGCCCGCCTCCGCCCTGGCCCACGCCGGTGCCGATGCGGTGCTTCCGCTTTCCTCCCTGTGCGTGCACATGAAAGGCCTTGAACGATGAACCTGATCGACCCCGCCGGGGCGACCGCCGACGAGTGCGTGAACCTGCTGATCGTCGATGACGTGCCGCAGAACCTGGTGGCGATGGAGGCGCTGCTGCGCCGTGACGGGTTGAACATCCTGTGCGCCGCTTCCGGCGCCGAGGCCCTGGAGCTGCTGCTGCAACACGAAGTGGCGTTGGCGCTGCTGGACGTGCACATGCCCGAGATCGACGGCTTCTCGCTGGCCGAGCTGATGCGCGGCTCGCAGCGCAGCCGCGACGTGCCGATCATCTTCCTGACCGCCTCGCCGAACGACCCGGTGCGCGCGTTCAAGGGCTATGAGAGCGGCGCGGTGGATTTCCTGCACAAGCCGATCGAGCCGCAGGTGATTACCAGCAAGGTCAACGTCTTCATCGAGCTGTACCAGCAGAAGCAATTGTTGAAGACGCGCAACCAGGCCCTGGAGCGCGCGCTCAACCTCAACGAAACCATGATGGCGGTGCTCACCCACGACCTGCGCACGCCGCTGGCCTCGATCCTGCTGTGCGCCGACAAACTTGCCCTGGACCTGCCGGCCGACCCGGCCGTGCAGCGCACCCTCGGCCATCTTGAAAGCAGTGCCCAGCGCATGGCGCGGATGGTGGAACAGTTGCTGGACTTCTCCAAAATCCGCACCGGCGGACTGCGCCTGCATCACGACGACTGCGACGTAGGCGAGGTCGCTGCCACGGTGGTGGCCGAGATCGCGCGGGCGCATCCGCAGGCGCGGATCGAGCTGCAGATGGACGGCGACACCTCCCTGCAGGGCGACCCGGACCGGTTGGCCCAGCTGCTGTCCAACCTGGTCGGCAATGCGGTACTGCACGGGGGCGATGCGCCGGTGCATGTGCAGTTGCGCGGTGTCGCCAATGGGCCCTTGCACCTGGCCGTACGCAACGCCGGCAGGATCCCCGATGAACTGCTGCCACGGCTGTTCGAGCCGTTCAAGGCCAGTTTCCACGACAGCCGTGGACTGGGCCTTGGGTTGTTCATCGCCAGCGAGTTCGCCCGTGCCCACGGCGGCACGCTGGTGGCGCGCAACCTCGACGGCGAGGTGGTGCTGGAAACCGCGCTGCAGCGTCGGGTGCGCTGAGCGCCGATGCCCGGCCGGCCGACGCGGGGCCGGGCCCGGGGGCGTTGACGGCTGGCGGGGTGCGTTAAACTGGCGCCCTTGCGGCCCTCGCCATTGCCGGCCGCCCGCTGGAGTTCCAATGCCTTCATCCGTGCGCAAGACCCCCCCGCTGATCGATGCCCAGGTCCACGTGGAGGGGTTCGTGCAGGTGCGCGAAGCGCGCCGCTCGGAACTGGTGGAAGACTACGTGGAGCTGATCGCCGACCTGATCGCCGACGGCCGCGAGGCCCGCCAGGTGGATATCGCCACCCGCCTCGGGGTGGCGCAGCCGACCGTGGCCAAGGCGCTCAAGCGCCTGGTGAAGGAGGGCTGGGCGGTGCAGCGGCCATATCGGGGGGTGTTCCTGACTCCGGCCGGGGAGGCGCTGGCGGTGGAAATGCGGGCCCGCCACCAGACCGTGGAGCGCTTCCTGCTGGCGCTGGGCGTGGACGCCGACTCGGCGCGTCGCGACGCCGAGGGCATCGAGCACCATGTGAGCGAGGCCACCCTGGCCGCGTTCGAGGCGTTCGTCCGCAAGGCCGACGGCCATGGTTGAGTCTGTAGCCAGCCCGCCGCCGCTGGGCGTGCCGGTCCACGACCGGGACGAGCACTGGATGCGGCATGCGCTGGCGCTGGCCGAGCGCGCCGAGCGCGAGTTCAACGAGATCCCGGTGGGTGCCGTGCTGGTGGGGGCCGACGGCCAGGTGCTGGGCGAGGGCTGGAACCTCAACATCGCCGACCACGATCCCAGCGCGCATGCCGAGATCGTGGCGATGCGCCAGGCGGGCAGGGCCGTCGGCAACCATCGGCTGCTCGGCAGCACGCTGTACGTGACCCTGGAGCCCTGCGCGATGTGCGCGATGGCCGTCGTGCATGCCCGCGTGGCGCGCGTGGTCTACGCGGCCAGCGATCCCAAGACCGGTGCCTGCGGCAGCGTGTTCGATTTGCTGGGCGATCCGCGCCACAACCATCGCGTGGAGATCCATGGCGGGGTATTGGCCAAGGATGCCAGCACGCGGCTGACCAATTATTTCCGCGCCAAGCGCGGCAAGCCGCCGCTGCTGCTGGAATAGCACCGTCGCAACGGCCGGGTGACGTCGGGGCGGTATCATGTCGACCCTACTCATCCCGGTCGGCGCCCGCGGCGCCGTCCCTTGCACAAGGCGTAGACATGGCTGACAACGGCGCAGAAGGCGAACGACTGATCTGGATCGACCTGGAAATGACCGGTCTGGATACCGACAACGACGCGATCATCGAGATCGCCACCGTGGTCACCGATGCGCAGTTGAACGTGCTCGCCGAAGGCCCCGAGTTCGCCATCCACCATCCGGTCGAACGCCTGGAGGCGATGGACGAGTGGAATCGCACCCAGCATCGCCGTTCCGGCCTGTGGCAGCGCGTGGTCGAGAGCACGGTGACGCTGGGCCAGGCCGAGGCGCAGACGGTGAACTTCCTGGCCCAGTGGATCAAGGCCGGCGCCTCGCCGATGTGCGGCAACTCGATCTGCCAGGACCGCCGCTTCCTGCACCGCGAGATGCCGCGCCTGGAGAAGTACTTCCACTACCGCAACCTGGACGTGTCCACGGTGAAGGAACTGGCCAGGCGCTGGGCACCCGGCGTGGCCGCCGGGGTGGGCAAGACCGCCAGCCACACCGCGCTGAGCGACGTGCACGATTCCATCGAGGAGCTGCGCCACTACCGCCAGTTCATGGGCGCGCTGTCGGGGCTGCCGGGCTGACCGACCCCGCGCCGGCCGCCGGCGGGCACGCACACGCCGTTCAACCGGCCGGCGGTATGATCCGGGCCATGAACGCCATCACCCGCAGCACGCCACCCCCGCTGGAAACGCAGATCCTGCCGACCTCGCAGGACTGGGCCGACCTGCAGCGCGCCGTCGCGCTGCTGGAGTCGCCCACGCTAACCGCCAAGATGGCCAACCTGATCGGTTCGCCGCTGGAGTTCGCGGTGAAGAAGTTGCCCGCCGTGGTGTCCAGGCGCATCCACGGCGCGGTCGAGGCGGCGCTGTTCAAGTCCGCGCAGGCGGCGCTGTGGAGCATGGACAACACCCCCGGCAAGGCGGCCTCCACGCGCTGGCACAAGCTGGCCGCGGCGACCAGCGGCGCGGTGGGTGGGGCATTCGGGTTCACCTCGCTGTTCATCGAGCTGCCGGTCTCGACCACGATCATGATGCGCTCGGTGGCCGACGTCGCCCGCAGCGAGGGCTTCGACCTGCGTGAGCTGAGCACCCGGCATGCCTGTCTGGAAGTGTTCGCGCTGGGCGGCAATGCCGGCAGCGACGACGCCAGCGAAACCGGGTACTACATCACCCGTGGCTTCACCGCCGAGGTGATGCGGCACCTGTCGGCCGAGCTGGCCGGGCGCGCCGCCGGCGGGGGCGGGGTGATGATCGGGCTGACGCCGAAGGAAGCCGGCAAGTGGCTGGCCAAGATCGTGGAGAAGGTGGCCGCGCGGTTTGGCGTGGTGGTCACCGAGAAGTTCGCCGCGCAGGCGGTGCCGATCATCGGCGCGGTCACCGGGGCCACGCTCAATACGATGTTCACCGACTACTACCAGGACATGGCGCGGGGCCACTTCATCGTGCGCCGGCTGGAGCGCAGCTACGGCTATGAAACGGTGCGTGCGGCGTACACGATGCTGGCCGACCAGCGCGGCTGAGCGCTACCGGCGGCGTGCAGCGGCGAGGCCGGGGGATCATTGCGCTGGCGTCACAACTGTTTTGCCCCGCCGACGCTGTTGCGTCGCCACGTGCGCCCCCATCCTTCGGGCAGACCTGTTCCGAAGGATACCTTCCATGTTGTTCACCCCCTACCGCATGGGCGCGCTGACGCTGCCCAACCGTATCGTGATGCCGCCGATGACCCGCTCGCGCGCGGCCGACGGCAATGTCGCCACGCCCCTGATGGCCGAGTACTACGCACAGCGCGCGTCCGCGGGCCTGATCGTCAGCGAAGGCACCCAGATCAGCCAGCAGGGCCAGGGCTATGCCTGGACGCCCGGCATCCACGACGAGGCGCAGATCGCCGGCTGGCGCGGCGTCACCGATGCGGTGCATGCCGCCGGCGGGCGTATCGTGGCCCAGCTCTGGCACGTAGGGCGCGTCTCGCACACCGCATTGCAGCCGGGCGGCGCGGCGCCGGTGTCCTCGTCGGCGCTGCTGGCCGAGGGGGTCAAGGTATTCGTCGATCCGCAGGGCAGGGGCCCGCAGGGCGGCGTCGGCGACATGGTGCAGCACTCCATGCCGCGCGCGCTGGCGATCGATGAAATTCCCGGCATCGTGAATGACTACGCCCAAGCCGCCCGCAACGCGATCGATGCCGGCTTCGACGGCATTGAGCTGCACGGCGCCAACGGCTACCTGATCAACCAGTTCATCGACTCGCAGGCCAACCAGCGCACCGACGGCTATGGTGGGTCGCTGCAGAACCGGCTGCGCTTCCTGCGCGAGGTGGTGGAGGCGGTGGCAGCGGCGATCGGTGCCGAGCGCGTGGGCGTGCGTCTGGCGCCGTTGACCACGCTGCAGGGCGCGGTGGATGACACGCCCCAGGCCACCTACCTGGCCGCCGCGCACGTGCTCGACAGCATCGGCGTCGGCTATCTGCACATCGCCGAAGCCGACTGGGACGATGCCCCGGAGATGCCGGTGGCGTTCAAGGAGGCCCTGCGCATGGTCTACCGCGGCACGCTGATCTACGCCGGCAAGTACACCGTCGAATGCGCCGAGGAAGCGCTCACCAAAGGCTGGGCCGACCTGATCGCCTTCGGCCGCCCGTTCATCGCCAACCCGGACCTGCCGGCACGGTTGCAGCACGGCCTGCCGCTGAACGCGCCGGACAAGGCCACCTTCTTCGGTGGCGGCGCCGAAGGATTCACCGATTACCCGGTCGCCGAAACCGCCGACGCCTGACGGTGACTGGCAAGACCGACGATCAAGCAACGCAGCGCGCGTAGAGCTGACCGTTGGTCAGCTGCTCTCCGATCCGACGTCGCGATATCGGAAGGATCCGCCGCGTTGCGTACGGCAGCCGACCAACGGTCCACGGTGCCGCAGCCGACCAACGGTCGGCTCTACGGGTGCTGCGTTCGTTGCGATATCGGCAGGATCCGACGACGTAGAGCTGACCGTTGGTCAGCTGCTCTCCGCCCCGACGTCGCGATATCGAAAAGATCCGCCGCGTTGCGTACGGCAGCCGAGCAACGGTCCACGGTGCGGCAGCCGACCAACGGTCGGCTCTACGGGCGCCGCGTTCGTCGCGATATCGGCAGGATCCGACGTAGAGCTGACCGTTGGTCAGCTGCTCTTCGACCCGACGTCGCGATATCGGAAGGATCCGCCGCGCTGCGTGCGGCAGCCGACCAACGGTCGGCTCTACGGGTGCTGCGTTCGCCGCGATATCGGAAGGATCCGACGTAGAGCTGACCGTTGGTCAGCTGCTCTTCGATCCGACGTCGCGGCATCGGAAGGATCCGCCGCACTGCGTGGGGCAGCCGACCAACGGCCTACGGTGCGGCAGCCGACCAACGGTCGGCTCTACGGGGTGCTGCGTTCGYCGCGATATCGGAAGGATCCGACGTAGAGCTGACCGTTGGTCAGCTGCTCTCCGCCCCGACGTCGCGATATCGCAAGGATCCGCCGCGCTGCGTACGGCAGCCGACCAACGGTCGGCTCTACGGGTGCTGCGTTCGTCGCGATATCGGCAGGATCCGACGTAGAGCTGACCGTTGGTCAGCTGCCCACCGACCCGACGTCGCGATATCGCAAGGATCCGCCGCGCTGCGTACGGCAGCCGACCAACGGTCGGCTCTACGGGTGCTGCGTTCGCCGCGATATCGGAAGGATCCGACGTAGAGCTGACCGTTGGTCAGCTGCTCTTCGATCCGACATCGCGGTATCGGAAGGATCCACCGCGTTGCGTGGGGCAGCCGACCAACACGCAGCCGACCAACGGTCGGCTCTACGGGGGACGGGGCGTTGCGGGTGGTAGGTCGTCGATGGGCCATCGACACCACGCGAATGGATAGTGGCCGATTGCATGTGCCAAGCCGGCGCGGACCGGGTTGGCGAGGATATAGGCCGCCTGATGGCGCAGGTCTTCGTCGTTTCGCAGCGTGTGGTCAAAGTAGCCCGCCTGCCAGAGGGGCCCGCTGCGGTTCAATTGCCGATTCACGAGCAGGCTGCTGCGCGACTTGAACCGCTGCATGCAGCCACCGAGGGAGCCGTGTCGGAGCTGCATCAGCCAATGCACATGGTCCGGCATCACCACCCAGGCGAGGTTGCGGACCATCTGTTCCTGCGCCAACGCCTGCATTACCTGCGCCACGTGCTGTGCCAGACAAGGCTGCCGAAAGTGGGGGACACGGGAATGGACGACGCTGGTCAGTGCATAGATGTTGCCTACGCTGGAGTGGCGGCCATGATGGAGGCGCGGGCTGGACATGCCATCAGGATGTGGCTGGCCTGACGCGGAAAAAATCAGGCTATGTCCATTCAGGGCGTGGGGATGTAGGTGGGGCAGCCGACCAACGGTCGGCTCTACGGCTTTGCAGCCGACCAACGGTCGGCTCTACGCCCAAAAACAAAACCCCGCTTGCGCGGGGTTTTGTTCGTCAACCTGCCAGCCGTATCAGCTGTTGGCCTTCAACTTGGCCAGGCGCAGCCAGGTGTCGACCACGGTGTCCGGGTTCAGCGACACCGACTCGATGCCTTCCTGCATCAACCATTCGGCCAGGTCCGGGTGATCGGACGGGCCCTGGCCACAGATGCCCACGTACTTGCCCTTGGCGCGTGCGGACTTGATCGCCATCGACAGCAGCTTCTTCACCGCCGGGTTCCGCTCGTCGAACAGGTGCGCGACGATCGAGGAATCGCGGTCCAGGCCCAGGGTGAGCTGGGTCAGGTCGTTGGAACCGATCGAGAAGCCGTCGAAGATCTCCAGGAACTCATCGGCGAGCAGTGCGTTGGACGGCACTTCGCACATCATGATGATCTTCAGGCCGTTCTCGCCCTGCTTCAGGCCGTTCTGCTCCAGCACCTCGACGACCTTGCGGCCCTCTTCCAAGGTGCGCACGAACGGGATCATGACCCACAGGTTGTCCAGGCCCATCTCGTTGCGCACGCGCAGCACGGCCTTGCATTCCAGGGCGAAGGCGGCCGAGAAGCTCGGGTCGACGTAGCGGCTGGCGCCGCGGAAGCCGATCATCGGGTTTTCTTCGTGCGGCTCGTAGTTGCTGCCGCCGATCAGGTTGGCGTACTCGTTGGACTTGAAGTCCGACAGGCGCACGATCACCGGGTTCGGGGCGACCGACGCGGTCAGGGTGGCGATGCCCTCGGCCAGACGGCCGACGTAGAAGCTGACCGGATCGGCGTAACCGGCGATCTTCTCGTCGATCTTCTTCTTGGTCGCCGCGTCCTGCCGGTCGTACTCGAGCAGGGCGTTGGGGTGGATGCCGATGTGGCTGGCGATGATCATTTCCAGGCGGGCCAGGCCGATGCCGGCGTTCGGCAGCTGGCCGAAGTCGAAGGCACGTTCCGGGTTGGCCACGTTCATCATGATCTTCAGCGGCGCCGGCGGCATGTTGCCCAGGTCCGTGGTGGTGCGCTCGAACTCGAGAATGCCGTCGTAGATGAAGCCGGTGTCGCCCTCGGCGCAGCTCACGGTCACCTGCTGGCCATCCTCGATCAGCTGGGTGGCGTTGCCCGAGCCGACCACGGCCGGCACGCCCAGCTCGCGGGCGATGATCGCCGCGTGGCAGGTGCGGCCACCGCGGTTGGTCACGATCGCCGAGGCGCGCTTCATCACCGGCTCCCAATCCGGATCGGTCATGTCGGCGATCAGCACGTCACCGGGCTGCACGCGGGCCATGTCCTCGAGCGACTTGACCACGCGCGCGGTGCCGGCACCGATCTTGGCGCCCACGGCGCGACCTTCGGCCAGCACCTTGCCGTCCTTCTGGCTCAGCGCGAAACGTTCGATCTGGGTGGCATGGCCACGCGACTTCACCGTTTCCGGACGGGCCTGCACGATGAACAGCTTGCCGCTCACGCCATCCTTGGCCCACTCGATGTCCATCGGGCGGCCGTAATGCTTTTCGATCACCAGCGCCTGCTTGGACAGTTCCTGCACGTCCTCGTCGCTGATGGAGAACACGTTGCGCTGCTCGGCCGGGGTGTCCTCGATGCGCACGCGCTCGCCGGGCACGTCCGAGTACACCATGCGGATCGCCTTGCTGCCCAGCGAACGGCGCAGGATCGCAGGCTTGCCGGCGCTCAGGGTGGGCTTGTAGACGTAGAACTCGTCCGGGTTGACCGCACCCTGCACGACCATTTCGCCCAGGCCGAACGAGGAGGTGACAAACACCACGTCGCGGAAGCCGGACTCGGTGTCCAGGGTGAACAGCACGCCGGAGGAGCCCACGCCGGAGCGCACCATCAGCTGGACGCCCGAGGACAGGAAGACGTCCTCGTGCTTGAAGCCATGGTGGACGCGGTAGGCGATGGCGCGGTCGTTGTACAGCGAGGCGAACACTTCCTTGACCTTGAGCACGACATCGTCGGCGCCGGTCACGTTGAGGAAGGTTTCCTGCTGGCCGGCGAAGGACGCATCGGGCAGGTCTTCGGCGGTGGCCGAGGAACGTACCGCCACGGCCACGTCGCCGCCGCCATTCTCGTCGCACAGCTGCTGGTAGGCGTTGCGGATGTCCTGGTCCAGCTGCGGCTGCAGCGGGGCGTCGATGACCCAGCCGCGGATCTCCTTGCCGGCAGCGGTCAGCGCGGCGACATCCTCCACGTCCAGCGTGGCCAGCTTGTCGAAAATACGCTTGGAAAGATCGTTGTGCGCGATGAAGTCCTTGAAGGCTTCAGCGGTGGTTGCGTACCCGCCGGGGACAGACACCCCCAGACCGGCAAGATTGCCGATCATTTCGCCAAGCGACGAATTCTTGCCGCCTACGCGGGCCAGGTCGGCCAGGCGCAGTTCGTGCAACCACAGGATGTTCTCGTTCAAGCGCGATGCTCCGTTTGGCCATCGCCCGAGGCGGGCTGGATGGCCACGTCCGTAGGAAGAAGCCGATATGATGCCGGGCAGACCGCCGTCGGCACAAGCTTGTATCGACGGCCTTTTTAAGCTTCAGAGGGGGTAAAAGGCGCATGTCGACGATCCGTCCGGTGTTCTACGTGTCCGATGGAACCGGTATCACCGCTGAAACCATTGGGCATAGCCTCCTGACCCAGTTCTCCGGGTTCAGCTTCATTACCGACCGGATGTCGTTCATCGATGATCCGGAAAAGGCGCGCGAAGCCTGTGAACGGATCCGTGCAGCCGGGGAGCGCTACCAGGTCCGGCCGATCGTGGTCAGTTCCTGCGTGGACAGCGGCCTGAGCGTGATCCTGGCCGAAAGCGGTGGGCTCATGCTGGACGTATTCGCCCCCTTCATCGAGCCGCTGGAGCGCGAACTGGCCGTCAACCGGCACTCCCGGGTGGGCCAGGCGCACGGCATGGTCGACTTCGAGACCTACCACCGGCGCATCAACGCGATGAACTTCGCGCTGACCCACGATGACGGCATCGCCATCAATTACGACGATGCCGACGTGATCCTGGTGGCGGTATCGCGGGCGGGCAAGACCCCGACCTGCATCTACCTGGCGCTGCATTACGGGGTGCGCGCGGCCAATTACCCGCTCACCGACGAGGACCTGGAACACGACCGCCTGCCGCCGCGGCTGCGGCCCTACCGCAAGAAGCTGTTCGGGCTGACCATCGATCCGGACCGGTTGCAGCAGATCCGCCAGGAGCGCCGGCCGAACTCGCGCTACGCCAACCTGGAGACCTGCAAGCGCGAGGTCGCCGCGGCCGAGACGATGTTCCGGATGGAGCGCATCGCTACCCTGAGCACCACCCACACCTCGATCGAGGAGATCTCCAGCAAGGTGTTGACCACGCTGGGGCTGCAGCGCGAGCTGTACTGAGGCCGGGCCACGGCCACCACCGGCCGGTGAACCGTTTCGGCCCGGGCCCTTTGGCCGGGGCCGGGTCGCCCCCACGTTGGAGGATCAACGTGTAGGATCGACCCATGGCCCAGGCTTCCCCCCGCATCGAACGCATCCCCAGGCTCAGCCGCCTGAGCTGGCTGATGGGGCTGTACGCGGAAAACTACCAGCACCTGGTGCGCCTGTTCGCGCCGGCCGAGCTGGTGCCCGGCAGCTACGTGTCCTCGGTCGGCGACGGCCTGGACGTGCGCTTGGATGTCATCGAGTGCCACCGCTACACGGTTGAGCTGCGCCTGACCTACGACTTCGCCGACCCGGTCACCGGGCAGCCGGACCCGTCGGCCTATGTGCGCCTGTACCGTGACGCGCGCCAGGCCGAGACCACCCATTGCTACGTCGGCCGCCGCTGGCAGGACGTGGTGGGGATGTACCCGCCACCGGCCGAGCTGATCAGCCACCGCATGCGGATGAATACCTTCCTCGGCAAATGGCTGGAATACCTGGCCGAGCGCGGCCACGGCGTGGCCACCCTGCGCCGCGATGGCGATGCGTTGCCGGCCCCTGCCGACACCCGCCGCACCCAGGTCGCCGGCTGAGCCGACCGCGCCGCGGCGATCGCGCATAATCGGGGTTTGCGTTCCCAGAGCCCGCGCCTCATGCCTTATACCCCGATCATGGCCACCCTCGGCTACGTGCTGTCACCCGATGGCACCCAGGCCCTGATGATCCACCGCAATGCCCGGCCGGGCGACCTGCACCTCGGCAAGTACAACGGGCTGGGCGGCAAGATGGAGCGCGACGAAGACGCCGCCGCCTGCATGCGCCGGGAGATCCGCGAGGAAGCCGGGATCGAATGCGGCACCATGCGCCTGCGGGGCACGATCAGCTGGCCGGGGTTCGGCAAGAACGGCGAGGACTGGTTCGGGTTCGTCTTCATCATCGATGACTTCACCGGCACCCCGCTGACCTCCAACCCGGAGGGCACGCTGGAGTGGGTGGACCTGGACAAGCTCGACGCGCTGCCGCTGTGGGAGGGCGACCGCAGCTTCCTGCCGCTGGTGTTCGGCGAGGACCCGCGGGCCTTCCACGGGGTGATGCCTTACCGCGACGGCGCGATGCAGTCGTGGAGCTTTACCCGCCTGTAAGCAGCACGGCGGCCCAGGCCGGCCATTGCGCTGCCCGGCATCACCGACGTGCCCGCAGCCGCTGGACCTGCGTTCTGGCAGACGCCGGCAATCGCCGTATGGACGGACAGCGGCGCGATCTGGTTGCACCCATCGCCCGCTGCGGAAGCGCGTGGGCAGGAGCGGGCAGGACGGGCGGCGGCGGGGTCCGCCGCGCACCATAGCGCACCGCGCTGCGGGGCCACAGTGCCTGCGGAGCAGCCGGAGATAACGGCGGGTGATCAATAAATCACCACCGTCGCGTCTATTGAGACTGAGTTGTCCACAGGGGGTGTGGATGACTGGTGCGCAAGTTTGTGGATAAGCGGTGGCAGCCCCCGCCGCTCCTTGCTGTCAAGATGGGTGGTCAAAAATTCACCGCAGGTCGTCGTCGCGTGAAGGCGACGGCAACGCCGATCAAGATGCTGGCGGCCATCTGCTCTGTGACGGTTCGGGCCGGTCGCGGTACTCTCTTGCGATTGCCGTCAACAGATATTCCATGAAACGTCACTTCTCGATGCTGCGCGAGTTCCACCTGGCGGACTGGTTCACCCTGGCCAACGCCTTCTGCGGCACCGGCGCGGTGTTCGCCGCGATGCGCTTCCTGCAGGATGGCGAGCGCAGCTACCTGCTCTTCGGCATGGCGCTGATCCCGCTGGCCTTCATTTTCGACGCGCTGGACGGGCGCATCGCGCGCTGGCGCAAGTCCAGTTCCACCCTGGGCCGCGAGCTCGACTCGCTGTCGGACATCATTTCCTTCGGCGTGGCCCCGGCCGCGCTGGCCTATGCCTGCGGTATGCAGGGCGGCTGGGACTGGCTGGTACTGAGTTACTTCGTGTGCTGCGGGGTGAGCCGGCTGGCGCGCTACAACGTGACCGCCGAGGCCCTGGCCGGCGAAGGCGACAAAGTGCCGTACTTCGAGGGCACGCCGATCCCGACCAGCCTGGCGCTGGTGGTGGTGCTGGCCGTGGCGGCCAGCATGGGCGCGATCGGCCAGGACCTGTGGCTGGGCCAGTGGCAACTGGGCCCGTGGCAGTTGCACCCGATGGTGCTGTTGTTCGCGCTGTCCGGTTCGCTGATGATCAGCAAGACCCTGCGCATCCCCAAGCCGTGAGCCGGAACACGCCCATGCCGTTCGATTCGATCCTGCACGGAGTGTTGGCATGAGCACCGCCGGCAGCGGCAGCAATGCAGGCGACATCGAGGCCCTGGCGCGGCAGTATTTCAGCGCCTGGGGCGATGCGCTGCGGCATGCCGCGGTGCCGCCTGGGCCGGGCGGTCCCGGCGCAGCGGGGCAGGGCAGCTGGCAGCAGGCCATCGACTGGTGGGCGCAGATGATGCCCAACGCCACCAGCAGTCCGGCCGACGCGGCGGTGCACCGTTTCCGCGAACAGGCCGGCGGCTGGTACGGCACGATGCAGCAGGTGGCGGCCCAGTTCGCCGGCCGCGATGCCAGCAGTGCCGACGTGGCCCAGGCCTGGAAGCAGGCCGTGGAAGGCCAGGGCGACGGGCTGCTGCAGTGGATGCTGCAGGGCGCGCGCGGGCAGACCCAGGCCGGTGGACCGGACCTGCTGAAGCTGCTGGAAACGCTGCAGCGCGACCTCGGGCCGTGGCTGCAGAGCCCGGCGTTCGGTCCCGGCCGCGAGCACCAGGCCCGCTGGCAGGCGCTGCTGCGCGCCCAGCAGGAGTACCAGGCGCACTCCAGCGACTACGTGGACCAGATCAAGCAGGCGCTCGATGAGGCGTTCAAGCTGTTCGAACAGCGCCTGGCCGAGCATGAGCAGCCCGGCAACCAGCTGACCAGTGCCCGGGCGATGTTCGACCTGTGGATCGAGGCCGCCGAAGAGGCGTATGCCAAGGTAGCCATGTCCGACGCGTTCCAGCGCATCTATGCGTCGCTCGGCAATGCCCAGATGCGCCTGCGCGCAGCGACCCAGCAGGAGATCGAGCGGGTCTGCGAGGCGATCGGCATGCCCACCCGCACCGAGATGGACGCGGCGCATCGCCGCATCACCGAACTGGAGCGGCTGGTCCGGCGGATGATGGCGGATGCGGCGCCGAAGGCCTCCTCCGCGCCGAAAACACCGCCGCCGGCGCGCACGCGCGCTGGCACGGCGTCGCCGGGCGCAGCCGCCGCTGCGTCGGCCAGGCCACCCAGGACCGCCGCCAGGAAAGTCGCCCGTAAAGCCCCCGGTAAATCAGCCGGCAGTAAATCGGCCGAGAAATCCGCGCCCAAGGCCGCTGCAACCCCCGCAGCGGCCCGGCCGAAGAAGACGCGCACGCCATGAAAGGGCCCTTGGGCTTCAACGCGGACGACCTGCTGCAGGAAACCCTGGCCATGCAGCGCAAGCTGCTGGATGGGCTCACCCTGCTGCCGTCGGTGGAGGACGTGGACTACGGCGCCACCGCACGCGAGGAGGTCTGGCGCGACGGCAAGGTCGCGCTATACCGGTTCGTCGGTACCGACACGCCGGTGCATGCGACCCCGCTGCTGATCGTCTACGCGCTGGTCAACCGCCCGTACATGGTCGACCTGCAGGCCGACCGCTCGCTGGTCCAACGCCTGCTGGCCCTCGGCCACGACGTGTATGTGCTGGACTGGGGCTACCCCGATCGGTCCGAGCGCTACCAGACCCTGGAGGACTACGTGCTGCGCTTCGTCGATGGCGCGGTGGACCACCTGCAGGTGCAAAGCGGGGCGCCGATCAACATGCTCGGCATCTGCCAGGGCGGGGTATTCGCGCTGTGCTATGCCGCGCTGCGCCAGCACAAGCTGGCCAACCTCATCACCATGGTCACCCCGGTCGACTTCCAGACCCCGGACAACATGCTCTCGCACTGGGCACGGCAGGTGGACGTGGACCTGCTGGTGGACACGCTGGGCAACATCCCGGCTGACCTGATGAATGCCAGCTACCTGATGCTCAAGCCGTTCCGGCTCAACGTACAGAAGTACGTCGGCCTGCTCGACATCCTCGACGACAAGGCCGCGCTGGAGGACTTCCTGCGCATGGAAAAGTGGATCTTCGATTCGCCCGACCTGGCCGGCGAGACGTTCCGTGACTTCATCAAGCAGTTCTACCAGGCCAACGGCCTGATGCACGACGGCGTGCGCATCGGCGAGGACACGGTGCAGTTGTCGCAGGTGACCCTGCCGGTGCTCAACATCTACGCCGAGCAGGACCACCTGGTGCCGCCGGATGCGTCACGCGCGATGCGCGGGCGGATTGGCAGCGCGGACTACACCGAAAGCAGTTTCCGCGGCGGCCACATCGGCATTTATGTGTCCGGACGCGCCCAGCGCGAGGTTCCCGGTACGATTACCGATTGGTTGAAGGAACGTTCCGCATGACCCATCGCACCCGATCCGTGCTCGCCCTGGCGCTCATCGCCCCCGGCCTTGCGCTGGCCGCCCCGACCGATAGCGCCCGCCGCGAGATTGCCGGCCTGATCGGTGCGTTGGATGGCTCCAACTGCCGTTTCCAGCGCAATGGCAGCTGGCACGATGCCGCCGAAGCGCGCGCGCACCTGCAGCGCAAGTACGACTACCTGCTCAAGAAAGACAAGGTGGACACCGCCGAGCAGTTCATCGAGCGCGCCGCCAGCCAGAGCAGCATGAGCGGCAAGCCCTACCGCATCGCCTGCCCGGGTCAGCCCGAGCAGACCGCCGCGGTTTGGTTCGGCGCCCGCTTGACGGCCCTGCGCCAACGCACGCCGTAGACATCGTCCGCGCTACAGTCCGCCATCGCCCGCTGCCGGAGACCGCTGCCATGAATGCCACCCCGCAACCGCTGTCGCGCTCGCTCAACGACCGCATGATCGCCGGGGTGATGGGCGGCATCGCGCACCGCTTCGGCTGGAGTTCCACCCTGGTGCGGGTGCTGTTCGTGCTGGTCTCGGTGCTGTCGGCGGCGTTCCCCGGCATCCTGGTCTACCTGATCCTGTGGCTGCTGATCCCCAACGAGGCCGATTGAGCCTGCCCACGCCGGGGCTGCGCATCCTGCAGGGGCTGGGTGCGCTGTGGACTGCGCCCAACACCCTGATCGGACTGGTTGCCGGCCTGGCAGGCATGCTGGCCGGTGCGCGTGCGTCATGGAATCAGCGTGACCTGGCGGTGGTGTTCCGTGAGTGGCCGTGGGGGCCGGGCGGGGCGATCACACTGGGCAACGTGATCCTGCACACCGGCCCGGTGCTGGACGTGCCATGCCGCACCTACGCCCACCAGGCGGGCGAGTGCACCGAGCCGGTGATCGGCCTGCACCACCACGAACGCGCGCACGTCTACCAGTACCTGGTGCTGGGGCCGCTGTACCTGCCGGTATACCTGCTCTGCGGGGGCGTCAGTGCGCGCAATCCGTTCGAGCGGGCCGCCGATGTGTATGCGATGACCGGACGCGGCTGGTGGCCATAGCGTTATCTGGCCGTTAAATTTGCGTAAATAAAACGTCGTGCAATGCGACGTCATCTGCATGCAAACAATGGTTATTAGGCTAAATGACGTATCAGTCAGGTTCGCCGCGCTAAGCTGGTGGCTGTTGTATATGCACGATGCTTTATTGGAGGAACACATCACATGGCAATCGTTCTTTATGTCGGTGGTAGCAAGGATGGCGACAAGGGGCTGGTGCCCCATGGTTTCAGCAAGTCACGGGCCGATACCGACGCTGGGCCGGAGATCTACACCGAACGGTTCATGGAGCTTCCCGGGATTGGTCGGATCCGGGTGATGGCGCTGGAGTCGATGCGCGACGACCTGGTCCACCAACGCACGTCGCAGCTTTATCGATGAGCCGGTAGCGCCGGCCCGCGGTCGGCACCGCACGCCATTGGCGACAGGTTAGGTGCCGGCTGTCAACGCCTTCCCCCCGCCGCCATGCATTGCCACAATCGGGTCTTTCCGTACTGCGGCTCCGGCCGGAAGCAATGCCTGACATCAAGCTCGCCCAGCAGATCGCCCAGACCATCGCCGAAGAAATCGGCGCCCAGCCTGCCCAGGCGCGTGCCGCCATCGACCTGTTGGACGAAGGCGCCAGCGTCCCGTTCATCGCCCGCTACCGGAAGGAAGTCACCGGCGGCCTGGACGACACCCAGCTGCGCAACCTCGAAACGCGCCTGACCTACCTGCGCGAGCTGGAAGACCGCCGCGCCGCGGTGCTGTCCAGCATCGACGAGCAGGGCAAGCTCAGTGACGAGCTGCGCAACGATATCCTCGCCGCGGATACCAAGTCGCGCCTGGAAGACCTCTACCTGCCGTACAAGCCCAAGCGCCGCACCCGCGCCCAGATCGCGCGTGAAGCCGGGCTGGAACCGCTGGCCGACGGCCTGCTGGCCGATCCGACCCGGGACCCGCAGGTCGTTGCCGCCTCCTTCGTCGATACCGACAAGGGCGTGGCCGACACCAAGGCGGCGCTGGAAGGCGCCCGCGCCATCCTGATGGAGCGCTGGGGCGAAGATGCGGCATTGGTCGGCGAGCTGCGCAGCTGGCTGGGCGAGAATGGGGTCATCCGCGCCCGTGTCGCCGAAGGCAAGGAAGAGCAGGGCGCCAAGTACCGCGACTATTTCGATCATGCCGAATCGCTGGCGAAGATCCCCTCGCACCGGCTGCTGGCGTTGTTCCGCGCACGCCGCGAGGAAATCCTGTTCCTCGAACTGGACCCCGGCAGCGATGCCGAGGCCGGCCACGTGTACGCCGAAGGCCGCGTCGCCTACAAGGCCGGCATCCGCGACGCGGGCCGCCCCGGCGACCGCTGGCTGCTGGATGCGTGCCGCCTGACCTGGCGTGCCAAGCTGCACATGCACCTGCTGCTGGACCTGTTCAACCAGGCCCGCGAGAAGGCCGAGGCCGAGGCGATCGCGGTGTTTGGCGACAACCTCAAGGACCTGCTGCTGGCCGCGCCGGCCGGCCCCAAGACCGTGCTCGGGCTGGACCCGGGCATCCGCACAGGCTGCAAGATCGCCGTGGTGGACGCCACCGGCAAGCTGGTGGCCACCGACACCATCTACCCGCATGAACCGCGGCGGCAGTGGGACGCGTCGCTGCACACCCTCAAGCAGCTGTGCCAGAAGCACAACGTGGAGTTGATCGCGATCGGCAACGGCACCGCCAGCCGCGAGACCGACAAGCTGGCCGGCGACGTCATCAAGGCGCTGGGCGATGCCCGGTTGCAGAAGATCGTGGTCAGCGAGGCCGGCGCGTCGGTGTACTCGGCCTCGGAGTTTGCGGCCAAGGAGTTCCCGGACCTGGACGTGTCCATCCGCGGTGCGGTGTCCATCGCCCGCCGCCTGCAGGACCCGCTGGCCGAGCTGGTCAAGATCGAGCCGAAGGCGATCGGCGTGGGCCAGTACCAGCACGACGTGGACCAGTACCGGTTGGCCCGCGCGCTGGATGCGCGCGTGGAAGACTGCGTCAACGCGGTCGGCGTGGAGGTCAACACCGCCTCGGCCGCGCTGCTCGCGCGCGTGTCCGGGCTGTCCTCGACGGTGGCCGAGAACATCGTGCGCCACCGCGACGACAACGGCCCGTTCAAGCGCCGCAAGGACCTGCTCAAGGTGCCGCGCCTGGGCGACAAGACCTTCGAGCAGTGCGCCGGCTTCCTGCGCATCGCCGACGGCGACCAGCCGCTGGATGCGTCCTCGGTGCATCCCGAAGCCTATCCGGTGGTCGAACGCATCGTGGCCGCCACCGCGCGCCCGATCAAGGCGTTGATCGGCGATGGCAGCTTCCTGCGCGGGCTCAAGGCCGAACAGTTCACCGATGCGACGTTTGGCGTGCCGACCGTGCGCGACATCCTCAAGGAACTGGAAAAGCCCGGCCGCGACCCGCGCCCGGAGTTCAAGGCGGCGCAGTTCGCCGAGGGCGTGGAAGAACTCAAGGACCTCAAGGTCGGGATGATCCTCGAGGGCGTGGTCAGCAACGTGGCCGCCTTCGGTGCGTTCGTGGACATCGGCGTACACCAGGACGGCCTGATCCACATCTCCGCGCTGTCGGACACCTACGTCAAGGACCCGCGCGATGTGGTCAAGGCCGGCGACATCGTCAAAGTGAAGGTGCTGGAGGTGGACGTGGCGCGCAAGCGCATCGCCCTGACCCGGCGCCTGGATGACACCCCGGCCCCGGCCAAGGCCCCCGGCGAGCGCGATGCGCGCCCGGCCGGCGCAGGCGGTGGCCGCCGTGACGGTGGTGGGGCGGGCCCGCGCAATGGCGGCCGTGGCGGCCCGTCCGGTCCGCGCCCGGGCAGCGCCGCGCCGCCGGCCAACAACGCCCTGGCCGACGCCTTCGCCCGCGCCAAACGGGGCGGCTGAGCCTCCGCCGGGCAGGGTGCCGGGGGCCCGCCGCGTGCGGCCCCCGGCCTGTCCGGGCGGCTGCTCTGGCGGCGGCACTTCTGGTTTCACCCCGCTTTGGTCACACTTCCCCTCAAATGCCCGTAGGCTGGGGCTCGGGCGGGGAGGCCAGATGACAGTGCAGCAGGCAGGACCGGAGGACCGGGCGGGGCCCAACGCCGTGCGATCGCGCACGACGCCGCGCGCGTGGGCGTGCCGGTGAGCCACGATCGCACCGACATCGGGTCTGGCGGCGACCCCGCGCTGCGCGACATCACCGAGCGCCATCGGCGCCTGCAGATGATCATCGAGGGCACCGCCGCCGGCACCTGGGAGTGGAACATCCAGGACGGGCGGATGTGGGTCAACGAGCGCTGGGCGCAGATCGTGGGCTACACCCGCGACGAACTGGCCCCGATCACCCCGGAGACCTTCTTCCGGCTGGTCCATCCCGACGACCTGGCCCAGTCCAACGCGCTGCTCAACGAGCACATGGAAGGACGCTCGCCGCACTACGACAGCCTGTGCCGGATGCGGCACAAGAACGGCCACTGGATCTGGGTGCAGGACCGCGGCCGCGTCTACGAGTGGGATGACGCGGGGCGCCCGCTGTGGATGGCCGGCGCGCATGCCGATGTGACCGACCTGCAGAACGCGCGCCAGGACGCGGCCAACATGCGCCAGCGCCTGCAGGCGGTGGTGGATGCGTCCGACGAGGTGGCGGTGATTGCCACCGACGTGGACGGGGTGATCAACCTGTTCAATACCGGCGCGCAGAAGCTGCTGGGCTACAGCGCCGAGGACGTGATCGGCAAGGCCAACCCCGGCGTGTTCCACGACCCCGACGAAATGATGGATTACCTGCGCCCGCAGGCCGACGCGGACGGGCGCATGCCGACCGTCTTCGAGGCGCTCACCGCCCAGGCCGCACAGGGCACCTGGTCGCACCAGTGGACGTTCGTGCGCAAGGATGGCGAGCATCGCCAGGTCCGGTTGTCGATCAGCCCGCTCAACTGTGCCGGCGGCCAGCGACTGGGGTATGTGGGCATGGCCGTGGACATCACCCCGATGATCGAAGTGCGCGAGCAGGCCTACCTGGCGGCCGAGAAATTCTCCGGTGCATTCTCCTCGGCGGCGCTGGGCATGGCGCTGGTGTCGCTGGAAGGGCGCTGGATGGACGTCAACGATGCCCTGTGCGGCATCCTCGGCTACACCCGTGCCGAGTTGCTGGAGATCGACTTCCAGACCCTGACCCACCCCGACGACCTGCATGCCGACCTGGCCCTGGTCGGCGACCTGCTGGCGGGGCGCCGCGACCACTACCACATGGACAAGCGCTACCTGGGCAGGGCCGGCAACGTGGTCTGGGGCCGGTTGTCGGTGTCGCTGGTGCGCTCGGAGCACGGCGAACCGCTGCATTTCGTGTCGCAGATCCAGGACGTCACCGCCCAGCGCCAGAGCAGCCTGCAACTGCGCGACTCCGAACAGCGCACCCGGGTCACCCTGGATGCGGTGGCCGACATGGTGCTCACCCTGGACCTGCACGGCCAGATCCAATATGCCAACGCTGCGGCGACCCGCGCGCTGGCGGGTGAGGGGGCCGCGCCGCTGACCCATGGCCAGGTGCAGGACGTGATGGAGCTGACCACCGAGTACGCGCCGCGGTCGCCCCTGGACATCGCGGTGCTGCTGGACCCGGACAGCAACGCGGTGGACCTGCACTCGGACCTGCTGCTGTCGGTGGGGGCACAGCTGGTGCCGGTCGATGTGACCCGGGCCTGGCTTCGTGGCGAGGATGGACAGGTCACGGGGGCGGTCTGGGTGATCCGTGACGTCACCCAGCAGCGCGCCCGCCAGCGCGAGGCCCGCCACCTGGCCGAGGTGGACCCGTTGACCGAACTGAGCAACCGCCGCGGCTTCGAGGCGCACCTGCAGCAGGCCATCACCCGGGTGGCCCGCACCGGGCAATCGGCCTCGCTGATGTTCATCGACCTGGACAACTTCAAGCCGATCAACGACAGCCACGGCCACCTGGCCGGGGACGCCATGTTGTGGGCGGTGGCCAACGTGCTGCGCCATGGGGTGCGCGACTCGGACATCGTGGCCCGGCTGGGCGGCGACGAGTTCGCGGTGATCCTGGCCGGTTGCTCGCTCAAGCGCGCCCGCCGCATCGCCAGCGACCTGCTCGAATCGGTGCGGAGCCTGACCATCCCGTGGGACCTGCAGCGGCTCAGCGTGGGCGCCAGCATCGGCATCGCGGCGATCGGCGGCAACATGAGCGTGGATTCGGCCGTGGCCGCCGCCGATGCCCAGTGCTACCGGGCCAAGGCGCTGGGCAAGAACAACGTCCAGGTCGAGGTGCCGCTCGGCCAGGCCAGCGACCCGCTGGACGCGGTCGAGACCAGCGAGGGCGGCGAGGGCTGAGCCCGCCGCCCGGGCCGCCCCCTTTGATTGGTCCGCCCTAAACTTTCCTCAGCGCCAGTCGATACCGGTATTGGAGCCACCTTCGCGTGGGTCCGCGCTGGCCCTTGGCTGCCCCCCCGCTCGTGTGGCCGGGACCGCGTGCCTTTGCAACACAGCGTCTGCAGGAAGCAGGACCATGTTGTACAAGCCGCAGGAATGACGCCAGCCCACGGGTGTCTTCGCACGTCCCCAAGCCAACCGATGTGCCGGCGGGCATGTTGCCCGCCGGATCCCACCAGCTACCGGGCACCGAGGATCAGATGATGCTTACTTCAGGCATGCATGCGCATGTGCAGGAACAGGTTGCCGACGCCGGCGTTTCGCCGTGGCGCGCACTGGTTGCACCGTTCGTAGCCCGCCGCGATGCGCGCGGCACCGCCGATGCCGCCCAGCAGCGGCGCCAGCGCGAGCTGGAGGCGCAGGTCGCCGCGCTGCACCGGGTGCAGGCGGTGATCGAATTCGACCTGGACGGGACCATCCTCCACGCCAACGACAACTTCCTGCAGGCCGTGGGCTACGCGCTGGAGGAAATCCAGGGCCGGCACCATGCGATGTTCGTCGACCCGGCCCTTGCCCAGAGCCTGGAGTACCGGGAGTTCTGGGCCAAGCTCGGGCGCGGCGAGTACGACGCCGGGCAGTACCGCCGGCTGGGCAAGGGCGGCCGCGAGATCTGGATCCAAGCCTCCTACAACCCGGTGCTGGATGCCAACGGGCGTCCCTACAAGGTGGTGAAATTCGCCACCGACATCACCGCGCAGATGCAGCAGGCCGCCGATGTCTCCGGCCAGCTGGCGGCGATCAACAAATCGCAGGCGGTGATCGAGTTCGGCCTGGATGGCCGCATCCTGTCGGCCAACGACAATTTCCTGGCCACCACCGGCTACACGCTGGACGAGGTGCGTGGCCAGCACCATGCGATTTTCGTCGACCCCGAGCACCGCCAGAGCCTGGAATACCGCCAGTTCTGGGAGAAGCTGGGGCGCGGCGAGTATGACGCCGGCCAGTACAGGCGCTTTGGCAAAGGCGGCCGGGAGGTCTGGATCCAGGCTTCCTACAACCCGATCTTCGACATGAACGGGCGTCCGTTCAAGGTGGTCAAGTACGCCACCGACATCACCGCCCAGGTGCGCGACAGCCAGGCCATGCAGCAAGCCGTCGCGCAGACCCGCGAGGTGGTGGCCGCGGCGCAGGGCGGCGACCTCACCGGGCACATCGCCACCGCGGACAAGACCGGCCACATCGCCGAGCTGTGCGAAGGCATCAACGCGCTGGTCGATGCGATGGCCACGATCATCGGCCAGATCAAGTTCGCCGCCGATACCATCGCGGTGGGCGCCAGCGAGATCGCCGAAGGCAACAGCGACCTGTCGGTCCGCACCGAGCAGCAGGCGGCGTCGCTGGAGGAAACCGCGGTCTCGATGAAGGGCCTCACCGCGACCGTGCAGCAGACCGCCGCCAACGCGCGCCAGGCCAGCGAACTGGCGATCGGCGCGGTAGACGTGGCTGCGCAGGGCGGCCACGTCGTGCACGAAGTGGTCTCCACGATGGCGCTGATCAACGCATCGTCGCGCCGCATCGTGGACATCATCGGGGTGATCGACGGCATCGCCTTCCAGACCAACATCCTCGCGCTGAATGCCGCCGTGGAGGCCGCGCGTGCCGGTGAGCATGGCCGTGGTTTCGCCGTGGTCGCCACCGAGATCCGCGAACTGTCGCAGCGCTCGGCCAGTGCGGCCAAGGAGATCAAACAGCTCATTGCCGACTCCGTGGAGAAGGTGGGCACCGGCACCGGCCAGGTCGAGAGTGCAGGGCGCACCATGGATGAGATCGTGGTCAACGTGAAGCGGGTCAGCGCACTGGTCACCGAGATCAGCGCGGTGGCCCAGCAGCAGAGCGAGAGCATCGGCCAGATCAACCAGGCGGTCGATCACATCGACCAGAGCACCCAGCAGAACGCCGCGCTGGTGGAAGAAGCCTCCGCGGCCGCGCGCAGCATGGAAGAGCAGGCCACGCAGTTGCTGCAGACGGTGGCGGCGTTCCGGGTGGATGCGGGCAAGGGCGCGCCACGCGCGGCGGGCGGCCACGTGGCGCACGTTGGGCATCCGCCGCTGCGCCTGGTCTAGGCAGGGGCGATCACGCCACGGCGCGATGCCGGCAGCAGGGTCCCTGCGGGACCCTGTGCGCGGCGTGTCGCATCGGAATCGTTGCAAAACCCGTCACTGAAACCGCTTTTACCACTCCTTGCATGGTGTGCCTGGGGGTGGGGTGGTCTCCTAGCGGGTACGCGTCGAACGCCCATTCGGGCAATGCGCACGTCGTCCGCCGTACAGACCGCCCGCGCTTTCAAAGAAACGAAATGCTCCATCTCAATCGATCCCGCCCCCGGGCCAACCGCCAGCGCGGCATCACCCTGGTCGAGCTGATCGTCGCCATCGGCGCCCTGGCGGTGTTGCTGGCGGTCACCGTTCCCGGCTACCGGCACCACACCGCACGCTCGCGCATCAGCGCGATGCTGGAGGAACTCTCGCACGGCAAGGCCGGCGCCGAGTGGCTGGTCAACACCGGCGCGCAGGGCGACTACGTCAGCAACCCCGGCATGGTTGGCCTGCAGGGAACGTCCTCGCTCTGCACCACCATCGTGGTGGACATCATCGTTCCCGCCCGCACGGCACACCTGTATTGCGGCGGCGAATTCCTCGACTTCGTCGCCCTCGACTACAGCGTCGATCAGGGCTGGCAGTGCACGACCAGCGCGTCGCGTGCAGCCCCCCACAACGAGTGGGCACCGGCAGGCTGCACCGCCGTGCTTGAGCGCCTGTCACCTTGAACGCGCGGCCGGTTGCCGTGCTTGCATCCGGGCCGCCGCTGCGGATACCGGCCGGGGTCACCAGCCTGTGGGTACAACTGCGCGGCAGTACCGTCATCGAGGGCCGCGAGGGCCGGCTGGAACTGCGTCGCGGCGGATGGCTCATGCTCGGCCCCGATTCGACGCCGCTGCTGCGCGCGGGCCGCCTCGGGATCTGCGCCGGCGTTTGCCTGTCCTCCGATACGCTGGAGGCACTGGGCACAGGCGCCGGGCCGATGTACCCCGGCGTCGGCCAGATGCCAGCGGCCGAACTGCGGATGGCGATCCAACTGTGGCGTCGGCGCGCGTCCGCACCGGCCAGCAAGGCGCAGGGCCATGCGGATCTGCGCCCGTTGCTGCTGCTCATGGCCGACCAGCAACGCGGGATCGCGGCCCGCGCCGCACACTGCCCGGGCCACTCGCCAGCGCGCAGGCAGCAGGTGTTGGCCACGCTGCAGACCGCCTGCCTGATCATGCACGGCCATACCGAGCGCGCTGTCCCTTCACGCGAGCTCGCCAACCGGTTGGGCATGCCCGTGCGCTATTTTTCCGAAGCGTTCCTGGCCGCCTACGGCTGCACGCCGCTGCAGTTCGGCACGCAGGTGCGGCTGAAACAGGCCGCCCGCCGGGTACGGCGTGGCGAGATGGGCGTGGACGCGGCGGCGCTCGCCATAGGCTTCAAGCACGCCGGCACCTTCCTGCGCGCCTTTCGCGCGACGCTGGGCGTGAGCCTGCACGACCACTGCGAGCAGGCCCGCCGGTAGCAATGGGCGCTATGGGATGCGACCGGCCCACGGCGTGGGCATCCGGCCGACCGGCACGGATCACAGGCGCAGCAGTTGCTCCCGCCAGTTGCGCTTTTCCACGGTGCGGATGCGGGGTGCCCGATCGAGGTGGGCCAGATAGCGGGGCAGGTGGGACAGTTCGTCGTCGCAGGGATCGCCGGTGAACTCGCGTACGCAGACCAGGTTGCCGTAGTTCTTCGCGTATTTGCGCGGGGTGTCGTCGATCCCGATGATCTGGTCGAGCGCGAAACCGAGCTTCTTGAGCTTGGCCAGGCGTTTCTCGCTGGCGTAGTGGCCGGTCTCCCAATCCCGCGCGGTGCTGCAGCGGGCCGACGACCAGACGAACGCAACCGGGTGCGCGCCCATCAACTGCGCCACCAGCGGTTCCGCATACCCTTGGCCGGACGACGTCCAGACCCCGACCTCGAAAGTGGCGAACGCATAGTCGAGGAAGGCGTCCAGATGGGGGCGCTTGTACACGTGGTAGCCGGCAACGCGCAGGTCGGCGGGGCGATCCAGCGCGTGTTCGCTGGCGAACACCAGGGTTTCATCGATGTCCAACACCAGCAGTTTGCGTCCTTGCCGATCCACGCCTCACTCCCTTGGAAACGGGCGCCGCTGCGGCGGTCCCTGACAACAGCGTAGGCACCTCGTGCGAGCGCAGCAAGCCGGTACGCGGTGCCCGGCGCGCGGGACGACGTGATGCGATCGACGCTGTCGGCCGGGACCCGGCCGCGGCGGCGACGCATGCCGTCGGCCGGTCGTGCGACGGATACCGCAGTATCGCCATCAGGCCGCAAAACGGCCGGCGGCTGAAACGCAAAAGGCCAGATCCGTGGGATCTGGCCTCTGCGTGTTCCATGGTGCCGAAGGTGGGACTCGAACCCACACGCTTTTAAGGGCGGCGGATTTTGAGTCCGCTGCGTCTACCGATTCCGCCACTTCGGCTGGCTGGCCGCGTAGTGTATACAAAACACGACGGTCTGGGGAGATCTGAATGCTTCAGTCGCCATGCGGCCGTCATCTGGGCGGGACGCTATACTCACCGTGCTGAACCATACAGGGAGCCGGTATGAGCGCGTTGCAGGATCTGCGGGTACTGGTGGTGGAAAACGATGAGATGAGCGCCACGCTGCTGCAGATGCAGCTGGTGCAGTCCGGTGCGGTCGTGGTGGGGGTGGCGGCATCGGTGTCCGAGGCGTTGCGCTTGCTGGGGGCCAGCGATCCCCAGGTCGCCTTGCTGGATTACCGGCTGGCCAACAACGAAACCAGTGAGGCCGTTGCGGCTGGCCTGGGCGCGCGCGGCATTCCGTTCGTGCTCGCCACCGGCATGGCGCCGGACCACCTGCCCGAGGTATTCCGCAGTGGCGTGTTGCTGGGCAAGCCCTATCTCACCGCGGAACTGAACGCCGCGCTGGCGCGCGCGCTGCGGGGCGCGTCGGTCGCCAGCTGAGCGGGTGGCTCACGCCGCCTCGGCGTACGCCAGTGATACGGGCTCGCGGTCATCCAGGATGCGGTAGAGCGCGGCCAGGTCCTGCGGGTCCGGGTTGAGCCACGCATCCAGGTATTCGGCCCGGATCGGCACGATACAGCGATCATGGCCCGCCGCCGCCACGTCACGCGGCGGTTCATCGGTGATGGCGGCAAAGGACAGCAGGCGGCCTTCGGGGCCCTCCCACTCGGACCACAGGCAGGCGATCAGCAGGTCGCGCGGCGGCTGCGGTCGAAACTCCAGCACCACGTTGCCCGGTTTCTCGCCGGGCGCCAGCCTGCGCTGTTCCAGTGCATGGCGCGGGACGTGTTCGTAGAACGACTGCACCACCACCACGCCGTGGCGATGCCCGAACGCGGACTTCCAGTACGAGGCGAGGCTGTCGCGCCGGGCGTTGTAGGTACCCGGATACAGCGTGTCGTTGCGAGCGGGTTTGTCAGGCAGGCGGCACTGGTAGCGCATGGGCTTGATCACCCGCTGGCCGTGCTCGGACACGATCACCGGCGCGTATACGCCAGGAAAGATGCGGCTGTCACGCGGCAGCAGGCCGGTGCGGCGCAGGTCGTCCAACCGCGCCTGCGCGCGCTCGATCCGGTTGCCGGCAACGCGCAGCGCGTTGCGTGCCTTCTGCGTGGGGCGGTGGGCCAGGGCCTCTTCGGCCTCCTTGAGGCGCGCGGACTGCACGCGGATCTCCTCGTCCAGCGCCTGCATTTCCTCGGCATGCCAGTGCTGGATCTTCGCCACGATGTCCTGGCCCTGGGCGGTACGCGCGCCGGCAAAGCCATCGTCCATGGCCTTGGGGGTCTTCGGGCGGTGCTTGCCAGGGTCGTGCGCGTAGAGCTGGGCGAACTCGTCCAGCGACAGCATGGCGCCGAATTCGCGGACCAGTTTGGTGTAATCGGCGCGGATCTGGGCGGAATAGCACATGGGGCAGGGCAGCGGCAGACAGGGGTACAGCATAGGCCTCTTCGTCGCACCCGGTGAGAAACCCATGGGTATGCTGGGGGTTCCTTTCTGTTGCGTGTCCTGCCATGTCCCTGCCTGACGGCCTCCAGTGTTTTCCCCACACGCCCGATGTGGACGAGTACCGCGCGCTGCGCGTGGCTGCCGGGCTCAGTCCCAAATCGCACGAAGCCGCCACGCTTGGGCTGCCGCATACGGTGTTCGGGGTAAGCATCCGTGATGGCCGTAGGCTGGTGGCGATGGGACGGCTGATCGGGGACCGCGGCTGCTTCCTGCAGGTGGTGGATATCGCGGTGTTGCCCGCATGGCAGGGGCGGGGGCTGGGCAAGGTGGTGATGCAGCAGTTGGACCAGTGGCTGGCCGCGCATGCGGTGGGAGCCTATGTCAGCCTGATTGCCGATGGCCACGCCAACCGCCTGTATGCGCAGTTTGGTTTCGCGGAAACCGCGCCCCGGTCGGTGGGGATGGCCAAGGTGGTCACGTAGGCGCGAGGGTCGGCGCTGGGCCGCTGCCGAGCACCCAAACAAAAAGCCCCGACCGAAGTCAGGGCTGTTTGTTTGAAGCTGGCGTCCCCACGGGGATTCGAACCCCGGTCGCCACCGTGAAAGGGTGATGTCCTAGGCCTCTAGACGATGGGGACGCGTTAAACCGAATTTGTCTTCCATCGGA